>JANNWH010000027.1:0-16937 GCA_031408335.1 Flavobacteriales bacterium | reverse complement strand
GATGCAGTTTTAGAATATTCAACAGATCCAGAATTAATTTTTGAGAAATGGCAGAGTCTTGTCGATTTAGTTATTGATGGCGGTTATGGTGATAATATGCCATCGACAATTATTGATTTATCTGGATATGAACCTGTTGTGGTGAGAGAGGGAAAGGGAAGTTTGGAGATATTGTAAGAAGAATATAGAGAATAGAAGATAGAAAATAGACACTATCTATAAATAAAAAACGCCCTGATTTCTCAAGACGTTTTTATATTTTTTAATTTTGAACACTGAACACTGAACACTGAACACTGAACACTGAACACTGCCTATTGTTTCTTCTTCATTTCTTTCTCAATCATTTCATAAAACTCATCAATTTTAGGTAAAATTACAATACGAGTTCTTCTGTTTGTTGTTCTATTCTCTGAAGAATTATTATCAACTAGCGGAATAAATTCACCTCGACCAGCAGCAATTAACTGTTTCGGATTTACACCTAATTCTTTTGTTAAAACTCTAACAATAGCGGTTGATCGCTTTACACTCAAATCCCAATTATCAATCAATATTGCATTTCCAGTAAACGGAACATTATCGGTGTGACCTTCAACCATACATTCAAAAGTTGGTTTGTCGTTAATCACTTTAGCTACTTTTCCTAAAACTTCTTTGGCTCTTTCACTTACAACATAACTGCCACTTTTAAATAACAATTTATCTGCAATGGAAATAAAAACAACTCCTTTTTCAACATTAACTTCAATATCTGGATCAGAAATTCCTACCGAACTTTTTAAACTAGTCACCAAGGCTAATGTTACACTGTCTTTTTTGGTTAATGCATCTTGCATTCGTGTAATTTTTAAGTCTTTTTCTCGAATAGTTTCTAGAGCTTTTTCAATATTTTGTGCTCCTTTTGTTGTTAGAATTGTCATGTCTTTAGCAGCACTTATTAAATCGGTATTGTTCTTCTTTAAATACTCATTTTGCTGATTTAAAGTTTCGTATTGCTGATTTAAAGCTTGTTTTTCCGACAAACATAAATTTAATTTTACAGTTGTCGAATTTAATAAGTCTTGACACTCTTTATTTTTCAATTCTAAAGCAGCAATTTTCTTTGCTCCACAAGAAGTTGTAAGTAAGCCAATTACGACTAATGATAAAAATAATTTTTTCATAAAGTTTGATTTTTGATATACAAAATTACAATTATTTGATACTAATATGTTAATATAATTAGTAAAGTTTTGTTAAATCACATCGTCAAAGACCTTGCCATTTCTGATAAAATAGTTAAAAACGATACTCTTCGATTTATAATAATTGGATAGTTGTGAGGTGTTTCGTTTCTTTAAATTTCTGGAAATCAAATGATAAAAATAAAAATGCGCTTTTAAAATAGCAAAAAGGTGTTTGAATTTTCCTTGAAATATAAATTGAATTCCTGCCAATCCATCCAAAAGTAATCGACTAAAAATGATTGGAAAAAGTTTGTTTTTAGGTAAATTTTTTAACAACATTAGTAAAGAATTTCTGAAATTTAAAAAAGTTTTCTTCGGATTACTGTTGTCTAAGGTTGCGCCGCCAATATGATAAACTAGCGATTTATAAGTATATTTCACTTTATAACCTAAATTAAAAGCACGCCAACACAAATCAATTTCTTCTTGATGTGCAAAAAAATCACCGTCAAAACCATTTAGTTTTCTGAAAACTTCTTTTCGTATAAAAAAACACGCACCCGAAGCCCAAAAAATTTCTTTTTCATCATCGTATTGTTGCTTGTCTTTTTCAATCGAATTAAAAATGCGTCCTCTACAAAAAGGATAGCCAAATTGATCTATAAAACCTCCTGCAGCTCCAGCATATTCAAAGTTTTCTTTGTTTTTAAAATCTAAAATTTTAGGTTGAATAATTCCAGTTTCTGGTTCTTTTTCAAAAATAGAAAGAATAGGAAGTAACCAATTTTTAGTGACTTCAACATCCGAATTTACTAAAGCGTAAAAGTCTTCCTCAATTTCTTGCAAAGCAATGTTGTAACCATTTGCAAATCCGAAATTATTATTGTTTTGAATTATTTTAACTGAAGGAAACTGCTTCTTAATAACAGCAATTGAATCATCAGTAGAAGCATTATCGGCAACATAAATTGTTGCTTCATCAGAAAAATCAATAATCGAAGGCAAAAATTGTTCTACTAATTTTGCTCCATTCCAGTTTAAAATAACAACAGCTATTTTGTTCAATTTTTAAAATTTAAGGTTATTCCGATTCAAAATCTGGAAGGGCTTTCAAGAAAACATAGTTCTCATTTTCAAAATCCATTTGGCAAAAGTAATGATTTTGTCCGTTAGTCACCATTAAGTATTTGGCTTTCATAGAAAGGTTGTATCGTGCAATTTGATCAAATGTTTTTTGATTAATTTTAACCGTAAACGCTTTGCATTCAACTAATAAAAAAACAGAACCATTAGGTTGATATACAACTATATCATATCGTTTAGTTAAATCATTAATTTTAATAATTTTTTCGACATTAATATATGATTTCGGATAACTTTTTTCTTGTAATAAAAACTGAATTACATGCTGACGCACCCATTCTTCTGGTGTAAGAATGATAAATCTTTTCCTAATCTCATCAAAGATTGCTACTTTATTTTCACTATTTTTGAACCGAAACGCATAACTCGGAAAATTCAATTGTTGCATATAGCAAAAATAGTTAAATTTGATTAATTGCCAACTGCGACTGAAAACTGAACACTAAAAGAATGGACGAAGTAGTAAAAATCATCAATGATATAAAAGTAGGAAACATCAAACCTATTTATTTTTTAATGGGAGAAGAACCATATTATATCGATAAATTAACAGAGTATATTGAAAAAAACATTCTTTCAGAAGATGAAAAAGAGTTCAATCAAATGGTAATTTATGGCCGCGATTCTTCCATTGAAGATATTATTTCTACTGCCAAACGCTATCCAATGATGTCTGAACGTCAAGTGGTTATTGTTAAAGAAGCACAAGAACTTTTTAAAACAATAGATAAAATCGAAAGTTATGTCGAAAATCCTCAACTTACAACCGTATTAGTTTTTGCTTACAAATATAAAACTCTCGATAAACGCAAAAAAGTCACTAAACTTTTGGATAAAATCGGAGTTGTTTTTGAAAGTAAAAAAATGTATGAAAATCAAGTCGGAACATGGATTCAACGCGTACTTCAAGGAAGAGGTTATTCAATTGAACCTAAAGCTAACGCTATGTTAGTCGAATTTTTAGGAAACGATTTAAGCCGAATTAGTAACGAATTGGATAAACTTCAAATTATTCTTCCAAAAGGTCATTCCATCACTCCAAAAGACATCGAAGATAACATAGGTTTTAATAAAGATTTTAATGTTTTCGAATTACAAAACGCTTTAGGCTCCAAAAATCAAATTAAAGCGTATCAAATTGCACACTATTTTGCCGATAATCCCAAAGATAACCCAATGGTTGTGACAACTAGTTTGGTTTTTAGCTTTTTTATTAAATTATTGAAATACCACGGATTAAAAGATAAAAATCCAAAAACAGTTGCACCAATTTTAGGAGTAAGTCCGTTTTTTATGAAAGATTATGATGTGGCACTAAAAAACTATCCTATGAAAAAAGTCAGCGCCATTGTTGCAACTTTGCGTGATATTGATGTTAAAAGTAAAGGAGTTGGAGCTAATGCAATGCCAAATCACGATTTACTAAAAGAAATGTTGATTAAAATTTTCAATTAGAAGCCAATCGCGCTTTCCATTTCAAGTCCTCATAAAAAACTATTTTTTTCTAAGCAAAAAACAAGCTTGCCTTGGTCGCTTTTTTTTACAACAAAAAAATGCGTTTTTTTATTCCGGGCTTTCTATTACAATCACGGCTAGAAACAATATGCATTTCAATTAATAATTTAATATGTTGTATTTTCAAATTAAAAAATTAACCTAAAATTCATCTAGATTCACGATATTTGTAAACTTTACTAAAAATAAATGATATGTCAATAGGAATGAATAAAAATACTGTTTTTGGTTGGGCAACTTTAATTATGGTAATTATGGGATTAATTCTAATTGGTCTTGGTGCTTTTCGATATGATGAAACTGCTGGCTGGGGTTTTGTAGCAACTGGAGTAGGTTTTTTAGCAAACGCATGGGTTTTTAGTTCATTAAAAGGGAGAGTATAAGATAATTGAACGATTGAAAGATTTAATGATTAAAAAATTGAATCCGACAATCACCAAACCTCCTAATAATACCAAATCTTTAAATTTTCAAATCTTTAAATTACAAATACAATGTCAGACGATAAGAAAGTAATTTTCTCCCTTTAATTAATTGATTATTAAAAATATGCAAATTATTTAAAATAAAGTGGGAACATTAAATTAAAAAGTAGAAATATATTTTATCGAAGAAATTAAAAAAACCAAGGATATACTTGGCTTTTTAATTTAAAAGATTCCTATGTATTGTCTGTTAGTTGTAGTCAATAATATTGAGAATTAATCATTTTTTAATATTGTACATTCAATTTATTTCAACAAATTACAAACCATTATAATAATGAAAACCAAATCACTATTTATATTCTTTTCGTCAGTTTTTCTGTTCTCTGTTTTGCTCAACAGCAACAAAATCCAGAATCAGTATTTTTAAGAGAACTAAACGATATTGCCACGTACATCTAGAAAACCCTGAAATAAAATTTATAGACGAACTAAATAACATCATGAAAAACACCAAAGAAGAAAAATAAAAGTTTTAAATTTGATTGCGAAAAGAGTATCAAACAAAAGTTTGCTATAAACAAGCAAGGTACTTTTTCATTATCTATTCGATACAATACCCGAGACGGTACTTTTTATAAAGCTAAGATGGAAGCACCAATAAATAAAATTCAAGGCATAACCTATGATTTGTATTTGAAATTAGAATTTAAAAATGAACATAACTTGGCATAAAACAGCCACAAACAAAAAGACAAAAATATGAGTTCAACATTCGACAAAAATTTATTACCCGAATTCGACAGCGTTAAAGACAATGACGAAGAAATATTATGGACAGGAAAACCAAAATTCATCCCCTATATTTTTAGCGGACTTAGTACAGGTCTTTTTTTTCTAGCTTTTGGCTTAGTATGGGTTTTGGTTAACTTTAACTTCAAACCTGACACTCTTGACAGTATGTTTCCGTTTCAATACTTTTGGATGTTTGGAATTATTCCATTATTTCTAGGACTTTATGCTTTTCTAAATCGAGTACTTTCTTTTTCAAACACGGCTTATGGTTATTCAAACAAACGTGTAATGATGAGAACGGGTTTTATTGGAACAGACTTTAAGACCATTGACTATGATAAAATTTCAGACATTGAAGTAAACGTTTCTATTATTGAAAGAATGTATAACGTAGGTTCAATACGATTTTTTAGCGGACGGTCACTAACTGACGAACGCAATACAACCAAACTTTATGACGTTTGGAGTGCCATTGAAAACCCTTACGAAGTATTTAAAATGGTTAAACAAACCTCGGTTGACATCAAGACAGATTTCAATTATCCAAACGCATTACGACCAGACACAAACCCTGGCTACAAGACAAAGTATGACAGGAAAGAATAGTATAAAATTGACTGACAAGAAAGTAATAAACAGTACTGAATTTACGCAGAAAAGCACCTCAAGTTTCCTTCAGATTGGAGTGCCATGATCAGAAAACATAAAGGCAATGTATAAAAAAACATAAATTATATAAGACCAAACTTTAAGTAAAAATATATTTATAAATCTAATAACAATTTCTAATAATATGAAAAAATTAATTTTCTTAATTTTCTTTTTTACATTGACAACAATTGCTTTTGGTCAAAATTTTAATGCTATTAAATTCGAAACATTATTTCAAACAGGTGATTTTAATGAAATAGAACAATTTCTTAATGATTGGGAAAAAAATTCTTCAAGTGATGTAGCGCTTTATATATCGAAAATTGATTTTTATTATTCTTTTAGTCTTAGTATTGATAGTACAAAAGTTATCAGGAATCCAGAAGATTTAGCAAATATTTTTAAAGTGAAAGATAATAAGGGGAAAATTTTGGAGTATAAAAATTTGAGAGAAGAAATCAATTCGGAATTAATTAGCAAATCAATTCAATTTGCAAATTATGGAATTACTAATTTTCCTAATACAATAGATTTTCGAGAAAAAAAGATAGTAATTCTAAAAGAGATATTTGATTTAGATAATTTGGAAAAAGAAATAATCAATATTATTGAAATTTCTAAATCTCAAAAATGGATAAATGCTGAAAATCAAGAAATAATTGACATAGATAATGTAATACTTGGATATCTTAATTTTACATTAGAATTCACGGATGTCATGTTGGTATTGGGTTATAAAAATCCTGACAAAAGGATTATAAGAATCTGGGAAAGATATAATAAATACTTTCCAAATAGTGGAAAAAACTTATCTATTCAGGTTGGAAAAGCCTATTTTAAAACAGGGAATTATAAAAAAGCGTTTGAACAATTTAGTATTGCTAATGAGTTGCTCCCAAACCAGCAAGAGATTCTAAACCTACTATGTCAAACTTCAAAAAAACTTGGAGGAAAATATCCTTATTATGTACCAGAAGAGTATTGTAATGATTAATGAAAAATAAATATATACTTTGTTTATTGTTTTGCTTTATCAAAATAGTATTAGTATAGAATGTAATAATATAATAAAAAAGTGTATTTAATTAGTATCAAAAACATTTTTGAAACACAAAATTTCAAAGTTTATTAATACATATTTAAGTAAACAAAAATAGTTGCATTTGATAAATAGTTCACAAATCTTTAGCGTATTCAATAATATGAAAAAGCACACACTACTTTTCTTTGCTTTACTTTTTTGCAGTGGTTTTGTTGTGGCTAAATCTGAAGAAAAATTGGAAGAAGTATTTCTAAAACAGTTAAATGCAACTTTGATTAACTCTAAAGAATACAATTGGAATCATTTTATGCAAGAAGTTGAAGGAGTGCAATTTGAAAAACCAATTTTATACTTTTCTTGTTAAAAGGTTTAAATAACGGTACAAACAAACATTGCAAGGCATTATTTTCACTTTTTTAATTAACCCAACACTCCTTTTAATAGAACTTTTGAAAAATGGCAAACAAATCTTAAATCATGAAATATATTTCTTCTCTTTTGGGCATAAAGGAGAAGTAGTAATGAACTGAAAATAATTAAAGCTTTTTTGCAGTATATAAAATAATTTATCTCAAACTAATAGACTTTTAAACATGAAAAAAATATCACTAAAATTAATTTGCTCTCTTGCATTAATGTTTTGCTTTTCATTCAGCATTAAAGCACAACTACCAATAAAAAATTCAGTTTTAAATGATGATTGGAAGATTTCTTTTTATTTAGAACTATCTTTGTAACTATACTATAAGTTTTTTTCAAATTATGATTGCAAAATAAATGTATGAATTAATAACTAAATAAAGTGGGAACATTTTATATAAAAATCAGCATTTTAAAAAATAATATAAAATATAAATATTTGATAAACAATTAATTAATAAAAACATATTTTTAAAATGTCAGACGATAAGAAAGTAATTTTCTCAATGCAACGATTGAGTAAATCGTACCAAGGAAGTGATAAACAAGTATTAAAAAATATCTATTTGAGTTTCTTTTACGGAGCAAAAATTGGAATACTTGGATTAAATGGTTCCGGAAAATCATCCCTATTAAAAATCATCGCAGGTGTCGATAAAAACTACCAAGGTGATTTAGTATTTCAACCTGGTTATACTGTTGGCTATTTAGAACAAGAACCACAATTGGACGATTCGAAAACCGTTATTGAAGTTGTTCGTGAAGGTGTAGCTGAAACCGTTGCTATTCTTGACGAGTTCAATAAAATCAATGATATGTTTGGTTTGCCAGAAGTCTATGAAGATGCCGATAAGATGCAAAAACTCATGGATCGTCAAGCCGATTTACAAGACAAAATAGATGCTTGCGGTGCTTGGGAATTAGACACCAAACTCGAAATTGCAATGGACGCATTGCGAACTCCAGAAAGTGATACGCCAATTAAAAATTTATCAGGTGGAGAACGTCGTCGTGTGGCTTTATGTCGATTGTTATTGCAACAACCTGATGTTTTATTATTAGATGAACCTACCAACCATTTGGATGCCGAAAGCGTTCTTTGGTTAGAACAACATTTAGCACAATATGCCGGAACGGTAATAGCTGTAACTCACGATAGGTACTTTTTAGATAATGTGGCAGGTTGGATTTTAGAATTGGATAGAGGAGAAGGTATTCCGTGGAAAGGTAATTATTCGTCTTGGCTTGATCAAAAATCAAAGCGTATGGAACAAGAAGAAAAAGTAGCATCCAAACGTCGAAAAACATTAGAAAGGGAGTTGGATTGGGTGCGTCAAGGTGCCAAAGGAAGACAAACCAAACAAAAAGCACGTTTGCAAAATTATGACAAACTCTTAAATGAAGATCAAAAAGAGCTAGACGAAAAATTAGAAATTTACATTCCAAATGGTCCACGATTAGGAACTAATGTCATCGAATCTAAAGGCGTTGCCAAAGCTTTCGGTGATAAATTATTATATGATAATTTGAACTTTACGCTTCCTCAAGCTGGAATAGTTGGAATTATCGGACCGAATGGCGCTGGGAAATCAACAATTTTCAGAATGATAATGGGCGAAGAAAAACCAGATGCAGGTGAATTTACCATCGGTGATACGGTAAAAATTGCTTACGTTGATCAAGCGCATTCTAATATTGATTCTAATAAATCAATTTGGGAAAATTTTTGTGATGGACAAGAATTAGTAATGATGGGCGGACGACAAGTAAATTCAAGAGCCTATCTTTCTCGTTTTAATTTTGGAGGAAGTGATCAGAATAAAAAAGTAGCTACACTTTCAGGAGGAGAACGAAACAGACTGCATTTAGCAATGACGTTAAAAGAAGAAGGTAATGTACTTTTATTAGATGAGCCAACCAACGATTTAGATATAAATACACTTCGTGCTTTAGAGGAAGGTTTAGAAAATTTTGCTGGATGTGCTGTAATAATAAGTCACGACAGGTGGTTTTTAGATCGTGTTTGTACACACATTTTAGCTTTTGAAGGTGAATCTCAAGTCTATGTTTTTGAAGGTGGATTTTCTGAATATGAAGAAAATAAAAAGAAACGATTGGGTGATGTAAATCCGACTCGTATTAAATATAAAAAATTAATTAGAAATTAATTATTGCTACAAAAAATTTATTTTCCTACTATTTTAAAAATTCAAAGTTGAAATTATTTAAAAATATTTCTTTTTTTTTAATTTTTCTTTTTTTGCAGTTTGCTTATTCTCAAGAAAGTAAAATTTCTAAGAAGCAAATTATAAAGAAGTTAAATGAATCTGGACTAGCCTTTTATAATTTTGAAGTTGAAAAATCGTTACAACTTGCTAAAATTGCATTAAATGATGCCCATACAATAAATGATAATGTGTTAATAGCAAAAGCCTATAATATTATTGCGTTAAATTTTGTTGAGTTTTCTGATGTAAATAAAGCGATCGAATATTATAATAAAGCTTTGTATCATGCCAATTTGACTTCTAATGATTCCATTAAATGTTGGATTAATGATAATTTAGGAAGTTGCTATTCGTATAAAAAAAATGATTTCAATAAAGCAATAGTATATTATAAAAAGGGAATCATTTACTCGAAAAAGATAAATGATTCAATAGATATTACTTACAATCAACTCAATATAACAAGTGCTTATTTTGCCATAAAAGATTTTAATAATGGCGTTAAATACCTTAAACTATGTGAAAATTATGTTTCTAAAAAAGGAGAGTTAGAGGCAAAAATTTCTTTAGCAACTTTATATGGTTCTTATTACAGTTCTTTACATCTTGATACCAAAGCAGAATTATATTTTAATGAAGCCATTAAATTAGGAAAACAAAGTGATGCCGATCTTATTGATTCTAATCTTTGTGATGTATATGCCGACTTTTCTAATCACTATAAAAAAAAGAATGACTTTAAAAATGCATTACATTATTTAGAATTAAAAGAAGTATTACAAAAAAAAATATATAGTGAAGAACGTGTAAAAAACGTTAAAGTTACTGGAGGTGAAATTGAAATTGAAGAATTTAAAAGACAAATCGAAAAAATTGAAAACGAAAAAAATAAGCAATTACTTGATTTAAAAGAATCAAAATTAATTGTTTTACTATTTGTCGTCATTTTTTTAACTTTAATGTTATTGATTTATTCGCTGTACAAGAATAATAAATTTAGAGATAAATCCAATAATGAGTTAACAATTGCCAACAAAGAATTAAAAATTGCAAAAGACAAAGCCGAAGAAGCTTCTCTACTCAAAACACAATTTGTTTCAACTATAAGCCATGAACTTAGAACTCCACTTTATGGTGTTGTTGGTATTACCGATATTATTTTAGACGAACATAAAGAACTAGCAAATAGTCCGCACTTAAATTCTTTAAAATTCTCAGCTCGTTATTTATTGTCTTTGGTAAACGATTTACTTCAAATAAATAAAATTGAAGAAAATAGAATCAATTTAGAAAGCATGATTTTTAATATTTCTGATGAAATTAAAACCATCATTGATTCGTTAGAATTTATTGCTATAAAAAACAATAATAAGTTAATTACTGAAATTGATACTGATATTCCAGAATTTGTAATTGGAGATAAATTACGTTTGTCGCAAGTTTTTATGAATTTGGTTAGTAATGCTTTAAAATTTACTAAAAATGGAGAGGTTAGAATTAGTGCAGATTTAGTAAAGTTTGAAGGAACTAAAACGCATATAAAATTTCAAGTAAAAGATAATGGTGTTGGAATTGCTAAAGATGATCAAGATAAAATTTTTGAAAAATTTGTACAAATTGAACGAAAAGAAGGCGATTATCAAGGTACAGGATTGGGTCTATCTATCGTTCAAAAACTTATTGAGCTTTTTGGAAGTTCCATACAAATCGAAAGTGAATTAAATGTTGGAACTAATTTTATATTTACTATTTCATTTGAATCTGATGAGTCAAGAAGAAATGAAATTATTAATGATATAGTTGTCGATTTATCCACTAATTACAATTATAAAATCTTGGTTGTTGAGGATAACAAAATCAATCAAGTGGTGACTAAGAAAATATTGGAATCAAATAATTTTAGATGCACTATTGTTGATGATGGTTATGCAGCCATAAATTTATTAGAAAACGAAAAATATGATATTGTATTAATGGATATCAATATGCCAATTATTAACGGATTTGAAACCACAAAATTAATCCGAAATAAAGGAATTAATATTCCGATTATTGCGTTAACAGCTTTTGACAAACAAGAAATTACCGAACAAGCTTTGTCGTGCGGAATGAACGATATTATCATTAAACCATTCGAGCAAGTTAAATTATTTCAAATTATTTCCAATTTGGTTAGCATAAAAAAAGCTAATTAATACCAGCGTTTTTTATTTTTTTTAGAAGCATCTGATTTTCTCGAATTGTTTTCTTTATTCTTATTTCGTAAATCGGGTTTAGCATCTGGATTAGGAACTTCTTCAATATCACTATAAGGATAAGGATGATCTTCAACTACTTTAATTTTCATCCGAATTAATTTTTCAATATCAGTCCAATACGGTTGTTCATCTTTAGCACAAAATGAAATAGCTAAACCACTATTTCCTGCTCTTCCAGTTCGTCCAATTCGGTGAACATAGGTTTCAGAAATGTTTGGTAAGTCAAAATTCACAACATAAGGTAAACTATCAATATCAATACCACGTGCAGCAATATCAGTAGCAACAAGTACCGAAATTTCTTTATTTTTAAAAGCTTCTAACACACGTTGACGAGCATTTTGCGATTTATCACCATGAATAGCTTCAGCTAAAACGTTATTTTTTTTCAATGCTTTAACCACATTGTCAGCACCATGTTTAGTTCGTGTAAAAACCAAAACATTATCTATTTTATCATTGCGAATAATATGATATAATAATTTTCTTTTGTCTTCTTTACCAACAAAATATACTTTCTGATTTACTGTTTCTGCTGTAGATGAAACTGGTGAAACCGAAACGTATTTTGGTTTTGTCAAAAATGTATCTGCCAATTCTCTAATCGCCATTGGCATAGTTGCCGAAAATAATAAAGTTTGTCGGTTGGTTGGTGTGAGTTTTACTATTTTTTTGACATCGTTAATAAAACCCATATCCAACATTTGATCGGCTTCATCTAAAACCAAATGATGCATGTGATCTAAATCGATGTAACCTTGTTTGTGTAAGTCTAATAATCGTCCAGGTGTTGCAATTAAGATGTCGATTCCCTTTTTTAATTGGTCGACTTGTGGCACTTGACTCACACCACCAAAAATTACCATCGACCGAATATTTGTGTATTTTCCGTAGGTATTAAAACTTTCGTCAATTTGGATTGCCAATTCTCGTGTTGGAGTTACAACTAAAGTTCTGATGAGTTTCCTTTTGGCAGAGGAACCTACAATTCGGTGTAATGAATTGATAATTGGAATGGCAAAAGCAGCCGTTTTTCCGGTTCCGGTTTGAGCGCAACCAACCAAGTCAGTTCCTTCTAAAATAATTGGAATTGCTTGTTGCTGAATTGGAGTAGGCGTTTCGTAACCTTCTTCTTCAAGAGATTGCTGTATATTTTTTAATAAATTTAAATCGTTGAATGTCATAAAATAGTTCTTCTTGAAATGAACAAGTGGCAAAGATACAGTATTTTTATTAAGGTGTTTTCCAAAAAAATAAGTGCTTTTTAACTATTAATTCAATAATTTTTTAAGCTTGTTTCTGGTTGTAAATAGTTTTTACCATATTAAATATAAAAGTTATTGAATAACATAAAATATAATCAAAAATGAACAAGCAAAAACAGCAACAAAAATAAACTAAACAATCTCAGTTTTAGCCTTTATAAAATCGGTAATCAAATAACCAATTAATTTACCAACTAAATGATTGTTTTTTTCGTTACCTAAACTAGGAGCTCCTTCACAAATGTGTAAGTATACAGCATTTTTATTTTTCCCAAAAAAATAGATAAATCGACGTAATTCTTCCACCGAAAATCCACTTAATGTCATAGCGCTACTCGGAATATTTGGAATTGCATCTAAATCAATTTCAATTCCGTAATAGTCATTTTTTATAAATTCAAGAGCAGCATTCATTTCATATTCAAAGTTTTTTTCTTTACGAATATTAACTTCATCATAAGTATTAAATCGAACACGATCTTCTAAATTAACCAATTCTTTAAGTACACTTTTGGATGTGTAGCTTTCATGTAAACCAAATATGAAATAATTTCGCAAAAAACCTTCTGAATAAGCATACGAAAAACCATTTCCACTATGTCTTCCTTCTAAAATTCTGAAATCAGAATGCGCATCAAAATTAATTGCATTAATAGGTTTGCCTTTCGCTAAAGCGGTTCCTTTAATATTTCCGTAGGCATTGTTATGTCCGCCACCAATTACAATTGGAGTTTTTCCCGCTTTAACAATATGTGAAATAATATGTGCCACTTCTCTATCTATTTTTACTACTAATTCACTCATTTGCTTTCGATCTTGAGTTGAATTAAAATCGAGATCTTGAATAGCTGCCATTTCTTGGGCAACATCTAATTGTCCTAAAATTAAAATTTGGGAACCTTTACAAAAACGATTGTGCTGAATGTTAGCAATACTCTTTATGGCACTTTCCCAAGCAGAATCAGCTCCAGGACGACCATAATTTGCTCTTACACCAATATCTTCTGGGATTCCGAACAATACAAATTGTTGTTCGCAATTATTTAGAAAAGAAATAATATCTTGATCTAAAGGAATTGTAGCCATTTTTTCACCATATTTAACTTCACCACTTCGGTGATTGGTTATTTTTGATAAATCAGATATTGTAAATCGAATCAATTTTTCCATAAAAAAACTTTGCTCAAAAATAATATAATTATATAAACTTACGTTATACTAGGATAAAATATTAATTTTGTAAAAACACATCGTCCCAATGGAAAATCAAAAAAGTAATTCGACACTAAAAGCTATCATTTTAGTTTTAACGCTTCTGTTATTAGGAAGTTTATTTTATATTTTTAAACTCACAACCGAAGCTAAAACCTTGCAAACAGAAGTTGTTAATACAAAAACCGATAAGGAAAATGTATTGAAAGACTTAGCAGAATTAAAATCTACCTATGATGCCGCTATTGCCGAAAACACATCAATGTCTGATGAATTAATAGCTGAAAGAGAAAAAGTTGTTAATTTAATTTCACAACTCGAAAAATCCAAAGGTGATGTTTCGTCGATGTCAAAATTCAAACAACAATACATCGGTTTACAATCTAAAATGACTACTTTAATGCAAGAAATTGATGTATTGAAAAAAGAAAACCAAACACTTGCAACAAATTTAGATAGTACAAAAGTAGTTTTAGAAGAATCGAAAAATTATACACAAACATTAGTTGGTCAAAACGAAGAGTTGTCAAAAACAGTTGAAAAAGGTTCCAAACTTTCTGTTTTAAATTTAAAAACGGCGGCTTTTAAATTAAAAAATTCTGGAAAACAAATTGCAACTGAAAAAGCTAGTAGAACGGATATTTTAAAAATTAGTTTTACTATTGCAGAAAACAGCATTGCAAAATCGGGTGATAAAACCTATTATATTCAAGTTATTGATAGTAAAAGCAATGTTCTTGGCGATAAAGCAACAATATCATTTAGTGAAAAGTCATTAACGTATAGTTTTACTACCACTGTAGCATATGAAAATAAAACAGTAGAAGTTTCAAAAGATTTACCGGGTAAAGATTTTCAAAAAGGAACTTACTTTGTTAATGTTTTCGACAAAGGCGAGTTAGTTTCTAAGTCAAGTTTCTCACTGAAATAAAGGTTTTTAGCACAATAGTTTATCAAAAGGTATTCGTAACTTGAATACCTTTTTTTGTTTATAACTTATAATTAATTGAATTTTCAATCAAAGCCATTTTCTTATTTTTGTGTCTATAACGGGAATAAATGGCAACTGCAAAAAACACAACTACTTTATACGTAATAATTGCTATTTTAGTGATGGCTTTAGCCGCTAGTATTGGATATAATATTGGAAGTATCAATTCAAATAATGGTTCGAATTCAAATTCTTCTGTTAATGCTATCAATGCTAAAGTATTAAAAGAAATTGAAGATCTTAAGTCTATATATGATACAAAAATTGCAGAAAAAACAGCTACTTATAACGATTTAGAATCCGAAAAAATCAAAGTTGAAAAATTAGTAGCAGAATTAGAACAAACAAAAGGAAGTGCCAATTCGTTACTAAAATACAAAACAGAATATCAAAATTTAGAATCTAAAATGCGGATTTTAGTTGACGAAATAGTAACATTAAAATCAAATAAATCGAAAGCAGTTACTAAGATTAAATCTATAAAACCTATTATTGTTGATTCAAAAAAACCGGATTTAAATAACAATTCCTTTTTAATCAAAAACAAGAAGAACAATACTATTCCAACAAAAATTGAAACAGTTGTTGATCCAATAGTAAAAGAAGAAATTTCTAATTCTAAAGAAATTGTAATCGAAAAACCAGTAGAAAAAGTATATGTAAATCTCGATGTTGTTAACTTAAAATCAGCTGCTTACACAACTAAATCTTCTTCAAGCCTGGAAGAAACAAATGTGGCAAGCAAAACAAATTTAATCAAAATTAGTTTTTTTATTGAAGGCAATTCGAATGCTAAAGCAGAAGAAAAAAAATATTATATTCAAGTTGTAGATGGAAATAATAAAGTTTTAGGCAGACGAATTACAGAATTTTTTGATGACAAATCAATTACTTATAGTTTATCCAAATCTGTTCTGTACGACAATCAATACATTTCTATTTCACAAGAATTAAAAGCAGCCAATTTTGAAAAAGGAATTTATACTGTAAATGTATACGAAAGAAGCCGTTTAGTTGGAAAAACGACTTTTACTTTGAAATAATTAATCATTAAAAAATTTCTTTTCCTTCAATTATAACCTTTTCAATCAAGTTACTTCCAAATAAATAAGGTAATTGATAATACGATAGTAAAGGTTTCGTAATGATAATATTTGCTTTTTTTCCAACGGTTATACTTCCATGAGTTTCTGAAATTCCCATAGCATAAGCACCATTAATTGTAGCAGCATTGATAGCTTCTTCTGGAGTCATTTTCATCTTGATACAAGCTGTTGCAACTACAAAATTCATATTTCCGGAAGGCGTTGAACCCGGATTAAAATCGGTTGCTAAAGCTAAAGGCAAACCAGCATTTATTATTTTTCTGGCAGGCGTGTAAGGAATACTCAAAAAATAGGAGCAACTAGGTAAGGCCACAGGCAAAGTATCAGATCCTTTTAACATTTCTATATCTTCATGAGTTAACACTTCTAAATGGTCAACAGTAAGTGCATTATGTTTTACGCCAACTGCAATTCCACCTATAGCATTGAATTGATTAACGTGAATTTTCGGAATCAAACCATGTTGTTTTCCAGCAACTAAAATTCTTTCGGTTTCATCTAAAGTAAAATACCCTGATTCACAAAATACATCTATATATTCAGCCAGATTTTCTGCAGCAATTTTCGGTAACATTTCGTTAATAATCAAATCAATATAGTCTGAATGGTTTTCTTTAAATTCAGAAGGAAAGGCATGTGCGCCTAAAAAAGTAGCTTTGATTTTTATTGGATAATTTTCTGAAAGTGTTTTGATAACACGAAGCATTTTTAATTCGC
>JANNWH010000026.1:0-47646 GCA_031408335.1 Flavobacteriales bacterium | reverse complement strand
ATCAAAAGAAAGTAAAAAATTGTTTTCAATATTTTTACAAACCAATAAATCCGCAGGATTTATTGGTTTGTAATTCTCCAAAAGAACTTCAATATCATTTCTAAATTGCTTTTCATTCTTGTATTGATAAAGATTCTCAATATGTCTAACCTTTTCATCTTTAACGATATGATAATAAGGAAAGATTGTTTGCTTATTAAAAAACTTAATAAACCTTTTGTTTGATATTCTGTACAAATTGTCTTTTACAATGCCCATATTTAATAAAATAAAAACTCTGATTGTTAATCAGAGTTGCAATTTAGATATTTTATTTTTATCAGTTTCTTTTTCACTATTTAGTTGCTCGAAGGTTTCCTGTAACGTTTCCTTGCTAGAGCTCGTGGCGGCTTATGGAAATTATTTTTTCCATAACCGCCGAGCGAAGTTATGAAAAAGAAACGCACAATATACCGAAAAACTAGCCATGAGTTTTAGCAAGTGTTAGCTGCTGCCAAGATATTTACAGATGATTTTCAATATCCATCATTTCGTGCAAAACTCTTATAATTTCTATTTCATTTTGCTTTTCGTTGATTTTATAAAAAATGAAATGTGAGTTGACTTTCGATCTCCAATATCCTTTTCTTATATTTCCATAATCAAGCCCTGAATTTGGCTTTGAGCATAGATAATCAATCTCATCAAAAATTAAATTTAAATATTTTTCAGCTTGCTCGATTGACCAGTTTTCGAAAGTATAAAGCCAAATATTTTCTAAATCTTTTTCTGCTTCTTTCCTTATCGTAAAATTCATTTCGTTAAATGTCTTTCTTTGAGATTTTTCAAAAATGTATCACGATTGAAATCTTTGACAATTCCAGATTTTTCTCCCTTAATGAGTTCTTTAATAAGTTCCGCTTTTTTTATTTCTTCTTGTTCGAACATTCTCAATGCCGCACGAACGACTTCGCTAGCAGAAGAAAATTTTCCAGTTTGTACTTGACCATTAATGAAATTATTAAAATAATCTCCAAGTAAAATTGATGTGTTTTTCGCCATGACTAAAATTTTTCTTTCAAAGATACCAATTTATGGTATTTTGTCAAATTTTCTGTGAAGTTTTTTTTGGTTGCAGCTAACGTTCCGCCGCTTGCGTTAGTGGCGATTTTCAAACACTGACGCAAACAAATATACCGAAAACTTTGAAAGAAAAAACGTTTTGAAAAAGAAAAAAGATAAGAGACCAAGCGTCCAAATAAGTCCCAAGCTAACGCCATTGACGCAAACGGCTGTTGGCAGAAGTATTTTATTTTTCTTTCAATTTTTCGATTTCTGCTTTTGAATATTCATTTGCATTTTCATCGCCGTATTTCTTTACTAGTTCATAATATTTAATTGCATTTTTCTTGTCATCTTTTAGTTTATATGCTTGAGCAATATTTCCCAAAACAATATAATCTTTTGGGTTCAATTTTTCAGCTTTTAATAAATATTCTAAACCTTTATCATATTCTTTTCTCAATAAGTGAACGATAGAAACATTTGATAAACTTTCAATATGATTTGGATAATATTTTAAAACGGTTTCTGCTATATTTTTCATGTTTTCTAATAAATCATCATTTCCAGTTTCGTAAAGTTGATTTACATAACTCTGAATTGAACTTAACATGAAATTTTCTGAATCTTCTTTCTTTTTGTCATTTGTCCAATTCCAATCATTTTTTATAACACTTGAATATTCAATTGTTTTAATTATTTCTTTAGTAAATTCAGAATAGTTTTCTGTATCACCTAGTACGTAAATTTTCCCAAAACGCATATCTAATCTTTTTGGAAATTTTGTAATTCCCTTCTCAATATATTCAATGCCTTTATTTAAGTATTTTTCGTTGAGTGAAGTATTTGATTGAATAAATCCCGCAACATTTCCAATTGAATCGGTTAATTGCAAACTTTCTTTTCCGTTTGATTTTTTGTCAATGGAAATTATTTCAGTTTTACTTTTAGAGAAATAATAATTGAAATATGAAGTATAAAGTTCAGGATCATTTTCGTTTTTCGATTCCCATTCCTTCAACAGTTTAGATTGTTGAATTGTATCATTTTCTTTTGAGAAACTTTTAAACTTCTCGAAATAATTTTGACTATAAGTTAAATTAATTACCAAAGCAAAAATCAAATTTATACTTATTTTCATGTTTTTTTTTTTCTTAATATTTCTGCCAACTTGTATATACTCGAATTTTTAATTCTAGTTTTAATCTAATTTGGGGTGATAGTCGAATGTTTTTGTTTTTTTGTTTGTTATTATTACAAGTATACAAAATTTTTATATTCTATCAAAAGGATTCTGAATCTTTTGAACTGCAGTTTCACTCACATGTGTATAAATCATAGTGGTTTTTGGACTACTGTGACCTAATAAATTTTGAATGTAGCGAATATCTGTGCCGTTTTCTAATAGATGTGTTGCGAAACTATGACGCAATGTGTGTAGCGTGATTTTCTTCATTATTCCTGCTTTTTGAGCCGAATTTCTTAAAACCATTTGTGCCGATCTATCACTATATTGATCGCCTTTTTGTCCTTCAAATAAATACTTTTTTGGTACATAAATACTATAATATTCTCTTAATAATTGCAGTACTTTTGTGGATAATAACGTATAACGATCTTTATTGCCTTTCGCATTTTTGACATGAATAATCATTCTTTGACTATCAATGTCAGTAAGTTTCATATTAATTGCCTCGCTTATTCGCAATCCTGCCGAATAAATTAAACTCAATAATACTTTGTGTTTTAAATTTAAAGTATGGTCAATTAGTTTTTTAATTTCTTCCTGACTCAAAATAATTGGTAATCTTTTTTCTTTTCGTGGTCGCTCTATTAATTCTATTTCAACATCTAGACCTTTGTATCTGAAATACTGTTTTAAAGAATTAATTGCTTGATTTTGATAGGAATGCGACTTGTTGCTCTTAACAATAAAATCATAATTGAATTGAGAAACTGTTCTAGAAGTAATCTCGTCAATACTCTTTTCCTTGCAATATTTAAGAAAAAACCGAATTAAACTGACATAAATTTCAATTGTGTTTTTACTATAACGATTTGTTTTAAGATATCTAATAAATTGAGCTATAGTTTTTTCGTCTTCAGCGTTGAATATAATGTGTCTGTATAATGATTGATCAATTTCTTTTTTTCGTTCAATTTCTTTTTCAGAAAAATTACAAAATGGTTCTAAACTGGTTTTTAGTCTTAAATAATTTTCTTCAGAATAGGAAAGGTACCAGAATCGTTTTGAATTGCTCCAAAACATTTTAAATTCATTCTTTAATAATTCTTTTACGAAATTATTAAATTCAAATTGTACAGAAAGAATCTCAATATTTCGATGTGTTAATCTATTTAAAGCAACTTCTATTTTTGAATTTTCTGGCATATACTGTTGATTTGAATGGTTTTATCAATGCAAAAATATAAAAAAAATCCCGACTAATATCGAGATTTTTAAAAATAAAATTATGTTTTTTTAATATAAATTTTTATACTTTATAGGATTAACTTCGCTCATTATCGCATATACTTTCTCAAAAATATCTTCGGCTGATGGTTTTGAAAAATAATCACCATCTGTTCCATATGCTGGTCGGTGTTGTTTGGCTGCTAAAGTTTGTGGCGCGCTATCTAAATATTGATATGCGTTTTGGTTTTCGATTATTTCTTGTAAAATATACGCACTTGCTCCGCCAGGAACGTCTTCATCGATAATTAATAATCGGTTGGTTTTAGCAACACTTTTAGCTATGTCTTTATTGATGTCAAAAGGTAATAACGATTGGATGTCAATAATTTCACAATCAATTCCAATTTCGTGCAATTCTTTTGCGGCTTGTTCAACAATTCTAAGTGTTGAGCCATAAGAAACTAAGGTAATATCGGTTCCTTCTTTTATCGTTTCAACAACTCCAATTGGTGTTTTGAATTCGCCTAAGTTGGTTGGCATTTTTTCTTTTAATCGATAACCATTTAAACACTCAATCACTAAAGCGGGTTCGTCAGATTGTAATAAAGTGTTATAAAAACCAGCAGCTTTAGTCATATTTCTTGGAACTAAAACGTGAATGCCTCGAATAGCATTAATTATCATTCCCATTGGTGAACCCGAATGCCAAACACCTTCTAATCGATGTCCGCGTGTTCGAATTATTAATGGAGCTTTTTGACGACCTTGTGTTCGGTATTGTAATGTTGCCAAATCGTCGCTCATGATTTGTATTGCATACAACAAATAATCAAGGTATTGAATTTCGGCAATTGGACGCAATCCTCGCATTGCCATACCGATTCCTTGACCAATAATGGTTGCTTCGCGAATACCAACATCGGCAACACGCAATTCGCCATATTTTTCTTGCATTCCTTCTAATCCTTGATTTACATCGCCAATATTTCCTGAATCTTCACCAAAAATTAAGGCTTCGGGATATTTACTAAAAATAGCGTCAAAGTTATCCCGCAATACTAATCGTGCATCTACAAGTTCGGCAGAATCGTCATAAATTGGCTGAATTTCTTTGCTATTCAACACATTTAAATTGGATTGCGAAAATAAGTGAGAACTGAATTTTGGTTGTATTTTGGCAGTATAATTGGTTATCCAATTGGCTAATTGTGATTTGCTATTTTCGTTGGTAATTAATCGCAACACTTTTCGAGCAGTAACCAAAATATCTTTGCGTATTGGCTCTTTTATTGCCGCTAATTCCGTTGCCAATTTTTCTATAAACACCATGTTTTCACTTTGCGAAGCCATAGAATTTAGTAACTCTAAAAGTTCTTTTTGTTCCTCTTTTACTGGAGAAGTAAAAGCAATCCAAGCTGTTTTTTTTCCTTCTAGTACATTTTTCTTTGCTTCGGTGTCGATTTCCTCTAATTCTTCGTTTGAAGCTAAATTGTTCTCGATCAACCATGAACGCATCTGTGTTAAACAATCAAATTGCGTTTCCCAAGCTAAACGTTCGGCATTTTTATAACGTTCGTGACTACCAGAGGTTGAATGACCTTGCGGTTGTGTTAATTCTTGAACATGAATTAAAACAGGAACATGTTCTAAACGAGCTATTGCAGCCGCTTTTTCATAAGTTGCTACTAAATTTGGATAATCCCAACCTTTTACGGTTAAAATTTCGTAGCCTTTATTCTCTTCATCACGTTGAAAACCTTTCAAAATTTCGGAGATATTTTCTTTTGTGGTTTGATGTTTGGCATGAACAGAAATTCCGTATTCGTCATCCCAAACGCTCATTACCATTGGAACTTGTAAAACTCCGGCAGCATTTATGGTTTCAAAAAACAAACCTTCAGAAGTGGATGCATTTCCGATAGTTCCCCAAGCAATTTCATTTCCGTTTTTAGAGAAATTAGTTTGGTCAATTCCTGAAACTTTTCGGTATATTTTGGAAGCTTGTGCTAATCCTAATAAACGAGGCATTTGTCCGGCAGTAGGAGAGATGTCGGCGCTTGAATTTTTTTGTCCGATAAGATTTTTCCAATTTCCATTTTCGTCAAGTGAATGCGTTGCGAAGTGTCCGCCCATTTGGCGACCAGCACTCATTGGATCAAAATTAATATCGGTATGACCATATAAACCAGCAAAAAACTGTTCGATAGAAAGCGCGCCAATAGTCATCATAAAAGTTTGATCGCGGTAATAACCTGATCGAAAATCGCCATTTTGAAATGCTTTGGCTAATGCTAATTGTGGCACTTCTTTTCCGTCACCAAAAATACCAAACTTCGCTTTTCCTGTTAGCACTTCTTTTCTACCAAGAAGGCTACATTCTCTACTAATTGTGGCAATTTTATAATCGTTTAAGACTTCTTTTTTGAAATCTTCAAAAGTAATTTCAACGGTTTTTTGAGCTTCGGTCATAATAGTAATTAGTCTAGATAGTGCAAATTTAATTAAAATATGTTTTGAAAATGGAATTTTAGTAACCAAAAGATACTTTATAGCCCTGATTGAAGCGGTATCTTTTACACCTGTCAGGTTTTTAAAACCTGACAGGTGTAAAAATAAAGCGGAAAGCAGGAAAATGGATGGCAAAGAAGCACTAGCCATTCGCTTCGAAAAAAATCAAAACCATTTTCGGGTGAAAAGACTTATAAGTGTATTGGGACTAAACGCGGCGATAAATCGAATTTTTTCGGCGTATTGCGATTGCGAAACTTCCCAGCCATTTGATGAATAAATTGGAAAATAGAGTTCGAAATAATCGGTAACAAGGTTTAAACGAATGCCACTATCGTAAACCAATCGTTCGTTGGATTGTTTACTTTTTAGAAAACCTAAATCGCCATAAATTTCTACCCAATTCCATATATTAAAACTGCCATTAATAGTGGTTAGCCATTGGTTTGCAGACGGATTTGGTAATTTGGATTTGAATCCGCCTTCGGCTAGAATGTATTGTTGACTAAATAATCCTGTGCTTTCCGAACGACCTAAAAAGTTATAGTCGAAAAGATAATCAGTAGGTCTGTCTAGTGCATAATTAAAGAAATCGGAGTTGGTCGAGTTGTATAAAAAAGCGCCAGCATATAGGCGAATACTGATTTGTCGGTTATCGTCAAAAAGTCTTCGGAAGCTTATTTCACCATTTATTTTTCCGAAATTTTCCGAAATTTGAAGATCAGTTGCATAACCAAAGTTTTTAGTGATTTCGTTTTTAACAATTACGTATTTGGCATTAAAAACGGCATAACTTCCTTCTAAAGCATTTTTAACAAACTCACTTTTTTCTCTGTTGACATATACACCACGAAATATCAAGGCTTCTTTTGTATTATCACGATAGTCATTTTCTCGGAATCGCAACACTACTGAAGGATTTAATTTTTGGTAGTACGCGTCTTGAGCATATTGAAAATAATCGCCACTAATTCCGTATCGAATATTAAATAAACTTTTATCTCTATTAAACTGATTTACAGCTAATGAAAACCCACCAGATAAACTTTTAGATCTAGTAGAATACGATGGTGTAATGTCGTAATTAAAAGGTCTGTCGAGTACTGTTTTGTTATGAAAACGCATTCCTGTAATAAATCCGTCGTACAAATTATACTCCAAAGTGGGAACATATACAATTTGATTGTACAAAGGATCTTCCAAATCTTTGAGGAAAATAAATTTGATAGGTTTGTTGAAAAGCGAAAACCCTTTTAGAGATTTCCAGTTGTTTCGTTGATTGAACTCTGGAACTTCATTTTTATAATTAATGGTTATTTTATCAGCGTCGTATCTTTTAAAGGAATAAATACTATCTTCTTTAACCTTTTCAATCCATTGTTTAAAAACAATTTCTTTCTTTTTCAAACCGTAAATCGGAATTGGAACGGTAACATTTGTTCGATTGGTTATAGTAAACGACACACTGTCTTTCGTTTTTGAAACCGAATTAAACTTGTAGTCAATTATTTTACGTGAATTGATTAAAATATCAAAAAACCAATCGATATTTTTAGTTGTATTGTTTTTAATTATGGCTTCTAATTTAGTTGTATCGGTTTGATTGTTGTTGGCATAAGCGATAAATTGGGTTATGCTTTTTTGCAGATTTTCTTTTCCGATATATTCAGATAAATACCTAAAACTTAATCCTGCTCGGTATTTTGACGCTATTTTTTCGTTAAATTTTATCAGTGTATTTTTTGGATCTCCAATAGGTTGGTCGAGATTTTTTCGCGCCATCAACATATAAAAATAGCTGTATTGCTCATTAAAATCGAGCGATACTAGATTATAACCTCTAAACAATTTATAGTTGGCAATGTTTCCCATCATTTTGGCATTTGGGTAATATTCATCAATATATTTCATCATATAATATAGTTGAATAGCATCAAAAATCCAGTTGTCTTTTCTGGAATCTAATTGTAATGAATTTTTTAGATAATTATTTAAATAAGTCTTTAAAAATTTTACTTCAAAGATAAAATCATCGGGAAACGGACTAATAAAACTGGGCAATTGGTTTAATCCATAAAATGGATTTTTTTCGTAATCACTTTGTGAAACCGTAATTTTTTTTAGTTGATTTTCTCCTAAATTCTCAGTGACATAATTTACAATTTTATCAATAATAATCGCTTTGTGTATGTCGTTAACTTTAGCGTCTTTTAGATTGGAAACGACTTCAATGGTGTTGTTTTTATAAAGAGCAAAAGTTTGCTTTTTTTCGATGTAAATAGGAATGTCAACAATTTTAGTGTTAGAAAAATAATAACTGTTTTCAATCACTTTGTCCTCTTTTAAATCGGTTGTTATTTTAAAATCTTTTGGAATTGTAATTTTTAAATCGACATCAAAAAGCGCATTTGGAATTTCGTCTAAATTTAAATTACTGTAGTTGATAAAAGCATTATTTTCATATTTTGAAGGCGTAATAATCCAATTTTTCAAGGTAAAATCACCTTTCGAGTTGTAACCATAATTGGTGTATTTATCATCTGGAATTTTAAGAAAATAGGATAAAATAAACGTAGCCTTTTGATTGGGTAAAATTTTGTTTTTTAATTGCACTTCAATTAAATCGGGAGCATCTTTTGGACGAGTCCAAGTTAATAACGACTTATTTTCGTTGATAATAGTTAGATTATCGGTGCTTCCTTTTTCTTTTGAATTGGCTAAATGAAAACTACGTACAAATTCATCTGAAAAGCGTTTTCCTAAAGGCGTTTCTCTACTTGAATACGAATTGTTCCAATCGTTTAAAATAATGGAACTCAACGTATCATTCGATTGATTGTAAAAAGTTAACTCTTGGTAAACGCTCAGTATTTTTAAATCGCCATCAACATCAACAGTCAATTTAGAATAATGTTGAGCAAATTGCTTTATCGAACTCAATAAAAGAAGTAGTACAAGTAGTTGGTGTATTTTAGATTTCAAGGCAATTTCTTTTTCAAAGGCTAATATATAGAATTACGTAGTAAAATCAATATTAGTTTGTAAAAAAATAGCTTAGCCACGAATTACACTAATTTGCACAAATTAATTGCTTCGCCTGTTCGCTTTGCTCGGGTCGTGACAATTTGTGTAATTCGTGGCTGATTTTTGACTAGAAATTCGGACTCAAATTGTATTTTTTGTAGAAATTATCCAACGCTTCAACCACTTCATCTTCGGTATCAACAATTTTAATTAAATCCATGTCGCCAGCACTAACGGTTTTTTCTTGTTCAATCATCACCGATTTTACCCAATCGAGCAATCCTTTCCAAAAATCAGTACCAACTAATATAATTGGAAATTTACCTATTTTTTTAGTTTGAATAAGTGTAATCGCTTCAAACAATTCGTCTAGAGTGCCAAATCCTCCTGGCATAACCACAAAACCTTGCGAATATTTTACGAACATTACTTTTCGCACAAAAAAGTAATCAAAATTCAGGTTTTTGTCTTTATCGATGTACGGATTGTAGTGTTGCTCAAACGGCAATTCGATGTTTAAACCAACCGAAGTTCCTTCGCCACGATGCGCACCTTTGTTTCCCGCCTCCATAATTCCGGGTCCGCCGCCAGTAATTACGCCATAACCGGCTTTACTAATTTTGTAGGCAATGCTTTCGGCTAACAGGTAATATTTATCGTCGGGTTTGGTTCTTGCTGATCCAAAAATAGAAACGCAAGGTCCAATTCGTGCCATGCTTTCATAGCCATTCACAAACTCCGACATGATTTTAAAAATCGCCCATGAGTCGTTGGTTCGGATTTCGTTCCACGTTTTTTGCTTTAATTTGTCGTGTATTTTGTGGTCTTCGTTTTCGTAATCGTTAGATGCCATAGTTTTATTTTTTTGAAGCTATTTCCAGCTTTCCGTTCCAATCTGTCATTGCGAGGAACGAAGCAATTTCATCATAATTATCTAACGCAATGTCAGGATTTCCTCTTCAATCTGGGCTAGAAAATTGTGTACTAATGTAATTCTTTTTTCAAAAACTGAGCGGTATAACTCACTTTGTTTTTAACAATTTCTTCTGGCGTGCCTTTGCAAATAATTTCGCCACCACCTTTTCCGCCTTCCATTCCGATGTCGATAATGTAATCGGCAAGTTTGATAACATCCATATTGTGTTCGATAATTAAAATGGTATTTCCTTTATCGACTAATTTGTTAATCACGTCCATCAAAACCCGAATGTCTTCAAAATGCAAACCCGTTGTAGGTTCATCCATAATGTAAAACGTGTTTCCAGTGTCTTTTTTAGACAATTCGGTTGCCAACTTAATTCGTTGTGCTTCGCCACCCGAAAGTGTTGTACTTTGTTGTCCGAGCGTAATATAGCCTAGACCAACATCTTGAATGGTTTTTACTTTTCGGAATATTTTCGGAATGTTTTCAAAATATTCAACGGCTTCATCAACAGTCATATTTAGCACATCAGAAATTGATTTTCCTTTGTAACGAATTTCGAGTGTTTCTCGGTTAAATCGTTTGCCTTGACAGGTTTCACATTCGACATAAACATCGGGCAAAAAACTCATTTCGATGGTTCGAACGCCACTTCCTTCACAGGTTTCGCATCGTCCGCCTTTAACGTTAAAGCTAAATCGTCCGGCTTTGTAACCACGAATCATAGCTTCGGGCGTTTGAGTGAATAGGTTTCTAATTTCGCTAAATGCATCGGTATAGGTTGCCGGATTGGAACGTGGTGTACGACCAATCGGACTTTGATCAATATCAATAACCTTATCAATATGTTCTAAACCTTCAATTTTTTTATAAGGTTGTGGTTTTTTAACGCCGTTAAAATAATAAGCATTCAAAATAGGATAGAGGGTTTCATTAATTAAAGTCGATTTTCCGCTTCCTGAAACTCCAGTTACGCAAATAAGTTTTCCTAAAGGCAATTCGATAGAAACATTTTTTAAGTTATTTCCTGTTGCGCCAGTCAGTTTTAATGTTTTTCCGTTTCCTTCTCGTCGTTTTTTTGGAACTTCAATTTCTTTTTCGCCATTGATGTATTGAGCGGTTAACGTGTGTTCGGCTAGTAATTGTTGTGGCGTTCCTTCACTGATTATTTTTCCGCCATATTTTCCGGCTTTCGGACCAATATCGATTACCCAATCGGCACGAACAATCATATCTTTATCGTGTTCCACTACCAAAACCGAATTGCCAATATCACGTAAATTCTCTAATGAATTTATCAGTCTATCGTTGTCTCTTTGATGCAAACCAATGCTTGGTTCATCTAAAATATACAAAACACCAACCAATTGTGATCCAATTTGAGTTGCCAACCGAATGCGTTGTGCTTCGCCACCAGAAAGTGATTTCGAACTTCGGCTCAATGCTAAATAATTCAAACCTACATCCATTAAAAAAGTCAATCGCGATTTAATTTCTTTGATAACTTCGGTAGCGATGGCTTTTTGTTTTTCGGATAAATGTTTATCCAAATCATCAAACCAAATCGTTAATTCGGAAATATCCATCGCCGATAAATCAGCTATGTTTTTATCGTTGATTTTAAAATAAAGCGATTCTTTTTTTAATCGAGAACCATTGCAATCGGGACAATTTACTTCGTCCATAAAGTCTTTTGCCCATCGTTTTAATGAGGTTGAACCACTTTCGTCGTGTTGGTTTTTGATGAAAAGCGAAATGCCTTCAAAATCAATTTTATAGTCTTTGGTAACACCTGCAGCTTCTGATTTGATTGCGAATTTTTCTTTTCCGCCATTCATAATCATATCCAAAGCTTCGGGTGGAATTTTTTCAATAGCATC
Organism: Flavobacteriales bacterium; assembly: GCA_031408335.1. Lineage (GTDB taxonomy): Bacteria > Bacteroidota > Bacteroidia > Flavobacteriales > Flavobacteriaceae > Flavobacterium. The sequence goes on along the minus strand of JANNWH010000026.1, from coordinate 35,855 downwards.
GGATAAAGTGAAACCAAATTTTTCACCAATCATTTCCAATTGTTTGAACATCCACGAGCTTTTGTATTCGCCAAGTGGAGCAAATCCTCCCGCTTTTATGGATAGTTTCGGATTTGGAACTATCTTTTTCTCGTTGATTTGATTGATGGTTCCCAATCCGTTGCAATGTTCACACGCGCCTTTTGGGGAATTAAACGAAAACAAATTGGGTTCTGGATTTTGATAGGAAATTCCGGTAGTTGCACACATTAAAGTCCGACTAAAAAAACGAACTTCATTGCTTTCGTTTTCAATTACCATCATAATATCATCACCATGATGCATTGCGGTTTTGATACTTTCGGCTAAACGTTTATCGGTGTCGTCATCTTGCTCAATTTGCATTCTGTCGATAACAATTTCGATATCATGTGTTTTGTAGCGGTCAAGTTTCATTCCGGGAAGAATGTCTTGAATTTGTCTATTCACTCGAACTTTCACAAAACCTTGTTTGGCAATTTGTTGAAATAATTCGGCATAATGTCCTTTACGCGCACGAATAACTGGAGCTAAAATATTGATTCGTTTTCCTTTAAAATTTTCAATAATCAATTCTTTGATTTGATCATCAGAATAAGAAACCATTTTTTCGCCAGTATTGTAACTATAAGCATCGGCAGCACGAGCAAAAAGCAAACGTAGGAAATCGTATATCTCAGTAATTGTTCCCACAGTAGAACGAGGAGATTTACTTGTTGTTTTTTGTTCAATAGCAATTACGGGAGAAAGTCCGTCAATTTTATCTACGTCAGGGCGTTCCAATCCGCCAAGGAACTGACGTGCATAAGCTGAAAACGTTTCGATATACCGACGCTGACCTTCGGCATAAATCGTATCAAAAGCCAAAGACGATTTACCAGAGCCAGAGAGTCCAGTAATTACGACTAGTTTTTCTCGTGGAATAACTACGTCAATATTTTTAAGATTATGAACGCGAGCGCCAGTAATTTCTATAGAATTTTCAATTTCAATCATACTTTATAGCAATTCCGAATTTTTTGTGCAAAGGTATCGATTTGGATTGCATTTCGACAAGCACAATGTGACATTTTTTGGTATTGATAATTCCAAAATTTAACCATTGGTTGAAATTATTGTTTGATATGTTCTCGATACAATTTTTACAAGTTAAAACTAGCGTTTTAACTTTTAAAAATCACTCGAAGTGACGTATTAGAATTAACAAAAAAACGCCAACAAAATTGCTGACGTTTTTATAGATATTGACTTTTGTGATTACTCTATTACAAACTCGTCAAAAGTTTTTAATACAAACGGAATATTGTTTGCTGTTGCTTGTTTTATATAAGAAGCTTCGTATTTTGATTTTAAAGCTTTAAATTCAGAATCAGAAGTATCAAAAAGTTGTTTTATCAATTCAAGATTTTCTAATTGAGAGCTCGATGGTGCTTTAAAATTAGAGGCAACATTAGAATACAATTCGCCTAATTTTTCTCGTAATTGCGGTTCAGCAGCTCCAACATAACTATCGCCAGTTGTAATAACCATTTTGGCTTTTAGTGTTTCGAAAGCTGTTTTTATTTTAGTTCCGTCTTTAGTAAAGGTTTTGTTTTTTTCAATAGATTGAGAAAGTAATTTTAAGGTTTCATCAATTTCATAAACAGTATAAGCTAGCTTTTCATTTAAATTAAATAAAGCTCTAGTTGTTTCTGATTGTTTATTTCTATCTTCTTTACTTATTACACTTTTAGGATCATTTTTTACGGAAAATGTATGCTTATAAACTTCTTTACCTTTAGTTATTACAACGTTATAGTTTCCTTCAATAACTCTTGGTGCAGTAAAACCTGCATATGAAATTGTTTTTCCAACGGCAGTTTTAGGATTTTTCATATTATATCCCCAAGTAACTACATTTATTCCTTTTTGTTTTCCTGGAATAATCGAAACTATTTTGTTTCCTTTTTCGTCTTGAATTTCCATATCCATTTTGCCAAGTGTGTGACGTTTTTTTAGATAATAGATAATTTGAGCGCTTGTATCTGGATTATTTCCAACAAACTCTAGTTCGGTTGCAGTAGAACCAAAGCTCGATTGTTCTTCAATTACATTAGGTTTTAAATCAAAGAAATGCAAGTCTTTATTAAGTACCTCTTGGGTAATTTGTCGAATTGGGCTAATATCATCTAAAATAATAATTCCACGACCATGCGTTGCCATAATTAGGTCGTTTGTTTTTTTGCTTAATTCCATGTAATGAATAGCAACCGAAGGCATTTTATTGGTGAAATGTGACCAATTCGAACCACCATCAATAGTGATGTATAATCCTTTTTCAGTCCCTAAAAACAATAAGCTTTCGTTAGTAAAATCTTCTTGAATATTGCGTACAAATCCATCAACATCAGCCGTTATAATTGATTTCCATGTTTTACCAAAATCGGTTGTTTTGTAGGTATATGGCGTATAATCATTTTTGGCATGACCTTCAAAAACAGCATAAGCAATTCCGGCTCCAAATACACTTGCTTCAATATGATAACACCACGTATTTTTTGGTAAACCGATAACATTTGCAATTACGTTTGTCCATGTTTTTCCACCATCTTGTGTAACTTGAATATTACCATCATCGGTTCCAGCCCAAATAACATTTTCGTTTACAGAAGATTCTGCAATGGTAAAAATAGTGCAATGATTTTCGGCACCCGATTTATCGATTGATAATCCGCCTGCATTTACTATATCAAATTTTGTTTTATCGTTTGTAGTTAGATCAGGAGAAATTTTCACCCAAGTTTTTCCCATATCATCTGATTTATGCACAAACTGACTTCCCATATAAAAACGGTCGGCTTGTTTTTTGCTCACTTCCATAGGCGCATTCCAATTAAAACGCAGTTTAGGATCGCCTTTAACTGCAAGCGGTTGAATAGTAACTAGTTCTTGAGTATCAGTATTAAAACGCCACACATTTTCGGCACCTTGCATTTCACTATAAATAATGTTTTTTGTTGGATGTTTAATTACTCTAAATCCGTCACCTTGACCAATTCGAGTCCAATCTCTAGATTCAATTCCACCAGGACTTTTAGATGGTCCGTACCAAGAACCATTATCTTGCAAACCACCATAAACATTATACGGTTCTTTGTCATCAATACTAACATGATAAAACTGAGAAACAGGTAAATTGCTTACCATTTCCATTGTACTTCCGCCATCCCAACTTCTGTAAACACCACCATCAGTTCCGCAATACATTCGATTACTGTCGTTATTATCAAAAGTAATGTCGTGAATATCAGCGTGCATATAGCCTAATCCTTTGAATGTTTTTCCACCATCACGACTTATAGAACCTGATAAACCGCCTTTGACAACGATATCTGGATTTTTAGGATCGACCACAATTCTTGAAAAATAGAAAGGGCGAACGACCAATCCGAAATCATTATTTAAATGTTTCCATGTTGCACCAGCATCTTCGGAACGATACAATCCATTTAGGTTACTTTTTTCAGTTTCGAGAACAGAGTATAGAATATTTGAATTCGACGGAGCTATTGCAATGGCAATTCGACCTAATTTACCTTGTGGAAAACCAGTGTGAATTTTGTTCCAAGTTTTTCCGCCGTCAACCGATTTATATAAAGCCGATTGTGTTCCACCTGAATTAAAAGACCAAGCAGTTCTTCTAAATTCCCAAAAAGAAGCATACATTATATTTGGATTATTGGCATCCATAACCAAATCAGAACAACCAGTTTTATTATCAACATAAAATATTTTTTGCCAAGTAGTTCCGCCATCGGTAGTTTTATAAATACCTCTATCCTCACTATCACCCCAAAGTGCACCTAAAACACCAACCCAAACAATATCACTATTAGATGGATCTACTATAATAGATCCTATTCTGTCTGATTTTGGCAAACCCATGTTTTTCCAGTTTTGACCGCCATCTGTTGATTTATAAATTCCATCACCCATAGAAACGCTATTTCGTGTCCATGTTTCGCCAGTTCCAACCCAAATATTTTGATCAGGTTTTGATGGATCGATAGCAATGCAACCAATGGATTGAATATGTTCGTCAAAAATAGGAGCGAAGGAAGCTCCACCATTACCGCTTTTCCACACGCCACCACCTGCAGTTGCTGTGTACATAATTTTATTATTTGTTGGATGCATTACTAAATCGGTAATTCTTCCACTCATAAGAGCTGGTCCAATATGACGCGCTTTAATATCTCCAAACAATTCTTTTCCTTTAAGGATTATTTTATCTTGTGCAAAACAAGATGCTGAAGCAAGTAGTGTAAACAAGGCAAGTACTAAAGTATTTTTTTTCATAAAATTTTGTATAAAAAAAATCCCTAACAAAGTGTCAAGGATTAATTATGAGTTTTAAAATTATTCAGTTGGAAAGGCAAAAGCTTTTTCGTCAGTAACTGGATTTAGAGTTATTTTAACCACCTTTAAATCTTGTCCACCTTCGTTCAATGAAAATGGGAAGAAAATTCCATCAACCTCTTGAAAATCACTTTTTGTAGAAATCGATTTTTGACCTTTCATTGGTCCAGCAGTTATTTCAGTTTCTGATGCAATTGGCAAACTATTTTCAGTGTCAAAAAAATAATAAACAATATCGTCTTGTTGAATACCATCAACAGTTACTGGTTTTTTAGTAAGTTTTACTTTAAAACATTCAGTACCTTCTTTGGTTTCTTTTCCAATATAATCAACAGAATATCCTTTTGTTTTATAATCTAAAAAAGGATCAGGAAAATCTTGACTACTTAATTTTGCATTTTCGGTAGTTTCTGCATCCGCTTTTTCAGCTTTCATAGTCATACCATTGGTTACCCAAACAATATTGCCATCAGAAGCCATTTGCGTCATTTCTTTTCCCATTAAATTGATTTTCACATACATTTTTCCACCAAGTAATTGAACTACTTCAACTGGAATTTCCATTCCTTGTGCATTAACAGACATTTCCATTTTGATTCCTTTAAGAGCTCTTAATTTATCTGCACCACCAATAGTTGTAATGTATTTTGTGATGATTTCATCAGCATTTTGAGCGAAAGTACTTATACTTACAATTGAAAAAAGAAAAAGAGTAAAAGTTAGTTTTAATGATTTCATAGCTATATTTTTTTAAGTTATTGAAGTTAGTAGTTTGTTATTATAAAACGTTACAAATTAAATTAATTTTTTTTAAATGCAGTTTTATTTTAAAATAAAATTTGAATTGTTATTTTCATATTGTCAAAGATTTTTATATTTGAAAAATAATAGAGAAAATCAAAATGAAATTATTAGGTATAGGTTCGCGAATAAAACATGCTGAATTGGGATTAGGTGTTGTAACCAACGTTACTTCTAAACATTATTGGATAACATTTATAGAAAGTGGCATTGAAACTATCGATTTAGATACGGATATTGAAATTATTGAAGCTGTGGAAGATGAAGTGGATACTGTAAGTTTTTATGAAGTAGAGAAAACCTTAAAAAATATTCTTCAAAGGTGGAGTGATGTTTCGCAAGTGGTTCCAATTGCAGATAAATGGAAAGGCGGAAAATTAATAATGGAACCAAGTACACCAACTTCTAACAAAGAAGTTCCGATTGACGTATTCTTTCATAAAATAGTTATGGTTCGTGACCGAGTTAGAGTAATGGAGCAAAAAATAAATTCAAGTAATTTGGATGAAGCAGAGAAAATAGAAATGCAACAATATATAACCAGAATTTATGGTAGTTTAACTACCTTCAATGTATTGTTTAAAAGCCAGAGTGATTATTTTGTTGGAGAAAAAACTAAGTAAATCTCTAATTACTCTATAATCATTTCTTTTAAAGTTTCACGATACGCTTCAAGTAGTGATACTTTTGATACAAGACCAAAAAACTTTCCGTTTTTAGTTACAGGAAGGATTGTTTGGTTGGATGATTCAAATTTCTCCATAATAATTTCCATTCCGTCATCGTGATGAATTATTTCTTTTGGTTGCGTTACTACTTCGGCAACCAATGTAAATTTTATTCGATACGGATTAAATACAATTGGGCGAATGGTTTCAAAATCTATAATGCCAAGTAATTTATCGTTTTCATCTAAAACCGGAATCAATTGCTGATTGGAAGTTGAAAGGTGTTCAATTAAATTTTCCAATGATTTATCTAAATGAATCGTTTTACAATCGGTTTCAACCAACCTTAAAAAGTCAATGGTTTGGAGAATATTTTTATCTTTATTACTTGTAAATACGTCACCACTGTTGGCAAGATCTTTCGCATCCATTGAATGTTTTTCAAACTGTTTGGAAACGGCGAAACTTATTGAGGAAACGATCATTAATGGCACCATCAAATCATAACCACCAGTAATTTCGCCAATTAAAAAAATAGCAGTTAAAGGAGCGTGAAACAATCCGCTTAAAATTCCAGCCATTCCAACAATCGTGAAATTGGTTATTGGTAACGATGAATTGATTCCGGTTAAATGCATCAATTTTGCGACAAAAAAACCTAAATATGAACCAACAAATAGCGAAGGAGCGAAGTTGCCACCATTTCCGCCAGAACCTAATGTTAAACCCGTTGCAAATGATTTTAGCAAAACAATAATTCCGACAAAAGTAAGTAAAACCCATTCGTTACTTTTAAAATCAGTAAGTAAAGTATTTTCTAGTAAAACTTCGGGATGAGAAGTATACAATGTTTTAATACTTTCATATCCTTCGCCAAAAAGTGTTGGAAAAAAGAAGATCAATACAGCTAAAATGCTAGCTCCAAATAGCGCTTTTTTATAGGTATTATTTTTAAATTGACTAAAAAAACGTTCCACTTTTCTGAAATTACGAGCATGATAAACGGAAACAAGTCCAGCTAAAATCCCCAACAAAATATAATACGGTGTATTAACTAAGTTAAAACTGTACTCTTGATCAAAACTCAACAATATATCTTGACTCAAAAGGATTTTTGAAACTAAAGCGCCAGTTGCTGCAGAAATAATAATTGGAATAAATGCTGAAATAGCAATGTCGGTTAAAACCACTTCTATAGCAAATAAAACTCCAGCAATTGGTGCGTTAAATGCAGCTCCAATTCCGGCAGCAACTCCACAAGCTAAAAGTAATATTCTGTCTTTTTGTGATAATTTATATTTTTGAGCAAAGTTCGATCCAAATGCTGCTCCGGTTATGGTTATCGGACTTTCTAATCCTGCAGAACCTCCAAGTCCAACAGTTAATGAACTGGTAATTATTTGAGCGTACATTTGTTTTTTTGGAAGAATTCCGCCTTTTTTTGCAACAGCATATAATATTCGAGAACTTCCTTTTTCGATAGTTCCATTTAGGAATTTTTTTACTACAAAAACAGTGAGTAAAATACCAACAATTGGTAAAAAACTATTGATATAAGGTAATTTTAAATAGGCATTTACATAATTGGCAAAAATGAAAACATTGTGAGCAAAACTTTTTAATATAATTACTGCAAACGCACAAGAAATTGCAACTATTACACTAGCAAAATAAATGAAATTCCGTTCCGATAAATTTCGTTTAGCCAAAAAGAAAATCGACTCGAATTGACGAATGATTTTTCTAAAAAAAAGTAATATCGATATGGTGATGCGAATTGGCATTTAAAAACTATTTCTTAAGGAAAACAAATATAGTTTATTTTATTTTCCGCAACGCTTCTCGTTGACTTAAAGGTTTTAAATTCGTAGAATTTACATATTCTTTTACAGCATTTGGATTGTATGAACCGTATTCGCGCAAAGCCCAACCAATAGCTTTTTGAATAAAGAATTCGTTGGAATGTTTATGTTTCTCACACTCGGATTTTAACAGTTCAAAATTGGTGTTTTTTTTATAGCTTAATTGAAAAATTAGGGCACTTCTGTTGCGCCACATGTTGTCAGAATTTGAAAATCGTTCAATTGTTTTTAGAGTTTCATTTGGAAATTGCAACAAATAGCCGCCAAGTAAATATTTTGCCACAACATCAACAGAATCCCACCAAGAATTAGTTATGATTATATTCTCAATGAGCCGAATGTCTTCTAAAATATATTTTTTCTTAAATTCTTTCACTAATAAGTCTATAGCGATTTGATGAAATTCTCGTTCTTTTTTGTTGAATAATTCCCAGCCAATTATTCTAAAATTTTCTTTTATTTCAGGTTGGTGTTTTTCGTACAATTTTTTAAAAATCGATCGGCGCTCTTCCGTTTTAATACCAAAAAAAGAAAAATTATTTTTCATATAATTTTCCATAGGAATTGCTAACTCTCGATTAGAATTTTTACGTAATTCATTTTCTAAATCGTTACTAAAATTCATGAAATTTATTTTAATTCTTCTAGTTTTTCTTTACAATGTTGTTGTAATTCTTCAAAAAATAATTTGAATTCTTCTTCAAAATCAAAATAATATTTTTCAACTTCAACAATAGCTTCCTGCATATTGACGCGATGTTTTGTTCGGTAATCCATCTGAAATAAAATCATTTCTAATCCAGCAAGTGAAGCATAACTTACTAACCAATTGCGTGCAATCATGTAAGGCAACATTCCTTTTGTTTTTTCAGTTAAGATTTCATAATTTTCTTGAAGTAACGAATAAAACGTATCGGCATAATCAACTAAATCTTCATTTGAATAATTTGCCCAATTTTTTGCCAAAAAATGATCGTAAACAATATCCATAATCACACCCGAATAATGTCCGTATTTTTCATGCAATCGATGTTTGCTTTTTCTGTAAATCGGATGAGCATCCGTGAAAGTATCAATATAACGATGCAACAGAATTCCTTTTTTTATTTCTTCGGGATGCTTTAAATAAGAGTTGCCACGAATACTATCTGCCATGAAGTTGCCAATTTTTAGCAAATCATTGTTCCCAGAAAGATAGATGTGAGCAAGGAAGTTCATAATTTTTAGTAGCTGAGTAACTGAGTAGCTGAGTAACTGAGTTAGTTTTTGTAAATATAGAAAAAACTTACCAACTCAGGTACTCAGTTACTCGGCAACTTTTTTATATTTGTATCACAAAACGTAATAATTCAAAAATGACATTAATAAAATCAATATCTGGAATTCGTGGCACTATTGGTGGAAAAGTAGGCGATAATTTAACGCCCGTTGATGCTGTGAAATTTGCTTCGGCTTATGGAACTTTTCTAAAGCAAAACAGAGATTCTTCGCAAGCTCAGAATGACAAAATGAAGGTTGTTATTGGAAGAGATGCTCGTATTTCTGGACCAATGATTCATAATTTAGTGATGAATACATTGTTAGGTTTGGGAATTGATGTGATTGATTTAGGACTTTCAACAACACCAACAGTTGAAATTGCGGTTCCGATGGAGAAAGCTGACGGTGGAATTATACTCACTGCATCTCACAATCCAAAACAATGGAATGCTCTGAAATTATTGAATGAAAAGGGCGAATTTTTAAGTGGTGCTAATGGTGAAAAAATTCTTGAAATTGCTGAAGAAGAAGCCTTTGATTTTTCGGATGTGGATTCTTTGGGTGAAATTACGATTAACGATTCGTATATGGATATTCATATTGATGAAGTTTTAGATTTGTCATTGGTTGATGTAGAAGCAGTTGCCAAACGAAAATTTAAAGTCGTTGTGGATGGTGTGAATTCGAGTGGTGGAATTATTATTCCGAATTTACTTGAGCAAATGGGAGTGGAAGTAGTAAAGTTGTATTGCGAACCCAACGGACATTTTCCGCACAATCCAGAACCGTTGAAAGAACATTTGGGTGACATTTGTAAATTGGTTTTGGAAGAAAATGCCGATTTCGGAATTGTTGTTGATCCCGATGTAGATCGTTTGGCGTTTATTTCTAACGATGGTGAAATGTTTGGCGAAGAATATACTTTGGTAGCTTGCGCCGATTATGTGTTGAGTAAAACACCAGGAAATACAGTTTCGAATATGAGTTCGTCTCGTGCTTTACGCGATATTACGAATAAACACAACGGAAGCTATCAAGCTAGTGCAGTAGGTGAAGTAAACGTGGTAGAATTAATGAAGAAAACCAATGCCATTATTGGTGGCGAAGGCAATGGCGGAATTATTTATCCTGAATTGCATTATGGTAGAGATAGTTTGGTTGGCGTGGCGCTGTTCTTAACTTATTTGGCAAATCAAGAAAAAACAGTCGCCGAATTACGAGCTTCTTATCCACAGTATTATATGAGTAAAAATAAAATTGAATTAACACCACAAATTGACGTCGATGCGATTTTAGTTGGAATGACAGAAAAATATAAATCAGAAAACATTTCAACCATCGACGGTGTAAAAATCGATTTTGCTACTGAATGGGTTCATTTACGAAAATCGAATACCGAACCGATAATTCGAATTTATACTGAAGCTCAAACACAAGCAGCAGCTGATAAATTGGCGTTAAGAATTATTGATGAGATTAAGGTTGTTGCTGGGATTTAAGAATAAATAGAATAGAGAAAAGAGAATAGAGAAAATAATTAACAATTAACAAATAAAAATTAAGAATACTACAACTATATGTTTACAAATTTTTCAAAACTATTCTTAGCAATAACCGTTTCTTTACTATTAGCAAATTGCACTTCAGTAGAAAAATTCAATCAAAAAATTACGCAACCAATTGCTGTTGAAAAATTGCAAAAAGATGTTAATTATACGCAATATAAATTAGAAAAGCTGTATCCAAGTTTGTATACTTATATTTCAAAAGAACAATTAAATACCAAGTTTGATAGCATTCGAAATGTCATTAAACAACCTATGACTTCTAAAGAATTTTTCTTTTTAATTAGTCCAGTAATTGCTTCGGTTCGTCAAGGTCATATGAGTATGACTCCAGTTGCTAAAAGAATTCCGAAAAAAGAAGCCAAACGATTAAAGCAGTTTGGTGATGGTCCGTTGTCGCAATTTACTTATGAATGGCAAAACAATAAAATGTTTGTCATCAAAAATAAATCGAAGAAAAAAACAATTCAACTTGGCGCTGAGGTTATTTCTATTAATAAAGTTCTACCACAAGATATTTATAAAAAATACAGTAAAACCTTTACTTCTGATGGGTTCAATACAACCTTTTTAAGAAAATTTTTTACCAAACGATTTTCTGTTTTCATGATTAATGAAATAGGAATTAATGATAGTTTAACCTTTGTTTTAAAGCAAAATGATTCGGTTTTTACACAAATAATTAGTAGAAATAAACCAATTAAAAAAGTTCAATCAAAGTTAAATGATTCGACCAAGGCAATTCCAAAACCAGTTGTTAATAAAGCAAAAATAAAAGCAGAAAAAAAACGTCAACGCATTTATGGTTATGATACAACTACCAAAGAGTATTGTAAGACCTTGCAAATTATAGCTTCTGATAGTTCGGCTGCCATTTTAAAGATTAGAAATTTTTCGAAAGGAAAGTATATTACTGCTTATGATAAAATTTTTGATTCAATTAAGAAGAGTAACATCAAAACCTTAATTATTGATATTCGTGATAATCCTGGAGGAAGAGTAGCAGAGGTTGTTAATTTGTATTCGTATTTTACCGATAAAGATTATGTATTGTTACAACCCGCAATAGTAACATCTAAAACGAGTTTGTGGCGTTCTGGGTTTTTTAAACAAATACTAAAAATTGCGTATCCAATTGTTGGTTCGGTTTATCCTATTTATATGGGATTTTCATATTTGAGAACTAAAAAATTAGATAACGGAACTTTTACTTATGGATTAACAGGTTCAAAAAGTAGAAAATTTGATGCCAAACATTTCCCAGGAAAAATATATGTTATTATCAATGGAGGAAGTTTTTCGGCAGCATGTATTTTGTCATCTTCATTAAAATCAAATCCGAATGTGACTTTTGTAGGAGAAGAAACTGGTGGTGCTTTTAACGGAACTGTTGCTGGTTTAATGCCAGTTTTGAAATTGCCAAATTCTAAGATTCCTTGGCGAATAGGATTAATGGATATAAAAACCATCAATCAAACCGAATTAAATGGAAGAGGAATTTTTCCGGATAAAGAAATAATACCAACTATTCAAGATAAAATTGCAAATAAAGACATAGAATTAGAATGGATTTTGAATGATGTAAATAAAAAGTAAGTTTAAGAACTACACGACAACATTGAGCATCCTACTTTTTCACGAGCCCAATCAGGTCTTTTAGTATACCATTTTTCATATTGTGGTTGTTCGTGATACGGTTTTTTTAGCATCGTATACAATTCATCAATAACAGCGTAATCTTCTTTATTTGCAGCATCAATTGCCAATTGTGCCATGTAATTTCGCAATACGAATTTCGGATTTATAGCATCCATATTTTCTTTGCGTTTTTCATCGCTAATTTCTTCTTTATTCAATCGGTTGATATATTTTTTAAACCAATGTTCCCATTTCTTAAGCACTTCTTTTTTAATTTCTGACGGTTCGTAAAAAGCATCTTCTATAATCGTAATACCACATCCAGGCGAGTGTTCTTTTTTTACAAAAGCTAATTCTCTAAAAAAAATAGTCATATCCGTCTCAGCTAACTGTAAAACTGTTTCTAATTCAGAAATTAGGTTCCCATCTTCCGTTAAACATAAATCCAATCCTAATTTGTTTCGCATCATAGTTATATAATCGATATCGTACTGCGATTGAAATGAATTTAAGATAGATTCTAAAGGAGCAGCTTCTTCAATTAACGGATACAATGCATTTGCCAATTGGTATAAATTCCATAAGGCAATTTCAGGTTGATTTCCAAAACAATATCTTTTATGTTCGTTATCGGTTGTATTTGGTGTCCAATTCGGATTGTAATCTTCCAGCCATCCGTAAGGTCCGTAATCAATTGTAATTCCGTGAATCGACATATTATCAGTATTCATAACGCCATGAACAAATCCGACACGTTGCCAATGCACAATCATTTCTCTAGTAGCATTAGCAACGGCTTTAAAGAATTGAATGTAACTTTCGTTAGAATTAGTAGAAATGGATGAGAAATAATGTTTAATTGTAAAATCGGCAAGTAATTTTAAATTTGCTATATCTTTTCGAGCAGCAAAAATTTCTAAACTTCCAAAACGAATAAATGAACGAGCGACTCTACAAACAATCGCTCCTTTTTCATAATCGGCATTTCCATTATAAAGCATGTCGCGTAGAACATCATCGCCAGTTTGAATTAATGCCAAAGATCGAGTAGTTGGAACACCCAAATAAAACATGGCTTCGCTGCACAAATGTTCTCGAATAGAAGATCGCAATACTGCTAATCCATCGGCTCGACGAGAATAAGGAGTGCTTCCAGCTCCTTTTAATTGAAGTGTAAGAAATTGATTTTGGTTTTCAATTTCGAATAAATTAATAGCTCTTCCATCACCTAATTGTCCGGCCCAATGTCCAAATTGATGTCCAGCATAACACATAGCAAATGGTTTGGTAGTATTTAGAATTTTTTTCCCAGAAAAGAGGTTTAAAAACTCTTCTGATTGGGTTTCTTCGTATGATATTCCAACTAATTGGGCAACATCATTAGCAACATGAAGCAATTTTGGGTTGGATGGAATTCGTGGAGTAATATACGAAAAGCAGGCATTGTGAACTTGCCGAGTTGTATTTGATTCATCGCTATCAGCAGGCAATTCAGCAGTAAATTTATTTTGAATGTTAAGTTGCATATGCTTTCTTACAATTGAATTTCAAATATACTCAAAATTTCTATTCAAAAATAAAACCTAGCCCTGATGGAAGGGAATATCCTTTTTTAAATTTGACGGTGAAGCAAGACAAATTTAAATAAGATTGGAATGACAGCAGGAGATTGCTTCAAAAAATTCGCAATGACTGATTCTAAACTAAATAGATGATTAAAAAAATGTATCTTTGAACATTATTTAAAAGTTATGAATTCAACGGAAACGGCAACGCAATTAGAGCACTATTTTGAACAATTTCGTAAAAATATTATCGGAATTGACCAAGAATTTTTGTCGCCATTTGGCAAGCAAAAAATAATTTATACCGATTGGACTGCAAGTGGGCGATTGTACCGACCAATTGAAGAAAAATTAATGAATGAATTTGGACCTTTTGTTGCTAATACGCATACCGAAACATCGATTACAGGAACTGCAATGACAATGGCTTATCATGAAGCACGACATATTATTAAGCATCATGTAAATGCGAATCATGATGATATTATAATTACAGACGGAACTGGAATGACTGGTGTTGTTAATAAATTTCAGCGAATTTTAGGATTGCGAATTCCTGAAAATTTAAAAGAATTTACTACAATTCCGAATGAAATTAAGCCTATAGTTTTTATATCGCATATGGAACATCATTCCAATCAAACCTCTTGGTTAGAAACTATTGCCGATGTTGAGGTGATTCCGTGTGATGATGAAGGTTTATTTTGCATTAATGAATTTACCAAATTAGTTGAAAAGTATAAAGATAGAAGCTTCAAAATTGCATCTATAACTTCGTGTTCTAATGTAACCGGAATTCGAACTCCGTATCATGAAGTTGCTAAAATAATGCATCAAAATAACGGAGTTTGTTTTGTTGATTTTGCTTGCTCTGGTCCGTATGTTGCGATCGATATGCATCCAACAGATGCCGAAAGTTATTTAGATGCTATTTTCTTTTCGCCACATAAGTTTTTGGGCGGACCAGGAACATCGGGCGTTTTAATATTTAATAAAAATTTGTATAAAAATAATGTGCCTGATTGTCCGGGTGGCGGAACAGTAAGCTGGACAAATCCGTGGGGCGATCATAAATATATTGACAATATTGAAGATAGAGAAGATGGTGGAACTCCGGGTTTTTTACAAGTGATAAAAACAGCTTTGGCAATTCAGTTGAAAGAGCAAATGGGTGTAAGCAATATTTTGAAAAGAGAACATGAAATTGTAGATTATGTTTTTGAACGATTAGGAAGTATAGAAAACATCAAAATTTTAGCAAATGAACATCGAGATAGGTTAGGAGTGATCTCTTTTTATATTGATGATTTGCATTTTAATTTAGGCGTAAAAATTTTGAATGATAAATTCGGAATCCAAACGCGTGGCGGATGCAGTTGTGCAGGAACCTATGGTCACTTTTTACTTCATGTTGATCAAGAAACGTCAAACGATTTGGTGTGTCAGATAACCTCTGGCGATTTGATTAAAAAACCAGGTTGGATTAGAATGTCAATACATCCAACAACAACTTCAGAAGAAATAAAATATGTTTGTGATAGCATTATTGCATTGGCAACCAATCATTCAGAATGGGAAAACGACTATGTTTATAACGGAAAAACCAATGAGTTTCATCATAAAAATGAACAGTTTCAAGAAAAAGAAATGGTAAAGAATTGGTTTAAAGTTTAGCGATTTTTTTATGTTTCCAACGCTTGTGTGTCCACAAATAAAATTCGGGTGCTTCTAGTATTTGTTGTTCTACTTTTTGCATAAATAACTCTGATAGCTTATAATCTGGAAACGAATTTACATCATCGGATAGCAATTCAAAATTAGCTTCATAATAACCGCGTTTTACTTTCTTTACTTTTAAATAAACCATGGTTAAATCGTATTTTTTTGCTAAAGCTTCAGCACCTATATGAATTGGAGTTTCAATTCCCATAAAAGTCGACCAATACATGGTGTCTGATCGACGCGGAGTTTGATCACTTGCAAAACCATAAATACCTAATATTCCATCTGCTTTATTTTTTTCAATTGTCGATGCAGTTTCTTTCGTTGTTAGTAAATAAGCCTTGAATTTTGAACGAATATTTTTAACTAATTTATCAAAATGCAAATTAGCAAGTTGCTTGTAAATGGCATATCCTTTGAAACTTATTTTATAATTCATCGAAATTACCCATTCATAAGTTGCATAATGCGCAATCATAATTGCAATACTTTGTCCTTTTTTTTCTATATCTAAATAAACATCAAGATTGGTAAACCGAAAACGTTTTTCCATTTCTTTTTGGGAGATGCTCATTGTTTTTATCATTTCTAAAAACATATCACACATGTGATGGTAGAATTTTTTTTCTACAATGTATCTTTCCTTTTCAGTAAGATGAGGTAACGCTTTTTTTAAATTAGATCGAACTGTTTTTTTTCGATAACCCAATATATAATAAACTAATACATAAACACAGTCAGAAAAAAGATAAAGTAATCTAAAAGGTAAAATTGAAATAATCCACAGAATTGGATAAAAGAAAAGATAAATGAGATACTGCATTCGTAATTTTTATGCAAATATACGTTTTAAACTAATTTTATCGAACAGGATTAACAAAACCTAAAGAACAATTGTTATTTTTACACTCAAGACCTTCAGGTCGAACTGTTCTAAGTAAAAAAGATTAATAACTATGGATTGGAATGTTTTTTTGGTTGCCATTATTGCGATTAATGTATTGTTTAGTTTAAAAGGATTTGAAGACATTGCTTTTTTTAGGAAATACGAATTTCATGTAGGAAGCATAAGGTCTGGTGAACAGATCAGAATGATTTCTTCTGGATTTCTTCATGTCGATATTGCCCATTTAGCATTCAATATGTTAACCTTATATTTTTTTGCGCCTGTTGTGTATAATTATCTAGGAAACTTTTCTTTTTTGATTGTTTATATCGCTAGTTTAATTTTTGGAAGTTTACTCACCATGTTATTCCACAAAGACGATTATAGTTATAGAGCTGTTGGTGCTTCGGGCGCAGTAACCGGAATTTTATATTCGGCTATTTTAATAAACCCAGAAATGAGCATTTATTTATTTTTTATTCCAATTCCAATCCCAGCTTATATTTTCGGAATAGTTTATTTGTTGTATTCTATTTACGGAATGAAAGCTAAGAATGACAACATTGGTCATACCGCTCATTTTGGCGGAGCCATTGGTGGTTATTTTATTACGTTAATAAAATCGCCTGAATTTATAACTGAAAATACGTATATGGTAATTCTTTTAGCCATTCCAATTGTACTATTGTTTTTTATGGCAAAAAGCGGAAAATTATAAATGGCATAACTTTTGAAAAATAACCAAAAAAATAACTTTAAATTATGAAAAAGGCATTATTAATTTTAACACTAGTACTAGCAACTATGTCAAACGCACAAGATCAAAAACAAGTTCCTCAAATTAACGTTTCTGGTGAAGGAAAGATAAAAATTGAACCCGATAAAGTAAGAATAAACTTTGGAGTTCAAAATACTGGTGCTTCGGCATCTGAAGTAAAAAAACTAAACGATGAAACCGTTGATAAAGTCATAAAATTCATTAAAAAGTTTGAAATTCCTAAAACAGATTACCAAACTGACAACGTAAGTTTAAATAAAAATTACGATTATGACAAAAAGAAATACAAATATCTAGCATCGCAATCAATTACAATTATGTTGAAAGACATCACAAAATACGACAGTTTAATTATGGGATTAATGGATAATGGCATTAATACAATTAGTGATGTTGAATTCCAATCGTCAAGAATTGAAGAATATAAATCTACAGCTAGAAAAGAAGCCATAAAAGATGCCAAACACAAAGCAGAAGATTATGTATCGGTATTGGGGCAAAAAGTAGGTAAGGCGCTTTTAATATCAGATAATTCCACGGTTTCTTATCCACAGCCAATGTATAAATCAGCCAATATGATGGCTATGGATGGCGGCGGAAATCAAGGTCAAGAAACGTTAGCAGTTGGTGAAATTGAAGTTACTGCAAATGTGAGTGTTAGTTTTGTGTTGGAGTAAGAAACCATTACAAGTTTCCCTTTCCTCGGATTACTCCGCTACGCTGCGTGATCCTGTTGAAGGAAAACTACAAGCATTTAAAAAACAAAAAAACC
Source organism: Flavobacteriales bacterium (assembly GCA_031408335.1). Taxonomy (GTDB): domain Bacteria; phylum Bacteroidota; class Bacteroidia; order Flavobacteriales; family Flavobacteriaceae; genus Flavobacterium. Next base: position 17,922 of record JANNWH010000026.1, on the reverse strand, counting down.
ATCAAGCGAGCAGTACATTTAAGAAGTACTTTCAGGATTGACTTTGTCATCCCAGAAAAAGGGATTCCTCCGTCCATCCTGCAAAGCTACGCTTTGAGAATACTGCAAAAACAAAAAAATGCTCAAGCGAGCTTGGCATTTTTTCTTTTTTTGCAGTATTCATTCGTGGGGAGAGCAGGATTCGAACCTGCGAAGACGTAGTCAGCAGATTTACAGTCTGCCCTCGTTGGCCGCTTGAGTATCTCCCCAAATGCGTTGCAAATATAAAAACACTTTTAAAGTTTCCAAACGAATTAAAACGAATTGTTTAAATTAAATTTTAACGATTTGAAAATGAATTGCATAAAAAAATCTCCACGAGGGAGATTTTATATTTTTATAGTATAAAAGACTTACGATGCAGCTAAAAGCTCCATTACTTTCGCTTTTAATTCGGCTCCTCTTAAATCTTTTGCTACAATTTTACCAGTATTATCCAATACAAACGTAGTTGGAATTTGCTCTACTTTATATTGTAAAGCTATTGGATCATTAAATTCTTTCAAATTAGAAACTTGTGTCCAACTTAATTTATCTTTAGCAATAGCTTCTTTCCATTTAGTAGCATCGTCATCTAAAGAGACACCAATTATGTTTAAACCTTTCGAATGTAATTCGTTGTAAAGTGCTACAACAGCTGGATTTTCTTTACGACAAGGTCCACACCAAGATGCCCAAAAATCGATAACTGTTACTTTTCCCATTGATTCTTTTAAAGAAACAACAGTTCCTTGTGGAGTTTTTGCTGAAAAATCGGGAGCAATTTGACCAACATTTGCAGCTACAGGTTTTGGTTTTGGTGCATTTTTTACTTTTTCGATAGTCTCTAATTGATCTTTAATTTTCTTAGCTGTTTTGGTATTCTTTAACGATTCATCAAGACTTTCGTATAACTTTCTAACTTTCTTAGCATCAAAATCAGGTGATCTAAACATTTCAAGTACGATCAAAGCTGAAATAAAAGATTTAGGATGCGTATCGGGATATTTCATCATCATATCTTTTAATCCGTTTTGGATTTCATTATTTTGTTTTAATATCTTATTGATAGTAACGGTATCTTTTGCTTGTTGTGCAGTATTAAAAGCTTGCATGTTTTTAGTCTGAAAATCTTGCATTTTCTTCTGAATCTTTCGAGCATCATTATTGAATTTTTGAAATTCATCGTTGTTATACGTTCCCGAAATTTTAGAAAAATTTATAGAATCTTTAATAACTTCAACTTTAACTTCATCATTTTCAACAATAACAGGAAATCCATTATTAAAATCAGGAAACGACAACGAATACATTGTAGGTTCTGTTATTTTTCCTTTAAATTGAAATTTACCATCTTTAATTTTAACAGAATCAACAGGAACCATCATCATAGTCGCCTCATTTTGAGTTTGTAAAATTACGGTTTTCCCATTTTCAATACCTTTTGCAGTTCCCGTAATTAGAAACTCTCCTTTTTTTACTTTGCTACATGATGCGATTGTTAACGCAACTAAAGCAAATAAAACTAACTTTCTCATTTTGTTCTTTAATTTAAATATTAACTTGGTTCAATTCGACCAAAAAAGGTCTTGGGTGGCAAAAGTAATAAATTATATTATTTTGTTGTTATTATTTATGATATGTTTTAGATAAATGAGTAGTGGAGTTACTGAGTTACTGAGTTAAACCTCAATTTTGTCATGCTGAATGGTTTAAATATTTAAAGAACTTCATAAACCTAGTTATTTAATTAGCAACAATCCGTCACATCCGCGTTATTCACGTTCCATTATTTACAAAGCCACTATTTCATCAAACAAATCATTCCAGTTTGGATTCATACTTTCAATTAATTGCAATTTTGTAGTTCTCGAACCTGCTTTTAATTGTTTTTCTCTTACAATAGCTTCTCCAATTTTATTAAATTGTTCATAGTAAACTAATTTGTCTAAATTATAACGAGCAGAAAACGAAGTTTTATACTGTTTTTCCTTATGTTGTATTATCCAAACATGCATCATTCTACTTCCCGATACAAAAGTTGGCAAAAATATTCCCTAACAACTCATCATTAGTAACCTCGCCAGTAATTTCACCAAAGTAATACAAAGCCTGTTTGATGTCTATCGCCATTAAATCAGAGGGAAGTGCCGAGTCCAATCCAAACTTTACTTTCTGAATTTCTTCCAACGCTTTTAACAACGAATCGTAGTGACGCGAATTGGTAACAATAGTTTCGTTATTGTGTAAAGCACCAGTATTTACAAAAGATAGCAGTTGGTTTTTGAGTTCTTCGATTCCGGTTTTTTGCTTTGCAGAAATTGTTTCAAGTTTCAGGTTTAAAGTTTCAAGTTGTTTGCGTATTTTTAAAACTTCTTCTTCTGAAATTAAATCAACTTTGTTAATTACAACTAGTAAGGGTTTTAATGGATATTTGTTTTTAACTTTCTCTATTTCATTGATGTATTCAGAACCTGAAACCTGAAACCTAAAACTTTCAAACAAATAAATAACCACCTGCGCCTGCTCAATTTTTTCAAACGTTTTTTTAATTCCGATGCTTTCCACAACGTCTTTGGTTTCTCTAATTCCGGCTGTATCAATAAATCGAAAACCAATGCCGCCAATAGTCAATTCATCTTCAATAGTATCACGTGTGGTTCCAGCAATTTCAGAAACAATAGCCCGTTCTTCATTCAATAACGCATTTAATAAAGTCGATTTCCCTACGTTGGGTTCACCAACAATAGCAACTGGAATTCCGTTTTTGATGACATTTCCTACTGCAAAACTGTCGATTAATCGTTTTAAAACAAATTCAATTCGGTTTAATAAGTCGTAAAATTGTGTACGATCAGCAAATTCAACATCTTCTTCGGCAAAGTCTAATTCCAATTCTATTAACGAAGCAAAGTTTAATAATTCGGCTCTAAGTTTTGATATTTCATTACTAAATCCGCCACGCATTTGTTGCATTGCAATTTGGTGAGCTGCTTCATTATCCGACGAAATTAAATCGGCAACAGCTTCGGCTTGCGATAAATCGAGTTTTCCGTTAAGAAAAGCACGCAGCGTAAATTCGCCAGCTTGAGCCATTTTACAGCCTTTACGAAGCAATAGCTGTATAATTTGTTGTTGGATGTAAGTTGAACCATGACATGATATCTCAATAACATTTTCACCAGTATACGAATTCGGACCTTTAAAAATAGAAAGTAATACCTGATCGTAAGTTTTGGTATCTTCAGCAATATGACCTAAATGAATAGTATGTGTTTTTTGTTTGGTAATATCTTTTCCAGAAACTGATAGAAAAATAGAGGCTGCAATTGTTATTGCATTAGTACCCGAAATTCGTATAACAGCAATGGCACCAGCTCCAGATGGCGATGCTAAAGCAACAATAGTTTCTTGTAAAATCATTTGACAAAGTTAAGGATTAGTAATCAATTATTAAGTTATAGTTTCGACTTGAATTTGAATTAATTAATATAAATTAGGTATTAATAATGTGTTAAATTATTGATAACATGATGTTTGTCATACTTTAAAATGATTAAATGATGTACATTTAACGTATTAATTAAAAAAGATAATTATGAAAAGAATCTTATTTCCAACTGATTTTTCAGAAGTAGCAACCAATGCGTTTATTCATGCGTTAGAATTGGCAAATAAAGTGAATGGAGAGCTAATATTGTTGCATACTTTTGAGTTTCCGATTATCGACAATCAGTATTTCCCTGAAAATTATCAAACTATTTTTAATTCATTAGAGTTGTCTAACTTTGATAAATTTAAAGATGAAATTCCGAAATTGAGAAAAATAGCCGAAGACAGAAATTTGGATAGCATTAAAATGTCACATCGTTTGATGGATGGTGGTTTAATTAAAAACATTCAAATTGCTATTAAAGAAGATCAAATTGATTTTGTAGTTATGGGAACTTCCGGTGCTTATGGTTGGAAGGAAATGTTTATCGGAACCAATACTGGCGAAGTGCTATCGACTATTAATGTTCCAGTATTAAGCATACCTTTTATTGCAAAATATGATACAATAGAAACCATTTGTTTTACTATTCGATTTAGAAGTAAAGATAAATTAGCATTGCAAGATGTTTTGAAAATAGCAAAAAAGATGAAAGCCACTGTAAAATGTTTGTATGTTAAGAATAACAATTCAGATGTTTCTGAGATAACTATAACTACTTGGAAGAAAGAGTTTAAAGACGAACCGATTCAGTTTTTTATTATTCCGAGTGAAGAAATTCAAGAAACTATTATTGATTTTATTACCAATCAAAGTATTGATGTTTTGGCAATGACTACTTACAAAAGAAATTTCTTTGTTGAATTGTTTACAACACATTTTACAGAAAAGATGTTATACCAAACTACCATTCCAATTTTAGCGATGCATTAATAAAAAAACCGTCTAGCTAATTATAACTAGACGGTTTATATAAAATGTTTAATTCTATTTTTTTGCTGCCATTAAATCTTCTGCTTTTGCTGCAACTGCAACACCTGGAAGTTTAATTGGAGCTCCAATTTGTGCTAAAAAGCTACCTTGAACTTCACCTGTTTTGTAAGTAGTGAAACCAATTCGGTACAATCCCATTACTAACGATTTTGTTGGATTTGAAGTATCACTTGTAATTCTCATCAACGAATTGTATTTGCTACCAGAAGGTTGTGCAGGCATTTCACCCGAATCATCATTGGTTTCAATACTTGTCCATTTTGCAGTTTTCGCTTTTGCAGCAGCATCTTCAATTTTTAAAATACCTTCGGCTCTTTCAAAAGTAATCCAAGTATCAAAGAAATTTTTTGTATCGGCTACATTTGCAGTATAATCGGCAGTAACATAATCTTTTTCAGATGGTTTAACACTTTCTGGAGCTGGTGAAATCATGCGTATTCCAATTTCTGGAGCAGCAATCGGAATCCAAACATAAACGTAATACATTTTTTTACCACTTTTTACTTCGTCTGGTATTGCACCTGGTTTGATGTATCCAAAATAGCCAGTTAAATCGGTGTAAGGAATTCTGATTTCTTTTCCCATCATTGATTTTTTTGCTAAATCAGCACCAAATTTGTCTAATTTTTGCGCTGTTGCAACTGATAACGTTCCTAGGCAAACTAGAATTGCAAGTACATTTTTTTTCATTTGTTTTATTGTTTTTGGTTTTCCTACTCTTTTTTATATGGATTTTCGGTTACTCCATTTTTTCAATTCAAATGTATTTTTTTTAGGACTAAAACACAAAAAAAGTTTTAGTTTATTAGTTTATATAAATGAAATATAGCAATCATAAATGAACTAATCCTAATAAACACCTATGTTTTTTTCTTTCTTTTAAAAGTAAAAAGCTGGACAATATAAATAGGATGTAAGAAAATAGCGTAATTAAATTGGGTTTCTTTAATTAGAAAGAATTTATAAAATCGGATTTGTATTGTAAATTATAATATCAAAAACTGATAACTGAACAACTTTTCAGGATAACTGTCATGGTTTTTTTAGTAACTGCAAATCATAAAAAAACCGTTTCTATTGTAAAACGGTTTTAATAAATTAGGTATTTATAACTTTAATTATTTAACATTACAGGCATTACAAGCATGGTTACCGTTTCGCCATCATCAAGTCCGTCAACCGGAGTTAAAATTCCAGCACGATTTGGCATAGACATTTCCAATTGAATTTCGTCTGATTGTAAGTTGGTTAACATTTCGGATAAAAAACGAGAATTGAATCCAATTTGCATATCATCGCCTTGATAATCACAGGTCAATCGCTCTTCAGCTTTATTTGAATAATCAATATCTTCAGCAGAAATGTTTAATTCGGCACCTGCAATTTTCAATCGAATTTGATGTGTTGTTTTGTTAGAAAATATAGCAACACGACGAACAGAATTTAAAAACAATGTTCTATCGATTAATAATTTATTCGGATTTTCTTTTGGAATAACCGCTTCGTAGTTTGGATATTTACCATCAATTAATCGACACGTTAAAATATAATTTTCAAAAGAAAAAGTTGCATTCGAATCGTTATAATCAATTTTAACTTCCATTTCAGTTGCGCCTAAAATACTTTTCAAAATATTTAAAGGTTTTTTAGGCATAATAAAATCAGCTACTTGCGATGCTTTTACATCGGTTCGAGCATATTTTACTAGTTTATGAGCATCTGTAGCAACAAAAATTAAACCTTCTGGTGAAAACTGAAAGAATACGCCACTCATTACAGGACGTAAATCGTCGTTTCCAGCAGCAAAAATTGTTTTGTTTATAGCAGTTGCTAATACATCGGCTGGAACCATAGTTGATGATGGATTTTCTAGACTTACCGATTTCGGAAATTCTTCTCCTGGAGCATAAGCAATGGCATATTTACCAGAATTGGAACTAATTTCGATGGTACTATTTTCTTCAACAGTAAAAGTTAAAGGTTGTTCTGGAAATGTTTTTAGAATATCCAATAACAACTTTGCAGGAACAGCAACACTTCCTTTGTTAGTTGATTCTATTTCGAGTGAAGCTGACATAGTTGTCTCTAAATCGGAAGCGGAAACCGTTAGCGATTTTTTGTCCAATTCAAATAAAAAGTTATCTAAAATTGGCAAGGTATTACTGCTATTGATGACACTTCCTAAAACTTGTAATTGTTTTAATAAGTACGAACTTGATACTATAAATTTCATTATAAATTATTTTTTACAAATATATCTTAAAGAACTCGATTTCAAAAAGAATTTTATTAACATTTCTGAGGTTGTTTGTTGTAGGTTGTCGGTTGTCAGTTTAAAAACCAACAAATTTATCTACTGTATTTTCGTTTTCTTAAAAAAGTAAACACCAATCCAAAAATTCCAAGTAACACAATTGGAAGTCCAACCGTTATGATTTGCGAAAACGTATACTTTTCATAGACTTTTTCTTTGTCTAAAATAGGCAAATCTACTTCCTTGCTTCTAATGTTAATAAGTCCGTTATCATCCAAAAGATAATTCACACAATTCATCATAAACTCTTTATTAGCATACATCGTGTTAGTCCATTTATCAAAACCCAATTCAAGCGGTTGATAATTTTTATCAAATTGATTTCGGATAACATCACCGTCGGAAATCAGAATCATTTTATTATATTTTCCAGTAGGAGCGAAGGTATTTTCTTTAAAAGCTAAAACTCTATTTTCAAAAACCGAATGAAATTTTCCTTCTAGTAAAATGGCAACAGGATAGTTCCCTCCAGTTGGTGGAAATTCTTTTGGATCCGGACGATCACCAACCATATTTAAGTTCACTTCAATTGGTGTTCCAACTGGTTTTGAATATTTTGACGAATGCAGTAAAACCGTTTTTTTAATATCGTTTATTAGGAGTTCAATAGGACTGGCAAATTCGAATTTTAAAACATCTAAATTTGTCACAATTGGGTTTTTAGCATCGGGATAAACTGCTGGCGAAAACAACCATGGATATTGTGTATATTGTGTAGCATTACCTTGTTTTCCTGTTGCTAAAGCGATTGGAGCAGCTTGAATGTCTTTTATTAAATCGGGTTTAATTCGTGCACCATATTTAAAGAATAGATCATTTAAATTCAAATCACGTGGAAAAGCCAAATTAGAACCCGATTCATTGTACAAACTGTCCATTTCCATATTTACTTGATCGACAAGCCAAATTGTTTTTCCGCCATTGATTATATATTGATCTAAAACCTGTTTTTCTTCATCAGAAAATGCTTCGGTAGGTTTAGCAATTATTGCCAAATCGTATTTTTTTAAATATTTTAAAGTGTTGGTTGGATTTTTAGCAACCGAATCTAAGGTAAAAGTTCCGATGTAATAATTCTCTCGTACTGATTTTACAAAATCGGCGATCAATAAGTCTTGTAACTCGCCATTTCCTTTTATGATTGCCACTTTTTTCTCTTTCGATTTAGAAACTGTATTGAACGCATTGGCAAAAGCATATTCTAAATGTTGTACAGAACTCACCACTTTATCTGCTGTCGACGCACCTAACATATTTTTTAACAAAGGAACTTTAGTGCTTTTATTATTATACGTTACAACTGCCCACGGAAAAACGACTTCTTGAGTTTGTTTTCCTTTATCATCAACGGTAACATTTATTGGTGTTAAACCGCGTTCCATAAACGATTGCATGATTTTATCACGTTCACTATCCTCTTCAATCGGATTTACAAATTGAAAAATAATATTCGAATTGTAAGCTTTAAATTCTTCTAATAATTGTTGCGTTTCTGTTTGCAATTTTTTGAATTCTCCCGGGAAATTTCCTTTTAAAAAAACATCAACATACAAAGGTTCTTTTACTTCTTTAATTATTGATAATGAAGTAGTTGATAGTGTATATCGTTTATCGGCTGTTAAATCAAATCGCTTGAAAAAGAACTGTCCTGCAAAATTCAATAACACTAAAACACCAATTATAGTAAATAGCTTTTTAAGGCTAGAAGTTTTAGATGATTTTGTTGTTTCCATTATGATTTCAACGATTTTAATTTATAAACGGTAAGCGATAAAAATAGTATGGTTAGACTCAAAAAATACAACACATCGCGAGTATCAATTACGCCACGACTCATACTTTTAAAATGAAAGTCCATTCCGATAGAAGCAATTACATTTTCAAATTCTTTAGCAAACGAAGCAACACCTTGAAATCCGAAATAGAAAATAAAGCACAAGAATACGGATAGAATAAAAGCAACAATTTGATTTTCGGAAAGTGTAGAAGTAAAAATGCCAATGGCAGTATAACTTGCGATTAAAAATAAAAGTCCAAAATACGAGCCCAAAGTGCTTCCTAAATCAATATTTCCCTCTGGCATTCCTAATGAAGAAATTACATAAACATAGATTAATGTTGGTATAATTGCAATTACGATGAGTAAAAAAGCACCAAAGAATTTTCCCGTAACTATTTCCCATATTGATATGGGTTTGGTCATTAAAAGTTCGATAGTTCCTTGCTTTTTTTCATCAGAAAAACTGCGCATAGTTACAGCAGGGATTAGAAAAATTAATATCCATGGTGAAAGAGTAAAAAACGGACTCAGATCAGCAAATCCGCTATTTAAAATATTAAAATCGCCTTCAAAAACCCAAAGAAATAATCCGTTAAGAATTAAAAAAATGGCAATTACTAAATAACCAATTGGCGAACCAAAAAAGGATTTAATTTCTCTTACTACTATTGATTTCATTTATAATTTTTTAAAGATAATAATGTCTTGATGTTGATCAAAAATATCCGCTTCAACACCCGACCAATTTCCTCTTATAAAATGAGTTACTTCAAAATTATTTTTTTGTAGTAAATTCAGAATATATTCTTTTTTAAAAGCAACATTAGCTTCTTTTACCGATTTATCCATTAAAGAATAGTTGGTCATTGCATGAGGAAATTGTTTTGCACCATTTTTATTCATAGCATTTTCGCTAATTTCATCTAAGATAAAAAAAGTAGCAAAACATTTTTTGTTTACTTTAAGCACTCTATTGATTTCTGAAATGTAATTTTCAACGTCATTTGGCATCATATGCGTAAAAACAGATGATAAAAACACAAAATCGAAAGTTTCACTTTCATACGGAAATACTAAATTCGATGCACTTTCATTCGTATTTAACAAATACAAGTCATTCTTTAAAGGAATGAGTTTAAAATTAAAATTTGGATAGCGACTCGTGATATTTTTTTTGCACCAATCGACACCAATTTTCACGATGTCAAATCCTTCAAACTTTCCTTTTTCGGATAAATAATTGGTAAACGGAACAGCCATTCGACCAATTCCAGAACCAATATCTAAAATGGCACTATCGGGATTGATATCTCCGAATTTAAGAAAATAATTAAAAAACTGTTTTCCAATACTTTCATAACCACCACTTCCAGTAAACATTAAACCTTTTGGTGGAATTAGTGATTTTTTATCTCTAAAAATATCATGAGGTAAATAAAGTAATCTTCTGATGTGATATCGTGTAGATACTGGAAATCGATAATATATAGTTCGGATTAATGGATGCATTTAATTCTAAATTAAGGTTACTAATTTGTTGACACTCCAAGCTTCTGGTTTAGCGTTAAAAAGCTTTTTTGTAAAAGTCCAAACGTTGTCAAATAAAGCCGATTTTCGGTAATTTTCCAAATCTTTTTCGGTTTCCCAATAACTATAGGTAAAAAACACACACGGATTTTGTTTGTCTTGATACAATTCAAGAAAACGATTTCCTTCCGCATTTCGTATGTGCATTTTCATCTTTTCAAAATTCTCTAAAAAAGCAGGAATATTTTCTTTGTGAAAGGACATTTTTACTATTCGTACAAACATGGTTTTAGTTGTTATATTTTTTATCATTTCGACGAAGGAGAAATGACATTATATTTTCTTATTTATATACTTTATAAGATTACTTCGCCTGTTCGAGCATAGCTCTCGAGTCCTCTTTCATCGGAATAACAAGTTTGCTAATATTTTAATTAGTGAAAACCACTGAAATCACATCTCTATAACCAATTCCTAATAAACTAGAAGCGGAACCAACAGTAGCTGGATTGCTCCTAAAAATGGCAATTTCTAAATAACCAGCTTCATTAAAAACGGCTAATTTATCGCCTTCATAATTTTTTATTCCATAGTTTCCAGAATTAGCAATATCAGAGTATTTTGGTACTATGGTTTTTAGTGTATTTTTTTTGGCATATTTAAATTTTTCATTTAAAATGATTTCGTAAGGTCTTCCTTTTGCTACTTCTAAAAATAATTGCTTCGTAATATTGGTAATAATATTTCCAAAATGATCAATATAAATTACATAGCCTTTTAAAGTGTTTTTATCATCAGAAATAATAGGTTTTAATTCGGTTATTTCTTTAATTTCTTTAATTTCTTTACCAATTACATTTAGCAATCCACCTTTTGCGATATGTACCGCCACTTTTATAAAAACATCTAAATCGGTTGCATCTGGCAATAAACGATCGTGAATATTTATGGAAACTATTTTTTGGGGAATAATTTTCTGAATTAACATGCTTAAAATTCCGTTATCGGCACAAATAAAATAATGATCATTCCACTGCATTGCAATGTGTTGATTTTCTTTATTTAATTCGATGTCAACACCAATTAAATGTACAGTTCCTTTCGGAAAACTAGCATAAGCAGCACTAATAATATAACTGGCTTCGGCAGAATTAAAAGCATCAATATGATGAGAAATATCGACGATTTTTGCTTCTTCATATTCGGATAGGATTTTTCCTTTCAAAGCACCAACAAAGTGGTCTTTTAATCCGTAATCTGTAGTAAGCGTAATTATTGACATAAAGTTGTTTATAACTAAATCAGAAACATAATGATGTATCTGCTCTATTTCTTAAATTTGGAATAGTTGCAAAGCTACTAATAATTAGTAAAAAAATAATTAAAAAACTCCTTCCATTTGAACGAACGTATCATTGAATTACACGACATCGCTCCAAAAGAATTTTGGGGTGCTCAAGACACTCATCTTGAAACAATTAAAAAGTATTATCCAAAACTGAAAATAGTTGCCCGAGGAACCACCTTAAAGGCATTTGGAGAAAAAGAAGAACTTGACGAATTCGAAAACCGCTTTAACCGATTAATGCTGCATTTTACACGATACAATAATATTGATTCCAATGTTATTGATAGAGTAATTCAAAGTAATTCGCAAGAGGAGCAAAAAATGCCTGACAGCGATAAAATTTTAGTGCATGGAATAGGAGGAAAGCTTATCAAAGCAATGACACCTAACCAGCAGAAAATGGTAGATTCCATTCAGAAAAACGACATGCTTTTTGCTGTAGGACCAGCTGGAACAGGAAAAACCTATACTGGAGTTGCTTTGGCGGTTAAAGCTTTAAAAGAAAAACAAGTAAAAAGAATTGTGTTAACTCGTCCAGCAGTTGAAGCCGGAGAAAATTTAGGTTTTTTACCTGGTGATATGAAAGAAAAACTCGATCCGTATATGCAACCGTTATACGATGCTTTGCGCGATATGTTGCCACCACAAACCTTGGAAGATTACATTTTAAAAGGAATTATTCAAATTGCACCATTGGCTTTTATGCGTGGTCGTACCTTGGATAATGCCTTTGTAATTCTCGATGAAGCACAAAATACAACGCATTCACAAATGAAAATGTTCTTGACGCGAATGGGAAAAAACGCTAAATTTATTATTACTGGCGATCCCGGTCAAGTTGATTTACCACGAAGAACCATTTCTGGATTAAAAGAAGCTATTCTTATTTTAAAAGATGTAGAAGGAATCGGAATTATTTACTTGGATGATAAAGACATTGTGCGCCATCGCTTGGTTAAAAAAGTGATTGATGCCTATAAAAGCATTGAGAATATTGATTAATTTTTAGTTCTATAAATTTGAAGTTCAAACCTGACAGGTTTTTAAAACCTGTCAGGTTTAATTGTTTAATATGGTAAAACGTTTTATGTTTGCAATAATTTACTAAATATAAATTTTGAAAAACGTACTCATAACAGGATCTGGTGGTGGTTTAGGAAAAGAGTTAGCCAAACATTTTGCACAAAATAATTGGAATGTAATTGCTACAATGATTTATTTACACGAAGGAAAAGAACTTCAAGATGTATCTAATATAACCTGTTATGAACTCGATGTTACTTCTACCGAAAGTATCGAAAATGCCAAAACGGCTATTTTAAAAGATTTTAAGCATATTGATGTTATTATTAACAACGCTGGAGTTGGTTACCGAAGTTTTGTAGAATTAGCTGAAGATAAAAAAACAGAGAATATTGTTGCTATCAATTGGATAGGAGTCGTAAAAATTTGTCGTGCTTTTATTCCGGTTTTTAGAGAACAAAATAAAGGGCAATTTATCAATATTACATCGGTTGCGGGATTAGTGAATTTGCCTTTGGGAAGTTTTTACCACTCGACTAAACAAGCAGTTGAAAGCTTTTCCGAATGTATGGCGTATGAATTAATAGATTTTAATATTCAAGTTGCTACAGTCCAGTTTGGAAATGCGCCAACTAATTTTCAAAAAAATGTTGCCAAATCAGATGAAACTTCAATTCCTTCTTATAATAAATTGATGCATAAAATATCGGAACTTCTGATAAAAAAGTCTAATAAAAACACGAATTTACTTTCTATAATAATTACTAAAATTTTCAATATTGCTGAGCATCCTTCAAAAAATTTCAAACGGTATACAATTGGTTTTGATGCTAATTTCATGAAATGGCTGAGAAGAGTATTGGGATATCGACTTTTTAATTTTGCAATCAGAAAATCGGTCTTATGATTTCTCTTTTATAATCATAAAAAACGAATTACTTTTGCATCTCACAACACAACTATAATGAATACAATAACTACAACAAATTTTCATTTCCCAAAACAAAAATCGGTTTACCGAGGAAAAGTTAGAGAAGTATACAACATAAATGACGAACTTTTGGTGATGATTGCTACTGATAGGCTTTCGGCTTTTGATGTAGTATTGCCAGAAGGAATTCCGTATAAAGGTCAAATCTTAAATCAAATTGCTACACAATTCATGCAATTAACGCAAGATATTGTACCGAATTGGCTCATAGCAACACCAGATCCAAATGTTGCAATCGGATATTTATGCGAACCATTTAAAGTAGAAATGGTAATACGTGGTTATTTATCGGGGCATGCTGCACGCGAATATGCTTTAGGAAAAAGAACAATTTGTGGTGTAACAATGCCGGGTGGATTGAATGAAAACGATAAATTTCTCATACCAATTATTACACCAACAACTAAAGCGGATAATGGTTCACATGACGAAGATATTTCTCGTGAAGCAATTTTAGCGAATGGTATTGTATCAGAAAAAGAGTATCTAGTTTTAGAAAAATATACTAGAGATTTGTATCAACGTGGGACTGAAATTGCGGCTTCTCGTGGATTAATATTGGTTGATACTAAATACGAATTCGGTAAAACCAAAGAAGGTAAAATTGTACTTATTGATGAAATTCACACACCCGATTCGTCACGTTATTTTTATGCAGAAGGTTATCAAGAACGACAAGACAGAGGAGAAGAACAAAAACAATTGTCTAAAGAATTCGTTCGTCGTTGGTTAATTGAAAACGGTTTTCAAGGAAAAGAAGGTCAGGTTATACCAAATATGTCTGATGATTATATCGAATCGGTTTCAGAACGTTATATAGAATTGTTTGAAAATATATTACGTGAAAAATTCGTAAAATCAGACATTTCAAATATAAATGAGCGAATTGAACAAAATGTTTTAGCTTTTCTAAAAAAATAAAAAAAATAATTTACTGTTGTAAAGCCACGTATATCGTGGCTTTTTCTGTTAAAATTATATTATTTTAAACTTCATTTGTAACAAAATTAATGCAAATAAGTCTTATGGTTTTAAATTACAATTTTAGGAAATGAAAAGTATAAATGTTAAAAAATTGTTAAATTTAAGTACTATGCAATACAACGTACTGTTTAATAGATATATATTTGCATAGAATATTAATAGTTATAAGAACATAATCAATAAAAACGATTCATCCTAATTAAAGAACAATTCAGGACTATTAAATTTCAGAAGAATAATAAAAACAATATTTTTACATCAGAATTAAAACAACAAAAATTAATATCAATAAAAAACAATTATCATGAAAACAACAATCGTTTATTTAGGAATTTTATCTACTATGTTTATAAACATGACTTCAGCTAATATAGTAGCAAAAGAGCAACAAAATTATGAAACAGAAATTGCAAATTCAGCAACTGTACAAATTTTAAAATCGGATGTAGCATTTGAAAATAATTCAATTACTATAAAAAAACCAACCATCAACATAGATGCTGAAATTAGCGTAATGGATTCATTAGCAAAAATAATGGTAGTTCCAGATTCAATTGAAGATAGTATTGAAGAAGATAAAAAAATTACTGAAAGTCAAGAGGTATTATTTCAACCATTATATTTAGATAGAACTGTTGAAGAAATTATTAACGAAGACAACCAAATTATTGAAAGTGATGTAATAAATGAAGTATACATATTGGATTTTGAATTAATAAACAAAATGGATAGTACATCTAAAAATGAAAGAAATATAAATACTCTTTTAGAACGAGACACATTAAAATCATAATTTTTTTTAAATTTCGATACGATTCAAAAAAGGGCAATGTTAAATAAATGTTATAGTATAAAATCAGTTGTAACAATTAAAAGTTTCATCAGTCTTATCAATATTAAAAATAATCAATCAATCATCAATCAAAAAACAAACAATTATCATGAAAAAAACAATCGTAATTTTAGGCTTAGCTCTTGTAGCTTTTACTAATGTATCATTTGCTTCAAATGGAAGTGAAACAAAATTTAAAACAGAATCAGTTGCTTATAATGGAACACCATTATGTGTAGCCATTATGAAAGGCGATACTGAAACTGTTAAAAAGTTTATTGAATATGGAGCTGATGTTAATGAAACATCTAATGGATTAACTCCATTAATGATGGCAGCTCGATTTAATAAAGTTGAAATTTTAAAACTTTTAATTTCTAAAGGTGCAAAAATTGATACTAAAGACGAAAATGGATTAACAGCTTTAAAATATGCTGAACTTTCCAAAGCAACTGATGCAATCTCAGCTTTAAAGAATGCATAAAAAAATCATTAACCAAAAAAAGCCTCTTAAATTAAGAGGCTTTTTTAGTTATTTGAAATACGAGAATGTTTCGTTATTTTTAATCATTAACAAACTTTCATAAATTAATTTAATAACATTTTCGACATCATCTTTGTGAACCATTTCTACTGTTGTGTGCATGTAACGCAAAGGTAACGATATTAAAGCCGATGCAACACCGCCATTACTGTAAGCAAAAGCGTCAGTATCTGTTCCTGTTACTCTAGAAATCGCATTGCGTTGAAAAGGAATTTTGTTTTCATTTGCAGTTATCTCAATTAATTCTCTTAAATTATTTTGTACTGCTGGTGCATAAGCTATAACAGGACCTTTGCCCATTTGTAAATCACCTTCAATTTTTTTCTCTATCATTGGAGTACTAGTGTCATGACAAACATCTGTAATTATAGCAACATTTGGCTTAATTGTTTGCGTTATCATTTCCGCTCCTCGCAGACCAATTTCTTCTTGAACCGAGTTTACGATATACAATCCAAAAGGTAATATCTTTTTATTTTCTTTAAGTAGTCGTGCAACTTCAGCAATCATAAATCCGCCCATTCTATTATCAATAGCTCTGCAAACAAATTTATCTTTATTTAAAATCATGAATTCATCTGGATATGTAATTACACATCCTACATGAACACCAAGTTTTTCTACTTCGTCTTTAGTAGCACAACCACAATCAATAAAAATATTGCTTAAAGTAGCTTGTTCTTCTTTTCCGCGATTTCTTGTATGTATTGCTGGCCAACCAAAAACCCCTTTTACAATTCCTTTCTTAGTATGAATATTAACTCGTTTTGAAGGTGCAATTTGATGATCGGATCCGCCATTTCTTATTACATAAATTAAACCATTGTCGGTGATATAATTTACATACCACGAGATTTCATCCGAATGACCTTCTATAACCACTTTGTATTCGGCATCTGGATTTATAATTCCAACTGCAGTTCCGTATGTATCAGTAATAAACGTATCAACATAAGGTTTTAAATAATTCATCCAAAGTTTTTGTCCTTCCGATTCATATCCAGTTGGAGATGCGTTGTTTAAATAGTTTTCTAAAAAAGTTAATGATGATTTGTTTAACATTGATTTTATTGCCATAATTTTTTTTTGCTAAAATATAAATTTGGCATTACACTTGTTAAGGATATTGTATATTTTTACACTTTATTTTTTTATTATGATTAGATACCTTATTTGTATTCTTATTTTGTTTTTTTCTAATGATTTGTATTCTCAAATTTCAACTAATGATTCTATTAAAAAAGAGACTAGAATTGAAGAAAACGATTCTGTTTTAGATGAGACAATTCTTTTAGAAGAAGTATATATATACAAAGGTAAATTAGATCCAGAATCTAAAAAACAATTTTTGTTACTCCAAAACAGAGTTTATAAAGTATATCCTTACGCTAAAATTGCTTCAGAAAAGATGACGGTCTTAAATACAAATATGAAAAATCTTAAATCCAATAGAGATAAACGTAAGTATTATAAAATTGTAGAAGATTATATGGAAAATGAGTTTAAAGAACAACTAAAAAAATTATCTCGAAAACAAGGGCAAATTTTAGTTAAACTAGTATACAGACAAACAGGTAGTACAACTTTCGATTTAATTAAAGACTACAAAAGTGGTTGGAAAGCTTTTTGGTCAAACAATACTGCTCGATTATTTGATATCAATTTAAAAACTAAGTATTCACCATATGATGTTAATGAAGATTTTCTAATAGAAACCATATTATATCGCGCCTTTAATAGAGGTAGATTAGTTGAACAAAAGTCAGCCAATCCTGTTGATATTGACGAGCTTACTCTAGCATGGGAGCAAAAAGTAAATGATTTAGAAAAAAAGAAGTTGTAGCGCAAGGCTTTGTCATAATCAGTGCACCATTTTCCTGCTTTTCATTTCAATCTTTTGTTTTGCTAACGAATCAAAACAAAAGTATTTTCATTTCAATCAGGGCTAGGGAATAGTCAAAAGGCTTACATGTTTTCGCATTCCCCTTCATTGGAGGGGTGCCCGCAGGGCGGGGTGGCTTTTATTTCAAGAATAATACAACTAAATTTTCTTTATGTGCCTCTGTGCAAAACCC
>JANNWH010000025.1:0-71127 GCA_031408335.1 Flavobacteriales bacterium | reverse complement strand
TACTTTAACAGCATCGGTAGTTTTAACAACATCGGCACAATTAAATTGGACAAGTGTTGTTCCATCGGTATCATGGCAAGTAATTGCATTACCATGTGGATCTCCAGCACCAACAGCAGCGACTACTGGTTGGACAGCAGCGCCAACAAATCCTTTTGTTTTAACTGGATTAACAGCGGCAACTTGTTATGATTTTTATGTAAGAGGTGTTTGTACACCAACAGATATTAGTTTTTGGTCGCCATTAGCAACAGCAACAACACAAGTTTTACCTCCAATTTGTGGTGGTAATTTTGTTGACTCAGGTGGTGCTACTGCTAATTACCCTAATAATTCTAATTCAACGGTAACGATATGTCCAATAATTCCAGGCCAACAAGTAACAGTGACTTTTACTTTATTTAATACAGAAGCAAATTGGGATGGATTATACGTTTATGACGGAAATTCGGTCACACCAGGATTATTAAT
Source organism: Flavobacteriales bacterium (assembly GCA_031408335.1). Taxonomy (GTDB): domain Bacteria; phylum Bacteroidota; class Bacteroidia; order Flavobacteriales; family Flavobacteriaceae; genus Flavobacterium. Next base: position 70,656 of record JANNWH010000025.1, on the reverse strand, counting down.
TCCAAGTACAAATCCAGCAGGTTTTGGACAATTAACAATAGCAGGATCATATTGGGGGAATACGATACCTGGACCTTTCACTTCATCAAGTTTGGACGGCTGTTTGACATTTGTATTTATAAGTGACACATCGGTTACAAACCCAGGCTGGTTAGCCAATGTAACTTGTGGACCTCCACCAACTTGTAGAAAACCTGTTGCTTTAACTAGTTCATCTGTAGGATTATCAACTGCAACATTAGGCTGGAATCAATTGCAAAATCCTGATGGATCAACAGCAACAGCTTGGCAAGTTTTAATTTTACCAGCTGGCTCACCAGCACCGACAACAACAACAGCAGGATGGATTGCTAGTTCTTCACCTATTTTTAATGCTACTTCTTTAGCACAAGCAACCTGTTTTGACTATTATGTGAGAGCCGTTTGTAGTCCAACCGATTCAAGTTTATGGGCTGGACCATCATCATTTTGTACCTTAATTCCTAACGATGAATGTGCTAATGCAATTGTTGTTCTAACAAACCCTGATCAATTATGTGTAAATTTTTCAAATGGTTCATTAGTTGGCGCAACGCCTTCTACAGCAGTAAACACTTGTGCTGGTCAGTCAACTGAAGATGTTTGGTTTCAATTTGTTGCAACTGCTCAAAATCATTCTGTTAATTTAAATAATATTGTTGGAAATCAATTTGACTTAGGTTTTGCTGTTTACGAAGGAACTTGTACTTCATTAACTCAAATAGCATGTGAGCCTTTTGGTATTGATGGAACTGCAACAAATTTAACAATTGGTCAAACTTATTTTATTAGAGTTTTTTTAGATTCATTCGCAACAAATCAAAATATTACTTTTGAAGTTTGTGTTGGAACAATTCCACCGCCAATAACAACTAGCATAAGTTTATATACTACAACACAATTGGTTGAAGATGTTTTATTAAATTCAACTTGCGCATCGGTTACTAATATTACCTCATCTACAGGTACTAATTTTGGTTCAACAAATGGAATTGGCTACTTTAATCAAAACAATTCATCGTTTCCATTTAATGAAGGAATTATTCTTTCTACTGGAGATGTAACAAGAGCTCCAGGTCCAAATACAGAAGGTTTAAGTGATGGAATAGATGCTTGGCCTGGAGATAATCAATTGTTTAATTATATACAAGGTCTGGGAATTGATCCATTATTAACTGATTATAATAATGCTACCATTTTAGAATTTGATTTTGTTCCGTTAATAAACAACATCAGTTTTGATTTTATTTTTGCCTCTGAAGAATATGGTACTTTTCAGTGCACATTTTCTGATGCTTTTGCATTTTTCTTAACCAATAATGCTACTGGAGTTACTACTAATTTGGCGGTATTACCAAATTCAACAATTCCAATATCGGTTGTTACAATTAGAAATCAGCTTTATAATAATACTTGTGCTTCAGCTAATGAACAATATTTTGCTAATTTTTATGGTTTGGGCGGTTTAAATCCTCTGGGTGCTCCAATTGATTTTAATGGGGAAACAGTAGCTTTAACTGCTTCATCTGCTGTTATTCCGGGAACACAATATCACATAAAACTAGTAATTGCCGATAGAAATGATAGTGCTTTTGATTCGGCAGTATTTTTAAAAGGAGGTAGTTTTAATATTGGTACAGTTGAGTTAGGAAACGATTTTCTTGAATCAAACGGTACTGCTTTATGCGATGGTGCTAATTATACAATTTTGAGTGGATTAAATCCGCTACAATATAATTTTGTATGGACATTAAATGGAACTATTATTGCAAATGAAAATGGTCCGAACTTAACCGTTTTTCAGGATGGTGTTTATGGTATAAGCGCTACTTTTAATAATACTACTTGTGCTGCAATTGATTCTGTGATTATAGAATTTTATGATGCAGTTTTGTCTGGAACGCCAAACAATATGACTATTTGTAGTAGTTCAGGATTTGCACAATTTGATTTGAGTCAAAATAATGCTTCATCATTAGGTGGTTTAATTGCTTCATCATACACAGTAGCGTATTATTTAACTAATGCTGATGCCTTAGCAGAAATTAATGCATTACCTAATTTATATACTAATACAACTCAATTTTCACAAACAATTCATGTAAGAGTTGAAAATATTGTTACTGGTTGTTTTACAATAAAAACCTTTAATTTAATAGTACAAGATTTAACGCCTTTGTTTACTATAACTCCAAATTTTTCAATATGCAGCGGAACAAATGGAACAATTACTGTTACTCCTATAAATTATAATAATGCGAATGTAAGTTATTCTTGGACATTGAATGGTAATCCAATATCCAATGCTACAAATCAAATTAACAATGTTCAAAATGGTACTTATAGTGTAACAATAAATAATATGGGTTGTTTAAATACTGGGCAAACGACTGTGGTAGTTGTTGCAACTCCAATTATAGATTCCATAATTCCTGTAAATGCATGTGACAGTTATACTTTACCGCCATTATCCGTTGGAAATTATTTTTCAGCTTCAAATGGAGTTACACCATTAACTAATTTAACACTTACATCAAGTCAACTAGTATATGTATTTGCTCAAACTGGCACTACTCCAAATTGTACTGATCAAGAAAGTTTTCAAGTTACAATAACACCATCACCACAATTTACAATTGAAGGAGAATGCGTTGGATCGGTATATGTACTTGAAGTAACAAATGCAAGTTTTAATCTTGAAACGGCAACTTATGTTTGGTCAGGTCCCGATGTTCAAAATAACGGTAATTCAACACTTCAAATATCTGAAGCTGGCGTATATACTTGTATAGTTTCGGTATCAAATGGTCCAGAACTAGCTTGTTCTACATCACAATCATTCAATGCAAATGAAATTGGTTGTGAAATTCCAAAAGGTATTTCTCCAAACGCAGATGGATTAAATGATACATTTGATTTATCAGGATTTGATGTTAGTAAATTAAGCATTTTTAATCGATATGGTACTTCAGTGTATTCAAGATTTGAATATAAAAACGAATGGAATGGTCAATCTGATTCTGGAAATGAATTAGCTGATGGAACCTACTATTATGTAATGGAACTTAAAAATGGTGCTGAAACTAAAACGGGTTGGGTTTATATAAATAGAGAAATAAAATAATTAATTTTATAAACTATAAAAAAGAGACTGTTTTAACATGAAACAGTCTCTTTTTCATTTATTAAATAGAGATGCCTCTTTTAAAACTTCAATTAAAATTTCATAATTTATCTCTTCTAAAGAATAATAACGAAGCGACTTTACAGTATTTCTATTTTCAGAAACTAAATAATATAAATTAGAGTTTAATTGAAATCCTTTTGCAAAACCCAAATCAACATATTTCTTTTTATGATTTGGTGCCAAATAACAAAATGGCTTTTTATTCAAATAATAATACGGAATACCATATTTAAATTCTAAGGTAACTTGTGTAATTTCTTTTTCAATAATTAGAATAAGATGAAAAAGTATAATGCGAAAATTTTCGGGCTGCTTTAAAATATAATCTTCAACAAGTTTCATATTTATTGTAATCCGTATTGATCAAACAGATACATTAATGAAGCTATAGCTGCGGTTCCTAACTCCAATTCTCTTTTATTTACCGAATCAAAAGTATCATTAGCAGCATGATGGTAATCAAAATAACGTTGTGAATCGGGTTGCAAACCCACTTTTACAATTTTATTTGATTGTAAAGGACCAATATCTGTACCGGAACGACCTTGTTTAAAAATATGAATTAAATAAGGTTCAAATAAAGGTTCCCAGCTTGCCATTTTATTGAAATTTTTTTCATCCGATTCAATTGAAAAACCACGTGGTGTAAATCCACCCGAATCACTTTCTAAAGCAAAAACATGATTTTCTTTATTCTTTTCAGATTCTTGTGCATATTTAACACCGCCTTTAACACCATTTTCTTCATTCATAAAAAGTACAGCTCTTATAGTATTTTTAGGTTTGTAATTCAATTTTTTAAAGATTTCCAAAACGCCCATACTTTGTACACATCCTGCACCATCATCTTGAGAGCCATCACCTAAATCCCATGAATCAAGATGACCGCCAACAATCATAATCTGATTTGGATTTTCTGAACCAGTAATTTCACCAACAACATTGTACGATACAACATCATCATAACTTTGACACGATTGTTTGAAATAAAATTTTAAACTTGGATTTTCTTTTAACATTGCACTTAATTTTTCAGCACCATTTGTAGAAATAGCTGCGGCTGGAATTCGATTTTCAATTTCTACATCACCATAATTGGTTGATCCTGTGTGTGGAAAATCATCCAAACGTAAATTCATTGAACGGACAATTACTCCTAACGCACCTAATTTTCCTGCTTCACGAGCTCCAGAAGATCGCTGATCGACACAACTTCCATAAGCACGAAATGTTTCAATAAACTCGGGATTCATTGGTCGGTTAAAGAAAATAATTTTATCTTTTATATTTTCAGAACCCAATTCTTTTAATTCATCTAAACTTTTTACTTCTATAATTAAAGCAGAAATTCCGTTTTTTGGAGTGGCAACCGACATTCCCAAGGCACAAATAGGAAATGTTACTTTTTGTTTTCCGTTTAATACATAGGCGACCTCTTTTTCGCCTCTCACCCATTTCGGTACCATTACTTCTTGCAGATATACTTTATCCAAACCTAATTTTTCCATTTGCTCTTTAGTATACAAAACCGCTTTTTCTGCACCTATAGAACCTGATAATCGTTGTCCTATTTTATTGGATAAATCGTCTAGCCACGAATAACCGCTATTATCTGTTAAAGCTGATTTGTAAATGTCTTTGAGTATTTGTTCATTTGATGATTGTGAAAACACAGTAGAACTAAGTAAAAAGAGCAAAAATGTAATTTTTTTCATGAGGAGTTATAATTTATTTCAAAAATAAATCAAAAAACATTTGGTTCAACAAAATATATTTTTAACTTTGTATTTCAAAGTACTTTAATATGGAAGAAAAAGATTATTTAAAAGACATTCAAGATATTAAATCGATGATGTCTCAGTCATCACGGTTTATATCCTTAAGCGGACTTTCCGGAATATTAGCAGGAGTTTATTCGTTAATTGGAGCTTGGTTTGCTTATAAAACCATTTATTTTGACACAACAACTAACGGAAATTATAAAGACCTTATTATTTCTGAAGATACTTTGATTAAACTTTTGATAATTGCTAGTTCTGTAATCTTATTATCAATAGTAACTGGAATCATTTTAAGTAAACGAAAAGCATTAAAACACAAAGAAGATATTTGGAACAGTGCTTCAAAACGATTACTAATCAATTTTTTAATTCCGCTAACAACTGGAGGCTTTTTAATTATTTATTTAATTGAAAAAGAAAATATGGGTCTTGTTGCTCCATTAACCTTAGTGTTTTATGGTTTAGCATGTGTAAATGCGAGTAAATATACTCTTGGAGATGTTCGTTATTTAGGTTTAACACAAATTATTCTTGGATTACTTTCGTTATGGTTTTTAGGATATGGATTATTGTTTTGGGCAATAGGATTTGGCATGTGTAATATTATATATGGAAGTTTAATGTATTTTAAATACGATAGAAATTAAAAACTAAAAAAAACAAATTTGCTTAAAGAAGCATGACAAACATCATCCAAAATATCAACAAAGCTTTTGATCACCGAATTCGTCTCGGGATTATGTCGGTATTAATGGTAAATGAAAGCGCCGATTTTAAAACGCTAAAAGAATTGCTTGGTACAACCGATGGCAATCTTGCTTCACATACCAAAGCTTTAGAAACTGAAAATTATATCACGATTGAAAAACAATTCATCGGAAAAAAACCCAATACGAGTTACATCGCAACCAATGAAGGTAAAAAAGCTTTTGCATCGCATATCGATGCTCTCGAAAAATTAATCAAAAAAAAATAATCATAAATTAAAATCGTATGGAAAATCAAGAAACTAAACAAACCAGTGGCGATGCTATATTAAGCGGAGCTAAATCAATCTTTCAATCAACCACTGCCAAAATGATTATGGTTGGTTTGCTAACCTTGGCTTTACTCATTCCGTTATTTTTTGTACAAGATTTAATCAGAGAAAGAAGTCAGCGTCAAAAAGAAGTCGTTAACGAAGTATCAGAACTCTGGGGAAAAGAAGTCAGTTTTTACGGTCCTATTTTAAAAATTCCATACAAAAATTTTAAAGAAGTTACCTTAGTTGATACAAAAACAAAGCAAACAAGTATTCAACGTAATGAAAATATTGAATACGCATATTTTTTTCCGGAAAAATTAAATAATACCTCCAATATTAAAAAAAATACATCACTAAAAAGAGGCATTTATAACAATGTAGTATTTACCGCAGATATGAATTTTAAGGGAAATTTCAATAAACCCAATTTTGAAAAGTTAGGGATAAAAGAAGAAGATGTCATTTGGGAAAAAGCGGCAATTGTAGTTAAAACCACCAACTTAAAAAGCATAAAAAGCGATTTAAAAATATATCTTAATAAACAACCACTTGCCTTCGAATCCAAACCAGAAGAAGATAATTATTATGGCACTTTAGAAACCGGAAATTTCAATGCAAAAACAATTTCTGCAACACAAAACATCAACTTTAATTTCACCATGCAATACAATGGAAGCGATAGTGTTTCCTTTATTCCTATTGGAAAAACAACTGCAGTAAGCATTGATTCTGATTGGGAATCACCAAGTTTTAACGGAACATTTGCTGCTAACAATTCGACCAAAAAAGTAGGTAAAACCGGATTTCATGCCGATTGGAAAATTCTAGATATTAATCGTTCTTTTTCACAACAATATAACAACAAAATTCCTGATTTAATCGATTATTCCTTTGGTGTAAAACTCATAGAAACCGTCGACGAATACCAACAAAATGAACGCGCTTCTAAATACGGATTTTTGGTAATCGGACTCACATTTCTTATCTTTTTTCTCATCCAATCCATCAGCAAAATCAATATTCATATTTTTCAATATACAATGATTGGAATTGCGTTGATAATGTTTTACACCTTGCTAATTTCTATCACAGAACACAGCAGTTTTACATTTGCATACACTATTGCAGGAACCGCTGTTGTGGCATTAATTACTTTTTATTCTATATCCATTTTGAAAGATAAAAAATTTCCATTATTTATTGGAATCGCACTCTCGGTGCTGTATACTTTCATCTATGTCATCATCCAATTAGAAGATTACGCACTCTTGGTAGGAAGCATCGGTTTGTTCTTAATTCTGGCTTCGGTAATGTATTTCTCTCGAAAAATTGAATGGAATAAATAAATAGTAATCCTGAGCTTGACGAAGGATGAAGCAAATGGCTCGGGACTTATCTGTTAACCATTTTCCCGCTTTTCGTTTCAATAACTTTGTCAAAGTTTAAAAACTTTGACAAAGTTGATTTACTCTGCAATCGGGGCTATAAAGCCAACCATTTTGTACAATTAAAAACTCCGAAAGAAAACTAATTTCTTTCGGAGTTTTTGTAATTTAACTTAACAAATTTATTAAAATAAAAATCGAGTCATTTTGCAAAACTATTATTTTGCCCTCTGTTTAATTACCTATCACTAGTGGAAGCACATAGTGTACTCTAACAATTTTTCCGTTCTGTTTTCCGGGGTTCCACTTTGGTAAACTTTTTAAAATTCGAATCAATTCTTTACCTTTAACAGAATCCAGACCACGAAGAATTTTTACATCACTAAGCGAACCATCTTTTTCAACTACAAATATGGAATATACTTTTCCTTTTATTTCAAATTCAAATCCTGCTTTTAGATAGCTTTCATTCACTATAGCATTTAATTTATCTAATCCTTCAGGAAATTCAGGTTTAACATCAATTCCTTTTAAACTATAAATAGCATTATCCTCAGTTACTTCAATACTTTGAGAAAAGTTTGCAATAGAATAAAACAGGATTAGTGCTACTACTATTTTTTTCATATTAAATTTATTTACTATTGGTCAATCAATGTTCTAAAACAATTTTCTCTTTTCACTTTTCTAATGACTTGCTTCCACTTCTATTTCATCTACATCAATATGCTGTTTTTTCAAAATTCCTTTTACCAAAAAAGCAAACAATGTTAAATAGGCAAAACAAACTACAGTAATTATATACGATTGATGTATTCCAATAATGTCCGATAATTTACCTTGAATTGGCGGAATAATTCCACCACCTAAAATCATCATAATTAAAAAAGCCGAACCTTGCGATGTGTATTTTCCCAATCCAATAATAGACAAACTAAAAATGGCTGGCCACATAATACTACAAGCCAAACCTCCTGCTAAAAAAGCATAAATGGCTACAGTTCCGTTGGTCAATAATCCTATTAACATGGCTAGTATTCCGAAACTTCCAAAAATCATTAAAGTTCTTGCCGGTTTGTCTTTACTTAAAAAGAATGCACCAATCTGAATCAACACACAAAAAACATAATAATATAAAGGTTTCATATCTTTCCCAGAAAGTATATTTAAACCTAAAATTACAGCAAATGCTACTAAAGGAATAATGATTAAAGCAATTGTTTTATTACTTCCTTTTAAGTTAAAAACACTAATGGCTCCAGCCCAACGACCAATCATTAAACTTCCCCAATACATCGAAACATAAGGTCCAATATCCGACGATTGCATACTACCAAACTCAGGTAATTTTAACAATTCACCCAAATTACTTCCGATAGCAACTTCTACACCAACATACGTAAAAATAGCTAACATTCCTAAAACTAATTGTGGATATTGCATAGCTCCCCAACCATCCGATTTTTTTTGAGCCGATACATACGAATAAAAAATTCCACCCAAAACAACCAATAAAGCCAAAATTAAAAAACGCATTCTATACGATTCTAAATCAGCAAGTTCTTGAACCGATAAAGTGGTTAAATCAGTTTGATACGATTTAAAAATTGGCACAAAACAAGTCGCTAATAAAATAGTCATAATTACTAATGTTCGCAACGCTTTAGTTGCTTTTTCCATTGGTTCATTATAGATTCCGCTTGGTACTTTTTTCGAAAAATAGAATAAGGCAGCTGCTGCTATAAATAACAATCCAACACCAACATATAAGATGACAACTTTATTTAATTCTAATGCTTTAATTTGTTCATCCGAAACAGAAGCTGCAGTTCCGAATAATGCTAAAGCAACAACGATTGGTCCAATTGTGGTTCCAAACGAATTAATTCCGCCTCCTAAATTCACTCTACTTGCTCCAGTTTTTGGATCGCCTAACAAAATTGCAAACGGATTTGCAGCGGTTTGTTGTAATGAAAATCCTAAAGCAACAATAAACAATCCGAAAAGCATTCCGGCATAAACATTAGCTTCAACTGCAATAATCATCGCTCCTGCTCCCAATGCCGAAAATAATAATCCGTAAACGATACTTTTTTTGTAACCCCATTTTCCAACAATATCTTTTCCATTCATATCGCCAAGAGCAAATAATAATAAGGCGCCAATATAATACGCTGTGTAAAATGCAAAATCAATCAATTGCGATTGAAATTGATCGAGAGAAAAATAGTTTTTACAAAACGGAATAAAAATACTGTTTCCAGCAGCAATAAATCCCCAAAAGAAAAACACTGTAATTAGTGTGTACAGTGCGGGATAGTTAGTTTTTACAGATGTTGAACTCATACTTTTTTTGGGTTTGGTTAAATAATTTAGATTGAAATGTTATTTCATCACGGTAGCCAAATTTAATTTAATTTTTGACTTATAACCTATTTTAGAAAAAAAAAGTCTCGTTTAAATAAACGAGACCAAATTTTAACTATTTATAAAAGAATCTGAAAGCCAAGAACTACTTTCCATCAACATACTCTTGCAAGTATTTAAATCGTTCTGTTAATTTACCATTCTCAGTCATTTTTGCTCTTTCTAGAATTCTGTCTGCATCGCCATTAAAAAAAGCAGGAATAACGTGTTCCATAAACATTTCTCCAAAACCTTCACTAGCGTCTTTAGGCAATTCGCAAGGCAAATTATCGACTGACATTACCATTATCGAACCAGGATGTGTGTACGGAACTTCTTTATTTTCAAAAGGCAAATAACCAAAAAACGGATCCACAATTGTAGATGCTTTTATAGTACACGCAATTGGTCCATCAACATCGCATGAAATATCAGCAACCACTTTTATTTTACAATCGGCAGCCTGTAACATATAACGAGTTAAAATATCGGGTGAACCGTTTCCATGAAAATGTCCTGCCATAAAAATATCAGCTACTTTAGTAAAGCGCTCAAAATCTGAAGTGTACTCTTGAGGATTTTTATAAAAATCTTTATTATCTGTTGAAGTAGTTCCGTCAATTCGAGTGTTATAATCTAAAACGTCAATTTGAGTGAAAACTGGTTCTGAATAATTTTTAGTAAGAAAATCGTTTATTTGAACTTGTTTAATTTTCATTCCGTCTAAAATTTCTTTAGCTCCCATTCCCACTTTTCCGTGACCCGTAAGTACAATTTTTATATTGGGAAGCGTTTGTCTTTTTAAACGAACAATCAAATCTTCTTTACTCGTTAGGGTTTCTGCTTTAGGTAAATGAAACAAGTCGTATTTAATACCGAAACCTCTAATTCCGTTATAAGCACCAACAATTCCCGCATATCTTCCAAAACCTATTAAGCGTTTATAATTAGCATCAACAATCGTTTCGTGATCGTATAATTCAATATTTTTTTCTAGAATTGCTTGTAATAACTTTCTATTGTGAACTTGTTTTTTTATCGTATGCGAAAAGAAAAAATATTTTTTATTAGGAATCAAGGCATCTACAGGAATTTCTTTTACACCAAACAATACATCGCAATCGGTCATATCTGTTGCAATTTCAATTCCTAAATTACTGTATTGCTCATCAGCAAATACTCGAATATCGGATGATTCTACTTTAATTGAAGCTTCGGGATGCTCTTTTTGCAGACGAACCAACTCTTCTGGAGTAAAAACAACTCTTCTATCAGGCGGATTTTTTCTTTCTTTTATGATACCAAACTTCATTTTGTCTTGTTTTAAAACGCTACCAAAAGTAATAGTAAAGAAATCGTTTTCAAAGCTTTTTATCAAAATAAATAACCCTAATTATATACTGAAAATCAATCGTTTAATCACAATAAAAACTTTTTAACTAGTGTTGTTAATACTTTTTAAATTAATTTAACAGAGTGTTCTCTATATTTGTCCTACAAGCAATTAAAAAATGACTTTTCGCACTTTAAAATCAATCTTACCATTTTTCATTTTTTTATTCATCCTCCTTTCAAGTTGCGATCAAAACGGAAAAATCAAGAATCCATTTCGTAAAAAAAAGGCAACATTATCTTATGCTATGGTTGCTTTAGAAGACTCTTTACCCAAATTAACTAAAGACTATAAAGCAACTAAAAAACGAGAAATTGAAAATTTCTTTACTAATAATTTTGCCAACGATTTTGAAAACATGAGCTTTTTAGTAGCCAAAAATGGTCAAATTTTATATGAAAAATATGATGGTTATGCCGACAAGGAAAATAACATTCTCAATTCGCCCGAAACGCCTTTGCATATTGCATCAGTAACTAAAGTGTTAACAGCGGCAGCAATTTTGAAATTAATTGATGCCAAAAAAATTAGTTTAAATCAAAAAATCACAACTCTTTTTAAAGAATTTCCGTATCCAGATGTCACTATTAGAACCTTATTGAATCATAGAAGTGGCTTAAAGAAATACAATTATTTTTGTGACGACAAAGCCATTTGGGGAAGAGATAAAACCTTAACCAATACTGCTATTTTAACTATTTTAATTAAGAAGAACATTCCGTTAGATTATAAAACTGATACGCATTTTACTTATAATAACACCAATTATGTGCTTTTAGCTTTAATCATTGAAAAAGTAACCGGAATGAAATACAAAAAAGCAATGCAACAAATTATTTTTGATCCATTAGAGATGAAAAATACTTTTGTTTTTGATGAAAATTCGGCAAAATCAAAAGGAACACCATCGTATAAATGGAACTATCAAAAATATCCTTTCGACTTTTTAGATGCAGTGTATGGCGATAAAAATATCTATTCTACACCCCGCGATTTGTTGAAATTTGATTTGGCTCGAAATGCACCTAATTTTTTAAGTAAAGAATTAATTAAAGAAGTTTATAAAGGCTATAGTTATGAAAGCAAAGGAATTAAAAACTATGGTTTAGGAATTCGAATGCGCGAATGGGAAACCGGACAAACATTATATTACCACAATGGATGGTGGCATGGTAATACGGCATCTTATATCAATTTAAAAAAAGAAAATGCGGTTATTATTGCGTTGTCTAATAAATTTACAAGAAAAACATTTCAGATGAAACGCTTATCAGCATTATTTGGTGATTATCCTTTTACATTAAAAGATACTGTTGCGAATGAGTAGATTATTAGACTTCTTGAACTTGTTAGATTTTTAGATTTTTGAAAAATTAGATTTTACATTATTGAATTTAATGAAGTATCTTTGCTGTCTTATTTTAATAATTTGAATTTTGAATTTTGAATTTTGAATTTTGAATTTTGAATTTTGAATCTTGAATCTTGAATTTTGAATTTTGAATTAAAAAGGGGTCGACTGGTTTTGACAGCGAGTGGAACTAAACGGTAAGCACGTAGAGCATTGTATTTTTGGCTCTTAAATATCAATTTTACAACAACTCACACGGCGAAGGAAACTACGCTCTTGCTGCATAATCTGAATTATAGTAAGATTAGCCTCGTCTCTACAAGGTAGAGAAGCGAGATTCACCTCAAAAGCTTTGGTTTATGGCGTTTGATCAAGGTGAATCGTAATTGTAAACCTAGAAACGGTAATGTTTTAAATCCGTTTTGAAATAGTAAAACTAAGCAAAGAGTGGCTGTTTCTGGCCTTGCTTTTTGTCGAAAACTCAATCAGAAACTAAACGCGTAGAAAGCTCTTTGGTTGCTTGTTTGGACGGGAGTTCGATTCTCCCCGACTCCACAAAAAAACACTTGTTAATAGCAAGTGTTTTTTTTTATCAAATTCGATACTGTATTTAAAATCCTTATTCTCTTATTATTTTGAAATGAGATGTTTCGTTATTATCTAAAACAGCTATAAAATACATTCCAGCCGATTGATTGGAAAGATCAATCGTTTCATTAACTAAATTATCGAAATGATTTTCTGCTATTCTTTTTCCATAAATATCATAAATAGATACAGTTACATCATCTAAATAAACAGACTCTTTTGTTGTAATGTTTATTAATCCGTTAGTTGGATTGGGATAAATTATTAGATTTTCATTTGATATTACATTTTCATTTACATCTAAAAGTCCTCCCGACAATTGATACAAATAAGCAAATGCTTGGTAATATTGGTTAGCAATATTGGCATCATGAACAATTAATGTATTTTCATCATTTCTAGTTTCAGCAGAGTTACTCCAATTGTGTGAACCAACCAAAACTAATGGATCTGAAGTACTATTAAAATTATCGATTACCATAAATTTATGATGCATAATACCAAGAGCAGTGTAAATAACTGCTTGGTTAGCTGGTAATCCAGCTTGGAGTAAACTAAATTGATTCCCAGATGGATTTTGACTATCTACAACAATGTTCGTTTTAACTATTCCTGAATTGAATTTATTAATAATAGCAGCACTAATATCGCTTCTTGTAATTAACATCGTTGCAATATCGATATCCGAATTGGCAGAATTAATAGCATTTATTATTTTTGAAGTAGTTCCATCTGTTGGACTAAAATAACTTTCTATAGTTTTTCCTCCAATAATATAATTATGAGGAGTATTGTCTGTTTTATAAGGACCAAACTTAGAGTTAACAAGATCTGGCGTCATCGTTGCGCTTCCCCACATTTCATCAAATTCAATTTTATAGCCTTGCGCAAGAGATTGGTCTTGAATAACAATAATATTATTGTCATCAGGACCATCAATTTGAGAAGTTGTCCAGTTGGTGGAACCTGTCAAAACAAAAGGTTTATTGGGATCGCTGTTAGTGGCATCAAAAAGAACAAACTTGTTGTGCATTATTCCATAAAAGGAAGAATCTGGACTTGCTAAAATTGGTATCCCAAGATTGAGTAACGGAATCATAACACTACTTGTACTACCATCATATATAACCCGAACTTGTACTCCTCGGTTGTAAGCTGCATTTATTGCACCAGCTATTCCAGTTGTTGACGAAGCAGAAAAAGAATTATAAATAGCAATATCTAACGTTGATGTACAAGCATTTATATAAGATATAAGCATATCATCTAATGTATTTCCCAAATCAATTGCAGCTTGAGTTTGAGCAAATGAAGTAGTTACAGGATGATTAAAATAAACATTAATCGCTCCAGTTGACATTGATTGTGTGGCAATATAACTGGTTTGAATAGTAGTAGTTCTGTTGTTTACAGAATTGTATTCTAATCGTATAATCTGAGCTGGAGTAGTATTTATCAACTGAAAAGTATTTAGCTTTTCTTGTTCTTCTATCAGGTATATTTCTTTGTTAGTAATAGCGTCAAACGCTTTTACATGAACTTCGGAGTCAAACTGCAATTCAATATTTCTTTCGTTGTAAATCATTGTGTAGTTCTTTTCTTTAACTGTCATCTGACAAAAAGTGATACTCCAATAAAATACAGTTATTATAAAAATTAGTAAGGTTCTGGTGTTTTGCATTGTTCTATTATTATTATACAAATGTATCTATAAAATTGTTTAGTAAATAAATATATTACAATTGTTAACACAATTATAATCTAATTAAAATATTTATAATCAAATAAATACTTAAAATAGCACAAATTAATAAAACTTAAAAAAATGTTCTAAAAAACAAAAAAAGGGTATTTTTACTCTTGTGGTAATTTTAAAACGATAGTATCTTTGGGGTTAATGGTTAAATGCAAAAACTCAGTTAGCCGAAAAAGGGATTTAGAGTAGTCAAAACAAAATAATAAATCATGAAAAAAATATTTATTCTCACAACGTTATTATTGGTGAAAAGTCTATTATTTGCTCAAGATGATAAAATCATTAAGGCAAAATCGACAGATGTCAAACCATTAATTAAAGAAACTCTTACTGCAATTTATGACTTTGAAAAGAAAATATATATAACTGGCGAACTGAAGCCAAAACATAAACAACCTATAGTTTTAAAAATTATTAACATCAATAAAATTGCTAATAGTGTTGAAATTACTACTAACGATGTAAGAATAAAAGACGATTTTCTAGATGATGACACCAAAGAAGCTATCAATAATGTAAAAACAGATATTAAAGAATCTGAAATAAAAACAACTAATTTAAATTTAGATGTAACAATTCCTGAAAAACTTTTAGAAAGAAATATTGTTGAATCAAAAAATAAAGAAACAAAATCAGGAACCGAATTAAATAAATTAGAGACTGAGAAAGATAATTTAAATAAAACTTTAAACAATTTAAATAGTACAATTAACGACCAAACTATTTTAATTGATAATTTAAATCATGAAATAGTATCAATTGATGAAAATATAAAGAAAGAATTATCTAAAGAACCAAAAACAGCAACAGATGAAGATATTAATCGTGAGAATGAAAAGAAAAATAAAAAAGTTGTTAAATTAGATGAAACTATTACTGCTCAAAACAATAATAAAAAACTCCTTAAACTAGAAAAAGAAAAAATAAATGATATTGAATTTCAAATCAACTCAAAAAACGGACTCTTAAAAAAACTAAAAACAAAAGCAGAGAATTTAATCGAAAAATACCTTAAAGTATCAGCAAATATTAACAATATCAATCGAGTTAACACGGCATATAATAGCTATATAGATTTTATTATTAATCCAAATTTAACAAATCAAGTTTATATTAAAAACGCAAAAAAAATATGTGCTATTTTAGATAAAGACAAAAGTGCTGACTACTATTCATATATTACAGATTTTGACGCAAATTATAATGATTTTGTTAACTCATACTATTCACTTAAAAACAGTGATTTAATTTATGAAGTAAAGGATATTGATGAAGGTTATGCTAATTTAGTTAAAATTCAAATTGACAACATCAAAAATGATGTGGATGGATTGTATTCTAAAATTAATGTGATTGAATTACGTAAAAAATTAAATAATGTAGAGATACTAAATAATTTTTTATCAAAAGATGAAGCATTTAATATAGCATCAAATCCGGTTCAACCACTTGAAGATTACGTAGAATTTAATGTCAAAATAAAACAAAATAAAGAACTTGGATCTTCTATCATTAAAGAAAACGATAAAGATTTTAAGTACATTGAATACATTAGACAAGGAGTTCGTTGGGATGTAAGTGTTGGAACTGTATTTGATTTTGGCATAAAAAACCAACAATATGAAGTTCAGAAATTAAACGCAACTCAATTTAAAATAATTGAAAATAATTCGTCCAAATATACGCCAACTATTGCTGGTATGCTTCATACTAGCTTTAGAAGCAATTCAATGTTTGCTTTTGGTGTTTCTCTTGGAGTTTCTATCGACGTAACAAAACTGAATTTCAATTCATTTTTTCCTGGTGTTAGTTTGTTAATTGGAAAAAGAGAAAAAATGGTTTTTACCGTTGGACCAGCATTTAAAAAAGTTAATCAAATAAAAAGTAAATATGAAAATGAAGGAGATCGATTCTTAACTAGCGAAATTCAAGTAACTGACATTACTACTGAACAATTCAAAATTGGTTACTTCTTTGGTATAAGTTATAATTTAACTAGCAAGCAGAAATCTAAAGTTAAAAGTTTACAATAAAACCCAACTCCTTATGAAAGTAGGAATTTATATTGATGGATTAGGTCAATCGGTTGCCGAAGAAAATGCTGTGAGTTATGCTACACGATTAACAAAAGAATTGAATAATCATAATACTGGTGTTACGTTTGACTTAAAAGTAGAACGAATAAGGTATTTGAAAGAACATGATACTAATGTAATTCATATTGTTCAAATTGATAAAAAAAAAGAAACAATAATCTATAAACTGTATGAGTTTAATTACAGTGAAATGTTAACCAAAGACTTTAATAATAAAAACATTTTATACAAAAACTATTTGCTTTTTAGTATTGTTTTTAAAAAATTTCCTTTGCTGATAAAACGAATAATCGTTCCTTTTAAAGAGTACAATTTTACTGTTCAAACCTTATATATTTTTTCGATATTTTTTATAATTGCTTTAGCTATTTTAGCTATGGTTCCATCTACAATAGCAGTTTTATCTGGTTTTTCTATACCCGAAACAGTAGTTAATTTTATAAAAAGCTATAATTGGATGCTATATATCGCAAAAGCTATAAAAGAAATTCTGCTAAAATTTGAAGGTTTTTCACAAAACTTTATTTCAATTATGGCAATCATTTTATTAGTGATTCCAAAAGCAAATACTTTAATTACACAACTTGCATCCGAGTTTGTAAGTGCTCATTTATACTTGCAATTTGGAAATAAAAAGCAAGATATTTTTGGCATGCTAGACGATTTATATGAATATATTGCTGAAAATGAGACCGATTTAAAAGTACATTTTCATTCTTATAGTTTTGGAACCTTAATCGCTATGGATTATTTATTTCCGTATGGCAATGAAATATCTGGTAACAAACTAAATTATACAGAAGGATTAATAACAATTGGAAGTCCGTTTGATTTTATCAATTCCTATTACCCAAATCATTATTTAGAGCGAAGCAGTTTACTAGAAACTAAAAATTTTAAATGGATTAATGTGTATTCAATAGCTGATGCTTTAGGAAGTAATTTTAGAAAAGATTCCAATAAAGGAGAAGCCACTTATGGTATTGATAAAAATAAACTAAAACCGATTAACCTTAATTATGAAGTAGCCAATTTAAAAAGCTTTGGTCTTTTTAACTTTATGCAATTTGATAATATTAAAATCCATGGAATGTATTGGAGTAAAAGCACCGATGGTAATAGTTGTCTTAATCCAATTTATTTAAAAATGATAGAGTTAGAATTTATTAGTGTTTTGAAATAATTGTTTTATATCCGTAATTGGTATTTATTATATAGATTTACAAGACACTAAATTGATAAAATGAGAAACTATTTTACTATAATCTACTTTTTGATTTGTATTTCAAATGCTTTTGCTACAAATTATTATGTATGCAGCAGCAAAGGAAATGATAACTATTCAGGAACCTCAACTGAATTGCCTTTTAAAACACTCCAAAAATCAGCTAATGCAGTTCAGCCTGGAGATACTGTATTTATAATGAACGGAACCTACACCAATAGTGATAACGAAGTAGGTTTTTTTCAATCACAAATACTATTTATGATGCATTCGGGCAAACCCAACGCTTGGATTACCTTTCAAGCGCTTGAAGGTCATCAACCTATACTGATTATTCAAAAAGCATTCGGAATTAGAGTTGTTTCAACTGATACATTTCATAAAGATGGTGTACTTTCTTATATTCGGATAAAAAACTTAAAAATTGTCGGAAACACCAATCAAATTCCCTTTTGTGAAGCCTTAAAACAACCCAGAAGCTGTTTCAATCCAGAAGGAGAAATTAACTGGAACTATAACGGAAGTGGAATCTCTATTGGCTCCGAAGATTCTTATGCGGATAAAGGTAAAGTTACTCACCATATTGAAGTTATTAATTGCGATGTATCGGATTGTGCTAGTGCTGGTATAAGTGCTTATCGTTCCGATTATGTAACTATTGAACAATGTAAAATTTATAATAATTGCTGGAAATCGAGTTTTGGAAGCAGTGGTATTCACGTATACAATCCGAGAAGTTCCATTGTAAAAGAAAACGTTCCTTTTCATTTTATCATCAAACGAAACGAAATTTATAACAACCGCAACGAAGTTCCTTTTTACAGTGGTAAAAAATGCCATGGCTTTACTGATGGAAACGGAATTATAATTGATGATTCCAAAAACCTACAATCGAACAAAGAAAATTATGCAGGCAATTTTTTAATAGAAAATAACGTAATTTATGAAAATGGTGGTTCTGGAATTTCTATATTTCAGTCAGAAAGAGTTACCATCAGAAACAATACCACTTATAAAAACTGTCAACTCACACCAGACAATAAAAAACGTGCTGAACTTTTGTTAATTGCTGCTTATGAGACAAAAATTTACAATAATAGCATGTATGCAAGTGATAACCAAAGTGGCTATTACAAAGGTTCAAAATGCAAAAAAACTGATTATGGTATCAACTTGATCTTTAATGCAAAAAAGAACACAAGGTCAAAAAAAACAATTAAAAAAGATCCAATGTATGTGCTAACAAACAATTCAAACAAAACTACAATTAGTTGTAATGAAGCTAGTACACCACTTAGTTTAATAGTTATTCCAAATAGCTTAATAAAAGATCTACGATTACAACCTAACAGTCCAGCAGGAGCTATCGCTTCACCAATTGAAAGTGCTAATGAAGATTTTTTTGGAGTTCCAATAATTAAAAACCAAGGTGTGAATTTAGGAGCTTTTCAATAGTATTAATTTTAAATTACTAGATAAATTAAAGTCATAAAAAAAATCATTCTAACATTTAGAATGATTTTTTAAAACTAGTAAAAGAAAACTATACTAATTAAACGGATTTGCTGAAAAAACAGAATTATCAATATTGGTTGAAAGTATTGGTAAATCTGAACCATCTACTGAACCGTCTCCATTTATATCGGTTGCTAAATATCCAAAACTAGAGTTTTCAATATCGGCAGAAATATCAACTAAATCTGAGGCATCAGTAACTTCATCCTGAGTAATATCACCTGAGTAAAATGCCCAAACTCCAGATTCTACTTCTTTCATGTTACTGCCATAGGCTTTAGAAGCAATATCTGTAAAATCGTAGGTTGGTGTAACTGCACTAATAGTAATTGGATTTGCACTCCAAGTTTGAATAGTATTTCTGTGCTTTATTACTAAATAATAAGAACCACTTATTGCCGAATTAAAAGTAGCAGTTGCTATTCCTGATGTTTGTAGCATAGCAGTAGTTGTTGCTATTATTGCAAAAGGAGTTACACCATTTCGTAACTCAACCGTAACATCATCTACATCGGTTGTGCTTACTCCTATTCCTTGATTGGCTCTAACAGGAACCATTGCTGGTAAAACTGGAGCTGAATCATAATAACCTTCCATAAAAAATTTTGTGCTTACAACAGTTGTATTTGACAATGTTGTTACATTCACCGAATTACTATTTACAGATAAATTCCCTGCCGCATCTTTTGATTTTACTGTAAAGGTATACAGTGTTGCTGGACTAAGACCGGTAACATTAAATGTAGTTGCCGTAGTGGTGGTTCCAATTAGAACTGCATTTCTATATACTTCATATCCTGTTACAGCTATATTATCTGTAGCAACTGTCCAAGAAAGGTTGGTTGTTGTAATTGTTGTTCCTGATGCAGAAAGTACTGGTGCAGATGGTGGAATTGTATCAGCTAATGTTGTCACATTTACAGCATTACTATTTACAGATAAATTCCCTGCCGCATCTTTTGATTTTACTGTAAAGGTATACAGTGTTGCTGGACTAAGACCGGTAACATTGAATGTAGTTGCCGTAGTGGTGGTTCCAATTAGAACTGCATTTCGATATACTTCATATCCTGTTACAGCTATATTATCTGTAGCAACTGTCCAAGAAAGGTTCGTTGTTGTAATTGTTGTTGCTGATGGAGAGAGTAGTGGTGGATAGGGTGGAATTTTATAATTTAATGTTTTGACTTTTTTAGGATTTCTATTTACAGATAAATTCCCTGCCGCATCTTTTGATTTTACTGTAAAGTTATACAGTGTTGCTGGACTAAGACCGGTAACATTAAATGTAGTTGCTGTAGTGGTGATTCCAATTAGAACTGCATTTCTATATACTTCATATCCTGTTACAGCAATATTATCTGTAGCAACTGTCCAAGAAAGGTTGGTTGTTGTAATTGTTGTTCCTGATGCAGAAAGTACTGGAGCCGATGGTGGGATTGTATCAGCTAATGTTGTCACATTTACAGCATTACTAGAAAGCGATAAATTTCCAATAGCATCTTTTGATTTTACTGTAAAGGTATACAGTGTTGCTGGACTAAGTCCGGTAACATTGAATGTAGTTGCCGTAGTGGTGGTTCCAATTAGAACTGCATTTCGATATACTTCATATCCTGTTACAGCTATATTATCTGTAGCAACTGTCCAAGAAAGGTTGGTTGTTGTAATTGTTGTTCCTGATGCAGAAAGTACTGGTGCAGATGGTGGAATTGTATCTGTAACAATATTTACAGTATAATCTTCAACTTGTCCAAAATCAAAGGTTTCACATGCAGTTGGAGAAACACTTCCTGCAGCGCCATAATATTTCATGGAAACTCTCATACTAGTACTACCAATAAATAAAACATTATTTGGTACTGTAAATGATCCTGAAATTGGAGTTGCTGTAGTAGCAGTTCGAGTATAAACTGTTTCACCAGCATCAATATAATCTCCATCTCTATTGTAATCAATAAAAACAGCATAAGCCTCATTAAAAACAGTACTTGTCCAAAACGGAGTTATTGTAATGGTATTGGTGCTTCCTAAAACTAAATTGGTAGAAATACAATTAAAATTGGTATAACCAGTTCCACCTGTTGATGAATTATTTATAGTTCCCAATTGAACATTTCCTATCGATTCGTCTGCAATACTATTTCCTTGTGAGGTGCAATATGTAAATTGCATAGTTGTAATGGAAACAATATTACTATCAACAGAAATGTTATTGGCAGCATCTTTAGCTCGTATTTTAAAAGTATAAGCTGTTAATGGAGTTAAACCTGTAATTGTAGTTGGTGATGTTGCAACAGAACCTATTAATGTTGCACCTTGATATATATCGTAACCCGTTACTGCAATATTATCGGTTGCACCCGACCAAGATAGAACTGTTGAAGTTGAAGTAGTTCCGCAAGCACTTAATGTTGGTGCTGATGGTGGTGTTGTATCTGGTGCCAATGTGGTAACATTTACGGTATTACTATTCACAGATAAATTCCCAGCCGCATCTTTAGCCTTCACATTAAAAGCATAAGCTGTTGAAGCTGTCAAACCTGTAACATTAAAAGTGGTAGCTGTTGTTGTTGAACCTATTAAAATAGAATTTCGATACACTTCATAACCAGTTACTGCAATATTATCAGTTGCAACTGTCCAAGATAAGTTTGTTGAAGTAGATGTTGTACCTGAAGCAGAAAGTACAGGAGCAGATGGTGGAGTTGTATCTGGTGTTAATGTAGTTACATTAACTGCATTACTTGGTACAGATAGATTATTATCGGCATCTTTTGCTCTTACTGTAAATGTATAAGTTGTAGATGCAGTTAATCCTGTGGCAGTATACGGACTCGAAATTGAAGAACCAATTAAAACAGCGTTTCTATAAATGTTATATCCAGTTACTGCAACATTATCAAAAGCACCAGACCAAGAAAGTACAGTTGATGTCGAAGTTGTACCCGATGCTGTTAAAGTTGGAGCAGTCGGAAGTGTTGTTTCTGGAGTTCCTGCTGTAATAGTAAAATTAGTATTGGAAACATCATAAAAAATATGATTAGAACCAGCAATCATAATTCGATTTGTAGCTCCAGGTAGGTTAGGAATGTT
Organism: Flavobacteriales bacterium; assembly: GCA_031408335.1. Lineage (GTDB taxonomy): Bacteria > Bacteroidota > Bacteroidia > Flavobacteriales > Flavobacteriaceae > Flavobacterium. The sequence continues at coordinate 47,835 of JANNWH010000025.1, read as the reverse complement.
TATTGCCTGAGTACCGTCATTTGGAGTTCCTAATTGTAATAATATGGGAAATGTAAGTCCGCCATTGGTAGACAAATAAATATCTACATTAGCACAATTAATTCCGTTTGCAGTTGTTCCAGCCACATCCCAAGTCATCGTTTGTGTGCTATTTCCAACATAAGAAACTGCCGTATTTGGACTACTTACTAAAAATGGTCCAACATTGGCAACTGTAAGCATCATATCGTCTCTCTTGGTTTGACCTCCATTTGGAGTTCTATTGTCTCTTATTGTCATAGCAAAATTCATAGTTCGAGCAACAGTTGGCACAACTTCCCAAGTTGGATTTAAAATATTTGCAACAACACTTGCTAATGGTGGCATGTATCTGTTTGGAGAAGTTGTTGGTGAAATAGACCTAAAATTTGGACCCGTTGTAGCCGTTTGAGTTGGTGCTTGTGTACTCACTTCATTATTGATTTGTTCCCAACAATAAGTTAAAACATCTCCATTTGCATCAGAACCTGTTCCTTTCAAAATAAAGGCTGTTCCTTTTGGAATAGTATAATCGATTCCTGCATTTGCTATTGGTGCAACATTTCCATAATTAACTGCAACTGCACAAGTTCCACCAGTTCCTGAAATAAAATTGGTCATTTCTGAAATACTTACTGTATGAAAATATGCATCTGAATTACTTTGAACATTGGGTGCGCAAATTCCGGCATAACCCATTATTGTTGATGCACTTCCAGGTTCTACTGCAGTTGTAGCATTTCGCTGACACGCATTGTTTTGTGTATGATTTCCTCCCCACTGGTGCCCCATTTCATGTGCTACATAATCAATATTGAAAGGATCTCCAACAGGTGAACCTAATCCAGTAATTCCTCTTGCTTTATTTGCAGTACAAGGTGAAAATAATTGGGCTACACCACCACCGCCAGTACTAACTGTATGTCCAATGTCGTAATTTGCTGAACCAATAGTTGCATCAATTACAGTCTGACTTTGGTTTAATAAAGCATTAGCTGTGTTTGAATTATCAAAACTATCCGAATCAACAAAAATAATCAAGTCGTTATTAGCAATTAAGTTCATTCTAAATGACATGTCGTTTTCAAAAACACCATTTACTCGAGCCATGGTAACTACCATAGCTGATAAAACCGCTGCTTTCTTTTGTGCTAAAGTTCCAGCTCCTAATCCAGCTGCAGTTACATGAAAAGCCGCGTATTCTATGGTACAAGCCATTGCTAAACGATAGGTTCTGAAAAATCCATCACTTACTCTGTTTTGAATAGTATTCTCTACCGATTTGACAACTTCAGAAGTTGTATCAGCAACACCACATTGAAAAGATTTAGATGCAGTTACATCTTGTCGTTTGTAAACAATATAATTTTTTAAATCTTTTGTATAGGTATCAATGTAATAAGTGCCATTTTCTCCTGATAATGACATCACATGCAATCCAAAAAGAGTAATACTAAATCGGATTGTCTCAGCAGGATTTTGTATACTTTTTCCGGTGTAGGTTTTTAAATTTGGAAATTTATTGGCTAAACCTTGTTCCATTATTGGCGATTCATAAATTCTATAGTCCTCTAATTCTCCTTTTGGATTTGGAAAAGCAATAATAACATTTGAAGTAGTATTTTGAGAATCTAATGGTGCTTGTTGCAACTGCGATTTAAGTAATTCTAAATTTAACGAATACAATTCGAATTTAGTTGGTATAGAAGCACGTTCCATCTTAATTGAAGATTTTGTTGCTTCTTCTGAAACCTTATTCCATAAGGCATTCTGTCCAAAACTGTTAAAAAAAACGAAAACAACTAATAATAGTAATTTATTTCTCATAATGTTAATTTAATTTTATCTTCACAAAAATAGATTAATTATCTCAAAATCAAAATAGTATTGCAAATAATCGATGAATTGCAGAAATAATTCTAAAGAATAAAAATAGAAGTAAAAAAATCTATCAAAAAATCAATGCTTTTTAAAATTTCAATAATCAAAATACATAACATTTCAATTATCTTTGCAATATCAACTAAAAAATTATGACTGAATTACGTACTATTATAGAAAACGCATGGGAAAACCGAGCATTATTACAAGAAGCAACTACAACAAATGCTATTAGAAAAGTTATCGATTTACTTGATGTTGGAACGATTCGTGTTGCTGAACCAATTGCCGATGGTTGGCAAGTAAACGAATGGATAAAAAAAGCGGTTGTGATGTATTTTCCTATCCAAAAAATGGAAACTTGGGAAGCTGGAATTTTCGAATACCACGATAAAATGTTATTAAAAACTAATTATGCCGAAAAAGGAATTCGTGTAGTTCCACCAGCAACTGCTAGATATGGTGCTTTTATCTCAAAAGGCGTAATTTTAATGCCAAGTTATGTTAATATTGGAGCTTATGTTGACGAAGGAACTATGGTCGATACTTGGGCAACAGTAGGAAGTTGTGCACAAATAGGTAAAAATGTACATTTATCAGGCGGTGTTGGCATTGGTGGTGTTTTAGAACCTTTACAAGCAGCTCCAGTTATTATTGAAGATGGCGCTTTTATTGGTTCTCGCTGTATCGTTGTAGAAGGTGTTCATGTTGGCAAAGAAGCTGTTCTTGGCGCTAATGTTTGCTTAACTGCTTCTACAAAAATTATTGATGTTACTGGCGACATTCCTGTCGAAAGAAAAGGTTTTGTTCCTGCGCGATCTGTTGTAATTCCTGGAAGTTATACAAAACAATTTGCTGCTGGCGAATACCAAGTGCCTTGTGCATTGATTATCGGAACTCGTAAACCATCAACCGATTTAAAAACGTCGTTGAATGAAGCGTTGAGAGAATATGATGTAGCTGTATAAAAAGTGGTCAGTTTTGATCACTGCACACTGAATACTGAACACTAAACCTTTCTCCCAATCTTTCGTTTTAAGTATTTTTTCTTAGTGATTTTTCGTTTAAATTGAGTTGATTTTTTCAATAGAATAGTATGCAATTTTTCTGCTGAATTATTGCTTAAATTGGCATATTTCTTAGCAACAATTTTTATCATTTGTTTGGATAACCACATTTTTTTGAAATTATCCATTCGTTGTTCGATGGAAAGTTCTTGAAATTTCATCCGATTTAAATCGACTAAATAAAATTCATATTGATTATTTCCTTTTTTAACAATTAAGGTGTTTCCGGGCGAATGATCTAAAAAATTCACTTTAGCTTGGTGCATCTTAAAAGTAAACTCGGTAAATTGTTCAATAATCGAATTTCGTTCCACAAACAACGGATCATGAATTAGCTCTCTAATCGTAAAATCATAATTAATTTGGTGACAGATATAAAAACTGTTTTCTAACAATCCAAAGCTATTTCGTTCTTCGATAAAAGCAATAGGAAATGGTGTAGAAATACCATTTTGCAATAAATAATTGGCATAATCAAACGATCTTTTGGCTTTCGAACTTCTAAAAAAAGAATAAACTATCGATTTAATAAATCCAGGTTTTTGAAAAAACTTGATGCTTACCTTTTCATTTCCAAGTAAATTAGTTTTTATGGTATTACGAGAACCTTTTACTACTAAATCGCCTTCACCAAAAAAAGTGGCAATCAAATTAAAAATTGCAGTTTCTTGATTTTGGTATTTTGAATGGATTGTAATTCTCACATTAGTAAATTATAGTTGGGTAAAAGTATAAAAAAATGTACTTTGCACCAATAATTAGTTTTATGAAAAAGGTTTTAATTATTCAAAACAAAAGAATAGGCGATGTTCTAATCAGTTCTGTTATTGCAAATAATTATAAAAAAAAATATCCCAATAGTGAAATTCACTTAATGGCTTATGATTATACACATGGTGTTATCGTAAATAATCCCAATATTGACAAAATCATTTCTATCAATGAAAAAGAGCTTAAAAAAATTCAAAATTTAATCAAAACCATTCGCAATGTTAAAAAAGAACAATACGATATCATTTTTGATCCTTATTCCAAATTACAAAGTAGGTTGATTTGTAAATTTGGTGGAGCCAAACAAACTGTAGGTCATAAAAGTAGAAAAAAAATTGGTGATTTAGGATATTACACGCATCCTGTTGGTATTTTAAACTCAAAATCACTTGTTTGTGGAAAAGCAATCGAAGACCGAATTCATCTTCTTAAACAAGTTGGCACTTTTGATACCATAGATTATGCTCCAAAAATTTTCTTAACAGAAGAAGAAAAAAACTATCGTGTACCTGAGAAATACCAATCGAAAAAAATTATTATGCTTGGCATTCTTGGTAGTACACCACAAAAATCAATGCCTTACGAATATATTGCTCAAATTATAGATTATATTGCAACTAATTTTGATTGTTTTTTACTCTTTAATTTTGCTCCAAACCAGCAAGAAGAAGCTGATAAAATTTATGCTTTATGCCAAAACAAATCGAATATTATTTTGGATATTTATGCTAAAAGCATTCGTGATTTTGCAGTTTTGATGAACCAATGTTCGCTGCTAGTTTCTAATGAAGGCGGAATTGTTCATATTGCAAAAGGTTTGGATAAACCTACTTTTACGATATTTTCACCGTATATCAATAAAGATGATTGGAGTAGTTTTGAAGATGGAAAATTTCACAAATCGGTTCATTTGCTTGATTTTATTCCAGATGCTATTTCTAATTTAACCTATGATGAAAGCAAAAAAATTGAAAAAAATCCGAGAGAATTGTATTTGAAATTTACGCCAAAAATGATACTGCCAGAATTAAAATTATTCTTGGAGAGAAATTTGTGAATTTTTTATTCCAAAGTTGGTCCAAGTATTTTTTTGTTCTTTAGTTTCTTTTCTTATTAGTAGATTTTTTTCAAGCATTTCTGGTTTTACATAACTTCGAGCATGGTCTAAATGAATACAAACCGTTGAATAACGAATTTGTTTGGATTTGATTCCAAAATTCATCATTCGCTCACCAAATTCTCGATCTTCACCACCATATTGCATTCGTTCGTCAAAACCATTTATTGATAATAAATCTTTTTTCCAGCCTGATGCGTTATGACCATTCCAACTTGCTGTTGTTGGTGTAGTTAAATTTAAAAACCAACTTTTTATACCATTGGCAACTAATTTATTGTTTTTAAATGAAACGGCTATTCCGTGCATTTTTAACCATTTGATATCAAAACATTTACCCGAATATATAGCGTCTTTATCAATTTGTTGAGATAAATCCAAAGGCAATTTATAATATCCTCCAGATAAAAAATAACCTTCTTCACGATGTTTAATATGTTGTTCAATAAAATCTTCTCGTGGAATACAATCGCCATCAGTCATTAAAACATATTCTGTTGCAGCAGTTACTATGGCTTTATTGAGAATTATTGTTTTTCTAAAACCTAAATCTTCATGCCAAACATGTTTAATAGGATAAAAAACTTCTTTTCGAATTTGTTCTAAACATACTTTTGTTCGTTCATCAGATCCATCATCAGCAATAATGACTTCAAAGTTACGATATGTTTGAGTATTATAGCCATAGAGCACTTTTGTCAACCATTCTGGTGAATTATAAGTACTTATTATAACCGTAATATCTTTTTGCATAGTTTTGCAAAGATAAATATTTTTTCTAAGTTTGAACTCAACATATAAACCATGCAAACACTCTCTGTGATTATACCAACTTTCAATGAAGAGAACTATTTACAAGATTGTTTGTATTCGGTTACATTTGCCAATCAAATTATTGTAATTGACTCGTTTAGTACAGATGCAACTTCAATCATAGCAAAAAATAATAATTGTGAAGTAATTCAGCGAAAATTCGATAATTTCTCCAATCAAAAAAATGAAGCGATTAAAGCAGCAAAAAGTGATTGGATATTATTTTTAGATGCTGATGAACGTGTTACCGAAAAATTAAAACTCGAAATCATTACTACTTTAATACATCCGAAATACAATGCATACAAAATAAAATTTCCTCATTTTTATATGAATCGTTTTTTGTATCATTCTGAAAATAAAGTAGTTCGATTAGTAAAAAACAATGCTATTCATTTTGAAGGAGAAGTTCACGAAAAATTAATTCACAAAGGAAAAGTAGGATTACTTGAGAATTTTATGATTCATTACACCTACAAAGGATTTTTTCATTACTTAAAAAAGAAAGATACTTATGCTTGGTTTCAAGCTAAAATTGCAAATGATAAAAACAAAAAAACAAGTTACATTCATTTATTTTTCAAACCTTTTTATCGCTTTTTTTATAGTTATTTTATTAAAAGAGGTTTTTTAGATGGTATTCCTGGATTAGCTGTAGCAACAATCGATGCTTATGGCGTTTTTTCAAGATATGTTAAACTTATGTTGATAGAAAAAGGGTTAAAATAAACGCAATTTCCCAAATCGTAATTTCCATTTAAAATAAAACATACTATCGTTGCCTTTCATATCAATTCGTTGAATTTCATACTTGTTTTTAAAAGGAAATAAATTAACTCTATTCCCAATTCTAAATGCCATTTTGATATTATTTTTAATTAATAATTGTTTGAATTGCTCCTTTTGAATTTGTTTTCTAGGATAATTACCATACGGAAAAGCTAAAGCTTCATAGACTTTTAATTTGTTTGCGGAAATGAATTTATAACTTTCATCAAAATCCAATTGAATTTCCGTATCAGACATTTCAGTATATTTGGTATGAAAAAACGAATGTTGACCTAATTCTATTACTTCAGATTCTAACGATTTTAATTGATTGACTGTCATAATTTCTTCACCAAATGCTGCATCACCTTTATTCCATAAATCGGTTTTTCCAACATAAAAAAACGGAACAAAAAAAGTCGCTTTGATATTGTATTTCTTCAATAATGGTAAAGCATAATTCAGTTGATTTTTTGTAACATCATCAAAAGTAATAACAATGCTATTTAATGGAATTTTAGTTACATTTTCTAATTCCGAAACAAATAATGAAGTAAAATTTTGATTCGTTAAATACTGTAATTGCTGTTCCAATTTTTGAGTTGAAATAGTTAAACCCGAACTTTTTGATTCATCAGTTGTAACATTATGATACATTAGTATTGGCAATCGTGTCATTTATGAAATTTGTTTAGAAACTAAAGGTAAAATTATTACTTTTGCTATTATATCCACCAAAAAAGTCAAAAAAAACAATTTGATACCAAAAATAACTGCACTAGCAATTACTTACAACGAAGAAGAAAACGTGAAACGCTATGTTGAAAGTTTATCATTTGCCGATGAAATTATATTTGTAGATTCTCAAAGTACCGACAAAACAGTAGCAATAGCAGAAAAAATGGGTGTTACAGTTATTCAAAGAAAGTTTGACGATTTTTCTAACCAAAGAAATTTTGCTATCAGCCAAGCTAAAAATGATTGGATTTTATTTTTTGATTTGGATGAAATAATAACAGACAATTTAGAAAAAGAGATCAAAAAGAAAATAATTTCTTCATCTGATAAAGTGGCTTATTTTGTAAAACGAAATTTTTTCTTTTTAGGAAAACAAATGAAATTTGGAGGTTGGCAAAACGATAAAGCGGTTCGGCTATTTAATAAAAATTACTGTAAATATAACGGAAACTTAGTACACGAAGTAATAAAAACGAATGGAAAAACAGGAAAATTAAAAAATAGTGTCAATCATTACAGTTATAAAAACTTTGATAATTACAACGACAAACTTAATTTATACAGTAAACTTCAGGCAGAAAATTTATACCATAAAAATGTTAAACCCAATTTGTATCACTTTTTTATTCGTCCGTATTACCGTTTTTTATGGCAATATATATTCCGATTAGGTTGCTTGGATGGTAAAGAAGGTTTTATTTTAGCTTATGTTCACTCCTTTTCGGTCTTTAAACGCTATTTACAACTTTGGATGATGTATAGAAAAATTGAGTAATAAATTAACTTATGTTCGACATTGCTGCTATTATTATTAATTACAACTCGAGTAAATTAACTCAAGAATGCATCATTAGTATTATTGAAAAAACAGCTAGTTCAATTCATTTTCAAATTATTGTAGTGGATAACTGTTCAGAAAATGACGATTATTTATCTTTAAAACATTTTTGTGACTCACATACTTTTCAGAATCTAAAACTTATTCGAAGTAAAATAAATACGGGTTTTGGTGGTGGAAATATGCTTGGTTCTAATTACGCCACAGCAAATTACGTAGCATTTATAAACAATGATACACTCTTTTTAAATGATTGCTTTTCCATTTTAAAATTAGCAATTGAAAAAGATAATTCAATTGCGATAGTTGGCGGTCAATCCTATAAAGAAACAGGTGAATTAATGATTGCTTTTGATCATTTTGCCTCTATTTCAAAAGAACTATTTGGACGAGATTTTCTAGAAAAAATAAATCCAAAAAAATATCCCAAAAGAAAATCAGAATATAAAAATCCACTTAAAGTAAATTATGTACAAGGCAGTTTTATGTTGATTAAAACGACTGATTTTAATGCTGTAAGTGGATTTGATACCAACATTTTTTTATACTATGAAGAAACCGATTTGTGCAAACGATTGGAAAAAATTGGCAAATCATCCTATTTAATTCCAAACGCAAAATACATTCATTATCATGGCGCAAGTACGCCACAAAATATTACTATAAAAACCGAACTTAAAATTTCTTTATTGTATGTTATTAGAAAACATTATGGCTATTTAAGTTTCTTATTCTTACTGAATTATTTAAGGATAAATTACTTTTTTAGTACATTATTCAAACCAAAATACTGGTATTTATTAAAAGTATTATTAGCTGGAGCTCCAATTTCAATGTCGTTAAAAACGAAACAAAAAATAGTGTCAAATTAATGTAACTCATGAAAATTTCTGTAGCATTATGTACTTATAACGGTGAAAAATACTTAGCAAAGCAACTCAATAGTATAGTAAATCAAATAGATGCTGTTGTTGATGAAATTATTGTATGTGATGATAATTCATCGGATGCAACTGTTGAAATTCTTTTACAGTTTCAAAAAAAATATCCATCGGTATTTAAAATTATTCATAACGAAACTAATATCGGAAGTAACAAAAATTTTGAAAAAGCAATTTCAATTTGCACAGGAGATTATATATTTCTTTCTGATCAAGATGATGTATGGAAAAAAGATAAAGTAAATAAAATACTCGCCGTTTTTAATCAAAATCCTACAGCAGAAGTCGTTTTTTCTAATGCCGATTTAATTGATAGTGACGATAAATTACTAAGCCATACAACCATTTGGGATTCGGTATTTTTCTTTGAAAAAGAAATGCCAAAGCCAATTGATTTTATTGATATTATTTCAAAAAACGGCAATATAATTACTGGAGCCACTTTGTGTTTAAAAAAACAAGTAAAAGAATATATTTTTCCCTTTCCAACTTCTATTTTGCATGACGAATGGATAGCATGTTTAGTGGCGCTTAGAAATACAATTGCTTATTCTACAGAAAATTTAATTTCATATCGTATCCACGAAAATCAACAAGTTGGTATGAAAAACAGAACCAAACTCGATAAATTAAATAGAAAAAAAAGAATGATTTTAGGAATTATTCCACCAAAGAGTTACAAGGATTTCCGGATTGTATTAAAAAAATACTACTCCAAAATTACAACACTTCATTTCTTAGAAAACAATACTACTACTTTTGGAAATTTAGAATCGCTTTTACAAAAAAGTCATTACGATTACAAGAAATTAAACGAAGAGATAAAATCAAAATTTCCTTTTCAATATGCTTTTAGTCATTTAGTTGATTCCTTTCTTGGAAAAAGAAAATTAAAAAAATTATGAATTTAAATTTAGCAGGAACTGTTATTTTATATCACCCAAAAGAAGAAGATTTAGACAATCTAAAATCGTATTTGTTTAAGATTGATCGATTGTATGTTTATGACAATTCGTCTAAAAAAACAGTTTCAAAATTTATTTTAGAAAATGAAAAGATCAATTATTTTTGGGATGGAGAAAATTACGGACTTTCCATTCGACTAAATCAAGCTTGTCAACAAGCAATTTTAGACGGTTTTGATTATTTACTTACGATGGATCAAGATTCTTCCTTTTTAGAAAAAAATCTTGATTGTTATATTGATGCAATTGTAAACTTTAAAGAAAAAGAAAAAACAGCCGTTTACGGATTAGAATATGATATAAATGATAGCGCTCTCGAAACTCCAGATTTCATAGAAGTAGATCATTTAATAACTTCTGCTTCTATACTAAATCTAAAATTATTTAATGAAATTGGCAAATTTGATGAAAACCTTTTTATTGATGGAGTTGATATCGATTATTGTTACGCAGCACTTTCTCGTGGTTATAAAAATATAAAGTTTGGAAAAATTGAATTTAATCATTCGTTGGGTATTCGAACAAAAAGAAGTTCCATTTTTAATTTGTACATTTTCAAAAAAAATGTTTCATTACATTCCTCAATAAGAGTTTATTATATGTACAGAAATATGCTTTATATAAAAAATAAGTATAAAAAGATGCTGCCAAAAATCATTAAAAAATTTGAGAAAAATCAAATTCATCAAATCAATAAAAACATAAAATATTCTGATGAGTTTTTTACAGTTTTAAACTATTATTTTAAAGCAAAAAGAGATTTTAAAAATCATACGATGGGAAAAATAAGCGAATAATTTAAAGGTATGAAAAATATAATTTCAGTCGCACTTTGTACCTATAATGGTGAAAAATTTATTGAAGAACAACTCGATTCAATTCTAAATCAAACAGTTAAAGTGGATGAAATTGTTATTTGTGATGATAATTCTACCGATAAGACCATCGAAATTATAAAGCAATACATTATAAAGTTTCCTGCTATTATTCAATTATATCGCAATGAAATCAATTTGAGAAGTGTAAAAAATTTTGAAAAAGCGATTTCTATCTGTAGCGGAACTATCATCTTTTTATCTGATCAAGATGATGTTTGGTCAATTGATAAAGTAAATGCGTATGTGAATTATTTTAATCAGAATCCAAATATAAAAGTGATTGCTTCTAACGGAAATTATATAGATGAACAATCAAAAATACACGAAAAATATTCACTTTGGGATTTACCTGAATTTTTAAAGGAACAAAATACAGTTATCGACTATTTTAAAACAATCACTTATTTTGCAAACATTGCTACAGGTGCGTCTATGGCTTTCAAAAAAGAAATAGTTAGTCAAATTTTGCCTTTTCCTGAAGTAAATAATCTACATCACGATGAATGGATTGCAACGATTGGTTCTTTTCAAAGTGCTTTTGTACTCTTAAACCAAAAACATTTCTCTTATCGAATTCATTCAAATCAACAAGTTGGTGGTGTTTTTTTTGATAAAACCGATAAGGAGAAAAAAAACTTTATAGAGGTCTTTAATCTCAACAATGAAAACATATCATTTCATAACTTCAAAATCAAACTAAAGAGAATCGCCGATTCCTATAAAAAAAATAAAGTCTTAGCTACTATAGATCATCCTTGTTCTATCATTTTTAAAGATACTATTTTGGGTATTGAAGCCTATTATTTATCAACTATTAACGAAATGAAAAAACAATATATTATAAAAAGTTTTTTTGTATTACTTTGGGATAAAATTGCAAAAAAAAGACAACTGGAATAACGATATAAAACAAATTACTTATGATGGTTAGCGTTTGTATGATTACTTACAATCATGAAAAATATCTTAAAAAAGCTATTGATGGAGTGTTGATGCAAAAAACAAATTTTGAATTTGAACTAATAATTGCAAATGATAATTCGCCAGACGCAACGATTTCTATTGTGAATGAATATATTACCTCGCATCCAAACGGATATAAAATCAAATTCTTAAACAACGAAACCAACTTGGGAATGATGCCCAATTTCATAAATGCTATTGAAAATTGTAATGGAAAATATATTGCACTTTGCGAAGGTGATGATTATTGGACAAACGAAAACAAACTTCAAAAACAAATCGATTTTTTAGAAAAAAATAGAAATTATACCATCTGCTTTCATAAAGTGAATATTGATAATAACAATGCTATTATTGAAGACACAATAACTAAAAAAGTAGATTCAAAAACCACAATTTACAATTTAGCTAAAGGAAATTATATTCACACTTGTTCTGTAGTTTACAGAAATTATTTATTTGATTCATTTCCTGATTATTTTTACAAAGCTCCAGTTGGCGATTATTTTTTGCATTTATTAAACAGTCGTTTCGGAAAAATATTTTGCATTAATGAATTAATGGCAAATTATCGTGTGCATGACACTTCGTATTGGTCATCAAAAAAGCAAGAGGAGCGTTCTAAAATATGGATTGAATTCTTAGAAGGTATAAAACCAAACTTTAATAAAAGAGTACAAAATTACCTCCAAATTCAAATTGAAAGAATAAATGGTACTTATGTTAGGAAAAATTTCTTTCAAAAATTGAAAAAATATTTCAACATATAGTGGTGTTAAATTAAGCTTATGAATGTTATATTACTATTTTTGTAAAAATTAATACAAAATAATAAACACCACAAACTAACCTTAAAATGAAACTATTTGAATCTATTTTTTCAAAGCTTGGCTATATTAAAAATAGAAAAGCGAAAAATACAAACGAAAAAGATTTTTTGCTTTTAAATTTTTACCAAACTTTAAAAGAATTTGATTTTCAACCCAAACATATTGTAGATATTGGAGCCAATCATGGTACATGGACTAGAGAAGCACTCAAACATTTTCCAAATGCTTATTACACCTTATTAGAACCTCAAAGTTGGTTGAAAGATTCGATGTTAGATCTATTAGAAAAAAGTGATAAAATCAAACTTCACTCTGTTGGAGCTGGCGAAAAAAAAGGAAGTTTTAATTTTACTATTGTCGATAGAGACGATAGTTGTTCGTTTCGATATACTAAAGAAGAGGCTGAAAAAGCGGGTTACAAACAAATTGAAATTCCTGTTGTAACCTTAAACGATTTGTTAATCGATTCCAAATTGCCTGTTCCTGATATTATCAAAATTGACGCCGAAGGATTGGATATTGAAGTGTTAAAAGGAGCATCAAATTTCCTCGGCAAAACCGAAATTTTTATGGTCGAAGCGGGAGTAGTAAACAAAGAGTTTTCGAATAGTTTTTTAAAATTGATTACTTTTATGGATGAAAATAATTATAGATTGTTTGAAATAACCGACTTAAACCGTCCGTTTGCTTCAAAAGTATTGTGGTTAGTTGAATTGGTTTTTGTTAAAAAAAATGGCTATATTGATTCAAAAATAATTTTATAATGATAACAGTAACAAAAACTTTTTTACCTTCTCTTGAAGAATATAATTTTTATTTAAAAAAAGCTTGGGATAAAGTTTGGCTTACTAATAGAGGTGAATTAACTCTCGAATTAGAGCATAAAATTAAAACCGATTATACTATTAACAACATTTTAATTACAACAAACGGAACAATTCCGTTACAAATAGCTATTAAACTATTCGGAAACAGTGGCGAAATTATAACAACACCTTTTTCTTATGTTGCCACTTCAGCTGCCATTGTTTGGGAAAATTGCAAACCAGTTTTTGTAGATATTCATCCTGATTATCTGACTATTGATGAAACAAAAATAGAAAATGCAATAACAAAAAATACAACTGCAATTTTGGCAACACATGTTTTTGGTAATCCTTGTCAGGTTGAAGCAATAGAAAAAATTGCTAAAAAACACAATATAAAAGTACTATATGATGCCGCACATTGTTTTGGAGTTTCCTATAAAAATAATTCCATTTTTAATTTTGGAGATGTAAGCACTTGTAGTTTTCATGCAACTAAAATTTTTCATACTGGCGAAGGTGGAGCAATGTTTTGTAACGATGATGAAACGTATAAACAATTATTTTACAGTCATAACTTTGGTCATAACGGACCACTAGATTTTCATGGTTTGGGAATAAATGCAAAAATTTCCGAGTTACAATCAGCCATGGGATTAGCTGTTTATGATCATTTAGAATTTATATTTTCGGAAAGAAAAAAAGTGGTTGATTATTATAATTCTAATCTTAACTTTGAAAAAATTAGTGGCTTAAAAATAAGAGAAAATACAAATTGGAATTATTGCTATTATCCTATAATTTTTGATTCGGAAGCTACGTTGTTGGAAATTGAAAAAGAATTAATTAAAAATGATATTATTCCAAGACGCTATTTTTATCCATCATTAAATACCATTCCGTATACAAAAGGAAATACTATGCCAATTTCTGAATCTATTGCTTCTCGAATATTATGTTTACCGTTATATGTTGGTTTAACAAATAATGATTTAGATAAAATTGTTTCTTTAATAAATAAAAATTTATGTTAATTATTGGAGCTAAAGGGTTTGCCAAGGAAGTATTAGAAGTATTACATCAAAATAATTCTTTAAAAGATGTTGCCTTTTTTGATGATGTAAACGAAGATATTGTTGGTAAACTATATGATACATTCCCAATTTTAAAATCAATTGAAGAAGTCCAAAATTATTTCAATTTTGTTTCTAAAAATTTTACTATTGGAATTGGTAATCCTTCTTTACGAAAAAAACTCTATGATAAATTTACTTCATTAGGTGGCGAATTTACTTCAACTATTAGTCCAAAAGCAACAATAGGAAATTTTGCAAATCATATTAACGATGGTTGTAATATTATGACTGGAACGGTTATTACAAATGATGTTTTTATCGATAAAGGAACACTTATTAATTTGAATTGTACTATTGGACACGATTGTAAAATTGGTGCTTTTGTTGAATTATCTCCAGGTGTTCACATTTCTGGCAATTGCACAATAGGTTCCTATACTACAATTGGAACGAATGCGACCATTTTACCAAAATTAATTATAGGAACAAATGTAATTGTAGCTGCTGGTGCAGTTGTAACTAAGAATGTTCCTGATAATTGTATGGTTGCTGGTATTCCTGCAATTGTAAAAAAAGAATTACAACCACTTACTTTATAATATTTTAATGAATCAAGATATCAATCAAGAAGTATACAACGCTTTTGAAATTATTAAAAACGGTGGAATCATACTTTATCCCACAGATACTGTTTGGGGAATTGGTTGCGATGCTACAAACGCCGATGCTATTGCAAAAATCTATGCACTAAAACAACGCGAAGAAACAAAAAGCATGATTTGCTTAATGAATGGTGAAAAAATGATGTATACCGTTTTTAAACAAATTCCTGATGTTGCATGGGAAATATGGGATTTATCGGAAAAACCAACCACATTAATCTTAGACAATCCCAGAAATGTAGCTCAAAATATTATTGCAGATGACAAAACTTTAGGTGTTCGTATTGTTAAAGAACCGTTTTGTTTTAAATTATTAGAACGAATGAAAAAACCACTAGTATCAACTTCTGCCAATATATCTGGAATGTTTACTCCAAAAACTTTCAAAGAAATTAGTCCAGAAATTTTAAAAGGTGTCGACTATGTTGTAAATCTAAATCGTGAAAAAGTTTGCAAAAATCCTTCAACAATTATCAAATTGTCATTGGATAATCAGGTGAAAATAATCCGTAAGTAAATTTTTATTGCCTCAGATTCACAAATTAATTGATTTATTACCTAATTCTAAGTTTTTTTATTAATCATTAAAATCGTTAAAAATGATTGTAACAATTGAAAGTTTCGTATTTAATAATTTTAGAGAAATTAAGTTGATAAAAATTTGTCTGAATAAACTTTGGAAATTCCATCTTTAAGTTCAATAGAATAACTCCATCCTAAATTTGTTAATCTTGTAATATCGGTTAATTTTCTTGGAGTACCATCTGGCTTTGTAGTATCAAAAACAATTTTTCCATCAAAACCTACTATCTCTTTTATTAAATGAGCCAAATCATTTATAGAAATTTCAATTCCTGTTCCAATATTTACGAAACCTTGTTCATTAAAATTTTCCATTAAATAAACACATGCATCTGCCATATCTGTAGCATGTAAAAATTCTCTTAACGGAGTTCCTGTTCCCCATACGGTAACTATTTTGTCGTGATTTATTTTTGCTTCGTGAAATTTCCTCAATAATGCGGGTAAAACATGTGCATTTTGCAAATCATAATTATCATTCAAACCATACAAATTGGTTGGCATTACTGATATAAAGTTACATCCATATTGAGCACGATAGGCATCGCACATTTTTATACCAGCAATTTTTGCAATAGCATAAGGTTCGTTTGTTTCTTCTAATAAACCAGTTAATAAATACGTTTCTTTAAGTGGTTGTGGTGCAAATTTTGGATAAATACATGTTGATCCTAAAAATAGCAACTTTTTAACACCTACTTTGTAACTTTGGTGAATTATGTTACTTTGAATAAGAATATTTTCATAAATAAAATCGGCTCTATATGAATTATTAGCAATTATTCCACCCACTTTTGCAGCGGCTAAAAACACATATTCTGGCTTCTCTTTTTCAAAAAAATCGATAACTTCTTGTTGATTAATTAAATTCAATTCGGTTGATGTTCGCTCAATAATGTTTTGAAATCCTTTACTCTTGAGATTTGCAACAATGGCACTTCCTACCATACCACGATGACCAGCAACGTATATCTTCGAATTCAATTCCATTATAAATTATTTTTATAAAATTTTTCTTTTTTAAAAATTTCCAAATCTGCTTGAACCATTTCTTTAACCAACATATCCAAAGTATGTTTTGGACTCCAACCCAATTTGGTTTTTGCTTTTGAACTATCACCAATCAGCACATCAACTTCGGTTGGTCTGAAATAGGTTGGATCAATTTGAACTACAACTTGACCTATTTTAAATTCATACTCTGAATTAGAAGACGATTTAACAATTCCTTTTTCTTCACTACCAACACCATTAAACTCTAGTTCGACATTTAGCTCTCTAAAAGCCATTTTAATAAAATCACGAACAGTAGTTGTTACACCAGTTGAAATCACAAAATCTTCAGGCTCATCTTGTTGCAACATTAACCACATTGCTTCTACATAATCTTTTGCGTGTCCCCAATCTCTTTTAGAATCGATATTTCCTATGTATAAAGTGCTTTGCAAACCAAGTGCCATTTGAGCAACAGCTCTAGTAATTTTTCGAGTCACGAAAGTTTCGCCTCTGCGTGGGCTTTCATGGTTAAATAAAATTCCGTTACACGCAAACATATCATAAGCTTCTCTGTAATTTACGGTAATCCAATAAGCATACATTTTAGCTACAGCGTATGGCGAACGAGGATAAAATGGTGTAGTTTCTTTTTGAGGAACTTCTTGCACTAATCCGTATAATTCGGATGTAGAAGCTTGATAAATTCTAGTTTTTTTCGTTAATCCTAATAATCGCACCGCATCGAGAATTCTTAAAGTTCCAATTCCGTCAGTATTTGCAGTATATTCAGGGATATCGAAACTCACTTTTACATGACTCATTGCTCCTAAATTATAGATTTCATCGGGCTGCGTTTCTTGAATAATTCGTATCAAATTTGTAGAATCACTTAAATCTCCATAATGCAATTTAAAATGTTGATTGTCGATATGAGGATCTTCATAAATATGATCAATTCGTTGCGTATTAAACAATGAACTTCTTCTTTTTATACCGTGAACCATATACCCTTTAGACAATAATAATTCGGCTAAATAAGCTCCGTCTTGTCCGGTAATTCCTGTTACTAATGCTACTTTCATTATAATTATTTTTATTAGTAAAATATATAGGAATCGTTCATCCCATAAATCTAAAATTTATCAATTAAAAACTAAAAAACTTAGCTTTTAATGGCGATTTGGTATACTTTATACTATTGTTCAGAAACAATTTTTCAAATTTCAATGTTAATTTTATTTTTTACAAAAATACTTTTTTTTAACCTATAGATAACTAAAGATTTGTAACATTTTAATTAAAAATGGAACTAAATTCTTAAATTCATATTGCCTCCTAATTAAAAACGTCAGAATCATATTTAATCTAGAAGATACAGTTTAGCGTACTGAGAGCGAAGTAGCAAACGCCGTTGTTATTGAAAAAAATTGTGATTTAAAACAACATTAAGAAAAAAAACACGGTTTGAACTATTGAATGGTAAAAATGATGTATCAATATAGAAAACAAATTCTTAATGTTCTGTGAAAATTTGCGATTTATACGAAAAACTAACCACTTTAAAATTAGATAATTCTAGAAATTTAGCTCGCAATAGTATTGAAAATGATACAACTTTAGGCATTCGTTATGTCAAAAAACCGTTTTGTTTCAAATAATTAAAATGTACGAAAAAAACTCGAGTAGTAACATCTGAAAATATGCCTAGAATGTTCACTTCAAATACTTTCAAATAAAATAGTCCCGAAATTTTAATAGGTGTCGACTATTTAGTAAATTTGCATTTTTAAAAATCTGCGAATCTGCTGCGATAAAATGAACTACATACAAGCACTTCAAAATCCAATATTTAAATTCATTGCTAAAGCAAGTCAAGAATTAAAACTTGAAAGCTACGTAATTGGTGGTTTTGTTCGTGATCATTTACTTCAAAAAGATTTCAAAAAAGACATTGATATTGTAGCTATTGGATCAGGAATCGATTTGGCAATAAAAGTTTCTGAATTACTACCAAACAAACCTAAAGTTCAAATCTTTAAAAATTATGGAACCGCAATGCTTCGTTACAACGAAATTGATATTGAATTTGTTGGAGCTCGAAAAGAATCCTATAACTTCGATAGTCGAAATCCAATTGTAGCATTCGGAACTCTAGAAGATGATCAAAATCGGCGTGATTTTACCATAAACGCTTTAGCCTTTTCTTTAAATTTAAAGAATTATGGTGAATTAATTGATCCATTTAATGGTTTGAGTGATTTGGAAAAAAAAACCATAAAAACACCTTTAAGTCCTGATATTACTTATTCTGATGATCCTTTACGAATGTTGAGAGGAATTCGATTTGCTTCACAATTAAATTTTGAAATAGAAAAAGAATCGTTAGAAGCAATTGAAAGAAATGCAACCCGTATTAAAATTATTTCTGGTGAAAGAATAGTGGATGAATTGAGTAAAATTTTAGAAACCCAAAAACCATCTGTTGGCTTTTTATTATTATACAAAACAGGACTCTTAGACATCATTTTACCTGAATTAACGGCATTGAATAATGTTGAAGAAATTGAGGGACAAACACATAAAAATAATTTCTATCATACTTTAGAAGTTGTCGATAATATTTGTCCAAATACCAATGATGTATGGTTACGATGGTCGGCATTATTGCACGATATCGGAAAAGCCCCAACTAAAAAATTTAATAAAAAACAAGGTTGGACATTTCATGGACACGAATTTCTTGGTGGAAAAATGGTTAAAAAAATATTTGAACGTTTGCACATGCCATTAAATAATAAATTGAAATTTGTTCAAAAAATGGTGGTAATGAGTTCAAGACCAATTGTTTTATCAGAAGAAATAGTAACCGATTCTGCTGTTCGTAGATTGGTTTTTGATGCTGGTGAAGATATTGATTGTTTAATGACACTTTGTGAAGCTGATATCACAACTAAAAATCCAACAAAATTTAAAAAATACCATAATAATTTCGACATTGTTCGACAAAAAATTATTGAAGTAGAAGAACGTGATCATATCAGACAATTTCAACCACCAATTTCTGGAGAAGAGATTATGGAATTGTATAATTTAAAACCATCAAGAGAGATTGGTATTTTAAAAGAAGCCGTAAAAGAAGCTATTTTAGAAGGTGAAATCCCAAATGAATACCAAGCTGCTTATGATTTTGTATCAAAACGAGCTGAACTTTTAGGTTTAAAAAAAGTGAAGTAAAAAAAGTATAAATTGTAAAAGTTTAATGAAAAAATATTTTTTAAAATCAGCAATAATATCTTTAATACTGGTTTATCTGGTTATCTTGGCTGGTGCATTTGTTAGATTAACTGGTTCTGGAATGGGTTGTCCTGATTGGCCAAAATGCTTTGGTTACTACATTCCGCCAACACAAGAAAAAGAACTTTTTTTTATCTCTGGAAATGAATATAAAAAAGGAGAAGTGATTATTCAAAATGAATCGCTCTTAGTTTCTAAAACTGATTTTATTGCCAAAGAAAATTTCGAATCTTCCAACTGGGAAGAATATACTGAACATGATTATGCGATTTTTAATGCTTTTCATACTTGGGTAGAATATATTAACCGATTATTGGGCGCATTAGCAGGAGTAAGCTGTTTTATTACCTTTATTTTATCATTTGGATATTGGAAAAGCAATAAAAAACTCATTTTACTTTCGTTATTTATTTGTGTTTTAATGGGATTTCAAGCTTGGCTAGGGAAAACAGTTGTTGATTCTGTTTTGAATCCTGTTAAAATAACAACTCATATGTTGGTTGCACTATTGATTGTTGCTTTTCAATTAATAATTATTTACGCGGTACAAAAAAACACTAAAATTACTGTTTTTAATAGTAAATTTAACCGAGTGTTATGGATAACATTAGCGTTAACTATTTTGCAAATAGTTTTAGGAACAAGTGTTCGGGAACATGTTGACACTGTATCTGAGACTGGAGTTCCAAAAGCTTTATGGTTACAAAATCCTACTGTTACATTTTACATTCACAGAACGTTTTCTATTATTGTTTTACTTACCAATTGTTACTTATTTGTACTTAATAGAAAACTCAATTTAAAATTTAAAAAAATAAGTTGGGTAATGATTTTACTAATTATTGAAATTATTTCAGGTATTGCTATGTTTTATTTTAATTTCCCTTTCGGAACTCAAACTATCCATATTGTTCTTGCTGCGCTATTATTTGGTTTACAATTCTTTATGATTTTAGAATCAAAAGTTGAAAAATCGATTTTATAAAGTATCTTTGCAAACTGGCTATATTGTCGCAGATTTTTTTACTTTTTTTTAATGTCAAAACTTACTGTTCAAGATACATTTCTTGACTTATCTGATTACGGCAGACCTTTTGGAAGATATCTTGCTAATCAACTTAAAAATACTCGCTTTACTCCTATTCATGTTACACTTTTATTTGGAGTTTCTGGTTTAATTGCCTTGTATTGTATATTAGAAAAGCATTATTTTTTTGCTGGATTTTTCATCATTTTGAAATCGGGAATCGATGCTGCTGATGGCGAATTAGCTCGATTAAAAAAAACGCCTTCCTATTTTGGTAGGTACTTGGATAGTGTATTTGACATTGTTTTGAACTTTCTATTTCTAATGATGATTTGTTATGTTTCGAAAACAACAATAGGCTTTGCATTATTAGCTTTTATAGCAATTCAATTGCAAGGAACTTTGTACAACTATTATTATGTGATACTGAGAAATAAATCGGTTGGAGGAGATACAACAAGTAAAGTTTTTGAATACAAAACACCCAAAGCATTACCAGGTGAAAGTCAGAAATCAGTAACAATTTTATTCGGAATTTATACTATTGTTTATGGTGCTTTTGATAAAATAATTCACTTTCTTGATAACGATGCCTACAAAGTAAAAACGTTTCCTAATTGGTTTATGACATTACTGTCTTTATATGGATTGGGCTTTCAATTGCTAATTATTGCTGTGATGTTGCCATTAAATTTGATTGAATTAATTGCTCCATTTTTTATTGTTTACACTTTGTTAACTTTTATATTGATTGGAATTAGGAAAGTGTACATCAAATAGTATTTTTGCTTTGTTTAAAATTACTTTCTAAACTAACCAAATTTTAAAATCGCCTACTTTTTCTCTTGCAACAATAACCTCATCGTCTTTATATGAAGGTAAAATTACTTTTAGGCGCGAATTACTGTGCAATTGAATTTCTTTTATTCCTCTCATCGGAATGATGAATTTTCGGTTGATTCGGTAAAATTCTTTTGGATCAAGTTCATTTTCAAGTTGTTCTAAAGTTTGGTCTAAAAGATAATTTCTATTTTCAAAAGTGTGCAAGTAAGTGCCTTTATTTTCGCTATAAAAACATTCAACGTCTTCGATATTTATCATTTTTAATTGTTGTCCCATTTTAATAGTAAATCTTTTTTTGAAAACTCTATCAATTGGATTAACTAACATTCGCTTTATGGCTTCAAAATCTAGATTTGAAACTAAACTTTTTTGAAATTGATTTTTGAATTTTGATATTGCAATTGATAAGTCGTCTTCGTCAATTGGTTTTAATAAATAATCGATACTGTTCAGTTTAAAAGCACGCAAAGCATATTCATCATAAGCTGTGGTGAAAATTATAGCACTTTTAATTGTTATATTTTCGAAAATTTCAAACGACAAACCATCAGACAATTGAATATCTAAAAAAATCAAATCGGGATGTGAATTGTTTTCAAACCAATATATCGATTCTTCTACAGAATGTAAAAGAGTATTAACTTGTAAACCTAATTTTTCAATTTTTCGTTGAAGTAATCTTGCAGCAGGTTTTTCGTCTTCTATAATTAGTATGTTCATTTAAAAAAGTTTAGGAGTTTAAAAGTGTAAAAGTTTAGGAGTTTAGATAGTATTATACCTTTTATTTTATTCCCACTTATCATTTTTTTCTTTATTCATAAATTCTTTTATTTTTTTATTTTCCCAATCTTTACCAAAAATAAAATACGGAACAAAAACAGAAAATCCGTGCGCTACTAATCCAATTCCCCAAAAGAAGGCTGTGGTAAAATTATGAAATTGAAAATAACTTTCGCCTTCATCTAATTCTTTTATGTTAAGAACGATGATAAACGTATTCACAAGTAAATAAACTAATAAATGAGTGTAAAATCCTTTGATTTTTTTAACTTTTTGTTTCGCCATTTTGTAGGCTTCTTGATCTTGATTGCTGTTGTAAACTTCCATTCCATTTAATTTAATTGTTGATATTTATGTTTATTGCCATTTTTCGGCATTCTTTTTTTCTTCGTCTAAAAATTGTTTCATTTTTCTTTCTTCCCAGTCTTTTCCAAAGAAAGGTGAAACTTTAAACACACTAATACCATGAAAAATTACACCAATTCCCCAACCTAACAAAGGCCAAAAAAACCATAAATATTTTGGTGAAGTAGCGAGGTTTAAAATAATTAAAAAAATATTTACTAAAATATAGGATGTCAAGTTTCCGTAAAATCCTTTTATTTCTTCTACTCTTTTTTTCGCTTGATAATAGCGTTCTTCTTCGTTATAATTTGTTTCCATGACTATAAAATTTAATTTAAATTAATATTGTAAATTATTCCCAAGTTTGTTTATTTGATTTATCTTCTAAGATATTTTTGACTTGTTTGTCTTCCCATTTTTTCCCAAAAACAACTTCACTAAAAAACAAGGTTATCGCTTGAAAGGCAATTGCGACTGTCCAAATTGACATCACAAAACAATTAATATACTTTAGCGGAAAAAAATTAAATCGGAATCCACAATAAGTTTTTAAAATAAAAAAAACAATTCCAATACCATAAATAAACAAGTGAATGTAAAAATCTTTAATCCGTTTCACTTTATTTTGAGCCATTGCTACCAATTCTTTTTCGGCAATATTTTCTTGTGTTGATTGATTCATTATTTCCAATTTTTAGTGTTTTTTTCTTTATCTAAAATCGCTTTTATTTGTCTTTCTTCCCAGTTAGTACTGTATCCGAAAACTTTAAATGCATGCGTTAACAATCCAAAACCCCAGCCTGCAGCTGAAAACCAAAACCAATGAAAATCAGGAACGTAAGTAAGATTTACGAATACCAATATTGGAATAACGATGCAATACGAAATCAAATTTCCATAAAATCCTTTCAATTCTTCAACCCTCTTCTTAGCCTTGTAATACACTGTATTTTCGTTAGCTATATAACTTGTTTCCATAACGGTAATTTGTTTTGTTAAAATGGGCAAATACACAGCAAATATGTTATTTGCATCATCAATTAGTACTTTTCTTTTGGTTAAAATAGCATAACGACTTATAATATTTTGCAGTCCGACACCTTTTCTGTCGCTTAATACCTCTTTCTTTTGTAAATCGTTTTGAACAACCAAATAATTATCTTTTACAAATATTTTAATATGAAGTGGTTTTTTTTCACTTACAATATTATGTTTGATAGTGTTTTCTAATAATAATTGCAAGGATAACGGAACTACTTTTGCTTCAGGATTATCAAAATTTTCTGGTAATTCAAAAGTAATACTGTTTTCAAAACGCATTTTCAACAAATTCATATACGTTTTGGCAAATAATAATTCTTCTTGAACTGTAACCAATTCTTTGTCTTTTTGTTCTAAAACATAACGATAAATTTTAGATAAAGAAGTAGTGAATTTTTGTGCATTTTCTGGATTTTCCTCAATCAATGAACTCAATACATTCAGACTATTGAAAAGAAAATGCGGATCGATTTGGTTTTTTAAACTTTCAAATTTTGCAGAGGCAGTTCCAGCAATTATTTTTTGTTCTTTGACTCTATTCTCTTGATAAGCTTTATAAAAATGAAACGTATGTAATGCTAAAGTAATTACAAAAGTAATGATTATTGCAAACAAATAATTAGCTGGTTTTTCATTTCTTAGGAAAATTTCAAATGTTTGATTTTCGATGATTATATCTTCAAATATTCTTAGTAAAAAAATTACAAAAATAGAAACAAAAAAAGATGCTAAAAAACCAATTATTATTCTTTTTGGTGCAAATCTGTTGTCTTTAAAGTAAGTATCAATATAATCAAAAACAAGCCCGTTAGCATAGTACAAAGAAATTCCGTAAAGCATTGTATAAAGAAATCTTACAAACAAATGATTATCAAGTTTTAATTGATCACCTAAAATCACTTCTATTGTTATCAAAACAAGAAATACTGAAATGGCGATTAAAAATGCTTTTGGAAAATCTTTAATATACTTGTTCATTATATTATTTTATTTAAAATTAATTGATACTTACTTACAATTTTTTAAATTTTCTTGCGCTCTTTCCAAACCCCAATTTGGATGAAATTGACTTTCTGGTTTAAATTTTGCAAATAAATCGACCGCTCTTTCAATATCTTTACATATTGCTTTTACATCGGCACCAGTCCATTTTGCTCCACCAATTTCAAATTCTGCTTTTCCAAAAACAACTCTAGGATTTTGAGGTGCTAAAGCAGCTGCTTTGCTATACAATTCGTTCACTTTTGCTGGTAAAGTCATTCCATATGTCATTGGATCAGAAGCAAGATAAGCAGTATGAATCATGGCTTGCATAACTATTAGTTCAGCGTTCATTGGATATTTTACAACTTCAACATCTAAAGCTGATTGTGCTTTGGTTAATAAAGCAACTATTTTTACTTTATCTTGTGTTTGAAATGCAGCTGTTGTGTTTACCAAAGCTACATAATAATTAGGTAACCAACTATTTTTTTCTGCTGAAGCAATTCGTTCAAACATAGCGGATGCATCGTCTGATTTTCCTTCTCTCCAAAGACCTAACGCTTTTCCCATTCCTTGTTCAAATTGCCCTTGCGCTGAAATTAATGTACAAATAAATAATGTAAGTGTTGTAATAATTCTAATCATGATTTCTGTTTTTAAATTGTTAGTATTAATTATGATGTAAATTTAGTTTGGTTTTAAATTTTAAGAAATTTATTATTACCGAACTGTTGATTTTTAATGATGAATTGTTTTATGATTTGCTGAGTGACTGAGTGACTGAGTGACTGAGTTTAATCAAAATACTAAACTCCTAAACTTTTTAAACTCCTAAACTTTTTAAACTTCTAAACATATTTACAAGTTATTCAATTGACTATCTTTTTTATTATCGCTAATTGTCCAGAAAAATCCAATGAAAAAGAAACGATCTGCTGTTGGTATAATTTCTCTTCTATTGAAAACACCACTTGAATCTGGTGAATTTGCATATTCGTAGCCAAATACATTTTGAGTTCCTATTACATTTGACATCGAAAAATATAAAATCTTTTGAGTCGTTATCAAATAAGCCCAACTCATACTTAAATTATTATAACTTTTGGTTTTACCGTTCATAAAAACAGTTTCATTAGGATTATTATAGGGTCGTCCAGTGGTAAAACTATTGGTAATACTTATTTGTGATTTCCAATCTTCAACCCAATATTTCCCGACTAATGATAAACTGTGATCAGCTATAAAACTTGGTGTTACATTCGCAGTATAATTTTTATAATCTCTTTTGCTATCGATATAAGAATACGAAACCCAATATTCTAAATTTTTAATCGATTTTCCATCTCTCCAAAAAATATCCAATCCTTTAGCATAACCAAATCCGTTATTATTAAACTGCGAATTAAACTGTGCAACATCGGTGTTATATTTAACTAAATTAGTATAATCTTTATAATAGATTTCTGTTCTAAAAATCATTCTATCTTTACTATATTGGTAATTCAAAATGTAATGCGATGCTTTTTCGTTTACAAAATTATCTGAATATTTTAAGTAATCTTGAGTAGGCGCTTGTTCAAATTCGCCATAAGCTAATGAGAATTGACTGGTTTTAGAAATTTTATAAGCGAATGAAATTCTTGGTGAAGCAATCGTTTCTTTTAATAAATCATTATTTGATGCTCGTATTCCAATTTTTGCTGCAAAATTTCTTGAAAAAAAGAGGTCTGTTTCTGCATAAACTGCTGCAATATTTAAATCATAGCCACTTGTAAAAGAAGTATTAAAATCTTCATCAAAATTTGTTGTAAAATAATCGGCTCCAAAAGACAACTTCACTCTATCCGAAAAACTCTTTTTTATTTTTAGTTTCAAATGTGAAGCGTGTTCAGTATTATTGACTTTATTAGTATCAAAACCTATTTTATTTTTTCCTAAACCATAACTTAATCCAGTTGATAATTGCCAATTACTTCCAAAATTACCTTTATAAGATGCATTCAAATAAAAATTATTATTTTCTAAATTAACTCTAACTTTTTCAATAGAGTTAATGCTTTCTTGATTGAGATCAAAACGAGAAGCATCAAAAGCAGCATACACTTTAAACAAACCGCGTTCTACTTTATATCGATAAACAGCTTCACCTGAAAGCGATTGAAAAGCACGATTCCACTCAATATTTTGTGGAGCTAATAATTGATATGGAGCTAAATCAGTATATGCTGTGTTAAATGTCAATGAACTTTTTCCCAAAATTTCTGTTT
The DNA here is from genome assembly GCA_031408335.1 of Flavobacteriales bacterium. Taxonomy (GTDB): domain Bacteria; phylum Bacteroidota; class Bacteroidia; order Flavobacteriales; family Flavobacteriaceae; genus Flavobacterium. The sequence continues at coordinate 20,544 of JANNWH010000025.1, read as the reverse complement.
TAGCTAAACCTAATCCTACTGTCATTAATGAAATATCTGTTTTTTCTTCTCTCGCTTCATCAGTAGTATTTAATAACAAGACACTCGATAAAGCTTCGCCATATTCTGCTGAATAACCTCCAGTTGAAAACGAAATTCCACTAAATAAAAAAGGAGAAAATCGTCCTCGAGTTGGTAAATTTTGAGTTGTTGAGCCATACGGTTGTGCAACACGAATTCCGTCAACATACGTTTGAGTTTCTTCAGATTCACCACCACGAACAAACAAACGACCACTTTCGCCAACAGTTTGTGTTCCGGGTAAGGTTTGTAATGCAGCAACAATATCGGCATTAGAACCTGCTGTAGTTACAATATCTAAAGGTTTTAAAACAGTAACTTTTGCTTTATCACCAGCTTCAAAAGTTCCAGCGTTTATAATCACAGCATCAAGTGTATTGACGCTTTCTTTTAATTTAAAGGATATCGATTTAAAATCTTCAACAACAATTACAGTATTGAGTGTTTCGTATGATAGAAAACTTATAATTAAAACTTGATTTCCTTTTGCTTGTGTAGTAAAATCAAATTCTCCGTTTTCGTTTGTTGAACCTCCATCATAAGTTCCTTCAATAAAAACATTGGCACCGGGAATTGGAAAGTTTTTAACATCGGTAACTTTTCCTGAGATTTTAGTTTGAGAAAAACTAATGATTGAGATAATCAAAGTACTAAAAATAAAAGCTAATTTAATAGCTTGTTTCAGATTTTCATGTTTTTGTTCGTTAACTTTCAGTTTCATGTTTCTTTGTTTTAATAAAGCAAAGTTGCATCAAGGACTAAAACTATAAAATTTATAATTACTGAAATGTAGTTATTTTAGGATGAATTGTAAATGAAACGTTTGAAATTTATATTTTTATACCAATTTTAATTTATAAATATACTATGAGCCAAAAAGCCTTGTTGTGGTCAGGAATTTTAGGAGTATTTTTTTTTACTTTAACTACGTTGATTGGTCAATTTTTAAATCCAAATTACAACTTTATTTCTCAGTTTATTAGCGAACTGTATGCAGTTGACGCACCAAATGCTGACATTCTTCGTTTTTACGGATACCTTCCAAGTGGTTTATTTTTTATTCTTTTTGCATTTTTAATAAATACTGTATTACCAAAATCAGCATGTAAAACATTTGGTTGTATTTTATTTGGATTTGGTTACGGATTTGGGACCCTAATTTGTAGCATCTTTAATTGTGATGTTGGTTGCAATCCTAACTTTGTGAATCCGAGTTTGTCCCAATTTATTCATAACACAATGGGAATGTTAACCTATTTGTTTGTTCCAATTGCCTTATTCTGTATCGGAATTAGTAATCGATCAAAGTTGCTTTTTTCTAATTATAGTATTGCAATTGCTATATTCAGTTTTATATTTGTTTTATTATTTAATACTGCAATTCAATCACCATTCAAAGGAATTATTCAAAGAATAATTGAAGTGAGTTTTTTAATATGGATTGTATTTAGTGCTGTGAATCTCTCTAAAAATGACACAAAAACTACTTAAAACTTTTCTACACTATTTTACGTAAGTAGAAGTATGAAAAACAATCTCATCAAATTATTATTCGTTGTTGCACCAAGCTTATTATTTGCTCAAAAAATAGACAATATGACATCATTTCGAGATATAAAAAGCAATAGCTATTTTAGATTTAATTATGATAATGATTATTTTGGATCAACAGACCAAAATTACACTCAAGGCTATAATTTTGAATTAGTTTCGTCAATTCTGAAAAAAAATCCACTGAATTATTTCTTATTGAAATCAAAAAATAGAGAGCTAAAATATGGATTATCTTTGGAACATATTGGCTACACTCCGGATAATATAAAAAGTCCAAATATACAATTTGGAGACCGACCTTTTGCAGCAGCTATTATGCTAAAAAGTTTTATAATAACAACTGATACTATTCGAAAAACCAGGCTTATTTCTTCTTTAAATATTGGGTTAATTGGTCCTGGTGCCTTTGGAAAAGAAATGCAAGTTGCTATTCATCAAGCAACTGGAAATACTATTCCGCAAGGCTGGCAAAATCAAATTAAAAACGATATAGTTTTAAATTACGAAGTAAATTATGAAAAGCAACTTCTTCGTTATCGTAATTTAGTGGCATTGCAATCCAATTCAACACTTCGATTTGGCACTTTATTCACCAATACATCTGTTGGTTTAAATGCCGTTTTCGGTATCATAAATTCTCCATTTACTTCAATAAAAAACAAAAATAAATTTCAACTCTATTTTTATTCTCAACCCATAATAACAGCAATAGTTTATGATGCAACACTTCAAGGCGGATTTTTAAATTCTAAAAGTCCGTATACTATTGAAAGCAATAAAATAGAGCGAATAACTGCTCAAGTTAACTACGGTTTAATTCTACAAACCAAAAGTATCTATTTTGAATATGCTCGAACAAACATTACACAAGAATTTGAAACTGGAAAATCGGCGAAATGGGGCGGAATAAAAGTTGGTTTTAAATTTTAATACTTTCGTTACTGAAATCTTTTAAACAAATCTGAAATCTGAAATCATAATCTAAAATTATATTTTACCTTTGAGCCTTTCTTAAATTACAGATTATGGTTTATAAATTTAGAGTAATTCTCGATGCTGAAGAAGATGTTATTAGAGATATTGCAATTCTACAAAACGATACTTTAGAAGATTTACACAACGCTATTGTGAACGCTTATGGTTTTGATGGTTTAGAAGTTGGTTCGTTTTATACTTGCGATGCTACTTGGAATCAAGAAGATGAAATTCCGATGTTTGATGCCGGCGATGTTCCTGGTGAAAACAAAATTATGAGCGATTATCAATTGGTTGATATTCTTGACACAGAAAACACAAAAATTATTTATGTGTATGATTTTATCAATATGTGGACGTTTTTAGTTGAACTTGCTGCTGTTGAAGAAGCAGTTGAAGTGGGAATGATTTATCCAAATTTATTGTTTTCACATGGTGAAATGCCAGCCGAAGCTATGGAAAAACATTTTCAAGCCGATTTTGAAGAAGAAGAAAATTATAACGAATTTGAAGACGATTTAGATGAAGATGATTTGGATGCTTTTGGATCTGATGAAAGTTTTGAAGACTTTGGATTTGAAGAGAATTGGAATTAGGAAAAAGTTGCTGAGTATCTGAGTTGCTGAGTTTTTTATTATTTTTGATACTTAATTTAAAACTATACAAGCCATGATGACTTACAGAGATTTATTTATTTGGCAAAAAGCCATGAATTTAGTAACAAAAACTTATCAATTAACCAACAACTTTCCTAAAGATGAGTTGTTTGGATTAACATCTCAAATTAGAAGAAGTGCCATTTCAGTTCCTAGTAATATTGCTGAAGGATTTGGAAGAAAATCCAATAAAGAATTTTCTAGATTTTTGAATATTGGGTTTAGCTCCTTATTTGAATATCAAACTCAAATTGAAATAGCAAAAAACATACATTATTAAAACGAAAACGATTTTAAAAACTTATTTGAAGATACGCGAGAACTTGAAGCGATGATTGTTTCTTTTTCAAATAAAATTAACTAATCTTAGCAACTCATTTACTCAGTTACTCAGCAACTTAAAAATATGATCAACCTATTTAATGCCCACATCGAAAATTTATCCATCCACAGAGTTGGAAATAAAAGCCGAAACGAAGCGCTGTTTTTATCAGAAAATGCATATGGATTGAACGACGAAATTGTACCTTTATTAAAAGAATACTTTTTTAAATCGTTTAGAGAAAAAGAAGAAAATTACTATCAATTTGCTCATGAAGTTGATTTAGAATACAACGAAATGTTTCAAATGGCTACCGAAGTTTTTGCTAATCCAAGTGAAATTCATACTATTTCTAAAAAAATTACAACACATTTATTCGAGCAATCCAATCATCCTCATATTAAAAACGGAGAAGTTTATGTTGCTTATTTTACCAACATTTCTATCGATAATAATTTGGTTGACGCTGTTGGTGTTTTTAAAAGTGAAATCCAAACCGATTTTATGCAATTCGAAGAAAAAAATTCTAATCTTGAAATGATTTTGCAACACGGAATCAATTTGAATCGATTGGATAAAGGTTGTTTGATTTTTAATTACAAAAAAGAGGAAGGATACAAAATTCTTTCTGTAGATAGTAATCGATACGATGCACGTTATTGGTTAGAGCATTTTCTTTCGGTTGATGCTTTTCATGACGAAAATTTTATCACTAAAAAATATTTAAAGTTTTGTCAAGATTTTGCAAAAGATGTTGTTTTTCCTGCCGAAGACAAAAAAGAAGAAGTGATGTTCATGAATCGTTCCGTAAACTATTTTGCAAAGAATGATGATTTTGAAGAAAGTAATTTTTTAAATGAAGTATTATCAAATCCAGAGTTAATTCCGGAATTTAAAAACTACAAAGTTGATAAAGGCGAAAAATACAGTATTGAAGATGTAACGAGCTTTCCAATTGCAAATGCTGCAGTAACTGATGCTCGAAAAAGAATAAAGAACGTTATCAATTTAGATACTAACATCCAAATTAAATTGGATTTTATCAATCCGGAAAGTGCCGAAAAATTCGTTGAAAAAGGTTGGGATGAAGAAAAGCAAATGTATTATTATTTAGTTTATTTCAATAAAGAACAAAAAAGCTAAATCTAAAATTCATTAAAATAAAGATTTGAGTGTATGATGGTTAAAAGTTTGTAAGTTTTTTATTTATTAAAATTATAAAAATAGGCTATTCATCGATTTAATTTGCTGTTTATCAATTTATTGAATAGGTTTATGTACTTAAAAAAACCTACTTATGCAAACATCTACAAAAAAATCAGTATTTCAAGGTGGAAAAGTTTTTTGCCACCTTTTTGGACATCATTTTGAAACCTCTAGAAACATCACTAATCATTTTAAAGAATACAAATGTTCCGTATGCCAAATGGAATTAACCAATGACGAACATGGACATAAAATATCGTTAACGCCACAACATCGATTAATAAATGATACGCTAATTCATTTTTATCAGAAAAAATACCATTTAGTTTAATATGACAATCCATTACTTGTACCAATGTTGAAAATGGTCCACGGATAACGCAGACTTAAATCGATAAAAACGGATTTTTTTATATGAAAATCAGCGAAAATCCCACTAATCTGTGTCATCTGCGTGCTATTATTGAACTGTTTGTCCGCATAGCGGACAGTTTTATAGTTTAATTTCGTTTTTTATTTATTACGAACTCGTTTAAATACTAAAAAAAGAAAGTTGTTTGTTTATGCAGTATATTTTATACCTTTAAAAAAACATTTTCTAATCATGATTAAAAAAATCTATTTTACAATCACTTTAGTATTATGTTGTTTTATAGTTTCTTCTCAAGAAAAAACAGTTCAAAAAGACTCCATTAAATTATACAGAGATATTGAAAAATATTCCAAAAAAAAGAAATTTACAAAACTCTTATATAAATTATTCTTTAGAGCTATTCCTGAGCAAAAAATCACAAAAAAGAGAATAAAAAAAGTAAAAAGTACTTATCTACCTTTTGAAGGTAAAATAATTCGCAAAATAAATTTTGAAACTTTGGATCCATTTGGTTATTCCATTTCAAATTATGAGGATAAACCTAGAAATTGGGTAGAACGATTTGGTAACCAAATTCATAATAAATCAAAAAATTGGACCTTAAGAAATTTTCTTATTTTTAAAAAAAACGAGCCTTTCGATTCAATCAGCATTAAGGAATCGGAGCGTTTAATTCAAAGTCAGCGGTTTATTAGAAGAGCATCCATTAGTTCTCAAAACGTTGAAAACTCTGTCGATTCTGTTGATGTTACCATTCGAGTTTTAGATTCGTGGAGTTTAATTCCAACTGGCTCAATTTCTAGTGCTAACGGGAATTTTGAACTTACCGAAAGGAATTTTCTTGGTCTTGGTCATGAAGTTACAAACGATTTTATCCAACAATTCAAAACCAATAAAACCGGTTATACTTTTAGGTATATAGTTCCCAACTTCAAAAATACTTTTATTAGAACAACGCTACTTTATTCGAATCTTTTTGAAGAAAATAGTAGTAAAGAAATCAATAGCGTAAGAGATTTCTATTCTCCTTTAACGAAATTTGCTGGAGGAATTTCTGTACAAGAGCGTTTCTATAACGATTCGATTTCTAATACTAACCAACAAAATTTTTTAAGAGCTTTTAAATTCGAAAGTCAGAATTATTGGTTTGGTTATTCCTTTCCAATTTTTAAAGGAAAATTGGAAGAAAATCGCATTTCAAATTTAGTAACAACAGTACGATTTTCAGACGTTAATTATCTTGAGAAACCAGAAAAAGAATTAGATGTATTTAATTATTTTTCAAATACAAACTTATATTTAGCTAGTATTGGAATTACTAGAAGAAAATTTATAGAAGACAGTTTTTTATTTAATTACGGAATTCCAGAATACGTTCAAACAGGTCAAACGATATCGATTACTGGAGGTTTTGAAAGTAAAAATTTTAATAAACGAAGTTATTTTGGTGGCCGATTTGCTTTGGGTGATTATTTATCAATAGGATATTTAGGTATTTCGGCAGAATTAGGTAGTTTTTTTAGTTCAAATGTAACCGAACAAACTACATTCAGAATCGAATTAAATTATTTTACAAATTTATTTGAGATTGGAAATTGGAAATTACGACAATTTATTCAACCACTAATTACTATTGGAAATAACAGAATTCCCATAAAAAACGATAGAATATCCATAAATGAAGAAAACGGAATTCAAGGTTTTGCTAGTAATTTAAGTGGAACAAAAAAACTTTTAATTGCTTTTCAAACACAAACTTATGCACCAGGAATGTTTTGGGGATTTCGATTTAGTCCTTTTTTAAATGGCACTTTAGGAATGTTGAGTGATGAAAACAATGTGCTTTTTAAAAGTAAGTTGTACTCAAAACTTGGGATTGGTGTTCTAATTAGTAATGATTATTTGGTGTTTAATAATTTTCAATTATCATTTGCTTTTTATCCAACCATTCCTGGTGAAGGCGACAACCTATTAAAAACCAATTCATTCAACAATAATGATTTAAGATTACTAGACTATCAAATTGGTCAACCAACAATTATTCCGTACAATTAATTGCAGAAATCGTAACAAAATATCTTTTGTATCGTCATACTGTTTTAAAATAAAAACCACGTGGAAACAATTCTCTCAATTCATAATCTTTACAAACGTTATGGCAAAATTCAAGCTGTTAAAAACGTTTCATTAGAAATTCAAAAAGGCAATGTTTACGGAATTTTAGGTCCAAATGGCTCCGGAAAATCTACAACATTGGGTATTGTTCTGAATGTTGTAAATAAAACTTCTGGCGATTACAGTTGGTTTGGAGGAAAATTGCAAACACATGATGCACTAAAAAAAGTAGGTGCTATTATTGAACGACCTAATTTTTATCCTTACATGACAGCACAAGAAAATCTTGAATTGGTTTGTAAAATAAAAGGAATAAAATATACTAAAGTTCAAGAAAAACTTGAAATAGTTGGATTAATCGATAGAAAAGACAGCAAGTTCAGGACCTATTCTCTCGGAATGAAACAACGATTAGCAATTGCTTCTGCACTATTAAATGATCCTGAAATATTAATTTTAGATGAACCAACTAATGGCTTAGACCCACAAGGAATTCACCAAATTAGAGATATAATAAGACTCATTGCTTCACAAGGAACTACTATATTATTGGCCTCTCATCTATTAGATGAAGTCGAAAAAGTCTGTTCCCATGTTTTGGTTTTGAGAAAAGGAGAAATCTTGTATTCAGGTACAGTAGAAGGTATGTCGTCTTCAAATGGCATTATTGAATTACAAGCAAATGACAATAAAAAACTAATTGATACATTACAAAAATATCCAAATATTGAAAATGTTAAAGAAGTAGACGGAAAAGTAATAATCAATTCTAAAACAACAATTGACGCTAGTGAATTGAATAAATATCTTGCTGAAAATAATATTTATTTAACGCATTTGGTTAAAAGAAATCACTCGTTAGAAGAACAATTTTTGGAATTAACTGGTAAATAGTTTTACTTCGTTAGTTCGATTTGCCCGTGTCAGTAGCAGTAAAAAAATCACAATCAAACAACAAATAATGAAACGATTACTCTCCATAGAACTACAAAAAATTTGGAAAAACAGAGCCAGTAAAGTGCTGACTTCCAGTTATTTTATACTATTAACTTTTATTGCACTAATAGCTGCTATAAAATTTGATATCGGACCATTTCAATTTCATTTAGCAGAAGAAGGTATTTTTAATTTTCCCTACATATGGCATTTTAATACGTATATCGCAGCTATTTTAAAATTCTTTTTGGCTGTTGTAATTGTATCTATGATGGCAAATGAATACAGTTACGGAACTTTGAAACAAAACCTCATTGACGGAATGAGTAAGAAAGAATTTATTCTATCTAAATTCTTAACCGTGATTGTTTTTGCTGGTATTTCTACATTATTTATTTTTGTAGTTTCTTTGATTCTAGGATTAATTTATTCTTCCTTTAATGAAGTTGGTATTATTTTTTCAGATTTAGACTATTTAGTAGCTTATTTTGTTAAATTGGTCGGGTTTTTCTCTTTTTGTTTGTTACTCGGAATACTAATAAAACGTTCTGCTTTTGCCTTAGGATTTTTATTCTTTTGGAATATTATAGAAGGAATAATTATTGGTGTTTTAAAGTTTCAATTCTTTCCTAAAAACGATAATGTTGATTATTTTACACGATTATTACCGTTAGAATCCATGAGTAATTTATTAGTAGAACCTTTTACACGTTTAAATGTAGTAAAATCTATCGGAACTCAAGTTGGTATAGAAAACATAAAAGACTACAGTGTTCATTGGTATTCGATTTTAATCGTTTTGGTTTGGACCACAATTTTCATTTTTTTATCCTATAAAATTATTAAAAAACGAGATTTATAGTATCTTTGTAGAGCTATGAATAAGTACCGATTACTTTTTTCAATATTTATTTTTTACTCTTTTGTTGGAAATATACTATCACAAAATATAATAGTTGATGATACGTATACAGCACAACAATTAGTTGAAAATGTATTAATTAATAGTTCATGTGCAAATGTCACTAATTTTAGCGTAAGTGGCGGAAATTTTGGTAGTAGCGAACAAAGTTTTGGTTATTTCAATAGTAATTCGGGTACTTTCCCTTTTAGTAACGGAATTGTATTAAGTACAAGTAAAGCAATTTCTACTCCTGGTCCAAATAGTTCATTATTAAGTGAAAATGCTTCTGGTTGGATTGGTGACTCCGATTTAGAAGAAGCTTTAAGTATCTCAAACACGTCCAATGCAACGGTATTAGAATTCGATTTTATTCCTTTATCAAGTTCCATAAGTTTTGATTATATTTTTGCATCCGAAGAATACCACGATTCTGCTCCATGCACCTATTCTGACGGATTTGCCTTTTTACTTAAAGTAGTTGGAAGCACAAATCCATATCAAAATCTAGCCTTAGTTCCAAATACCACAATTCCTGTAAAAGTTACAACAGTTCATCCGGATATTCCTGGTTTTTGTCCACCACAAAACGAAGCCTATTTTGGTAGTTATAATGATGCATCATCGCCTATAAATTTTAACGGCCAAACTGTTATAATGACTGCAACAGCAACCGTTATTCCCGGTACAACGTATCATATTAAATTAGTAATTGCTGATGAAACAAATCCGCAATATGATTCGGCTATTTTTTTGGGTGGTGGCAGTTTTTCTATTGGAGCCGATTTAGGTCCTGATCGTTTAATTGCAACAAATAATCCGCTTTGTTTTACCGAAACTTTAGATTTAAATGCCACTTTACCTGGTAATAATTCGTATCAATGGTTTAAAAATGGAAATCCTATAGCTGGTGAAATCAATCCTTTATATACAGTCGTTAATGCTGGAACTTATTCGGTAGAAATTACTTTAAGCGGAACATCCTGCATCGCTACTAGTGATGTAGTTGTTGAATATACCAATTTACCCATTTTAAATAATCAAACTTTACAACAATGTGATTCTGATACTGATGGTATAACCACTTTCAATTTAACAAATTTAAACACTTTAATAACAGGTGGAAATTCGCAACTAAGTAATGTAATGTATTATACAAGTATAGCGAATGCAATGGCGCAAACAAATCCGATAGTAAATCCAACAAATTTTCAAAACGCTACAATAAATCAAGTTTTTGCGAGTGCTTCCAATAACTTTGGATGTGTAAATTATGCTACAATTAATTTGGTGATTTCCAACAACACATTAACACCACCAAATCCTATAGATAATTGCGATTCTGATACGGTAACTGATGGATTTAGACAATTTGATTTAAATTTAGAAATTACACCAACAGTTCTTACTGGGTTACCAACAGGATTGATTGTTGCTTATTACGCAACTCAAAATAATGCTATTTTAGAAATAAATCCTTTGCCTAATAATTTTGTAAATACAATCGCACTTCAACAAACAATTTATGCTAGAATTACAAATGGACCTGATTGTTATGGCGTTATTCCAATAATTTTGCAAGTTGTTGTTTTTAATCCGTCATCATTTCAGGATGAAACTATTTATATATGTAATGGAAATCCAGTAAATCTTATTGTCCAAAATGGATTTTCAAGTTACACATGGTCAAACGCAGCTATCACAAATAGTATTACGGTTTCACAAGCTGGGAACTATTCTGTAACAGTTACTAATTCTGATGGTTGTTCTAAAACAAAAAATTTTATTGTTATAGAATCTGAAATTGCAACTTTAAATTCAGTTGAAATTATCGATTTTAATTCGAATACAAATTCTGTTCAAATAAATGTAAGTGGAAATGGTAACTATGAATTTTCTCTTGATGGAAATCAATACCAATTTAGTTCTTTATTTACAAATGTAGTACCAAATAGTTATACGCTTTATATAAAAGATGCATTTGGATGCGGAATAATTAGTAAACAAATATCAGTTTTAGATTATCCTCGATTTTTTACTCCAAATGGAGATGGTATAAACGACATTTGGTATATTAAAAACCTAAGGATCAGACCAAATACAAAAATAACTATTTATGATCGCTTTGGGAGTTTAGTGTATCGTTTTAATGAGAAACAAATTGGCTGGAATGGGAAGCTAAATCAAGTTGATTTAGTTTCAACCGATTATTGGTTTACCATTGAGTTTGAAAATAATAAAATTGTTAAAGGACACTTTTCACTTAAAAGATAAATTATTTTTTACTATTTTTAGCCAATGAAATTGAAATTCTTTACACTTTTAACTATGTTGTTTTTTTCTTTAAATTGTTTTTCACAATTTAGTAAAACACATTACATACCGCCACTATCAAATTCTGACAGCCAGTCGCCTTTAGAACAATACGTCTATATTTCTTGTCCAAGCATTACACCTATAAGTTTTCAAATTCAGGAAATAGGAGGAGCAATTATAAATGGAACAGTTAGTAGAGATATTCCTTATGTATATTCTATTGGAACAGGTGCTGATACCCAACTATTAATTACTAAAAGTGATGTAAATACCATAAAAAACAATAAAGGATATATTATTCAAGCCCAAGATCTTATTTATGCCAACGTGAGGTTAACGGCAACACAAAATTTTCAAGCTGGAGGATTAGTTTCTAAAGGGAACGCAGCACTTGGAACTGTATTCAGAATTGGAGCTTTTGTAAATACAGGTGTAGCTACTACTTCTGATAATCATTATACTTTTGGATCTATTTTGGCTACAGAAAACAACACAACAATTTCCTTTGCTGATATAAAAACTGGTGTTGTTTTAATTAACAATGCTGCTGCTGGTAACACACCTTCCAATATTGTTTTAAATGCAGGAGAAAGTTTTGTATTTGCAGCTGAAGGTCCAAATAATTTTAATAGAGATGGTTTAATAGGTGCATCTATAATTTCAAACAAACCGATAGCAGTAAATTGTGGTTCTTTTGCAGGAAGTAACGGAACAACTACAAATTTAGATTTAGGAATGGATCAAATTGTATCTGCTGAAAGAACAGGAACCGAATATATTTTTATTAAAGGTTCAGGCGTTGATGTTACAGAAAGGCCTTTAATTGTAGCAAATGAAAACAACACGGATGTATTTGTAAACGGCAGTCCAACTCCTGTAATAACATTAAGTGCAGGTCAATATTTAGCTTTAAGCGGAAGTGATTTTTCTGCTAATAACAATCTTTATATTAGAACTTCAAAAAACGCATTTGCTTATCAAGGTATAGGAGGATCAACTAATCAAGCCAATCAAAATATGCATTTTGTTCCGCCATTGAGTTGTCAAACTCCAAAATCGATAAACAATATTCCGTTATTAAATGAAGTTGGCGCTTTAACAAATTTTATAGGAACTGTTTGCGTTGTTACAAAAACCGGAGCAACCTTAACTTTTATAATTGATGGTGTAAATTATACTTTAGCTACTTTACCAATCGGAATTTTTGTTACCGGACCATTATCCGTTACAGGAAATATTGGATTTGAAACCTATACTTTTCAGGGATTAACTGGAAATATATCTGTTTTTTCTACCGAACAAGTTTACCTATCGTATTATGGCACTAGTGGTGCAGCTACTTATGGTGGCTTTTATTCTGGATTTACTTTCCAACCCGAAATTGTTTTTCAACCTTTAGTGTCAACTCTTTCTAATTGTATTCCAAATGTAAATTTAGAAGTAAATACCATAAGTAACTTTAACTCCTACCAATGGTATTTTAATGGAAATCCTATAGTTGGCGCTACCTCAAATGTATATGTGCCAACACAACCAGGTTTTTACAAAATAAAGGCATCACTCACAGCTTGCGGCATCGAGTTCTTTTCGGATGAAATTCCCGTAAGTTCGTGTGCAAATGATACAGATAATGATTTGGTTAACGATAATATCGATTTGGATATTGACAATGATGGACTAATAAATTGTACAGAATCATACGGGAATCAAATTATTTCTACTGCAAATACAGCTGCTGGAACTGTTGCAGTTGGAACCTTTTCTAATTCTTTTACAGGAGTCATAACTACATCAGTTATTGCAAGTCCTACACCGTTTGTAGGAAATATTGATGGTAGTTTTATTTCTGATGTTCCAGCTGGAAAAACAAATTGGGTAAAATATGAAATGACTTTTGCGCAACCAATGTCGTTTGGCTTAGAATATGTGACAACTGCAAACACAAGCGATTTATTAAATTCAAATGCTCAATACATAGTAAATTCTCCTATAAATAAAACGATTACTGTCTTAAATCCAAACAATCAATTATTAATTGATACAAATTATGATGGCATTTATGAAAGTGGCATAACATCTTATTCCTCATTTGAAATTCGCTTCAGACTTAATGGTATCATCCCATTAGTTGCTGGAACTGGCACTTTTAAATTCTTAACAAGTCAATCAAATTCAATTAGTTTAACTCACAAAAACCTCTTGGATACGGCTCCAAATAAAGTAACATTAAAATTCTTTGCAACTTGTGTTCCTTTAGATTCTGATAATGACGGAGTAGGCGATCAATATGATTTTGATAGTGATAACGATGGAATTCCAGATTTAGTTGAATCGCAAGGTGCTAGTTACATTCCACTTTCCAATACCGATGCCAATAATGATGGTATTGATACTATTTTTGGTAATGGAATTATTCCAGCCGATTCTGATAATGATGGTGTTCCTGATTATTTAGATTTAGATAGTGATAACGACGGAATTTATGATCTTGTAGAATCAGGAAGTAATGCTCCCGACACCAATAATAACGGAATAATTGATGGATCAAATTTTGGAACAAACGGACTTGCAAATAGTCTTGAAACTAGTTTTGACAATGGAATATTAAATTATACTGTTGCCAATACTGATACTATAACTCCATACAATTATCTTGATTTAGATAGTGATGGCGATGGTTGTAATGATGTTATTGAAGCTGGATTTATTGATGTTAATTCTGACGGACTATTAGGAAATGTAGTTCCTCCAACTGTAAATAGTAACGGAATTGTTACTAGCGGAATTGGTTATACAACTCCAAATGCAAATTATTTAATTGCTGCTCCAATTATTGTAACAACACAACCACTAGATATAATAACATGCGAATTACAAAGTGCCACTTTTACATTAACTACAAATGCTGTTAATGGTTATCAATGGCAATTTTCAACTGATGGTGGAACGGTTTGGAATAACTTAATTAATAATGCAACTTATTCTGGTGTTACATCAATTTCTTTAATTGTTTCAAATGTTACGCCATTAATGAATGGATATAAATACCGTGTTTTTTTAAGTAAAAATGGTAATTCCTGTGGGTTGTTTTCTGGTGCTGCCAATTTAACAACTTATGCGTTGCCAGTTGTAAATTCTCCTATTACTTTAATCCAATGCGATGATGATACTGATGCCATTTCTGATTTTAATCTAACCGAAAAAAATAATTTTATTTCAGCCAACTTTGCGTTAGAAACTTTTACTTATTTTACCACATTTGCTGCTGCAAATACTAATAATACTGCTTTTCAAATTACTACTCCAACTATTTACAATAGCGGAAATGCAACAGTTTGGGTAAGAGTTGAAAATGCAAATACTTGTTTTAGTGTAGCTCAATTAAATCTAATCGTTTCTGTTACACAAATAAATACAACTACTTTTCATCGTGATTTTACAGTTTGTGATGATAATTTACCAAGTGATACAGATGGAATTTCAGCATTTGATTTTAGTTCTGTTACTACTGATATTCAAGCTATACTTCCGCCACCTTTATCAAATTACACTATTTCGTATTATGCAAATAATGCCGATGCTTTAGCTGAAAGTAATGAAATAACTACACCATCGAATTATAGAAATGTAATTCTGAATCAACAAGACATTTATGTTCGTGTCGATAGTATTTTAGACAATGCCTGTTTTGGTCTTGGTCCGTTTATTACTTTAACTGTTGAAGCTTTGCCAATTGCTTATCCTATTACAAATTATAAAGAATGTGATGATGCGTCAAATGATGGAATATATTCATTTAATACTTCATCCTTAGAATCTGATTTGTTACAAGGACAAACAAACAAAACTATTACATATTTTAATAATGCCAACAATCCATTACAAGATGCTAATGGTGTATTTATTACAAGTCCGTTTCCTGCAACTTTTACTACCACATCGCAGACCATTAAAGTACGAATTACCAATAATATCACAGCGACCAATAATGGAATTCCGTGTTTTGATGAGACTACAGTTCAGTTTATTATTGATGTTAAACCAAATGCAAATCCGATTCCAACAAATTTAACAACCAAATGTGATGACGAACTTGATCCAGCTATTCAAAACGGTTTATTTACTTTTAACACGTCAACATTTGAAACTACAATTTTAAATGGACAAAGCGGAATGAATGTAACGTATACCTTGCAAAACGGAACTGTTTTACCGAGCATTGCTCCTACTTTTACAACAGGCACACAAAATGTATTGGTTACAATTACGAATCCGTTAAATACGACTTGTCCTTCAACCATGATTATTCCATTTGTCGTAAATCCGATTCCAAATATTGATTTAACTGGTGATGAATTAATTTGCACCAATCTTCCAACGTTTGTTGCTACACTTAATGCAGCAATTACAGATGGAACACCAATTACAAATTATACCTACCAATGGTATCTTGATGGAGCTATTTTATCATCTGAAACATCGTATTCAATAACTGTAAATACAGCTGGAATTTATACTGTTGAAGTAGCTACAGTTCCACAAGGTTGCATAGTAACTCGTACAATTGATGTTGTAGCTTCTAATATTGCTACAATTGACGAAATAATTGTAACCGATTTGGTTGATAATAATACCATCGAAATTATAGTCTCAGGAACAGGGAATTATGTTTATAGTTATGACGACAGCGCTTTTCAAGAATCGAATATTTTTACGAATGTTCCAATGGGAATTCATACTGTTTATGTTCAAGATGCCAATGGTTGTGGTACTGTTTATCAAGTAATATCAGTACTCGGAGTTCCGCAATATTTTACTCCAAATGGAGATGGTTATAATGACACGTGGAATATTAAAGGCGCAAGTGATCAATTCTATTATAAATCAATTATTCATATTTTTGACCGATTTGGAAAACTTTTAAAACAAATTTCTCCAATTGGAAATGGCTGGGATGGAACCTACAATGGAAAAGAAATGATTGGCGACGATTATTGGTATTCGATACAATTTGATGATGGACGAAGTACAAAAGGACATTTTAGTTTGAAACGATAAATGATGGTTATTCGTTAGTAGAAATTTCAGACCTAACAATCGTAAAATATATGACATCTAAAGAGTGCCTCAATTGTGGGAAAAAACTAACAGACAAGTATTGTTCGGGTTGTGGACAACTTTCCGACATCCAGCGCATTACTCTTAAAAATTTTATTTTTCACGATGTACTACATGGGACATTCCATATTGAAAGAGGAATGGTATTCACGGCTAAGGAGTCATTAACACGTCCTGGAAAGGCAGCGCTTGATTATATTTCAGGAAAGAGAAAGCGGTACTACAATGTATTTTACTTGATTTTAATCACCATCGCTTTAATGCTTTTTACACGCCATATTAATGATTTATTTGCAAACAAATTACAAGTCGAGGAAGTTGCGAAACCCTACATTAATGAAGCTAGCAAAAAAATTGATCAACTATTTACACAAAAAAATAAAATTGTAATTTTTCTTTTCGTTCCTTTTGCGGCTCTAAACAGTTTTATTTTATTTCAAAGAAAAAAATTAAATCTGAGTGAACATTCCATAATTGCAGGAATGATTTTGTTAGGCGTTTTACTACTATCTACCTTCTCCAATATTCTCTTTTGGTTTAAACCGCTTCATCAGATTGGTATGGTCATCAGTATATTGATAACTGCTATTATTATTATATACATAGGTTTCGGATATTTTAATGCTTTTGGTACTGATTATTCCAAATTAGGAATTGCCTACAGAATTGTGTTATTTTATACATTGATTTGTTTGGAAATATTTATTTTGACTTTTATTTTAGTTGGAATTTTTACCCATTGGAAATTTGGAGAAATTCAAATTACTCCTTTTGGTTGATGTATTCAAAAGTAATTTGTGCTAAAAAAGATCATTTCGCTATGAAACTATACACCACTAGCCCAGATTGCAGCGGTATCCTTTGGAGTCCCGAAAGCATTCGGGAGAACAAAGATATAGCGTAAAGCTGGAATAGCTTCAAAAAAAAATCCCAAATACTGTAATTAGAATTTGGGATTTCATTATTTTAACACTTCGACAAGCTCAGTGTGACATCTATACTTTAAATCTTTTTCTATCGGTTTCGTTCAAATAAATTTTTCGCAAACGAATCGATTTTGGTGTAACCTCAACATATTCATCTTTTTGAATGTATTCTAAGGCTTCCTCAAGTGAGAAAATAATTGGTGGAATAATCCTTGCTTTTTCATCATTTCCTGATGAACGAACGTTAGATTGTTTTTTCTCTTTAGTTACGTTTACACACATATCATCAGCACGAGAGTTTTCTCCAATTACTTGACCTTCGTAAATTTCAGCATTTGGTTCCACAAAAAACTTACCACGATCTTGCAATTTATCGATAGAATAAGGAATCGCTTTTCCTTTTTCCATAGAAATTAATGACCCTTTGTTACGTCCAGAAATTTCACCTTTGAAAGGCTCATATCCTATAAAACGGTGTGCCATAATAGCCTCACCTGCAGTAGCAGTAAGTAATTGGTTACGCAATCCAATAATTCCACGTGATGGAATATTAAATTTCACAATCATGCGCTCTCCTTTAGTTTCCATACTCAACATTTCTCCTTTACGCATGGTAACGAACTCAACCGCTCTACCCGAAAGAGATTCTGGTAAATCGATTGTTAACTCTTCAATTGGCTCACATTTTTTACCATCAATTTCTTTGATAATAACTTGTGGTTGACCAATTTGAAGTTCATAACCTTCTCTTCTCATTGTTTCAATAAGAACAGATAAGTGAAGTACTCCACGACCAAAAACCATGAACTTATCAGCAGAATCAGTTTCACCCAATTTCATCGCTAAGTTTTTCTCTAATTCTTTTGTCAAACGATCACGAATATGACGAGATGTTACAAATTTTCCTTCTTTACCAAAGAAAGGCGAATCATTAATGGTAAACAACATACTCATTGTAGGCTCATCAATAGAAATAGTTTGTAACGCTTCAGGATTTTCAAAGTCAGCTATAGTATCTCCAATTTCAAATCCTTCAACACCAACAATAGCACAAATATCTCCAGCAATTACTTCTTGAACTTTCTTACGGCCAAGACCTTCAAAAGTATGTAATTCTTTAATTCTTGATTTCATTATAGTGCCATCTCTTTTACACAAAGAAATTGGCATTCCTTCTTTTAAAACTCCTCTTTCTAATCTACCAATCGCGATACGACCTGTAAAAGCAGAGAAATCTAGAGAAGTAATTAACATTTGTGGTGTTCCTTCAGAAACTTTAGGAGCAGGAACATTTTCGATAACCATATCCAATAATGCTTCAACATTGTCAGTTACGTTTTCCCAATGGTCAGACATCCAGTTGTTTTTAGCCGAACCATAAACGGTTGGGAAATCCAGCTGCCATTCTTCAGCACCCAATTCAAACATTAAGTCAAAAACTTTTTCGTGAACTTCTTCAGGAGTACAGTTTTCTTTATCTACTTTATTGATAACAACGCAAGGTTTTAAACCTAAATCTAAAGCTTTTTGTAATACAAAACGAGTTTGTGGCATTGGTCCTTCAAAGGCATCTACTAAAAGACACACACCATCAGCCATGTTTAATACTCTTTCTACTTCACCACCAAAATCGGCGTGACCAGGAGTATCAATAATATTAATTTTTGTTCCTTTATAAGTAACAGAAACGTTTTTAGATGTAATTGTAATTCCACGTTCACGCTCCAAGTCGTTGTTGTCTAGAATTAAATCACCTGTGTTTTCGTTGTCACGAAATAATTGACAGTGATACATGATTTTATCAACCAAGGTAGTTTTACCGTGATCGACGTGAGCAATAATTGCAATGTTTCTAATAGCTTCCATCTGTGTTTTTTAATGGGTGCAAAAGTACATAAAAAAAGACACAAAACATAATATTGTTTTGTGTCTTTAATTTTAAGGTAATTATCTTAACTTTTTGGTTACACAAAGCACGATTACATATTTTTTATCATTCGTTATCTATATCTCCCATATAATTTTTACTTACTCAAATACATCTTTCTTCTACTATACAACTCATAAAACTGATCATCTTTTAAATCATCTATAAACAAAATACTTTCACCAGTCGATTTCATTTCTGGACCAAGTGCTTTATTCACATTTTGAAATTTGTTAAAAGAAAAAACTGGTTGCTTAATGGCATAACCTTTCAGTTGCGGATTGAATGTAAAATCGGTAACTTTATTCTCGCCAAGCATCACTTTTGTGGCATAATTCACATAAGGTTCGCCATACGCTTTTGCAATAAACGGAACCGTTCTCGACGCTCTTGGGTTGGCTTCAATAATATAAACCGTATCATCTTTTATAGCAAATTGAATGTTGATAAGTCCAACGGTTCGTAAAGCCAAAGCGATTTGTTTTGTATGGTCTTTTATTTGTTGCATTACAAATTCGCCAAGATTAAATGGTGGCAAAGTCGCGTTCGAATCGCCTGAATGGATGCCGCAAGGTTCAATATGTTCCATAATTCCAATTATGTAAACATTTTCTCCATCGCAAATGGCATCGGCTTCGGCTTCGATTGCTCCGTCGAGATAATGATCTAAAAGCAATTTATTTCCTGGAATATTTTTCAATAAATCTATGACATGTTCTTCTAGTTCTTGCTTATTAATTACAATTTTCATTCCTTGACCACCCAAAACATACGATGGTCTAACCAATAATGGAAAATCCAACACATCTGCCAAAGCACTTGCTTGATCTGCATTTTCGGCAATTCCGAACTGTGGAAACGGAATTTTAAGTTCAGTCAATAATTCTGAAAAACGACCTCTATCTTCAGCTAAATCTAAGGCATCAAATGAAGTTCCTAGAATTTTAATTCCGTATTTAGATAATTTTTCTGCCAATTTCAAAGCGGTTTGCCCACCCAATTGCACGATAACTCCTTCTGGTTTTTCGTGACGGATAATATCATAAATATGTTCCCAAAAAACAGGTTCAAAATACAATTTATCGGCGGTATCAAAATCTGTCGAAACCGTTTCTGGATTGCAATTGATCATGATAGTTTCATAACCACATTCTTTGGC
>JANNWH010000024.1:0-141726 GCA_031408335.1 Flavobacteriales bacterium | reverse complement strand
TTTAATGATGACAAAGTTAAAAATTAAATCAGGTGACGTAGTTACTGTAATTGCAGGAGACCATAAAGGTAACCAAGGTAAAGTAGTTCGCGTCAATCGTGAAAAAAATAATGCGATTGTTGAAGGTGTAAACATGGTTTCAAAACATACGAAACCAAGTGCAAAAAGCCCTCAAGGAGGAATCGTTAAGAAAGAAGCTCCAGTTCATATTTCAAATTTGGCTTTAATAGATCCAAAATCTAAAAAAGCAACGAAAGTTGGAACAAGGGTAGAAGGAGATAAAAAAGTGAGATTCTCAAAATCATCTAATCAAGTAATATAGTTATGTCATATATTCCTAGACTAAAAGAAGAATATAAGAGCAGAGTGATCTCAGCTCTTAAAGAAGAATTCGGTTACAAAAATGTTATGCAGGTTCCTAAGCTTGAAAAAATTATTGTAAGCCGTGGAGTTGGAGCCGCTGTATCGGATAAAAAATTAGTAGACTACGCTGTAGATGAACTAACTAAAATAACTGGACAAAAAGCTGTAGCTACTATATCTAAAAAAGATGTTGCGTCATTCAAATTAAGAAAAGGAATGCCAATTGGTGCTAAAGTTACTTTGCGTGGTGAAAGAATGTATGAGTTTTTAGACAGACTTATTACTTCAGCTTTGCCTCGTGTAAGAGATTTTGGAGGAATTAAAGCAACAGGTTTTGACGGAAGAGGAAACTATAATTTAGGTGTTTTAGAACAAATCATTTTCCCTGAAATTGATATTGATAAAGTGAATAAAATCTCTGGTATGGACATAACATTCGTTACTTCTGCGCCAACAGATAAAGAAGCAAAATCATTATTATCAGAATTGGGTTTACCTTTTAAAAAGAATTAAGATATGGCTAAAGAATCAATGAAAGCCCGTGAGGTTAAGAGAGAAAAAACGGTAGCAAAGTATGCTGAAAAAAGAAAAGCTTTATTAGAAGCTGGTGATTATGAAGGCTTACAAAAATTACCAAAAAATGCTTCACCAGTTCGTTTACACAATCGTTGTAAATTAACAGGAAGACCTAGAGGGTACATGCGTCAATTCGGACTTTCACGTGTTACATTTCGTGAAATGGCAAACCAAGGATTAATTCCTGGTGTAAAAAAAGCCAGCTGGTAATAAACAATTATTTAACTGGTTTCAGGTTCAATAGAAATAGTTTTTATTGAAAACCGTTACCGCAAATTTATACATATGTATACAGATCCAATTGCAGATTATCTTACGAGAGTTAGAAATGCAGTGAGAGCCAATCACAAAGTGGTTGAAATCCCAGCATCCAACTTAAAGAAAGAAATCACAAAGATTTTATTTGATCAAGGATATATCTTGAGTTACAAATTTGAAGACAATACCGTTCAGGGTTCAATCAAAATTGCTTTGAAGTATGATAAAGATACTAAAGACTCAGTAATCAAAGATATCCAAAGAATTAGTAAACCAGGTTTGCGTAAGTACGCAGGTTCTACAAAAATCCCAAGAATCCTTAACGGATTAGGAATTGCAATCGTTTCAACATCAAAAGGTTTGATGACTGGAAAACAAGCAAGACAATTGAATGTGGGTGGTGAAGTAATCTGTTACGTATACTAATTTAATAAGACGAAACGATGTCAAGAATAGGTAAAAATCCAATTGCAATTCCAACCGGAGTAACGCTAGAAGTTAAAGACGGTGTTATTACAGTAAAAGGAAAATTAGGAGAGTTAACACAAGAGTTTTCGGACGTTGCTGTTAATGTAGAAGAAGGTCAAGTTGTGGTTGAAAGACCATCAGACAGCAAAGACCATAGAGCAAAACACGGTTTATACAGATCGTTAATCAATAACATGATTACGGGAGTATCTACTGGTTTCACAAAAGAATTAGAGTTAGTGGGTGTAGGTTATAGAGCAACAAATCAAGGTCAAAAACTAGATTTGGCTTTAGGATTTTCTCACAATATCGTATTAGAAATTGCTTCTGAAGTTAAAGTTGAAACAATTTCTGAAAAAGGTAAAAACCCTATCGTAAAACTTACTTCTTATGATAAACAACTTTTAGGTCAGGTGACTGCGAAAATCAGAGATTTCCGTAGACCAGAACCATATAAAGGTAAAGGTATCAAGTTTGTAGGTGAAGTATTAAGAAGAAAAGCAGGTAAATCAGCTTAAAAGGTAAGATCATGTCATTAACAAAATCTGAAAGAAGACAGAGAATCCAGTATAGAATAAGAAAGATTGTAAGCGGTACTGCTACAAGACCAAGACTTTCGGTATTCAGAAGTAACAAAGAAATCTATGCTCAGCTCATAGACGATGTCAATGGTGTTACTTTATTAGCGACTTCATCGAGAGATAAAGAAGTAGCTTCTAAAGGTACTAACGTTGAAGTAGCAACTGCAGTTGGAAAACTAGTTGCCGAAAAAGCGTTAAAAGCCGGTATCGATACCATCACTTTCGATAGAGGAGGTTATTTATATCACGGTCGTATTAAATCATTAGCAGAAGGCGCAAGAGCGGCTGGACTAAAATTCTAAGAAATTATGTATCATAAATACAAAAACGTAGAGTTGGTAAAACCAAGTGGTCTTGAATTAAAAGACAGATTGGTAAGTGTAAATCGTGTTACCAAAGTAACAAAAGGTGGTAGAGCTTTTGGCTTTTCTGCAATTGTTGTTGTAGGTGATGAAAACGGTGTAGTTGGTCACGGATTAGGAAAATCAAAAGACGTTTCTGAAGCAATTGCCAAAGCAGTTGAAGATGCAAAGAAAAATTTGGTTAAAATTCCTTTAAGTGGTCAATCGGTACCTCACGAACAAAAAGGTAAATTTGGTGGTGCACGTGTATTTTTAATGCCTGCATCTCATGGTACTGGAGTTATTGCTGGTGGTGCTGTTCGTTCAGTACTTGAATCAGTTGGAATTCACGATGTATTATCGAAATCTCAAGGTTCTTCTAATCCACATAATGTGGTTAAAGCAACTTTTGATGCATTATTACAAATGAGAAGCGCTTATACTGTTGCAAAACAAAGAGGAGTTTCTTTAGAAAAAGTATTTAAAGGTTAATTCAAGGAAATTATGGCTAAATTATTAGTAAAACAAGTTAAAAGTCAAATCAATTGTCCTCTTACACAAAAGAAAACATTGGTGGCTTTAGGTTTAAAAAGAGTAGGACAAGCTGTTGAGCATGATGCTACGTCTTCTATCCTTGGAATGGTAAATAAAGTAAAACACTTAGTTTCTGTTCAAGAAGCTAAATAATAGAAACAGTTATTATGAATTTAAGTAACTTAAAACCAGCAGAAGGTTCTACACACAATCAAAATAAAAGATTAGGTAGAGGTGAAGGTTCTGGAAAAGGTGGTACAGCTGCAAGAGGACACAAAGGAGCTAAATCTCGTTCTGGATATTCTAAAAAGATAGGTTTTGAAGGTGGACAAATGCCTCTTCAAAGACGTGTACCTAAGTTTGGTTTCACAAATATTAATCGTAAAGAATACCAAGGTGTAAATCTTGACGCTCTTCAATTATTAGTTGATAACGGAATTGTTACAGATACAGTTGATTTCTCTGTATTAGTTGCAACGCGTTTGGCTACTAAAAATGAACTTGTAAAAGTTCTTGGAAGAGGGGAATTAAAAGCAAAACTAAAAGTAACCGCTCACAAATTTACTGCTACTGCTAAAGCCGCTATTGAAGCTGCTGGAGGAGAAGTAGTACTATTGTAATTTTCTGATTTTATGAAGAATTTTATTGAAACATTCAAAAATATTTGGAAAATAGAAGAGTTAAAGAATAAAATTCTTTTTACCTTACTAATGTTAGTGGTTTATCGATTTGGATCGCATGTAACCCTTCCAGGTATTGATGCTGCTCAGTTAGGTGGACTAGCTGGTCAAACTAAAGAAGGAATAGGATCTATTCTTGATATGTTTACTGGTGGTTCTTTTTCTAAAGCATCCGTTTTTGCTTTAGGAATTATGCCTTATATTTCGGCTTCGATTGTAGTTCAGTTAATGGGAATAGCAATTCCGTATTTACAAAAACTACAAAAAGATGGCGAAAGTGGACGAAAAAAGTTAAATCAAATTACCCGTTGGTTAACAATTGGTATTACATTACTTCAAGGTCCAGGTTATATCTATAATTTATACAGAACAATTCCTAATAGTGCATTTTTATTAGGATTTGATTCGTTTTCATTCTTATTTTCATCAGTATTAATTTTGACAACAGGTACAGTTTTTGCCATGTGGTTAGGAGAAAAAATTACTGATAAAGGTATAGGAAACGGAATTTCACTATTAATTATGGTCGGAATTTTAGCAAGACTTCCTGAAGCATTTATGCAAGAATGTACTTCAAGAATTACTAACAACACCGGCGGTGTAATGGTTATTGTCATTGAAATTATTATTTGGATGCTCGTGATTATTGCTTGCGTACTTTTAGTAATGGCTATCAGAAAGATTCCAGTTCAATACGCAAGAAGAACAAATGCTGGTGATTTTGAGCAAGATATGTTAGGTGGTAATAGACAGTGGATTCCTTTAAAACTGAATTCTGCTGGAGTAATGCCAATTATTTTTGCACAAGCAATCATGTTCATACCTGCAGCTTTAGCTGGTTTGTCTAAATCTGAGGCATCACAATCTATCGCTGGAACTTTCAGTAATATTTTCGGATTTTGGTATAATTTAGTTTTCGCTTTATTGATTATCATATTCACTTTCTTCTACACTGCAATCACGGTTCCTTCAAATAAAATGGCAGATGATTTAAAGAGAAGCGGTGGTTTTATTCCAGGTGTTAAACCCGGAATTGAAACTGGCGATTTTCTTGACAAAGTAATGTCATTAATTACATTTCCAGGCGCATTATTCCTCGCTTTAATTGCTGTGTTCCCAGCGGTTGTAGTTAGTTTAAGTGTGCAACAATCATGGGCAATGTTCTTCGGAGGAACGTCATTGATAATTATGGTTGGAGTTGCAATTGATACTATTCAACAGATAAATTCTTATCTATTGAATAAAGAATATGATGGTTTGATGAAAAGTGGTAAAAATAGAAAAGCAGTAGCTTAGTTTTTATGGCAAAACAATCAGCAATAGAACAAGACGGATCAATAATTGAAGCATTGTCAAATGCAATGTTTCGTGTAGAATTAGAAAACGGACATATCGTTATCGCACACATATCTGGAAAAATGCGTATGCATTATATCAAATTATTACCTGGTGATAAAGTGAAACTAGAAATGAGCCCTTATGATTTGTCTAAAGCAAGAATTACTTATAGATATTAAAAAGCAATAAGCTATAAGCAACAGGCAGTAAGCAATGCCTAAAGCCTAAAGCCTAAAGCCTAAAGCAATTAACAATGAAAGTAAGAACATCAGTAAAGAAAAGAAGCGCAGAATGTAAGATTGTGCGTAGAAAAGGAAGATTATACGTTATTAACAAAAAGAATCCTAGATTTAAACAAAGACAAGGATAATTATGGCAAGAATAGCTGGGGTAGATATACCTAAAAACAAGAGAGGTGTTATAGCACTTACCTATATCTTCGGAATAGGAAAAAGTAGAGCTATTGAGATTTTAGAAAAAGCTCAAGTAAGCCAAGACATTAAAGTTCAAGATTGGAATGATGACCAAATCGGAGCAATCCGTGATGCCGTTTCATACTACAAAATTGAAGGTGAATTACGTTCCGAAGTATCTTTAAACATTAAACGTTTAATGGACATCGGTTGTTATAGAGGTATTCGTCATAGATCTGGTCTTCCATTAAGAGGTCAAAGAACTAAGAATAACTCTAGAACAAGAAAAGGTAAAAGAAAAACTGTTGCGAACAAGAAAAAAGCAACTAAATAATAAATAGTATGGCTAAAGCAAGTACAAAAAAACGTAAAGTTATTATTGAATCTTCAGGCGAAGCGCATATTAGTGCAACCTTTAATAACATCATTATTTCTTTAACTAATAAGAAAGGTGAAGTTATTTCATGGTCTTCTGCAGGCAAAATGGGTTTTAGAGGTTCTAAAAAGAACACGCCTTATGCAGCTCAAATGGCAGCAGAAGATTGTAGTAAAGTAGCTTTAGAAGCTGGTCTTAAAAAAGTAAAAGTTTATGTTAAAGGACCAGGTAACGGACGTGAGTCTGCTATTCGTTCCCTTCATAACTCAGGAATTGAAGTAACCGAAATCATCGATGTTACTCCAATGCCACACAACGGATGTCGTCCTCCTAAAAGACGTAGAGTATAATTATAGTATAACAGAGTTAGAATTAAGATTATCGAAGGATTTATTGACCTGAATTCATAATCTCTCACTCAAAACAAATTTAAAATGGCAAGATATACTGGTCCAAGTACAAAAATCGCACGTAAATTCGGCGAAGCTATTTTCGGAGAAGACAAAGCTTTCGAAAAAAGAAATTACCCTCCTGGACAACACGGGATGGCAAAAAAAAGAGGTAAAAAATCAGAGTACGCAGTACAGTTGATGGAAAAGCAAAAAGCTAAATATTCCTACGGAATTTTAGAAAAGCAATTCAGAAACTTATTCGAAAAAGCAGCAGCTTCTAAAGGTGTAACTGGTGAAATCCTTTTACAATTATGCGAAGCACGTTTGGATAATGTAGTGT
This sequence comes from Flavobacteriales bacterium, assembly GCA_031408335.1. Classification (GTDB taxonomy): domain Bacteria; phylum Bacteroidota; class Bacteroidia; order Flavobacteriales; family Flavobacteriaceae; genus Flavobacterium. Next base: position 135,066 of record JANNWH010000024.1, on the reverse strand, counting down.
ACAGAATGGGAATCGCTTCTTCAAGAAGAGCAGCGCGTCAAATTGTTTCTCACCGTCATATTACCGTTAACGGAGAATTGGTAAACATTCCTTCGTACCACCTAAAACCAGGTGATAAAGTTGCAGTTCGTGAAAAATCTAAATCTTTAGAAGCTATCGCAAATTCTTTATCTAATTCAAGTACTGTTTACGAATGGATTACTTGGAATAAAGACATCTTAGAAGGTACTTTTGTTTCTGTACCTGCAAGATTGCAAATCCCAGAAAACATCAAAGAGCAGTTAATAGTAGAGTTGTACAACAAATAATAATTGACAGTAGTCTAAATTATGGCAATATTTAATTTTCAAAAGCCCGATAAAGTTATCATGATCGATTCAACCGATTTTGAAGGTAAGTTTGAGTTCAGACCTTTAGAACCTGGTTACGGATTGACCGTTGGTAATGCACTTAGAAGAGTTTTACTTTCTGCGTTAGAAGGATATGCTATTACATCAACTAGAATTGATGGTGTAGAACATGAGTTTTCAACTATTCCTGGAGTCGTTGAAGATGTAACCGAAATTATCCTTAATCTTAAACAAATACGTTTCAAACGTCAAATTGAAGATATCGATAACGAATCAGTTACTATATCAATAACTGGTAAAGATCAAATTACTGCTGGCGATTTTCAAAAATTTATTTCTGGTTTTCAAGTATTGAATCCAGAATTGATAATCTGTAACCTTGAAAGTAAAGTTAATTTCAACATGGAATTAACAATCGAAAAAGGGAGAGGTTATGTTCCAGCTGAAGAGAACAAAAAGCAAAATGTTGCCATTGGTACTATCTTTACAGATTCTATTTTTACACCAGTAAAAAATGTAAAATATACTATAGAAAACTTTCGTGTGGAGCAAAAAACCGATTATGAAAAATTAGTTTTTGAAATCAAAACAGACGGTTCAATAAATCCAAAAGACGCATTAACCGAAGCCGCTAAAGTTTTAATTCACCACTTCATGTTGTTCTCTGATGAGAGAATTACTCTTGAAGCAGATGAAATTGCACAAACAGATTCTTATGATGAAGAATCGTTACACATGAGACAATTGCTTAAAACTAAACTTGTCGATATGGATTTATCTGTTAGAGCTTTAAATTGTTTAAAAGCAGCAGAAGTTGATACTCTTGGAGATCTAGTATCTTTCAATAAAAATGACTTAATGAAATTCCGTAATTTTGGTAAAAAATCTTTAACAGAACTAGATGAACTAGTTGCGATTAAAAATTTAACCTTCGGAATGGACTTAGCAAAATACAAATTAGATAAAGAATAAATTACTTCATATTTTGCTCTCCGGCAGCGGATTGTAGCAAGATGAAGGTTAAAAAAAAATTGTCATGAGACACGGAAAAAAATTCAATCACTTAAGCAGACAAACTGGTCATAGAAAATCTATGCTAGCTAATATGGCTTGTTCTTTAATCGAGCACAAACGTATTAATACTACTGTCGCTAAAGCAAAAGCGCTTAAACAATTCGTTGAGCCGCTTATAACAAAATCAAAAGAAGATACTACTCACAACCGACGTATTGTTTTTGCTTACTTGCGTAACAAATACGGAGTTACTGAACTTTTTAGAGAAGTAGCTGCGAAAGTAGGTGATCGTCCAGGTGGATATACACGTATCATCAAAATGGGTAACCGTTTAGGAGATAACGCTGATATGGCCATGATCGAATTGGTAGATTTCAACGAACTTTACAACGGAGGTAAAAAAGAAGAGAAAAAAGGTAGAACACGTCGTGCAAAAGCAAAACCAGTTACTGCTGCTCCAAATCCTAAAGCTGCACCAGTTGTAGAAGAAGTTGAGGAAACTCCAGAAGCAGTAGTTGAAACTCCAGCTGCAGAAGTAGAAGTTCCAACTGTAGAAGAAACTCCAGTAGTTGAGGAAACTCCAGCTGCAGAAGTTGAAGTTCCTGCTGTAGACGATACTCCAGCTGAAACTGTAGAAGCTCCAACTGCAGAAGAACCAGAAGCTCCGGCTGACGAAGCACCTGCTGATGAAACTTCAGAAGAAAAGAAAGAAGAATAATGAATTTCAATTCATAAATATAAAAGGATAAGCTACTTGTTAGTTTATCCTTTTTTTTATTCCCTTCCTTTGGAGGGGTGCTCAAAGGGCGGGGTGGCTTTTCTATTTAACATTATTTATTTATTTTGAAGCTAATCCCGCTTTTGCCTTTATCTTATTTAAGGATATCCTTTCGCTGCGCTACAGGCAGTCCTTAAAAAAGGATATCGGCGCAATCGGGGCTAGGGCCATTTAAAATTCAATATTCGTGAATCATAATTGCTTCGCCAATTCGCTAACGCTCGGATCAACATTTTTTTTGAAGTTTGAACAATGAAAAATGAACAATGAACTTTGAAGTATAAAAATAGATTAGATATTAATCGGACTCAATATGAATGTTAAAAAGTTTTAATAAACCTTTGTGTCTTTGCGCCTTTGTAGCAAAAAAATAAATAAATTTGCACAACTACATTACATTATGAAATACTCAACACGACCAAAAGCCATCTTACTACTCGCAGACGGAACTATTTTCTACGGAAAATCAATTGGAATCTCCGGAACCACTTTCGGCGAGGTTTGCTTCAACACCGGAATGACAGGTTATCAAGAAATATTTACCGATCCGTCGTATTTCGGACAAATCATGGTAGCAACCAATCCACATATCGGTAACTACGGTGTGAATGCCAATGAAGTTGAATCAGATAAAATTATGATTTCTGGTTTAGTTTGTAAAAATTTTAGCTTCAATCATTCTCGTCCAGATTCCGAAAGTAATCTTTATGATTATTTCGAAAAGCAAAATTTAGTTTGTATTTCTGATGTTGATACTCGTGCTTTAGTAAGTTATATTCGTGACAACGGTGCCCAAAATGCTGTGATATCAACCGACGGAACTTCTATAGAAGAATTAAAAAATCAACTAACAAAGGTTCCAAACATGGAAGGATTGGAATTAGCCTCAAAAGTTTCAACTACTAAACCGTATTTTTTTGGAAATGAAAACGCCACATACAAAATTTCTGCCCTCGATTTAGGAATCAAAAAAAATATACTTCGTAATCTTGCTAAAAGAGATTGTTACATAAAAGTGTTTCCTTACAATACTACTTTTGAAGAGTTAAAATCTTTTCAACCAACTGGTTATTTCTTATCTAACGGACCTGGTGATCCCGATCCATTAACACAAGTTCAAGCGGTAACTCATGAAATTTTAAATTCTGATAAACCGTTGTTTGGAATTTGTCTTGGTCACCAAATTATCGCTTTAGCTAACGGAGTTTCAACCTATAAAATGTTTAATGGTCATCGTGGAATCAATCATCCTGTTATGAATATCTTAACTGGGAAAGGAGAAATTACTTCCCAAAATCACGGATTCGCAGTCAATAGAGAACAGTTAGAAAAACACTCCGATTTAGAAATCACACATTTTCATCTCCACGACAATACCGTTGCCGGAATGCGTATGAAAACTAAAAATTGTTTTTCGGTTCAATACCACCCTGAAGCAAGTCCAGGTCCTCATGATTCTAGTTATTTGTTTGATGAGTTTATTTTAAGTATGGAAAAAGTTAAAAAACATCAAGAAGTATAAATTTGTCCAAACTTTTGGGTTCAGTCCATAATGTATATGTTTTAATTATTGATGTAAAATTACTACCAACATGAGGTTGGCATATTACATAGAAATAATTTAAACTTATATAATTATGACTCTGAGTTATTGTAACAAGATTTTCTTTAGATTAAAAAGGATTTCTGTTATAAGAAATCCTTTTTAATTGCTAGTCGAGATTGGTGTATTTTTCATTCAAATTCTCAAATTCAATATTGTTTTTTAAGAAAGTTGCATTGGTTTTAGACCAAGCATTAATAATGTCTCTTTTTTTTATTTGAATAGCATATAATGTGTCAAAAAATAAATTTTTATTGTTGTTGTATTTCCTAACTTCTAAATTATAAGCTTCTAATGACATCGATTTTGGGTCTTTTTCATATTTTATTTTGACTTTTTGTAAATCTTGAAATGCAATAATATAATTTATGTAATAAGGAACTAATGTTTCTTTTTGATTAATCATATAAGTAATGAATGCGATATTTGCATTATTTAAACTTTGATCCTTAAAATCGTCTTTATATTTTGCGGTTTTGCTAAAAGATTCTATACCAACGGTTACCATATGATTAATGCATTCCTTTACTTTTTCAATGTCTTTTTCTTTTAATAACTTAATTAATTTTTCATCTAAAACATTCAGTTTATAAAAAATTAAATTTTGATAAGCGTTGTACTCAAATACATTTTTTTTAGTAACATTATTTAGAATGATATTATGTTTTAATCCAAATTCTGCTTTGGTGTTTTGGTAGGATACAAGATCGTGGTAGTATCTAGTAATTTCATTTTCTTTGAAAGCTATATTTTTGAATAATTCGGAATATCCTAATTCGCTTTGAACAGAATAATCATTTAATATTAACGATTTATTTTTAAGTAAGTTTATAGTATTAGAATTTACTTTAATAAATGCATCTCTCAAACTAGTGTCGCCTAAAAGACCTTTATCGTTTCTAGTCAAAATGATATTAATTCTACCTAATTTCGAATAGATTCTATCCAAAGTAGATTGAACTCTGTCTAATGGACTATTATCAATTATTGTGGTCGAATATTCTGCAAATGACTCTCTTACAAACAATTCGTTTTTTTCGAAATCATCAAAATAGGCTTTTGGACTTCTGTAATTTTGAGCTAAACCATTAGTTGTATTAATTAATACAAAAACAAATAGACTTACCAAAAAAGCGGTTTTTCTTTTTATCGTTTTCAAAATGTAAAATTTAGTAGGTTAATTTTTTGGGGCTTATTAACGTTATAAAACTAAGTATTTTATTTTTATATTCAAGCACATTATATCCATAAAAAGCAATTAAAATCGATGTAATACATAAAAATATAAAAAATATAATATAAATACTACATATTTTATTTCGTAATTTTGATGAAAACCAGTCCTTTTTTTAACACAATTGAATTTCAAACACAATTAATTAATAACTAAATCGTTTGAGTTTATAAGTTTTTAACTATTCGAGCGATTATTTTTATCGATTGTTTAAATTTGTGAATTGTTTAAAAATTAAATAAAAAAATACATCCGAAGCGTAGCCGAACATTATGGTGCGTAGCGGAATAAAAATCACAACTAAATGAGTATAATAATTAAAGTTCACGCAAGACAAATTTTAGATTCAAGAGGAAATCCAACAATTGAAGTTGATGTTATTACAGAGAATGGCGTTTTAGGTCGTGCTGCTGTTCCAAGTGGAGCATCAACAGGCGAACATGAAGCAGTTGAATTACGTGATGGAGGAAAAAATTACATGGGAAAAGGCGTTTTAAATGCAATTAAAAATGTCAACACAATAATTGCTAATGAACTACTTGGAACTTCTGTTTTTGAACAAAATCACATCGATCAATTAATGATTGAACTAGATGGAACTTCTAATAAATCAAACATAGGTGCCAATGCAATTCTTGGCGTTTCATTGGCAGTCGCAAAAGCTGCAGCGAACGAATTAAGTTTACCATTGTATCGTTACGTTGGCGGAGTTTCAGCTAATACTTTACCAGTACCAATGATGAATATTATTAATGGAGGTTCTCATTCTGATGCACCAATTGCATTTCAAGAGTTTATGATTATGCCAGTAAAAGCAACTTCATTTACACACGCAATGCAAATGGGAACAGAGATTTTTCACAATTTGAAAAAAGTTTTACACGATCGAGGTTTGTCGACTGCTGTTGGTGATGAAGGTGGTTTTGCTCCGAATTTAGCTGGAGGAACTGAAGACGCATTAGATACTATTAAAAAAGCGGTAGAAAATGCAGGATACAAATTTGGTGATGAAATAATGATTGCCTTAGATTGCGCAGCTTCTGAATTTTTTATTGATGGAAAATACGATTATACTAAATTTGAAGGTGCAACTGGAAAAGTAAGAACATCTAAAGAACAAGCTGAATATTTGGCATCATTAGCAACAAATTATCCAATTATATCTATTGAAGACGGAATGTATGAAGATGATTGGGAAGGCTGGAAATACCTAACCGAATTAATTGGAACCAAAACACAATTAGTTGGTGATGACTTATTTGTAACGAATGTGGAACGTTTATCTCGTGGAATCAAAGAAGGAATTGCTAATTCAATTTTAGTAAAAGTAAATCAAATCGGAACGTTAACCGAAACAATTGCCGCAGTAAATATGGCGCACAACGCTGGTTATACATCGGTAATGTCACATCGTTCAGGAGAAACAGAAGACACTACAATTGCTGACTTAGCTGTTGCATTAAATTGCGGACAAATAAAAACTGGTTCTGCCTCACGTTCCGATCGTATGGCAAAATACAACCAATTACTTCGTATTGAAGAAGAGTTAGGAAATACTGCTTACTTTCCTGGATTGAAAGCGTTTAAATAATTTATAGATATATTTATTTTTCTTATATTCGTATGCTATTAAAATTAAAAAACAAACGATTATGAAAAAAAAGTACTACTTGTTTATTTATTTATTTGGGTTATCCTATTTAACTTTTGCCCAAACTACCATTCCAATTTATGATAATGTATTATTCTATGATGGATATGCAGGACTTGTAAGTAATCCTACAGCTCCCGATGTAGTGAGATTGAGAAATGATTTGTTTACAAAAAAACTAACAACAAATGTACTATCGCAAATAGGAAGTACATTGGAGTTAAGTATAATAATTTCGGCAGCTTGTGATAATTATGACAGAATCGGAAATGTAAATCTAGCTTTTGTTCCAAAAAATTCTTTAAGCTACAATCCAGCAACAACAAGCAGAATAGAATTAGGTAGATTTATTACTCCTTTTATGAATAAGAACATTCAACCAACTTCAGTTCCTTTTTCTTTTACAGTCGACAATGTTACTAAAATTTTAAAGGATAGTTACCTGAATTCAATCTATGATTTTTGGATTGAACTCGAAGTATTTGGCGTACCTTATGCTGCTAATACACAAGTAGCAGGATGTGCAGGAAGAAACGATGTCTTTTTTGGTACATTAGATTTCATAACTAATGCCAATACCTCAATTCCTAACGATACTTTTGTTTTGCCATTAAACTTTAAAAAGAATTTAAATAATTATGCTGTTGGTGCTTCTGATGCAATTGGAACTACAGTAAGAACAATCAATTTTAACCTTACAACTCCTATCAATAATGCCAAATTTGAATTAATAACTTCCAATCATGGTTCAAATTCTGGAGGTGAAGAATACAACAGAAGATGGCACTATATTTCTTTAGATTCTAATCCAATTTTGACCTATAAACCAGGTGAATTAACTTGTGAGCCCTACAGAATATATAATACACAAGCAAATGGAATTTATGGATCAACGCCAAGATCTCCTGCACAATGGCAATCTTTCAGCAATTGGTGTCCAGGAGCAGTTATTCCAATTCGTGAAATAACTTTAGGAAATTTAAGTGCTGGAGCTCATTCGTTTGTGATTTCGGTTCCTGATGCTGTTTTTGTTGGAGGTCAAGGAGATATTCCAGTTTCGTTATATTTACAAGGTGAAAATACCGTTTTAAGTACTGATAATTATAGTTCTTTTGCATTTGAATATTATCCAAATCCTACAAAAGATATTATCACCATAAAATGCACTACTGCTATCAAGTCGATACAATTATTTGATCTCCAAGGACGAATGTTAAAAACTAATTTAGTTAATGAAAAACATACTGATTTTGATTTTTCTAATTATTCAAACGGAGTCTATTTCGTAAAAGTCATAACTGAAAAAGGAAGCAAAATCGAGAAAATTATAAAAGAGTAATGCACTATATCCCGCCACAAATTTGAATTTAATTTCTAATGTGCAAATTTGTGGCTTTTAATTATATCATTTTTGCATTTTTATATTAAAATTAACGTATTCGTTATCTTATTTCTTTTTTAATTCATTTGTAATTTCATAGCTTTGTTAAATTATTAATTTATCAGATTTAATTTCCATTTTTTATCATGTCCAAAACAGCAATATTAGAATACGAAGGAAACAAATATGAATTTCCTGTAATTGTAGGAAGTGAAAACGAACCAGCAATCGATATCGAAAAATTACGTGCCTTAACTGGTGCAATAACTCTTGATCCTGGTTATAAAAATTCGGGCTCTTGCCAAAGTGAAATCACTTTCCTCGATGGTGAAGAAGGAATCCTTCGTTACAGAGGTTATTCTATTGAAGATTTAGCCGACAAAGCCGATTTTTTAGAAGTAGCTTACTTAGTTATTTTTGGAGAACTGCCAACAAAATCGGAACTAGCTTTATTTGAAACCGACATCCGAAAATATACTTTGGTCAACGAAGAAATGAAGAATATCATTGATGGTTTTCCAAAAACTGCACATCCAATGGGAGTTTTGTCAGCTTTGACTAGCGCATTAACTGCTTTTAATCCAAAAGTAGTGAATGTTGAAAACGAAAAAGAAATGTATGAAGCCGTTTGTAAAACAATGGGTAAATTTTTAGTAATTGCTACTTGGACATACAGAAAAATGATGGGTTTTCCATTAAATTACTACAATAACGAGAAAGGATATGTTGAAAATTTCATGCATTTAATGTTTGAATTACCAACAGGTCCATATAAACCAAATCCAAAAGTAATTGACGCTTTAGATAAGCTATTCATACTTCATGCCGATCATGAACAAAACTGTTCTACTTCAACAGTTAGGATGGTTGGTTCTTCTCATGCTGGATTATTCGCATCAATTTCTGCAGGAGTTTCGGCACTTTGGGGTCCACTTCATGGTGGTGCCAACCAAGCGGTACTTGAAATGTTGGAAGAAATTCATCTAAATGGTGGTGATGCCGATAAATATATGGCAAAAGCTAAAGATAAAGAAGATCCTTTTAGATTGATGGGATTTGGACATAGAGTTTATAAAAATTTTGATCCAAGAGCCCGAATCATAAAAAAAGCTGCCGATGAAGTTTTAGCCACTTTAGGTGTAGATGATCCAATTTTAGCAATTGCCAAAAAATTAGAAGAAGCCGCATTGATAGATGATTATTTTGTGTCTAGAAAATTGTATCCAAATGTTGATTTCTATTCAGGTATTATTTATAGAGCACTCGGAATTCCAACAGATATGTTTACTGTTATGTTTGCCATTGGACGTTTACCAGGTTGGATTGCACAATGGAAAGAAATGCGCGTAAAAAAAGAACCAATTGGAAGACCACGACAAGTGTATGTTGGTCATCCATTACGTGATTTTAAAACAGTGGATAAAAGATAAAATATTTAAATACTTATAAACAAAGCTTCTCTTAATCGGGAAGCTTTTTTATATTTGCCTAAAGCCAAAAGCTACTTTATGTTACAATTAAACGTTAAAAACGAAACTTCTCGATTACGGGCTGTTGTTCTTGGTTCTGCTATAAATAACGGATCAACACCAAGTGCCGAAGAAGCATACGATCCTAAATCATTAGAACATATTTTAGCAGGAACTTATCCAGTTGAAACGGATATGATTAACGAAATGGAAGCTTTCAATACGGTATTTCAAAAATATGATGTGAAAGTCTTTCGTCCAGAAATGATTCAAAATTACAATCAAATTTTTACTCGTGATATCGGTTTTGTTATTGATGATGTTTTTATCAAAGCCAATATTCTCCCCGATAGAAACCGCGAATTAGATGCGATTCAATATGTTATAGATCAAATTGATCCAAAAAAAGTGGTCCGTCCCCCAGAAGAAGTACATATAGAAGGTGGCGATGTAATGCTCTGGAACGACTATATTTTTATTGGAACGTACAAAGGTTCCGATTATAAAGAGTACATTACAGCTCGAACCAATATGGCTGGCGTAAATTACATTAAAGAGCTATTTCCAAATAAAATTGTCAAAGAATTTGACTTGGTAAAATCAAAAATCGAAGCTCGTGATAATGCACTACACCTTGATTGTTGCTTTCAAACAGTTGGAACTAATAAAGGAATAATATACAAAAGTGGTTTTCGTGAAGAAGCCGATTATGTGTTTTTAGTACAACTTTTCGGCAAAGAAAACCTATTTCATATTTCTCGTGACGAAATGTATCATATGAATTCAAATATATTTTCTATAGCTCCTGATGTAGTAGTTTCTGAAAAAAACTTCACAAGATTAAACAATTGGCTTCGCGAAAACGGATTCACAGTTGAAGAAATTCCGTATGCCGAAATTGCAAAACAAGAAGGTTTATTACGATGCTCAACATTGCCTTTGATAAGAGATTAAAAATTTGTTGTAAGTTGTAAGTTGTATGTTGTAAGTTTTTTTTAATATAAGCCAAAAAAATATAAGATATGAGCAGTTATAAGGATTTAGAAATTTATACAGTAGGATTAGAGTTATTTTATCAAGCACATGCTTCTTCTTTAAAATTACCAAAATATGAAATGTTTGAACTAGGAAGTCAATTAAGAAGGTCTTCTGACTCAGTTGCAACAAATATTGTGGAAGGATATGGAAGAAAAAGATATAAAGCAGATTTTATAAAGTTCTTAACTTATTCTTGGGCAAGTTGTTTGGAAACAGTTTTTCATATCGAAAAAATTAATAATTTGTATCAAACTATTATTGACAACAAAGAAGAGTTTACAAGTAAATATAATGAGTTAAGTTCCAAAATTTATAATTTTATCAAGTATGTTGAAGTAAACTGGAAAACATAATGTAAAAAATTTTCAAGACAAAATAAATAGACTTAAAACCTACAACATATAACATACAACCAAAAAAATGAAACAAACTACCAATTCCATATTAATGATTCGTCCAGTAGCATTTCGTATGAACGAACAAACAGCGGTAAACAATTATTATCAAAAAGTACTCGACGGATTAACACCTCAATCGGTAAACGCCAAAGCTCAAGAAGAATTTGACACTTTTGTAAATAAACTTCTAATGGTTGGTGTAGATGTTACTGTAGTAAATGATACTCTAGATCCTGACACTCCCGATAGTATTTTTCCAAACAATTGGATTTCCTTTCATGAAAATGGTGATGTGGTTTTTTATCCTATGTTTGCCGAAAACCGTCGTGCCGAAAGAAGAGAAGATATTTTGGATATTTTGGAAGACAATGGTTTTTTAGTTAACGACGGAATTATGGATTATACCGAAGCCGAAGCTGATGGTTACTATCTTGAGGGAACTGGAAGTATCGTGTTAGATCGCGAAAACGGGAAAGCTTATTGCGCACTTTCACCGCGAGCCGATGAAGAATTGTTTATCGAATTTTGTGAAGATTTTGATATGAATCCAATTATTTTTGAAGCATATCAAAACGTAAATGGCGAACGAAAACTAATTTACCATACAAACGTTATGATGTGTATTGGCGATACCTTTGCAGTAATTTGTGCCGATTGTATCGATGATAAAAAAGAACGAAAAATGGTTCTAGATAGTCTAAAAGCAGACGAAAAAGAAATCATTTTAATCACCGAAGATCAAATGAACAATTTTGCAGGAAACATGCTCGAATTGCAAGGTGCTGATGAACGTCGTTATTTAATAATGAGTGCTTCAGCTCACAAAAGCTTAACCAAAAAACAAATCGCACAATTAGAAGAACACATTACTATAGTGAGTTCTAGTTTAGATACGATTGAAGCTTGTGGTGGTGGAAGCGCGCGATGCATGATGGCAGAAGTTTTTCTACCTAAAAATTAAAAAAAGTAGCAATTAAAAAAAATCTAAATTCCATTTGAAAATAGTGGAATTTAGATTTTTTTTTTTCGAACTTCACAAAACTAATACCGTATATCTAATATCCTAAACCCTCAAATTCCTCTAATAATACTCAAAACCGAACTAATAATATATTGAATTCCGATGGCAATGGTTAAAAACCCAATAATTCTAGAAATAGCTACAATTCCGGATGTTCCTAAAATTCTGGCCAAATAATGAGCGCTTTTCAAAATTATAAAAATAAGTAAAGCCACAGCCAAAATAGCCAAACACGAAAATAGTATTTCCGAGGAAGTATTGTGTTCTTGATAATAGGCAATTAAAAGCGAAATCGAACCTGGTCCAGCCAACATTGGCATAGCTAATGGCGTTAATGCAATGTCGTTCCGACTCTGAATCTCTTCTTCTACTTTTTTATTGATTCCTTTGTTCTTGTTAAATCGTCCGTTTAATAACGAAAAACCTGAACTCGCAATTATAATTCCACCTGCAATTCGAAGGGCCGGAATCGTAATTCCGAAAAATTTTAAAACATATTGTCCAATAAAAAACGAAATAATTAAAATGATAAAAACGTTAAATGCTGTCCATATGGCTACTCGTGATCGTTCTTGTTTAGTATAATCTTGAGTTAAACCTACAAAAATTGGTACAGTGCCAATCGGATTTAAAACAGAAAATAATGCCGCTAGTAAAAAGATAAATATATCCATAGTTTTCTTGCAAAATTAAGTCGCGATTAAGCAACAAAGTTAAAGTTAAAAACAACGTAAAGTTAAATTCTGTTACAAAAACCATCCAATTTTGTACTTTTGCCAAATGAAAAATAAAAAGACACTAGTTTTAGGTGCTACAACAAAACCCGAAAGATATGCTTTCAAAGCCATAACTATGTTAGTAGATAAAGGTCATTCAGTACTTGCTATTGGTCAGAATCAAGGAGAAGTAGCCGGAATTAAAATCCGCACAAAAAACATTCCATTAAAAAATATTGATACCGTTACCTTGTATTTAAATCCAACTCGCCAACGTGATTATTACAATTACATTATCGAAACTAAACCTAAAAGAGTTCTCTTCAATCCTGGAACCGAAAATCCAGAGTTTTACCAACTTTTAAAAAGCAACAACATCAATGTGGAAGAAGCGTGTACTTTGGTTTTATTAACTACCAATCAATACTAGTCATTGCGAGGCACGAAGCAATCTGAGCGAAAGTTTCGGGCTTTATCTGTTGTCCATTTTCCTGCTTTTGCTATTATCTTTGCTCTCCCGAATGCTTTCGGGACTCCAAAGTATAGCCGCGCAATCAGGGCTAAAAAGCTATCCATTTTAACTTTTGCAAAAAAAATACGCGAATATCAGCCAAATCCGTAGTATCCGCGTTCCATTAAAAACGCGTTTCCTTAGTCGCTGGTTTACTTATCAACAACAATCCCAAAAAGGTAATCAACCCATTTACGATAATCAACTCATTATCAATTACATAATTTCCAAATAAATCGGCGGAGTATTTTGTAATCAAAAAACAAATCAAAGGAGATACCAAACATACAATTGGAACAATTTTATCGTGAACTGTTTTCGTTTTCATAAACAAACCAAACGCATATAATCCTAAAAGCGGACCATAAGTATAACTTGCGACTTTAAAAATCATGGTCACAACCGATTTGTCATTCAACGAATTAAAAACAATAATTACTAAAAAAAGCAAAAACGAAAATCCAATATGAACAAAATGTCTTGTTCTTACAATATTGGGTTTGTTGGCGTTTTCAGCTTTATCCATTCCTAAAAAATCAACACAAAAAGAAGTCGTTAATGCTGTTAAAGCACTATCTGTTGTAGCAAAAGTAGCAGCTGTTAATCCCAATAAAAAAACCACAGCTGGAACAATACTTAAATGATGAAAAGCAATTTCTGGAAACAATAAATCGGTTCGTTTTACATCGCCAACCATCGGAACTGCAATTCCGTTTTTCTCAGCATAAATGTATAATAATGCGCCAACGCTTAGAAAGAAAATATTAATTACAACAAAAATTCCAGTAAATGTGAACATGTTTTTTTGTGCTTCACCAATAGTTGCACAACTCAAATTCTTTTGCATCAAATCTTGATCTAAACCAACCATGGCAATAGTGACGAAAATTCCGCCCAAAATTTGTTTCAAAACAAAACTTCCTTTAAGGTAATCTTCATAGAAAAATATCTTCGAATAATTACTGTTTTTTACGGCTTCAAAAGCTTCAATTGCACCGTAATCTAGACTGTCGCAAATAAAATAAATGGTAAGAAATACAGATGAAACTAAAAAAAATGTTTGTAAACTATCCGTAATTATAATAGTTTTCAATCCGCCTCGATAAGTATATGCAAATATTAAAGCGAGCGATATTAAAACCGTAATAGCAAACGGAATCTTATAGAAATCAAAAACATAACGTTGCAAAACAATCACTACCAAATACAATCGAAACGCCGAGCCAATAGTTCTACTAATTAAGAAAATAGTAGCAGCCGTTTTATAACTTACGGTTCCGAGTCGTTGTTCGATATAACTGTAAATAGAGGTTAAATTCATTCTGTAATACAACGGAAGTAAAACGGTTGCAATGATCAAAAATCCAATGGCATTTCCTAAAACAAATTGAAAGTAACCAAACTGATTTTCGGGCGAACCTACATTGCCGGGAACTGAAATAAAAGTCACTCCAGATAATGCTGTTCCAATCATTCCAAAAGCAACTAAATACCATTTAGAATTTTTATTGGCTTTAAAAAAAGCATCATTACTAGTATCTTTTTTGCTAACAACATTAGAAATGAAAATTAATAATCCGAAATAAATAACAATTAAAGTTAAAATAGCTATTGGAGTCATAATTGATTTTTAGTAGTGCCAAAATACAAAAAAAATGGTTATTTGGTTATTTGTTATTCGGTTAAAATTATAGCAACTTAAATTCAAATTAACGAATAACCAAATGAACAAATTTACTATTTTTGCCAAATGGAATTTTCATCTAAATTATTAGAAAAAGCGGTCAACGAAATGTCGCAATTACCCGGAATCGGAAAACGAACTGCTTTACGATTGGTTTTACATTTATTAAAACAACCTAATGAACAAACACAATTTTTATCGCAAGCATTAACTAATATGCGAGAGCAAGTGAAGTTTTGCGACAATTGTCACAATATTTCTGATGTTGAAGTTTGTGAAATTTGTTCTAATTCATCAAGAAATCATAAGATTATTTGTGTTGTCGAAGATATTCGAGATGTTATGGCAATTGAAAACACCAACCAATTTAGAGGTATTTATCATGTTTTAGGAGGAAAAATTTCACCTATTGATGGTGTTGGTCCTAGTCAATTAAAAATAAGTACTTTAGTTGAAAAAGTGAAATCCGGAAACATAGAAGAAGTTATTTTTGCTCTTAGCTCAACAATGGAAGGCGATACAACCAATTTTTATGTATTCAAACAAATAAAAGAGTTTGCAATTAAAACATCAACAATTGCAAGAGGCATTGCTGTTGGCGACGAATTGGAATATGCTGATGAAGTTACATTAGGAAGAAGTATTATCCAAAGGGTTCCATTTGAAAATGCGATTAAAAATATTTAAGCTGGGTGCTGTAAATTAGCCGATATTTGTTTTGCTTTTTAAATTGAAAAACTATCTTTGTTCATAAATTTTTAAGAATGAATAAATTATTTTTATATGCTTTTTTTTGTATGGGATTTTTCTTCACCTCTTGTGTGCCAACAAAAGATATAGTTTATCTGCAAGAGAATGAAAAACCAACAGAGCAAACAATAGATCAGATTACCCTAAAGCCATATAGGCTTCATATAAATGACATTTTGAGTATCAATGTAAAAGCGATAGATCAAAAATTAGTTGAAATTTTTAATGGAGGTAAAGAGCAACAATCGCTATCAGTAGATGCACTTTATTTTACGGGTTATACAATTGATGATCATGGAAATATAAGACTACCAATTTTAGGAGAAATTAATGTTTTAGGTTTTACTGTAGATGAAGTTAGAAAAGATATTGAAGCCAAATTATTAGCAGATTATTTTAAAAAAGAAGCGGAGGTATTTGTAACTGTAAAATTAGCTGGTTTACGATATACAATTAATGGTGAGATTAATTCTCCAGGTATAAAAGTTGTATACCAAGAAAAAGTAAATATACTAGAAGCAATTGCAAATTCGGGCGATATAACAATAACTGGGAATAGAAAAGAGGTTAAAGTAATTAGACAATTACCGATTGGTATCGAAACATTAAGTATAGATTTAACAAATGTAGACGCTTTAAAATCTTCAGCTTTTTACTTACAACCTAACGATTATATTTATATTAAGCCTCTAAAACAAAAATCTTGGGGAACAGGTAGAACAGGTATTGAATCTTTAACAACAATAATAACAATTTTATCTTTAGCCACAACAACATTTTTATTACTTAAAAATTAATTTACTCTCATTAAAATGTTAGATTCAAAAGATTTTTCTTTCTTCGAAAACCAAAACAGCTTCGATTTTAAAGGGTTTTTAATCAAAACCGGAAGTTACTGGCGATGGTTTTTACTAGGCTTAACTATTTGTATGATAGTTGCTTATCAAGTTAATTTACGAAAACAGAGCATTTATTCTTTAGAAAACACAATATCAATAAAAGAACAAGATAATCCTTTATTTACTAATAATACAAGCTTAGTTTTTAATTGGGGCGGAACTTCAGATCAAGTACAAACAATATCAACTACTTTAAAATCTAGATCTCACAACGAAGTGGTTGTCGATAGATTGCAATTTTATATCGATTATTTAAAAGAAAGTAAATATTTTACAGAAGATGTTTACGGAAGCTGTCCTTTTATAGTAAACATTGATAAAAATAAGAATCAATTAGCACAAATTCCAATCAATATAAGATTGGTTTCTCCAACAGAATATATTTTAAAAATTACTTTTGACTCGGAAACAGTTTCGGTAATAAATTATAGTACAAATACTTATAATACAGTTTCAGTCCCAAAAGGAGATTTTATTAAAAGATATAAAATTGGTCAACAAATAAATCTGCCATTTTTAAATTGGAAACTTGAATTGTATAAAAATGGTGAAATTTTTAATGATTCTGACTATAAAGTCGTTTTTAATTCTTTTGATGGAGTAGTATCAAGGTATAGAAATATAAAAGTTGCAATTGATGAAAAAGCACCATCGATATTAAAATTATCACTAGAGAATACCAATAAAAACAGAATAGTTGATTATTTGAATACTACGGTATTAACTTTAATGAAAAAACAGCTTGAAAATAAAAATCTATTTGCTGAAAATACAATAAAATATATCGATACTACTTTGAATAAAATGGAAGACGATATAAAATCGGTAAACAATGAATTAAAAGATTTTAGTAGAAATAAAAACCTTTCAGAAATTGAAACTGGTGGCGAAACTTTTCAAAACCAAATGCTAGATTTAGATATCAAAAATGATGAAGTTAAAAGAAAAATAAATTACTTTAATGTTTTAAATAGTTATTTAAAAAATAGCACCGATTATTCTAAACTTCCAGCACCTTCTGTTGCAGGAATTGATGATCCAAATATCCTGAGTAATGTTTCCAGTTTAATTGGTCTGTCTGTTAAAAGATCTGAAATAGCATATTCTGTTAAAGGAGATAAAATGTTTAGCGCTATTGACAATGAAATATCATCATTAAAAAAAGTATTACTCGAAAACATAAATGCCGCGAAAATGGCAATTCAATACGAATCAAGCCAAGTAAAAAATAAAATTAGTCAAGCCGAATTCAAAATAGCGCAACTTCCCGACGAAAAACAAGAGTATATTAAAATAATGCGAAAGTATAATTTGAGTGATAATATATATCAAGCTTATCTTCAAAAAAGAAGCGAAGCTCAAATTGTAAAAGCAGCAAATCTCTCTGATATCCAATTTGTTGATCCTGCCAAAGATATTGGTGGCGGTTTTATTGGACCAAGAACGCAAGTTAATTATGTAATTGCTCTAATTATAGGATTACTAGTTCCTTTATTTATTGTATTTTTAATTTTCTTCATCAATAATCAAATTCAAAATACCGATGATATTGTTAAATTAACTTCTATTCCATTAATTGGTGTTGTAGGTTTAAAACATAATGATACTAATTTATCTGTTTTTGAAAAACCAAAATCTGCTCTTTCTGAATCGTTTAGAGCCATACGATCTTCATTACAGTTTTTATACAAAAAGCAAAATGTTTCAGGAACTAAAACCGTAATGATTACCTCTTCTGTAAGTGGTGAAGGAAAAACATTTTGTTCCATAAATATTGCAACTGTTTTTGCATTAAGTGAAAAAAAGACAGTTATTGTAGGGTTTGATTTACGTAAACCTAAAATATTTCAAGATTTTAATATTTCTAATGAAATAGGTGTTGTAAACTACTTAATTGGTCAAAATAAATTAGAAGACATTATTTTTAAAACACACATTCCATATTTAGATGTAATCACATCTGGTCCAGTTCCTCCTAATCCTTCTGAATTAATTATGAGCGAAAATATGTCAAACTTTATGGACGAACTGAAAAGTAAATATGATTATATAATATTAGATACACCGCCAGTTGGACTAGTTACTGATGCAATCGAATTGACTCAATTTGCCGATATTACTCTTTATGTTACTCGACAAAATTTTTCAAGAAAAGACATGATTAATCTGTTAAATAATAGAGTAAAAAGAGGAGAATTAGTAAATGTTAGTATAATCCTTAACGGATTTGAAAATAAAGCAAAATATGGTGCGGGCTACAGTTACGGCTATGGTTATGGATACGGAGCTTATTCAAATGGTTATCATGAGGTGGATAAGCCAAAAAACATTTTTGAAAAATACTTTAAAATTCTCTTAAATTTAATGAGTAAGAAAAAATCGAAGTATAATTAATGAAATATAAAATTCTAATAACTGGTGGAGCTGGATTTATTGGTTCCAATTTATGTGAGTATTTTTTGTCAAAACAATACCAAGTTATTTGTTTAGACAATTTTTCTACTGGTCATAAACGCAATATTAATAGTTTGCTTTCTAACGAAAACTTTACTTTAATAGAAGCTGATATTAGAAATTTAAACGATTGCCAAAAAGCCGTTCAAAATGTTGATTATGTATTGCATCAAGCTGCTTTAGGATCGGTTCCAAGATCTATTATTGATCCAATTACTACTAATGAAGTAAATGTAACCGGATTTTTAAACATGCTTATCGCTTCAAGAGATGCTAAGGTCAAAAGGTTTATTTATGCAGCTAGTTCTTCTACCTATGGCGATTCAGATGCATTGCCAAAACTAGAGGAAACTATTGGAAAACCTTTATCGCCTTATGCGATTACAAAATATGTAAATGAATTGTATGCCGAAATATTTAGTAAAACATATGGCTTAGAAACTATAGGTTTACGCTATTTTAATGTGTTTGGAAGGATGCAAGATCCTAACGGAGCTTATGCAGCTGTAATTCCGAAATTTGTTATGCAATTAATGAAGAATGAAAGTCCAATTATAAATGGTGATGGAAATTTTTCTAGAGATTTTACCTACATTGACAATGTTGTACAAATGAATGAATTAGCCTTAACAACCACAAATAAAAAAGCGATAAATACAGTTTATAATACAGCATTCGGTGAAAGTACTACATTAAATGAAATGGTTTCTTATTTAAAAGATTTCCTTTCAGATTATGATAATTCCATAAAAAATATCGAAATAATTCACGGATCTAAAAGAGTGGGAGATATTCCGCATTCTTTAGCTAGTATTGATAAAGCAAAAAAATTACTTAATTATAATCCAAAATATTCTTTTAAAGAGGGTTTAAAAGAATCCGTAAAATGGTATTGGGAAAATTTAAAATAAAAATTTAAAATGAAAATTACTTCTATATGCTGTATAGGCGCTGGATATGTTGGCGGACCAACAATGGCAATTATTGCTCAAAAATGTCCACATATTAAAGTTACTGTTGTCGACCTTAATCAAGAACGAATTAATAAATGGAATGACGACGATGTTAATAATATTCCAATTTATGAGCCAGGATTAGCAGAAATTGTAAAAGAATCAAGAGGACGAAATTTGTTTTTTTCAACAGAAGTTGATAAAGCTATTGATGAAGCCGAGTTAATATTTATTTCTGTAAATACGCCAACCAAAACTTATGGTACAGGAAAAGGAATGGCTTCCGATTTAAAATATATCGAATTATGTGCCAGACAAATCGCAAAGGTTGCTAAAAATGATAAAATTGTTATCGAAAAATCTACATTACCAGTTAGAACTGCCGAAGCAATTAAAAATATTTTAGATAATACTGGAAACGGTGTGCAATTTCAAATATTATCCAATCCCGAATTTTTAGCAGAAGGAACCGCTGTTGAAGATTTATTAAATCCAGATAGAGTTCTTATTGGCGGTGAAAGTACTTCAGAAGGACAAAAGGCAATCCAATTATTAGCTGATGTTTATTTAAATTGGGTTGCTCCTGATAAAATTCTTACTACAAATTTATGGTCATCAGAATTATCAAAATTAACCGCAAATGCTTATTTAGCTCAAAGAGTATCATCTATAAATGCGTTATCAGAATTATGTGAAAAAACAGGTGCCGACATTAATGAAGTTGCAAAAGCTATTGGAATGGATGTCCGAATTGGACCAAAGTTTTTAAAAGCTTCTGTTGGTTTTGGTGGGTCTTGTTTTCAAAAAGACATACTAAATTTAGTTTATATTGCAAAATCATACGGACTTAATCAAGTTGCCGATTATTGGGAACAAGTTATCATTATGAATGATCATCAAAAACAAAGATTTTCAAAAAAAATTGTTAATACTTTATATAATACGGTAACCGATAAAAAAATCGCTTTTTTAGGTTGGGCATTTAAAAAAGACACCAACGATTCTCGTGAGTCTGCGGCAATATACATAGCGAATGATCTTATTTTTGAAAGAGCTAAAATTGCAGTGTATGATCCGAAAGTAAATCTGGAACAAATTCTAGACGATTTAAATTATTTAGAATCAAGAACTGTAGTTCAAAATAGTAAATATATTTCTTCATTTGATAATCCATATAATGCTTGTAAAGATGCTCATGCTATTGCAATTTTAACAGAATGGGATGAATTTAAAGACTATGATTGGAATAAAATCTACGATTCAATGTTAAAACCTGCTTTTGTATTTGATGGTAGAAATCTTTTAGATGGTAATAAAATGAGAGAAATCGGATTTCAGTATCAAGCAATAGGTTCTTAAATTAATTAAATAGTATTAGTTATGGAAGATAAAATCGGAATAGTTGGATTAGGATATGTCGGATTGCCTTTAGCACGATTATTTGCTACAAAATATGCTGTTGTTGGATTTGATATAAACCAAAAAAGAATCGATGAACTTAATAATGGAAACGATTTTACTTTAGAAATTAGTAAGCACCTACTCCAAAGTGTCTTAGTAAATAATACATCAGAAAAAACAGGACTATTTTGTACTACTAATATCGATGATTTAAAGCAATGTAATTACTATATTGTTACAGTTCCAACTCCAGTTGATAAAAACAATAAACCCGACTTAACACCCCTTTATAAGTCAAGTGAAACCGTTGGTAAATTACTGAAAAAAGGGGATATAGTTATTTATGAATCTACAGTTTATCCCGGTTTAACAGAAGAAGAATGTGTTCCAGTGCTAGAAAAAAATAGCGGATTAAAATATAATGTAGATTTTTTTGCAGGGTATTCTCCAGAACGAATAAATCCTGGCGATAAAGAACATACAGTAGAAAAAATTCTTAAAATTACCTCTGGTTCTACTCCAGAAATTGGAATAAAAGTCAACGATTTATACAAATCAGTAATTACCGCTGGCACACATTTAGCTCCATCTATAAAAGTGGCCGAAGCTGCAAAAGTTATAGAAAACTCGCAACGCGACATCAACATAGCTTTTGTAAATGAATTGGCTAAAATATTTAATATTCTCGAAATTGATACACAAGCAGTGCTCGAAGCTGCTGGTACAAAATGGAATTTCTTAAACTTTAAACCAGGTTTAGTTGGCGGACATTGCATTGGTGTTGATCCTTATTATTTAGCACAAAAAGCGCAACAAGCAGGTTATCATCCTGAAATTATTTTAGCTGGAAGACGATTAAATGATAGCATGGGCGATTATGTGGCTTCTCGAATTGTTAAACTAATGATTAAAAAACAAATTCCAGTTAGCCATTCTAAATTGTTAATGCTCGGAATTACTTTTAAAGAAAATTGTCCCGATGTTAGAAACACAAAAATTGTTGATGTAATAAGAGCATTAAAAGATTACGGAATTGATGTATCAATTTATGATCCATGGGCAAATCCGATCGAAGTTAAAAAAGAATACCAACTCACAATGACAAAAGATATCCCAAATGAAACATTTGATGCAATTGTTCTTGGTGTTGCTCATCATGAGTTTACAAATTTAAATTTAAATCAATTAAAAAATAAAAATGCTGTTGTTTACGATGTAAAAGGAGTTCTTGATGTTAATTCTATTGATGGTAAATTATAATTAAAAAAGATGAAAAAGTTATTAATTACTGGTGGCGCAGGGTTTATTGGTTCTCATGTTGTTAGATTGTTTGTGAAAAAATATCCAAATTGTCATATCTATAATTTAGATGCTCTAACCTATGCTGGAAATTTAGAGAACATTGCAGATATTCAAAACGAATCCAATTATACTTTTATAAAAGGTGATATTGTTGATGCAATTTTCATAGATAATCTATTTCAAAATCACCACTTTGACGGCGTTCTTCACCTTGCTGCCGAATCGCATGTAGATCGATCTATTACCGATCCGCTAGCATTTGTAAAAACAAACGTAATTGGCACAATGAACTTGTTAAATGCAGCCAAAGAATCATGGAATAATAATTTTGATGGCAAACGATTCTATCATATTTCTACCGATGAAGTTTATGGTTCTTTAGGTGAAACGGGTCTTTTTACCGAAACAACAGCATACGATCCAAATTCGCCATATTCTGCTTCAAAAGCAAGCTCTGATCATTTTGTACGTGCTTATGGAGAAACATACGGATTGCCTTATGTAATAACCAATTGCTCTAACAATTATGGTCCGAATCATTTTCCCGAAAAACTAATTCCGCTTTTTATTAATAATATCATCACTAAAAAACCATTACCTGTTTATGGTGATGGGAAATATACTCGCGATTGGCTTTTTGTTGAAGATCATGCAGTAGCTATCGATTTGGTCTTTCATAAAGGAAAAAATCATGAAACCTATAATATTGGCGGATTTAACGAATGGCAAAATATCAATTTGGTGAAATTACTTTGTCAGCAAATGGACAAAAAATTAGGCAATCCAGAAGGAACTTCCGAACAATTAATTTCGTATGTAAAAGACAGACCAGGACACGACTTACGATATGCTATCGATGCTTCTAAAATAAATAAAGAATTAGGTTGGAAACCATCTGTAACTTTTGAAGAAGGATTAGAAAAAACAATCGATTGGTATCTTTCTAATGAAGATTGGCTTAAAAGTGTTACTTCTGGAAATTATCAAAACTATTACGATAATCAATACAATTAAGTAAATGAATCCTTATTTATACATATTTGGAACCTTATTTTTCACCATTTACGGACAAATTGTATTAAAATGGAGATTATCTGGTTTAAACGTTATTTTGCCAGACGGACTTTTTGACAAAATAATTTATCTAGTTAAATTAATTTTTGATCCTTTTATTTTTTCAGGTTTTATTTCCGCATTTGTAGCATCTCTTTTTTGGATGGCAGCAATGACTAAATTCGAAATTACTCACGCCTATCCTTTTATGAGCTTAGCTCCAGCTTTGGTATTTTTAATTGGAATTTTGTTTTTAGGAGAAATCTTTACAATTGGAAAACTAATTGGACTCGTTTTTATAATGATTGGAATTATTGTTACTGTAAAATTTTAATGAAAAAAATCGCAATACTTGGCGCTAGTTATCTCCAAAAACCATTAGTTGATAAAGCTATTTCAATGGGTTTAGAAACGCATTGTTTTGCTTGGGATAATGAAGACGCTATTTGTAAAGAGATAGCACATTTTTTTTATCCAATATCCGTTTTAGATAAAGACCTTATTTTAGAAAAGTGTTTGCAAATTAACATCGACGGAATTACCACTATTGCAACTGATATCTGTATTCCTACAATTTCTTTTGTAGCTGAAAAAATGAATTTAATTTCTAATTCCTATCACTCAAGTATTCTGTCTACTAATAAAGGCGAGATGCGAAAAGCATTCAATATCAATACTGTTACTTCGCCTAAATCAATTACTGTTTCTCATTTTGATAAAAACCAATTTAGTGCCATTTCATTTCCGTTAATTGTGAAACCTACTGATCGATCGGGTAGTAGAGGTGTTACTAAAGTAGAAAATAATCACGATTTAGATATTGCCATCCAAAGAGGAATACACGAATCATTAGAAAAAAAAGTGGTAGTTGAAGAATTTATTGATGGCGTTGAGGTTAGTGTTGAAAGTATTTCCTGGAAAGGAAAGCATTATATTATTACCATTACTGATAAAGTAACAACTGGTGTACCTTATTTTGTAGAATTAGAACATCATCAACCAAGTTTATTATCGGATGAAGTTCAAGAAAAAATAAAAGCAGAAACAATCAAGTCCTTGAATGCACTTCAAATAGAATTCGGCGCAAGTCATTCCGAATTCAAAATTAATGCCGCAAACGAAGTATATGCAATTGAAGTTGGTGCTCGAATGGGAGGCGATTTTATTGGCTCACATTTAGTAGCACTTTCTACAGGATACGATTTTTTAAAAGGTGTAATTGATGTGGCTTTAAACCAATTTGAAGAACCGAATTTTAATACAAAACTTTTTTCTGGAGTCTATTTTTTATGCCAAGAAACTCAACAGTTAAAGCCTTATTTTGATAAGGCAAATGATTTTGATTTTGAAAAAAAAATCTTAAATACAGAGTTGAAAAATAGTACAAATAGTAACGATCGTTCGGGTTACTTGATTTACCAATCTTCTCACAAAATAGAATTAATTTAAAATTGATACATTTGTTTTTTTGTATTTCAAGTTTATTACCATTTGAACTTTGTAAATAAGCAATTAAATAAGAAATTTAAAAGCTTATTAATTTGAAAATAAGACTAAATAATAGATGAAAATATCAATAATTTCAACACTTTACAAATCTGAAAAATATTTAGAAGAATTTCTGACTGATTGCCTTTTCGCTTTAAAAAGTATTGATTGTAACGATTACGAATTTGTTTTTGTAAATGATGGTTCACCTGATAATTCTGTGGCACATTTATTAGAAAAAAAGAAAACAATTCGTCCAATAAAAATTATTGATCTTTCTAGAAATTTCGGACATCATTATGCTATTCATGCTGGACTTCATCACGTAAATGGTGATTATGTTTTACTTATTGATAACGATCTCGAAACAAATCCAAAAGTGTTAATTGATTTCTATAATGAAATTAAAAAAAATCCTAATTTAGATATGGTTTTTGGTTATCAAGAATCAAGAAAAGGGGGTTTTATTGAAAAATATTTCGGAAATTTATTCTATAAAATTTTTAATTTGTTTAGTGAAGTTAAAATTCCTGAAAATATTCTTACCGAACGATTAATGTCTAAAAAATACGTTCAAGAACTAGCAGCATTGCCCGATAAAAATATCTTTTTTGCAGGATTAATGCAATGGGTTGGATTCAATCAACTCGGAATTCCGATTAAAAAAGAGAATAGAAAAGGAGCCTCAACGTATACCTTCAGAAAAAGAATTAATTTGATGATTAATGCCATAACTTCTTTCACTGCGTATCCATTAAAAATTTTATTTAATTTAGGAATTTTAATTTCCATAGGTTCTATAGTGGCTTCCTTTTATTTAATAGTTAAAAAAATTATTTATCCTGAGCAAGTTTTAAGTGGTTATACTTCTTTAACAGTGGTGATTTTATTATCAACAGGATTAATTTTAACTGCAATTGGAGTTTTAGGAATTTACATGGAAAAAATATTCAATCAAGTAAAAAATCGCCCAACTTTTATTATTAAAAAGATTTATGATTATGAGTAAAACAGAGAATCTAGACAATTATAACCAATCGTATAATGCCGAATTTAAGCATAACGATGAAAATATGTGGGGTTTAGAACGCTATGCCAATTACATGAAAAATGCTATTCGAGAAAACAATTTTAAAAGTATTTTAAGTTTAGGAATTGGTCACCATGTAGTGATAGATATTTTGAGTAACGAGTTAAATCATTCTGTAGAAAGCTATGATATTCTTGAAGGATCGCAAGCAATCATTGATAAATTTGTTAAAAATAAAACTCATAAAGACAAAATAAATGTTATTCTTACTTATTTTGAGAATTTCGAATCGGATAAAAAATACGACATTATTGAAATGGGTTTTGTATTAGAACATGTCGACGATCCACAAGAAATTATCAATACCTACAAAAATTTTTTAAGCCCAAACGGCAAAATGTATATCGCGGTTCCAAATGCTAATTCATTACATCGTTTAATTGGTTTTGAAGCCGGATTGTTATCCGATGTTCACAATCTTAGCGAATACGATCTGCAATTAGGTCATAAGCGTTATTTTGATATGGATATTTTGTCGACAATGATTCAAAATGCCAATTTAAAAATTACTAATAAATCGGGAATATTATTAAAACCAATAACCACTTCGCAGATGAAACATTTGGGTTGGAACGCAAATGTAATTAATGCCTTATTAAATTTGGGTGAAAAGTTTCCAGAAATTTCCAATTCAATTTTAATTGAAGTAGGTTTATAATTTTGCAAATGAAAATTCTAATTTTAGGAGGAAACGGATTTGTAGGCAGCAATTTAGTGGCGCATTTGTCTGAGTTTTATTCAGTGCAAACTGCATCTAGAACAGCAACTTCATCGAATATGTATTTCGATATTCATGATTCAGCTACTTTTTCTGTCTGCAATAATAATTTCGATGTTATTATTAATTGTATCGTTGATTATTCTAATACCGTTGAAGATACAATCACTAATGAATTGGTTCCCAAAATAGAATTTTTAAAATATTTATGTAATTTATCCTCTCATTATATTGAAATTTCTAGTGTTTCAGCATTGATTGAAAACAACTATTTATCAGAATATAATTTCAGTAAATTTCTTTTAGAAGAAGTTTTTAATTACACTGTTTTAAATTCTACATTCAATTTTTCAATCTTGCGATTTGCACAAATAATTGATGAAAATGGACAATCAAAAAAAACACAAGGAGCTTTTCATTATTTTGTAGATTGCTTTAAAAACAAAAAGGCTTTAAATGTTTTTGGAAATCCAAATAAACCAAGATCATACATACCAATTGCTATTTTAGCACAAACGGTTCATCAATGTATTAAAACTAAAATTGTTGGAACTCATAATGTAATTATGCCTGATGTTTATAGCGCCAATGATTTGATAATTGCGTTTAATAAAACCATTTCAAAACCAGATTCAGAAATCAATTATGATGTTTCTAAATTGGCAATGGAATATTATATTCCGCCTTGTTCTGAAAGTTTTGTAACTTTACTTTCCGACTTATCTTGCAAAAATACATTTAAAAAGTGCTTGTCAAATGAGTAAATATAAAATTCTTGTAACTGGAGTTGGAGCTATTATTGGATACGGTATTATCCAATCACTAAAAAAAAGCAAAATAAATCTTACTGTTATTGGGATTGATATTTATGATGATGCGTATGGAAAAAATACCGCAGATATTTTCTATCAAGGCGTTTTAGCTTCAAGTCCAGATTATATCGATTTTATTAATTCGATTGTTGCTAAAGAAGAAATCGATTTAATTATTCCAGGTATCGAACAAGATTTATATGCTTTGTATCTCAATAAAGATAAAATAAATACAAAAATTGTATTCAATAACGAATTGTGTACTCAGTTGTCAAAAGATAAGTTGCTGACATATAATTATTTAAAAGAAAATTTTAAGCTCGATTTAATTCCGACAATTTTCAATAAAAGTTATGACGAATGTTTTGATCAACTTGGGTTACCATTTTTATTGAAGCCAAAAAGTTCGTATGCATCAAAAGGAATTCAAATTATAAACAATAAAAGAGAGTTTGATTTTTATACCGAAAATCAAATCGAAAATGTAATTTTTCAAAAAATTATTGGAACAATGAATAGTGAATTCACGGTTTCTGTTTTTGGAAATGGCGATGGCGATTATTTGGACTCCATTATTCTAAAAAGAGAATTATCAGGCGAAGGTGCAACAAGTAAAGCTTCTGTTGTACAAAACAAAAAAATTGAAGCGTATATAACCGAATTGGTAAAAGTTTTAAAACCTATCGGACCAACTAATATTCAACTCCGAGTAGAAAATGATATTCCGTATTTATTAGAAATTAATCCAAGAATCTCAAGTGCTTGTTCACTTCGAACTTCTTTTGGTTATAACGAACCCGAAATGTGTATCAACTATTTTTTACTAAATCAGAACATCATTCCATCGGTAAAAAAAATGGGTTCTGCTGTTCGATTTATTGATGATTTTATAACATATGACAAATAAAATAGCCATAATTTCTGATATTCATGGTAATCTTCCGGCTTTAGAATCGGTATTACTCGATATTGATAAAAAAGGAATAACACAAATATATTGCTTAGGCGATTTAGTTGGTTATTATTGTTTTTTTAATGAAGTTGTCGCTATAATAAAAGAAAGAAATATTAAATGTTTATTAGGAAATCACGATTTTGCTTTACTCAATACCAATGGTGTAATTGAAAGATCAAAAACTTGCACCAACATTTTAAAATGGCAACTCGAAAGAGCAACGCCAACTACAATTAATTATTTAAAAACATTACAACCATCTTATGAATTTGAGTTTTTTACTAAAAAAATTCAATTGGTTCACGCCGGACTTTATGATCCAGTTGATGAATATGTTTTTGATGTAACAGATGATTATCTTACCAAAAATAATTTTACCAACGATATTTTGATTTCGGGACACACACATTTAATGGCTTTTAAAAAGTTTTATAGCGGAAAAACATGGATAAATCCCGGAGCTGTTGGTCAACCAAGAGATTTTAATAACCAAGCTTCCTATGTAATTCTGGATGAAAATTTAGAGGCAGAGTTTGTTAGAGTAACCTATAATTTTAATAAAACGATCAACGAAATGAAAAATCAAGGCTTTGATGATTACATTAGTGAAGGCCTTGCAATAGGAAAAAAAATAGGATATTAGAAATTTAAATAATTGAATTTATAAAATAAAACCATGTTAAAACCATTTAACAAACCTTACTTAACTGGAAAAGAAACACATTATATTTATGATGCAGTCAATTCTGGAAAAATATCTGGAAACGGAAAATACACGCAAAAATGTCAAACCTTTTTTGAAAATACCTACGGATTTAAAAAGGCATTACTCACAACATCGTGTACAGATGCTCTTGAAATGGCTGCAATTCTTGCCAATTTAAAAGAAGGCGATGAAGTAATAATTCCGAGTTTTACTTTTGTTTCAACTGCAATTGCATTCATCCGTCAAGGTGCCAAAATTGTATTTGCCGATTCCTATAGCGATAATCCAAATATTGATGCTGATAAAATAGAATCTTTAATTACACCAAAAACAAGAGCAATTGTCCCAGTTCATTATGCTGGTATTGCTTGCGATATGGATAAAATTATGGAATTGGCAGCCAAATACAATTTATTAGTTATCGAAGATGCTGCTCAAGCTATTGATAGTTTTTATACAAGTAAAGATGGAACTGTAAAAGCATTAGGAAGTATAGGTCATTTAGCTGCTTTTTCTTTTCACGAAACTAAAAATATTGTATCTGGCGAGGGCGGAATGTTAACCATAAACGATGAAAGTTTTATTCATCGATCAGAAATTATTTGGGAAAAAGGAACTAACAGAGCCGAATTTTTTAGAGGCGAAATTAACAAATACGGTTGGGTTGATATTGGTTCTTCTTTTTTGCCTTCCGAAGTAATTGCTGCTTTTTTATGGGCGCAAATCGAAAATATAAAAGATATTCAAACCAAAAGAATTGAACTCTGGAATGCGTATTATAATGGATTGAGAATTGCAAATCTTTCCACTATTTCGCTACCAATGATTCCGAGTTATGCTACCAATAACGGACACATGTTTTATATTGTTTTGCAAAATACAGAGCAAAGAGCAAAGCTAATACTGTTGTTAAAAGACAATGGTTATCAATCGGTTTTTCATTATATTTCATTGCATTCGAGTTCGTATTATATCGATAAACACGATGGAAGAGAGTTGCAAAATTCTGATAAATTTACCGATACATTGCTAAGATTGCCAATGTATTATGAGTTAAATACTATTGATATTAATACAATTGTTAATGTAATTCAAAACTTTAAAGGGTAATGAATTTCAATAAATTAATAGTAGCTTTTGTTATTGTATTAATTGTTTTTTTATCAATTAGTTATTTATCGTATCCATTACTTAGTCCAGATTCTGGGTTTTATCTTGCAACTGCACGCGAGTTTTATAGCGGAAAAGTCTATTTTGTTGATATTGCAATTGCTTATAATCCTTTAGCTATTGTAATTATTGGTTTGCCATTTTTATTTTCTAATCATCCAGATCCTCGAGTAAGTCTACTACTAAATATGTTCGTAATTTGGATGTCAGCTTATGTTCTGTTTTCTATTTTAAAGACTATAAATAAAAACAAAAAAGAGTGTTTATTTTACGCTCTATTTTTTGTTCTAGTTTCATTATTGTTAGATGGAAGTCATTTAATGCTCGAGCCAATTTCTGTTTTTTTTCAATTAATCGGATTGAACTTTTATCGAATTCATAAAAATACCGAAAAAAATCAGTTCCTCATTTACACCGGAATTGCAATTGCATTATCTTTTTTATCCAAACAATACGGATTGTTTATCTTGGCTCCAATTGGAATTGATATTTTGATAAATAAAAATGATGTTTTGAAAAAAACTGCATTAATGGCTTTCGGATTTCTAATTCCGATTGCTTTATTCTTTGCCTATTTAGGAAGTAACGGAGTTGGAATTTTTGACTTTCTCAAACATATTTTAGGAATAGTTGAGTTAGATAAAGGAAATGGAACTGGAACCAATTATAATTTAATAACCTTTTCAATCGGTTTCGTAATTTTTATAGTTTACAATCTCTATGTGTTATTAATTCCGATTTTATTGATAAAAAACAAAAAGCAATTGCAATTAAAAAATAGTCTTTTTATTTCTATTTTACCTTTTTCACTTTTGGTTTTACTATCCGCTTCTTACGCTCATTATTTTCAATATGTTTTGCCTTATACTTTAATTGCTTTTGTTTATTTGATGAACATCTCCAAGTCTAAAATCAATAAATTTAGTACTTTTGCATTCGCTTTTTCTGTGATGTTTATGACAGTTTTCTCGATTATTTCTTTTACTAGAAAACAAAATAAAATTAACCTTCAAGAAGAATCTATAAAGCAACTAACCTCAATTATTCCAAAAAATTCAAAAGTATATCTTGACGGAATTTCACCTGCTTTTTATTATTTATGCGATTTCCAATCCTTACAACTAAATAAATTAGGATTTACTTTTCCGGGTTATTTTTATCCAAAAACGATTGTAAATTTGATGGATTCTAATTCGTATTTAGTGGTTTCTGCAGATGCTTTACCTAATTATAAAAGCCTTTTAACTGGTTTTTCGATTAAAGAAATTACAATTCAGAATCAAGTATTTTATACTATAAAAAAACAGTAAAATGGAGCTTATTTCAATAATAATTCCTGTTTTTAATGCTGATTTACATCTTAAGAAATGTATCGATTCATTGATAGTACAAACACATCAAAAGTGCGAATTTATTTTTGTTAATGATGGTTCTTCAGATAAAAGTCAAATCATTATTGAAGATTATCAAAAAAATGACAGTCGAATTATTTTAATCAATCAAGAAAACCAAGGTGTTTCGGTTGCTCGAAATAACGGAATTTCAATTGCCAAAGGGAACTTTATTGGTTTTGTAGATGCTGATGACACCGTTATTCCTTCTATGTTTCAATCGCTTTTGGGAATTGCTCTAAAAACCAATGTTGATGTTGTGATTTCTAGATATAACTTGCATCAAAATGGAAGTAAAATGATTTCTGTAAGCTTGTTTCCCGAAAACCAAATTCTAAATCAAGATTTTATTTTAAATCAAATTATTCCTTACATGATTAAAAAGGAAAATTTAAATGCTATTTGGAACAAATTATTTACATCAGAAATCATAAAAAATAATAATATTTCTTTTCCTGTGGGAATTTCTTTGGGTGAAGATGGTTTATTTAATATGAAGGTTTTCAAAAAAGCTAATTCTGTTTATTTTTCGAATATTGTTGGTTATAATTATTATGAAATCGGTGGAAGTGCTACACGAAACTTTACTTCCAATAAGTACTTCGAAAACATTCTTAATGGATACCTATATGATTATTCTAGTTTTGAAACTCCAAATTTAGATGAAACAAAAATCAATAAATTAAAAGCTGAGAAATGTATTAATAAAGCGATTTCATTAGTACACGAATATACCAATCCTAAAAATAAATTGGAATTTAATAAGGCGAATCAATACATTTCTGAAATGCTAAATAATGCTAATTTTATGCAAATACTAGCATCAAATTATGATGAAATAAAACTTAAAAAAGGAAAGTACGAAAAAGTCGTTTTATTTGCAATGAAAAATAAATGGATATATTTACTTTTCGTAGTAACTGCTTATAGTAGATTTAGAATTAAACAATAAAAAATCAATGAAAATAGCCATGTTTTTCCATTCGGGAAGTATTAATAGAGGTTGTGAAGCAATTGTTCGTTCAGGCGTAGCTATGATTAAAGAAAAACATCCAAATGCAATTGTAAATTTAATTTCTTTTAATCCTGAATCAGATGCTATAATTCCGTTGATTGATACTATTTACGATGGAAGAGATATTGCAATTCCTAAATATTCTTTTATTGGAATTGTTGCTGCTTTTAAAAACAAATTGTTCAAAGACGAAACTTATTTTCTTAGAAAAAAACACTATAATATTATCAAGCATATTCCAAATCACGATGTTTTTTTATCTATTGGTGGCGATAATTATTGTTATGGCGAGCAACCTTGGTTGTATGAAGTTGATAAAAATATAAAAAATGCAGGAAAAAAATTAGTGCTTTGGGGAGCTTCTATTGGCAACAACGACTTGTCAAAAGAAAAAATTGACGATTTAAAATCATTCGATTTGGTTTTGGCTCGCGAAAGTTTAACGTTTGATATTTTAAAACAAAACGGTTTAAATAACGTTCAGCTTTG
Organism: Flavobacteriales bacterium; assembly: GCA_031408335.1. GTDB lineage: Bacteria > Bacteroidota > Bacteroidia > Flavobacteriales > Flavobacteriaceae > Flavobacterium. The sequence goes on along the minus strand of JANNWH010000024.1, from coordinate 101,572 downwards.
TGCTGACGGCGCTTTTACGATGGATAAAGAAGAATTACCACTTCCAATCGAATGGCAATTGGGAAATACAATCGGATTTAATTTTAGTCCGTTAGTGTGGAGTATGAATAAAAAATCGCATCAAGCTGCTTTCGATTTGGTGAATCATATTATAACTACAACTGATATGACTATTGCTTTTACGCCACATGTTATGGAAAAAGGAAATGACGATTCGAAAGTTTTAGATGAGTTTTACCAACATTTTAAAGCTACAAATAGAGTTTTACTTTTGCCAAATAATTTAAATGCAATTCAATACAAAGGTTATATTTCTCGAATGCGTTTTTTTATCGGAGCACGAACTCACGCAACAATTGCCGCTTATTCTAAATTAATTCCAACATTGGTTTTAGGTTATAGCATTAAATCGAAAGGAATTGCTGTAGCTATTTTTGGTGAAGAAAAGTTGGTTTTAAGTTTAAAAGAAATTTCTGATAGTGAAAAACTAATTGCTAAATTTGAGGAAATGAAAGCACAAGAAAAAGAAATTATCACGATTCTAGCTAATAAAATTCCTGAAATTAAAAAAATGTCATACAAAGCAGTCGATTATCTTTTTAAGTTATAATAACACTTAAGGTTAGAATTTACTGTTAAGAAAATTAAGATTTTTTTCTTTATTTAAAAAGAAAAATCAAACATAGCATCGTTACGGTTTATTTTTATTTTGAAGAAGAAAGGAAAAAGAACATTTTAAGGCGGTAAATTCTAAACTTATATGGTATGATGAAGAAAAAACTTCTTTTTGTAATTCCGAGTCTCGAAGCAGGTGGTGGCGAAAAAAGTTTGGTCACATTACTCAATACAATCGATTTACAAAAATTTGAAGTAGATTTAATTTTATTAAAAAATGCTGGAATTTTTCTGAAATTAGTTCCGAAGCAAGTAACTATTATTCCGTTAGAAGGCGATTACAAAATATTTACGCAATCAGTTTTTTCTGCTGTATTCGATTTTATGAAAAGAGGAAAAATAGGTTTGGCTTTTTCGCGATTACTTTTTACTTTTAAAACGTCAACAATAATAAATAAAGGAATTGCAGAGCAAAAATCGTGGAAGAATATCGTAAAAGCGATTCCTAAAATCACAAAAAAATATGATGCAGCTATTGGTTTTCTTGAAAAATCATCTATTTATTTTGTGGTCGATTGCGTTACTGCTACAACCAAAATCGGATTCGTTCATAATGATTACAATAAATTGAATTTGAATTCAGATTTTGATTTATACTATTTTCAAAAACTTAACACAATAGTAACTGTCTCCGAGCAATGCAAATGCGTTTTACAAGAAGTATTTCCGTCGCAAAAAGTAAAAGTGAAAGTAATGTACAACATTGTTTCTCCTTCTATAATTCAGAAAATGTCAGAGGAAGCGATTGCTATCGATTTAAGCAAAGCAATTTTGCTTTCTATCGGACGATTACATTCTCAAAAAGGATTTGATATTGCTATTAAAGCAGCAAAAATACTACAACAAAAAAGTATTGATTTTGTTTGGTTTGTGATTGGAGAAGGAGCTGAAAGAGCTAATTTAGAGAAATTAATTTTTGAAAATAACCTTCAAAATAAGTTTGTTTTATTAGGATTAAAAGAAAATCCGTATCCGTATATTAAAGCTGCAACAATTGTTGTTCAATCGTCAAGATATGAAGGAAAATCAATTGCAATTGACGAAGCTAAAATTCTTCAAAAACCAATTGTGGTTACCAATTTCACAACTGCAAAAGATCAAATAATGCATTTAAAAAACGGAATCATAACCGAAATAGATCCCGAAAGTTTAGCAACTGGAATAGCAATGCTCATCCAAAACAAAAAGCTACAAATAGAATTATCGTTACATTTGTCTGAAGAAAAATTAGGCACAGAAAACGAAATCACTACTTTTTATCAATTACTAGATGAAGAATTCTAAGAAGGAAATCCTTTTTATCATGAATAATTTGCATTGTGGCGGAGCTGAGAAATCGTTGGTTTCGTTGTTGCAAATGATCGATTATTCTAAATACAATATTGATTTATTATTATTAAAAAAAGAAGGTATTTTTTTAGATAAATTACCAAAGCAAGTAACAGTTTTACTAGCTCCAATTGAATATTCCTATTTCGATATGTCAATAAAATCAGCTATTTTTCAATGTTTAAAAAAAGGAAGATTTGATATTATATGGAATAGAATTTTAGCTATAGCCGTTTTAAAAACAGAAAAAAATTCAGCTGTACGCGAACAAAAAATGTGGAAATACCTTTCGCCTTGCTTGACTACTTTAGAAAAAAAATACGATGTTGCGATTGGTTATCTTGAAAAAACTCCCAATTATTTTTGTGTGGACAAAACCAAAGCAACTAAAAAAATAGCATGGATTCACACCAATTATTCCAATATGGGAATGCAACCTAAATATGATATTTCCTATTTTCAAAGATGCAATTTTATAATTACTATTTCGCCAGAATGTGCTTTGGATTTAAAAAATTTATTTCCTCAATTTTCAGATAAAATAAAAGTCATTCAAAATATTATTTCACCATCTGTAATCCAATTAATGGCTGAAAATAGCATTTATGAAACTTTAAATTTTGATAATTCTATTATTTCTGTCGGACGCTTAAGTCACGAAAAAGGTGCCGATTTAGCTATTGAAGCGTGTAAGATTTTAAAAGAAAAAAATAGTTTTTTTAAATGGATTTTTATTGGAGATGGATCGAAAAGAAATGATTTAAAACTATTAGTTTTAAAATATGAACTTCAAAATCATGTGATTTTTTTAGGAACAAAAGAAAATCCGTATTCGTATATAAAAAGAGCAACTATTTATGCTCAATGCTCACGTTTTGAAGGAAAATCAATTGCTTTAGAAGAAGCAAAAATTTTGAAAAAGCCAATTTTAGTCACCAACTTCTCAACAGCAGCTTCACAAATTACACATTTCCAAAATGGTTTTATTGTTGATATAAATCCAGATACAATTGCAAACGGAATTTTAGAATTACTTCAAAACAAAAAGTTACAAGAACTTTTTCAAACCAATTTAAGTAATGAAAAATTAGGAACAGAAACAGAAATTGAACACTTTTACCAATTGTTAGATTAATTTTATGATGCTATTTTTACTTATTATACTTGCAATTGTTTTTCTAGTCATTATTATTGATTGGATTCCATTGTTAAATACTTGGCAAAGCAGAATAAAAATCGGTCAGTTTTCAAGTGTTGAAGAATGGAAAAAGAGAGTAGTTACTATATCATCATCATGGTTAAACAAAACACCAACCATAAAAGTAACCGACAATTCTAGAATTATTATCATCGATATTTTGAGAGGAAATTACAAACGAACCTCCATTCAGAGTTGGCAGCAAGGTTCTTTATTACTAGGATTAAGCAATTATGTAAAACAAACTAATGACGAAAAAGTTAAAAATCAGATTACTGCTTTTTTGAATTCCAAATTAGATGCGAATGGTAATTGGAAAACGCAACTCAAAGAAGTTGACGAAGTTTTATTGGCTTATGCTATTTTTAAAACACCCGATTTTGATTTTCAAAAAAACAAACCCGCAATCGAGGCAACCTACGATTTAATAAAAAATTTAATTGGTAAAGACGGAACCGTTGCTTACAGATCTAATTATTCTAATTATCGTTTGGTAGATACTATCGGATTTATTGCACCGTTTTTAGTGCGTTACGGATTACAAGTTAATAATAATGAAGCAGTACAATTAGGAATTAATCAAATTCGTGAGTTCAATAAATACGCTATGTTTGAGAAGGCTTTTATTCCTTGTCATAGTTATGATGTTAATTCAAAATTACCAATCGGATTATTTGGTTGGGGAAGAGGTTTGGCTTGGTATTCTATAGGATTAATCGATTCGTGGTTAGAATTACCAAATAATCATCCCGATAAAAAAGAACTAATGCAAATGGTAATTCAATTGGCAAAAGTTGCTATTCAGTTTCAAAAACAAAATGGAAGTTGGAGTTGGTTAATTATGAGTCCCGAAAAGCAAAATGATTCGTCTACAGCCTCAATATTATCTTGGTTTTTAATCAATGCAGCTACTATTCCTGAAATTGAAAACGAATGTAGTTCAGCCAAAGAAAAAGCACAGGTTTATCTACAAAAAGTAACACGAAGAAATGGTGCAATCGATTTTTCACAAGGCGATACCAAGGCAATTGGCGTTTATTCGCAGCATTTTGATATTTTACCGTTTGCACAAGGTTTTTGTTTGCGAAGTTTATATAATTAAAAAAATTGACTCATTAATTAAACCTCACTTCTTAAAAATTTAAACGAATTTTAAAATAGATTGATTCCATTTTTATAAAAAATAAATTGGTATTTTTGAAAATAGTTTTTAATAAATCAAATGTTTATCATCTAAACAAAATTATGGAAAACCAAAATCAAATTTGGACAGAAGAAATTAAATCTAAAAATTCTTTTTTTGCCATAAATTTAAAAGAACTTTGGTACTATAGAGATTTATTGTTAATGCTTGTTAAACGTGATTTTGTTACATTTTACAAACAAACAATTTTAGGTCCAATTTGGTTTATTATCCAACCTTTACTTACAATGTTAATGTATGTTTTAGTGTTTGGTCAACTTGCAAAAATTTCGACAGATGGTTTGCCACAAACAGCTTTTTATTTATGCGGAATAACCATTTGGAATTATTTTTCAGAATCTTTAAATAAAACTTCAACTGTATTTAAAGATAATTCTTCTGTTTTTGGTAAAGTATATTTTCCAAGATTAATTATGCCTTTGTCGATTGTGTTTTCTGGTTTAGTTAAATTAGGAATTCAATTTACATTATTTATAGGTGTTGTACTTTATTATACTTTTATTGATGAAAAATTGCATCCTAATTATTGGATTGCAGCAACTCCTTTTTTAATTCTTCTTATGGCAGCATTCGCACTTGGTTTGGGTATGATATTTTCGTCTTTAACCAATAAATATAAGGACTTGTCTTTTTTATTGGTATTTGGAGTTCAGTTGTTTATGTATGCAACACCTGTTGTATATCCAATTTCAGCAATGCCAGAAAAATATAAATTTGTAAATTCATTAAATCCTTTGTCTAGTATTTTTGAATGTTTTAGACATGGTTATTTAGGTTCAAATAGTTTCAATCCAAATGATTTAATATATAGTACAATAACAATATTCTTTTTATTGATAATTGGAGCGTTAATATTTAATAAAGTGGAAAAAAGTTTCATGGATACGGTTTAGATTATGAAAAAATTAGCAATTAAAGCCGAAAATATCTCAAAACAATATCGTTTGGGACAAGTAGGAACCGGAACTTTATCTCACGATTTAAATCGCTTTTTGAGTAGGGTTAGAGGTAAAGAAGATCCGTATTTAAAAATTGGTGAAACAAACGATAGAAGTTCTAAAGGATTAAGCGACTATGTTTGGTCTTTGAAAAATATAAATTTCGAAATAAGCCAAGGCGATGCAGTTGGAATTATTGGTCGAAATGGCGCTGGCAAAAGCACTTTGTTAAAGCTTTTAAGTAAAGTGACAAAACCTACAACAGGAAGTTTCAAAGTAAACGGACGAATAGCGTCTTTACTTGAAGTTGGGACAGGTTTTAACCCAGAAATGACTGGTAAAGAAAATATCTTCCTTAATGGTGCAATATTGGGAATGAGAAAACACGAAATTAAAAGCAAATTTGATGAAATTGTTGATTTTTCGGGTGTTGAACGTTATATTGATACACCAGTAAAAAGATATTCATCAGGTATGTATGTTCGTTTAGCATTTGCAGTTGCGGCACATTTAGAATCTGAAATCTTAATTGTAGATGAAGTATTGGCTGTTGGTGATGCAGATTTTCAAAAAAAATGTCTAGGTAAAATGGGCGATGTAAGCAGCCTCGAAGGAAGAACAGTTTTATTTGTTAGTCATAATATGGGAGCTATAAAAACATTATGTACTAGTGGTATTTTGCTAAATAAAGGTCAAATAGAAAGTTTGGGTAATGTTGATGATTGTGTTAGCCAATATTTAAATGGAGGTACTGACAAACCATTAAATTCAATCCTTTATGATAAAATTGAAGTTGTAGATGTTTTTAAACTGTGTAGTATTTCAATACAATGTCTGGATAGTGATGATAATGATTTGATATATGAAAACAAAGAAATTGAAATCATTACAGAGATTATTTTATTTACAAATGATTCTGAAAAATACCATATAACCTATCATTTACTTAATGAGTTTGGTGAAACATTATTTTCATTTACAAGCTTTGGAAATGTTTCTTTAAAAAAAGGAATGAATAAGCTAATTTGTAAATTTCCAAAATCGTTTTTTCAATCCGGAAATTTCTTTTTATCATTTATAATGGTTTATAATAAGCAAGTTCCACTATTTATTGAAAAAAGCATATTTTCTTTCAATATAGTTAATGGAAATAAAGAATTAGGAGAGTTTATGGGAAGAGAACCGGGTTTTATAAGACCAGTATTTAATTGGATAAATAGCAAATTATGATTCTTGTAATAAATTTTTCTTCTAAATAATATGAAAAGCTTGCCATTAGTTAGTGTTTGTGTAATTACTTACGGACACGAAAATTTTATTGAAGAATCAATCAATAGTATTTTAATGCAAGTATGCGATTTTGATTTTGAAGTAATTATTTCAAATGATTGCTCGCCAGACATGACTAATGCTAAAATAGTAGATATTATTAACAATCATCCCAAAGCGAATTTAATCAAATACCACAATCATGAAAAAAATAGTGGAGCAATGTCTAATTTCTTTTTTTCATTAAAAGAATCCAAAAGCAACTATATTGCTCTTTGTGAAGGAGATGATTATTGGACCGACAATTTTAAACTCCAAAAACAAATCGATTTTTTAGAAAATAATCAAGAATATAGTTTATGTTTTACCTCTAGAAATGTTATAGATAATAATGGAAAAATTATTTCAAAGGATGTTTTTGAATCTAAAGATTGGTTCACATCTGATATATTAAATGGAATTATTTGTCCGATGCAAACCGTTGTGACTAGAAATTATTCATATGAATTTATTAATTATTACGATAAACATAAAGGAAGTTTTGGAGCTGATAAAATATACAGTTATTTTTATTCTTTAAAAGGAAAATTAAAATCGCTTTCCGAAATTACGGCGGTCTATAGAAACAATGGTCTTGGCATCTGGTCACAATTAGATTATTATGAAAAACATTTTTTACATATTGATGAATCTTTGAAATTTTTTAAGATTATTGCAAAGGATAGTACAGAATTTAATAATTTAAAGAAAAAACTCTTTATTAAAATTTTAAATGAAATTCATTTTGAATTCTATGCAAATCCAATTCGATCAACACGAATTTATTTAAAAATAGTATCTAAATATAAGCCACCATTAAAATCGATGATTTTTGCAATACTAATTTTTTTTAAATATTATTTTGGTGTCCTTAAAAGTAAAATAAGTATTTTTTAAATAATTCATTTGGTTTTTAATGTCCTAATCAAAATAAAATGAAATTACTATACATAACTAACGGAATTAATGGTTCAGGCGGACTCGAAAGAGTTCTCTCCATTAAGGCAAGTTATTTAGCTGAAAACTTGAATTATAAAGTGCATATTTTATCTTTAAACGATGGAAATTCGAATTTATTTTATGATTTTAGTGATGAACTAGTTTTGCACACTATTGCAGTTTTAGGCAATCCATTTTCGTATGTCAAAAGTTATGTTTCTGGAATAAAAGCAACTATTAAAAGCGTTAAACCAAATGTAATTGTAGTCTGTGATGATGGCTTGAAAGCTTTTTTTCTTCCAACTATTTTAGGAAAATCAATTCCAATTATATACGAGAGACACGTTTCAAAAAATATTGAAATTGGTAAAAACTTTGGAATTTGGAAATTAATTTTAGCCAAATCAAAAATGAAAATCATGGATGTTTTAGCCAATACTTTCACTAAATTCGTTGTATTAACAGCACAAAACACTAAAGAATGGAAAACCAAAAACTTACAAATCATTCCGAATCCGTTGCCTTTTTATCCAAAAGAAAGTGCAACACTTCAAAATAAAAAAGTGATTGCAGTCGGAAAACAAAGCTATCAAAAAGGCTATGACAGATTATTAAAAAGTTGGCAAAAAGTACACGAAAAAAACCCTGATTGGCAATTGGAAATTTACGGAAAATTAGATGCATTACAAGGATTAGAAAATCTAATTAAAACTTTAGGAATTGAAAGTAGTGTTCGTTTTTTCGAACCACAAAAGAACATAATCGGCCATTATTTTGAAAGTTCTATTTATGTAATGTCATCTCGATTTGAAGGTTTCGGAATGGTTTTAATTGAAGCGATGGCTTGCGGAATTCCTTGTGTCTCTTTTGATTGTCCGTTTGGACCAAGTGATATTATTTCCAATAATGAAGATGGTTTTTTAGTCGAAAACGGAAACACAACTGCTTTAGCCGAAAAAATAAATTTGTTAATTGATGCTCCTGGACTTCGACTAAAAATGGGTAAATTGGCTAAAGAAAAGGCAAAGCGATTTTTACCCGAAAATATCATGCAACAATGGGACGAATTATTTAAATCAGTTGTAAATTGAAAAAAATTGTAATTCTGGTCGACCAATTAAATTCGCATGGAGGAATTGAAAAATTAGTAGCTTTAAAAGCCAACTATTGGACAACTATTTTTAATTATGATGTTACAATAATTAGTACCGAACAACTCAACAAACCATTAGTTTATGAGCTTTCTGATAAAGTAAAATTTATCGATTTAGGCATCAATTATCAAAGAGAAAAAAGTTATTTTTCTTTTACAAATTCAGTAAAGTTTTTATCAAATGCAATCAAAATTCAAAACTTTATTTTAAAACAAAAGCCACATTTTATTATAGTAGCATCTCATATTCCAATTACCTATTTTTTGCCTTTTTTGTATCGGAAATCTAAAATCTGCAAAGAATTCCATTTTACTAAATTTGAAAGAGTTAAACGTCAAAATTTTAAAAGTAAAATATTAAATTACATCGAAAGCAAATATGATTTTTTGATGGTTTTAAGTGAAGAAGAAAGAAAATTTTATTCTTCAAACAATACAGTAGTTATTCCAAATCCAATAGAAATTTCAAAAAAAACAATCAATGCAACTATTCTTACCAATGAAAAAATTGCAGTTTCAATAGTACGATTTGCACCTGTAAAACAATTGGAGAAATTAATTGAAATTTGGAGTAAATTCTCAAAAAATAATTCCACTTGGAAATTGCATATCTTTGGTACTATTGGAAACGACTATTTTAAGAAGATTAATCAATTGGTTTTTGAAAATAATTTACAAAATTTGGTTGTATTTAAAGGACAATCGAATGCAATTACAACAGAAATAGCTAAAGCAAAAGTAGTGCTGATGACATCCGAACAAGAATGTTTCCCGATGGTTATTTTAGAAGCAAATTCGGTAGGAATTCCAGTAATTTCTTTTGATAGTCCAACCGGACCTAGAAATATAATTCACAATAATTTGGACGGAATTTTAGTAGAATTCAATAATTGTGATAGTTTTGTAAAGGTATTAAATCAATTTGATAGCGATATAAAACAACAACAGTTTTTATCAAATAATGCTTTAGAGAATGCTAAAAAATATGATAGTAAAGTCATAATGAACAAATGGAATGAATTGATTTTTAATACTTATGATTAGAAAAATACTTTATTTTTTTGGGCAACTACTTTTCTTACCACACATTTTTCTTTTTTTATTTTCAAAAGAAAGAGAAACGATTGTTTTAGATATTTATGCTAAAAAAACTATTAAAAAAGGTTGGATAAATTGGTGTTACGATTTGAGTTACTTACTACTAATTAACCACTTTTTTAGAACTTTATTTTATTTTAGAACCAACGGAATAGTCTCAAAAACACTACGAATTTTTTATCCAAAACAAAGCTCTTTTACAATTGACATTACTACTAAAATTGGTGGAGGATTAATTTTGGCTCATCCTTATTCCACCATTTTAAATGCACATTCTATTGGCAAAAATGTGTATGTAAATCATTTAGTAACTGTAGGTGAAAAAGACAATAAAAAACCAATTATTGGCAATAATGTCGAGTTACATGCTAATTGTACTGTTATTGGCGGAATTACAATTGGCGATAATGCTATTATTGGTGCTGGAGCTGTTGTTGTAAATGATGTTCCACAAAATACAACTGCTGTCGGTAATCCAGCAAGAATATTAGAAAAGAAAACGTAATGAATACTTTAGTTCCATTAGAATATTACACAGTTATTTACTATCAATTTATATTGTTAATAGTTTTGGTTGTATATTTTAATTCATTTCAAAGGGAATTATCTAGTCCAGAAAATTTAAAAAGTAAGAATGCATTTGGACTTGTTGTAATGTGTGTTGTACTGCTGTACTTAGGTTTAAGACCAATAAGTTTTGCTTTTGGTGATATGGGAGTTTATAATATTGAGTTTAAAAAATATGTAAATGGTGCTCCATTTGATTCAAAAAAAGATGTTCTTTTTGAAAGTATGAAATTTTTATTTGCGAAATTTTTAAACGCTTCTATCTTCTTTTTCACTTGTGCATTTTTATATGTTTATTTATTGTATGTAGCTTCCATAAAATTGTTTAGAAATTATTGGTTTTATGCTTTTTTAATGTTTATAATAGCTTTTACTTTTTGGGCTTATGGCAGTAATGGTATTCGAAATGGTTTAGCAACATCCATTTTTATTTATGCTATTTCAAAAGATAAAAAGTATGTAACATTTGCATTACTACTTTCTACTTTTTTTATTCATAAAGGAATGTTAGTGCCAATTTTAGCCTACATAATTGCAAGTTATTATACCAATTCAAAAGCGTATTTGTTTGCATGGTTTTTAACAATTCCGTTGTCATTAATTTTAGGAGGTTTTTGGGAAAGTTTTTTCTTAGGATTAGGATTAGGTGAAGAAAAACTAGATAATTATTTAGGCCAATTCAATCAAGTTAATGAAGGTGTTGAGTTAATAACTGGATTTCGTTGGGATTTTTTATTGTATAGTTTTACTGGTATATTTGCTGGTTGGTTTTTTATCATAAAAAAAGGATTTAAAGATGTTTTTTATGAAAGATTATTTCACACTTATCTGATTACAAATGCGATGTGGATTTTAGTAATTAGAGCGAATTACTCTAACCGTTTTGCTTTTTTATCGTGGTTTATGTTGGGTTTAGTTTTGATTTATCCATTATTAAAAATTCAGGTTTTTAAAAAGCAGCACCTAGTTATAGGTCGAATTATTATTATTTTTTTCGGTTTTTGTTATTTAATGAATGTAATTTTAACTTAATAATGAAACGAGCCTTACAACTATCATTTTTTCACAGCAATATGATTATGGTTGTTCTATTTTCGGATGAAAATCAAAAATTATAAACAGATGAAATCAATTACTGTTTTTACACCAACCTATAATAGAGCTTTTTGTTTAGAGCAGTTGTATACTAGTTTGGTTGATCAAACTAACAAAGATTTTTTATGGTTACTAATAGATGATGGCTCTACTGATGGTACTTCCGATTTAGTTCAAACTTGGATAAATGAAAAAAAGATAGAAATAAAATATATTTTTCAAATAAATACAGGAATGCACGGCGCTCATAATACAGCTTATAATAATATTGATACGGAGTTAAATGTATGTATTGATTCGGATGATTTTATGAGCAATATTGCTATTGAATCGATTTTGAACATTTGGAATCAAAAAAAAACTACTTCTATTGCTGGTATAATTGGTTTAGATGCTTTTAAAAACGGAAAAATAATTGGCGATGAAATTCCTGAGAATATTGTTTTTTCTACTTTAGAAGATGTATACAATAAGCACAAAATAAAAGGAGATAAAAAGTTAGTAATTCGAACAGATATAGTAAAAAAATTCCCTCCTTATCCGATATATAAAGGAGAAAAATTGGTGCCTTTGGGAACTTTATATTTATTAATAGATCAACAATACCAATGGATTTGTTCCAATACTGTTTTATGTATTGTTGAGTATTTAGAGGAAGGTTCATCAAAAAATATTTTCAAACAATATAGAATTAGTCCAAAGGGTTTTGGTTATTCGAGATTAGTTAAAATAAAATATTCAAAAAGTATTTTAGAGAAATTTAAAAATGCAATGCATTTGGTTTCATCATCACTTTTTGCTAAAGATTTGTCGCTTTTATTAAAATCATCAAACGGTATACTCACTTTTTTTTCTGTTCCATTTGGTGTTTTACTCCATTTGTACATACGATATAAAACAAGATAAAAATTAATGAGAATTCTACAAGTAATAAATAGTTTAGCGACTGGTGGAGCAGAAAAACTGCTAATTGAAAGCGTTCCTTTATTCAATAAAAACGGAATTCAAGTTGATGTTTTAGTATTAAACGGTAATGATCAGCCTTTTCTCGAAAAATTAAAAAAAGACAATTGCTGTAAAATAATAAATATCGGAAAATCATCTATTTATAATCCACTTTTAATTTTAAAAATCATTCCTTTTTTAAAGAAATATGATGTAATTCATGTGCATCTTTTTCCGAGTTTGTATTGGGTTGCTATCGCTAAGATGATTTCTTTTTCAAAAGTCAAATTAATTTACACAGAGCATAGCACCTCCAATCGTAGAAGAAATTCTAAGATTTTTTCTGTAATTGATAAAATAATTTATAGTCAATATAATACAATTATTGTTATAACTCAAGAAGTAGTAAACAATCTAAAAAAGCATTTAAAAAAAGATTTTATTGATAAATTTCAACTTATTCAAAATGGTGTAAATTTAGAAGAAATAAAAAATTCAAAAGGAATCGAAAAAGCAACTTTTTTTGATGATGAAAAGGCAAAAATAATTATTCAAGTAGCTCGTTTTTTTGAACCAAAAGACCAAAAAACAATTATTAAATCGTTGCTGTATTTACCTAAGGATGTAAAATTGCTTTTAGTTGGCGAAGGCGATTCAAAAATAGAATGTGAAAATTTAGCAAAATCATTAAATTTACAAGATCGAATACTTTTTCTTGGAATACGAATGGATGTTTTATCATTATTAAAAACAGCCGATATAATTGTATTGTCATCAAAACATGAAGGTTTGTCGTTGTCATGCATCGAAGGAATGGCATCTGGAAAACCATTTATTGCTTCAAACGTTCCTGGTTTGAAAGAAGTTGTTGCAAATTATGGCTTATTATTTCCTTCAGGAGATGCTAAAATGTTGGCAAATCATATTTCGGAATTGCTAAATGACAATGCATATTATTCGAAAATAGCAAATGCTTGCACTCTAAAAGCAAAAGAGTATAATATAAATACTATGATTAGTCACTATATTAAATTGTATGAAAAAATTAGGTAAAAAGAAGTTAATTAGAATAACAACTGTGCCTATTTCTCTTGAGAAATTGTTAGACAAGCAATTATCATTTATGAATTCATATTATGATGTTACTGCTATTTCTGCTGAAAAAGACAAGCTTATTAAGTTTGGAAAATCTCAAAACATTACAGTTTTCCCTCTTGAAATGACCCGAAAAATTACTCCAATGAAAGATATTTTGGCAGTAATTAAATTGTATTTCTTTTTAAAAAAACACCAACCTTTTATTGTACATACGCATACACCAAAAGCAGGAATTGTTGGAATGCTGGCAGCAAAATTAGCTGGAGTTCCTCATCGTTTGCATACAGTTGCAGGTTTGCCATTACTAGAAACTACAGGTTTTAAAAGAAAAGTTTTAGATTTTGTAGAAAAACTTACGTATCGATGTGCATCAAAAGTCTATCCAAACTCATTTGGACTTTTGGAGATTATTAACCAAAATAATTATTGTAAATCAACTAAATTAAAAGTGATTGCAAACGGAAGCTCCAACGGAATAGATTCGTCTTATTTTAATCCCGAATTATTTTCTCTTGAGAATAGAAATAGACTCAAACAAGAACTATCAATTAATGAAAAAGATTTTGTTTTTATATTTGTTGGTCGTTTAGTATCCGACAAAGGAATTAACGAAATGATTCTTGCTTTTGAAAGAATTCAACTTATAAATTCAAATGTAAAATTGCTTTTAGTTGGTGATTTTGAAGAAGATTTAGATCCGTTATTGCCAAAAACTATTACTGCTATAAATACAAATTCGGCTATCGTATCTGTAGGTTTTCAAAATGATGTTCGACCTTATTTTTCTATTGCCAGTTGTTTGGTTTTTCCTAGTTACCGAGAAGGATTTCCGAACGTTGTTTTACAAGCTGGCGCAATGAATTTGCCATCTTTGGTTAGTAATATTAATGGTTGTAATGAAATTATTAAAGATGAAATTAATGGTTTAATTTTTACAGTTAAAGATCAAGATTCACTTTTTAATGCCATGAATAAAGTAGTGATTGATGAGTCATTAACAACTAAAATGAAAAATTGTTCGCGAGAAATGATAGTTTCAAAGTTTGAACAAAATAAGGTTTGGGAGGCAATTTTAGCAGAATATCGTACCTTTGACACAGAACATTCTGGTTAATCTGTTCGAACTAAAATTATTAAGATTAATGTATCAATCTATTATAAAACCATTTTTCGATTTTTTATCAGCCTTAATTGGTTTAATCATTCTATCGCCAATTTTTTTAATAGTAGCCATTTCTTTATTTATTGCAAATGATGGAAAACCATTTTTCTTTCAAAACAGACCTGGTAAAAATTTACAAATTTTTAAAATAGTTAAGTTTAAAACAATGAATGATAAGAAAAATAGTGATGGTAATCTCTTATCAGATAAAGAACGATTAACAATAATTGGATCTTTCGTTAGAAGAACTTCGCTAGACGAAATTCCTCAATTATTTAATGTAATTAAAGGCGATATGAGCTTAATTGGACCACGTCCATTACTAACAAATTACATGCATTTATATAATAATTTTCAAAACAAACGACATGAAGTAAAACCCGGAATTACTGGCTGGGCTCAAGTAAACGGGAGAAATGCTATTTCTTGGGATAAAAAATTTGAATACGATGTTTGGTATGTTGAAAATATTTCTTTTATATTGGATTTTAAAATCCTCATTAAAACAATACAGAAAGTGATAAAAAGTGAAGGTATTAACGCTGTAGATGCAGCCACAATTGAACCGTTTAATGGAAACTAATGTAATTTTATACGGCGCGAGTGGTCATTGTAAAGTAATTATAGATATTTTACGATCAAGAGCAATCAAGATTAAAGCAATTTTGGATGATAATTCGAAAACAACTTCAATTTTAGATATAAAAGTAGAACATTCAAAAATTTTTGATTTAAATAAAGAAGATAATGTTATTTTATCTATTGGTAATAATAAAGTTAGAAAGAAATTATCCAATTTATTAAAGGTTAATTTTACCACAGCAATTCATCCAAATGCAATAATTTCCGAATTTTCTCAAATCGATGAAGGCACTGTAATTATGGCTGGAGCAATTATAAATCCAAATTCAAAAATTGGTAAACATTGCATTATCAATACAGGTTCTGTTATAGAACACGATTGTATAATTTACGACTTTTCTCATATTTCTCCTAATGCATCATTAGCAGGCGGAGTGGAAGTAGGCGAAGGTTCTCAAATCGGAATTGGAGCTGTAGTTATTCAAGGAATAAAAATTGGTAAATGGACTACCATTGGTGCTGGTGCTGTAATAATACAAAATGTTCCAGATTATGCAATTGTTGTAGGAAATCCTGGTAAAATAATAAAATACAACGATGAAAATGAATAATTCTAAAATTTGGCTATCTTCACCTCACATGGGAGGAAATGAGCAAAAATTTGTTAACGAAGCTTTTGATACGAATTGGGTTGCACCTCTTGGTCCAAATGTTACAGGATTAGAATCTGATTTAGAAAATTATTTAAACCAAGATGTTTTTGTAGCAGCCTTAAGTTCAGGAACAGCAGCAATTCACTTGGCGTTAATTTTATTGGGAGTTGAAAGTGGTGATGAAGTTATTTGTCAAAGTATGACTTTTTCAGCTTCTGCAAATCCAATAGTGTATCAAGGTGCTACTCCAGTTTTTGTTGATAGTGAATTAGAGACATGGAATATATGTCCAATAGCACTAGAAGTCGCAATCAAGGCTAGAATTTTAAAAGGTAAAAAACCAAAAGCCATTATTGCAGTTCATTTATACGGAATGCCATTTAAAGTAGATGAAATTATAGCTATTGCAAATAAATATGAAATTCCGATAATAGAAGACAGCGCTGAAGCTTTAGGGAGTACTTATAAAGGTCAAAAATGCGGTACTTTTGGAACCATTTCTATTTTATCATTCAACGGAAATAAAATAATAACCACTTCTGGAGGCGGAGCTATTGTATCTAGAAATAATGAACAAAAAAGCAAAGCAGTATTTTTAGCTACGCAAGCTAGAGATGACGGACCACATTATCAGCATAGCGAAATTGGCTACAATTACAGAATGAGTAATATTTGTGCTGGAATCGGAAGAGGACAAATGGAAGTTTTAGATAAGCATGTAAAACTAAGAAGAGAAATGCATGATTTTTATTCCAATGTATTTAAAGATAAAAAAGGAGTAACTGTTTTCTCAGAACCTTCACCAGATTATTTTTCCAATCATTGGTTAACGTCAATTCTTATAAATCCAGATCAATGTAATGGCGTAACAACCGAATTTATTAGATTTGCTCTTGAAAACGAAAACATTGAAAGTCGTCCATTATGGAAACCAATGCATTTGCAACCTGTTTTTTCTTCGGCACCTTATTACGGAAATGATGTTGCAGAAAAATTATTTAAAAATGGTTTATGTCTACCATCAGGATCAAATTTAATAGAAGAAGACAAAAATAGAATTCATTTGGCTATTAAAAATGTGATATAAATATTTATCATAGCATTAAGAATAGTTTTTTTTTACTATTTTTACTTACTAATAAATATTAAATTGAAAAAAGCTACTAACAATCATAACTCATTTTTTTCAATTCTTTCCGATATTAATTTTGGATTTGATTTTAGAAATTTAGGATATCTGCCAAGATGGTTTATTCTAGTTCTAGATTTAACAATTGTTTTAGTAGCCGGAATAATAACATATTTATTATTTAGAGGATTAAAATTAAACTTTATTCCTATCCAATACCTTTCATTTGGTATTGTGTTTTATATAATTGTTAATGTTTTTTTCTTTTGGATATTTCGAACTTATTCAGGAATTATTAGACATTCATCTTATATTGATGCCTTAAAATTATTTTTTTCACAGTTTTCTACTTTTATTGTATTGTTGATGTTGAATTTTGTACTTATTATATTCGACAAGCAAAAGTTATACTTAACAACAGGATCATTTATAAACGCTGTACTGTCTTTTAGTTTGTTGTTTTTTTACAGAATAATTGTAAAGCAGGCATTCGAAAAATATGTTAACGGAATTGGCAACGAAAAGAAAGTAAATGCAATTATTTATGGTTCAGATGCAAATGCAATTGCTGTTGCTAATGCACTTAAATCTGAAACTCCTGGTCGATTTATATTAAAAGGATTTATCGACATTAACAATCAAAATTCTACGAAAAGAATACTAAATCTTCCAATTTTAAAAATAAAAAAAAGTATTCCAATTTTAATGCGAACAATGAAAGTGGAAGCACTCATAATTGCTGATAAAAGTCTTTCTAAAGATGATCGTTTAGCAATTGTTGATGAATGTATAGAATTTAATTTTAAAGTATATACACTTCCTGTTATCTCTGATTGGGACGATCAAAAAGAAATCGTAAAAAATATTAAGACTTTTGAAATTCAAGATTTATTAGAACGCAAACCAATTACTTTAGATACCAATTCTATTTCTTTAAATTTAAAAAATAAAACAATTTTAGTAACCGGAGCGGCTGGATCAATTGGAAGCGAAATAGTTCGTCAAGTACTTACATTTAAACCTTTAAAAATTATTCTGCTCGATCAAGCCGAAACTCCTCTTCACTCTTTGTCATTAGAGATTATTGGACTGAATCAAAACATCGAAGTCTTTAATGTAATTAATGACATTAGAGATTTAGAAACTCTAGAAGAGATATTTAAAAACTTTAAACCCGACGTTGTATACCATGCAGCTGCATATAAACATGTTCCAATGATGGAAGAAAATCCATCACAGGCAATTTATACTAATGTAATGGGTACAAAAAATGTAGCCGATTTGTCGCAAAAATATCATGTAGAACGTTTTGTGATGGTTTCTACAGATAAAGCTGTAAATCCTAGTAGTGTAATGGGAGCAAGTAAAAGAATTGCTGAAATGTATGTACAATCAAAACACTACAAATTCAAACAGCTTGAATCTGAAAGATATACAAAATTTATAACAACACG
Source organism: Flavobacteriales bacterium (assembly GCA_031408335.1). Classification (GTDB taxonomy): domain Bacteria; phylum Bacteroidota; class Bacteroidia; order Flavobacteriales; family Flavobacteriaceae; genus Flavobacterium. The sequence continues at coordinate 83,045 of JANNWH010000024.1, read as the reverse complement.
GTTTGGAAATGTTTTGGGATCCAATGGTTCTGTTGTGCCATTGTTTACAAAACAAATTCAAGAAGGTGGCCCAATTACTATTACACATCCAGAAATCATAAGGTATTTTATGACTATTCTTGAAGCTTGCCAATTGGTTTTAGAAGCAAGTACAATGGGTAATGGTGGTGAAATTTATATTTTTGATATGGGAAAACCAGTTAAAATTATTGATTTAGCAAAAAAAATGATTCGATTAGCAGGATTTACTCCCGATAAAGAAATTAAAATTAAAATAGTAGGATTGCGTCCAGGTGAAAAATTGTACGAAGAATTATTAAACAATTCTGCCAAAAATCTTTCTACTCACCATGAAAAAATTACTATTGCAGAAGAAATCTGCGATGAATTCGATGTTATTAATCCTCAAATAGACGGCTTAATAGCTGTAGCGAAAACAGGAAATAACGACCAAATTGTTGCAATTATGAAAAAAATTGTTCCCGAATTTAAAAGTATGAATTCTGTTTTTCAAACTTTAGATATCGAGATTATTGATTATTACGTACATACAAAATAATCTTATTTCTAAAAGACTTTTAATATATTTGCAAACAAAGTCAAAAATCACTTTAATGAAAAAGCTTTTTATTTTACTCTTTATATTTCCTATTGTATTTACTTCTTGTCTTCCTAAAAAAGAAATTATCTATTTACAAGGAATGCAAAATTCAGATAATAGCTCTACTAATTACGAACCATTAATTCAACGAGATGATATTTTGTATATTAATATCTCTTCTCAAGAAGCAGAAGCTGTAGTCGCATTTAACCTCGATGCTCAAACTTCTAAAGATTTAAACACATCATCTAGTGGATATACAAGTCAAAAACAATCTTATTTAGTTGATAATTTAGGAAACATTGAATTCCCAATTCTAGGTACAATTTCTGTCGCAGGTTATTCTATAAATGAATTTAGAGATGTACTAAAATTGAAACTTAAAGATTATGTACTTGATCCTGTTATTAATATTAGGATAATAAATTTTAAAGTTACAGTTACAGGTGAAGTTAATAAACCTGGCGTAGTTTCAACTACTAGCCAAAGATTAACATTATTTGATGCTTTAGCGTTGTCTGGTGATTTAACGTTATATGGTAAAAGAGATAATATTTTATTAGTAAGAGATTTTCAAGGTGTAAAAACCTACAACAGAGTAGATATTACGAAAGCCGATTTTGTAAATTCTCCTTTTTATTATTTAGATCAAAACGACTTAATTTATGTTGAGCCTCGAAAAGCTAAAATCGATTCAACTGCTATTGGAACTAATATTCCATTTATTGTTTCTATCGTAGGAATTTTACTAACTACCACACTTATATTAACAAGATAATATGCAAAACTATTTACCAGTTAGCGAACAATCCACGAACGAAATAAATATTAAAGACCACATTTTTGGTTATTTAAAATATTGGAAATGGTTTTTATTAAGTGTACTAATTTGCTTATTAACCGCTTTTATTTATCTACGATATTATATTGTTGATTATGGTGTAAATGCATCAATTCTTATTAAAGATGAAAAAAAAGGCGGAACAAGTGAACTCTCAGTATTTAGCGATTTAAATATTTTTTCTGGAAAAAGTAATGTCGACAATGAAATTGCAATAATAAAATCAAGAACATTATCCCAAAATACAGTTAAAGAACTTGATTTGGATATTTCTTATTTCAGTGAAGGAAGAGTAGTTTTTAGAGAAATTTATTCCGAAACTCCTGTTAAAATTTCTTTTATCAAAAAAGCTGTAAATTATTATGAAAGAGATACCACTTTTATTATTTCTAAAAAAAACAACAAACAATTTAATTTATTTAATTCACAAAAGAAAAACGGAAAACAATATTCATTTGGACAAAAAATACAGTCGTCTTTAGGTGATTTTATAGTATTTAATAATAGTAATGAAGATTTTGGAGATATTTATATTGTAAAAACAGCTTTAGCAAGAAAGGCAGTTGCATTTGCAAGTAGATTAAGTGTTTCTAGTCAAGAAAAAACAAATATTATTAACTTGGCTATTAATGATCCAGTTTATAAAAAAGGAATTGATTATTTAGACGGATTGGTTAATCAATTTAATATTGATGCTACGACAGACAGAAACGCAATTGCCAAAAAAACAGATGAATTTATTGATCAAAGATTAGATGTGATTACTACTGAATTAGAAGGAGTTGAAAAGAAAGCCGAAAATTATAAAAAAGGAAATCAATTAACTAATCTAGAAGCCGATGCGCAATTGAATCTTCAAAATGCATCAGATTATGACAAGTTGGTTTTATCAGCTGAAACTGAAATTAAAGTCGGCGAATTGATGCTTCAAGAAGTTAAAAGAAATAAACCAACCGATTTATTGCCTACCAATATTGTTAATACTTCTCAATCATCAAGTAATTATATTAACCAGTACAATGATTTAGTTTTAAAAAGAAAAAAGTTATCGATATCTGCAACAAATTTAAATCCAAATATTCAATCTATTGATCAACAATTAGGTAGTTTAAAATTAAATATTACCGAAAGTTTAATATCGAGAATCAACGATTTAAAAATCAATAAAAGAAGCTTAATTAGCGAAAGCGGCTATTTTAAAGGAAAAATTGGAAAAGTACCAACTCACGATAAAATATACAACTCAATTGCCCGTCAACAAAATATTAAAGAATCGTTATTTTTGTATTTACTCCAAAAAAGAGAAGAAACTCAAATTTCGCTCGCCGTAACTTCTCCAAAAGCAAAAATAATTGATAGTGCTTATTTAACTGGACCTGTTTCACTGGACAAAAAAATATTTTACATGATGGCCTTAATAATTGGGCTAATAATTCCTTTTGGAATAATATTTTTAATTCAATTATTAGACACTAAAGTTAAAAATAGATACGATTTAGAGTCCAAAGTTTCTATTCCGTATTTAGGAGATTTACCAAAATCTGAAAATAGCGAAGAAATCATAAAATCAAATAGTCGTTCTAGTTCAGCAGAGGCTATTCGAATGATTCGAACAAACCTCGATTTTATTTTAGCTCATGTTCCTGCTAATAAATGCAAAACAATATTTGTAACTTCATCTATACCTAAAGAAGGAAAAACATTTTTCGCAGTAAATTTGGCAACAACAATTGCATTGTCTGGTAAAAAAGTGTTAATTATAGGATTGGATATTCGAAATCCAAAATTAGATAAATACCTCGATGTACCTACAAAAGGTGTTACCAATTTCCTTTCTAAATCGAATGAAAACATAAATGATTATATTGCTCCAGTAAAGGATTTTGATAATTTTTTCGTGTTACCTTCAGGTGTAGTTCCACCAAATCCAGTAGAATTATTGATGAATTTTAAAATAAATGATATGTTTGAAACTTTGAAAAAAGATTTTGATTATATCGTAGTTGATACAGCTCCAGTTAATGTAGTTACCGACACTCTTTTAATTGCAAAAAATGCAGATGCTTTCGTTTATATTGTTAGAGCAAATTACTTAGATAAACGAATGTTGAAATTTGCCGATACTTTATATAAAGAAAATAAATTACCAAATATGGCAGTAGTCCTCAATGATACTGAAGTTCAAAGATCTTATGGTTACGGCTACGGCTACGGCTATGGTTACGGCTACGGTTATGGTTATGGTGTCGATGTTGAGAAAAAAACATTGTTAGAAAAAATTCTTTCTAACTTCAAAAAGGATAAAACTAAGTCTTAAAAAATTTATTATTTTCTATTGAACGTATTAAATTTGAATAATTCTTCAATACTATTTTGTTGCTAAATGCTTTAATATGGTTTTCATGATGTACATCTGAACCAACAAAATCATACATATCTTTGTCTAATAATTTTTGTGTTACTATAGCAACTTCCTTTCCATAATAACCTACAGTTGAAAGTAAATTTAGTTGAAATAAACAACCTGCTTTTTTAAGTTTATAATATTCATTAAAATTTGTATGATAAAAAATATACCTCTCAGGGTGAGCTAAAACTGGAATATAACCAGCAATTTGTAACTCAAATATAAAATCATATAATTGTAATGGCGGATTAACATACGACATTTCTACTAAAACATAATTGTCTTTTAAAGTCAATAAAGGCTCTTCTTTTTTTAATAAATCATAAAAAAAACTATCAAACATATATTCTGCAGCAGCTTTTAAAACTACTTTTTCATTTTCACTATCTAATTTAGTTATTGTATTTTTATAAGTTAACTCAATACTTTGTTTGGTATTATTCCAAACAGAATTTATTATGTGCGGTGTTGTAATAAACTCTTTAACTCCAATTGATTTAAGTTCAGTAATTAAAGAAATTGTATCCTCAATAGTTGTTGCACCATCATCAATTCCTGGAAGTAAATGAGAGTGAATATCAATAAAATCGTTTGGGATTAAATCTTTTAAAAGAGGTTTATTTTTTTTTAAAAAGAGCAAAGTTTAAATTTGTTAATAACCGATTAATAAAGTGAAATCAAAAGTATAAAATTCTAATCAATAATACGGGCAAATTACTATATTTGCTCATACCGTTTAAATTCTAACTTTAAATGGTATTACTATGTTTATAAAATTTATTTTTATTATAAGTATAAATAATCGGAATATATACTAATGAAAGAAACGCATGATTCTCATGATTGGGATTTAATAATTAAAGGGCATACATCAGCTTTTGACATAAAATTTAACGATCTTTGGAGGTATAGAGACTTGTTACTGCTTTTTGTTAAAAGAGATTTTGTAAGTTTTTATAAACAAACAATTTTGGGTCCACTTTGGTTCTTTATTCAACCAATTTTTACAACAATAGTTTTTACTTTTGTTTTCGGAAACCTTGCCGGAATAAGTACAGACGGTTTACCACAACAACTTTTTTATTTAGCCGGAATTACATCTTGGAATTATTTTTCGGATTGTCTAACCAAGACAAGTACCGTTTTTAAAGACAATGCTAATATCTTTGGGAAAGTCTATTTTCCCAGATTAATTATGCCTTTAAGTATTATATTTAGTAATCTTGTACGTTTTGGGGTACAATTATTATTATTACTATTTATGATGGCGTATTTTTATTTTTTTCCTGTAGAAGGTGCTCATTTTGAAATTACTTATGGAATTGTTTTCTTTCCGTTTTTATTACTTTTAATGGCTTTATTAGGATTAGGAATCGGATTAATAATTACTGCTATTACAACCAAATACAAAGATTTAACTTTTTTGGTAACTTTTGGTGTTCAGTTATTGATGTATGCAACAACTGTAATTTATCCTTTAAGTTATGCTCGAGAAAAAGGATATGCTACTGTAGTCGAGTTAAATCCAATGACCGGAATAATAGAAGCTTTTCGTTTCGCTTTTCTCGGAAAAGGTGAGTTTACTTTTTGGAGCATAGGATATTCAATACTTGTAACATTAGTAGTTTTATTTTTTGGAATACTAATTTTCAATAAAACAGAGAAAAATTTTGTAGATACAATATAATGGCAGAACCCGTAATTAAAGTAGAAAATATTTCAAAGGCTTACCAAATTGGTCAGATAGGAACAGGTACTTTCTCTCGCGATTTAGAACGTTTTTTTGTTACTAAACTTTTAGGTAAAGAAGATCCTTTTTTAACAATCGGTGAAACAAATGACCGAAGTACAAAAGGAGAAAGCGATATCGTTTGGTCACTTAAAGATATTAATTTTGAAATAAATCAAGGCGAAGCAGTTGGAATTATTGGTAAAAACGGAGCCGGAAAAAGTACGTTGTTAAAATTATTATCTCGAGTAACTAGTCCAACCACTGGCGAAATAAAAGTCAAAGGTCGAATTGCGAGTTTATTAGAAGTAGGTACGGGTTTTCATCCTGAATTATCCGGAAGAGAAAATATCTTTTTAAATGGTGCCATACTCGGAATGCGAAAAAAAGAAATTACCAGAAAATTAGACCAGATTATCGACTTTTCGGGAGTTGAACGTTATATAGATACACCAGTAAAGAGATATTCATCCGGAATGTACGTGCGTTTGGCTTTTGCTGTTGCTGCACATCTCGAAAGCGAAATTCTAATTGTTGATGAAGTATTAGCTGTTGGCGACGCCGAATTTCAAAAAAAATGTCTAGGCAAAATGGGCGATATTAGCAAAGGTGAAGGCAGAACGGTATTGTTTGTAAGTCATAATATGGCGGCAGTAAAACAGTTGTGTACAAGGGGAATTTTATTAGAAAATGGTAAAATAATTTTTGATGGAGGAACAGAAGCTAGTGTAAAGAGGTATCTTTCAAATGAAATTGAAATAAATAAAAGTAAAATTTTTAATAATAATAAAACCCTTTTAAACGGAATAAAAAAAGTAGAAATATTTGGGGAAGAAGCATTTATTAAGCATGAAAATGAAATTGAAATTGGGATTCATTTATCTAAAATTCATAACAAATGCAAAGTAGGACTAGCTCTCTTAAACGGTGATAAAGTAAAAGTTTTCACAGATACTTTTGATATATTTGAAACAACAAATTTTGTGTGTTGCAAAATTCCTTCAGAGTTATTACTAGAGGGATTTTATAGTATAGATGTTGCAACATTTAATGATAATGATATTTATGAATATTTGGAAGATATTTGCCCTTTTCAAATAATTGATCTTGTAAATGATTATAAGCTTTACGGGGGGAAAGTAGGAAATTTGAAAATAAAATGCAATTGGTATGAAATTAATGAATCAAATTAGATCTTTCTTTAGATTCATAAGCAAAGATGTTAAAAAGCAAAATTGTGTAATACATCCTACTGTTAAGGTGTATCCATATGTTGTATTTAGTACTGAATACGGTGGAAATATACAAATAGGAAAAAATACAGAAATTTTGTACGGTGTGCTATTTATGACCTATGGTGGAGATATTAGTATAGGTGAAAATTGTTCAATAAATCCATACACGGTCTTATATGGTCATGGTGGATTGAAAATTGGCAATAATGTTTTAATTGCTGGACACTGTTTGATAATTCCTTCTAATCATAAATTTGATAATGTAAATATTCCAATAAAAAATCAAGGAGAAACAAGGCTAGGAATTATAATTCAAGATGATGTTTGGATTGGTTCAGGTTGTAGAATTTTGGACGGTGTCACAATTGGTAAAGGAGCAATTGTAGCCGCTGGCGCTGTAGTAAATAAAGATGTTTTAAGTTATACAATTGTTGGAGGTGTGCCAGCTAAATTTATAAAAAAAAGAAATTAATATTTTGCAATGAAGTTTAAAAAATTAAGAAAAATATATAGAATTTTAATTCCTTTACAATTAAAAGAAAATGAGCTTTTTAGAAATCAGTTGAAATCAAACCCGCTGATTAAGCAAATTGGAAATGAAATAAAGAATTGTTATTCGGTTTTACTTGAAAATAACTTAATTGTTTTTATTCGAAATCAAAATCATAGTGATTATAATGTTTTTAAACAGATTTTTAATTTTGAGGAATACAAGATTGTAGCTTCAATTTTACAGCAAAATGTAAAGATTAATACCAACAAAATGGTGTTTATTGACGCAGGTGCTAATGTTGGATATGTGTCAGTTTATTTTTCGAGATTATTTAATAATATAGAGATTTATTGTATAGAACCTTCATTGTCGAATGTTGAACTAATAAAAATGAACATAGAATCACTTGATAACGTTCAAAATATTAAAATTTATCAAAATGCTTTAAGTGGAAAAGAAAACTTGCTTTTTGATCTAGAAAATAATTTTAGAGATGGAAAGGATTGGTCAATAGCTACAAAAGAAAATAAAAATGGAGTCGTAAATGGCATAACTATTAATGAAATTTTAATTAAAAATAAGATTGAAGAAATTACTGTATTGAAAATAGATATAGAAGGTGCTGAAAGATTTATTTTTGATCATTCGAATGATTTATCTTTTTTAAAAAAAACAAAGATAATTGCGATAGAAATTCATGATGAATTTCTAATCAGGGATACCATAAATCATATTTTAAAAGAAAATAATTTCTTACTTTTAGAATCTGGGGAGCTAACAATAGGAATCAATATTAAGTTTATTGAATAAAATGAAAGCAAAGTGTAATTTAACGGTTATTATTTGTTGTTATAATAGTGCTTCAAGAATTCGTCCAACTTTAGAACATTTATCAAAACAAAAGCAGAAGAATGGTTTAATTTTCGAAGTGCTTTTAGTAGATAATAATTCAAATGATAATACATCAGAAATAGCAAGCGAAATTTGGAAAAGTTTTAATAAAAAAATCAATTTAACTGTTGTTTCAGAAATTGAGATAGGTTTGTCACACGCAAGAAAAAAGGGGATCAAATCATCAAATGGTGATTTATTAGTTTTTTGTGATGATGACAATTGGTTGGAAGAAAATTATCTGCAAATTGCTTTTGATTTTATGAATGAAAATCCAAAGGTTGGTGTTTTAGGTGGTAATAGCACTGCTATTAGTTCGGTTGAATTTCCAAATTGGTTTTCAACTTATCAAGAATATTATGCAGTAGGAGTTCAAAATATCGAAAGTAGTATAATAAATAACAGAGGATATGTTTGGGGAGCAGGTATGGTAGTTAGGAGAAATGATTTGTTAAATATATTTGATTCAGGTTTTGTTAGTTTGTTAACTGATAGAAATGGGAATGATTTAAGTTCGGGTGGCGATTCTGAAATTTGTAGTTGGTTTTTAATAATTGGTAAAGACCTATATTACAACGAAGACCTTATTTTTAAACATTTTATAGAACCTAGCCGTTTATCAAAAGAATATTTTGAAAGACTAAAAAAAGGAATGTCTCTTTCGAGAAATGTTTTAATAGAGTACAATATAGTAATCAATTATATAAATAAAAAAAACAAATTAAATTTTTTTAAAATCATATCTATTTTAAAAAACTTGTTTCTTGAAAGAAATTGGGTCAATATTTTAATTTTTTTAGAGACTCTTACTATAATACAATTTATTTTTCATAAAAGAACAAATAAAATCTTAAAATCAAGAAAACTTTTTATCGAGAAAACAAAATAAAGTATTTTCATTGTTCAAAATAAAATTTATAATATTTTACTGAATCAAAAAAAAAATGCGCTATCCTTACGGTAATATAATTGCAATTAAAGTAAATTAATAATGTATCATAAATATTTTTTATATCTAATACAAGGTAGAAAAGAAAATGTCTTAAAGTATTCTTATTTGCAAAATGAAAATGCTGATTTAATAGCCTTAACATTTGATCTTGAAATTTTAGAGAACGAATTAAATTCAATTTCAACTATTTTTTTGCCAAATAGTACTTGGGCTGAAGGTAGAAACAAACAACTAGAAGATGCAAAAAAATTAGATTCTAAATACCTATATTATATTTTTATTGATGATGATGTAGAATTTATTAAAGGTACATTTTCCGATTTTGAACAACAGCTTTTAAAAAACAAACCAGCTATTGGCGTTCCTTTACTTACGATAATTAAAAATACGTATCGATACAATCACAATCTAAAAATTCAACATCCATTTGCTGTTGATCAACAAGTGCAAGCCTATCATTACAAAGTAATTGAAGAATCAATTGTAATGCCTTTAGAAACTAAATTCGATAAATTAAGTTGGTGGTATTCATGTGAAATAAATAGTTTTCTAATTTTGTCTTATTATCGTGGCTATAGTATGCAATTCAATGAAATAATAGTCGATAATTTGGGTCATAATTTCGATAGTTTGACAAATATTTCAAACGATACTTATAGCAATTACATTGGTGGAGTTACTAATGAAGGTTTGGATGAAGTTAGAAATTTTATTGAAAATAAATATGGCATCCAACCAAAACTAAGAAATAGTTTGTTTCATGACAATAATTTTAAAAAACACAATTATTTAAAAAATGGAAAAGATTTACACGATTTCTACAGTCAAAATTTTTTAAGCGGAAATATAAAAAAATGTATAGCAATGCTAGTTTCTCAATATAAAAATAAACTAAAAAAATATCCTAGTAATTTAATTTTAAATGAAATGGATTTTAAAATATTTGACTCTGGATTAATAAAAAAAATGTCTAAATAATACCATGCATACGCTACCAATTTCTGCTTTTATTGTCTCTAAAAATGAAGGTCATTTGTTAGAGAATTGTATAAAAAGTGTCCTTTTTTGTGATGAAATTATTGTTATCAATCTTGAAAGTACCGATAAAACAATAGAAATTGCTCAAAAATATAATGCCAAAATAGTAACTATTGCTCCACTTCCAGTAATTGAAATGATTCATGAGAAATATATTAAAATTGCAAAAAATAATTGGGTATTAATTACAGACCCTGATGAAGTAACTGCTACTGAACTTGCCAACGAATTGCAAAATTATTTTTTAACTCTAAATAATTCTAATACTATTGGTGTTGTTAATGTTCCAATAATTTATTATTTTAAAAACCACAAACTAAAAGGCACATCATGGGGCGGAGTTAAATCTAGAACTTATTTAATTCATAAAGAAAGGTATATATTTACGTCCAACGTACATAATGGTCGTTTTTTAAAAGAAGGCTTTCAAAGCTACAATATTGATTTTAACGGAGAAAATTATGTCAAACACTATTGGATGCAAGGCTACAAACAAATTTTCGAAAAACACCTGCGTTATTTAAAAAATGAAGGAAAATCGAGATACAATTCGGGTCAAAGAACAACAATTTTGCAAATTTTAAAAATACCTTATAACCAATTTATCAATAGTTTTGTTTATGCAAGAGGGTTTAAAGATGGTTTTGTAGGTTTGTTTTTATCTGTATTTCGGGCTTGGTATTTTACCACAGCTAATGTTGCCTTATACAAATACCAGAATAAACAAAGGAAAAACTCAATAAATACTAATAGTTAAAAAATTAGTAATAATATGTGTAAAATAACAATCATAACCATCAATTATAATGATGCAATTGGACTAGAAAAAACCATCTTGTCTGTTGTAAATCAGAATTTTACGGATTATCAATTTGTTGTTATTGATGGTAATTCTAACGATGGAAGTAAAAGTATTATTGAAAAATATAAAGATAAATTTTCCTATTGGATAAGTGAAAACGACACCGGAATTTATAATGCTATGAACAAAGGAATAAAAGTGGCAAATGGCGACTATTTATTGTTTATGAATAGCGGTGATGTTTTTATAAATGATTCCAATATTTTAAAAACATGCGCCGAAAAACTAAATCATGATATTGTAGCTTTCGATTGCTTTTTAGAAAAAGATACTAAAATTGTTGGAAGAAGAACGCACACCCAAAAACCAACTTTATTTTATGTATATCAATACGGATTTAAACACCAAAGTACATTCATTAAAAGTAGTTTATTTGAAGAATTAGGGTTTTATAACGAAAATTATAAAATCGCCTCAGATTATGAATTTTGGATTCGTTGTTTCTTAAATCCTACTACAACTTCAATAAGTTATACTATTCCGATTGCAATTTTTGAATTAAATGGAATTTCTCAAAATGGCGATTGGGGAAAAGAACACCGTCAAATAGAATTAGAATTATTACCTCACTTAAAAACAGATTTTGAACTTTTTAAAAAATTACTTCCTTACCAACATTCAAAAATTATAAGTAAGTTTATCCAATTCAAAAAGCTTATAAAAAAATATTTTATAATTTAAGCAGTATTATTTTAAATTTAAATGAAAAAGTATAAAAAAATTTTACTTTGTTTTGGTACACGACCTGAGGCTATTAAAATGGCACCATTATATCACGAACTTCAAAAAAGTAATTTTGAAGTAAAGGTTTGTGTTACAGCTCAACACCGCGAAATGTTGGATCAAGTGCTTCATTTTTTCGAAATCGTTCCTGATTATGATTTAAATTTAATGAAACCCAATCAAAGTCTAAATAGTATAAGTGCATTAATATTATCGGAGATTGATATAGTGTTAGAGAAAGAAAACCCAGATTTAGTTCTAGTGCACGGCGATACAACAACTTCTTCAATGGTTGCTTTAGCCGCTTTTCATAAAAATATTGAAGTCGGTCATGTCGAAGCCGGATTGCGAACTTACAATAAAAAAAATCCTTTTCCAGAAGAAATAAACAGACAAATAACAGGAAGAATAGCCGATTTCCATTTTGCTCCAACGCTTTTAGCACAACAAAATCTAATAAAAGAAGGTGTTCCTTTAAACACTATTCAAGTTACTGGAAATACAATTATTGATGCTTTATTGTGGACAGAAAAAAAACTAGATAATGGTTTTGAAAATAAAAAAATAGAAGAATTAAAATTACTTTTAAATAAAAAAATTGTTTTGGTTACAAGCCATCGTAGAGAAAGTTTTGGAGATGGTTTTTCAAATATTTGTGAAGCTTTGATTGAAATTGCAAAAAACAAAGAAGTTCAAATTGTATTTCCAGTTCATTTAAATCCAAATGTACAAGAACCAGTTTATAAAATGTTATCTAAAATTGATTCAATTCATCTGTTAGAACCTGTCGAATATCCAGTTTTAGTGTGGTTAATGAAGAAGTCAACACTTATTATATCTGATTCAGGTGGAATTCAAGAAGAAGCTCCAACTTTTAATAAGCCAATTTTGGTTACTCGAAATGTATCAGAACGACCAGAAGGAATAGAAAAAGGTTTTTCAACATTAGTTGGAACAAATAAAGAATTAATTATTGAAAAAGCGAATTATTTTTTGAATACTACATTCAATTCAAAACATAAAAATCCATATGGAGATGGTGATTCATCAAAAAAAATTGTTGCTTTTTTATCAAAAATTAACTTATGAAAATTGTAATAATTTCTGAATCTATTGATATTAATGATAGCAGTGCCTCAAAGGCAAATGTTGCTTTAATATATAATTTAAAACAGTGCAATTTTGATGTTATTGTATATCATTTTACCAAAAAAGAGGTTTTTTTAGATGGAATTGATTGCCGTTCTATCAAAGAATTAAGAGGAAGTTTTTTGTTTTTTTTGAGCCGATTTCAAACATTAGTTACTAAAAAACTAAAGATTAAAATGCATGTTTTTTTAGAGAACATTTTTGGATTTTCTTTTACCTTTTTCAATGATGTTAATTCAATTAAACGAATACTTCCAGAAATTGTAAATTTAAAGCCAGATTTAGTGATAACTCTAAGCAAAGGAATGAGTTTCAGACCGCACTATGCAATTTTAAAGTTTCCAAAATTGCATAAAAAATGGATGGCTAATATTCATGATCCATATCCTTTTCACTTTAATCCACGACCATACAATTGGGTTGAACCAGGTTATGCAATTAAAGAAAAATTTTTCTTAGAACTTTCAGAAAAAGCTAACTATTCCTCTTTTCCGAGTCAGTTATTATTAGAATGGATGGGAAGTTATTTTCCAAATTTCTTAAAAACCGGAATCGTAATTCCACATCAAAATACCAATCAAAACATTCAAGATGTTGCCTTGCCAGATTTTTTTGAAGAATCAAAATTTAATTTATTGCACGCAGGAAATCTAATGAAACAAAGATCTCCTTTTGGCTTAATTGAAGGATACAAACTTTTTCTTGAAAACAATCCTTCAGCAAAAAAAGATTCAAAACTTTTGCTTCTTGGTCCAGCAACTTTTCATACTGATTTGTTGGAAAGTTATAAAAATTCACTTTCTCAAATTGTAATTATAAACGACTACATACAATTTGAAATCATTTATAAACTACAACAACATGTTTCGGTAAATATAATATTAGAATCCAAAGCAGAAATTAGTCCTTTTTTGCCTGGTAAATTTCCGCATTGCGTAGAAGCCAATAAAATACTTTTGTTATTAGCTCCATATTATAGTGAAACCAGACGGTTGTTAGGAAATGATTATGAGTTTTGGACTGAAGTTGATGCTGTTAAAAAAATAGCATCATTAATTGAAAAACTCTATATTATTTGGCAAATTGATGCTGCTAGTTTGCAATTGAATCGTCAGGATCTGATTGATTATTGTTCTCCAAAACAGTTGAAAAAGGTAATCGATTCTATTTAAATTGTAATGAGTAAAAATCAAACTTTTTCTATTCTAATAACAACTAAAAACAGAAAAAACGAACTGTTTTTTACTTTAAATAGTATCAATACAATCAATAGTGATAAGGTTGAGATTGTAGTTTTTGACGATGGATCTTCTGATGGCACATCCGATTTGATTAAAGAAAAGTTTCCTTCTGTACTTTTATATAGAAACGAAATTTCTAAAGGGTATATGTATTGTAGAAATTTTATGCTCAATACAACTCAAGCAAAATATGCCATTTCTTTAGATGATGATTCCAATTTTTTATCAGATAATCCATTAGAAAAAATTAAAAATTATTTTATTAATAACCATGATTGTGGTGTAATTGCCTTTCGAATATTTTGGTCAGATGAAAAACCAAATACAATCCAAACAAATCAAAAGACATCTCAAGTGAAAGGTTTTGTTGGTTGCGGACATGCTTGGCGAATGGATTCTTGGAAAGTAATTCCGAATTATCCAGAATGGTTTGTTTTTTATGGTGAAGAAGAATATGCAAGTTATCAATTGTTTAAAAAGAAAATACAAATACATTATTTACCATCTGTTTTAGTGCATCATCGAGTAAAAGTGCAGTCTAGAAAATTGCAAAGCGACTATATTCAACGCCAAAGAAGAAGTTTGCGTTCGGGTTGGTATTTGTATTTTTTATTTTTCCCATTAAAAGTTATACCAAAAAAAATTAGCTATTCAATTTATATGCAAATTAAGAATAAAACTTTTAAAGGTAATTTTAAAGCTACATTTGCTATGATAAAAGCAATTTTTGATTTACTTTTAAATCTTCCAAAACTTAGTATGCAATCGAATAGATTGTCTATTGAAGAGTATAATGATTACCAAAAATTAGAAGAATCAAAAATATATTGGACACCAAATGAAGACTGAAATTAAAATATATAAAGATAGAGCTGTTTTTTCTAACGAAATGTTAGATAACTATTTTAAGACATCTCCAAATTCGATTATCAGCGATATTGGAGCAGGTTATGGTCATATGCAAAATAAAATTGAATCAATTGGAGCAACTTGGCAACCATTTGATTATGTTCGAAAAATAGATCAATCTATTATTTGGGATTTGAATAATCAGTGTCCAACTAAAGCAAAAAATGCAGGAACAGTGTTGTTTTTAGAAGTTTTAGAGCATCTTGCAAATCCGTTATTATGTCTGCAAAATATAGCAAACCATATCGAGTTAGGTGGCGTTTTAATTTTAACAACTCCTAATCCAAGTTCCAGTAAAAATGCAATTCATCTTTTATTAAAAGGAAGATTATATGCTTTTCAAGAAAAACATTTAGTTGAACATCATGTTTTTACTCCGTGGGAACACATAGTTAAGTTTTTTTTAGAAGAATGTGGTTTTGAAATTTTAGAATACAGTATTGTTGACGTTTCCTATCAAATGGATAGAAATTCAAGCCTAAAAGATTTTATAAAAAGAAAATTAGAAGCTGTTTTAGAATACAGAAACCCAAAAACTAAAGGAATGAGTTACGGAATTGTAGCTCGAAAAGTAAAATAAATAATGAAAACCATTGCAATTATTCCAGCTCGTGGCGGCTCAAAAAGATTGCCAAATAAAAATACGTTGCTGTTAAACGGAATTCCTTTAGTAGCTCACAGCATTCTGTATGCAAAAGCGAATGCCGAAATAATTGATGCAATATATGTTTCTACAAATGATGCTTTGATTAAAGAAATTGCATTGCAATACGGAGCCAAAGTAATCGACAGACCTGAAAATTTATCGACCGATTTTGAACCTACAATTACAGCACTACAACACGTTTTAGAAACAATAAAAAACGAAGTTGAAAATGTCATTCTTTTGCAACCTACAAATCCTCTGCGACCAACTAATTTATTGAAAGAATGTTATCAAAAGTTTGAAGCATCTGAAACAGATAGTTTGTTTACAGTGACTCACAATAAGCATAAATTTGGTAAAATTCAAAATGATAAGTATGTTCCTTTTAATTATGAAATTGGTCAACGAAGTCAAGATTTAGAACCTCTTTATTATGAAAATGGATTGCTTTACATAACCAAAGCAAAATCAATTTTTAATAACAAAATAATATCCGAAAATGCATTTCCTTTTATAGTAAATCATATTTTTGCTACTATTGATATTGATACACAAGACGATTTTGATTATGCCAATTTTATGCTAAACAGTTTTCTTAAAACATAACAAACCGTGCAAATTGAAAATATTATTTTCAATTTGCACGGTTTTAAACATTAATCACTATAAACAATTGTTTTACAAATACTTATATAAAAATAATTTATCTTTTTTTTATTAAATTTGTCTAATTAGTGGTAATTTATCGATTAATATCATATTTATAACACTTATTTTATGTACTTTTGTTGCAAATTGAAAATGTAATTTACAATATGAACGATTTTATTGAGCGAAGTTTATTAGGTCAAATAAAAAAGTACCTAAAAATTTTTCCTGCAATTGCTGTTTTAGGACCAAGACAATGTGGAAAGTCAACATTGGTAAAAAGTTTAGAGCGTAATTTTGACGGCATAATTTATTTGGATATGCAAAAAGAATCCGATTTGAATAAGTTTTCCGATCCTGAACTTTTTTTTGAATCTAATAAAAATAAAATAATTTGTTTAGACGAAATTCAGTTAGTTCCCAAGCTTTTTTCGGTATTGAGAAGCGTTATCGATACTAATCGAGTTAACGGAAAATTTATTTTGCTTGGTTCAGCATCACAAGAATTAATTCAACAAACTTCGGAGTCGTTAGCAGGAAGAATCGGAATGTTACATCTTTCCCCTTTTTTAATTAACGAATTGGATTATCTCGAAAGTTTTACGCTGCAAAAGTTTTGGTTTCGTGGTGGTTTTCCTAATAGTTATTTGTCCGAAAGTGATGAAAATAGTATTATTTGGCTGGAAAACTACATCAGAACTTATATAGAACGCGATATTCCACAACTTGGTTTTAATATTCCGGCTTTGCAATTAAAACGTTTGCTAACAATGTGTGCGCACAACCAAGGTCAGTTATTAAATTTATCCAAACTTGGTGAATCTTTAGGTTTGACGCATCCAACAATAAAACGATATATTGATTTATTAGAACAAACATTTATTGTTAGAACCATTCAGCCTTATGATGTTAATGTTAAAAAAAGATTGGTAAAATCGCCTAAAGTATTCATTCGTGATTCAGGTATTTTACATCATTTATTGTCGATTACTAATTTCAATTCGCTGCTCGGAAACCCAGTTTTTGGTTCTTCTTGGGAAGGAATTGTCATCGAAAATATAATTGTCAACATGCCAACTTGGGATTATTATTTTTACAGAACTGCTACAGGTGATGAAATCGATTTAATTTTGAAAAAAGGAAATAAAGTAATTGCCATCGAATGTAAAGCATCAGACGCACCAAAAGTCACAAAAGGATTTTATAGAAGTTTAGAAGTTATAAAACCAAATAATATATATATTATTGCACCAACAAACGATACGTATCAAATAGCCGAAAACGTAACCGTTATTGGTTTAGGAAATTTTTTAAAATTAGAATTTTAACACAATATGAATCCATACATCGAAATAGCTGGAAGAAAAATTGGACTCGATTTTCCACCATTAGTGATAGCCGAAATTGGCATTAATCACGAAGGTTCGCTACAAATCGCGAAAGAAATGGTCGATGCTGCACAACGCGCTGGTGTTGAAGTTGTAAAACATCAAACGCATATTGTAGAAGATGAAATGAGCGGCGCTGCTAAAAAAGTAATTCCAGGAAACGCAACGGTTTCTATTTATGAAATCATGCAACGATGCTCTTTAAATGAAGAAGAAGAACTCGAACTAAAGAACTACGTCGAAGGCAAAGGAATGATTTTTATTTCAACACCATTTTCTCGTGCAGCCGCCAATCGATTGAAAAAATTTGATATTCCAGCTTACAAAATAGGATCTGGCGAATGCAATAATTATCCGCTTTTAGAACATATTTGTAGTTTTGGTAAACCTGTAATTTTAAGCACGGGAATGAATACTATTGAAAGTGTTCAAAAAGCTGTCGCCATTTTCGACAAACATAAAATTCCTGTGGCGCTTTTGCATACTACAAATTTGTATCCAACTCCAATACATTTAGTTCGTTTTGGTGCGATGACACAAATGCATAATGCTTTTCCGGATAAGGTTTTTGGTTTGTCAGATCATACGTTAAACAACAACGCTTGTTTGGGTGCTGCTGCTTTAGGTGCGAGTATTTTAGAACGTCATTTTACCGATAACATGCAACGAATTGGTCCAGATATTATTTGTAGTATGGACGAAAAAGCGTGTGCTGAGTTAATTGTTAGCTCTAATGAAATTTGGCAAATGCGAGGCGGAACTAAACAACCTGCCAAAGAAGAACAAGTAACTATCGATTTCGCTTTTGCAACAGTTTGTTCTATTTTGGATATTAAAAAAGGCGAAAAATTAACTCAACAAAATATTTGGGTAAAGCGTCCTGGAACTGGAAAAATTTTAGCAGAACATTTTGAAAGCTTACTCGGAAAAAAGGCTACACGTGATATTAAAAATGATGAACAATTAACTTTTGAAGATTTTGAATAATGGATAAATTATACGATTTAAATAAAAAATTTGAGTATGAAAACGGATTTTATGCAACTGCCGATCCTTCCAGATTTAGCAAGTTCATTACACATTTAGAGTTTTTTAAACAAACGTCAACTGTTAGAGGTGAAATAGTTGAATTCGGAATTTTTAAAGGAAATTCTTTTTTCAGATGGATTAAGTTTCGCGATTTACTCGAACAAACCAATAGCAGAAAAGTAATTGGATTTGATATTTTTGGCGATTTTCCAGAAGCTCGTTTCAATGAAGATAAAGAAAAAAGAGATGCGTTTGTTGCCGAAACTAATGGAGGAAAAAGTATATCGTTTGAAGAGATTAATGAACTTTTAGACCAACAAGGATTAAATAGAAATGTCGATATTATTAAAGGTGATATTTTAGTTACTTTAGATGATTACCTTGAAAAAAATCCGCATTTAAAAATATCATTGCTACATATAGATGTCGATTTGTACGAACCTTCCAAACATATTCTCGAAAAATTATACGACAAAGTAACCAAAGGTGGAATCATTATTTTTGACGATTATGGCGCTTTTGCAGGAACAAACAAGGCAGTTGACGACTTTTTTAAAAACAAAGCCGAAATAAAAAAGTTGCCTTTTTCTCATGCTATTTCCTATATTGTTAAATAATAATGACTAAAAAAATCCTATTTCTAACCGGAACTCGTGCCGATTTCGGGAAAGTAAAATCACTTATTTCAATTCTAGATGTTCATCAAGATTTTGAAGTATTTGTTTTTGTTACTGGAATGCATTTGCAGCACCAATACGGATTTACACTCATAGAAATTGAAAGATGTAATTTTAAAAATGTGCATACTTTCGAGAACCAAACTCACGAAACTACAATGGATTTAACTTTGGCAAAAACCATAGAAGGTTTATCCAATTATTGTAAAAAAGTAAATCCCGATTTAATTGTCATTCATGGCGATCGTGTAGAAACCCTAGCTGGTGCAATTGTTGGTTCGTTAAATAATATTTTAGTAGCACATATTGAAGGTGGCGAATTGTCTGGAACTGTCGATGAACTAATTCGTCATAGCGTTACCAAACTCAGTCATATTCATTTTGTTTCTAATAATGAAGCTGCAAAACGGTTATTACAAATGGGAGAAATAAAGTCGTCTGTCTACACTATTGGTTCGCCCGATATTGATAGTATGTTTTCTGATGAATTACCTTCTTTAGAAACAGTTAAACAATATTATCAAATACCATTTGCAAAGTTTGCTATAGTTATGTTTCATCCAGTAACAACCGAAGCTATAGCAATGCAACAATATACTGAAGATTTTGTTGAAAGTTTGCTATCTGACAATCATAATTACATTGTTATTTATCCCAATAACGATTTAGGAAGTCAATATATTATTACAGCTTTTCAAAAGTTAAAAGAAAATGCAAGATTTAGAGTTTTTCCATCGTTGCGATTTGAATATTTTTTGACATTACTAAAAAATGCACAGTTTATTATAGGAAATAGTAGTGCCGGAATTCGTGAAGCACCTTATTACGGAATTCCGATAATAAACATTGGTTCTCGTCAACAAAATAGAGCTGTAAACGCTGATATAATTAATGTAGATTATGATAAAAAAAGTATTCAAAAAGCCTTGCAAATCATCGATAATCACAAAGTACAACCTTCGCAAAATGATTTCGGAAAAGGAAATAGTGCCGGTTTGTTTTTAAAATCCATCGAAAACAATGATATTTGGAAAATTAACCATCAAAAACAGTTTGAAAATATTAATTTTGAATAATGAATTCCAATAGATTTAAATTAAAATAGCTCGTAGGTTATAAGTAGTGAAAACGTCAGTTCGAGTGTTTTTTGTGGCGCTTTTAGATACTATTCAATAGAAAAAATCGAAGTGAAGCGGAACAAAAAATGTATCGAGAACCTTTTAAATACTTAAACAAATCAGGTTATTACACCAAACAACAAAATACTAAAATGAATAATAAATTAAAAATCAGCTTACTTTTTCTATTTAAGTTTTTAATCATTATTTCTTTTATAATTGGTTTTTTTTTCTTGATTACAAGACCAGGAAGTTCTGGTGATGAATCACTTTTTGTGAACGATTTGGAAATGATTAAATCGCAAGGATGGATTGATGCTATTGCTACAAAAGTGTCTATTCCACTAATGTTGTTAGCGTATCCATTTTCCTTTTTTATGCCTAATTTTGTGGCACTGCGATTGGTAAATATCCTATTGTTCTTATTGCTTATTGTGTATTTTTTAAAATGGGGAGAAATAAAAAACAAAATGTTTTATTTCTATTTTCTTTTTTACAGTTCAACCGGATGGTTTACCTCCGGAACTAATGATGTGATATTTGTAGTGTTTTCCGTATTATTTTTTAACGAAGTTTATAAAGCTCTCGAAGACAAACACAACAGTAAAATTACACTACTATGGTGTTCTTTAATAGTAGTTTTTTTTACAAGAGAACTGTTTTATGTTTACGCTCCAGTTTTTTTATTTTCACTTTATTTAGTACATAAAAAAGGAATTTTATTATTTAAAAAACCATTTATTCCTTTAGTACTATTTGGTTTTTTTATTTTAATGAATATGCCTTCTATTCAAAAAAATCATAGTCTTTCCTACGATTATAAAATGCCTCCAACTGAAGTAAAATCAACTTGGGGACAACGACAATATCTTGGACAATTGCTAGTAAATGAAGGAAAACTCGATAATTACCAGCATCCTTCTTGGGAAGAAACCGATTTGTATTTAGCAAAAAACGGACAAAATTCATTACCAATATCAACTTTAGACGGAATCCTTTTCGATTATAAATTAACCATCACCGAATTTTTTAAAGACTTTTTAGATGTTTTTAAAGGAACAATCCGTCAAATGGCTTTAATTATGCCAATTATTTTATGTTTTTTATTATATCAAATTTTCAGAAAAAAAATTAGTTATAATTTATACCTTCCGTTTGTTAATTTTAGTATGATTTCTATTTTCGCTTTCATTATAATTTCATATGTCGAATCGCGGTGGTTAATTGCTCCGTTTATTATGGCAATGATTTATTTTAGTGATTTAGAACGGAATAGAAGTATCAACTCAAAATTTATTATGTTGAATTATTTAGCAACAATTTTAATTTCAATTTACGGAATTTATAGAATGTTTTTGTTTTTTATGTGATTAGTTTAATTTCAAAAAATAATTTTACTTGACTAAAATGTCCTTTAATAGTAATAAAATAAATGAAAAAATTAGGAATTGTTATAACTGATGGTGTTGGTTATCGAAATTTTATTTTAAGTGATTTTTTACAAGAAGCCGAAAAATCATTTGATGAAGTAGTTATTCTTTCCTTTTTACCAAAGTCAATTTACAATACAACTTCTTCAAGAGTTATTGAATTAGAAGCTTTTCAAGAAAATTTTAAAACCTGGTTTTTCAGAAAATTAAAAGATGTTGCTCATTTAAAATTACATCAAAAAAATAATTTCGGAATTCAAGATAATCTAAATGTAAATAATTCAAAATCTAATAATGCAAGAGGTTTCGCCACACGATTTATATTTAAAATAACTACTTTTTTTAATTCTGAAAAGAACATTCAACAAATTAATTCTTGGCAACAATTTACTTTTAAAAACAATCCAATAACAAAACAATATGGTGATTTATTAAAAGCTGAAAATTTTGATTTATTATTTTTTACACATCAACGACCACCTTATATTGCAACTTTAGTGTACGAAGCGGAAAAGATTAATTTAAAAACTGCCTGCTTTATTTTTAGTTGGGATAATTTAGCATCCAAAGGAAGAATGGCTGCCAATTTTGATTATTATTTGGTTTGGAGTGATTTAATGAAAAATGAATTATTGCAATTTTATTCTAAAGTTAAATCTAATGAAATTTCAGTTGTTGGAACACCACAATTTGAACCTTATGTTTTAGATAGATATAAAACAACCAAAGATGTATTCTATTCCAAATTTGATTTAGACACCAGCAAAAAGACAATTTGTTTCAGTTGTGGTGATAAATCAACCAGTAGAAATGACGAATTGTATATTGAAACCATTGCAAACGCAATTATAAAAAATAAAATTGAAAATGTAAATTTTATCGTCAGAACTTCACCTGCGGAAGATCCAATTCGTTTTGCAACTTTAGTGTCACAATTTCCATTTATAAAATGGAATTATCCAAAATGGACATTATCTAGAGAAAATCATCAAGAAGAATGGTCGCAACGCACTCCGTCTGTAGAAGATGTAATCGATTTACGGGCGCTTTTGGAATTTTCAGATGTAAATATCAACATGCTTTCTACAATGAGTTTGGATTTTATTCAATTTAATAAACCTGTAATTAATACCGTTTTTGGTAATGCAACTAACAAATTATATGATGATCAGCGGTTTTTAAAGTACGAACATATTGTTACTATTGTAAATAGTAAAGCGACTAAAATTGTAAAAAATGAAACCGAATTAATTGATGGAATAAAGGAATATTTATTAAATCCATTATTGGATGAAGAAAACAGAAAAAACTTATCCAAATTACAAGTCAGTAAACCATTAGAAAATACTGGAAAAAGAATTTCCGAAACCTTATTAAAATGGGCGTAAATAATAAAATAGCCGTTTTGTGTAACTACCAACTTTTACCTGAAAGAGTAGGAGGAATGGATTATTTTTTCTGGTTATTTGACTCTAAATGCAAACAAAACAACATTCAAGTCGATTGGTTTTTTCCAAATAGTGCTACTCATGGTGATTATAAAAAACTATCAATATGCGATTGTAGTTATCAAGAAACCGAACTTTTTTTTGCCAAAAATTATAAAAATCATGACTATTCGCATGTCATAACTCATTTTGTCGAGCTTTGCACTCCAATTTTTAAAGAAATTAAAAACAACGGAAATGCAAAAATAATAGCTGTAGATCATAATCCACGTCCATTAAACGGCTATCCAATTAAAAAACGAATCGAAAAACGAATAAAAGGGTTGTTATATTCTAAATACATCAATCTATTTGTTGGAGTTTCAAATTATACTGTTAACCAAATTTGTAACGATTTTGGAGCACAACTAAAAAACAAAACAATAACCATTTACAATGGCGTTTTAGTCGATGATATTAAAGAACGAAAGGAACGAAACACACAAAATCCTACTTTTTTAGTAGCTTCTCATCTAAGAAAATCCAAAGGAATACAAGATTTAATTGAAGCTGTAAACCTTCTCCCACAAGAAATTAAAAATAAAATTGAAATTGCTATTTATGGTGACGGACCTCATAAATCAGTTCTATTAAACAAAATAAAAGTGGCTCATTTAGAAAATAATTTTCATTTTAAAGGAAGTAAATCCAATTTAAAAGACATATTTTGTCAATACGACTATATGCTACAACCTACTTATATGGAATGTTTTAGCTTGTCAATATTAGAAAGTTTGGCGGCCAATGTTCCAGTAATTACAACTAATGTTGGTGGAAATGAAGAAGCATTAACCAACAATGAAAATGGTTTTATTTTTTCGCCAAAAAATACAAAGGCTTTGAGTGATATTATTGTAAAATTGTATTCAGGTGAAATTGGTATAAAAAAAAATACAAGAACAGCAATTGTTAATCAATTTTCGTTGCATAAAATGGTCGAAAATCATTTTAAACTTTTATCATGAAAAAAGCTTTTAAATCAAGAGTCAAATAAATCAACTAGAAAATAGTTTAAAAAAAATAATCAATAATGAATTCTCAATTGAAAATGGTCTCCAAACATGTTGAAACCAAAAACGACAATAATAAAGGCATTTCATTACAATTTTTGAGGAATAATTTAAGTAATTTTGAACTTATAAAATTTAGATCGTATGGGTTTTATGGCGTTTTAAAAAGCGATTTGCCCGAAAACTATAAAGCCAAAGAAGAAACGTTTATTATGCAAAACCAAATTAATGGAAGAAATATTTCTTGCCTTTGGATAAAAAAGAGATTATGAAAATCGGATTTCTAACTATTGAATATCCTCATCCAAAAACAGGTTCTTCTGGCGGAATTGGAACCAGTATTTTGAACTTAGCAAAAGGGTTATTACTTCTTGAACACGAGGTTAGTATTATTATTTATGGTCAACCAAAAGATGAAATTTTTCAGGAGAACGGAATCACTTTTTACTGCATAAAAAACATAAAAGTCAAAGGATTATCGTTACTCTTAACTCAAAAAAAAGTAGAAAAATTAATCAATACATTAGTTCAAGAAAATAAAATCGATCTAATAGAAACTCATGATTGGACAGGTTTTACAGCATTTATAAAACCAAATTGTCCTGTAATAGTTAGACTACACGGAAGTGACACTTATTTTTGCCATTTGGAGAATAGACCTGTAAAATGGAGTAATAAATTTTTAGAAAATCGTGCGTTGCATCAAGCAAACGGAATAATATCGGTTAGCAATTTTACAGCGAAAGTCACTAAAGAATTATTTCATCTAAATAAGGAAATAGCAATTATTCCAAATGCAATCGATACCAATCAATTTGAAGCTATTTCCGAACCAAAAAACTCAGATGCAATTTTATATTTTGGAACTTTAATTCGTAAAAAAGGACTTTTAGAATTGCCATTAATTTTTAATGAAGTTATTAAAAATAGACCTACTGCTAAATTGATTTTAGTTGGAAAAGATGCTTCAGATATTGCAACTAATAGTGGTTCTACTTGGCAATTAATGCAACCTTTATTTGATAAAAATGCAATTCAAAACGTTACTTATTTTGGAACAGTTTCTTATTCTGAAATTAAAAGCATAATTCAAAACGCTACACTTTGTGTTTTTCCTACTTTTGCAGAAGCTTTACCAGTTTCTTGGCTGGAAGCTATGGCAATGCAAAAACCAATTGTAGCTTTTAATATTGGTTGGGCAACAGATATTGTCGATAATGAAATTGATGGTTATTTGGTTGATCCTAAAAATCATAACGAATTTTCTAATCGAATTCTGGAATTATTAAATGATAAAAATTTGCAGTCTCAAATAGGAAGTAATGCTAGAAAAAAAATAACTACTAAATTTAGTATAGAAATTGTGGCACAACAATCGGTCGATTTTTACCAAAAATTTCTAAATAATTAAGAATGAATTGGCAGTTTAACGAATATATCAATTCTAAAGGCGAAATAATCCTTTATTGCGGACAACCAAATCTTGAAATAGTAGAAGAAGCGTCACTTGGTTATGGTGATATTTGGCATTCTTCGCTAGATCAAGGTTATAAAAATGCCTTCTCCGAAATTATTTATCAAACACCCACTTTTTGGTATATAAACGATTTTGAAAACCTCAAATCTTGTGTGAATTGGCGTATAAATCCGAATCTTTTTGCCGTAAGAAAATCAGTTTGGGAAACCATTGGAACATTTGAAACCGATTACGAAAGTAATCAAATGATGGCTTTAGATTATGGTTATATCGGATTGTGTTACAAAGGAATTATTCCATTGTATGTGAAAAATTTGTTTGCTAATGAAACTGAAAATTTTAAAATTCCATTAATTGACAAATATGGTTTTTTTGTAAAAAACTTTAAAATAAGTCATGCATGTTATATGCTTTTTAGAAATGGACTAAAACCCAATCATTGGTTTGCATTTTTAAAAGCTAGAAAAAAATTTAAATTAAAATCAGAAAACAAATTATTTCCACCACGTGTTCTTCAGGAAATTGTTGGTAAACCTTCCGTTAGTTACATCATTCCAACTATGTTGCGACAAGATTTTACTTTAACATTACTCAATGATTTGGTCAATCAATCGTATTTGGTTTCGGAAGTAATTGTGGTTGATGCAACGCCAATTGATAAACGAAATGAGTCATTATATAACTCAAATAATTATCCTTTCAAAGTAATTTTTAAATGGCAAGAAACCAAAGGAAGTTGCCGCGCTCGTAATGAAGCAATCGATTTGTGTTCAGGCGATTATATTATTTTTGGTGATGACGATGTGCGATTGCCAAATAATTTTGTTGAAAATCACATTCGGTTATTGCAAACCTATGATGCTGTTGCTTGTAACGGATTAGACATTCAAGCCGATAATCAAAATCAAAATTTAAATGATTTAGAAGTTAAGATTGAAAAATTAGGAAAAAAAAGATGGAAAGTAGGAGCAACCAATTCATTTAGTAATGCAAATTCTTGTGTTAGAAGAGATTATGTTACTAAATTAGTCGGAAATGATATTAATTATGATGGAGGTTATGGCGAAGATAGCGATTTCGGAATTTCATTAACCAAATTAGGAACAGCCGTTTTACACAATCCGTTTTCAGTAAATTTACATTTAAAACCATTAGCTGGAGGTTATCGTTTTTGGGGAAGTCAAGCAAAAATTACGGGAAAAAAACGCAAAAAACAACCTTGGGAATTGGATGTTCCTGTTAAAAACATCGTTCCAGTTCCTAGTCCAACAGTTACATATCAATTGCTAAAACAGTATAACAAAGCGCAATTAAATGAATATAAATTCAAGTATTTTGTTCAGTTTCTTTTTGGAAAACCAAAGTATTTATTTTTATTGAAGTTATTTCAACTTCCGCACAGAATTATGAAATTTAATAAATCGATATTTTATGCCAAAAAGTTACTCGCTCTAGGAAAAAGAACTAAATAATGTATGATTAAAAGTATTTCTATTGTATCAAAATTGGAAAAAGAATCAGTTATTTTTGACAATAATTTTGATAGTGAAATTGCTATAAATTGTTCTAAAGTGATTGCCAATTTAATTACTTCTTTTGATATTGAGATTTTATTTTCGGAACCTATTGCATCTTTTAGAAATCACGATTATTCTTGGGTCGATTTAAGTTTTGATAGAATTGCAAATTCTTTTTCACCAAAAATTATTCAATTATCGAATGGTTTTTATGTGCAATCCAATTCCAATCAAGGCATTTGGGAAGTACAAAAAAAATACCCAAAAAAACTTATTTGGCGATTTAATCCCGAAAAGGCAAATCCGTTAAGCGCTTATACAGGGAATAATAATCAAAAGACAATTATCAATTCAAAATCCAATTTTGATGATTTTATTTCTCCGAGTTTGTTGTTTTCAAACATAAATGCTCTAGAGATAAGTAGATCAAAAATTCCGTTTGTAGCAACAATTTGTTTTACAGATCATTGTGATTTTGACACACTTAAAAATCTTGAAACGCAAAGAAGTTTCTTTAAGAAAAACAATATTAAAATTACGAAAGGATTTTTTTTAAACCATTATTCTAAAAGAGACGATAATGCTTCTTGGCAAAATGATCAAATTGAACTCGAAAAATGGATTACTGATGGTCACGAATTGTGTTATCATTCTTTATCACAATCGATTAAAAGTAAAGAAGAAAGTTCTTCTGATTTTTATACTTTTAAACCACCAATTGCTGTAAAAACGTGGATAGATCACGGTTATCAACCTTACAACCTTTCATTATATCAAAAAGAAACAATTGATGAAGTTACTTTTGCAGAAAATTTAGCCAAAAAAGAAATCGAAATTTTATGGAATTATATCGATTCTGGAACTGCAACATCAGGTGTTTTAAATCAATTAAATACTAATCATTTTACCTTGCAATCTTTTTATAATGGAATAAAAAATAAATCAGTTAAAAAGAGAATATCATTATTTATTAAAAACGCAATCGTTCATTTTTATTGTAATGAAAAGCTTATAAAATACTATGCACAATTGGCTTCAAGCTATAAAAAAATTAGCAAGACAAAGTCAATTTTTGATTTCTTTACTTTTCTAAAGAAATGTTTTAATGTTGCTGTTCCATTGATTAAAATAGTTTTATTTTGGAATAGTTATAAAATGAAATCATACCCTTTAGCAAAGTTTCAAACTATTTTTTTTAATCATACAATTGGGATAAAGAAGTTTATTATTTTTCAAACACTAGAATTTTTAGATTTTGTAAATGCATTAAATAAAAAATCGGTCGATCAATTTATTTCTGAAAAAGGAATGTTTGTTGGACATACTTATTTTTCAGTTCCTTTAGAATATCATGACGGAAAATTGTATACAAAATCAGGAGAAATAAATCCGATAGTTGATGCTAATTTTGAATATCTTGGTCAAAATATCTCTGAAAATAAAATTTGGAATCCAACTTTAATTGAATTGGTCGAATTTTGGAAGGATTTTAATAAAATAGTTTTTCAAATTTCTGAAAATGGAGAAATTAGCATCAAAAATAACACAGAAATTCCTTTCAGAAAAATAACATAGTAATGAATTACTTTTTCACTAAAGATCAAAATTGGTTAGACAAATGGGATGCTTTTCTTCAAGAAAATGAAAGAGGATTGTACAATCAATTGTCTGATTGGATTAAGTCGTATGAAGTATTTGGGTTTGATTATAGTTTTTTAATTGCGACCGAAAATGATACTATTGTTGGAGGTTGTGGAATTGTAATTGCGAAATTTTCTTTTTTTAAATTTTATACAATTCCATCTGGACCAGTTATAAATACTGGTTCTGAAAGTATTTTAGATACTTTAATTATCGAATTAAAAAAAGATTCTCAGAAAAAAGGTTGCTGTTATTTTCAATTAAGCCTACCTTTTTGTAATGAAGATGAAAATTTTAGCAATTATAATCTTGAAAAAATTGACGAAAAAAGCATTTATTTTTCAGGAAATGAAGGAGTAGCGTTTAAATATGTAATTCCGTTGCAAGGAATGCGATTAGTTGATTTAACTGGAGAAAATCCATACGACAGAGTTTTCAATAATTACAATTCTAATAATAAACGAAATTTAAATAAAACCAAAGCACTTAATTTAGAGTTTCGATTTGTTACATCAGATGTAGAAATTGAAATTGGCTATAATTGTTTCGAATTAAATGCTATGGAAAAAGGCTATCCAATTCGTTCGTTCCAATCCATGTCAAAAACTTTAAGAGCTTATATTGATAAAGATCATGCTAAAATAGCATGTTGTTTTTTAGACAATAAAATCATTGGCGCTTTGTATGTTATGAAATGTGGGAAAAGACTAACATATATAAATGGTGGTGTTTTAAAAGAATACCAGCAGCTAAATGTTTCTAATTTTATGCAAGATAAAATGATTCAATTTTCAATTGATGAAGGTTACAAAAGCTACGATTTATCGGTTGGAGGCAGTAAAGGAGTTGTGAAATTTAAAGAAAGTTTCGGTACCAAACTATATTTGTATGTTCCCACTCGAAACTGGATTTTAAAACCGTTTCTTTTTAAAATGTTTCTATTTATTGAAAAATATTTAAAACCTCACAAAAGTAAAATTGCGAGTCTATTAATTGCATTAAAAAAAGTTAAAAATAAAAAATAGATTTTCAGTAATAAACGATAACTTTGAAAATTATTGCTGCAAAACTGCAATAATAACTAAAACTTAATGAGTACTACCTTGAAAACGCAAGAAGAAATTATAGAAACCAATATAAGGCAAAAAGAGTTTTATAATACTAAAAAAAAGAATTTTGCAACCAAAATTTGGTCCTCGTTACGAGAAAAAACTTTAAAGAAAATCCGTAAAAATATTGGAATTTTAGATCAATCCTACGATTTGCATAAAGTTTGGTTTGGCGATTTATCCAATAAAAAAGTTCTAGATTTAGGTTGTTTTCAAGGAAATAGTTTGTCATTAGTACTCGCCGAAAATGCTAAAGAATATATTGGTGTTGACTTGAGCGATGTTGCTATTGCAAAGTTGAATACCAAATTGGCTCATATTCCAACTGCTAAAGCAGTAGCAGTTGATTTTTTATCGGATGATTTTTCTGAAAAAGATTTCGATTTAATTTATGCGTATGGCGTGTTGCATCATTTTCAAAGTGTTCCTGTATTGATAAATAAATTAAACGAAAAATTGGCTGCTAATGGTGAAATTATTAGTTATGATCCTTTAGAAACTAGTTTGCCAATTAAGATAATTAGAACATTATACCGACCTTTTCAATCGGATGCCGATTGGGAATGGCCTTTTACAAAAAAAACGTACTTTCAATTTCATAATGCTTTTTCTATTATTGAAAGAAGAGGTTTGTTAGGAAAAACAAAATGGTTTTTTCTTTTGAATTTCGTGCCAATGTCGGAAGAAAAGAGAATGAGTTTAGGTAAAAAATTGCATAATGACGATTGGGAAAATTCAAAAACTTCTAATGCAACTTTATTTGCTTGTATGCATTTAACCATGTTGATGAAAAAGAAATAAAGTAATTTATGAAGATAGAAAATAAAGATTTTTGGGAAAAAGAGGATATTATAGCCACTCAAAGACTAAAAAAAATATCAGATTTTGAGCGTTTTATGGTTGAAAGAGCCAAAGAATTATATGCTAATTTTGGTTCAATTAAAAATATAAAAATTTTTGGATGTGGTTCAGGAAGAGAAATCGAATCGATTGCCGATTTTTATCAACCAACCCGAATTGTAGCTTCTGATATTTCTGATAACATGATTGCTAAATGCATTGAAAATCTGAAACTTTGGGCTATCGATTCAATTACAGAAACCATTGCTATTAACGCTACAGAATACAATAAAGCACACGAAACTTTTGAATTAGTGACTATTCTAAATAGCATGCTAACCTATGTTCCTGATAGAAAAGATAGAATTGAGATTTTTAAAAATTCACATCAAATTCTAAAATTAAACGGAATAATTATTGGAACCGTTCACAATCAGGATGGTGTTCTAGCAAAAACTATTTATTTTAAAATCAGAAATTGGTTTTCTTTTATTTTTGGTGATAAAGTAGGTAATAGAAATACTGGTTTTAATGGTTTTAAAGTTCCTGGATATTATTACAGAAAAAATGATTTGATTAAGGATTTAAATCAAACCGGATTTAAAACTATTGAAGTTTATTCGTTATTTGAGTTTTATTCAAAACATAACATCAATTACAATAAAAGAAAAGGCTATAACAACCTAATCTTTATTGCTGTAAAATCTTAAATTTTCGTGGAAAATACTCCAAAATTTAGTTTAATAATTTGTACTTATATGCGTGCAAATGCGTTATTGAAGTTATTAAATTCAGTAAAGGAACAAATTTTGTATCCAAATCAAATTTTGATTATTGATGGTTCTACAACTAACGAAACACAACTTGTTTTAGAAAACAATTTATTTGATAATTTAGTCTATTATCAAGTCACTAATGAAAATCGAGGATTAACAAAACA
Source organism: Flavobacteriales bacterium (assembly GCA_031408335.1). Taxonomy (GTDB): domain Bacteria; phylum Bacteroidota; class Bacteroidia; order Flavobacteriales; family Flavobacteriaceae; genus Flavobacterium. The sequence continues at coordinate 51,017 of JANNWH010000024.1, read as the reverse complement.
GCGAAATTTTGGTATTGAAAAATTGGCGACTTCATCAAAAATAGTTTGTTTTTTAGATGATGATACTGTTTTAGATTCCCATTATTTTTCAGAAATAGTAAAATCATATAAGCTCTATCCTAATGCTTTAGGAGTTGGAGGTTATATTTCTAATGAATCACATTGGGAAAAAGCAGCATCTAATTATCAGCCTAATAGTAACGAATTTTATTTTGATGGTTGGAAAAGAAAAGACGGTAGCCGATTTATTTTCAGAAAAAAACTAGGTTTAGATAGTACTACGCCACCATGTTTTATGCCTGAATTTTCGCATGGAAGAAGTGTGAGTTTTTTACCTCCATCCGGGAAAATTTATGAAGTTGAACAGTTTATGGGAGGCGTTTCGTCATTTAAAAAAGAAGTTTTCGAGAAATATCAATTTTCAACTTATTTTGAAGGTTATGGTTTGTATGAAGATGCCGATTTTACATTACGATTATCAAAAAGCGGTAAATTATATGTAAATACCAACGCAACTTTAGGTCATTTCCATGATGGTTCAGGACGACCAAATAAATTTCAATATGGTAAAATGGTCATTCGAAATGGTTGGTATGTTTGGCGAGTAAAATACCCAAATCCTACTTTCAATGCCAGATTAAAATGGAATGCTATCGCTTTTTTATTGACAATTATTCGTTTTAGCAATACATTTACATCGAAGCAAAGTAAAGAAGCATTTACCGAAAGTATCGGAAGAATATCAGGTTGGTTTAGTCTTATATATGATAAACCTAAAATTCAAAACACATGACATTTTGCATCATAACACATGTTATTCATTCTAAAAAAGACAAGCTATATTTTGCTTATTCACCTTATGTAAATGAGATGAATAGTTGGATTAAACATTTTGATGATGTAATTTTAGTTGCTCCTAAAGAAAATTTTGAAATAAATCCAATTCATTCTTCTTATCAACATACAGCAATTAATTTTATTGAAATAAATAAATTTAATTTACTTACTTTTTCTGCTTTTATAAACTCCTTATTTTCAATACCGAAAAATTGTTGGCATATTTTTAAAGCCATGCAAAAAGCTGATCATATTCATTTACGTTGTCCAGGAAATGTTGGCTTGTTAGCCTGTTTTGTTCAAATTTTATTTCCGAAAAAGAAAAAAACGACTAAATATGCTGGTAATTGGGATCCCAATTCAAAACAACCTTTAAGTTATCGTATTCAAAAATGGATTCTCAGTAATGAATTTTTAACAAAGAACATGCAGGTTTTGGTTTATGGAGATTGGCAAAATCAAACAAAAAACATAAAATCATTTTTTACTGCAACTTATTATGAGATTGATAAAACCAATGTTTTTCCTAGAGATTTTGGAAATGCAATTCAATTTATTTTTGTTGGAACTTTATCAACAGGAAAACAACCTTTATATGCACTACAAATAATTGAGAAATTAATAAAAAACGGAAGGAATGCTAACTTATCTTTTTATGGTGAAGGAATAGAAAAAGATAATTTGCAAAACTATATTGCAGAAAATAATTTAGAAAAATTCATTTCCTTAAAAGGAAATATAAATAAAGAGGATTTAAAAATAGTATATCAAAACAGTCATTTTTTAATTTTACCATCTAAAAGTGAAGGTTGGCCAAAAGTAATTGCCGAAGCAATGTTTTGGGGCTGTTTGCCTGTCGCAACAAAAGTTTCGTGTGTTCCTATAATGTTAGATTTCGGGGGAAGAGGTGTTTTGTTAACTGAGAATTTAACCCAAGATGTTTCGAATTTGGAACAACAAATTAAAGATCAAACAACTTATAATTTAAAGGTAAAATTGGCTATCGAATGGTCACGTAACTATACAATTGATAAATTTGAAAGTGAAATTAAAAAATTAATTCAATAATGAGAATCCTTCAATTAATAGATTCTTTTGAAATTGGTGGTGCTGAAAAAATGGCTGTCAATTTTGCAAATGCTCTAAATAATGAAATTGATTTTTCAGGAATTGTTGTAACCAGAAAACAAGGAAAGCTTTTTGAAAACGTTGAAAATAAAAATAATTATCTTTTTCTAAAAAAAGAAAGCACACTAGATTTTAAAGCTGTTTTTAAATTAAAAAACTATTGTAAAACCCATAAAATAAATTATATTCAGGCACATGGAACCTCTTTTTTCACCGCTTTTTTACTAAAAATAGTGCATCCAAAAATTAATGTGATTTTTCACGATCACAATGGAGCAAGAAGCAATCAAAAAATTAAAGATAATTTTTTTTTATGGATTGCATCGTTCTTTTTTAAAGCAATAATTGTGGTCAATCATTCATTAAAAGATTGGGTTTTAAAAAATTTAAACTGTAAAAACGTTATTTATCTTCCCAACTTTACCACTTTAAATGATTCACTTCCAGCTAAAACTATCTTAAAAGGTAAAAGTCATTCAAGAATACTTTGTTTAGCAAATTTAAGAGATCCAAAAAATCATAAAATGCTATTAGATATTGCTATTAAAGTTAATGAAAAGTATGCAAATTGGACTTTTCATTTAGTTGGTAAAAATAATAATGATGATTATTCCAATAGTATTTTAGAGACTATTAAACATCATAATTTGCAAGAAGTTGTATATGTTTATGGACAAAAAGACGATATAGCAGCTATAATAAATCAATCGGATATTTGTGTTTTGACTTCCTCTTCAGAAGGATTGCCAGTTGCTATCTTAGAATATGGTTTATTAAAAAAGCCTGTTGTTTCAACTAATGTTGGAGAAATTCCACTTCTAATCAAAAATAATCAAAGCGGTTTTATTGTCGATATCTTTAATTCTGAAGATTTTTATAAATCGGTATCAAAATTAATTGAGAATTCAGCATTAAGAATTAAATTTGGAGAGGAATTATTTAAAACAATATCAGAAAGTAATTCTAAAGAGGCTGTGATTTCTAATTATTTAAATTGGTTAAAGTTGTTATAGAATGAAAAACGATGAAAAAAATTATGTTTTTTTAGTTGGATTGCATGTCTTTATAGGAATTGCAATTTACACTAATTTATTTTTATCAAAAATTTACGCTATATCATTATTTATTTTAGGAATTTATTTTGTTGTAAAAACTAAGAATAGAAATAATGAAGTGCTTTATGCCTCAGCATATATTGTTGGCAGTGAAGTTTTTTTGCGAATGACTGAAGGAAATCCAAATCATGAATTCGCTAAATATGCGGTTATTGTTTTTTTAATAATGGGAATGATTTATAGTGGTATTTCTAAAGGTGCAACGCCTTATTGGATTTTCCTTATTTTATTGGTGCCTGGTATTATTGTTGGAGTATATGCTTTGGATATTGGAGCCAATATTCGAAAAGCAATAGCTTTTAATATTTCTGGATCTGCTTGTTTAGGCGTTGCCTCTTTATATTGTTTTAACAAAAAAATTAAAATTGTAGACATTAATAATTTATTATTGATTATGGGATTACCTCTAATTTCATGTGCCACATATATATATCTTTTTACACCTAAAATAAAAGATGTGCTAACAGGAACAGGATCAAATGGTGATTTATCAGGCGGTTTCGGACCAAATCAAGTAGCAACTGCATTGGGTTTAGGCATGTTTATTTTTTTTACAAGATTAATTTTTTCTTCAAAGTCAAAGTTAATTTTCGGTATTAATTTAGTACTTGCTTTGTATATTAGTTATAGAGGAATGTTAACTTTTTCAAGAGGTGGAATGATTACGGGTTTTGCTATGATAGTCATTTTATTACTAGTAATTTATATAAATTCTAAAAAAACTAGCAAATCAAAATTGATTTATTTAATTTCTTTTTTGACAATAACAATGATGTCGATTTGGTTTTTTACGTCTTTTCAAACAGGTGGTTTTATTGACAAAAGATACGCTAATCAAGATGCAATTGGTCGAACAAAAGCGGATAGATTTACCGGTCGTGGAGAAATTGCTAGTGAAGAAATTGAAATGTTTTTAGGAAGTCCATTTTTTGGAGTTGGAGTTGCTAAAGGAACTGAAATTAGATCACAAAAAAGAGGAATGATTGATAATTTTGCATCACATAATGAAATGACAAGATTAATTGGTGAACACGGTATTTTTGGCATATTTGCTTTATTGCTATTATTATTTACACCATTATTTTTTTATTATGATAATAAGCAACATATTTTTTTATTATGCTTTGTTGTCTTTTGGCTTTTAACTATTAATCATGCCGCAATGAGAACTGCATCACCTTCATTTATTTATGCATTATCATTATTAAAAGTTCGATTTGATGACGAAGAAGATACTATACATAGGAAATAAACTTTCTAAACATGGAAATACAATTACATCAATTGAAACTTTAGGCTCTTTTCTTGAAGAGGAAGGATATACCCTTTTTTACGCATCTTCAAAAAAAAATCAACTTTTAAGAATGATGGATATGATTTTTTCTACTTTTAAATACTCAAAAAAGGTAGATATTGTTTTAATTGACACTTATAGCACAAAAAATTTTTGGTTTGCTTTTGTAATAAGTCAATTATGTAGAATACTCAATTTAAGATACATAACTAAACTTCATGGTGGGAATTTGACTAATAGACTTATAAAAAATCCTTTTTTATCGGACTTAATTTTTAAAAATGCTTATAAAATTACTGCACCTTCTAACTATCTATTTGATAGTTTTTCGAAGCTATATTTCAGTAATCTAATTATAATTCCCAATACAATAAATATTGATAATTATAAGTTTACAGTGAGAAACATAATAGAACCAAAGTTAATTTGGGTACGATCATTTTCATCAATTTATAATCCCAAGATGGCAATTAAAGTGCTATCAGAATTAAAAAAAGAGTTTCCAAAGGCACAACTTTGTATGGTTGGACCTGATAATGAAAATTTAATTCAAGATTGTAAAAATTTAGCTCAAGAACTTAACGTTGATGTAACTTTTACAGGAAAACTTTCTAAACAAGAATGGATTAAATTAACAGAGGAATATTCTATTTTTATTAATACAACACATTTTGATAATGCACCAGTAAGTATTATTGAAGCAATGGCAATTGGATTGCCAGTTGTATCGACTAATGTTGGTGGAATCCCTTTTTTGATAACAAACAATCAAAATGGTTTATTAGTTAGTGATAATGCTGTTATTGAAATGGTTGATGCTATTAAATTGTTAATTAAAAACAATCCATTTTCTATTGAATTAATTAATGCTGCATTAAGTAAAGTTAAAGAGTTTGATTGGCAAATTGTAAAACATCAATGGTTTGAAATATTAAAATAGGTTTCTCTATTTCTGCTCTAATTTTTGTAAATTGCAGACCAAATTTTATCGAAAATAATGAATTCTAACAAAAAAATACATTTTGAAATATCAGAAAGAAAGCTATTGTTAAAATGCTTTGATGTGATTTTTGTTTTATTTTCACTTTATCTAATTAGTTCCATTTTCGATTTTAACTATTTCACTTTTTCTACAACTAATTATTATTGGACAATAGTTCTTGCAGTATATATTAACATTTTTGGATCTGTATTTGAAATGTATAATTTGCAAGTTGCTAGTAATCAGTTTCAAATTATTAAGAGTATTATTTTGTCGACTTCAACTATTGTTTTGTTTTATCTATTAACACCAATTTACACCCCTTTTTTGCCAACAAATAGAATACAAATTATAATTTTCTTTTTGACTATTCTATTAACATTATTTGCTTGGCGACTTTTTTATGTTAACTTTTTAGCTTCACAACGATTTGTAAAAAATGCTATTTTGGTTTGTGATAAAGAACAATTAATCGAATTAGTAACTGGTCTTGAAAACGTCGATCCTCATTATAAATTTATTGGATATGTTAATTCTGATGGAGATAATAATTTTAATTTTAATGCTATAAAAAATATTGATGTAGCCGATTTAGATGGCTATGTCAGAAATAATTCAATTTCTGAAATTGTAATTGCATCTCAAAAAACAGATGGAATAACTGTGAATTTATACAATCAATTAATTCATTTATTAGAAAATGGTGTTATTATTAAAGAATACACTCAATTATACGAAACAATTACTCATCGAATTCCTGTTCAATACGTTTCTAGAGATTTTTACCGTTATTTTCCTTTTAGTAGAAACAATCAAAACCAATTATACGTTTCAATTACAAGGTTAATAGATGTGCTTTTTTCTTTTATTGGCTTAACAATTGGATTGGTATTTTTACCTTTAATTTTTATTGGAAATCTTTTTGGGAATAAAGGCACCTTATTTTATCACCAGGAAAGAGTTGGTAAAAACGGTGAAGTTTTTCAGATATATAAATTCAGAACTATGGTAAAAAACGCCGAGAAAGACGGTGCGGTTTTTACTTCAGCAAATGATTCTAGAATTAATCCGTTTGGTAAATTTTTAAGGAAATCAAGGTTAGATGAATTTCCCCAATTTATTAATATTTTAAAAGGAGAAATGGCAATTATTGGACCCAGACCTGAGAGACCAATTTTTGTTGCTGAAATCGCTGAGGTAATGCCATTTTATGAAACTCGTCACATCATTAAACCAGGATTAACTGGTTGGGCACAAGTAAATTATTCGTATGGAGATTCTATTGCAGATAGTTTAGTGAAATTGCAATACGACTTGTATTATATAAAACACAGAAGTATTTTTTTGGATATCAATATTTTCGTAAAAACCTTGAGTACTGTGCTATTTTATAGAGGTCAATAAGTTATTTTTTAAAAATAATTTTCCTAATACATAAACTGTCAAAACAATAAATGGTAGTAGTAACATAAGATGTGGTTTTGATATCATTATTATAACGTAAGCTACCAAAAGCAGTATAGAAAAAATAATACACTTTTTAAACCAATTCTGATTTAAAAAAGGAAATAGTAAATAAATTGGATTAAAAAGCAATATGTTATAATTCAATAAAACTTCTTTGTGTAACGAATATAATCCGACTAAAGATAAAAATAATCCCAATAAACCTGCTATAAATAGATAGGTTAAAAATACAAATCGTTTATTAATAATTACAATTACTACTAAAAGTAAGGCAATAAAATAGATGCTGTTACTAAATGAAAATGGTTTTTTTATATTTTGATTTTTCACAATAGTTTCTTTTTTACAAACCAACTTTTCTCCGTTTACTTCACTTTGATCCAAACTGTTTAATAACTCAATAGGAAGAAAAAGTTGTTCGGATTTTCTATCGGTTCGTTCTCCAAAAATGATATTTATTCCTAGTTTGTACCAAAAATGATCTTCAAAATAAGGATACAGAACTTTTCGATATGAAATGTTTTTATCACCTACTTTTTGAATTATAGGTTTTCCAATGGTTTCATTTATTTTATCCATTACCATTGTGGTACAATTTTGGTCGATAAATTTATAGATATATGTTCTTTCATCCGATAATAAAGAAGCATTTAATCGTTCAAAAAGTTGTTGCTTTTTATCTAAAGAAAAATTTAAAGTTTGTTCTATTACTTCACGATTATCGTATTGGTATTCATAAATAAAGTCTTCATAAGAAGTTGCAATCATAAAATACTTCAAATCACCTTTGACAAATTTTAAATAGAAATTTTCAGTTCTAAAGTCAAAAGCACCATAATTATAAACTACATCTAAATTGTTTGCTGAATCCTGAACTCGAATGGCAGTATGACCAAAAGTCGAATACAACTCAGAACCTTTTCCACAAGTAAAAATACTTATTTTAGAATTTTCTGTAAGAACAGGATTTTGAGAAAAAGAAAAAGTAAAGAGCAATAAGAAAAAAAATAGGTGTAGTTTTTTTTTCATAAATAATTATCTAAAAATACTTAAATCTACTTTTACAGAAAAAATATTAGAGTATAATGCTGCACTTTGATCACCTAAATCGGTTAAAGCATAATCTACTTGAATTCCTTTGTATTTAAAACCCAAACCAATGTTAGGTTGAAAACCTACTTTATTTGTATTGTCTATTTGGGTTACATTTTGAAAATTTCCAACGCCAGCTCGAAAAAAGACTAAATCGGTATAACCAAATTCAAATCCTAAAGCCGGATCAATACTAACAAAATCGGTTGCTAATAAATCGTTAGTCTTTGCAAATTGCATATTTAAGTTTGCGGCAGCCAAAAGAGTATAATCATGATGAAACTCAAATTTTTTAGACATCCCAAATTGTGCTTTCGGGGCAGTAATTTCTGAACTTTCTGGCAATTCTTGGTTTTCACCAGGAATAGCATTTTTTATCTTATTGAATTCATCTTCATTAATACTCCAAACATTATAAGTTGTAGTAATATCGCGTAACAACAATCCGTAGTACCAATCATTTCGTTCAAACTGAAAACCAACATCAAAACCAAAACCCCAAGAATTAGCAAAATCACCAATAATTCTCCTAATTACTTTAGCGTTTACGCCATATTGAAATCCGGGAACCTGAAGTTTTTTAGCATACGAAAAAGTCAATCCATAATCAGCAGTTGAAAACAAACTAATTCTGTTGTAATCAATATTTCCGGCTCCATCAATAAGTTCGGTTGTATTTAAAATGTCATCAACACCAAATCGGATTAACGAAATTCCCCAAGCACTTCTATCGTCAATTGGTTTAGCATAAGCAATGTAGTCGTATTGAGCAATATTTGCAAAATAACTTGCATGCATTAAGGCAATTTGATGGTCTTCAAGATTTACCAATCCAGCTGGATTCCAATATCCTGAATTTACATCTTTTGTATTTGCCACAACTGCATTCGACATTCCGAGAGCCGCGGCATCAACACCTATGTTCATGAACTCATTAGAATATTTTCTAAAAGCTTGTCCAAAGGATAAAGAGGTAAATATTAGAAAAAATAAGCAATTTTTTTTCAAAGTATTCTTTTTTACAAACAAACGTTTGTCAATTTTTTTCAAAAATATAAATTTTTATCGGCTTAGTTGTTGCAATTAACATTTTAAAAATAATTGTTTACTTAGTAAATAAAAATCTCTAATAAAACGTACTTCTCTTTAACTTATTGTACTAAATTTGTTTTTTGAAAAACCAATCCAATGAACATTACCAAACACATTCCTAACTTTTTAACATTACTAAATTTACTTTGTGGATGCATTGCTATTGTTTTTGTTTCTGATTTTAGATTTGACCTGGCGTTTTATTTTGTTTGTTTGGGAATATTTTTTGATTTTTTTGATGGTTTTTTAGCTCGGAAATTTGGAGTTGCTGGACCTTTGGGAGTTCAGTTAGATTCATTAGCAGATATGGTTACAAGTGGCGTTGCACCTGGTTTTGTGGCATTTAAATTATTGACGTTTCCTGATATGTTTGGTGAAGCAAGTGTAGTTCCGTATTTGGGTTTTATCATTACTCTTGGAGCTTGTTATCGCTTGGCGAATTTTAATATAGACACACGTCAATCGGATTCATTTATTGGCTTACCGACTCCAGCAAACGCTCTTTTTTTTATGAGTTTGCCTCTGATAAACAGTGCCTTTTATGATGATAATTTTTCGGGAGTGGTTTACAACAAGTGGTTATTAGTTTTACTCGTATGGATTAGTGCATATATTATGAATGCAGAGATTCGGTTATTCTCGTTAAAAATTAAAGAGTTCAGTTTTGCTAAATTCAAATTGCAAATAGGGTTTTTAGCAGCTTCTGTGGTTATGATTATAGCTTTGCACTACTTGGCTATTCCTTTGATAATTGTGATGTATGTTTTGTTGTCGTTAGTGAATAATATGATGGTAAAAAAGTAGTTTTTTTTATCATTTCGACGAAGGAGACTCGAGCAAAGCGAAAAGACTAAGTAAATCGTATCAAATTATTCAGATTATGTAATTTCTCCTGCGTCGAAATGACAAAAATTCTTCAAAACCTATTTCCCATTCCTCACAATCATGTAAATCACAAACCCAAAAAAACAAACCATTCCTACAAAAAACCAATACGATTTTGGATTGGCAAAGTTAAGCGTTATTCCCGCCCGACGATTTCTTTTATCAACAAATATTCGATCGTCTTTTTTATTGAAATATAAAAAATAACACTTCCAATTATTGGAATCGTTATGCCATTTGTTGATTTCTTCTGGACTTGGTTCCAAGACTAAAACTCCAATTTCTTTTTACGCAATTCAAAATTCTGACCTAAATAAACGCGTCGTACCATCTCGTCTTCTACCAATTCTTCTGGAATTCCAGCTTTTAAAATTCCGCCTTCAAACATTAAATAGGTTTTATCAGTTATAGCTAAGGTTTCTTGAACATTGTGATCGGTTATTAATATTCCGATATTTTTATTTTTAAGTTGCGCTACAATTCGTTGAATGTCTTCAACAGCAACTGGATCTACACCAGCAAAAGGTTCGTCAAGTAAAATAAATTTTGGATCAGTTGCTAAACAACGCGCTATTTCTGTACGTCGTCGTTCGCCACCCGAAAGTAAATCACCACGATTGGTTCGGATGTGTTCTAAACCAAATTCGGCAATCAGACTTTCCATTTTAGCATGCTGTTCTTCTATAGTATAATTGGTAAGTTGTAAAACACTCAAAATATTATCTTCAACACTTAATTTTCTAAAAACAGAAGCTTCTTGTGCTAAATAACCAATTCCGTTTTGTGCCCGTTTGTACATTGGAAATTCAGTAATATTAATGTCGTCGATGTAAATAGTTCCAGAATTTGGCTTTACTAATCCAACAATCATATAAAATGAAGTCGTTTTTCCAGCGCCATTCGGACCAAGTAATCCAACAATTTCTCCTTGATTAACTTCAACTGAAATTCCTTTTACAACACTTCTGCCTTTGTATGTTTTTACTAAATTTTCGGCTCTTAATTTCATTGGTTGTTCGGTTATCTGGTTATTTGTGTTTTTGATTGTTCAAATTAACGAATAAACAAATTAACAAATTATGTCTTTAACAAATTTTTGTTGCTTTATACTGCAAACTGATTACTGAACACTTTCTTCTAACGCTTCCCAAAATTCGTAAGCTCTTCTTAGATGAGGCACAACAATTGTTCCGCCAACTAAAGTTGCAATTCCCATTGCTTCCATCATTTCTTCTTTGGTTATGCCTTCTTTATAACTTGTTTCTAAATGGTATTTAATACAATCGTCACAACGTAAAACAGTAGAAGCTACAAGTCCTAATAATTCTTTTGTTTTAACATCAAGCGCACCAGCAGCATAAGCATTAGTGTCTAAGTTAAAAATACGTTTTACAATTTTATTATTATCGGCTAACAATTTTTCGTTCATTTTAGAACGGTATTCATTGAATTCTTCTACTATATTACTCATTTTTTTTCTTGTTTTTAACAACTACAGTTGAAATTAAGATACTAATTTCATATAAAATTAAAAGAGGTATTGATACAATAATTTGACTTACAACATCGGGAGGTGTCACTATTGCAGCTAATATTAATACAATTACAATTGCATAACGACGATACTCTCTTAAAAATTTTGGTGTTACCAATCCTAATTTTGTTAGAAAATAGATAATTATCGGTAACTCAAAAAATAAACCAGAAGCTACAACCGAAGTTTTTATCATTCCGATATACGATTGTACATTAAATTCGTTTTTTATTTCCGGACTAACAGTAAAGGTTGCAAAAAAGTTAATCGACATCGGAACTATTACAAAATAACCAAATAAAACACCTAAAAAAAACAACAAAGAAGTAGCAAACATGAAGGATACAGCGTTTTTTTGTTCTTTTTCATATAATGCAGGTTTAATAAATTTCCAAAATTCCCAAAGAATGTAGGGAAAAGCAAATATAAATCCTACTGTAATACATGTCCAAATCAATAATGAAACCTGACCTTCAACATCAGTATTTTGAATAACAAAAGGTAATTCAGTTACACAAAAACTTTCAACACCAATAGCTTTTGATAATTCGCAAAAGAAATGATACGTAACAAAATCGGCATTTTTTGGTCCAAAAATGATTACATTAAAAATAAAATCACTGAAAAAAAAAGCGGCAATAGCGACTATTACAATTGCTAAAGAACTTCGTACTAAAACCCAACGCAATTCTTCGAGGTGATCTAAGAATGACATTTCTTTTTTTACTTTTTCTGCCATTATACGATTCCTTCTTTTAAAATATCATGTAAATGAAGTATTCCTTTGTATGCTTCTTTTTCTAAAACCACCAATTGTGTAATCGAAAATTGCTCTAAAATGGCTAAAGCATCACTAACTAATTCTGTAGATTGAATCATTTTTGGATTAACAGTCATTATATCTTTTGCGGTTAAACCGGATATTGTTTCCGTTTTATTCAACATTCTTCTAATATCTCCATCGGTAATAATTCCGATTACTTTATCATTTTCAATTACTGCAGTAACACCAAGTCGCTTTTCAGAAATTTCAATTATTACATTTTTGATACTCGAATCAGAAGTAACTAATGGTCGATGAGTAGTATCAAGCATATCGCTAATTCGGAGTAACAATTTTTTCCCTAAAGCACCACCAGGATGGTAATTGGCAAAATCGGCACTGGTAAAATTCCGCATTTCCATTAAACAAACTGCAATTGCATCGCCCATTACTAATTGTGCTGTTGTACTATTGGTTGGAGCTAAATTATTTGGACACGATTCACTTTCAACATAAGTGTTTAAAACAAAATCCGATTCGGTTCCTAAAAACGAATTTGGATTACCGGTTATCGCTATTAATTTATTTCCAAATCGTTTTAATAATGGAACTAATATTTTAATTTCGGGACTATTTCCGCTTTTAGAAATACAAATAACAACATCGTCTTTAAGTAAAACTCCTAAATCACCATGAACTGCTTCTGATGCATGTAAAAAAACAGATGGTGTACCAGTTGAATTTAATGTAGCCACTATTTTTTGTGCAATAATTGCACTTTTTCCAATTCCAGTAATAATTATTCTGCCTTTTGAATTGTATATAATCTCAACCGACGCTACAAAGTTAGTATCAATAAAATCAGATAATTTTGCAATTGAATGACTTTCAGAAAGTATAGTTTTCTTTGCTGATGCTATTATGTTTTCTTTAGATATCAAAATAGAATTGTTATAAAATTTGTATTAATAAAAGAAAGTTGTATATTTATAGTTGCAAATTTATATAAAAATACCTTTATAGTTAGAATGAATTTAAACGAAATTGACATACACAAAGAATTAAAAAAATATTTTGGCTTTAACCAATTTAAAGGGTTACAAGAAAAAGTAATAAAAAGTATATTAGCAAAAGACAATACCTTCGTGATAATGCCAACAGGTGGTGGAAAATCATTGTGTTATCAATTGCCCGCATTAATTCAAGAAGGAACTGCAATAGTTGTTTCTCCATTAATTGCCTTGATGAAAAATCAGGTAGATGCCATAAGAGGCGTTTCTTCAGAAAATGGAATTGCTCATGTGTTAAACTCTTCACTAACTAAAACAGAGATTAATCAAGTTAAAAAAGATATTACATTTGGAATTACCAAATTGCTGTATGTTGCTCCAGAGTCTTTAACAAAAGAAGAATATATTGAATTTTTGCAAAGTGTTCCAATTTCTTTTGTTGCTATCGATGAAGCGCATTGTATATCAGAATGGGGACACGATTTTAGACCAGAATACCGAAACTTGAGAGCTATTATAAAACAATTAGGTGATGTTCCTGTAATTGGATTAACAGCTACTGCAACACCTAAAGTACAAGAAGATATTCTTAAAAATTTAGATATGTCGGATGCAACCACTTTTAAAGCTTCTTTTAATCGTCCGAATTTATTTTATGAAGTACGCACCAAAACTAAAAATATCGAATCGGATATTATTCGTTTTATAAAACAAAATAAAGGAAAATCCGGAATTATATACTGCTTAAGTCGTAAGAAAGTGGAAGCAATTGCCGAAGTTCTTCAAGTAAATGGTATTAGCGCAGTTCCATATCACGCAGGTTTAGATGCTAAAACACGTGCCAAACACCAAGATATGTTTTTAATGGAAGATGTTGAAGTAGTGGTGGCAACTATTGCATTCGGAATGGGAATTGACAAACCTGATGTGCGTTTTGTTATTCATCATGATATTCCAAAATCGCTCGAAAGTTATTATCAAGAAACTGGTCGTGGTGGACGAGATGGTGGCGAAGGTCATTGCATGGCTTATTATTCGTACAAAGATGTTGAAAAATTAGAAAAATTCATGTCAGGTAAACCGGTAGCTGAGCAAGAAATTGGTTATGCTTTATTACAAGAAGTAGTTGCTTATGCAGAAACTTCTATGTCAAGACGAAAATTTTTATTGCACTATTTTGGTGAAGAATTTGATAGCGAAACTGGCGATGGCGCTGATATGGATGACAATGTTCGAAATCCAAAAGTAAAAGTAGAAGCAAAAGACAACGTCAAAAAACTATTAGAAATTGTTCGTGATACTAAAAATTTGTATAAGTCAAAAGAAATTGTATATACGTTAATAGGAAGAGTAAATGCAACAATAAAAGCACATAGAACAGATACTCAAAAGTTTTTTGGTTGCGGAAGCGATCAAGAAGAACGTTATTGGATGGCTTTAATTCGACAGGTTTTAGTTGATGGATTGTTATCAAAAGATATTGAAACGTACGGAATTTTAAAAGTAGCTGATAAAGGTTTAGACTACATTCAAAATCCGGTGTCTTTTATGATGTCTGAAGATCACGAATACAATGAAACGGAAGACGATGCTATTGTAACAGCAGCAAAATCAACCGGTACAGCCGATGAAGCTTTGATGAGTATGTTGCGCGATTTGCGAAAAAAAGTTGCCAAAAAATTAAGCGTTCCTCCATTTGTTGTTTTTCAAGATCCATCTTTAGAAGATATGGCTTTGAAATATCCTATTACAACTGATGAATTAATTAATATTCACGGAGTTGGTGAAGGAAAAGCTAAAAAATACGGTAATGAATTTATCGAATTAATCAACAGATATGTTAACGATAATGATATTATTCGTCCAGATGATTTAGTAGTAAAATCTACCGGAGTAAACTCTGCCAATAAATTATACATCATTCAAAATATCGACCGAAAACTTTCGTTAGAAGATATTGCTAAAGCAAAAGGAATGAAAATGGATGATTTGTTTAAAGAAATGGAACAAATTGTTTATTCTGGAACCAAATTAAATATCAAATATTGGGTTGATGAATTACTAGATGATGATCAACAAGAAGAAATTCATGACTATTTTATGGATTCCGAATCTGATAAAATAGAAGATGCTCTCAAAGAATTTGATGGAGATTATGATATAGACGAATTGCGTTTAATGCGAATTAAGTTTATTAGTGAAGTAGCGAATTAAGGATTACAATAAAGAGAGTACCTCTTTTTTTAAAAGTGTTTTTAAATTATGAAAACACTTTTTTAATTTTACTTTTATGGAAAAACCAACTAAAATTCTTGTTATTGAAGATGAAATGATTATCGCTGCAAATGTATCGTTACAGCTAACAAATTTAGGATATGAAGTCACAGCAATTATTCCACGAGCTGAAGAAGTTTTACCTGTTATAAGAGTTAATCAACCCGATATTCTTTTATTAGATATTAATTTGAAAGGAGATATAGATGGTATTGACCTTGCACATCTAATTCAAAAAGAATACAAAATTCCTATTATTTTTTTAACGGCAAACTCAGATGAAACTCATTTTAATCGAGCAAAAGCAGTTAATCCATATGCCTTTATTTCCAAACCTTTCAAGAAATTAGATTTACAACGCGCCATTGAACTGACAATAATTAGAATTCAAGACGATAATGAATTAGATAAACCGATTACTTTAGAAACAGAAATGCCATTTGTTTTAAGCGATTGCATCTTTGTTCGCAGTCACGACAAAATGGTAAAAGTTTTTCTAAATGATATTTTGTATATAGAAGCCGAGCGAAATTATTGTAAAATTCACTGCAAAGATAAAGAGCATTTATTGGTTATCACCTTAAAAGATTTGGAAGAAAAATTGACAGACAATATTCTCTTACGAATTCATCGTTCGTTTATAGTTAATCTTTCACATATAGACGAAATAGCTGCAAGCCATGTGGTTATTGCAAAAAAGGCAATTCCGATTAGTGTTGATTTGAAGAAACATTTGTTGCAACACATTCAAAAAATATAGTTTTCACAATCCTTTAATTATGAAAAAAATAGTGTTTTTTATTTTCATTCTAATTTTCAATAAAGGATTTTGTCAAAACAATACTACTTTACTCACTACAAGTAAGATTTATCAAAATAAAGCAATTTGGTTTCAAAATATGCCACACTACAACCAAGATAGTTCTGCTTTTTATTTTGAAAAAGCGATTGCATTGCTTAAAAAAAAACCTTCCCATTTTAATGTTGAATTAGCAACAATTTATTATCAAAGATGTGAATTAAATCAAGTAAACTATTCATTTAATACCTTAGATTCTTTAGCAAAGATTGGCTGGTCGTATTTAGAAAAAAAATCTAATAACCTTAGCAACAAAGAATTTGAATACCGCTTTTTATCCAATTGGGCAATAATAAAAATAGAAGTAGGACAAAATAAAGAAGCTTTGCAACTGTTTACTAAAGCACTTTTGTTAGTAGAAAATATTGAAAATTCAGACTTACAAGCTGAAATATTGCTACACAAAGGTAATTTTTATGAAAGATATAATTTACAAAATGAACAAAAAATTGCGTACCAAAACTTAACAAAATCAGTACGCTACTTTAAAAATAAAGATCAAAAAAAATATGCTTCTCTCTTATTTAGTAATTATAAATCGCTAATTAATTATTTTGATGGAAAAAACCAAGATTCTGTTTTTTATTATTCTGATAAAATAAAATTGTTATTAAAACACATTACAATTCCCCAAAAACACGCATGGTATTATGTAACTTCAGGTAGAGATTTAAATACGTATCCAATTAATGCACAAAAAAAAATAAACCAAAAACAGTATGATGAGGCCAAAAATAACATCATAAAATCATTGGTAATTTTAGAAAAATATAAAATTAAAGAAAGTAATATTATTCCTTATGCTTATGGCATATTAGCAGATATTTATGTAAGAGAAAAAAAATATGATTTAGCCATCGAAAATTATAAAAATAGTAAAAAAGGATATGAACTTTTAAAGAACAAAAGCGGTGCAATCGACATGAATCAATACATCGCCGAAGCCTATCGACTCAACGGAAATCTAGATGTTGCTATAACATATTTTAAAGAATTTTACAAACAATCTTTAGCTATTGCAAATCAAAAAAACGAACGTAGTTTACGAGAAAGTGAGTTGCAAATAAACGTGTTAAAACAAGACAAGGAAATAGTTAGTCAAAAAGCTAAAATTTCACAAAATAAGTTAATTCAACTTCTAGCTATAGGAATAGTTACTTTGCTAATTGGATTATTAATTTTTGGATATATAAGTTATCATAATCGAAATAGAAGCAATCAATTATTGGCTATTAAAAATGCTGAAAACGAATTATTACTAAAAGAAATTCACCATCGGGTTAAAAATAATCTCGAAGTAGTGTCTAGTTTACTCGCTTTGCAGTCGGCTCAAATTAATGACCAAAATACAAAAGACGCCATGGCAGAAAGTCAGAATCGTGTTAATTCTATTGGGATTGTACACCAAAAACTGTATCAAGGAACCAATCTTGGCGCAGTTGAAATGAAAGATTATTTCCTGAACTTGAGTGAAAGTATATTCGAAAGTTTTGGAGCAGAACAACGAATTGATCTGAAACTGGCAATGGAAAATCTCGATTTAGATATTGACACCGCAGTACCACTTGGATTAATTGTAAACGAATTATTGACTAATTGTATCAAATACGCTTTCCCAAAAGGGGAAAAAGGAACTATTACTATTAAACTTCACAAAAACAACAATATTCTTCGATTGGAAGTTGCTGATGATGGTATTGGAAAATCTGGAATTATTCACGGAACAGGTTTTGGCGGACAACTCGTTTCGCTTCTTACACAACAACTTAACGGAACTATAACTGAAGAAAATAAAAACGGAACATCACTTGTTTTTGATTTTAAATTGAAAAAAGCTGCTTAATATAATTATGAATTATAAATTTTAAGTTTTGAATAAGTAACTTGTGTTTTAAAGCCAATTTTCTATCATCTATTTTCGATTATCTTTGTTCTTTTTTCTATTCTCTATTTTTCTCCCCGATAAATAAAACACCACTTTCGGACAGTTTATAACCCGTTTCGTCCTAACTCGCTTTTTAATTTTAATGATTATCAGTTATTTAGAGGTAGAATTAAAAGTTAATTCCACAAAACCAATAAAACAAGTATCATGAAAAATCGATTACAATTACAGATCAAGAATTTATTTCTTCTATTAATGCTTATACCTTTATTAAGCATCAGTCAAACTAAAAATTTGATTTCTACAAGTAGAGTATTTCCAAAGGTGGACAAGCAACTTGAATTTGAAAAATCATTAGGATCACATGCACAAAAGTACCACACTGGCGATGTAAAATGGCGTGTCTTTCAAATTCAATCTGGTCCAGATGCTGGAGGTTACCATATTGTAGAAGGTCCAAAAACATGGGAATCAGAAGATGTTCGTGGTGATATTAATGAAGCACACAACAACGACTGGCATAAAAGTGTCACTGTTTATTTAACCGATAAAAGTTCGCATGGTTATTCAGTTTATGTCGATTCGTTGAGCACTGTAGCCGTTGGCGATTACTCCGATAAAGTTCAAGTTACACACATTTATCCAAAAATTGGTTGTGCTTATAAAGTGGCAACTATGATAAAACAATTAAAAGCCGCTTGGGCTGCAGAAGGTTCTACAATAGCCGTTTATGAAGTCAATAGTTCTGGAGCTCCTCAATTTGCTATTGCCACAAGATACAAACAAGGATTAAAAGAGAAAGAGCCGGGTTTCCGTAAATCATTTGTTGATACTTACGAAAAAATTCATGGCAAAGGTTCATGGGGAATTTTTAATGATAACGTTAAAGAATACTACAGTGATGTATGGAGAGAATTGCTTTTTTATAGAGCAGATTTGAGTTCGAAATAAGTAGATTAATTCATTTAATAACTCTGTCAAAGTTTCAAACTTTGACAGAGTTATAATAAAACTTTAAAAATAAAAAACAAATAATCATGAAAACAGTAAAACAAATTTTTTTAATAGTAACTTTTATAGTACTTACCTCTTTTTCAATCCAAGCTCAAGACCAAAAATATTGGATTTATGCTGATTATGTAAGACCATCAATGCAAGCAGAATACATACAAACCAATAAAGATTTAGTAGCATCTTGTAAAAAAAACAATTTACAAACGTTTAGTTATTCGTGTGTACGAAGCGATGATGGCATTTATAATTTTATTGTGCCAATTGAGAATATGGGCGACATAGATAAAGATAATTTTGGTCCATTAGCCGAAAAAATGGGAAAAGAAAATATGCAAGCACTTTGGGATCGCTTTGATAAATGTGTGGACAGAAATAGGAGTTATGTTTTAACACATAAAAAAGAACTATCCTATATCCCGAATGGTGCTATTGCAACGGATGAAAATTATAGAAAGCATCATTATTTTTATATATCACAATCTAATGTAAAAACAGTAACCGAAAAAATAAAATCGATTACTGCTTTATATACCAAGAAAAATTCAAAAGTAAATTATCGTGTTTATAGAAGCGGATTTGGTACAACCGAAGATTATTTTCTAGTTTCTATTGCAGCTAAAAACGAAGAAGAATATGCAAAAATAGCAGAGGAAAATAGAATACTACTTGGCGATGAAGGCAAAACACTGATGGATGATTTATACAAAAACATAAGTCGTTATGACGTGAAGACTGCTATGGTGCAACCAGATTTGGGTTATACAGTTGTAAAATAATCTTTAACTTTTAAAAACCAACTATTATGAAAAAAATACTAGTATTAGGACTTGCGATAATCTTTTCCTGTGCTTGCAACCAAGAACAACGCTACACACAACAATCGCCAGAAATCGATTCGTATAGAAAATTAATGGAAGCGTATAAAACAAAAAACTGGGCTGATTATACAAGCCATTATGCCGATACGGCAAAAATTGCCAATAATGTAATTAAAGCAAAAGCTGTGACAGTAGCAGAATCTATAAAATCTAACAAAGAAGACGCAAATCTATTTGATTGGGTAGTAGAAAAAGAAGAATATGAAATGGTGGTTACTGACGACAAAGAAACTTGGGTAAACTTTTGGGGATTATGGAAAGGAACATTAAAATCTAATGGTAAAGTTTATCAAATTCCGTTACACTCAACAGCTCGTTTTATTGATGGCAAAATTGTTGAAGAGCATGGTTATTGGAATAATTCAGAGATTGTTACTGATATGCTTAAGCAACCTGAAACTCCTAAAGCAGCAACCGTAAAACCAACGGAATAATTAATATTTCAAAAACCTGCAAGGAATAAAATCTTTGCAGGTTAATTATTTTAAAATTATTATGAAAAAAGTAGGCATCATAGGTGGTTCTGGTTTTATTGGAAGCTACATCACCAAAGCGTTTTTAGATCACAATTATTTTGTAAAAGTTTCTGCAACTGATATTACTCGTGAAGACAAATACCAACATCTGATGGCGTTGAACCATTCGGATAATTTGCATATTAGTGAACTCGATGTTACTGATAAAACTTTATTAAAAGATTTTGTTTCTGATTGTGATATATTAATTCACAGCGGAACGCCTTTTATATTAGATTTTCAAGACGCAAAAACCCAATTATTTGATCCAACTATAAAAGGGACGGAAAATTTTCTAGAAGTAATTAGTCAAACATTTGGAATAGAAAAAATAGTTTTTATTGCTTCGGTTGCAGCTTGGAATACCAATTTTCCGATGCCAGCAGGAACAAAAAGTTTTACAGACACTTTTGATGAAAACGATACCAAGTTTACTAGTTCTCAAAGTCATCCGTATGCACAAGCCAAATTTATGGCTAACCAAGTGGTAGAAAAATTCATCAGTGATAATTCAAATTCAAATTTTGAAATCAGTTCTGTTTCGCCCGTAATGGTGATGGGAAAAGCGATGTCTAACAGAGAAGACAGTACTTCTGGTGGTTTACAATTTTTAATCAAAAACAAAATTGCTCCCGACGATTTTATTCAATCTTTATATGATAATGATGTTCCTTTTGCCATTGTAGATGTTCAAGATGTTGCCAATGCAATTTTTGTTACCGCAACTACAAAAGGATTACATGGCAAAAATTATTTATTAAGTAGCGAAACCTATAAAGTTTCTGATATTCATTTGATGTTAAATAAACATGAGCCATTAGAAAAACCAATCATTATTTATAAAAATGATTTAGTTAAAGCCGATTTAGGAATTTCATTCCGTCCTGTAAAAGAGACATTGAATAATTATTCTAATTAAAATGAAAACAACAATTTTATTGCTTTTACTATTTCCATTTTTTGGAATGGTTCAAGCACAAGAAAAAATCGCTTTTACCTTTAATCATTTAGCATTATCGGTAAAAAATTTGGATGAATCGGGTACTTTTTATGCAACAATTTTGCAACTTGAAGAAATCACCAATAAAACCAAGATGGAAGGTATTCGATGGTTTTCGTTTGGTGAAGGAAAAGAGTTGCATCTTATCTCTTTTCTGAAAGAACCAGTTACCATTAATAAAGCAGTGCATTTGGCTTTATCAACATCAAATTTTGATGCTTTTGTACAATCATTAGAAGCAAAGAAAATTCCTTATTCTGACTGGCCTGGAATTCCTAATAAAGTAAATCTGCGAGCAGATGGAATTAAGCAAATTTTCTTTCAAGACCCAAACGGCTATTGGATTGAAGTGAATAGTGTTGGTAAATAATAATAATAAACCAATTTCTATGACAACAATATTAAAAACAAGAATTCAATCCATCGACTTATTAAAAGGTTTGGTAATGGTAATAATGGCTCTCGATCACGTTCGCGATTATTTCCATTATTCCGCTTTCTATTTTGATCCAACCGATCCAAATCATAGTACATTGCCTATTTTCTTTACACGATTTATAACCCATTTTTGTGCACCAATATTTTGTTTTTTGGCAGGAACTTCTGCTTTTATGGTTGGCAAAAGAAAATCAAAAAGGGAGTTATCAAGTTTTCTTTTGAAACGAGGCATTTGGTTGGTTTTTATCGAAATGACTATAGTTAATTTTGCTTGGTATTTTGATTTGTATTTCAGAACTCCTGGATTGCTTGTTATTTGGTCTTTAGGAATTAGTATGATTTTTTTGTCAGGATTAATCCATCTTCCTCGAAAAGTAATTTTGGTGTTTAGTTTACTTTTAATTATTGGACACAACCTTTTAGATAATGTTCATTATAATGGGAATGTTCTTTGGGCAATACTACACGAATTTGCCTTGTTCAAAATATCAGATAGCGTTATGTTTATTGTTGGTTATCCCATAATTCCTTGGATTGCTGTAATGGCTTTGGGGTATTATTTTGGCTCATTTTATGATAACTCCTTTGATGCACAAAAAAGAAAAAAATTATTTAATACCACAGGATTTTTAGCAATTTTCACCTTCGCAATTTTGAGATTTAGTAATATATATGGCGACCCTGTACTTTATAAAAATTATGATTCACTATCAAAAGATTTAATTTCATTCTTGAATCCTTCTAAATACCCGCCATCCTTCGACTATTTGTTAATGACATTAGGTTTCGCCTTTCTATTCTTGGCTAATGCAGAGAAATTAAAAGGTAAAGTGGTAAATTTCTTTAGCACTTTTGGCAGAGTTCCCTTTTTCTATTATATTTTACATTTGTATCTTATCCATCTGCTTGCGTTACTTCTTGCTGAACTTTCTGGTTATGGTTGGCAAAGTATGATTTTAGAATTTTGGGTAACCGAATTGCCTAGATTAAAAGGTTTTGGTTATCCACTTTGGGTGGTTTATGCTGTTTGGATTGGAGTTATTGTATTGCTTTATCCGATATGTAAAAAGTTCGATAATTATAAACAAGCCAACAAAGAAAAATGGTGGTTGAGTTATTTGTAATATAAAATGACTTCTAAATTTTTAAAAGAGAGAAAAGTATAAATGACAATAATAACCAAAACAAGAATTCAATCCATCGACTTATTAAAAGGTTTGGTAATGGTCATTATGGCACTTGACCATTGTAGAGATTATTTTCATTATTCGGCGTTCTTTTTTGATGCGACTGATCCTGAGCAAACCACTTGGGCTATTTTTATTACCCGATTTATAACCCATTTTTGTGCACCAGCTTTTAGTTTCTTGGCAGGAGTTTCGGCTTTTATGATTGGGAAACGAAAACCAATTAATGAGTTATCAAGTTTTTTATTCAAACGCGGACTTTGGTTGGTTTTTGTCGAAATAATCATTATCAATTTTGCATGGAAATTCGATCTTAATTTCACTCATATTGGGTTGCAAACCATTTGGTCATTAGGAATCAGTATGATTGTTTTGGCGGGTTTAATTCATCTTCCTAAAAAACTAATTCTCGCGTTTAGTTTGGTCATTATTTTTGGACACAATTTGTTAGACAACATTCATTTTGAAGGAAGTTATTTATGGTCAATGCTACACCAACCTCAAAAATTTGAATTCGCAGAAGGTCATAAGATTATTTTTGCTTATTCATTATTGCCCTGGATTGCCGTAATGTCTTTAGGATATTGTTTTGGTTCGCTTTATAACAGTTCGTTTGATGTTAAAAAAAGAAAACGAATATTAAATGTTATAGGAATTGGCAGTTTGGTACTTTTCTTCATTCTAATTGCAATTAATAAATATGGCAATCCTGTACAATGGACAAATTATGGCATTACTTCTAAAACTTTAATGTCAATTTTTAATGTCAATAAATATCCACCATCGTTACTATATTTATTAATCACATTAGGAGGAACTGTTTTATTTTTAGCCAATGCCGAAAAACTAAAAGGCAAAGTCGTTAACTTCTTTTGCGTTTTCGGACGAGTTCCTTTTTTCTATTATATTCTACATATTTTCTTAATTCATATTATAGCTGTTTTTGCTGCAGAATTTACTGGTTTTGGTTGGGAAATTATGGTTTCAATGCCAAAATTTGTTACACGAGTAGAAGCGTTGAAAGGGTATGGTTTTAATTTAATTACGGTCTATATTATTTGGATAATTGTAATTGTATTGCTTTATCCGTTGTGTAAAAAATTCGATAGCTATAAACAATCACACAAAGAAAAATGGTGGTTGAGTTATTTGTAGAATTTGATGGCGATGATGATATACACGAATTGCGTTTAATGCGAATTAAGTTTATTAGCGAGGTAGCAAATTAGTATGCAGTGTTCAGTTATCAGAACTGCTAACTGAACACTGATTACTGAGCACTATAAATTTCACCACGATGCGGTTTCAATACATCGCGAACCATAATCATATTTTCATCGGTAACGACCATAAATGCAATAGCGTGCATTTCATTTAGTATCTTAAATCCTGTTATGTTGATAGAAAGTTTTTCAATTACAATGAATTCTTTTAAATGAATTTCATGATGCTCAGCAGTTTTTGCCGAAGCTTCTCCACGAAAATCCCAAATAAGTTTTAGTTGCCTTGACATTTGAAAAGTAATAATTTTTCAAAGATAACTTTTTACTAAATTTGGAAAAACTTTATCTGATGAATTATATAAAATACTTTTTTTTACTGCTATCAATATCTTCTTTTTCGCAAGAACTTACAATCCAACAAGCCAATCATTTGGCTTCACTTCCTATCAAATGCCTGCAACAAGAATATCCAAATAAATTAGGACAAATGCTCTTAGACAGCACTGAAATTAAATCTCCAAAAAAATTGCATCCCGCTTTTTATGGTTGTTTTGATTGGCATTCGTCTGTTCATGGACACTGGAGTTTGGTCTATTTATTAAAACGATTTCCAAATTTAGAACTGAAAGCAGAAATCATCAATAAATTAAAAATCAACCTTTCACAACAAAACATTCTAACCGAAATCGATTATTTAAACAAAAATCACGAAAAATCTTTTGAAAGAACTTATGGTTGGACGTGGATTTTAAAATTGCAACTCGAATTAGAAACTTCAAACGAACCATTTGCGCAACAATTAGCACAAAATCTAAAACCTTTATCCGATTTATTTATTCAAAGATACACCGAGTTTTTACCAAAATTGTTATATCCAATTCGGGTTGGAACACACTCCAATTCGGCTTTCGGATTGTCATTTGCCTACGATTATGCACTTTATTCTAAGAACTTAGCATTTCAAAAAGTAATAAAAGAAAATGCAATTCGATTGTTTCAAAAAGATCAAAATTGTCCTTTTAATTGGGAACCAAGTGGCACCGATTTTCTGTCACCTTGTATGGAAGAAATGGCTTTAATGCAACGAATTTTACCTAAAAATGAGTTTTTAAATTGGCTGAAAAAATTTGCGCCTCAACTTTTTAATAAAAAATTCACTTGGGATGTTGCCAAGGTTTCCGATAGAACCGACGGACATTTAGTGCATCTCGACGGATTAAATTTTAGTCGTGCCTGGAATCTCTATCACCTAATTAATCAATATCCAAAAGAGTTCGCGCATTTAAAATCGTTGGCTAATTTGCATTTTAATTTCTCATTGCCTTCTATTGTCGACGGAAATTACGAAGGTGAACATTGGCTCGCTTCATTTGCGTTGCGTGCTTTTGAAGAAATGAAGTAATTTTTTTAGAGCAACTTTCGGGCTATTCCCTACAAGTCCTCGTTCCAAAAAGCCTTTTTTATAAACCAAAAAATAGCTTCTTTTAGTCGCTTTTTTTGTTTTTAAAAAGTGACTTTTTTTAAACTCCGGGCTTTTCACTACACACGAGCGAAGCGAACTGACGAAGTAATCCCTGTTGCACAATGACGCTATAATTATAAGTTTTCTAATTCAACACACATTTTCTACCTTTACGCCATGCCAAAAGAATTACAACTCCAAGTTTCACCCCAAATTGCTGCCAATGAAAATTTGCTCTATGATTATGTGGCTAAATTGGAACGAGTTTCCACTAAGTTGGTTCATAAAGTAGTCATTCTAAAACGTTCTATTGATGCACGTCAAAAAGCGATAAAGGTCAATCTTAAAGTTTCAGTTTATCTAATAGATGAAAAATATACTGAACACAAAATCCAACTTCCAAATTACACTAATGTTTCCAATGCTCAAGAAGTAATTATTGTTGGTGCCGGTCCAGCCGGACTATTCGCAGCTTTGCAATTAATTGAATTGGGATTAAAGCCAATCGTTATCGAACGCGGAAAAGAAGTTCGTGGTCGTCGTCGCGATTTAAAAGCCATTAATGTTGATCATATTGTGAATGAAGATTCCAATTATTGCTTTGGCGAAGGTGGAGCCGGAACGTATTCTGACGGAAAATTATATACACGTTCAAAAAAACGTGGTGATGTAGATAGAATTCTGCAATTATTAGTCGGATTTGGGGCTTCTACAGATATTTTAATCGAAGCGCATCCTCACATCGGAACCAATAAATTACCACAAATTATTCAAGATATTCGTGAAAAAATCATCGAATGTGGTGGAAAAGTTTTATTCGAAACTCGTGTCACTGATTTTATTATAAAAAACAATGAAATTCATGGAGTACAGACTCAAAATGGTGCTATAATTTCTGCCAATAAGGTAATTTTAGCAACAGGTCATTCCGCTCGTGATATTTTTGAATTATTAGATAGAAAAAAGATAGTCATCGAAGCCAAACCTTTTGCAATTGGTGTACGAGCAGAACATCCGCAATCATTAATTGATCAAATTCAATATTCCTGTGATTTTCGTGGCGATTATTTGCCTCCAGCTCCTTATTCAATAGTAAAACAAATTAATGGTCGCGGAATGTATTCTTTTTGTATGTGTCCGGGTGGTGTAATTGCACCTTGTGCAACAAGTCCGGGAGAAGTAGTAACTAATGGTTGGTCGCCATCCAAAAGAGATCAAGCTACAGCCAACTCCGGAATTGTAGTCGAATTGACTCTCAAAGATTTTAAACCTTTTGAAAAATTTGGTGCTTTAGCTGGAATGGAATTTCAAAAAGCAATCGAACAAAAAGCATGGCTTTTAGCAGGAAATACACAAAAAGTTCCTGCACAACGAATGGTCGATTTTACCCATAATAAAGTATCAAATTCAATACCTAAGACATCCTACGTTCCTGGAACGACTTCAGTAGAAATGGGTGAAGTTTTCCCCGGATTTCTATCTCAAATATTACGAGAAGGTTTTTCAGAATTTGGCAAAGTAATGAAAGGCTATTTAACCAACGAAGCTATTTTACATGCTCCAGAAAGTAGAACATCGTCACCAGTTCGTATACCAAGAGATTATATAACTTTAGAACATACTCAAATTAAAGGTTTGTATCCTTGTGGAGAAGGTGCTGGTTATGCTGGTGGAATTATTTCTGCTGCTATTGATGGCGAAAAATGTGCGTTGATGATTGGGAAATCAATACTAAAATAGTAAAGTTATGAACAGATAGCTGTAATAATTATAAAAATCAAGTTATTTTTAACTTTTCTCCTCTTCGACAATCTGATACTTATTGTGAATAGCAAGTATAATCACACCGAAAGAAACAGCTACTACGACTAAAATAGTATTAATAATCCCTTCGGAACCAAATGATATTTTTATTAAAATTGTAGATATAATGAAACCTGAATTTCTAATTACGTTACTGAATTTTTCAGTTTGAAGGAATGAAAACAGCAATAATAAAACTTCAATTAAGATAAGTATTGTAAAAAAGTCGTCAAAAAATATGTTATTTATATCCTTAATGTCTTTTACTATTTTACTTAGCGAGAAAAAACTTTCATGAATCCAATTTCCAAGACTATAAACAGAAAGTAGTATTAAAACTGGCACTAACAAAGTTGCAACATTTTTTTTTGTTTTAATAAATGAGATTATTTCGGGACTTATTTTAATTTTTTCTTTTTGGAATTTAATATTTCTATCATTTAGCTTGTAAAACCAAAAAATTAAGTAAAATAACATTACAATTGCAACAAGATCAAACATAAATAATACATCATATTTATTATTGAACCACTCTGTTGTGAGCTTAAGATTTGATAAATCTTTAAAAATTCGTCGAATGACAATTAAAGATATGATCTCATATTGTTTTCCAATATAAATTGTGGTGGATTTTGGTAAATAAAACAACAATAAATAAACTTCATATATCAAAATAAATGAAAAAGGAGTATAGATTGCCGCTATAGGATTATCCAATAAGTTGGAATAATCATTCAATTCAATAATTTTTAATTTAACTAAAGCGATTAAGCTTAAATGAATTAAAAAACTAAATATGGCTATGAAAACAATGATTTTCTCACTTTTTTTCTTTGTTTTTTCAGATAAAAATTTTTCATACAAAAAATCAATTTTGTGCATTTAAGTAATTTTAAAAATTTATAAATAAATTTACACTATTAATTAGTTTTATTAAATAAACAAAAGTTAAAATTGAGTTATATACTTTGTTTTGGGTAATTATTTCATACTTTTATAGGTGAATTAAAACTATAATTTAACAATGTTTACAAAATTTAAAAAATCTGAGTTATTCATTTTACTACTAGTAATTGTATTAATTTTTACATCTGAATATTTTTATTTGGTTGAAAAGAATCATGATAAAGCTATTTTCATGGGATTATGGCCGCCAACAATTATAGGGTTATTGATATTTTTTAATTTAAAATTGAAAAAATAAATGGAAAATTTAGACATCATCATACTCAATATTATTGTAATATTTTGTTTTATTACTTTTTTTATATCCACATTTAAAGCATTTGAAAAAGTTGATAAACAAGGTGTAGATAATAGTCAAAATAGAGGAATTATTAGTAGACTTTTGGGTTATTTTGAAAGTTTACTTTAAAAAAAAACCACTCTTAATTGAGTGGTTTTTGTAAGTATTTAGTTCTTATTTCTTTTTCAATCTATCTTTAAATATTTTTTCAAACTTTTCTATTTTGGGTTGGATTACCATCTGACAATAGGGTTGATTTTTATTGTTTTCATAATAATTTTGATGGTATTCTTCAGCTTTATAAAACTTTTTGAAAGGTTCTAATGTGGTTACAATTTTGGAGCTGTACACATTACTTTTTGTTAATTCGGCAATAATACTTTCGGCTGCTTTTTTCTGTTCTTCATTTTTGTAAAAAATAGCAGAACGGTATTGAGTACCAACATCCGCACCTTGTCGGTTTAAAGTCGTCGGATCATGAACTGTAAAAAAAACTTGAAAAATTTCATCTAAATTCGTGATTGTTTTGTCATAGGTAATTTCTACAACTTCGGCAGCACCAGTTCTTCCAGAACACACTTCTTCGTAACTTGGATTATCAACTGTTCCTCCTGCAAATCCTGAAGCAACACTTTTTACACCTTGTAAATTTTCATAAACCGCTTCAACACACCAATAACATCCGCCTCCTAAAACAATTTTGTCAAGATTTTCTTGAGATTTATCTCCAGAAATTCCATCAGGTACAAAATCTAATGAAACAGCATTCATACAATATCTTTTTCCAGTAGGTTCTGGTCCATCATCAAATAAATGACCCAAATGACTGTCACATCTTCCACAATTGGCTTCAGTTCTACTCATTCCATACGAGTTGTCTTCTTTAAAAGTGATGCTACTTTTGTTTTCTTGTTCAAAAAAACTTGGCCAACCACAACTACTTGTGAATTTTTGATTGGATTTGAATAATTTATTACCACAGGTCGCACAATAATAAGTGCCTTTCGTTTCAGAATTCCACATTTTGCCTGTAAATGCTCTTTCTGTATCAGCTTCTCTTGCTACAGCATACAAATCGGGCGATAATACTTTTTTCCATTCGGCATCAGTGACATTTAATTTTTTGGTATCTGAATTTGAGTAATACGGATTTTCAGGTTTATTGATTACATTCTCCATAGCGATTGTTTTTTCAGTTGTATTTTGTTTGTTTTTAGATTGGCCACAAGCATTCAGAACGAATAATGGTAAAACTAGTAAATAGTTACATAATGTTTTTAAATTCCTCATTGGATTTTGTTTTATAATTATAGTGCAAATTTATGATGTATCTACGAGTTGTTTTGTAATTTAGTTTACAAAATGATCTGATTTAAGGAAAGTTTAACGCTTGTTGATTTTTTAATAATTGAGGTTGCACTTCCTTTTTTTGTATTTTTGTCAATCTTAAAAATCTATGAAAGAAGAACAAGTAATTTTAGTTAACGAAAATGACGAGCCAGTTGGCTTAATGAACAAATTAGAAGCGCATGAGAAAGCTGTTCTGCATCGTGCTTTTTCGGTTTTTATTTTGAATGAAAAAAATGAAGTAATGTTGCAACAACGAGCTCACTTCAAATACCATTCTCCTTTTTTGTGGACAAATACTTGTTGTAGTCATCAACGATCAGGTGAAACTAATATTCAAGCTGGAAAGCGACGTTTGTTCGAAGAAATGGGTTTTAAAACAGAATTAAAAGAACTTTTTCATTTTATCTATAAAGCACCTTTTGATAATGGATTAACCGAACACGAATTGGATCATGTAATGATTGGTTATTATAATGAAGAACCTACTATTAATTGTGAAGAAGTTGAAAGTTGGAAATGGATGAAAATTGAAGACATTAAAGTAGATATGATTCAAAATCCTAATTTATATACAGTTTGGTTTAAAATTATTTTTGATGAATTTTACCATTATTTAGAAGACCATAAATTATAAAATACTATAAATTAAAATATTAAATTTCAAAAAATGAGAGTAACTGTTTCTAGAAAAGCACATTTTAATGCAGCACACCGATTGTACCGTAAAGATTGGTCAATGGAGAAAAACGATGCCATTTTTGGTAAGTGCAATAATCCAAATTTTCACGGACATAATTATGAATTAATTGTCTCTGTTACTGGCGAAATTGATCAAGAAACAGGTTTTGTAATAGATGTTAAAATTCTTTCTGATTTAATTAAAGAGCATATCGAAAATGCTTTTGATCACAAAAATTTGAATATCGATGTTACTGATTTTGCTAATTTAAATCCAACTGCCGAGAACATTGCTGTTGTAATATGGAATAAACTTCGAAATCATATCGATTTAAATAAAGAGTTGGCAGTTACTTTGTATGAAACACCACGAAATTTCGTGACTTATAAAGGGAATTAATATGAAATTGAAAATTGGAGATGTACTTCCTAATTTTACAGCAAAAGATGCTACCGGAAATGTTTTTGATAGTGCTAATTATACTGGTAAACAACCAATTGTGATTTATTTTTATCCAAAAGATAACACGCCAGGTTGTACAGTTCAAGCCTGCAGTTTTAGAGATAATTATCAAGATTTTAAAGATTTAGGAGCAGAAGTTATCGGAATAAGTTCGGATTCTGTCCAATCACATATTAAATTTAAAAGTAAGTTTAGTTTGCCATTTATTCTGCTGTCAGATAATGATAAAAAAATCAGAAAACTCTTTGGAGTTGAAAATAGTTTACTTTTTTTACCAGGCAGAGAAACCTTTGTTGCCGATAAAAACGGAATCATAAAAATGATTTTTAATAGTATGTCTTCTAAAATTCATATAACAAAAGCGCTACAAGTACTCAAAAAAAATCAATAATATTTTATGAAGTAATTGGTTTTATTACTTTTGTAATTATGAAATTATATCCTTTACAATTCCAACCTATTTTTAAAGAACGAATTTGGGGCGGAATTAAATTACAATCCATTCTAAATAAGTCAATTACGTCAAAAACAACAGGTGAAAGTTGGGAGATTTCTACTGTAGATAATGATATAAGTCACGTTGCAAACGGATTTTTAAAAGGTAATTCCTTAACACAATTGATTGAAAAATATCCTGAAGCTATTTTAGGAAAAAAAGTATACCAACAATTTGGCAATCAATTTCCATTACTTTTTAAATATTTAGATGCACGAGAGGATTTATCAATTCAAGTGCATCCAAACGATAAATTAGCTAAAGCAAGGCATAATACTTTTGGAAAAACCGAAATGTGGTATATTATCCAAGCTGATGTTTCTGCAAAATTGATTATTGGTTTTAAAGAGAAATCAACACCAAATGAATATTTAAAATGTGTAAAAAATAAATCTCTTTTGACTATTCTTGATGCTAAAAAAGTAAAAAAAGGAGATGTTTTCTTTTTAGAAACCGGAACAGTTCATGCTATTGGTGCTGGATCTATAATTGCAGAAATTCAACAGACATCTGATATTACCTATCGAATTTATGATTTTGATAGAGTAGATGCCAATGGAAATTTAAGAGAGTTACATATCGATTTAGCTTTGGATGCAATAAATTTTGATGTTGTAACAGCTGAAAAAGAATATTCCAAAGAAAAAAACATTTCAAATAAAATAATTAACTGCCAGTATTTTACAACAAATTTTATTCCGCTTGACGGAAGTATTGCAATTAATAAAAATGCAGAATCATTCACCGTTTATATGTGTGTTGAAGGCGGTTTTGAATTGGAATACAATGAAGAAATATATTTTTATCGATTAGGAGACACGATATTAATTCCAGCAGAAATGAATAACTATAAGATTAAAGGAAAAGCTTCGCTATTAGAAATATACATTTCATAGGTTATTATCTAAAGATTATATGTAGTTTTGCACCAAATTTTAAAAAACAAAACGAAAATGGCAAATGTTAAGAATTTAAAAAAAGACATTAACTACGTATTAGGTGATATTATTGAAGCGGTTTATTTGTATGAAATGACAACTACAGGAAAGCCAACAGATGCCTCTAATGCAGTTATTGATGAGGCAATTGGAACTTTTGATGCTTTAATTACAAAAGTAAACGCCAAAAAAGTAGAAAATAAAAAAGCACATTTCAAACAAATTAATGTTGAATTAGAACAAGCTGCAAATCAGTTGGTTGCTAAAATTAATTCATTATAATAGAAAATAGCTATAAAAAAAGTGTGAAATATTTTGGAGAATTAACTTTCACTATTATATTTGCAAACGAATTAAGTCGCCAGCGTAGCTCAGTTGGCTAGAGCAGCTGATTTGTAATCAGCAGGTCGTGGGTTCGAGTCCCTCCGCCGGCTCTTCGTAAAAAAACCGTTTCATTTATTTGAGACGGTTTTTGTTTTGTAAAAAATTCTAAAATTACTTTTCTAATTTTTTTCTTTCTTCAATCAATGTCTTGAGTTTTTTTCCATAAAGTGATTGAGCGACTTTTGGACTTAATGATTTTTGAATTGTGTCGAGATATTTTAAATTAATATCGTAAATTTCTGCCAAAGCTATATATGGCGCAACATCGTAATCGGCATGATTTACAGCAAAATTGGTAGTATATAAATATTTTCTTTTTTGTACACTTTTTTGTTTTTCATTCAAAGAAGCTATTTCACCACTTTTTCCATTTTTATAATCATCAAATTTTTCTTTTATCAATTCTAGATCTTGATCAACAAATTTTGAGGCAATTTTTTTGTATTCATCATATAAAGCATGATTTTTTGAACCAGTAATTTTGCAATCGGATGTAAAAAAATCTAAAGAAGTTTCGATATTAATTTTTCCTTTTTCTGCAAAGAACGGTATGTTATTATCAACCGAATTGGAAATTCCTCTATCTAGAAATAAATAATACATTTCGGGTGAATCAATATTCATTTCACTTGTAAAATGAGAATCACCATTTATTATTATAGTATCTAAAGGAATAAAAGTGGTGTCTTCTATTTTTTGAATATAAAGTGTACCTTTTTTTAATCCTTTTACGTAACCAGAAATTTGTAAATTTTTATCCGATTCTTTTTGAGAACATGAAATTAGAAAAAGTAATGTAAGTAGAGATGCAGTAATTTTTTGCATAATTTTAATTTTTTGTAAAATAATAAAAAAATCCCTAAAGTTTTGTTATACTTAAAGGATTCCTTTTTACTCTATAGCTATTATATTTTATTTACAAAATCGGTAATTTCGTTAATTAGCTGAGGTATAATAGGTAAATCAGGATTATTATACGATTTCATGTTTTCTGAATCTTCTTTAATTTCTTTAAAAATGTGATTCATATTTTCAATAATCTTAATTTGAGCTTTTGGATTGGCTTCTTTTAATAAATAGGCTTCATTTTCAGTGGTTTGAATGTCTTTTGTTCCGTTAATAATCAATATTGGAATAGTAAGTTTTTTTATTTCATTTTCCGGATTGTATTTTATCCAAGAAATAAGATAAGGTTGCACACTTTCTCTAAATAGTGATGCTAACATTGGGTTTTTGTTTTCAAACGTTTTTCCTTCTTTTAAAAGATTCAAGCTCTTATTACATTCTTCAACTAATGTTGGAGCTTGTTTTGCGATTTGTTCCGAAACCACTAAATTTATAGGTCTTCCAGCTCCTTCTAAAGAGATAAATACGTCAGCAACGCCATTTGCAGCAACCATTCCTACTAAAGAGCCTTCGCTATGTCCGGCAACAATAATTTTACTGTATTTTTTTTGTGATTTGAAATACATTATTACATCTTTTGCATCATTTATAAAATCATCAAAACGTAATGTTTTTTCATCAAGGGTTCCTAATTTATATTGAGCAAACATTCTTTTATCATAAGTAAAAGTGGCGATTTTATTTGTTGCTAAGTTTTCGGCTAAAAATTTATGCGAATTATTCATGACGTCTTTTTGATTTCCATTTCTATCAGTTGGACCTGAACCAGCAATTAAGATAACAAGTTTGGTTTTCTTTGTTGCATTTTGAGGAATGTATAATGTTCCGTTAAGTAATGAATTTACTGCAATTTCTTGTGTTGTGAAAAGCTTTTCCTGAGAGCTAATTAAGTTAGAGATAACTAATAATAAAATTAGGATTGAATTTTTCATTTAGATTAAGATTTATTATTAGTTGTCTGTTTAATTTGAATTAATAAAAAAACTCTTGGCAAACAAGAGTTGAATTTATTAATCAAATTTATTTTTTATATAATATTTACCTTCTAAATCATCATCAAAATCATCAATCATGAGTTTAGGTTTTGGTTTGCTTCCTGCAACTTTCTTTTTCCAAAGCTCAAAATTGTCTTTGGATAATCTTTTTTTCATAATCTCGGTTACTTCATTTTCAGTAATACCAAATTCTTCTTTTAAAACTTCAAAAGGTTTTTTTTCCTCTTGTGCCATGCTAACAACTCTTTCAGTTTGTTCGTAGTCAAGTTCTACTCTTTTACTTTTTTTCATTAGTTAAAAGTACAGTTAAAATTAAAGTTTAAAATTATCAAATCACATACCAATATTAAGAAAAAAAATAATTACTTTTTTAAAATTGATGCAAATTTTTATTCTTGTTTTGGTGAACGAGTTTTTTGAAATGGTATTTTCAATAAATTCAATAATCTATTATTTTCTACTGCTTGCAAATGGGTATCAATTCCGTATATTAAATCTTCTCGTTTCATATATAAAAAAGAACTAAATAATCGATCCCAAACTGAAAAAATATTACCATAATTGCTATCTGTATAAGGCAATTTGTAATGATGATGAATTTTATGCATATCGGGTGAAACAAAAAAGTAACTCAAAAAAACATCTAATTTTTTTGGCAGACAAATATTAGCGTGATTGAATTGAGAAAATACTATTGATAACGATTGGTACATAAAAACCAACCAAATTGGACAACCAACAACCAAAACGCCTAAAGTTGTAAATAAAAAACGGATAACACTCTCACCAGGATGATGTCGATTAGCAGAAGTGGTATCAATCCAAGTATCTGTATGATGAACTAAGTGAAAACGCCATAAAAATTTAATTTTATGTTGAATATAATGTGGTAAATAAGCACCAATTAAGTCGAGTAATACTAATCCAATTATAGTAAACAAAAAGATATTCATTTTGGGTAACCATTGTAAAATTCCGATATTATTTTTTAAACCAAAATCAGAAGTTTTTAATAAAATAAAGGCCAAAATGAAATTAACTATAACAGTGGTTAGCGTAAAAAAAATATTTATTCCTGCATGCTGCCACTTATTGTATTTGAATTTTATAAATGGAAACGCATTTTCAATTAGCCAAAATAATGTTATTCCGCCTGATATAATTAAAGCTCTATGAAGAGAAGGGATTGTTGCAAAATAATTTGTTATGGTTTCCATTAAGTGAATATATTTACTTTGAATAGTTCAGCTTCAAAGCCTTTAGTCAAATATATAAAATTATTTATAGGATGCTGCGAAAGGTTAAATTAATTCGAGGTTGTATTGGTTTGGCTGTTTTTGGTATTTGATGTTTCCAAAAATGCTGTGTTTCTCCTTTCATAATTAACAGACTTCCGTGTTCTAAAATAATTTTTTGTTTCGCATCTAAAATGGAATTATGTTGCAGATGAAAAGATCTTTCGGCACCAAAACTCACCGATGCAATAACAGGATTTTTACCTAATTCTTTTTCGTTATCTGCATGCCAACCATTACTATCTTTACCATTGCGATATAAATTGAGTAAAACAGTTGTAAAATTTTCATGCGATATGTTCTCTACTTCCTTTTTAATGAAAGTCAAAATTGAATTCCATGCATGTGGTTGCATCACAATATTAGAATAAGAATAGGGTTTTCCTTCGTTTCCAAAAAGCGCGGTCAATCTCGGTTGCAAATGATTTTTTCCGAAAACAGTGATGTTATCTTGTTGCCAAGGAATTTCTTGATACAGTTTTTCAAAAAGTAGATTTGATTTTTCTAGATCAAATAAATTCGGATAATATTCGATAGTTGCGTTTGGCAAATCAAAAATAATTTTCTCAGATGGGAATAATGAATTCATTTTCCAAAAATAAAAAA
Organism: Flavobacteriales bacterium; assembly: GCA_031408335.1. Classification (GTDB taxonomy): domain Bacteria; phylum Bacteroidota; class Bacteroidia; order Flavobacteriales; family Flavobacteriaceae; genus Flavobacterium. The sequence goes on along the minus strand of JANNWH010000024.1, from coordinate 13,923 downwards.
AAGCGATGAATTGTTGTCATCGCTTTAATTATATATTTAAATTTATTATTCTTCACTATTTTTTTGAAGCAACGAACGGTAAATAAATCCGCCAAAAACTGCACCAGCTATTGGAGCAATCCAAAATAACCAAACTTGTTGTAAAGATTCTCCTTGTACAAAAACAGCTTGCGATAATGAACGCGCAGGGTTTACAGAAGTATTTGTTATCGGAATACTTATTAAATGAATTAAAGTTAAAGCCAAACCGATTGCAATTCCAGCAAATTTTCCGTTGGCAAATTTATCGGTTGCACCAAGAATAATGATTAAGAAAAACATAGTTAAAATAAATTCTGCAAAAAAAGCAGCTTCAATCGAATAACCATCTGGAGAAAAAGCTCCGTAACCATTAGTTGCAAATGCACCAGCTTTTGTATTATCAATAACATTACCCGTTTTTCCTGACCAAATAAAATAAAGTGTTCCAGCAGCAGCAATTGCTCCAACGCATTGAGAAGCTATGTATGGTAATAAATCTTTAGCTGAAAAACGTCCACCAGCCCAAAGGCCGAATGAAACGGCAGGATTAAAATGACCACCAGAAATGTGACCAACTGCATAAGCCATTGTTAAAACGGTAAGTCCAAATGCAAGCGAAACACCAGCAAATCCGATTCCCAAATCGGGATATCCTGCAGCAAACAATGCACTTCCGCAACCTCCAAATACTAACCAATACGTTCCGAAGAATTCAGCAAATAGTTTTTTCATAAAATTATATTTTAATTAAAATTGTGAAACGCATGTTTAACGTTTCTACTAATGCTAAAGTAGTATATAATGTGTAAATAATTAACAGTATTTTAAGTAGTTATTATCATTTTAATGTTAATTACTTTCGATTTTTATTACAATTAAAATACAAAAAGATATGTTTACTTTTTTTGACTATGGTGTTTTATTAAGTAATAAAGATTTACTCCTAAAATAAAAATATTAGTGATTATTATAGGCCATGAAGTGGTTAACATAAAACCATAAGCAATAAATAATAGTGCTCCAAATGAGTTTATTATTCGTAAAGTAATAATATTTTTCATTAAAAATGAAATCATTAATATTAATGAAGCTAAATAACCTATCCATTCTGTGACCGAAATATCAAACATTTTTAAGATTTTATAGATAAAGCACAAATGTAATGTATAGTTGCTAAACGAAGATAAAAGCACTACTTTTTTTAAAACAAACCTTCTAGAATGGTATTGTTTAGTCCAATTTTTCTGTAGTCAAAGTTTAATTTATTTTGTAGTAAAGAGGCATAAACGCTTCTAAAATCGATTTCATGTTTTAAATCGCCATTATCTAAATTACTTAAATTAGGATTGTTACCAATAATTTTACCTTTATTATTTCCTCCAATAATAAACATTGGAGCAGCTGTTCCGTGATCGGTTCCGTTTCCGTTGTCTTTTACACGTCGTCCAAATTCTGAAAAAACAACTAAAGTAACATTTTGTAATTGTTGTGCTTGTTTTAAATCTTGATAAAAACTAAAAACGGCATCATTTAATTCGGTTAATTTGTTGTTATGAATAGCTAATTGATTGTCGTGAGTATCAAAACCACCAAGTGACGTATAATACACTTTTGAGTTCAAATTCCCTTTTATTAATCGTGAAATCCATTCAAGATTTTTTGACAAACCACTTTTCGGATAACTAATAGTTGCTTTTGATTTTGCCAACGCTTTTTGAATTTCATCGGAACCTTCGGTAACAGAATTGGCAATTTTTCTAACAAAATCTAATTGCGGATTGGTTGATAATTGTATGTTTTCTTCATTTTCTGTTCTAACTTTAAATCGGTTTGGATCTTTAACAGTAATAAAATTAGGTTCATTACCTTTTAAAGCTAAATTATCAATGGCATCTATGTTTATTCCAGCAGTTGGTTGATGGTCTTTACATTGTAAATCTAAATAGCGTCCGAGCCAACCTTCGTTGATATATTGTGAAGAATCGGAAGCAGTTTGCCAGATTTCCTGACTTCTAAAATGAGAACGAACAGGTTCAGGATAACCAACATTTTGGACAACACTTAAATCACCATTTTGTTGCATTGTGGCAAAACTTTTCAAGGCAGGATGAAAAGCCATTCCGTTGCTAGCACTAATTACTGTTTCTTTACGTAACGCAATTTTAGGTCTTAAATCATAATACAAAGGATTTTCGTAAGGAATGAACGTATTCAAACCGTCATTTCCGCCATTAAGTTGAATAAAAACAACACATTGTTCTCCAATAATTAAATTTTGTTGCGATCCAAAAGCATGTAAAAACTCAGGAAGCACAAGTAATCCGCCTGTGAAAGTTCCGGTTAGCGATAAAAAATTTCTTCTATTCATTTTTTTATAGTTGCTGAGTAACTGAGTTTAAATTAATTGATATTCAGGTGTTTTGGTGATGAAATTAAACAATCGTAAAACGGCTTGATTTGCATTTTCGCTTTTTGGATCAAAATCATATTTCAAAATAGTTTCCATGTCTTTTTGCATTAATTCATCAACATTAAATACTAATCTTTCACATAATTCAGAAATGATTTTTTTATTCGTTCCATTGGAATCAAAATCAATAGTAACATTTATTTTTTCTAATGAAATTTTGGGTTGATCCTCTTCTTCATCCGGAATTTGATTAAATGCTTTTCGATTGATATTTCTACCACTACACAACAAATCGGAAACATTATTACGTTGCAAATAAATTTGTGAACTCAACCACGAATTTCCACCATCCCAACCTTTAACATTAGGTTGGTTTAGCAAATCCATTCCTTGTTGTTTGGTAAAAAAACCAATCATTGTATTTGAAATAGAAGGAATTTGCAACTCAATTGACAATTGCAAAATATAAACCAATGGATCTTTTATTTTACTGCCAGCATTGTTTTTAGGGAATTCTTCCATAAAAATTTTCATCATTAATGGTTGAATTTCAAAATTTTGTTTTTTGAAATAATTGCCATAATACGTAACTAATTCTTGTGACGGCGTATCATAAATAAACCATTTTAATATTTTTTTGGTAATTAAAAATGGAATTTCAGGTTGGTCAAAAATAATATCAATTAAATCATCCACTTTAAAATTACCTGTTTTTCCCAAATAGGTTATTTCGTCATTGTCTTCAAAAAAAGGTCGGTATTGCGCTTGGTTTTCGCCTAAACCTAATCCGGCTAATGCTTTAGCTCCATTTTTTATATCGTCTTCGGTATAATTTCCAATTCCGATTGTGAATAGCTCTAGCAATTCGCGACTTAAATTTTCATTTATCTTTCCTTTTTTATTATCGACATTATCCAAATAACGAACCATCGCATTGGTTTTAACTATTTTTTTTGTTAGTTCTTTAAAATTTCCAAAAGCATTTTCACGTAAAAGTTGATTGTGTTGGTAAATCCAATAATTAGATTTTACTTTTTGAATTGTACTCACAAAGTGATTGTGCCAAAAGCAAACCATCTTTTCTCTAAGCGGAAATTCTTCGTTTTTGATTTTATCAATCCACCACGATTTAAGTTCAACTCCTTTTTTGATTTGTAGTTTTAAGAACTTTTTTTGTTCGTCAGTATTGGCATTTTTAAAGGTCTGACGGTATTCGCGAAGTTCTGCAATTGTTTTAGGATCGTCGTTAAGAAATGAAGGCAATGGAGAGTCAAATTTTGATGTAAAAGATAGTTGTAGGAATTTTTCGATTCCAATTTTTGCTATTACAGAAGCTTGTTTACTTGTGTATCCTAATCGTAAAGACCAAAGATTGTTTTTATTCATGGTGAAAAGCGTTACAAATTTTAGACACTTATATACATAAAAGGTTTAATACGAAAATAATAAAATGGGAAGGTATTATTTTACTCACTTTTTTCTTTCAGATCACTCAAATGCAAGCGCAACGCGTTCACTGAAATACTTATTTCCCAAAATGAAATTCCCAATGAAATTAGTAAACTCAACAAACTGAAACCGAATAAGTAAATACCAACAGTTTGTAAATCTAAAAATAAGACTAACATCCCAAAAACGGATAAAAACAAACACAACACACCAAATAATTGCATGTAGCGAATTAAAGTTAATCGTAAGTTGAGGTTTTTAATTTCGAGTAATATACTTTTGTTGTGATCTTGGTCGTAGGTTTTTTTTAAGCCACGAACAATTTGAGCAATAGTTAAAAAACGATTGGTATAAGCCAATAGTATTAAAGATGTTGCAGAAAAAAGTAGTGCTGGAGTTTCTATATTTAGTGTCATTTGTTTAGAATTTAGAATTTCAAAGTTCGGTAATTTTTATTTATTTCAATATTTTTATAAAAAATAAACCTGCTTCATTTTTAAATGAGACAGGTTTTAGATGACTATAATATTAGTAAAGAATAAGCGTTTAATTCTTTAACTTCATCCATAAATAAGAATAATACAACGCATTGAATTTGGCTCTTTGCGCATTAGTAGAAGAACCTCCATGACCTCCTTCGGTATTTTCATAATAATATATTTTATAACCCATATCAATCATTTTAGCTGCCATTTTTCGTGCGTGTCCTGGATGAACTCTATCATCTCGTGTGGAAGTCATAAAAAACACTTCGGGATATTTTTCTCCTTTTTTTAAATTTTGATAGGGAGAGTATTTTTTGATGTAATCCCATTCTTCTGGAATATCTGGATTTCCATATTCACCCATCCAACTTGCACCAGCTAATAATTTACTATAACGTTGCATGTCTAATAATGGAACTTGACAAACGACTGCGTTATACAAATCGGGTCTTTGAGTAAAAGCAACACCCATTAATAATCCGCCGTTACTTCCACCTTGGATTCCCAAATGTTTACTAGATGTGATTCCTTTTGCAATCAAATCTTCCGCAACAGCGTGAAAATCGTTGTAAATGTTTTGTCTTTTTCCTTTCAATCCAGCTTGATGCCATTTTGGACCAAATTCGCCGCCACCACGGATATTTGCCAATACAAAAACACCACCTTTTTCGAGCCAAGCCTGACCTGTAACACCCGAATAAAAAGGTTGTTCTGAAACTTCAAATCCGCCATAGGCATAGAGTAAAGTTGGATTTTTACCATCTAGAATGATGTTTTTAGTTGCAATTACAAAATATGGAATTTTTTCACCGTCTTTGGATATGGCTTTGTATTGTGTTACATTATATTTACTACTGTCAAAATAAGAAGGTAACGATTTGACTAGTTTTGTACTACTGGTTTTTGCATCTGCCGAATACAAAGATGTTGGGGTTAAAAAGTTTTGAAAAGTATAAAAGTAAGCATCTGAAAATTCGTCAGTAGCTCCAATTCCAATTGTACCAAAATCGGGTGCAGCTACTCTACTTTTTATCCATTTTTCGTTTTGGAAAGTATAGGTATATAGTTCATTTTTTACGTTGTTTAGCACATTAAAAAGCAAAAAGTTTTTGGTAATGCTAATCTCAGAAACACTACTAAAAGCATCGGGTTCGTATATTGTTTGAATAATTTTTTTACCTTTTAATAAAGATGTAAAATTAACACTAATAACAGATCCTTGTTTATAAATTATTCCCTTTACATTCCAATCTGATTTTAAACTAATAACTAACTGATTGTATACTATTCCGTTGCTGCCAGAATCCTCAGGAATTTCTATTGGGATTAACGTATTATTTTCCCAAACATAGGCTTTTGAAGTATAAAAAGTGGGACTTCTATATACAATTAAATATTTTTTATCACCATCACGAGCTAAGTAACCACCAGACGCAACATCGGTTGTTTCTCCTTCAAAAATAAGTTGAGCATCTTTTAAAAGTGTACCACGTTTCCATAGTTTTACTTGTCGCGCGTATCCCGAAGTAGTCATAGTACCTGGACCAAAGTCAGAAGATACAATCAATGTATTTTCATCCCAATAACTTGCGCCGCCTTTAGATTCGTCTATAGAAAAACCATTGGATAAGAAGGATTTTGTTGTAGCATCAAATTCTTTAACCACTACTGCATCGCCACCTCCTTTTGATAGGTTAAGCAAAAACCGATTATATTTTGGATACAATCCGTTAGCGCCTTTAAAGACCCATTTTATATTGTCTTTTTTACTCAATGCATCTATATCTAAAACGGTTTCCCAAGTTGGGTTGTCGCTAGTGTAACTTTCTTTAGAAGTTCGTCTCCAAATTCCTCTTTCGTGGTCTTTATCTTGCCAAAAATTATAGATGTAATCGCCATTAATACTTGGATAAGCAATTCTATCAGTAGCATTAATAATAGCTAAACTTTTGTCGTAAATATCTTGATAGTCTTTTTGAGTTGTTAAAATATCTAAAGAAATTTTGTTCTGTTTTTCAACAAATTCTAGTGCTTTTTTAGCATCTACTTCTTCAAGCCAAATAAAAGGATCTTCTTGTGCTATTAGTATATGTAAATTGGAAATAAGTAATAAAATGAGAAGAGCTAATTTTTTCATAAGAGGTTTTTTAGTTAAAGTGAACCAAATATAATAAAAAAACCTGCAAGTCTTCACTCACAGGTTTTACTATTGCCTTTTGGCTAATGCCTGTTTATCGAATTAATTCAAAACTTCTTTTTACAAAGGCGGTCAAATCTTCACCTTTTAACAATCCTTGTGAGATTTTTGCTAAATCTAAGGCTTGTTTTACTAATCCTTCTTGTGCCGATTTGTCTTCAGTATTTAAAATGGTTGTTGCTAAATCGGAATTGGTATTTACAGTTAAATTATACATTTCTGGAAAATTTCCCATTCCGAACATTCCGCCACCACCAGTTTGACTCATTTCTTTCATTCGACGCATAAATTCTGGTTGTGTAATAATAAATGGTGCTGCATTACTATCCATTGGTTCTAATTGAACAGAATAACTTGTTTTTGGCACTAAATCTTCTAATACAACTTTTAGTTTTTCTTTTTCGTCATCAGACAATTTAGAAATTTGAGTTTCTTCTTTTTGGATTAATTTATCAATATGATCAGAATCGACACGAACAAAAGTTAGATTTTCGTTATCAGCTTCTAATTTCTGAATCAAATGCGAAACAATTGGACTATCTAGAAAAACAACTTCGTATCCTTTTTCTTTAGCAATTTCAATATAACCGTGTTGCGTATCTTTATTAGAAGCATATAAAACTACTAATTTTCCGTTTTTATCAGTTTGATTTTCTTTTATAACTTCTTTTAATTCATTTAAGACGTAGTATTTATCATCAACTGTTGGATACAAAACAAAATCGCCAGCTTTTTCATAAAATTTGGGTTCAGATAACATTCCGTATTCTAAAACAATTTTAATATCGTTCCATTTTTTTTCAAAATCTTCACGATTTTCGGTGAATAACGATTTTAATTTATCAGCCACTTTTTTGGTAATGTAGTTAGAAATTTTCTTTACATTTCCATCGGCTTGAAGATACGAACGAGATACATTTAATGGAATATCGGGTGAATCGATAACTCCTTTTAACATTCCTAAAAACTCAGGAACAATTCCTTCAACATTATCTGTAACGTATACTTGGTTTTGATACAATTGAATTTTATCCTTTTGCATTTGCATATCGGAAGACATTTTTGGGAAATACAAAATACCTGTCAAATTGAACGGATAATCCACATTTAAATGTATGTGAAATAATGGATCTTCAAATTGCATTGGATACAATTCGCGGTAAAATGTTTTATAATCTTCGTTTGATAAATCAACTGGTTGTTTTGTCCAAGCTGGATTTGGATTGTTGATAATATTGTCAACTTCTACTTCTTCTGCTTTAAAGTCTTCTGGAGCGTCTTCTGGTTTAGGTAACGTTTCTTTATGGGTTCCAAATTTTATTGGAATAGGCATAAATTTATTATACTTATTCAATAATTCTTTGATTTTATAATCTTCTAAAAATTCTAAAGAGTCTTCTGCTATATGAAGAATGATTTCGGTTCCGCGATCGGTTTTATCATGTGGTTCTAGAGTAAAATCAGGACTTCCGTCACACATCCAATGAGCTGCAGGTTCCTCTTTGTAAGATTTTGTTATGATTTCTACTTTTTCAGCCACCATAAATGCCGAATAAAAACCTAGTCCAAAATGACCAATTATTCCAGAATCTTTAGAAGTGTCTTTGTACTTTTCTAAAAATTCTTCAGCACCTGAAAATGCAATTTGATTGATGTATTTTTCAACTTCATCAGCTGTCATTCCTAGACCTTGATCAATAATGTGAAGTTTTTTGCCTTCTTTGTCAATTTTTACTTCTATAATTGGATTGCCATATTCTACTTTGGTTTCGCCAATACTAGTTAAATGTTTTAGTTTTAATGTAGCGTCAGTTCCATTAGAAATTAATTCGCGTAAGAAAATTTCGTGATCGCTGTATAAAAATTTCTTTATTAACGGAAAGATGTTTTCTACTGAAACATTAATTTTTCCTTTTGACATATTTTTTTATTTTAAGTTAAACATATTTTGAATTTTGAATAGTCAAATAGAATACCAAAAAAGTATACTATGACAAAATGACGTAGAAGGAATTCTATAAATTTTTTTTTATTTTTTATAATTTATATATTAAAAATGAGTTTATCTTTGTGATATAAATTTAAAATAAGAAATATGAAAAAGTATTTTACACTATTATTAATATCAATAGTTTTTATTGGTTGTAAACCAAAAGAAAAAGTGGTTGGAACAAAATTAGATATGAAATCGGAAGTTGCCATTAAAGGGAATTGGACGATATCATCTGTAACTTTTCCCGGATCAGAATATATTAAGATGACATCATTTGACATTGCCGATTCTAATTGCTTTGTTGGTAGTAACTGGAAATTCATTTCAAACAATAATAAAGGTGACATGTCATTAAATAGTCCAGCATGTACTGGTTTTAGTTCACCAATTACATGGTATATTAATAAAGACGGAAATTTTGTTATGAAGTTTTTAAATGAAACTAAAGCTAAAAAAGTTGTTGAAGGATACATTTTAAAAGTAGCGAATAAAACTGGAGATTCTTTTCAGTTGATTGATAAATTCAATGTTGGTAGTAAATCAGTAGAAGTTATTTACCAATTTCAAAAATCAAATTAATAATTAAAAAATAGTTACATGAAAAAGATTACAATTTATTTATTAGCATCAGTATTCACATTGGGAACCCTTTTAACAGGATGTGAAGCAGCAAAAAACACAAATAGAACCCAAAGAGGTGCGGCTGTTGGTGTGGTTGCAGGAGGTGTTTTAGGCGCTGTACTCGGCAACAATATTGGAAAAGGTGGAAACGGAGCTTTAGGCGCTGTACTAGGAGGAGTTATTGGAGGAGTTGCAGGAGGTGTTATTGGAAATAAGATGGACAAACAAGCTCGTGAAATTCAAACCGCTTTACCTGGTGTTCAAGTAGAAAGAGTAGGTGAAGGTATTCGATTAGTATTAGGAGAAAATGCGGTGCGTTTTGATACGAATAAATCTACTTTAACAGCAAATGCTAAAGTAAATCTTGATAAATTAGTACCTGTTTTTAATAGCTATGCAGATACCGATATAGTAATTTATGGGTATACGGATATAACAGGTAAGCCAGAATATAATTTAACTTTATCGGAACAAAGAGCAATAGCTGTTGAAAAGTATTTAGAATCAAAAGGTTTGAATATGTCACGATTTAAAATGGTTGGTATGGGAATTGCAGATCCTATTGCTACAAATGAAACTGCAGCAGGAAAAGCTCAAAACCGTAGAGTAGAATTTGCAATTACAGCAAATGAAAAAATGATTGAAGAAGCAAAAACAGAAGCAGGAAGATAATTCTATACTAAATATATTATTTTAAAGCGTTCATTAATATGAACGCTTTTTTTTTGAATGCTATTTAACAAAACTTTTTGTTTAATTATTTTTATAAATGATTAAACATTATTAAATTTACACCATTATTTAATAATATGGATACAGTTAAAAAAACTACAACAAAAAAAAAGCAAACCGATTCTTCTACAATTATTTCAAAGTATATGGAATTTGTATTAGAAAAGAACGAAGAGCCTAAAAATGTATTTTCATTTTGTAAAGAAGTAAATATTAGTGAAGCTGATTTTTATTTATTTTTTGCATCCTTAGCTATATTAAAACAGGAAATATGGAGTAAGTTTTTTGAAAATGCATCACAATCAATTCAAAAAGAAGCCGCTTTTGAAACCTATTCAGATAAAAACAAACTCTTAACATTGTATTTTACATTGTTTGAAATTCTGACATTAAATCGCAGTTATGTTCTCTATACTTTAAATGAAAATAAAGAAGGAATAAAGAATTTAAAAAAGTTAAAAGGATTTAGAAACCATTTTAAACAATTTATCGTAGCTATAATAGAGTCAGATACTTCAGACAGAAATGATAAATTGGCGAAAGTAACCAAACCCCTTTTTGCTGAAGGAGCATGGCTTCAGTTTTTGTTTTTATTGAAATTTTGGATGGATGATTCTTCAAAAGGTTTCGAAAAAACAGATGTTTTAATCGAAAAGTCAGTAAATACAGTCGTCGATTTATTAGATACAAAGCCATTAGAAAGTTTATTTGATTTGGGTAAATTCCTTTGGAAAGAAAAAATGCAATGAAAACATTAGATAGAATTCCAACAGGAAAAATAGAGAGAGCGAGTCAATTAGTTAAAACCGGATTTAAAGTAGGTGGAAACTATGTTGCTTATTACGGAGAAAAATTAGTTAACCCTTCATTAAATAGAGATAAATTAAATGAAAACAATGCAGAAGATATTTATGATGGATTAAAAAATTTAAAGGGTAGTGCTTTGAAAGTAGCTCAAATGTTGAGTATGGACAAAAGTATTATGCCACAACAATATGTTGATAAATTCTCGTTATCGCAATTTTCGGTTCCACCTTTATCAGCGCCATTAGTTAGAAAAACATTTAAAAATTATTTAGGTCAATATCCAGAGAACTTATACGACACGTTTTCACCAGATGCTATGAATGCTGCAAGTATCGGTCAGGTACATAAAGCTTCCAAAGATGGGAAAAATCTTGCTGTGAAAATCCAATATCCAGGTGTTGCGGATAGTATAAGTTCGGATTTGGCTTTAGTAAAACCTTTTGCTATCCGAATGTTTAATATTAAAGGAAAGGATTCTGATAAATATTTTAAAGAAGTTGAAAATAAATTACTAGAAGAAACAGATTATATATTAGAATTAAAGCAAAGTATCGAAATATCGCAACTTTGTGGTTCTATTAAAGGTTTACGATTTCCTAAATATTATCCTGAATTATCTTCTGAAAAGATATTAACTATGGAATGGATTGATGGAGAGCATTTATCAGAATTTGCATCTCATAATTTAGACAGAAAGAAAGGGGATACTATCGGCCAAACTCTTTGGGATTTTTATATGTATCAAATACATCATTTAAAACAAGTACATGCTGATCCTCATCCTGGAAATTTTTTAATTGATAATAATGATAATTTGGTCGCTATCGATTTTGGTTGCATCAAACAAGTTCCAGATGAATTCTATTTTCCGTATTTTGAATTGGCAAATCCAAATGTCATTAATAATCCAAAGTTATTTAATGATAAATTATATGAATTAGAAATTTTACGTTTGGATGATACAAAAGAGGAAGTTAAGTATTTTACCAATTTATTCCATAAACTTTTAAGTTTATTCACAAAGCCCTTTCATGGTGATTTTTTTGATTTTTCAGATTCAGAATTTTTTGGACAAATTGCCACTATGGGTGAAGAATTTGCAAAGGACTCGCAGTTGAGAAAAATGAATGGAAATAGAGGCTCTAAACATTTTTTATATATTAATAGAACTTTTTTCGGACTTTATAATTTATTACACGATTTAAAAGCAAGAGTTGAAACCAATTCCTTTGAAAAATACATTGCTTAATTTATAGTTTTGTTTATTGATTATGTTGATAGGAGAGCAATTACTCAGTTTTGAGAATTGCTCTTATTTTTTTCTAAAACTTCTAATCGTTTTAGAATAGCAATATTGATATTTTTCAATTCTTCATTGGTTTTCTGAAGTTGTTCAATCTGAATGTTTTGCTCTTGTATCGCTTTTATTGAGATAGAAATAAAATCATTATACCGCAAACCAAACATACCAGCATCATCAATAGTAATAATGCCATTATTGGCCTGGTTTTCTTTTTTTAGTAATTCATCAACTTCTTGGGCAATAAAACCAAATTCTGTTTTTTTATTAGGATCGTTATTTCTATAATATGATACGGGTCTTAGTGATTTTAAAAAACGTAGTCCCAAATTTGAATTTACTATGTTTTCTTTCCATCTTCTATCAGAACTTGTTGTCCATGAAACTTTTGTAGAAGCGGTTATAATATTTTGATCACCAATTCTTATTTGATTTGGATTTGCGGCTACATCAACTTGAGCATTGAAACCTATTGCAATATTGTTTGAACCGGTTGTATTTATTCCAGCTTGATATCCAATCAACACATTGTTCCCTGATACATTATTAGCGTTTCTTCCGGCTTGATAACCAATGCAAGTATTGTTAGAACCAATAGCATTAAATCCACTTTCATAACCTAAAGCTGTATTAGATGCACCACCTGCATTATTCAAAGCAGACCAACCCACAGCAGTATTGCCAAGAGAAGTTGTGTTTCCTTGAAGAGCAAAATAACCAATTGCTGTTGTGTTATCGGCTGTATTTGATAATAGTGCTTTATGACCAATAGCTACACAATTACTAATATTTCCGGTCCCATTAGACATAGCATCAGATCCAACTGCAGTGTTTGATTGCGCTGCATTACTATTAATTCCTTTCAAAGTATTGGTGCCAATAGCAGTATTTCCTTGAGCTGTAGTAAAACATGCGGCCAAAGCATTACTGCCAAAAGCTACATTATTATTTCCGGTGCTAACGGCTAATGCATTATTACCAAAAGCGGTACTATTTGTAGTTACTCCAGATTGTAAAGCACCAACACCAAAAGAAGTGCTTGTTGCACTAATTTTTCCTGCTGGAGTATTATTTCTTCGAAATGCAACATCGATTCCATCTGTAGTTCCAATAAAATTGGTTGTACCAGATAATGAGCCATTACCTATAGTATTCCAACTTGTGGCGAGAGTAGTCATTAGTTGAGTCCATTCAGTGCCATTCCAGTAAAAAAATCCAGCAGGACTTAATAAAGTTCCCTTATTATAGACTAATTCGGAGATTGTAGGCAATGTTAATGGACTGCTACTAATTAAAGACGTTAGGTCTACTCTTGGAATCAAAAAGCCATCTGTTGATGAAGTAATATCTAAAGCACCATCTGGAGCGGTAGTACCAATTCCAACTTGAGCATTCATTATAACAACAAAAAAAAACACAATTGAAAAGGTTACAATTTTTTTTAATTTTCTCATATTATTCATTATTATTTTCTTAAAACAAAGTAAAAAAAATGCCTCTCAAATTTGAGAGGCATTTTAATATAAATTATGATACATTTATAATTTGATCATTCTCAAAGTTTACTAATTAAATAGAATTGTTTAATCATATTGTGATAAAACTATTTAAGAAATTTGGAAAACTTTAATGTTTTACCCAACTCTTTATGGTAAATAATTACTATTTATCTTTGTTAAAGACAATTCAACTTTCAAATTTTCTCTCTATAAATGAATTTAATTAAAAAGGGTAATTTGCAAAAATTGAATTTGCCGAATTGTTATCGAAGAAAGGTACGTCTGAACCATCAACCGCTCCGTCTCCGTTTATATCAGTTACTTGAACTCCAAATGCAGAATTTTCAACATCATTTGTTAATTGAGGAGCATCTGTTCCATCAATAACTTCATCTTGATTTAAATCTCC
>JANNWH010000023.1:0-60057 GCA_031408335.1 Flavobacteriales bacterium | reverse complement strand
CTTGCATTTGAAGCGGTAAGTTTTTTCAAATTACCTACAACCCATCCAGTAGTTTGATCTGCGCCAGTAATAGTTCCAGACGTTCCTATAGTTACGGTATTACTTCCTGTAGTTATTTTACCTGATGTAAAAGAAAGTGATCCATTAACGGATAAGTCACCATTTAAGGTAATTGCCGTTGATTGATTTACAGTTAACGTTCCGGCTACAACAGTTGGACCATTAAAAGTCTTTGGTGTAGTTCCACCCAGAATAAGGTTTTTATAATCTGTTCTAGCGTTTACTATTTGCGTGCCCGATGCAGTACGAACATATTCAACTGTACTGTTTGGACCTAAAGTAACATTTTCAGGGCCAAGAAATTGAATGGCACCAAATGTATCATTTGATATTCCTACATTACTAGATACAAATCCTGTTAATTTTGGGGCTCTTACAGTACCATTTATAATAACTGAGCCTCCTACAGGAATTGTTATATAAGCAGTTGAGGCACTTGTTGGTGCAATAAGCGTCGAAGAGCTATCAACAATGATGTTTTTAATTTCTGGAGTAGCGGTAAAAGTAACATTTGCCGCGTTTATAAGTGATATAGTTCCAAAACTTTTTGTAGTAGTAGAAGATACTGTTACGCCATCGTAGATTACTACAAAATTGTCATCAAATATATTTCCAAAAGAGATTGCTGTAGTTCCTTTATAGATAACAGTCTGATTTCCAGATAAGGGAGTCGCAACATCAACATTACCTGTACCACTAGGTCCAATAGAAGATCCAGGATTTAATGTTAGTGTAATTGCAGGTTGATCCGTATTTCCGATTCGAACTTTTGTTCCGTTTGCCGGATCAGTTCCAACAATCCATGCACCATCTAACGTTACCGCAGTTGTATTTCTAATTTCAAAAACTTGTGAAGTTGTTTCAAAACTAGTAGGAGCTGTACCTGTACCATTTGGATTTTGACCCCAACTTGAAAGAGCTGTTAATAATCCGGTACCTTTATAATAGTATGTTGTTGCTAAAGCTTGTACTGGGCTAACAGATGTGCTTTCGGTTGAATAATTAAATGCTTTATCTACAGTATATACTTTGTAATAATAATTTACGCCTGGACTTAATCCACTATCTGTAAAAGAGGTAGCAGATCCAATATATCTTACTACACCACCACCAACGCCAGCAATAGTATTTCCTATTTTGTAAATTCCGTTTTGAAGTGGATCATCTGATGCACCTGGTAATGTAGAATCATAACGAACTACAACGTAACCTCCACCATCAACACCACCACTTGCATCACCCCAACTTACGTTAGCGCCACCACTTAATGCCCCTGTAGCAGTAATTGCTCCTGGCGAATTAGGTGCTGTGTTATCAGCATCATCTGCTTGATAAATCACAAAATCATCAAAACTAGCGGTAAAACTTGGACTTGAAGTGAATGTAATCAAAGCTAATCCATTAGTCCCAACTGTTGCTGCTGAAGTAACTTCTACTGCCACTTTTGTCCATGTTGATGTATTGGCAGTTTGAGTTATACCTGCAGCTACAAATGCTCTAGTGCCTATACTTGCAGGAGCGGCAGTTAATGAGGCATTATTAATAATTAATTCTGCAGTACTTGCAGATATAGTTCCTGTTGTAGTTGAAGGTTTATAATAAAATTGTATTTGGTATTGTGTATTGGCAGCAAAATTTGAACCTGCAATAACTGGTGAATAAAACAATTTTTGTGAAGCTGATAATGTTCCAAATGAACCACATTGCGGTCCTGATCTGCCTCCTGAAGCTAAAATCGTTCTAACAATTGCTAAACCCGAAGTGGTACTTGCAGACCATAATGTAGTGTTAAGATTTAAGTTAGTTGCAGAACCGCCTGGAATATTTGGAAAAGGAGAAGGAGAAAGAGGATGATTCTCAAAACCTCCGTCATGAGCAGAATAAGCACCTATACCTGTTTGTCCATATCCTATAGATGACAAACAAAATAATAATAATAATAATGGGTAAAATTTAGTTTTCATTTATGTAATAGTTAAATACGTTAATTAACTACAAACATAAATTAATTTATTTTTTTTATAAAAAAATAACTTTGTAAATAACGAATTCTGCAGTAATAAGTTGTTTTTTTGATTTAAACGAAAAAATAATTAAAAATTATTATGAAGTATTAATTTATTTAAGTCTTCTCTTCTGTTCTTACTAATAGGGATTTTGTAGTTTTCAATTTCGATTAAATTCCCATCGATTGTTTCTATCTTCTCAATATTAATGATGAAAGAACGATGTACTCTAAAAAATTTATTTTTCGGAAATATTTCTTCTAATCTGTTGAGGGAAACTCTTGATACACATATTTTATTTTTGGTATGAAAACGAGCATATTCACTATGACTTTCGATGAATATAACTTCATTAAAATTAATTTTCTCTAATTTGTTTTGTTCGGTTTTAAAAAAACTAAAGTCATTGTAATGTAATTCCGGAAAATTGGTTTCAACATTAGAGGTTTCCATATTTTTTTGAACAGGTAAATCAAATATTCGATTTACTGCCATAACAAAACGTTCAAATGGTATTGGTTTTACTAAGTAATCGATTACTTTTAAATCGAATGCTTGAAGTGCATATTCAGAATAAGCCGTTGTGAAAATAGTATTTGGTGGATTTTTTAATGCTTTTAGAAATTGAATTCCGTTAAGAACAGGCATATTAATGTCTAAAAAAAGTAAATCAACCTGTTGTTCTTGAATTTTACTTAATGCATCCAAAGGCTCATGTAAAACACCAACAATTTCTAGTTGTGGAATTTTAGCAATGTATTCTTCAAGTAATTTACAAGCGGGTTCTTGATCGTCTATTATAAAACACTTTATTT
Source organism: Flavobacteriales bacterium (assembly GCA_031408335.1). Classification (GTDB taxonomy): domain Bacteria; phylum Bacteroidota; class Bacteroidia; order Flavobacteriales; family Flavobacteriaceae; genus Flavobacterium. The sequence continues at coordinate 57,176 of JANNWH010000023.1, read as the reverse complement.
TATTCATAATCTTATTTTTAAATTCACTGTGTACAGTTTTTCTAAATCGGTAACTTCATATTCATACTTTCCCATGTAATCTAAATCGAGACGACTTATTGTGTTGAGATTCCCTATTCCTTTTTCTAGTTTATTCTGCAAAGTAACTTTATTATTTTTTATTTTAAAATAGAGAAAATCCTGATCGGATGCTAATTCAATTTTCACAAACGAGCCTTTTGAAACGCCAACTTGGCTATGTTTAAAAGCATTTTCGATAAAGTTAAGCAAAAGCATTGGTGCTATACGCTGTCCTTCATCAAATAATTTGTGTTTAAAAGAAATATCAATTGTATCACTATAATTTAGCTTATATAATTTTATAAAATCATCAATTAAGGTTACTTCTTTACTGATTAATACCCTTTGGCTGGAACAATCATAAATTAAATAGCGCATAAAGTTAGATAAATTATAAATCATCACAGCTGCATCGGGACTTGTGTTATGACATTTGGAATAAATAGAGTTGAGTGTATTAAATAGAAAATGAGGGCTAAATTGACTTTTCAACAATTCGACTTCAAATTTGTTTTTCTCTTTTATAAGTCGATAAATTGCTGCTTTATTTTCTATTTGATAAATCCAATCTGTATAAAAAAGCGATGTTACCAAAGTAAAGAGAATTAGTAATAAATCGAAATAAAAAATTTCATTTGTTTTAGAATTTAATGTTATTTTCAGAAAATTTCTCAACAAATAATCTACCAAAATCAAAGTTGCAAAAAACAGTATATTTTTAAAAAAAAATGAAATATATTTTTTATTGAGAACCATTTCTTTTGCAAAAAAAACAGAATTCACATAAAATAAAAAATAGGAAAATAAAAGTATTTCAATAATAATAAATCTCTTTTCAAAATTAGGAAGAAGTTCTAAACTATTTTTAGCAAAAAAAGCTGCTGAAAGCAAAATGAAAATGAAGAAAAAAAACTGGAATAAAATTTTCTTAAAAATTATTAATCTGTATTTTGATTTTAACATATAACTATATAATTAAAGTATTTAAAAAAATAAATTAATTTTTTTAAATGTGTAAAAAGAAATGCTATGCTCTTAAATCCCATTTTATTGCAGTGAAAACATAGTTTTATGCAGTGAACATATTAAGGCTTTACTATTGATTCTGCCTAGTGTGTGGCTAATCTACAATTTAATTTTGATTTTGATTTTTTTTAAATGAACTTGCATATAAATTTATGAAAAATCAATTTAATAATTTATGAAAAAATTATTTTTAAGGATTTTATTTACATTTTTTTTTGTAATTATTTCATGCTCTAATAATGGCACAACAGAAACTGATACAAGTGGATTCAACACAGGTTCTGGCAGGGTAATATATACCTATTCGGCGTTACCACAAAAACCTATAAACGTATTTTATCATATACCAGCTGGAGATAAAACAAATATGCCAATTGTTATAGTGTTTCATGGCGATGAACGAAATGCAGCTGATTATCGAGATATATGGGTAAATGCTTCTGAACAGAATGGTTTTATGATTTTTGCACCTGAATTTACCGATGCAGATTTTCCTGGTGGAAGTTCTTATATAATTGGGAATGTTTATCAAAATGGAAATTTTCCTACACCAGAATCTTTAAATGATGAAAGTATTTGGACATTTTCTATAATTGAGCCACTTTTTGATTTTATTAAAACCAAAACGTTAAGTAATGAACAGACTTACGATTTATTTGGACATTCAGGAGGAGGTCAATTTGTGCATAGATTTGTTTTATTAAAACCAAATGCCCGAATCAATAGAGCCATAGCGGCAAATAGTGGTTGGTATACTGTGCCAGATGGTATAGCTAATTTTCCGTATGGGATTATGAATAGTCCTATTACATCAATACAACCAAATACTTATTTTAGTATACGATTATACATTACTGTTGGAGAATTAGGAAATAATGGTTCAGATCCTTCCATTCGTCATAATACTGCAAGCGATTTACAGGGATTGAATCGACTAGATCGAGCCAATTACTTCTTCAATAATAGTCAGAACTATGCACAAGCTGTTCAATCCCCATTTAATTGGCAATTTCATATCGTCCCAAATTCTGGACATGATCCAACAAAAATGTCAAACGATGCTATAACTATTCTTTTTCCATAAAATAAAATGAAATATATATCCACGAAAAAAAAAATAATTCTATTGTTTTTCCCGTTTGTTTGTATTCTTTTAAGCACGGTTCTTAATCCAAGTGATGTTAATCCAAATATTGGGATAATGTTAGGAATTGCGATTTGGATGCTGGGTTGGTGGATTACTGAAGTAGTGCCTATTGCAGCAACTTCTTTATTACCTATTGTATTGTTTCCATTAACTGGAATAATAACTGGAGAAGAAATATCTAAAGTATATGTTAATGAAGTAATATTTTTATATATGGGTGGATTTATATTGGCACTTGCTATAGAAAAATGGGAAGTACATAAAAGAATTGCATCACATACATTAATGGTTTTTGGGAAAAGTACTTTCCAAATTCTAGCCGGTTTCATGCTAGTTACTTCTTTACTTTCTATGTGGATGTCTAATACTTCAATTGCATTATTAATGCTCCCTGTTGGAATTTCTGTAATAGAAAAGTTAAAAGACATATATGGCGAAAAAGAATTAGGTAGATTTAAAATAGGTTTACTTCTTGGAATCGCTTATGCTAGTTCTATAGGCGGAATGGCAACTTTAATTGGTACTCCAACAAATTTAGTGTTTGTAAAAATATATCAATCGCACTTTCCAAATGGAGCTACAATTAATTTTGCCAATTGGTTTATTTTCGCTTTTCCTATTTATTTTCTATTAATTATTGCAGCTTTTTTTATTGTACATTCATTTTTTAAACCCAAAAAAAAGCTAGAAATTATTGACAGTAGTTTTTTTCAAATTGAAAATTTGAAACTAGGAAAAGTTACTTATGAACAAAAAGTAGTTTTATTTGCCTTTTTTTTATTTGCTTTATTAATGATATTTAGGGCTGATATCGTTATTGGATCATTTCGAATACTTGGTTGGAGTTCTATTTTTTCAAATTCTAATTATATAATTGATGCGGTTGTAGCTGTTTTTGTTAGTGTTTTGCTTTTTATTATTCCTTCAAAAAATAGTCCTAATACTGCTATTATGGACTGGAATACTGCCAGTAGAATTCCGTGGGGAATTATACTGCTTTTTGGAGGAGGTTTTGCACTCGAAAAAGGATTTGATGTTTCAGGTTTAACATTATGGTTTGCAACAAAGATTGATTTGCTTTCTGGTTATCATATTATTATTATAATACTAGCCGCTTGCCTTTTTGCTTTAATAATGACACAACTACTTACAAATGTAACTGTCGTTCAGTCCTTATTACCATTATGCGTGGCGCTATCTGTAACGCTTAAAATTAATCCGTTATATTTAATGTTGCCTATTACTTTTTGTGCCTCAGCGGCGTTTATGTTGCCCATTTCAACACCTCCAAATACTATTCTTTTGTCGGCAAGTCAAGTTAAAATGAAAGAAATACTTTTGCCAGGACTTATTTTAGTAATTATATCTGGACTTGTGATTGGTTTTACTATGTATTTTTGGGGAAGCTATGTTTTTGATATAAAGTAAAACCAACATAAAAATTTATTTTTTTATGAATTAGTATTTAGATAAATAATTTTGGTTGGAATAATTATGAAATAAATTTATAATATCTAGCTCCAGTCAAAACTGGATTTTCTTTTTCAATATAATCTAATACAAATTCATTTTGTGGAGTTAGCACTGAGGTTTTCAATTCTTTTTTATGAAGTTCTTCATAGGTTTTAAAATCTATTTCATGACTTTGAGCCAATGTTTCAAATAAGTATAATTTTTCAATAACTGATAACCAATTTTCTTGAACTTCAGCTTCAAATACTTTAGATTTGGAACCACTTCCGTAGGCAAGGAATCCAAATTTTTTGTTTGTTATATCGGTTTTATTTTTAAAATGAAAACACAAAGTTGATAATAAACCAAGAAATATTGAGCCTGTATAAATATTTCCGATTTCTGATGAGGCTATTTCTGACGGATAAATAGTTTTGGTTACAAAATCGATGTATTCTTGACTTTTAGAAATTGTTTTACTATCATCAGTAATTTTATATTCATTCGAATAAATTTCTACAAAAGTTCTTCGTGCTTGAAAACAATAGGGAAGATGCATAATGATGTTTTCCCAATTTTCAAAAATTACATTATTTTGATTCGAAATTTCTTTATAATGATCGTAGGCTTCACTAATTCTGTTGATGTAACATTGATTGGAATACTGACCATCAAAAACAGGTTGTTCTTTATAAATGGCTATTTCATTTTCTAGAATGCCAAACCACTCTGGATTTGAATTCGTATTTAAAACTTCTTTTTTAGAAATAGATCTTCTAGGTTTAAAGAAATCGAAAACACCATCTGAAGCAATTCCGATTTCTTTAGAAAAGGCTAAAATTCTAGGATTTGCTGTAATTAAAAGGGCAATCGCTCCGGCTCCTTGCGTATATTCGCCAGAAGAATTTAAATCGTATTTTGCGTTATCTGTCGCCACAATTATTGCTTTTTTTTCGGGATTAAGTCGAATAAAGTCTAATGTGTTTTGTAAAGCATCAACAGCGCCAATACATGCAAAAGTCATGTCGAGTGTATCGCAATTACGAAAAGAACGTTCACCATACTGTTGTTCTAAAAGCGAAGTTATATAAGTTGCAATAGGTTTTGAACTATCGATTGCACTTTCAGTTCCTACAAATATTCGGGCAATTTCTGACGGATTTATATTTTCTTGTTGCAAAAGTTTATAGACGGCATTCGCTGCAAAAGTGACTACATCTTGATGCAAATCGGGTAAAGTCATTTTTTTTAATCCGAGTCCTTTGATTAATTTATCAGGTTCGATATTTCGGTTTTCGGCTAAGGTTTTTATTGAAAGATGTATTTTGGGTACATCAAAAGATAGGCTATCAATTCCGACTTTCATGTCTAATTTTTTTCAAATTTAATATTTGATGGATTATTTTTAACCAAACAATTTATAAATTTTCTCTAATTTTTTAAGAATTATGAATATGATAAAATTTAGGGTATTTTTTTGATGATGTTGATTTTATGTACTGATTTTAACCCAGATTGCTTCGCCAGTTCGCTACGCTCGTGTGTAATGGAAAGCAAAAAGGGGTAAAGCAATACAATTTTTAATACAAAAAAGAGCGACCAAAGAAGCTCTTTTTTGTATATAAAAATAGTGATTTACAGTTTTTTCTTGAAGTGGATAGCTGGAATAGTTTCTAATCTAACAAAGCCGAAAACGTATCACTTTGATTAATATCGCCACTTTGGTAGCCTTTTTTAAACCAATACATACGTTGCTCAGAAGTTCCGTGAGTAAATGTATCGGGTTGAACATGACCTTGCATTTTGCTTTGAATAGCGTCGTCACCAACTGCATGAGCTGCACTTAACGCTTCTTCAATATCGCCTTCTTCTAGATATTGTTTGTTGTAATGCGCCCAAACTCCTGCATAAAAATCAGCTTGAAGTTCTAAACATACTGATAATTTATTGGCTTCGCTTTGGCTTTTGTTTTGTTGCAATTGACGGACTTTTCCAGATGTTCCTGTGATAGTTTGAATATGATGACCTACTTCGTGAGCAATTACGTAGGCAATAGCAAAATCGCCACCTTTAGCTCCGAAGCGAGTTTTCAATTCTTCAAAAAACCGTAAATCCATATATACTTTTTTGTCACCAGGACAATAAAAAGGACCAGAAGCAGCAGTTGCACTACCGCAAGCAGTTTCTACCGCATCGGAAAACAAGACCATTTTTGGTTGTTCGTATTCTAAATTGTTTTCTTGAAAAATTTTCCCAAAAGTATCTTCGGTGTAGGCAAAAACAGTTTTTGCAAAATCGCCAACTTCAATTTCTTCGGGAGTCAATTCTCTTTGTTCTCTGGTTTGTTCAGTTTGTTGGTTTGATTGACTTTGTTCAAAAGTATCTAAAAGTGGCGCTGCTTCTGGAAAAAACATTTTCACTAAAAAGAATACAATTGCTAAACCACCGCCGCCTACAGCAAGTTTTCCACCACCAGACATTCCTCTTCTGTCTTCAACATTGTCACTTTGACGATTACCTCTCCATTTCATAACGTAAGAATTTTAAATGTATACAAATAAACAGATTTTTTTTAATTTATACTTAATTGATTTAAAAAAACAGGTTTTATTATACCATTATCAATGATTTATCCATTTATAAATAATACTTTCCAAAACTTCTTTAACTATGGGTTTTGAAGCATAATCATTCATTCCACATTCGATACATTTTTCTTTTTCACCAAGCACTGTTCCTGCAGTTAATGCAATTATTGGTGTTTGATTACCCGATTTGAGTTTTCGTATTTCAATGGTAGCTTCATAGCCGTTCATAATCGGCATTTGAATGTCCATAAGTATTAAATCGGGTTTAATAACTTCAAAATTATCAACCGCTATTTTTCCGTTTTCAGCTTCATAAAGTGATACATTTGGTATGATTTGTTTTACCAGAGTTTTTGCTAGTAACATGTTTATTTTATTATCTTCAACTAATAATATTTTGTAATTCTGTTGTCCAAAATCGATTATATTGGCTGTTAAAGACGGCATTGAGACATTTTTCTGTAATTTATTTTCAGAAGTGCTTTTATTTGATGTTTTTAATACGATATCAAAATAAAATTCGCTACCAATATTGAAGTCACTTTTTAAGTGCAATTTACTGTTCATTAAAGATAGTAACTGATTAGAAATTGTAAGTCCTAATCCGGTTCCGCCAAATTTTCGCGTAGTTGAATTATCACCTTGTGAGAAAGCTTCAAATATTTTTTCTTGATACTCTTTTTGAATTCCAATTCCGGTATCAACAACATTAAATCGTACTAAAGCAAAATCGTCTTTTAAAGTTTCTACAACAGATACAATAAGTTCAGCTTTACCTTTATTTGTAAATTTAACCGAATTGCTCAATAGGTTTATCAATATTTGTCGTATTCGTAAACTATCAAGCCAAAGATATTTGGGAACATCCTTATCTATTGTTAGACTAAGTTCAATACTTTTTAAATTGGAATCATATTTCAATAATTCAATAATTTGAGAACACAATTCATTAATATCATACTTCTTAATTTCTAATTCTAATTTACCAGATTCAATTTTAGAAAAATCAAGAATATCATTAACAATGCTCATTAAGGATTGAGCCGATTCATTAATGGTATTCATATAGTTTTTTTGTATGTTTTCTAATTTTGTATTTTTCAATAAACTGGTAAAACCGATAATACCATTTAAAGGCGTTCTGATTTCATGACTCATATTGGCTAAAAATTCAGATTTAGCTTTGTTGGCATCTTCAGCATACTCTTTGGCTTTTATGGCTAATTCGGCTTCTATTTTGAAAGTAATATCTAAATAAATCCCGCCAATATATTCAATAACTCCATCTTTTATTATAGCATCTCCGAATTCTTCAACCCAAATCAATTCTCCGTTTTTTCTTATAATTCTGTAAATTGAATGAATAGGTTTTCCTTTTATTAATTTTTCTTTTTGTTCCTTAACAATATCTTCTTTTTCATCAGGATGAATTAAAGATAAGAATGATATCTTATTTTCTAGAAAATCATTTTTTGAATAACCTGTTAATTTTTCAATTTCATCATTTACAAAAACTTTAGATGAATTTTCATCAAACCTAGAAAGATAAACGGTTCCAGGAATATTATTTGCTATTAATCGAAATTTTTCTTCACTATCATAAATAATTTGTTCATTAATATTTCGTTCTATTGAATATGAAATGTTATTGGTTAACGAACCTAAAATTGAAATTTCATCCGATGAAAAAACTCTTTCATAATTATTATCATCAAAAACAATAAATCCAAAAAGTGCACCTTTTACATTTATTGGGAGTATTAAAATTGATTTTATATTTAATGAAGAAAAGAAATCTCTAATTGTTTCATTTTCAATTTTTGATACAATTGAGGTATAAAATTTTTGATGATTTAGAATATCAAAAATTTCCTTAAATTGATTGTAAGTCAGATTTATTAAATCGGGATTTGGTTTAACAATTTTCATTTTTTCTGCAAGCCATCTAAATTTTTGAGAAAAAACACCATTTTCATTATCACATTCGAAATAAGATAATCGTGAAACATTGGTAACTTTACCAATATCATCTAAGATTGCTTCTATAATTTCAGTTGTATTTTTACTTTTTAAGAATTTTTCAGTTATTGAGTTTATTTCATACAAGATATCACTTTTGTATGAAAGTTGTTTTTCGGCGACAATTCTATGATTTGTTTCAATGGCTACTGCAATATAATCTGCTATAGAATGTGCAAAACTTATATCTTCAGCATCCCAATTTTTTATTTTTGTTGTTGATTCAATACAAAGAATTCCGTTTAGTTTTCCGTTTAAATAAATAGGTGTATCTAACATAGATACGATATTGTTTTTCGGAAAGTATTCATTCCAAAATTCTTCAATTTCACTATTTTTAAAGACATCATTAGCAATAATTTGATTTTCACTTTCAATAGCTTTAAAATATTTTGGATTGTCTTTTTTGGTAAGCACAGCTCCTTTTTGGAAATAGTCTTTATTGGCAATATATAAATTGCTACAAATAATTTTTTCAGGATAATACTTCCAAAAGCTGACACGATTTATATCAATTTCTTTAGCAACAAGTTTTAAGATTGATTCTAATATTTGTTCAAAACTATCTTGATTTGAGAAATTTTGTAATGATAGCTTCTTGATAATTTCATTATATCGTTGACTTTTTTTAATTCTTTTTATATTTTCATCTTCAATATTTTTTAAAAGTGTAACATCACGAGCAATAACTGTAAACCCAATTACTTTATTGATACTATTCTTTTTTATTGAGACATTTTGTGACACCCAAATAGTTTCCCTTTTTTTATTTATTATAGGAAATACCAATGTAGTAAAAGCCTTTTTTCCATCTAATTTTTTGTTGTAAAAATCAGTAACTTTTTCTTTATGGTCCTCTCTTATAAATTCAGAAAAATGGTGTTGTAAAATTTCCTTTTTAGAATAACCCATTTTAATTTCGGCATACTTATTTATGAAAGTATAATTGCCTTTAACATCAGTTTCATAGATAATATCAGTAGCATTTTCAATTAAATTTTGGTATTGATTTTGAATTTGAATTTGCTCTGTAATGTCTTGACCGATTCCAATTATTAATTCTTCGGATAATTTTTTATCTTTCCACTGAATGAATTTGTATTCACCATTTTTACACTTTAATCGTCTTACATATAGTCTGTTATCAATATAATTATCGTGATATTCTTCGCCAATAAAATCAAGATCTTCGGTTAACGTCCAAAATTTTAATCCCATAACTTCATCGGGCGAGTAACCTAAAAAATCCTTAATTTGTTCACTACAAAACACTAATTCTCCTTTTTTGTTCGTTGCAATGGTAAGTGAATTTCCTTTATTAACAATTTCATTAGTAAAAGTCAGCTTATTTTTTGTTTCAATTAGCGCAAAATGTCTAGCTAAATGAATGGCAATTGTGAGTAAGAATGAATTAAAAAGAATAATGACATATTTTTTAGGAATTATAGCTTCGTTATATAGCAAAATCGTAAAAAATAGAACAAGAATTACAAAAACCAAATAATGTTTGAATGCTTTAAAAACAAAATAAGACAGAAAAAAAGCAATAATTAATCCAACATAAGAAACTAATTCAAACGGTTTGTAAACAATGTTATAAATAATAAAAATGAAATAAGCCGTAAAGCAAAAAAGAAAAAGAGAATTTAAATATTTTGAAATTAATTTAGTTTTTGTAGCTAATAGATAAATAGTGATTAATAGAATTCCAACTATACAATTGACTTTTAATAAACTATAAGTTCTGACCTTAAAAATTTCATTAATTAATTCCATTATAGGAATCATTACGCCAAGAAAAAGAAAATATAAATTGTATTGCTGTTCTTTATGTTCAAATTCAGAATAATCGGTTTTAATATTTAATTTAAAATTTTTAATTTTTTTTAAAATAAAGTATAAAAGAAATCCAATTAATAGAGCAATAGCAGCAATTTTGTATTTATTTTCATAAAAAAAGACAGTAGTAAAAAGTTTTTCAATGCTAGTAAATCCTATAAAAAATAGTTTGCTTTTTAAGCTTAAAAGTAATGCTAGATTAGTGCTATTTTTTAATAAAAACTCCATTTAATGCATTTTAAATTAAAATCAACAATTATTCAACATTTTGTCCAATTTCATCTAATTCACTATTTTTAACTATTGGGAGAATTGCGTTGTAAATACTATAATAGGTTGAATACAGGAAAGGCATAGTAAAAAAGACACCGATACAAAAACCAACAACACCTATACAAGCAAAAAGAAAAGCAACAATAAGCAATCCTAATAAAATTAATGGTTGTTTTAAAACCAATTTAACACTTAAAGTAATAGCTTGAATAGCCGTTAAATCTGAAAAAATGATAAGTGGAATTGTAAGAAAAGTTAAAAAAGAGACAATATAGGTAAATAAAGTTCCAACTATTTTTATTCCAAAATATTCTAATAAATAATTAATTCCTGCACTTGCAAAGGCAATTATTATTCCAGATAAAAACAATTCTTTAAAATAAGTTCCTTTGTAATAGGAAAAAACAGTTTCTATTCCGAAACTTTGATCTTCATTTGCTAAATGAGCCATTTTAATCAATCCAGCGTTTAAAGGACTAAATATTCCTGCCATTAAAACTGTAGAAACAAAGAAAATTAACAAACTACTTCCAGACAAAAATTCGGGATTTAATCCTGTTAATAATCCAGTGAAATTACTAAATCCGTAAATTGCTCCAAAAATTCCACCAAAAACAACAGCTAATACTATTACAATTACAAGCAACGAAACTCCTGCAATTCCTGCTATTTTTTTAAAATTATTAAATGCGTTTTCTAAAATGGTACCAAATTCTATCTCGTAACCATCATTACTAATTTTTTCTGCTTCAGCGTAATTGTTTTTCATCTTTATTATTTTTAAATTATAACCAATTTAGTATTTTTTTTAAACTAATCAATTTGTTTTTATAAGGTGCGTAACGTAGCGGAATATCCAACCAATTTGCCTTTTTTAAAATACTTTTTTTATGTGAAAAAGTATCAAAACTTTTTTTCCCATGATAAGAACCTATTCCGCTTTGCCCAACACCGCCGAATGGCAATCGGTGATTTGCAAAATGAACCACAGTGTCATTTATACAGCCACCACCGAAGGAATAATTTTTTATTACATATTGAATAAATTTATTATTTTCCGAAAATAGGTAAAAAGATAATGGTTTCTCATATTTTGAGATATAATTTTCGATTTCATCAATAGAATGATAAGAAAGTAGTGGTAAAATTGGACCAAAAATTTCTTCTTGCATCAATTTACTATCTGAATTTGGCTCATTTATTAAAGTTGGAGCTACATATAAAGTAGCTTCATTGAATTGCCCACCAAAAACAATGGTTTGATTTACTAATAAATCAACTTGTCGTTTCCAATTTTTTAGATTTATAATACGAGCAAAATCGTCAGATTTTTCAGGATTTTCACCAAAAGCAGATTCGATTTCAAATTGTAATAATGTAACTAATTTGTCTTTCACATTTTGATGAACTAAGAGATAATCGGGAGCGATACAAGTTTGACCAGCATTCATCATTTTTCCCCAAATAATTCGTTTGGCTGCTAGTTTTAAATTGGCAGTTTCATCAATAATACAAGGGTTTTTTCCGCCAAGTTCTAAAGTAACAGGTGTTAAGTTTTTAGCTGCTATTTGAGCGATGATTTTTCCAACAGCAACACTTCCTGTAAAAAAAATATAATCCCAACGTTGCGTCAATAATTTTTCAGCGACTTCTATTCCGCCTTCAACAACCTCAACATGGTTTTTATCGAAAACTTCTTTAATGATTTTAACAATAATATTAGATGTATTTGGAGACAGTTCAGATGGTTTTAACGTAACTTTATTTCCAGCAGCAACTGCGCCAATTAATGGACAAATTGCTAATTGAAATGGATAATTCCAAGGTGCAATAATTAAAACAGTTCCATAAGGCTCACTATAAATAGTATCAGAGGAAGGGAAATTTATAAGATTTGGCCAAACTTTTTTTGGTTTTGACCACGAATTTATATTTGCTATTGTTGTTTTTAATTCGGTGTAAACAATATTAGTTTCTGTTATAACCGATTCAAATTCGGGTTTCTTAAAATCATGATATAAAGCTGAAAAAATTTCCTTTTCATGCTTTTTAATAGATATTAGGAGTCTTTTTAAACTTTCTTTTCTGATTTTTACGTCGTTATTGTAAGTCATTTATCCTCACTTTATAAAAATAATATTAGTAAAGTTATACAATTTATAATGATTTCCATATTGCATCAATTGGAGTAGGAGCGATTAGTTCAATTAATTCTTTGGTAACAGGATGAAAAAACACTAATTTTCGTGCATGAAGATGAATACCACCGTCAGGATTACTTCTATCAAATCCGTATTTTAAATCGCCTTTTATTGGACAACCAACAGCGGAAAGTTGAGCTCGAATTTGATGATGTCTTCCAGTATGTAAATGAATTTCTAAAACAAAATAATTATCTAATTCTTTAATGATTTTATAATCTAAACTTGCTTTTTTACTATCAGGAACTTCTTTTAAGTGCGCTTTAGAAGTGTTGTTTTTTTCGTTTCTTTTGATGTAATGAGTTAAATTATCTTCGATTTTTGGTGGATGATTTTTTACCACAGCCCAATATGTTTTTTGAGTTTCACGATTACTAAAAAGTTCGTTTAAACGCGTTAATGCTTTAGAAGTTCGAGCAAAAACTACAATTCCAGAAGTTGGTCTATCTAATCGGTGTATAACTCCAAGAAAAACATCGCCTGGCTTGTTATATCTGTCTTTGATGTATTCTTTTACCACTTCCGATAGAGGTTTATCGCCAGTTTTGTCACCTTGAACAATATCGCCAACACGTTTATTTATCACTATAATGTGATTGTCTTCGTGAAGAATTTGAAGGTTGTTTTTATCGGAAAGAATTTTCATTTGGATTTTTAGACTTTCTAAGAAGTCTTAGTTTTTTTTAACTAATACTGCTCATTACTATTCGGAAAATCACTGCTTTTTACATCGGCAACATAATTTCCAATAGCAGTAGTCATTTGTTCGTATAAATTTAAATAGCGTCTTAAAAAACGTGGACTAAATTCATTGTTCATTCCTAACATATCGTGAATTACCAATACTTGGCCGTCAACGCCGCTACCAGCTCCAATTCCGATTACTGGAATAGAAATACTTTTGGCCACTTTTTCGGCTAATGCTGCTGGGATTTTTTCTAAAACCAAAGCAAAACAACCTAATTTTTCTAACAATTTAGCATCTTCCAATAATTTTTCGGCTTCTGTATCTTCTTTAGCACGAACAGTATAGGTTCCGAATTTATAAATAGATTGAGGAGTTAAACCCAAATGTCCCATAACTGGAATTCCGGCATTTAATATTTTTTTGATAGAATCTTTTATTTCACTTCCACCTTCCATTTTAACAGCGTGTCCACCACTTTCTTTCATAATTCTGATAGAAGAACGCAACGCTTCTTTCGAGTCAGATTGGTAACTTCCAAAAGGCAAATCAACCACAACTAAAGAACGTTCTATTGCTCTTACAACTCCACTTGCGTGATAAATCATTTGATCAAGAGTTATTGGTAAAGTAGTTTCATGTCCTGCCATTACGTTACTTGCTGAATCGCCAACTAAAATCACATCAACACCAGCAGTATCAACAATTTTTGCCATAGTAAAATCGTAGGCTGTTAACATAGAGATTTTTTCTCCATTCTCTTTCATTTCAATTAATGACTTGGTTGTAATTCGTTTGTAATCTTTTTTGGCTACTGACATATTTAGACTTCTTAGATGGTTAGATTTTTAAACTTCTTAGATTATTAAAGAATTTAGACTGTAAAAGTAATAAAATCGATTAGTTTTGTAATAAATAGATTAAAAATATTATGTACATATAATTCTAACTAAAATATATTATTATGAAAAAAATAGTTACCATTTTCTTTGTCTTATTATCAGTTTCAATAAATGCACAGAATATAGAAGTTCAAAAAACAATTGAAACATTTTTTGAAGGTTTTCATGCTAAAGATACTACTAAGTTACAATCGGTTTGTTCTAATAAAATAATTTTGCAATCGATAGCAGAAGGAACAAAAGGAACAAAATTATCAAAGGAAAGCACTAAGGAATTTTATATTTCGATAGCAACAATGCCGAAAGAGGCTGTTTTTTTGGAGAAAATTTTAAGTTATAACATACAAGTCGATGGCACGATGGCACATGTCTGGACACCATATGAATTCTACATGGACGGCAAATTAAGTCATAGAGGAGTGAATGCGTTTACATTATTTAAAGAGAATGATAGGTGGAAAATTATTTATTTGATTGATACCCGACGAAAATAAATTTATTACATGAAAAAAGAGTTTACATTATATTGCCTTTTTGTAACAGGGTTATTATTTAGTCAAGAAAATAATAATATAAAATTTACTTTTTCTGGATTTTTGGAAACTTATTATTCCTTCGATTTTAATCAACCTCAATCAGAAAGAAAGTTACCTTTTATGTATAATTTCAATCGGCATAATGAGTTCGATGTGAACATTGGGCTACTTCGAGCAAAGGTAGAATATGAAAATGTTTATGCTGTTTTGTCTTTACATTCGGGTACTTATGTTGATGATAATTATATCAATGAAAAAATAAAATATTTGAATGAAGCTTATATTGGATTGTTTTTAGATAAAGGAAAAAAACAATCTATTGAGCTAGGTATTTTACCAAGTTATATCGGTTTTGAATCGGCTACAACGTTGGCAAATTTAAATTTGACTCGATCCATTTTAGCTGAAAACTCTCCCTATTTTATGACAGGATTTAAATACAATTACAAGCCATCGGACAAATGGATTTTTGCTGCATTAGTAACCAATGGTTGGCAAAGAATTAATAAGCCTCAAAAAGATGTTGCTCCATCATTAGGAACGCAAATTGTTTATAAATCTTCACCCAATTCCACTTTAAATTGGAGTACATTTATTGGAAAAGAATTTAACGGAATTGATTTTTCAATGCGTTATTTTAGTAATTTGTATTTTGACAAAAAATGGAATGATAAATGGCGAACTATTGCAGGTTTTGATTATGGTTTGCAAGATACTTCTTCAAAAAATAGTATTCATGAAAGTTGGTTAAGCCCTGTTTTTATTGCGCAATATTCAATAAATCCAAAATGGCAAACTGCTTTTAGAACGGAATATTATCAAGATGAGAAAAATATAATTATAGCTGTAGCTGATGAATTTAAAACGCTTGGTTTTTCGTTAAACTTTGATTATTTACCTAATTCAAAAGTAAAATTAAGAAGTGAAGCACGTTATTTTGATAGCAAAGAAAAGGTTTTTGAAAAGAAAGGAAATCTGGTAAACAGCAACTTATTTTTAACAACTAGTTTGAGTTTTGAGTTTTAATCAAAATTTTTTACTTCCTACTTCTAACTTTATTTAACAATCAGACATATTAACCGTAATTGCCAGACCACCTTCTGAAGTTTCTTTGTATTTTGAACTCATGTCTTTGGCGGTTTTCCACATTGTATCAATTACTTTATCTAACGGAACTTTAGCGTTTTTAGCATCGGTTTCCATCGCTAATTCGGCAGCGTTTATGGCTTTAATTGCTCCCATAGTATTGCGTTCTATACACGGAATTTGAACCAAACCACCAATTGGATCGCAGGTCAATCCAAGGTGATGTTCCATTGCAATTTCGGCAGCCATTTGAACTTGTTCTGGAGTTCCGCCCATAACTTCGCACAATGCTGCAGCAGCCATTGCTGATGAAACACCAATTTCTGCCTGACATCCGCCCATTGCAGCAGAAATAGTAGAACCTTTTTTGAAAATACTACCAATTTCACCAGCAACCATCAAAAATTGTTTGATTTCTTTTTCGCCAGCATCGTGATTTTCAATTACTAAATAATACATTAATACAGCAGGAATTACACCTGCACTTCCGTTAGTTGGCGCTGTTACAACCCGACCAAGAGCTGCATTGACTTCATTTACAGCTAATGCAAAACAGGAAACCCATTTTAAAATTTGTCGGAATTTAACCTCAGTTTTCCTGATTTCTTCTAACCAGGTTTGTGGCGAACTATAATTGGCTAATCCGATTAAGTTCTGATGCATATCAAAAGCTCTTCTGCGAACATTTAATCCTCCAGGAAGAATTCCTTCGCTATGACAACCAATATACATACATTCGAGCATTGTATGCCAAATGCGCATTAATTGTTTGTCAATTTCCTCTAGTGTTCGCATTGATTTTTCGTTTTCAAAAACCACTTCAGAAATTGACATATTAAGAGAGTTACAATAACCTAAAAGTTCTTCTGCATTTTCAATTGGATAGGGAAAGGCACATTTGATTTGCAATTTTTTCTTTGCATTAATTCGTTCTTCTTTTACTACAAATCCACCACCAATAGAATAATAAGTGGCATTATATAGACTTTCATCATTAATAAAAGCAGTAAATGTTAAACCATTGGCATGAAAAGGAAGGAAGTTTTTATTGAAAACAATATCTTGTAAAAAGAAAAACGGAATCGTTAATTCATTTCCTAAATTAAGTTCCTTAGTATCTTCAATCCTTTTAATAATTCCTGCAATATTTTGAACTGGAATGTACTCGGGATCTTGTCCGCTTAATCCAAGCATTACAGCTAAATCCGTAGCATGACCTTTTCCAGTTAAGGAAAGAGAGCCGTGCAAATCAACTTTAATTCGGATTACTTTGTTTAGGATTTTTTTCTCTCTTAATTCGGATAAAAAGCGTTCTGCTGCTCTCCAAGGACCTAGTGTGTGTGAACTTGATGGTCCGACACCAATTTTTAACATATCAAAAACCGAAATACATTCTTCCATAAACTATATCGTTTTAGTTGAACAAATATATAATAAGATTTAAAAATGAATACTTACATTTAATTTTATTATTGTAAATATTTATTTACGAATACTTATAAACTATTTTTTTATTTCTATTACTTGTTTATAATAAAATGTCATCTTGTCATACTTATTTCTTTTAGATAACTGAATAACTGACAATTTATACGCAATTTTCTAATGGCATAATGATTGCTTTCTGACAACAAGAGTTTAAAACTGAACCCGAAGGTTCGGGACTAAAATTAAATAAAAAATTAAATAAATATAAAAATGGGAAAAATAATCGGAATTGATTTAGGTACTACCAACTCTTGTGTTTCAGTAATGGAAGGTCAAGAAGCAGTTGTAATTCCTAATTCAGAAGGAAAAAGAACAACACCATCAATCATAGCATTTGTAGAAGGTGGCGAAATTAAAGTAGGTGATCCTGCAAAAAGACAAGCGGTAACCAATCCAACAAAAACGGTTGCATCTATCAAACGTTTTATGGGACACACTTTTACTGAAACAACTGCGGAAGCAAAAAGAGTTCCTTATAAAGTGGTTAAAGGCGATAACAATACACCAAGAGTTGATATTGATGGTCGTTTGTATAGCGCGCAAGAATTGTCAGCTATGACACTTCAAAAAATGAAAAAAACAGCAGAAGACTATTTAGGTCAAACTGTTACAGAAGCAGTTATTACAGTTCCTGCTTATTTTAATGATGCACAACGTCAGGCAACAAAAGAAGCAGGTGAAATTGCAGGTTTAAAAGTAATGCGTATTATTAATGAACCAACTGCTGCAGCTTTAGCGTATGGTTTGGATAAAAAAGGGATTGATCAAAAAATAGCAGTTTACGATTTAGGTGGTGGAACTTTTGATATTTCTATACTTGAATTAGGAGACGGAGTATTTGAAGTATTGTCTACAAACGGAGATACACATTTAGGTGGAGATGATTTTGATCAAACTATTATTGATTGGTTGGCAGACGAATTCAAAGCCGAAGAAGGTATTGATTTGCGTTTGGATCCAATGTCGTTACAACGTATTAAAGAAGCTGCTGAAAAAGCAAAAATTGAGTTGTCGTCTTCTGCAGAAACAGAAATCAACTTACCTTATGTAACAGCTACGGCTTCAGGACCAAAACACTTAGTTAAAAAATTATCGAGAGCTAAGTTCGAACAATTATCAGATTCTTTAGTAAAACGTTCAATGGAACCAGTAGCTAAAGCATTGAAAGACGCAGGTTTGTCTACTTCTGATATCGACGAAGTGATTTTAGTTGGAGGTTCTACTCGTATTCCTGTAATTCAAGAGCAAGTAGAAAAATTCTTTGGTAAAAAAGCGTCAAAAGGAGTAAATCCTGATGAAGTTGTGGCAATTGGAGCTGCAATTCAAGGTGGTGTTTTATCCGGAGATGTAAAAGATGTATTGTTACTTGACGTTACACCTTTATCTTTAGGAATAGAAACTATGGGTGGAGTTTTGACTAAATTAATTGAGTCGAATACTACTATTCCAACAAAAAAATCACAAGTTTTTTCTACAGCAGCCGATTCACAGCCAACAGTTGAAATTCATGTTTTACAAGGAGAAAGAACCATGGCTACTGATAATAAAACAATTGGTCGTTTTCATTTAGATGGTATTCCACCAGCACCAAGAGGCGTTCCTCAAATTGAAGTAACTTTTGATATTGATGCTAATGGTATTATTAAAGTTTCTGCAACTGATAAAGGAACAGGAAAATCTCATGACATTCGTATCGAAGCTTCTTCGGGTTTAACAGCTGAAGAAATCGAAAGAATGAAAAAAGATGCAGAAGCCAATGCTGATGCTGATAAAGTTGCTAAAGAAAGAGTGGAGAAATTGAATGAAGCGGACGGAATGATTTTCCAAACAGAAAGTCAATTGAAAGAATTGGGTGATAAATTATCTGACGAGCACAAAACGGCTATTGAATATGCTTTGACTGAATTGAAAATGGCATATGATAATAAAGATTTAAATGCAATTCAAACGGCTTTAGATAACATCAATGCAGCTTGGAAAACAGCTACTGAAGCGATGTACGCTCAAGGTGAAGCTGAACAAGCTCAAGAAGCACAGCCACAAGCAGATACAAATGGTGATACAACACAAGATGTTGAATTTGAAGAAGTAAAATAATTCTAAATTTGTATACTGTAAAGTTTAAAACCGAGTGAGAAATTGCTCGGTTTTTTTTTATTTATTTCTAAACATTTTTAAAATTACCCATGCATGAGGAAATGTAATTGCAGCAAGAAATGAAAAGAATAATGCTTCGAATAATTTTTGATCTCTAAAAAAGTAATATAAAAGTCCAATTCCAATTAAAGAAATTATCCAATATAAAAATGCGGATTTGAAATAGGTTATAAAATTTTTAAAAGAATACGATCCATATAAATATTTTATCTGATCGTTTAATGAAGGAATACTGTGCCAAAGAATAAAATAAATTGTAAATGCCCATATTAAGCTTCCAACTTTAAAAATTATTGCAAATACTAAAATGTATATTAACTGTTCAGGGATGCTTTTTCTAAATTCAGTTGTCTTATTATACAAATAAATTGATAATAAAAATAAAGTTATTGAACAGAAATAAAAAATGTTGTTGATAAAGGATATACTTAAATTAAGGTTTGTTATTTTATATACAATAAGTGCAACTTCTTCGGAATGAAAAAAGAATAATAAAAAAAGAACAAATAATCCATAGTTTAACTGAAAAAAAATTGTTAAGTTTTGAGATTGTTCATTTTTTAATTTTTGCCAATGTTGTTCTCCAAAATGATAGGAACTAATTACAATGAAAAGAACCATAGCTATAGCTGGAATCCATACAAATAATGCAACAGCAGAAAGCACTATTGTTATGTAAGATGACAGCAGTTTTATAAAAGATTTTGATTTATTATCAATTTCTAAATGATTAATTAACACTAAATCGTTTGCGCCATGAAGAATTCCAAACGATAAAATTAATATAAATCCTACAAAAAACTGAACGTCTTTATTCAAAAAAGAAGTTAACCACAAGCCAATAAAGCTCGAAAGAATGGATATTTTATCGACATTTAGCATAATTACTTTTAAAATTGTTTAAATTTAATAAAAAAAAACTAAACAAAATATTTTTTTTTGTTTAATCTTTTGTATATTTGTTTAAACAATATTAATTTAATCTTTATATTATGTCAAATTTCATGTTTATTTCGGCAACTGTTTCTAAGTTGCTTCCTACAGATTATGTAGGATTTACCTTTTTTGTAGGTTGTATGGCAATGATGGCAGCATCTGCTTTTTTCTTTTTATCCTTAAATCAGTTTGATAAAAAGTGGAGGACATCAGTTCTAGTATCTGGTTTAATTACGTTTATTGCCGCGGTACATTATTATTACATGAGAGACTATTGGGCTGCATTTGCAGAATCACCAACATTCTTTCGATATGTTGACTGGGTTTTAACAGTTCCATTAATGTGTTTAGAATTTTATTTAATTCTGAAAGTTGCAGGAGCTAAAACAGGATTGTTGTGGAAAATGATTATTTATTCACTAATTATGCTTGTTACAGGTTATATTGGAGAAGCCGTTGATCCAGGAAATGCATGGCTTTGGGGATTAGTTTCTGGAATTGCATATTTTGCAATTGTATACGAAATTTGGTTAGGAGAAGCTTCAAAATTAGCTCAAGCAGCTGGTGGAAACGTACTTTCAGCACACAAAATTTTATGTTGGTTTGTGTTAGTAGGATGGGCAATTTATCCATTAGGATACATGTTAGGTACTGACGGTTGGTATACTAGTATCATAGGTAAAGGAAGTGTAGATGTTGCTTACAATATTGCTGATGCTATTAATAAAATTGGTTTTGGTTTAGTAATTTATTCATTAGCAGTTAAATCGACTTCTAAAGCTGAGTAAATACTTTTTACCTACAGTTTTTAAAACTTTAAAACCCAAATTAGAAATAGTTTGGGTTTTTTTTATTTGCAATATTAATTATTTTGTATATTCGAAACTTAAAAAAAGTATCACTATGAAAAAAATAGTTCTTTTGACTTTATTTGTTTTACTAAGTACTCAATCCTACTCGCAAAAGAAAAAGAAAACAACAAAAAAAACTCCAACAGTATCTTATTTGGCAAAAGCGGATGATTTAACGGCAGAAATAAAATCAGGAAATTTTCAACTTACAATAAGTGAAAAAGGAAAGGCAAAAGACGCTATTATTGTTAAAATCACTGAAGCAAATTTTGCTCCATCAAATTGTATTTTAAAATCTTTTACAGCCTCAGGAACAAAATTGTATTTATTATCATGGACTGAAATTGTAGTTATTAAAACCGATTTAAAAACTGAAAATAGAACAGTTGTTTATTCGGTGGTGTACGAAATTCCGAATAAGAAACAAGTATTCTCTAATTCGCAAACAACGAATCACATTGTTGAAAAAGTATTTTTAGATAAGTTAAAAAATGCTTCCGAAACACAAGAACGTATCCGAAGAGAAGGTTTTGAATTTGTATTAAATGCTGATGGAACGATAACACAGAAAAATAAAACGCAAGAAAATAAATGGATGTATGACGTTGCAAGTATGGAGTTTTTAGATGCTAAGAAGAAGAAGAAATAGAAAATAGATAATAAAAAGTCCCATTAATAATGAGACTTTTTTTTATTTGAAGCAGCTTCCTAGAGCAAGAAAAATACTTTTATCTATTAATTCTTATCTCAAACATTTTATCCCAGTTTTTACCAGTTACAAAAAAAGTTTTTGTTTTTGGATTGTAGGCAATTCCGTTTAATTCAGCAGTGTCTGGTAGTTGTGTTCTTAGTTTTAATAATTTGGTAAAATCGAGAATCCCTTCTACTTTTCCATTGGTTGGATTAATGATTATTACCGCTTGTTTTTGGTAGATATTGCTATATATTTTTCCCTCAACCCATTCCATTTCATTAATACTCGGAATTTTTGTTCCACCAGAATACACATTTAAATAATCAATTTGTTCAAAAGTTTCGGGATTTAGAATATGAATTTTTTCAGATCCATCATTCATATATAATTTTTCTCCATCCGAAGTTAATCCCCAGCCTTCCATTTTTTTGAAATAGGGAAGCGTTTTTTCTTTCTTAAAAGTATCTGCATTGTATACATAACCTTCGTTATTTTTATAGGTCAATTGATATACTTTATTGTTTAAAATAGTTATTCCTTCTCCAAAAAATTGCTCAGTCAATTCAATTTTTTTAAGCACTTTACCCGTTTTATAATCAGTTTTTCTAAGACTCGAAATACCACGAATTCCAGTTCCAGTTCCTGCTCCATTTCCAGTTCCTTCATACAAAGTATCTCTGTAAAATTCCAATCCTTGTGTATAGGCTGTTAGATCATGTGGATATGTATTCACAATTGAATAAGACAATAATTTTGGCTCAATGTCAGAAACTATTTCTATTCTGGTTGAATCTAATTCGGTTTCGCCATCAAAATAAATTGCTGCTTTTATGGCATTATACCCTAGTTTTTGATTTTTTAGAGCAAAAGAAAATTTTGTAGCTCCTTTTGCTGTTCCAATTTTTTTATCATTTAAAGAATAAACGATACTATCAATTTTTTGTGTTTTCGGATTTATAATTTCCAAAGAAAGTTCGTCTTCTTGAAAATATTGCGCTTTTATAACATCTTCATTTATGCTAAAAGAAGATTCTTTTGTTCCGCCACAATTAAACATAAATACAGCTAATAAAATGACTGCTAAAGAGTTGTGCTTTTTCATTTAATTTAAATAATTTAATAGCCACAAATATATTTATATTGCTGTTAAATTTTTGCAAAAAATTAAAAAGATTGTATATTTGCACTGGCAAGTCCTACACGACCAGCTCCTACAGAATCCTCCAGGATGGGAACATAGCAAAGGTATGTGGTTGTAGCGGTGCGATGTAGGTCGCTTGCCATTTTTTAGTCATTGCAAGGCACGAAGCAATCTCTCTCTTCACTTTTCAACTTTCCTTTAATGAAATTATCTTGGCAAGTAGTGCGATTAATTCTAAAGGAAACATTCTCAATTTCTTACGGGAATTATTCGCATCGAGATGCCTTGATACTAACTTTATCAAAATACAGTTGCAGCGGTTATGGCGAATGTACTTCGATAGATTATTACCATATTAATTTATCCGATTTTGTTGAAAAATTAGATGTAATTAAAAGTACAATTGAACAACAAAAAATAAAGCATCCCATTGATTTTTATCTTTTTCTTTTAACCTTAGACTTACCAAGTTTTTTACGTTCAGCATTAGATTGTGCGTATTGGGATTTGTTTGGAAAATTAGAAAAAATGAGTTTTTTGGAGTTGAATAAAATGCAAATTGATGTGCTACCTGAATCTTCAATCACAATCAGTATTGCAACAATTGAAACCCAAGTAAAAAAAATAGCGACATCCAATTGGTCTAAATTTAAAGTGAAGTGCAATCATTTTAATGAAAGTGATATGCTATCATTATTAGAATTAGATAAAACAATCGCACTCGATTCTAATGGAAGTTTTACAAAAGAAAATTGTAATTGGCTTCAAAATCAAGAAGCTATTTCAAAATTTACTTACATTGAACAACCAATGAAAATAGGTATTGAAAATTACACTATTTTGAATTCGGATTTAAATGCAAACTGGATGGCAGATGAAGATTGCCACGATAGCTCTAATTTAAAATTATTACAATCACATTATAAAAGCATTAATGTAAAATTAGTAAAATGTGGCGGATTGACACCAGCTTTAGCATTAATAAAAGAAGCTAGAAAGTTAAACTTTAAAATTATGATTGGATGTATGACTGAATCTACCATCGGAATTTCGGCTGGAGCTGTTTTAGCTCCATTAGTTGATTATGCGGATTTAGATGGTGCGAATTTAATTTCAAATGATATGGCTACTGGAAGTTGTGTTTTAAATGGAATTATTCAGCTTTCTGAAAAACCTGGATTGGGAATTGAATTAATAAATTAAATTTGTAGAAATAATAATGAGATTGCTTCGCAAGCTCGCAATGACAATATGAGTAAAGTAGTATTTATAACAGGAGCTTCATCTGGAATAGGAAAATCAATTGGTGAATTTTTACACAGTAAAGGTTTTGTTGTGTATGGAACGAGTCGGAATCCTGAAAAAATTGCAAATTCAGTTTTTCCTTTGATTACATTGGATGTTAGAAATACCAATAGTATTCAAATTGCTATTGCTGAAGTGATTTCAAAAGCGGGTAGAATAGATGTTGTAATTAATAATGCAGGAGTTGGAATTACAGGTCCGATGGAAGAAATACCTTCTGCAGAAATCAAAAACAATTTTGAAACCAATTTATTTGGACCAATTGAAGTAATGAAAGTGGTTTTGCCACAAATGCGTTTGCAACAATCGGGTTTGATTATTAATATTACTTCCATTGCAGGTTATATGGGTTTGCCTTACAGAGGAATTTATTCGGCTTCCAAAGGAGCTTTAGAATTAATTACCGAAAGTTTACGAATGGAAGTAAAGCAGTTTGGAGTAACTATTACCAATATTGCGCCAGGTGATTTTGCTACAAATATTGCAGCCGGACGTTACCATGCTCCAGTTGTTAAAGGTTCGGCATATGAAATTTCGTATGGTAAAACTTTAAAAACTATGAACGAACATGTTGATTCTGGAAGTAATCCAAGTAAAATGGCTAAAGCTGTATATGCTATTATTCAAAACCCTACTCCGAAAGTGCATTATAAAATAGGTGTATTTATGCAAAAATTTTCGATTGTTTTAAAACGTATTTTGCCTGATAAAGTATATGAGAAAATGTTGATGAATCATTATAAATTGTAGGAACTGAGTTGCTGAGAAGCTGAGTAACTGAGTTTATGAAAAAGTGGTTTAAAAGCTTTTAAAAGGTTGGGATTAGATTATAAATAATTGTAATATTGCACCGAATTGCGTTAAGGATTGTAGCAAGGTGCCGCGCACCGCGAAAAGCCTGACGCGAGGAACGAAGCGGAACGCCCAAAAAAAACTCAACAACTTAGGCACAAAAAATAACACAACTTAATTAAATACATACTATGAAATTTTTTATTGACACAGCCAATTTAAACGACATTAAAGAAGCACAAGCATTAGGCGTTTTGGACGGCGTAACTACAAATCCGTCGTTGATGGCAAAAGAAGGAATTACAGGAAAAGACAACATTTTAAAACATTATGTAGCTATTTGTAACATTTCTGATGGCGAAGTGAGTGCCGAAGTGAATGCCGTGGATTACGACGGAATGATTAGAGAAGGTGAGGAGTTAGCCGAATTGCACGAACAAATTGTGGTGAAATTGCCGATGACAAAAGAAGGTGTAAAAGCGTGTAAATATTTTTCGGATAAAGGAATTAAAACCAATGTAACACTTGTTTTTTCGGCTGGACAAGCTTTATTGGCTGCAAAAGCAGGAGCCACTTTTGTTTCTCCGTTTATAGGAAGATTAGACGATATTTCGACTGATGGCTTGAATTTGATTCAGGAAATCAGAGAAATTTATGATAATTATGGTTACGAAACGCAAATTTTAGCAGCATCGGTGCGACATACAATGCACATTGTAAATTGTGCAAAAATTGGTGCTGATGTAATGACAGGACCTTTATCAGCAATATTAGGTTTGTTGAAACATCCTTTAACCGATATTGGTTTGGCACAGTTTATTGCCGACTTTGAGAAAGGGAATAAGTAGTTTTAAGTGCTCAGTATTCAGTGCTTAGTTTGCAATTGATTAATATAAAAAAAAGCGATTTTCTTTTGAAAGTCGCTTTTTTGTTTCTGGATGTTTTAATTTTGAACACTGAACACTGAACACTGAACACTATTTCAATTCATCTTCAAAATGAATGTCGAATATGTTGGTAAAAGCGTTAAGTATCTTTTTATCTTTATTGACAATAATGGTTCTATTAATTTTTGTAAACGCCCATTTTGCTCTCAAATCTTCAAAATCGTTACAACGATATTGTTTTACATCTTTAAAATTATATTCGGAAAGCACTTCTTTCCATTTTTCTAATTTATCGTTCACGTTTATGGCAATAAAATCGTAATCAGGATGTCTTTTTTTGAATTCAATAATTTTTTTATGAACTGCAATCATATGAGAAGTAGCACTTTTAGTCCAAAAGAAAAATACTGTTTTTTGTTTTATTAAATCGTCAGATGAAATCAATTTATTACTGTTATCTGTAAAATATACTTTTGGCAAATCAAAACTAGGTTTAAGCAATTGAATGGCATTCCCAATTTTTATAATTTCATTTTTCTGGCTTTTATCTGTAGAAAATTTATGGTATGTATCTAAAAATAAATTGTTATTCATCATATTTTGATCTTCTATCAAATACAATATTGCAATATTATTTAAGACCATATTTTTTACTTTTTCATTTTTTATCAGAGTATCAGCAATTTTCATTTTGTTGATATTGGTTTTTAAAGCCAAATCGACTTCGGTAAAATGATTGTGGTATTTTATTGCGGCTACATTGTTTAGCATATGATTTAAAAAACTAACAAATGGCGAAAAATCGGTTAATGTTTCATTGCTGTAATCAATATTTTTCCTGTAATTATAATAATCTTTTGGAATTTTTTCAAAAATATCTTCTCCGGTTCTCTTTTCATGAATTATTGGATAAATTTCCTTTTTTGTATAATGTGGGAAGTCAACAGTCGCTTTGGCATAAACATCAAAATCTTCATTCCATTTTATTTCTTCTTTTTTAGAAGTATAAAAGGTTTGATTTTTTTTATAAATGGAATCATTGGTTGTATTGAATTTTGAAAAACCATAATCAAAGACTTCGAACATATTATTTTTATCTTTTTCGTTTCTCAAATACATTTCCATTAGAAAGTTATTTTTTTCATCGCCACGACCACAAAAATTTATTGATTCATCAAAATCTTTAGAATTGATTTGTACCATTAAACTATCATTTTTATCAAAATATACATATTGATATTCTGGTTCGTGCTTAAAAGTATATAATCCGGGAGTTAAAGAATCGAATTTTTTAAAAAAAGTATTGTCTTTATTCAGAGCAATAGTATCAATTACATCGTTGTTTTTACAAAATAAAACAAAACGATTGGACGGATTAATTACTTCACCACCAAAGTAAGCTACAAAATTATTACTTGAAAATTCTTGTTTGCAAGAACTTAAAATAAATAACAAAAGTGTAGGTATAATTAATGTTTTAAAAGTGGGCAAATTTTTCATTAACATTATTGATATAATCAACAAATGTATTCTGTTGAAATGAAAAACTCTGTTAAGCTATCGTTAAAGTTAATTACTTGTAAGATTCAATGTTTTGATAGATTTCTAATTAAAAAAACTAAACTTTGAACAAAAAAAACGCAACATTTTAACTACTTTTGCACCACCCGAGACCAAAGGTCGAACGGTACGAAGTAAAATTTAATTAAAAAATCAATTCATGCTTACTGTTTCTAATTTATCGGTTCAATTTGGCAAAAGAATTTTATTTGATGAGGTAAATACAACCTTTACTCAAGGTAATTGTTATGGCGTTATTGGTGCCAATGGAGCTGGGAAATCGACTTTTTTAAAGATTTTAGCTGGCGATATTGATCCAACTTCGGGTCGTATATTTTTAGAACCAGGAAAACGTATGTCGGTTTTAAATCAAAACCACAATATGTTTGATGAAAATACAGTTTTAGAAACAGTGATGATGGGGAACAAAGTATTATTTGCTGTAAAATCAGAAATGGATGCTTTGTATGCTGATTATACTGATGAAAAAGCCAATAGAATAGGAGAGTTGCAAGTTCAATTTGAAGAAATGAATGGTTGGAACGCCGATTCTGATGCTGCTGCAATGTTATCCAATTTAGGAATTGTTGCCGATATGCATTACACTTTAATGAGTGAATTAGAGGGAAAAATGAAGGTTCGTGTCTTATTAGCACAAGCTCTTTTTGGAAATCCAGATGTTTTAGTAATGGATGAGCCAACAAATGATTTAGATTTTGAAACTATTTCGTGGTTGGAAAATTTCTTAGCTAATTATGAAAATACAGTAATTGTAGTTTCGCACGACAGACACTTTTTAGATTCGGTTTGTACACATATTTCAGATATTGATTTTTCTAAAATAAATCATTACTCCGGAAATTATACTTTTTGGTATGAAAGCAGTCAATTAGCTGCAAAACAAAAAGCTCAACAAAATAAAAAAGCAGAAGAAAAGAAAGCGGAATTAGAAGAGTTTATTCGCCGTTTTAGTGCCAATGTTGCCAAATCGAAACAAGCAACATCGCGTAAAAAAATGATTGACAAATTGAATTTAGATGAAATTCGTCCTTCTAGTAGACGTTATCCTGCGATAATTTTTGATGTGGAAAGAGAAGCTGGAGATCAAATTTTACATGTTGAAAATTTATCTGCAACTTCAGATGGTGATGTTTTGTTCAAGAACGTCGATTTAAATATGGCAAAAGGAGATAAAGTAATTGTTTTTTCTAAAGATTCTCGAGCAACAACTGCTTTTTATGAGATTTTAAATGGTAATTTGAAAGCTGATTCGGGAACTTTCGATTGGGGAATAACCACCAATCAATCGTATTTACCTAACGACAATAGTGAGTTTTTTAAAAACGATTTAAATCTTGTCGATTGGTTGCGTCAATTTGTAAAAACAGAAGAAGAACGTGATGAAGTATATGTGCGTGGATTTTTGGGAAAAATGATTTTTTCTGGAGAAGAAGCCTTGAAAAAAAGTTCAGTACTTTCAGGTGGAGAAAAAGTGCGTTGTATGTTATCGCGAATGATGATGATTCGAGCGAATGTATTGATGTTAGATGAACCAACAAATCACTTGGATTTGGAATCGATTACCGCTTTTAATAATTCACTAAAAAACTTTAAAGGTTCAGTATTGTTCACGACCCATGATCACGAGTTTGCACAAACAGTTGCTAATAGAGTTTTAGAAATTACACCAAATGGCGTTATTGACAGATACATGACTTTTGATGATTATTTAGAGGATGAAAAAGTAAAAGAATTAAGAAAGAAAATGTACAAGTAATATAAATTCCCTCTACAAAAATTTTAAGGAGATTATTTTATTTAATAAAATTGTATTTGATTGTAATGTGATTTTATAAATGTTTGTAAAAAAATTAAGGCTGTTTTATCTTTTGTATTCGTTAAATTGTCTTTGTTAATAAATTCAAATTCTTTTGTTTTTTTGAGTTCGTCAAATTTAATTTTACTAAAGCCCATCGACCAATCTGGGAATTGTTTTTTTTCAATAATATCATTAAAAACACAAATAATACCTTTGTGTCGTTTATCCTTTTGAATCGTTTCAAATAAAGCATTGACAACTTCTTTTTCACCTTCAAGAACTTGTATAAAATCGCCATCCATATACAATAATATTCCGGTGATGTCTTTTTTCAAATTGAAAAATCTTGATTGTACAAGAAGCGAATCCAATTCTATCTCAGACATCATTTTTATAGCAGTACTAAAATAAATTATTCGATGCATTTTGTTTTAAACAAAAAAGTCCAAATAAAGTTACAAATATTTAGCGACAATCAGCTATATGTAACTGTTTTTTTTTAAGTAAATGTTATAGTTTACAATACTAATTTTAAAACCCGATTTTTGAGTGTTATTAAATTAATAAAAAAAATTATATCTTTACAACCCAAACAACACTTCATTATGAGTCAAAAAGTATTACTCAATGCTAAAGAAGTAAACATTATTCTGCATCGTTTGGCTTGTCAGTTAATCGAAAAACATCTTGATTTTTCAAATACTGTATTAATTGGATTGCAACCACGAGGAAAATTTCTTGCGCTACGAATCAAACAAATTTTAGAAGCTGAATACCATATAAAAACCATTCAGCTTGGATTTTTAGACATTACATTTTTTAGAGATGATTTTAGACGCGGCGAAAAACAATTGGAAGCCAATAAAACTCAAATTGATTTTTTAGTAGAAGATAAAAAAGTGGTGTTTATTGACGATGTTTTATACACAGGAAGAAGTATCAACGCTGCTTTAACTGCTATTCAATCATTTGGAAGACCTTCCGAAGTTGAACTTTTAACACTTATTGACAGACGATTTAGTCGTCATTTGCCAATACAACCTGATTATAGAGGCCGACAAGTAGATGCCATTAACGATGAAAAAGTAAAAGTTTGTTGGATTGAAAATGAAGGAGAAGACACGGTTTATTTACTGTCAAATACTAATTTAGAACCTACAACTTAGAACAATGTCAGAACTATCAGTCAATCATTTATTAGGAATTAAATACCTTGTTAAACAAGACATTGATTTAATCTTTGAAACCGCCGATCATTTTAAAGAAGTTATTAATCGTCCTATAAAAAAAGTGCCCTCTTTACGAGATATAACAATTGCTAATATATTTTTTGAAAACAGTACACGAACCAAATTATCGTTTGAATTGGCTCAAAAAAGATTGTCTGCTGATGTAATTAGTTTTTCAGCATCGCAATCGTCAGTAAAAAAAGGAGAAACACTTATCGATACAGTGAATAATATTTTGGCTATGAAAGTGGATATGGTTGTAATGCGACATGCCAATCCTGGCGCTGCGCATTTTTTATCTCAAAATGTAAATGCAAGTATTATTAATGCTGGCGATGGTGCTCACGAACATCCAACACAAGCACTTTTGGATAGTTATTCTATTCGTGAAAAACTAGGACAAGTAGCAGGAAAAAAAGTGGTGATAGTGGGCGATATTTTGCACTCAAGAGTAGCGTTGTCTAATATCTTTGCTTTGCAAATGCAAGGTGCAGAAGTAAAAGTGTGTGGACCAAAAACTTTGATTCCAAAACATATTGAAAGTCTTGGTGTTAAAGTAGAATCTGATTTAAGAAGCGCTTTACAATGGTGTGATGCAGCCAATATGTTGCGAGTGCAAAATGAGCGAATGGATGTGAATTATTTTCCGTCAACAAGAGAATATGCACAACAATACGGTCTTGATAAAGCTTTATTAGATTCGCTATCTAAAGAAATAGTAATTATGCATCCTGGACCAATAAATCGAGGTGTTGAAATTACTTCTGATGTAGCCGATTCACAACAATCAGTAATCTTAGATCAAGTAGAAAACGGTGTTGCAATTAGAATGGCAGTCATTTATTTGTTGGCTTCTAAAATCAAATAATAACAATATCAGACACTCAGTATCTCAGTCACTCAGAAACTTAGAACATGAAAGTAACTCAAAAAAAACATACAACAATCATAAAGGATACTCAAGGAAATATTCAAAATTTTCTAGAAAAATTAATTCATGAACACAATAGTTTTAAATTGCAAAATTTAATACTAGATGTTACTCATGATAAAAATGTGACTTTAAGAGATATAATAGCTTTTTTAGATTTATCGAAAATACATAAAAAAGGAAAAAAATCATTCGTTATTGTTGCTGAAAATATTAATTTTAATGATGTTCCTTCAAAATTAATAGTAGTTCCATCATTATTAGAAGCACACGATATTATTGAAATGGAAGAAATTGAACGTGATTTAGGATTTTAAAGAATACACTATGAAACTTACCAACACTCATTTTACTTACTTTTATACAGCTTTATTATTTGTTTTTTCATTCGTATTAACTAAAGAACTTTTCAAAGCATATAACACCAATAAATATGATTATCTTCAACTAGGAATTTATACTGTTTTGGTTATAACATCTGTTTTTCAAATACTTAAATATGCCAATTTGGTGAATAACAAAAAAGAATAATAACAAATTTGAAACTAACCATACTTGGCTGTTATGCCGCAACACCTAGAACAATTTCGAATCCAACATCACAAGTTTTAGAAATAAAAAATAAAGTGTTTCTTATAGATTGTGCTGAAGGAACGCAAGTACAATTGCGCAAAAGTAAAGTCAAGTTTTCTAAAATCAGTCACATTTTTATCTCTCATTTGCATGGCGATCATTTTTATGGATTAATAGGTTTGATTTCGACCTTCATGTTGCTCAATCGCAAAAATGATTTAACAGTTTTTGGTCCGAAAGGAATTAAAGAAATCATTTTATTACAATTACGCGTTTCGGGATCTTATACAGGTTATAATTTGTATTTTCAGGAATTAGATGCAACCGAATCAATAACTATTTTTGAAGACGAAAAAGTAACTGTAAAAACCATTCCATTGCAACATCGAATTTATACAAATGGATTTTTATTTCAAGAAAAAAATACCGAACGCAAACTCAATGTAGAAAAAGTAAAAGAGTATAATATTGATAAAGTGTATTTCAATAAAATTAAATTCGGTGGCGATATTACTTTAGATAACGGTACAATTATTCTAAATTCTGAGTTGAGTTTCGACCCACAAGTAGCTAAAACCTACGCTTATTGTAGCGATACCGTTTACAACGAAGCTATAATTCCAATAATTAAAAATGCCGATTATCTATACCACGAAAGCACTTTTTTAGAATCTGAAGAAAATCTTTCTGAAAAAACCATGCATTCAACAGCTAAACAAGCTGCTACAATTGCGCTAAAAGCAACGGTCAAAAATCTCATTCTCGGACATTATTCTACGCGTTACAGCACTATTGATTTGTTCAAACAAGAAGCGCAAACCATTTTCCCGAATGTTATTTTAGCTGATGATGGAAAAGAAATTGATTTGAATTAGAAGCGAAAAGTTCGGGTTTTACCGGTGAACCATTTTCCCGCTTTTCGTCGCGCACGGCGCTTTCTTCAATCGGGGCTAAAGACAAACCATTTTAATTTTTGTTAACAATTAAAAAATAAAAACACAGTAACTTTGCACTCAGTAACTCAGCAACTCAAAAAAATGAAAGATCTAAGCAATTACAGAAAATCATACGAAAAAAGCGAACTTCTTGAAACTAATATTCCTGACGATCCTATTAATCTCTTTAATAGATGGTTTCATGAAACCGAAGATTTTGTTAGTTCCGATACTTCAGGAGATGAAGTTAATGCAATGACTATTGCTACTATTGGTTTGGATGGTTTTCCAAAATCGAGAGTTGTTTTGCTCAAAAAATTCAACGAAGAAGGATTTATATTCTTCACCAATTATAATTCCGAAAAAGGAAAAGCTATCGAAAACAACCCAAATGTTTGTTTGTCTTTTTTTTGGACAAGCCTTGAACGTCAAGTTATTATTAAAGGAATTGCCGAAAAAACATCAGAAATTATTTCCGATAATTATTTTGACTCTCGTCCAGATGGCAGTAAACTCGGTGCTATTGCTTCAAATCAAAGTGAAATAATAGCTTCTAGAGCTGTTTTAGAATCTAAATTAATTGAATTAGAACAGCAGTATAAAAATCAACAAATTCCAAGACCTTCAAATTGGGGAGGCTATTTAGTAAAACCAATAGAAATTGAATTTTGGCAAGGTCGTTCCAATAGATTACACGATCGAATTCGGTATCAATTGCAAGATGATTTTTCATGGAAAATAAAAAGATTAAGCTCTTAAATGTAAGAAAATTACATAAATTTAAATTAAAATAATGCATTTCATCGATTTTATTTGACAGTTCAGCGACATAGTAGTAGTATTGTATAACCAAATCAGAAAAACGTTCATACACTATTAACATAAAAGATTTTTGCCCCACATCTATCTTTAAAAAACTTAACCTACTACTATGAAAACAAAATTACTTAGATTGTTTATGCCATTAGCTTTGGTATTTACTTTAGTTTCTTGTTCAAATGACTCATCAGAAGATTTAGTTGCAGATGCACAACTTATTACTAACTATAATTCATCAGAAGATGAAATTGAATTGGCTCGATTAATTAATCAATATAGAGTTTCAGTAGGAAAAAGCCAATTTGAAATTGTGAATCACATGTCGTATAAATCGCAAGAGCACAATACGTATATGATTCAAAATAATGTTGTCAATCATGATTATTTTAGTGCACGCGCCAATAATATTATACAGGTTTTAGGAGCTGTAACTGTTGGAGAAAATATAGCCTACAATTATTCAACACCTAATTCTGCTCTTAATGCTTGGTTAAATAGTCCAGGTCATAAAGAAAATTTAGATAATAATTATACTCACTTTGGTATTTCTATAACAGTTAATCCGAGCAATGGAAGAAAATATTACACGAATATATTTATGAGAAGATAATTAATTTTAGTTTTTTGTTTGATTTTAAAAAGAAGCCGTTTCAGTTATGAAACGGCTTCTTTTATATAGCTGACAAATTTAATTTCCGAAAAATCTAAAAATCTAAGTTTCTAAGTAGTTTAATAATCTAAACAGCTACCAATTTACTAGAACTTCTATAAATGAATTGGCTATAGATGTGTCTTCTTGCAAATCGACTAGGAGATTCAGCATTTACCATTTTAATGTAAATCGCTTTTGGAACACCAAAATACTCAAACTGATTACCATCTAAAAAACTAACATACAACACACTATTCTCAAAATAAAAATCTTGAATATTTGAAGAGCTTGTAGTTTTCGTATATTCCACTTTGTCTTTTTCAAGAGTTTCAGGAGCAATGCTTACTAAAAAATGGTAAGCAGCAATAATCTCTTTGCTTTCTTCTTCAGCAGCCAAACGCTCTTCATCGTTAGTGAATTTATCAGGATGACTGTCTTTCATACAGTCTCTGTAAATTGTTTTTAATTCTTTTAGCGTTGCTAATTTAGTAACATCAAGTAACTTTCTGTACTCAACAATTTTTTTCATATTCATAACTAAAAATAAAAAAGCCACCTCAGATAGCTGGCTCTGTTTGAGGGCGCAAAGGTACAATAACTAATCAATTAATAAAACAATAATTTTTAAAATTAGTAATTGGAATTCATCAAACGAATTTCTTGTAATTAGATTTTACTATTCTATTGTCTTATTAAATGTTTTTTGTGACTATTTGACAATCAAATCATTTATAGCAGAAGTGTATTTCATCGGATTTCTATTATTACAGTAATAATGTTATTAATTTTTGTTGTAGTATTTATTTTATAAATATTTGAAAAATAAGTACTTAATCGAAAATAGGAGTTTTTAATCGATTATGAATAACAATTTATATAGTTTTGATATAAGAATAAATCTAGAAAAGTAATTAATGTCATAAGAACTTTCACTTAAAATAGAAAGTTAAATTACTATAACTAATAGGTGTTTTATTTCTGCCATTTTCAACTGATATAAGTTCAATAAAATTAGGTTTATACTAAATATAAAAAAAAGCAGCAAAATGTCAAGTCATGTTTGCTTCAAGTTTAATGACATAAAAATATGAATCATGAAATTACTATTTAAAATTATCCGTATTTTAATTCTTGTAGGTTTTACTATTCCGATGCAAGCAAATTGTACTAACACGAATATTAAAAGTATAAATCATACTGAAAACATTCTCCAATTGTCTGCAACAATTTCAGGAACTTCAAATGTTTGTCAATATAATACTACATCACAGATAACATTTACTGGTTCGGGCGGTTCGGCTCCTTATACTTTTAATTATACTATTAATGGAGTTAATCAACCTGCAATTACTACTTTAGGGTTAAATAATGCTATATCGATTTCCGTTAACACATTAATAGTCGGAACTTTTAATTACAATTTAATAAGTGTTGTTGATAGTACAAACATCACACAACTTCAAGCAGGAATAGCTACAGTGGTAATTAGTCCGTCTCCAAATGTTTCAATTGGTGGAACTGGTTTAAGTATTGTAGATGGCGTTCAGGTTTTCAAAATTTGTATTAATTCTAATTCCACTTTTACTTTTACAAATACTTCTAGTACAACAGCATCCAATATCAATTATACAATTAATTGGGGCGATGGCTCTCCTAATTATGTTTCAACATCATGGACTTCAACAAGTCATACTTATCCAATTGGTTTATGGAATTTAGTTTATACTATTGATGGAAATAATGGATGTAGCACAACAAAAAACTATACTGTTTTTGTAGGTTCAAATCCTGCAGTATCTTTAGGGAATCCCGGAAATACCGATATTTGTATTAATGATTCGATTACTTTTCCAATAACGGGAACTTCAAATAATCCACCTGGAACTACCTATACAGTTACTTTTAATGATGGATCACCACCAGAAATTTTTAATCATCCACCACCGGCAACTATAACACATACATTTATTATTCCTTCTTGCGGAACTACAAGTTCTGATGGAAGTAATTCTTATCCTAATTCTTTTCAAGTAAATATAGTAGCCACAAACCCTTGTAGTTCATCATCTGTTGGAGTTGTTCCAATTTATGTTTCATCATTACCAATAGCTAATTTTAGCGGGCCACCAATTGGATGTATTAATTCACAGATTTGTTTTACAAACACTTCAGAAGGGTTTCAAGTTATTGGAAGTATTTGTTATGAACCAAAAAAAGTTTGGTCTATAAGTCCGGCAACAGGTTATACCATTGTTAATGGTAGTTTTTTAGGGAATGACTTTTCGTCAACAGATGCTAGTTTATGGCAA
This sequence comes from Flavobacteriales bacterium, assembly GCA_031408335.1. Taxonomy (GTDB): domain Bacteria; phylum Bacteroidota; class Bacteroidia; order Flavobacteriales; family Flavobacteriaceae; genus Flavobacterium. The sequence continues at coordinate 20,284 of JANNWH010000023.1, read as the reverse complement.
TCAGGTTCGGATAACTTATGCGTAATATTTACTGTTTCAGGAACTTATACAATTACAATAAAGTCGGGAAGCAAATGTGGTTTGAATGATTTTATCGATATAGAAACTAAAACGATATGTATTGAACCCCAACTCTTTCCACTATTTACAGCCTCTGTTTTAGAAGGTTGTAGTCCACTTAATGTTACCATTACTAATACTACCAATTTAATAAATCAATGTACTCCTACTAATTTTTTATGGTCGGTAACCTATAATTCAGGAAATTGTGGAAACAATTCGGTTTATACCTATACCAATGGAACTTCAGCAAATTCTATTGAACCTAGTTTTAATTTTACCGGAGCAGGAACTTATACAATCACACTCAGCACAACAAATTCTTGCGGAACAAAAACAATTTCTAGAACAATAAAAGTTAAAAAACCACCTAGAGTTACTATAGATTCTATTTCAAATCGATGTAAAACAACTAATCCAGTACTAATAAATCCGACAGCCAATATAAATAATTGCACACCAAATTCAAATTTGGTCAGTTATCAATGGAGTTTTCCGGGTGGGACACCTTCTAGCTCAACAAATCAAAATCCGGGTTCAATTTCATACAATTCTGAAGGTAACTTTATAGTTTCACTTTCAGTTACCAACGATTGTGGAACAACAATAGCTTCAAATGAATTATTTACGATCTTTCCAATGCCAGTTATTACAGGACCATTAGTAACTTGTGTAAATTCATCTTCACAGCTGATTAGTTCAAATTCAGGAAATGGAAATTCGTGGTCGGCTTCACCAACAGGTATAGTAACTATTAATAATAACGGATTAGTAACTGGTGTTTCAGCCGGAACAACTACAATTACCTTTACAGATAGTAATGGATGTACTGCAAGTAAAGTTTTTGTTGTAAAACCTTTACCTTTGGCAATGATTACTGGTACAGCAACCGTTTGTCAGAATTCGAATACCCAAATCACTTTTAATGGAACAAATGGAACTTCACCCTATACATTTACTTACACGATTAATAATGGACCCAATTTAACAATCAGTACTACAAATGGAAATTCAGTTGTATTAACAGTTCCAACATCTGTAGCAGGAATTTTCACATATAATTTAGTAACTGTTCAAGATTCATCTCAAGGAAGTTGTATCAACTCTCAAACAAGTACGGTAACTGTAACAGTAAATGAACAACCTACAATTGTTGTACAACCAATAGCAACACAAAGTATTTGTTTAGGTGGAACAATAGCACCAATATCGGTGACTTATATTGGAGGTACAGGTACAGTTTCTTACCAATGGTATAGTAATACAATCAATAGTACAACGGGAGGAATTGCCATTTCAGGTGCTAACGCAGCAAGTTATGCGCCTACAGTATTTACTTCGATAGGAACATTTTATTATTATGCAGTTGTGACATTAAGTGGAAGTGGCTGTAATTCTGTTTCAAGTAATTCAACTGCAATTATAGTACAACCGGATCCAATAATTACTAGTCAACCATTAGCTTCCCAGACGCAATGTCAAAATTCAAATCCAATTCCACTTACAGTTATTTCAACTGGTGGTTTAGGGATTTTTAGTTACCAATGGTATAGTAATAGCATCAATAGTTCAATTGGAGGAACATTAATTTCTGGCGCAACAACTACTACTTATTTACCTTCTACAAACACAATCGGAACAAATTATTATTATTGTGTTATTTCACAAACAGGTTTAGGTTGTAGTGTAGTAAGTGAAACAGCAATAGTTACAATTAATTTAGCGCCTATTTTTATCCTTCAACCCGTTTCAAGTACAATTTGTTTAGGAGGAACACCAACTCTTTTATCATTTTCATATAGTAACGGAGTAGGAACGCCAAGCTATCAATGGTTTTCAAATACTACTAATGCCAATACAGGAGGAATACCAATTCTAGGTGCTACGAATCCTAATTATACTCCAATAAATTCTACTACTGGAGTTCTGTATTATTACTGTGAAATTTATTTTCCTTCTTTTGTTGCATGTAGTACTATAGTTTCAAATCAAGCGAGTGTTACAATTAATGAATTGGCTATAATTACATTACAACCAGCAACAATTCAAACTCTTTGTGTTGGTTCAACTATTTTAAGTCCGTTAAATATAAACCTCAGTGGAACAACAGGAAATGCAACTTATCAATGGTACTTTAATACTATTAATGCTACTATTGGAGGAACTCTTATTCCTGGCGCAACAAATTCAGATTATTTACCTCCTGTATATTCAATTCCCGGAAACTATTTTTATTTTGCTATTGTTACTTTTAATGTATCTGGATGCGGACCAATAACTAGTGAAGTAGCGCAAATTGTAATTGTTGCAGATCCAAATTTTACTTTACAACCACTTTCAAGTCAAACGATTTGTCAAAACAGTAATTTACCTCCTTTATTTGTAAGTGTTTCTGGAGGAATAGGAGTTTCTTATTCTTATCAATGGTATAGCAATGTTGTAAACAATACGTCAACAGGAACTATTCTTGTTGGAGAAACAAGCTCATCATATACTCCACTAACTGCTTTAATTGGAACAACTTATTACTATTGTATTGTTTCTCAATCTATTGGTTTAGGTTGCAGTGTTACAAGTTCAACAGCATCGATTACAATTAATTTAAATCCAACGCAAGTAACACAACCAATGTCGAATACTATTTGTATTGGACAAACACCAATTCCATTAAGTGTTAGTTTTATAAATGGAGTTGGAACACCACAATACCAGTGGTATTCTAATACAGTTAACTCAACAATAGGAAGTGTTTTAATTTCACAAGCAACAAATTCAACTTATATTCCTTCAAGCACAACCTTTGGAACTACTTATTACTATTGTATAATAACTTTTCCATCTGGCGGATGTTTGAATCTTACCTCTAATTTAGCTGAAATAAATGTAAATGGAAGCACATTGATTGCGCCAATAAGCCAAATGATTTGTACGTATAATACTTTTAGTGTTACACCAAATAATTCTAATGGCAATATCGTTCCAATGGGTACAACTTTTACTTGGTCAACTCCAACTATTTTCCCAACAGGTTCAGTATTAGGCGCAACTGCTCAATCAATACCCCAAACAGAAATAAGTCAGACTTTAACAAGTACAATAACAACGCCATCGACTGTTGTTTATACTATAACACCTTTATCAGGAGATTGTATTGGAGCTAATTTTACCATTACAATAACTGTTATACCTTCTATAAACACAGTTGCCACAATTACAAATAGTAACTGTTTTGCTTCAAATAATGGAGAAATTACTACAAACATTACAGGTGGAAATCCTTTTATTAATAGTGTTCCTTATAGTGTTTCTTGGACAGGTCCAAACGGATTTACGTCATCATTACCTTCAATATCTGAATTAGAACCAGGTGTTTATACGATTACGGTTACTGATAATGGTGGATGTCCGTATTCTAATAGTTATACAATTACACAACCAACCGAACTTATATTAATTACCGATTTAGAAAAAGATATTACTTGTTTTGGCGATAGTAACGGTCAAATTTCAATTTCTGTTAACGGCGGAACAGGTTTGTATACTTATACTTGGACAAAAAACAATCTGCCTTTTTCAAACAATCAAGATATTACAAATTTAGATCCCGGAATTTATATGGTTTCTGTCACAGATGCTAATTCTTGCGGACCAATAACTGCTACTTTTACTATTAATCAGCCTACTGTTTTAGCAGTAAATCTAGTTAGCCAAACAAATATTTTTTGTTTTGGATTAGCAACTGGAGCAATTTCAATTCTTGCCAATGGAGGAACGCCTACACAAGTCAGTTCTACAATTTTTAGTTATAATTACTCTTGGACAGGACCAAACGGATTTATTAGTACAAATCAAAATATTTCTAATTTATTTCCAGGAACTTATAATTTAGTAGTATCAGATAGCTTAGGATGTTCAAAAAGTTTGTCGGTTTCCATTACACAATCAACACCAATTGTAATTACTACTTCAGTCACTCCTGTTACTTGTTATCAAGCCAATAATGGAACTGTTTCGGTTTCAGTTTCTGGAGGAAATCCATCCTTTCAATATACTTGGAGTAATTTAGCTACTAATTTAAATCAAACTAATCTCTCTTCTGGAAATTATACATTAACTGTAATTGATGCTTCTGGATGTCAAAAATCAGTAACGGTATACATTCCTGATGCACCCATTTTTACGGTTAATTCTACTATGAATTCTATTAGTTGCTTTGGAGCAAATAACGGAAGTATCAACTTAAGTTTAACAGGTGGAATTGCACCTATATCCTATTCGTGGAGTGATGGTAGTTCATTAGGTTTAACAAGAAATAATCTTGGTCCAGGAATATATTCTGTTACTATTGTTGACGCTTCACTATGCACTATTAATAGAACTTTTACAATTCTTGAACCACAACAATTAGTGATTTCTGCAAATATTACTAATGCCACAGATTGTAATAATGCTAATAGTGGAGGAATTAACTTAATAGTTTCAGGAGGTACACCACCTTTTATCTATTCTTGGTCAAACGGAATTACTACTGAAGACTTAACTAATGTTTCAGCTGGAAATTACAATGTGACTGTAACAGATTCAAAAGGTTGTGTAAAAACAGGTCAATATATAATTTCCAGACAATCACCAATAGTTTTAAATGTTACGACAACAACAAATGTAAATTGCAGTGAATCAAGTATTAGTCAGATATTTGAAGCACAAGTAACTGGTGGGTTTCCACCTTTTCAATTCAATTGGTCTAGCGGAGTAGTAAGCGGAATTAATAATAATACCATGACCACAAATCAAAATGGTTTAGTTGTTCTTCAAGCAATTGATGCTTTAGGTTGTGTTGGGAATTATACTTATAATGTTGTCCTTCCTACATCAACTTTAGGAAGTGCTTCATTTGATTATAATTCTATTGGATATTCTACTTATGGTGAATACACCATTTTAGATCCAATTCAATTCACAAATACAGCAACTGGAAATTTTATTTCTGTATCATGGGACTTTGGTGACGGCACATTTTCTAATGTTGAAAACCCAATACATGTTTATCAAAATGAAGGTTCTTATGTAGTAACACAAACTATTTTTTATGATTATGGATGTGTGTCAACTATGATAATTACTTTAATTATTAAAAAAGGATATTTATTAATTGTTCCAAATGCATTTACGCCAAACGGAGATGCTATAAATGATACGTTTAGACCAGTTACAAAAGCTTTAAATGATGTCCAAATGGATGTGTACGATACTTGGGGTTCATTAATTTATTCTGAAAAAGGTGATGTTTTAAGAGGATGGAATGCAGAAATTAAAGGAGTTAACGCAGAAAACGGAAATTATTATTGTAAAGTAAGGGGCACAACATTTTACGGAATTGTAGTTAATGAAAATCAACCTTTTGTCTTAATTAAATAAGTGTGCATATGAAAATAAAATTACTTTTTTGTTTCCTATTATCATTATTTTCTATAGATGTAAAAGCACAAGATCCTATTTTTACTCAATTCTTTTTGGTACCTGAAACTTTAAATCCGGGATTTACTGGATATTTAGATACATGGCACGCCGGACTTTTACACAGAAGACAATGGCCCAATGGTAATAGAAGAATTGATTCCAATTTTGCATTTGTCAATACTGCTGTTAATGATCAAGTAGGATTGGGATTAACTATTTTAAATCAACGCGAAGTTTTTACAAATTATAATTATCTACAAATAAATGGTGCTTTTGGTTATAAAGTAGAACTAAATGAGGATTGGTCTTTGAGACCCGGAATTGAAGCTGGTTATGGATCTAAAAGTTTTAATTTTGAAAATCTTTTACTTGAAGATCAAATTAATGTAAACAATGGAGCTATTAGTCCAAATAGTGTTGATCCTAATTATTTATCCCATAATGAGAATATATCTTTTTTCGATTTATCAGCAGGTTTTGTAATCGATAAAGAAGGAGTATGGCTTGGTGCTTCATTAAAACATTTAACAAGGCCAAATATTTCTTTTACAACACAAGGAAATGTACCCTTAGATTTATTTTTATCAGTTCATTGTGGATATGCTTTTGATATTTTTGACATTCGCTATATTTTTCCAATTGGAACAAAATTATTAGTAACAGCAAATTATATGAGACAATCTCAATACAACAGACTTGATATTGGCGCTTTTTTACAATTTCAAACATTAACTTTTGGAGCTACATCGGTTACAAATCTTGAAAGGAAAAGCAATAATAGTCACCTATTAACTTCAATTAATCCCTCAGTTTCTATCTTATTTGCTCGTCATTTTATTTTTGGATATTCCTATGACGTAAGTACTTCTAGATTAAGTAATACTCAAGGAGTACACGAACTTTCATTAAAATGGCAATTCGAATTTAAACACAAATGTGTTGGTTGTCCTAATTATGAAGTTGATTAAATCAAAATTAATATAAAATTTAAAAACAGATGCTAACAATTCAAAGGTTAAATAGGTAATTATTACCTCTAGTACTCGTTTAATTAAAGATTAACAGTAGTAAAAATAATTAAAAAAAGGGTGTTTTCCACCTTTTTTGGTATTCCTTTAAAGTATAGCTTTGGAAAAATTTTTTACGCTTTGATGTTTTTTAATTAATTCAGAACTATGAAATTATTGTGTTATTTGTGTTTTTCGTTATTGTTAGTATCGCTTTTTGATTTGTCTCAAACGTATTATACCTTTTTAAGAATAGTTGTCACTTTGAGTGCGGTTATTATTTTATTAAATGAAGTGAAAAATGATGTAAACCTAATTGGTATAGGATTCATTTTAATTGTATTGATTTTTAATCCAATACTACCTCTTAGCTTTAATATTAAATTGCTTTTGATTCCAATTCATCTTATTAGTGCTACTCTGTTTTTAAAATATGCCTATAAATTAAACACTAAATAAGATGAAAGAAGAGATTATCGAAGCCATACAAAATCAAAATATTATTGAAATCGTTTATGAAAACGAAGCGTTTATCGTTGAACCCTATTGTTATGGATTAACAACAATCGGAATAGAAGGTTTGATTGCATTTCAATTAAAAAGTAAAATATCAAAGACTTTAGTTGGATGGCGAATGTATTATTTAGATAAAGCTGCGGATATTAATATTTTAAAAGAAACATTTGTTGACATACGAGAACATAAAAAAATCGGCAATATAGAAATGGATGTAATTTTTGCTAAATTATAATTCATTTATTTTAGAATAATTGAAAAAGGTTTTATGGTTTGGAAGATAGCATTATCGAACTCATTTTTATCTAATTATCAATACATTGAAACATTTAATGATAATTTAAAACCTAAATAAATTAGTTGTTTTTTCACAAAAAAAACTATAACAATAACATATTTTCATTATTTTTTCTTGACTTTTAAGATATTCGTTGTATATTTGCACTCGAAACAGCGCGGGATAGAGCAGTAGGCAGCTCGTCGGGCTCATAACCCGAAGGTCACAGGTTCGAGTCCTGTTCCCGCTACTAAATTCAAAGCCATTCAGAAATGAATGGCTTTTTTTAATTGAATTGTAAATCCTGTTTCCTTCTTAATTATGGAACACAAAGCAGGTTTTGTAAATATTATTGGTAATCCAAACGTTGGTAAATCAACTTTAATGAACGCTTTTGTAGGTGAACGTTTGTCGATTATTACTTCTAAAGCACAAACAACACGTCATCGAATTCTCGGAATTGTAAATGGTGAAGACTTTCAGGTCATTTTATCAGATACACCCGGAATTATTAAACCCGCCTACGAACTGCAGAGCTCGATGATGAATTTTGTGAAATCAGCTTTTGAAGATGCCGATGTATTGCTTTATATGGTTGAAATTGGAGAAAAAGAACTGAAAGACGAAGCTTTTTTTAATAAAATAATCCATGCTGAAATTCCGGTTTTATTACTTTTAAATAAAATTGATACTTCCAATCAAGAACAATTGGAAGAACAAGTTGCCTTTTGGAAGGAGAAAGTGTCTAACGCCGAAATATTTCCAATATCGGCACTACAAAATTTTAATGTAAAAGAAGTTTTTGCTCGTATTATAGAATTGCTTCCCGTTTCGCCACCATTTTATCCAAAAGACACTTTAACAGACAAACCCGAACGTTTTTTCGTAAACGAAACCATTCGTGAAAAAATTCTTATCAATTACGATAAAGAAATTCCGTATGCCGTTGAAATCGAAACAGAAGAATTTTTAGAAGACGAAAAAATTATCCGAATTCGTTCCGTAATTATGGTGGAACGTGATACTCAAAAAGGAATCATAATTGGTCACAAAGGAAGCGCTTTAAAAAGAGTTGGTATGCAAGCTCGTGAAGATTTAGAGAAATTTTTCGGAAAACAAATTCATATCGAACTGTTTGTAAAAGTGAATAAAGATTGGAGAAGCAATCAGTTTCAATTGCGCCGTTTCGGATATAACCAAAAATAATTTTTTTTAAGTAAGTTTTGTTATTGGAACTCGGATGAATCGGATTTTACTGATTTATGCAAATTTTTTAGCCCAGATAGAAGAGGAAATCCTGACATTGCGATAGAAATTGTTGTTATGAGATTGCTCCGTTACTCGCAATGACAGATTGAAACGGATAGCTGGAATAGCTTCAAAATAAACTGAACACTCCACACTGAACACTGAATACTTTTTAACTACCTTTGCAAAATATTTGAAAATAAGATTATGAACAACATTGTAGCCATTGTAGGAAGACCAAATGTAGGGAAATCGACGCTGTTTAACAGATTGATTAAAAGACGTGAAGCTATCGTAGATGCTGTTTCGGGAGTGACTCGTGACAGAAATTACGGAAAAAGTGAATGGAATGGAAAGGAATTTTCAGTCATAGATACTGGTGGTTACATCAAAGGATCTGACGATGTTTTTGAAGGAGAAATCCGTAAACAAGTTGAACTCGCAATAGATGAAGCCGATGTTATTATTTTTGTTGTAGATGTAGAAGAAGGAATAACACCAATGGACGACACCGTTGCGCGACTCTTGCGTAAAGTTACAAAACCCGTTTTATTAGCAGTAAATAAAGTCGATAATGCCATGCGTGAAAAAGATGCGATGGAGTTTTATAATTTAGGTTTAGGCGATTATTACACTTTTGCTAGTATTTCTGGAAGTGGAACTGGCGAATTATTAGATGCTTTAATTGACGCATTTCCGATAAAACCACAACCTGTTCAAGAAGAAATTGAATTGCCACGTTTTGCAGTTGTCGGAAGACCAAATGCTGGAAAATCGAGTTTCATTAACGCCTTAATTGGTGAAGATCGTTTTATGGTAACCGATATTGCTGGAACAACTCGCGACTCTATTGATACTAAATTTGATCGTTTTGGTTTCGAATTCAATTTAATGGATACAGCCGGAATTCGTCGTAAAGCAAAAGTGAAAGAAGACTTAGAATTTTACTCAGTAATGCGATCGGTTCGTGCTATTGAACACGCCGATGTTTGTATTTTAATTATTGACGCTACTCGTGGATTTGAAGGACAAGACCAAAGTATTTTTTGGCTAGCTGAAAAGAACAGAAAAGGTGTTGTGATTTTAGTAAATAAATGGGATTTAGTCGAAAAAGATACCATGTCAACACGCGATTACGAAGTGAAAATTCGCGAACAATTAGAACCTTTTACCGATGTGCCGATTTTGTTTGTTTCGGCATTAACCAAACAACGATTGTTAAAAGCATTAGAAGCTTCGGTCTTGGTATTTGAAAACAGAAAACAACGAATTTCGACATCCAAATTCAACGACTTCATGTTGAAATTAATAGAAAGTCATCCGCCACCAGCGTTAAAAGGGAAGTTTGTAAAAATTAAATATTGCATGCAATTGCCTACACCAACTCCGCAGTTTGTGTTTTTTGCCAATTTGCCTCAATACGTAAAAGAATCGTACAAACGTTTTCTCGAAAACAAAATTCGTGAAAACTGGGATTTTTCAGGCGTTCCAATCGATATTTATATTAGAGAAAAATAGTAGCGAAAGGTTCAGGCTTTATTAGTGATGGTAATTCCTGCTACTTTTCCAAATCTTTTTCCCGTCAGTTCGAGTTCACTTTCAAAACGAGTATCGAGAACCGGCAAAAAGGATTTTCCCTTGCATCAGGGCTAGAGTAGATTCTAATTTACTATTTATGATAAAAAAATAAAACCAAAACTCGTTCGTAAAGAGCGAGTTTTTTTATGCAAATAAGGGTTTTTCTGCAAAAAAATAGGTGTTTTTACGTGCTTTTATTAAACTAATATTAGTTACTATTGCATAAGCCTAAATACTATAATAACCAATTGGGTGCAATTAATCAAAATTTGTTTAAATGCTTTTTTTGATTAAAATTTAAAGCCAATTTGAACTCAAATGTCAGTTTGAGCTTGTCGAAGATATAAAAAAAAGACACTTCGACAAGCTCAGTGTGACAAATATGCTAATAATTAGCTAAAAAGTAATTACACCTAATGGGTTATAATAAATTGATTTTTAATAATTTATATTTATCTTGAAGGATAGTAAATAGCGCTATTTTTTATAACTTTGAAGAAGATTACACAATTGAAATGTAGTATATAAAAGGTCAAAACTGAAAACGTATTAATTATTAAATATCAGACAATGGCAAAAGTTAAAAAAGTAGAAGGTCCTTTTGATTCAAATGGAAATTTGTCAAACACAATTACTCTTGGTGAAAAATACAGCTACAAAGCTTTTCCAGATGTTGCATTACAATCGCTTGAGTTATTAAAAATAAACTGGGCTTATAAATACGATGATGGTGAAATAACCAATTTTAAACACGCAGAAGAAAAAGCAAAAACCACTTTTAATGAAATGACTTGCTCTTTTCCGAAAAGCGCAACTTCAAAAAACATTACTGTTTATGCTTATTTTAAAAGTCCAAGTGAAACGGTTATGATAAAAGTTGGAGTCGGAAAAGCAATCACTCCTATTGATGCAAACCCAACGTGTCCAAATTGTAGCAAACTAATTACAGTAGCCGATTTAACCAAAGTTTTTCCTACAGCTACAGACGACAAAATACAACTAATGCTCACTGCGTTCAATGCAGCTAGTAAATCGTTTGGAACAAATAGTTGTAGGCAAAAAGCGCATTTTTTTGCTCAAGTTATGGAAGAAGTTGGCGATAGTATCAATGTTAAAAATGGTGAAAGTTTGAATTATAAAGCCGAAGATTTACCAGTGCAATTTTCTAAATTTCGACTTGATCCAAATAAAAGTTATAATAAAATTACCAACGGGCCAAACGCTTTGGCATTTAAATACGGTCGAAGTTCGCAAAATGGTCAAGTAGCAAATCAAGAAATGATCGCTAATATTGCGTATTCAAATAGAAATGGAAATGGTGATGTTGCCAGTGGTGATGGTTGGAAATACAGAGGAAAAGGAATTCTTCAAATTACAGGAAAAGATAAATATGTTACAATAAATAGTAGAATTGTTTCTGATTATCCTGCTTTTAATACAATTATTGATGCAGTAAATATCAATAATCTTAATGAAGGAACAGTAGCAAGTTTAGCGTATTGGAAAGAATACAAATGCCAAGAAAACGCCGATAAAGGTGTTGATAGAAAAAGTTTAGATGCTATTGTTGACATAATTAATAGAGGAACACCATCGAGAGAAGATAGATGGAAAAATTTACAAAAAACCATCACTATTTTTAATGTAAACAATTGTACTAAAGGAAAAATAATTGAAACTGTTATTCAAGAAGTTGGTGTTTTGGATCAAATGAAAGAATTGGTAGACCAACACATTCCGTACAGTCAAACAGGAGAAAGAGCCTCATTAAGTAACCAAGGTTTAAAAAATCTAGATTGTTCGGAAACAGTCGGTATTTATTTATTTAAACTTGGTGTAATGCCAGTTTTAGTTGGAATTAATACCGGATTAATGACAACACAAGCTAATTTTAGAAATGCGATAGGAAGTTCTAATATTAATTTTGTTCCAGGAAGTGATAAATCCGATTTTAAACCTCAAAAAGGTGACATTTTTGTCTGGAGAAAATCCAACGGAATTGGTCATACCGGAATTGTTTACAATTATAATGAAGCAAAAGATTTAGTTACAATTTTAGAAGCAATTGGAGCAATTGGTAGTGCAGATGAAACAACAAATAAAACCAATGGAGGATATGCAGGGAAAGGATGTTCTAGAACATCTGTTTTCAAAAGAACCGGAAAAGCATTAGCAAGTCATTTAGGCTGGAAAGGATATTTCCGTCCAATTAATTACACCAAAAAATTATAATAAATGAAGGTAAAAAATACGATGCATCTTTATATAATTTTGTTTGTATGCTTCTTGGTTTTTGGTAGTTGTAAAAAAAAGGAAATCGAAAATATAAATTCCAACAACACTATCAAAAAAGCGCCACAACAAATTAATTTTGATTTGTTATTACATTGTAGCGAGTATACTTTTCAAGATAATTATTTCCTAACTTCAGATTATGGATGTATTTATAATCCGAAGGATAAAAATAGTTATGGGAATTTAATTCTCTATTTAATTCCGATAAAAACTAACCAAAATGGAACAGATATAGAAATCCAAAAAATTAATACTTTTGATAACAAAAAAATTAAAAAAGATTTTACTATTTACGCCTTCTTAATTCCTGCTTCCTATTTAATTTATAATCCGAAAGCCGATCCCGTTTACTATCAAAAAGTAAAATTTAAAGAAGAACTATATACTTTTGATTCTAATTTAAATAAATGGATTTTAATCGATTCAATACAAATTAGTGATGTTTCGCAAAATGATAAAGAACAATCATGGCGCGAAAATTTTATTACTTCTAAAGTTGTTAATCCAAAAAGAAGCAAACAATTGGAGTATGTAAATGGGTATTATGCTCATGATAGTTTATTAATAAATTTAAAAACAAAAAAGTATAAAGTAATAGCTTTAGAGATTAATAAAGAAAAAAATAATGCAGCCAACACTCATTTTAATTTGCCACTTCTTATACTAGAAGAAAAAGAAAAAAAGTATGTTGAAATTAAAAGAAACAATAATTTACTTTTCGAATTTGACGATAATTGTCCAGCCAACGGATATGAAAGTTTGGTAACAAAAGGCAATTATTTTACCCTACAGCAATCGAGTTGTATGGATTTTCTTTTTGTGAATTCGTATACTACGTTTAAAATAGATGAATTAACAAATGAAATTTACCTTCATAAATATGGCGAAGAATATCTTGACAGAAGTAATCCTGATAAGAAAATTTCATCAAAAACATGGTCAACTAAAGATTTCGGAATCATAAAGTTTGAGAATGCAAATACAAATAGCATAATGAAATTAAGGAGAACTACACCAAAATAACTAAAAGCATTTTTTGAATTGACTCCTTTTTAAATTCTTTATCTTTGCCAACAAGATTTTAAAAATGCTTACAAAACAAACTCAAATCGCTGTTGATAAAGGCGAAATGCTTCCGTTGATGGAAGAATTTTATACCATACAAGGCGAAGGATTTCATACCGGAACTGCTGCTTATTTCATTAGAATTGGCGGTTGCGATGTAGGTTGCCATTGGTGCGATGTGAAAGAAAGTTGGAATGCCGAATTGCATCCGCCAACCGAAACAACAGTTATTGTTGCCAACGCAAAAAAATATGCCGATACAGTTGTAGTAACAGGTGGCGAACCTTTAACTTGGGACATGACACTGCTGACTCAAAAACTAAAACAAGAAAATTTAAAAGTTCATATTGAAACGTCGGGTGCTTATCCTGTAACTGGAACTTGGGATTGGTTTTGTCTTTCACCCAAAAAAAATAAGTTACCTGTTGCTGATGCTTATGCAATTGCCAACGAACTAAAAGTTATTATTTACAATAAACACGATTTTATTTTTGCCGAAGAACAAGCGCAAAAAGTAAATAAAAACGCGATTCTTTTTTTGCAACCCGAATGGAGTAAAAAAGAAGAAATGACGCCGTTAATTGTCGATTATGTAATGAAGAATCCAAAATGGCGCGTGTCATTACAAACCCATAAATATTTAAATATTCCTTAAGATGAATTTTATAAAGCAACTTGTATTTCTTTTGTTATTTTCTCTTGTGCCATTTTTTGGTTTCGCTCAAATTGGTGGCGAAGATGAAGTGTATCTTAGTGGCGACCGTATTGATGCTAAGTTTCAAGGTGGTGGAATAGACAATTTCAGTAATTTTTTAAATAAAGAATTTGATTATTCTAAAGTTACAAAACCCGGAAAAATGGTTGGTGCTTTTACTATTGACGAAGATGGAAATGTCAAAAACATTAAAATAGTTCAGTTTTTTGATATCGAATCGGCAACTGAATTTATTCGAGTTTTGAAGAAATGTCCAAAATGGGAACCAGCAAAGCGTGGAGGAAAACCATTTAGTATAGAAATTAAATATCCGATGGTTTTTAGAGAGAAAAGAAATAAAGAATAATTTCCGTTTCTACACTTACGTCTTTTCCGTGCTGGCAGAAATCTATTTTTATTCGACTGAAAAATCACAACAACCTATTCCAATTCGAATAGGTTGTTTATTTTTACAGAAAAGTATCGTTTATGAAATCACAATTCCTACTAAACAAAGACATTACATTTTTAAATCACGGTTCCTTCGGCGCTTGTCCGAAACCAATTTTTGACGAATACCAACGATTTCAATTGGAGTTAGAAAGCGATCCTGTCAATTTTATTCAGAAGAAAGCGCTACAGTATTTAAAAATTGCCAAAGAAAGATTAGCGAAATATATTGGTTGCAATGCAGTTGATTTCTTTTTTACACCCAATCCAACTTTTGCTGTAAATACTATAATGAGAAGTATTAATTTGCAGACAGGCGATGAAATTCTAACTACCAATCACGAGTATGGTGCTATGGACAGAACTTGGAATTTTTATTGTAAACAATCGGGAGCAAAATTTATTCGACAAACAATATCTTTGCCAATAGTTTCCAAAGAACAAATTATAGAAGAATTTTGGAAAGGTCATACATCAAAAACTAAAGTGGTTTTTTTAAATCAGATGTCGAGTTCAACAGCTCTTATTTTTCCGGTTAAAGAAATATGCGATAAAGCAAAAGAGTTAGGTTTAATAACTATTGTTGACGGCGCTCACGTTCCAGGTCATATTGATTTGAATATTGCCGAATTGAATCCAGATTATTATACCGGAACTCTACACAAATGGATGCTGGCACCCAAAGGAAGTTCGTTTTTGTATGTAAAAAATGAATTTCAAAATGCTTTAGATCCTTTGGTAGTGAGTTGGGGTTATGAAAGTTTGTCACCGAGTGAAAGTAGGTTTTTAGATTACCATGAAATACAAGGAACTCGAGATATATCGGCTTTTTTATGTACACCAAAAGTGATTCAGTTTTTAGAAGAAAACAATTGGAAAGCAAAATCGAGAGTTTGCAAACAAATCGTTTTTGATAATTACCAACGCTTTTGCAATTTGGTAAAAACCCAACCTATTTGCCCAATTAATGAAGATTTTTTAGGTCAGATGGCGAGTATTCCGATTCAAACTTCAAAACCAACAGAATTAAAAGAATTACTTTACAGTAAATACAAAATTCAAATTCCGGTGATGCCTTTAAATGATAAAGTGTACTTGCGTTATTCGATAAATGCTTACAATTCGCAAGACGATTTAGATGTTTTGTACGCTGCTTTACAAGATATTATTTCGACTACCGATTTGATTATTACGTAATTATTATTATGGAACGCAGATTTTCTCAGATTTTAATTTTTGAAAACTGACAACTGATCACCCAATTAGCCCAGAATGCAATGGAAAGCCTTTTGAAGATGAAAACCAATTTTTGTTGTATAAAAAAGCGACTAAAAGAAGCTATTTTTATAGCGTAAAAAAATGGTTTGAAACAAAAAAGCTTGTAATGAAATGCTGGATTAGCTACAAAAACAATTTCGCCAAATAATCAAAATGATTGCCTTCCATAATTAATTCGCATTGCAAACCATTGGCATGAGCCGCATTTTGTAACGTATTATAATCTAAATACAACCACGAAAAAGGAGCTTCAGTTTCGTTTTTATAGGAAACAGTGAAGCTTAATTCGCCATAATAACCTTCTGCAGGAATGGAGTAACTTCCGTCATCATTTTCATCAAACATGTAAATAATATCAGAAGAATCGATTAAAATTTGTCCGTTTGGAGTAAGAAGTGATTTTAATTTTTGAAGGTATTTAGAAGTTTGAGAAAGCGTTTCGAAAATTCCAGTTCCGTTCATTAAAAGTAGAATAGTGTCGAAATTTTGATTTGAAATATCTAAAATGTTTTGAATTTTAGCGTTTTGCACACCGCGAAGTTGACACGCTTTTATTGCATTTTCGGAAATGTCTATTGCCATAACATCAAATGCTTTTTCTTGCAAATACAAGCTATGACTTCCGGCACCGCAACCCACATCGAGAATTTTTCCTTTTGATAGTTGCAATGCTTTTTGTTCGATTTTTGGCATTTGATTGTAATTTCTAAAAAGATAGGCGACTTCCAATTCATCAGCTTCTGAAATGTTAGTTTCGGTAATGAGGTTTTGCGTATGGTTGTTGGTTTGAAAATCAAGAATGGCTTTTCCAAATAAATCTTTCATATTGTCATTGCGAGGCACGAAGCAATCTGTCCTCAGTTTTAAGTTAATTAAATCAGAAGTTGTTTAAATTTGCAAAAGAAAATATCCAAAAATGCTCAAACCTTCTTTAAACGAAATTCAAAAGTTAGCCAAAGATAAGCATATCGAAAATAAAAAGTATTTTGATAAGCTAAGAAAGAAAACGCCCAAGAATTTGGATTATGTAATGCAAGATTTACATGAAACCGAATTTAAAAAAACCAATTGTTTGAATTGTGCCAATTGTTGTAAAACAACTGGACCGCTTTTTACTTCGGCAGATATTGAGCGTATTTCGAAACATTTAAAACAAAAACCACAGCAATTTATTGATGCTTATTTGCAAATTGATGATGAGAACGATTATGTATTACAAAACGTTCCGTGTACTTTTTTAGATGCTGAGAATTACTGTATGATTTATGATGTTCGTCCAAAAGCATGTCGCGAATTTCCGCATACCGATAGAAAAAAATTCAACCAAATTACCGATTTAACGTTGAAAAATGTAGCAATTTGTCCGGCTGCATATAACATTGTAGAAGAAATGAAGAAGAAATTGCCTTTGTGAAGTCTATTTTCTATTTTTTATTAATAAATCAAATATTTTGCTCTCATTTTTTTAAAATTTTCCAATCCGCTTTCCCACGATTTTCGTATTTCATTTTCTGAAACACCACTTTCAATTTGTTGCTGTAATTTTTTAGTCCCAGCTAATTTGGTAAAAAAACTATTGAAAAATTTTGATTTATCTTGGGTTGATTGATATGCTTTAATAAGCCATTTTAGTTCTAATTGATTGACTTTGGTAATCGCAGTTAAATCTTCACCATAACACAAAACGTTTTTATAAACAGGTTCTTTAGCGCCAAAATTCGGAATCGGCGTAAATTTAAAATCACTCTTTGGTAAAAAGGGTGAACCGTAAATTTGAAATTGCATTTCGGTACCTCGACCAACACTCACATTAGTTCCTTCAAACAAACACAAACTTGCATATAAGTTAATTGCTTGGTCATTAGGTAAATTAGGAGAAGGTTTTATTGGCAAACTGTATAGCATTTCGCGTTTGTAATTTAAACATTCAATAACTGTTATATTGCATTGACTTTCGTTTTTCAACCATTTTTCGCCATTAATCATTTGTGCATATTCGCCAATAGTCATTCCGTGAAGTACTGGTATGGAATGCATTCCAACAAAACTAGTAAATTCTTTTTCTAGAATTGGACCGTCAACAATACTTCCGTTTGGATTTGGTCGGTCAAGAACAATTAATTGGATGTTGTTCTCCGCACAAGCTTCCATTATATAATGAAGTGAAGAAATATAAGTATAAAATCGAGCGCCAACATCCTGTAAGTCAAAAACTAAGATGTCAATTCCGGCTAGTTGTTCGGGTTTTGGTTTTTTATTATCACCATAAAGGGAAATAATAGGTAAGTAAGTTTTAGTGTCTTTTCCGTCTTTAATTAATTCGCCAGCATCTGCAGTACCACGAAAACCGTGCTCTGGAGCATATATTTTTTGGAGGTTTATTTTTTGCTCTAAAAGAAAATCAACCAAATGAATTTTGTTAGAAAGTATTCCGGTTTGATTTGTGACTATGCCAACTTTTTTATCTTTTAATAAAGGTAAATACGATATGTAATTATCAGCGCCCGTTTTAATTGTAGTAACTGTATTCTCAACAATACGCTCTATTTTTTTTTCTCTTTGTTCTTTCTTTTTTACAACACTTCCGCATGACAAACATCCAAATAAAACAAAACAGCTACTAATTAAATATTTCATAAACTTTTAAACTTTTAAACTTTTAAACTTTGTTACATTCTCTATCTTTGCCTTAAAAAAAACATCATTGAACATATCCTATTTCATAGCAAAACGACTCATAACTTCCAAAGAGTATAAAAGTAGTATTTCTGCACCAATAATAAAAATTGCAATTACTGCTATCGCTATTGGTATGATTATGATGATTATTTCGGTTGCTACCGGAATTGGTTTACAACAAAAAATTCGCCAAAAAGTTTCTGCTTTCAACGGCCATATAATTATTTCTAATTATACTGATAATCAATCGGATGTAAGTACTAAGCCACTTTCTCTTCGTCAAAGTTTTTATCCAAAGTTTAATACTATTGATGGCATTCAACATGTTCAAGGTGTAGCAAGTATGCACGGAATGATTAGAACTGAAACAGCTTGTGAAGGAATTTTATATAAAGGCGTTGGAAAAGATTACGACTGGAAAAATATTGACGAATATATTGTAGAAGGCAGAAACCCAAATTTATTAAACGAATTAAATAACGAGATTGTTATTTCACAGTATTTAGCAAATCGACTGAATTTAAAACTCAATCAAGCTTTCAATACGTTTTTTATGAAAGAAGAAGGCAATAAAATGCCAAAATCAAGGCGATTCAAAATAGTTGGAATTTTTAATTCGGGTTTTCAAGAATTTGATGCCACTTATATTATAGGCGATATTCGTCATTTACAAAGAATAAATAAATGGACATCAGACCAAGTAGGATCTTTCGAAGTTTTTATAGATGATTTTACGAAAATTAATCAAAAATCAGAAGAAGTTTATAATGAAACGTCATCAATTTTAAACACACAATCCATAACCGAAAAGTATTATTATATATTTGAATGGTTGCAGCTTTTCGATTTTAATATCCTAGTTATTTTAATTATTATGATAATTGTTGCTACTATTAATATGGTAGTTGCTCTTTTAGTCCTTATTCTTGAGCGTACTCAAATGATAGGAATACTCAAAGCTCAAGGTGCAAATAACTGGACAATTCGTAAAATATTTCTTTACAATGCAGCGTATTTAATAATTCGTGGTATATTCTGGGGAAATCTAATCGGAATCGGTTTAATAACAATTCAACATTTTTTTAGTATCGTTAAACTCAATCCCGAAAGTTATTATGTAAATACAGCTCCAGTGTATTTTAACTTTGGTTATATTTTACTGCTCAATGTCGGAACTATACTTATCTGTTTATTAGTTTTACTAATTCCATCGTACATTATTACTAAGATTTCTCCAGCCAAATCCATTCGATTTGATTAATTTTCAGGAGCACAGCCCTTACTTTTTATACACCATTCGTCCTGCTGTCCGCGCTACATGGTAGCTAGCTTCCATCAGGGCTAGGTTAGAACAAAAGTCATTCTTTAGATATTTTTTAAAAACCATTCTAACACAAATCCTCTAAAAAAAGTCTCCGTGCCTCTCTGTTCAAATCCTCTGTGCTCTCTGAGCAAAAAAAAATCTTAACAACATCCACAAAACCAGACTATTAAAAATGTTTTTAAAAAAGGGATAAAATTTGTTTGCAAACTGGTTAAAGAGTTTTATATTTGCACCCCGCAATAGGATAAAATTTCATTGACAATCTGTATACACAAACTAAAAAAAAATAAAATCAAAATTTATTTTAAAAAAGTCTTGCCAGATAAAAAAGAATAATTACTTTTGCACCCGCT
>JANNWH010000022.1:0-17826 GCA_031408335.1 Flavobacteriales bacterium | reverse complement strand
TGTATCAAATCTATTCAACGTAGTTTCTTATCCAAATCCATTTGCTGAAAACTTTATGTTGAATGTTACTACTTCATCTCAAAGTGCACTACAAGTTAGAGTATACGATATGTTAGGAAAACAAATTGAAAACAGAAATGTAGATGTATCTGAAATTGAAAATCTTCAAATAGGTGCTGATTATCCATCTGGAGTTTACAATGTTATTGTATCTCAAAATGATAATATTAAAACTTTAAGAGTGATTAAGAGATAATAGTACAAAGAATTATAATTTTTAAAACCTCCTCAAGAAATTGAAGAGGTTTTTTTATATTAATAATCCAATAAAAAAACGTAGTTTTGAATCACTTTGTATAAAGAAATACTATTTACTAAGGAAAAAAACACACATTTTGAAAAGGAAAAACCATATCACAGCCATTATTTCAAAAATTTTAGTGATGGTTTTGCCATTTATGTCTACAACACTGCAAGGGCAAACCCAAATTAACAATTATGGTTTTAATAACAATGTTTACGCCATGGCAAAAACCAGCGATGGGAGTACTTATGTAGGCGGAGCTTTTACTAGCATCGGTGATTATTCTGGCCAAGTAGCAAAATTAAACACCGATGGAACTCAGGCTTTTACCATTAATGATGCTAAGATTGAAGGTGTTGTGAAATGTATAGTTGCTATTCCTAGTGGAGGCTGGTACGTTGGCGGCGATTTTTTATCCGTCAATAATATATCAAGAAATAGATTGGCTCGAATAAATGCAGATGGTTCTTTGCATCCTTTCAATTTAAGCGTTAATGGTGTAGTTCATTGCTTGGCTATTGATGCTACAGAAAAAGTCTATCTGGGTGGAGTTTTTTCAACTGTTGGAGGTGTTACAAGAAGTCGATTTGCATGTTTAAATGCAGATGGTACACTTAATAATTTTAATCCAATATTTGACTCTCCAGTATATGCATTGACATTGGATATTTATAATAATTTATATGTTGGAGGAAGCTTTGGTACTGTGAACTCCATTCAGCGAACCAAACTTGCAAAGTTCAATCCAAATCGCACACTAAATAGTTTTAACCCATATATTGTAGGATTTATTTTTTCTATAAAAATCAACTCAGCTGGGGAATTATTTGTAGGAGGCAGTATAATACAAGTAAATAATATGGCAAGGTCTATGCTAGCTAAATTTAGTGCTGATGGAACGTTGAATCCGTTAATAGTTAATTTAGATAATGAAGTGTATACCATTTCTATTGATACATATGACAACATTTACATCGGGGGTTATTTTACAACAGTAAATAATATTGAAAGAAATTTTTTAGCAAAGTTAAATCCGGATGGATCCCTTAATGGTTTTAATCCAGGAGTAAACGGCGAAGTAACATCATTATATAATGATAATTTAAGTAATATATATGTTGGAGGGGTTTTCACTCAGCTGAACAATAGCATTCAAAGGAATAATTTTGCAAAATTTGATTCCTTAGGTAATTTAGATGCATTTAACCCATCAATGAATGGTCTAGTAAATGCAATTACTATTACTTCTTTGGGAAACATACTCGCTGGTGGCAATTTTACAACAGTCAATACTTTTCCAAAAACCTATTTAGTAAAATTTAATCCGAATGGCACCTTGAATAATAGCTTTAATCCATTAATAAATATTAATTTAATAAGTAATGTTGTATCTACATTGCTTGTCGACAATCTAGATAATTTATATGTTGGAGGTAAGTTCAATATAATAAATGGTTTAACGAGAAATAATCTTGCTAAGTTCAATCCTAATGGAACTTTAAATGACTTTGATCCTAATATAAATAATAATGTTTTTGCGTTAAAATTAGACACGGGAAATAATTTATATGTAGGAGGTGCGTTTACAACGATAGGAGGAATTTCAAGAAATCGTTTAGCTAAATACAATGCCAACGGAACGTTGAATGAATTTAATCCAAATATGAATTATACTGTCTCCACATTATTGTTTGATACTTCAGGGAATTTATATGCTGGAGGTGGTTTTACAACAGTGAACGGAGTTGGCAGAGACCGTGTAGCTAAATTTAATACTGATGGTACCCTAAATTCGTTTAATCCAACTTTTGATAGTTTAGTAAGTTCATTTGGATTAGATGCGTCTAACAATTTATATATAGGTGGTTATTTTGTTACTGTTAACGGACAAGTTAGGAATCGATTGGCTAAATTTGATGTGAATGGTATATTGCAGGCATATAATCCGCCAACTGTAACTGGAGGTTTAGGTGGAATTGATTCAATAGCTGTCACTCCTTCAGGATATGTTTATGCGGGAGGAAATTTTACAACAGTTGGTGGGTTCACACGAAGGTCTTTTTCTAAATTTAATCCTGATGGATCACTAAATGGTTTAACTATAAATAACTTTTCAAATGGTCAAAATGTTCTTTTAGACAACTCAAAATTATATCTTGGAGGAAGTTTTAATCAACGTTATCAGGTTTATGAAGGAGTATTGGATCCTTGCGAGCAAACCTATTACCAAGACAGCGATGGTGACGGTTTTGGAAATAATAATGTGTCAGTAACAAATTGTCAGCCAATAGGTTTTGTAACTAACAATACCGATTGTGACGATACTGTTTATAGTCTAACAAATATATGTTCATCAATTGTAAATCTTAAATTATACATTCAAGGGTATTTTGATAATGGTATGATGAGATCTATTAAATTTAATCAAGATGGTATTTCTCCACTAACAGATGTAGAAACGATTACTGTCAAATTACACAATAGTACTTTTCCCTATGCAATTGTAGATACAACTACTGCCATGTTGAAAATAGATGGAACAGCAATTTGTTCATTCCCAACATTTCCTTCTGGTTCATTTTACATAGCTGTGAGTTCTAGTAACGCTATTCAAACATGGAGTGCTTCTCCAGTTATAATTGGTGTTACACCTTTAGTTTATGATTTTACAACTTCACAAACTAAAGCGTATGGAAATAATTTAATTGAATTAGAATCTGGAGTTTACGGAATTTATTCTGGCGACATCAATCAAGATGAGGTTATCGATGCTTCTGATGCTGTTGATTTAGCTAATGATATAGAAAATTCGGCTTATGGAGTAATAGCTACCGATTTAAATGGTGATGGTGCAGTTGATAATTCTGATGATTCTATTTTCTCAAACAATGCAAATGATTCAATATTTTCTAGTCATCCTTAATTTTAAGTAACTTAAAATATTTATTTGTTTAAAAAATTTACTTTTTATAAATAACGCCACTACTATGATCCATTTTTGCACCAGTTACGCTGCTCAAAACATTAATTTCATTCCGTAATTTTAAAACACCAAGTAATCCAAAAATTAATGCTTCTTTGTATTCCAATATTTTTTTATTAGGAATGATTACTTCTATTTCTGGTAAATAAAACTGAATTCTTTCAATTAAAAAATCATTATAAGCACCACCGCCTGTTACTAATAGTTTTCTATTACGAGATTCGAAGCAATCGATTACTAAAGCAATTTGCATGGCAATATGTTCCGTAAAAGTAGCTATCTTATCGTCTGTTGAAATAATATGCTTTTCAAGTAAAGGCAAAATAATTTCTTTAACAAACTCAAATCCAAGCGATTTCGGAAATGTTTTTTGATAGTACTCTAACCTATTCAATTCATTCAATAGATCAGAATTAATTTTTCCTGAACGGGCAATTTCTCCTTTATCATCATAATCCAAACCTAATGTATTGGCATAAAAATTCAAAACCGTATTGACTGGCGAAATATCAAAAGCAATTCTTTTATCATCATTCTCAAAAGAAATATTTGAAAATCCACCTAAATTCAAACAATAATCATAGTCAGAAAATAAAATTCTGTCTCCAATCGGAACCAATGGCGCTCCTTGTCCACCTAATTGAACATCTTGAACTCTAAAATCACAAACAATAGTTTCATTTACAATTGTAGCTAATTCTGGTAAATTGCCAATTTGTAATGTAAATCCGTTTTGTGGTTGATGCAAAATAGTGTGACCATGACTGCAAACAGCGTCTAAATTCAAAATTTTATATTTCTGAATGAAATCTTTTATCGTATTTCCAAGATATTTAGTGTATTCTTTATTCAGTATTGTTAATTCCTTTTCAGAAAAATCAACTGCAGTTTTTAGTTTGTTTAACCACGTTATTGTATAAGGAATGGTTTCACTTTCGTGGATTTCAAATCGCCATTTATCATCAATAATAGTAAATTGAAGACGTGCCAAGTCAATTCCATCTAATGATGTTCCTGACATGACTCCGATTACTGTATAGCTTTCTTTAAACATTGGCTAAAATTACGAAAACGTTTGAAATTTAAGATTTAATAATTACTTTTGTTCTCTATTTTACGAACAAATAACTTTCACAAAAATATGGATTTTAATCTAACCGAAGAGCATTTAATGATTCAACAAGCAGCCAAAGACTTCGCAGTTTCTGAATTGTTGCCTGGCGTAATTGAAAGAGATGAACACTCAAAATTTCCTACTGAGCAAGTTAAAATAATGGCTCAATTGGGTTTTATGGGAATGATGGTGGATCCAAAATATGGTGGTTCTGGATTGGATAGTGTTTCTTATGTTTTGGCATTAACCGAAATTTCAAAAATAGATGCATCTGCTGCTGTAATTATGTCGGTTAATAATTCACTCGTTTGTGCCGGAATGGAAAAATATTGTAATGAAGAACAAAAATTGAAATACCTTATTCCACTTGCAAAAGGCGAAGTTATTGGTGCTTTTTGTTTATCGGAACCAGAAGCAGGAAGTGATGCTACTTCGCAAAAAACTACAGCAATTGACAAGGGTGATCATTATCTATTAAATGGAACAAAAAACTGGATTACCAATGGTGCTTCCGCCTCTACTTATTTAGTTATTGCACAAACCGATGTCGAAAAAGGACACAAAGGAATCAACGCATTTATTATTGAAAAAGGTTGGGCTGGTTTTGAAATTGGTCCAAAAGAAAAGAAAATGGGAATCCGAGGAAGCGATACACATTCACTTATGTTCACCGATGTAAAAGTACCTAAAGAAAACAGAATTGGTGAAGATGGTTTCGGATTTAGTTTTGCTATGAATGTATTAAATGGAGGTCGAATCGGTATTGCATCACAAGCACTCGGAATCGCAACTGGAGCTTATGAAATAGCTTTAAAATATTCGCAAGAACGCAAAGCTTTTGGTAAAGAAATATTCAAACACCAAGCAATTGCTTTTAAATTGGCTGATATGTATGTGAAAGTAACTGCTGCTAAATTATTAATAATGAAAGCCGCTTGCGAAAAAGATGAAGGTAAAGATATTGCTCATTCAGGTGCAATGGCAAAATTATATGCTTCTGAAATTGCTTTGGAAGTAGCCAATGAAGCTGTTCAAATTCACGGTGGAAACGGTTATGTAGCCGAATATCATGTTGAACGAATGATGCGCGATTCGAAAATCACTCAAATTTATGAAGGAACTTCTGA
The DNA here is from genome assembly GCA_031408335.1 of Flavobacteriales bacterium. Taxonomy (GTDB): domain Bacteria; phylum Bacteroidota; class Bacteroidia; order Flavobacteriales; family Flavobacteriaceae; genus Flavobacterium. The sequence continues at coordinate 12,298 of JANNWH010000022.1, read as the reverse complement.
AATTCAACGAATAGTAATTTCAAGAGGATTGGTTTCGTAATGTAGATATGTCACTTCGAGTGATTTTGTAGCGGATCGAAAAAATTGTATCGAGACGATTTAAACAAATAAAAAACCTTTCATTGTTAACATTGAAAGGTTTTTTCATTTGTAATTATTATTATATTTACGCAAAGAATTTTATGTCAGAAGAATTAAAATATTGGTATTTGCGAGATCATAAGTTATTTTGGACATTAAGTATGTCGCAAATCAAACAGTTATGCATTATAGTTGGCTATAAGAAAGCCAAAAAAGGCGATATCATTTACTTTTCTTCGTCTGATGTGCCTCGAATATTTTTACTAAAAAAAGGAAATATTAAAATTGTTGAAATAGATGAAAACGGAAACGAAACCATCAAAGATATTATTCAAAAAGGCGATTTATTTGGCGAATTGACTTTAGAAAATGATAAAAACTCTAACGAATATGCCAAAGCACTTACCGATGAAGTAGCCATTTGTAGTTTCTTGATGTCGGATTTTGAAAATTTAATGTTGCAAAATCCAAATTTAGCTTTAACATATACCAAGTTCGTTGGACTTAAAATGAAACGCATCAAAAACAATTATTCCAATTTAATTTCTAAAGATGCTAAAACCCGTTTGAATACTTTTATAAAAGATTGGGCAGAAAGAGAAGGTAAATTTGACGGAAATAAAGTTACTATTGAAAATTACTTAACGCAAGCTGATATTGCACAAATTATTGGTACTTCTCGCCAAACGGCTACCTTGTTGTTGAACGAATTAGAAGAAAAAAACCTCATTTATTACAATCGAAAAGAAATTATTATTGAAGATGTTTCTAAACTTTAATATAATTTTTACTCTTTTGTAAACTAGCCGACAAAAACCAAGCTACATAGTTTTTACGTTTGTATAAATATATACAGGTTTAATTATGAAAAAGCTATCTTTATTAGTTTTCGTTTTGGCTCTTTTTTCTTGTGAAAAAGAAGGTGATTTAACTAAAAACGGACTTCGAGACAACACAATCACTTCGGGTTCGGTTTTAAAATACCGAGGAACTTTTTCGCCAACATCGGGTATATCCGTCAATGGCGAAGCTAAGATTTATCAAAACGGTAATCAATTCGAATTACAACTAGATAACTTTAGCATTTCAAGCGGTCCTGATTTAAAAGTGTATTTATCTAAATCAGATACACCAACAGAGTTTATCAATTTAGGAAATTTGACCATTGCAACAGTGTATGCTATTCCAACACAAGTCGATTTTTCGCAATACAAATATGTGCTTATTCATTGTCAGCAATACAATCATTTGTTTGCTGTGGCTCAATTAATTCAGATTTAAAAAGCAATTATGAAAAAAATAGTATTTATATTATCTTTTGTTTCAATTCCGTTTTTATCATTTTCTCAAGGCTGTAGTGATGCCGGAATTTGTAGTGTCGGACACGCTTTTGATTCATCTGAAAAAGTATATAAAAACAGTATAGAAGTTGCTTCAATTTTTGCTGCTGGAGAATTTGATGTGACTTATTTTTCACCTTATATTTCTTATACAAGAAGAATTAACGATAAATTATCCTTAAGTAGTAAAGTTACTTTTTCATCGGCTTCTGGTAGTTTTGGTACTCGAGCTAACTTTGGTGATGCATATCTTGTTGGGAATTATCTTTTTAAAGAAAAAAACAACAAACAATGGAGTGTTTTACTAGGTTGGAAGTTTCCTTTCACAACTTCCAATTTAAAAATAAACGATTATTCTCTTCCGTTAGATTATCAAGCGAGTTTAGGAACTTTCGATTTATTTTTAGGAACTAATTTAAACTATAAAAAATTTGATTTTAATGTAGCTTTTCAAATTCCGGTTTTTAACAACAACAAAAATTCCTATTTTAGTGAATATGCTGGAACTAATGAGTTTCCTTCAACCAATTTGTTTGAACGTAAATCAGATGCTTTATTCAGAACAACTTATACGATTAAAACAACCAATCAAAAATTTACATTCAAACCCAATGTATTATTTATCTATCATTTAGGAGAAGATAGTTACGAAAATATTTTTGGTAAACGCGAAACGATAGAAGGTTCAGACGGATTAACCATCAATGGAAATTTAGTTACTTCATATACTATTAACAAGCAAAATAGTATAGAATTGTCTGTAACATCACCATTTGTAATTAGAGATGTTCGTCCAGATGGTTTGACTAGAAGTTTTGTTTTAGGTCTTCAATATAAAATCTTATTTTAATAGTACTTAATTAACATCATGAAAAAACAATTTTTAATGCTATTCGTTGCTTTTCTCTCAGCAACAACATTTGCCCAAAATGAAAAACATTTAAATATAAAAGATAAAATCGCTATACAAGGTTTTGATCCTGTTGCCTATTTTGAAAGTAATATAGCTATCGAAGGCAATAAAGAAATTAAATCCGAGTATAATAGAGCCATTTATTATTTTTCATCGGAAAGTAATAAATCATTATTTTTAAAAAATCCATCTTATTACGAACCACAATTCGGAGGTTTTTGCGCTTATGGAATGTCGGAAGGTTACGAAGCTCCAGTGAAACCAGAAGTATTTACTATTGTTGACAGTAAATTATACTTGAACTACAATTTAAAAGTAAAAGAAATGTGGTCTAAAGAACAAACGGCTAGAATTGAAAAAGCAGCAGTGAATTGGGCGAAAATTCAAAAAGAATAAACTTTTTTGCTTCAAATGTAAACTAACAGACAAAATGCTTTTTAAACCTACTTTATCTTTGTACCATAAAAATAATAAATTAAAAACATCAAAATGAAAAAAATAATTTTAATCGTATTCGTTGCATTTCTATCAGCAACAACTTTTGCACAAACAGCAAAAAGAGTAAAAGAATTCAATTTAGAAAACAAAATAGCCATTCAGGGTTATGATCCAGTGGCTTATTTTACACAAAAGAAAGCAGTAAAAGGAAAATCAACCATTGCTGCAACTAATGAAGGCGTAATGTATTATTTTTCATCACAAGCAAACAAAGATGCTTTTGTAAAAAACCCATCAAGTTACGAACCACAATACGGTGGATGGTGTGCTTATGCAATGGGAGCAAACAACGAAAAAGTGGAAATTGATCCAAGCACCTTTAAAATTCTAGACGCAAAATTATACTTATTTTACAATGCTTATTTTAATAATACTTTAAAAAGTTGGAATAAAGAGGAAGTAATTTTGAAGAAAAAAGCCGATTTTAATTGGACAAAAATCATTAAATAATACAATAATCTCATTAAAACTTTAATCACTTAAAATGAAAAACCCACTATTTATTTGGATTGTTAAACTTATTGCAGTTGTAATCTTAGTTCAAACTTTATATTTTAAATTTACAGGAGCTGAAGAAAGTGTATACATTTTTACAACTTTAGGAATTGAACCTTTTGGAAGAATCGGATCTGGAGTGGTTGAATTAATTGCTTCTGTTTTGATTTTAATTCCCAGAACAACACTACTTGGAGCCTTATTTGGAATGAGCACAATGGCTGGTGCATTAGTGTCGCATTTAGTTTTTTTAGGAGTAGAAGTAAAAAACGATGGTGGTACACTTTTTATTTTGGCAATAATTACGTTTCTTTGTTGTTTAATATTGATTGATAATCAAAAAAGCAAAATTCCAGATTTGTTGAGATTTAAAATTTGATTTGCTTTTAAAACTTTTTTGGTTAAAAAACCGTAAATTATAATGTTAACTATTTATAACCTATGCTCATTACTTCAATAAATAAAACATTAATTGAGTTGACCGATTTGGTATCGCAACTTTCAAACGAAGATTATACTTTTCCATGTTATGGTTTAAGTAATTCAACTATAGGTGAACATACACGTCATATTATTGAAATGTTTCAATGCCTAGAAAATCAATATGAAAGCGGAATTATAAATTATGATGATAGAAAACGTGATCTCCAAATTCAAACGGATACTGTATTTGCAAAAAAATGTATAGAAACGATTCAAAAGGAATTAGAAAAACCAAATAAATTAATTCAATTGCAACAAATTGTTGATGGTGAAGAATTAATTTTAGAAAGCAATTACAACAGAGAGTTACTTTATAATCTAGAACATTGTATTCATCATCAAGCATTAATTAAAGTTGGTATTTTACAAATGGATCACATTCAAATTGACGAAAATTTCGGAGTTGCTCGTTCTACAATTGAGTATAAAAAACAATGTGCACAGTAAGTTTTGTTCAATCTAATGGCAAAATCATTATTACATCCAATCGTGATGAAAAAGTAATTAGACCTAATGCCATCGAGCCAAAAAATTACCTAATTAACAACAAAAATATTATTTTCCCTAAAGATCAAAAAGCGGGAGGAACTTGGTATGCAATTGATGAACATTCTAATGTTGCAGTTTTACTTAATGGAGCTAATGAAAAACATGTCGTTGCTGAAAATTATAAAAAAAGTCGAGGTTTAATTGTTTTAGAAATTATTGGAAGTCAATCACCTTATCAAGAATGGAAAACAATCGATTTAAACAATATAGAACCCTTTACTCTTGTACTTTTCGAAAATCATAATTTATACCAATTACGATGGAATGGTGTGGATAAAGAAGTTGTAAAATTAGATCCAAGTCAAAATTATATTTGGTCATCATCTACTTTATACTCTAAAGAAATTAGAGAAAAAAGAGCTAATTGGTTTGCTGCATTTCTTGATACAACCCGAGGCGAAGACGAACTGAGCGTTGCTAAACCCGAAGTTGATGCATCAGAATTATTTAATTTTCACCGATATACGGAAGAAAAAAATGCAGAACACGGATTGGTAATTAATAGGAATGATGTATTGAAAACCTTAAGCATTACACAAACAGTAATTGATAAAAATAAAGTGGAAATATTTCATCATGATTTGATAAATAAACACGATTTTAGCAATTCATTTATTGTAATTTAATTTCGTATCATTGAAACTATTTTTTCATAAACTTTTTCACTGGGAATACTGGCCTTTTCAAATTGTTTATATTCCTATTTATTTTTTATGGGTTTTTTATGCTATAAAATCAAGAACCATTTTCTTTTTTAATGCGTGTAATCCATCTATGAAAAATGGCGGTTTTTTTATGGATAGTAAAATAGAAATTTATAGTTTAATTCCACATAAATATTATCCTAAAACAGATTTTATTAAAGAAAAAACTTCTTTTCAAAAAGTAGTAGAAAAACTAAATTCCTCCAAAATAAATTTTCCTTTTATTGTAAAACCAGACATTGGTTTGAGAGGTTCTGCAGTTAAAAAAATCGAAACGATTGAAGAATTAAAACGGTATTACGAAAAAGCTAATTTTGATTATTTATTGCAAGATTTGATTCCGTTTGAAAATGAAGTTGGTATTTTTTATGTACGTCTTCCCAATGAAAAAAAAGGAAAAATAACTGGAATTGTTGCTAAAGAATTTTTGATAGTAGAAGGTAACGGATTGGCAACTATTGAAGAATTATTGAAAGTGAATCCGCGTTATGAATTTCAATTAAAAACACTACAAAAAGAATATGGTAATCAGTTACTAAATGTTTTAGCTGTTGGTGAAAAACACAATTTAGTTCCTTATGGCAATCATGCTCGTGGCGCGAAATTTTTAGATTATAGCCATTTAATTTCTTCCGAATTAACAAAAGTAATCAACGAAATGTGTTTGCAAATTCCAGAGTTTTATTTTGGAAGAATGGATGTTATGTACAACACTTGGGAAGAACTTGAACAAGGAAAAAATTTTTCAATTGTAGAATTAAACGGTGCTGCAAGCGAACCAACTCATATTTATGATCCAAAACATTCTATCTTTTTTGCATGGAAAGAATTAGCGCGACACATAACCTACATGTACAAAATAAGTGTTGCAAATCATCAACGAGGTTTTCCATATCTTTCCCACAACGAAGGCATGAAACAATACCGAATGCATTTGGAACAAAGTAATAAAATAGTAAATTTTTAAAAAAAAGTAACACCATTTTGTCATTTCGACAAAGGAGAAATCTCATCCAGTGATTCAGATTATGTGATTTCTCCATTGTCGAAATGACAAGTTTGTGTTTTAATGTATTTAATGCAAAACATCAAAAACATATTCGTCGGATTTTTAATCAGTTTTATTGGATCAATTCCTTTAGGATATTTGAATGTAGTTGGATATGAAGTATATAAAAAATCAGGTTTAAATGAAACTTACTTATATTTATTAGGAGTTGTTTCCATTGAGTTTTTTGTAATTTTATTTACATTAGTTTTTGCCAATCAATTAATGAATAACAAAAAACTAATAAAATACATAGAAGGGTTTTCGATAATTTTTATGTTTGTTTTGGCATATACTTTTTACGCTAGTGCTTCTTCTGAAACATTAAATCAATCGGGTTTAGAAAAGTATATTAATTATTCTTCCTATATAGTTGGAGTTGTTTTGAGTTGTTTGAATTTTATTCAAATTCCGTTTTGGTTGAGTTGGAATTTGTATTTGTTAAATGCTAAATATATTGAAATTTCAAAAACCAATAAATATTTTTATGTTTTGGGAACATTAATAGGAACATTTTTAGGAATGCTAGTGCTAATTTTATCCTTAAATTATGTTACCAATCAGACTGATTTCTTAGCTAAATATTTAATAAAAGTTATCATTCCACTTGTATTTGTTGGATTGGGATTGTTTCAAATGTTTAAATTTTATAAGAAATACAACTAGTATTTTCATTTCTATTCTTTTAGTATCTTTACTTTTATAAAATTAAAAATGAAAAACATCATCATAACTGGAACATCACGCGGAATTGGTTACGAACTTGCTTTGCAATTTGCTAAAGAAGGTCATCAAGTACTAGCTATTTCTAGAAAAACACCTCAAGAGTTAATAGAAAATCCAAATATAACGTGTCTTTCAGTTGATTTATCTGTGGAAGAGGAGTTAAATCAAGTAGAAAAATTTCTTTCTTCTACATGGAAAAAAGTGGATATACTTATTCATAATGCTGGGAGTTTGTTACTCAAACCTTTTTCGCAAACTTCTCAATTAGATTTTGAAAATGTGTATAAAGTCAATGTTTTTGGCGTTGCCAATTTAACACGAGTTTGTCTTGCTTATTTGGAAAAAGGAAGTCATGTAGTTACAATTAGTTCTATTGGCGGAATTCAAGGTAGTATGAAATTTTCAGGTTTATCAGCTTATAGTTCCAGCAAAGGAGCCGTAATTACTTTATCAGAATTACTTGCCGAAGAATATAAAGAAAACGGAATTGCATTCAATGTTTTAGCTCTTGGAGCAGTTCAAACCGAAATGTTAGCAACAGCTTTTCCAGGTTATCAAGCATCAATTTCTGCTAAGGAAATTGCAAACTATATTTTTAATTTTGCATTAACTGGAAATAAATTCCATAACGGAAAAGTGATACAAGTTTCATCATCAACACCTTAAGATTTGTCTGAAACACTTTTAAAATATCTCCCTGAACATTCAGTAGAGTTATGTTTTGAATTGATAAAATCAAATTCAGTACATCTTAAAATCGTTAATGAACGACAAACGCGTCATGGCGATTACAGAAAAGGTGTTTCTGGAAAACACGAAATTACTGTAAACTCTAATTTAAATAAATACCGATTTCTAATTACTTTAGTCCACGAAATTGCGCATTTGGCAGCTTTTGAAAAATATGGAAGAATGATAAAACCACATGGCAATGAATGGAAAATCACTTTTCAACGTTTGATGGTTCCGTTTATACGACCAGAAATTTTTCCGAATTCGGTTTTACCTTTAGTCGCTAAGCATTTCAGAAATCCAACTGCCAGCAGCGATACAGATGCTCATTTGGCTTTTGCATTAAAACAATTTGACGAGCGAAAACCCGATGTTCATTTTATTCATGAAGTACCAAGTGGAGATTTATTCCGAATAAAAAACGGAAGAATTTTTCAAAAAAAAGGACTACGTGTTAAACGTTATGAATGTTTAGAGATAAAAACTGGAAAATTGTATTTGTTTAATGCCAACGCTGAGGTAGAAATAATTCCAGGTTAATTTATTTTGTCATTTCGACAAAGCAGAAATCTCATCGTAATGATTAATTCCTATTTTTTATAAATATATTTGTAGCACTAATTAAATACAAAGAGATTGCTTCGTAAACTCGCAATAACAATGAACAAAAATTATTACGCAATATTAATGGCTGGTGGAGTAGGTTCTCGATTTTGGCCAGTTTCTACAACCGATTTTCCCAAACAGTTTCATGATATGTTAGGTTCGGGAGATACATTAATTCAGAAAACTTTCAGTCGTTTGTCTAAGATAATTCCGATTGAGAATATTCTAATTTTAACTAATGAAAAGTATAATGATTTAGTTTTAGAGCAATTGCCTTTGGTTAAGCAAGAGCAAGTTTTATTAGAACCTGATATGCGAAATACAGCACCTTGTATTTTATATGCATCGTTAAAAATTCAAAAATTAAATCCAAATGCATTAATGGTAGTCGCACCAAGCGATCATTGGATTGAAGATGAAACTGCGTTTGCAAATAATTTGCAACAGTGTTTTGATTTCTGTAAAGAACATGATGCATTGCTAACATTAGGAATTCAACCTACTTTTCCCAACACTGGTTTTGGATATATTGAATATGATAAATCCGATTTAAATCCGATAAAAAAAGTAAACCAATTTCGAGAAAAACCCGATTATGAAACGGCAAAATCTTTTTTAGAAGAAGGTAATTTTCTTTGGAATGGCGGAATTTTTATTTGGAGCGTACAATCGATTACCAGCGCTTTTTCAACATTTCAACCTCAAATGGATGCACTATTTAAGCAAGGTTTAGAGAGTTATAATACCAATTTAGAGAAAGCGTTTGTCGAAACAAATTACGCTAAAGCTGAAAATATTTCTATTGATTATGCTGTAATGGAAAAAGCGAATAATGTATTTGTACTTCCTGCTACTTTTGATTGGAATGATTTGGGAACTTGGGGACAATTGCACGAAAAAATTGATAAAGATGAAAATAACAATGGTGTTATCAATGCCAAAGTAATTTTAGAAAATGCATCTAATAATATTGTTCGTTCTGATGCTAATAAAATAATCGTTATTGATGGTTTACACGATTATATTATTGTTGATAAAGAAGGTGTTTTAATGATTTATCCAAAATCTAAAGAGCAAGACATTAAACGGATAACTGGCTTAGCTAACAATTTATAAGATATATTGTAGATTATTCACCTTTTAGTTGCGATTTTCTGATTTTTTTGAAAAGATTGGATGAATAAACAAAATCGACTATTGCTTCATTATCAGTTTTAAATATGTCTTTTTTAGTGCCTTCCCAAGCTAAAACACCATTTTTTAGGAAGATAATTTTTTCGCCAATTTCCATCACCGAATTCATATCGTGAGTATTTACAACAGTAGTAATATTGTATTCTTGTGTGATTTCCATAATTAAATTATCAATTAAAATGGCTGTTTTTGGATCTAAACCCGAGTTGGGTTCGTCACAAAAAAGATATTTCGGATTGTTAACAATGGCTCGAGCAATAGCAACACGTTTTTGCATTCCTCCCGAAATTTCAGAGGGTTTTTTATGATTGGCATCAATTAAATTGACACGCTGAATAACAAAATTGACACGTTCTCTTATCTCTTCTGGTGTTTTAGCAGAAAACATTTTTAACGGAAAACCTACATTTTCTTCTACGGTCATACTGTCAAATAAAGCGCTTCCTTGAAAAACCATTCCGATTTCGGTTCGCAGTTCTCTTTTTTCATCGTTTGTTAATTCAGAATAAATTCTGCCATCAAAAGAAATTGTCCCCACTTCTGGTGTAAAAATTCCTAACAACGATTTTAATAAAACAGTTTTACCAGAACCACTTTGACCAATTATTAAATTGGTTTTTCCGGTTTCAAAAATGGTTGAAATTCCTTTTAAAACCTTCGATTCACCAAACGATTTTTCTATGTTTTTTATTTCTATCATTGACTTAATAATAATTGAGTTAAAATAAAATTGAATAGAATAATAACCACCGATGTCCAAACAAAAGAAACTGTACTTGCTTTCCCAACTTCCAATGCGCCACCTTTCATATAATAACCATGAAAAGACGGAATTGTAGCTAATATCATAGCAAAAACTAAGGTTTTTATAAAAGCATACGCAATATGAAACGGAATAAAATCGGTTTGAATTCCTAGAGTAAATTCGGTGCTCGATGTAAATCCGCCATAAACTCCAGCCATCCAACCACCAAGAACACCTAAAAACATGGCGATTCCAATAACAAATGGATACAGCAAAAGCGCAATAATTTTTGGAAAAACCAAATAGTTTAACGAGTTTACGCCCATAACTTCTAACGCATCAATTTGTTCAGTAACTCTCATTGTTCCTATACTTGATGTAATAAAAGAACCCATTTTTCCTGCCATAATTATGGAGATAAAAGTAGGAGCAAATTCTAAAATTACCGATTGTCGCGTGGCAAAACCAATTAAGTATTTTGGAATTAAAGGATTCGTTAAATTCAGCGCCGTTTGAATAGAAACCACACCGCCAACAAAAAATGAAATAAAAGCTACAATTCCAAGTGAGTCAATAACTAAATCGTCAATTTCTTTAAAAATTAATCCGCGCATTACCGACCATTTAGTTGGTTTATTGAAGACTTCTTTCAGCATAAGAAAGTATTTTCCTATTTGCGATAAATAGCGGATGAGCATCATTTTTTAGTGTTCAGTGTTCAGTTTACAGTAAGCAGTAAAAATACTATAATTTTGTGTTATTGATATATTAAAAGTTTAAAACAATTTTTCCTTCATTTTCTGAAGGCGATAATTACGAATAAATTTGGCTTGTTCAAAAGTAACTAAAAGTGGTTTTTTTTCCGATTTAGCTTTCCAAAATCCTTTGATATAATCAAAAAACAAAAGCGGTTTTTTCTTCATCAGTGCCAATTTTGCTGATGCAATTGCTGTGATAAAAAATCCGTATCCCAAAGTATAAAATGCTTCGCCTTGTTTGTAACGTGCTGTTTTGTTATAGTTGGCTCCAGTTGGTTTAAGGTGTTTTACTTTTAAAGTTGTATCGGTAACTACTTTCCAATTGTAAAATTTACACAATAATTCATCTACAGTGTCCCAACCCATTGCTGGTTTTAGTCCGCCAATTTGTGTAAAAGTTTCTTTTCTATACGCTTTTAATGCACCGCGGATATGATCTTTGTCGGTTAAATTTTCTAAAATCCATTCCTCATTTTTCTCAATATAACAAAAACCACCTGACATTCCAATTCTATCATCCGATTTGAAATGTGAAATAATCGTTTCAAAATAATTTTTAGGAAAAATCAAATCGGCATCAGCTTTAACAATAAAATCGTACTTGTCATCTAAAGTTTCCAATCCTTTTTGGAAAGCTTGTATCACCTTACTTCCTGGTAAATGAATAGCATCAGAGGTTTTGTTAATTAATGAAATGTACGAATATTTTTTTTCAAATTCCAAAACAATATCGGCAGTAGTATCAGTAGAATTGTCATTAACCACTACAATTTTAGTTGGCAAAAAAGTTTGTTCCACTAACGATTGTAAGGTTAGTGAAATAAATTTTTCTTCGTTATGAGAAGGAATTACGATGTAGTAGTTCATAAGAAATTAATAGATAGCAAAGCTATTAATTTAACAATAAATAAAAACATACAAGTCAGATGTTTTTGTTGGTTATTTTAAATAATGGTCAAAAACAGTTGTAAAAATAGTGTCTAAAGAGTTAAATAGGATTCCTATTTTTTTAAGTCCAAAAATAAATTTTTAAAATACACACTAAAAGCAAAAGACTTTTAGAGAAACCTATGGTGCGTCTATTTACCCACGCTAGCGCGAGCATCTTGCTCGTGCCTACAATCTAATTCAAATCAATTTCTAAGACAGTATGATCATTATTACCATAATTAACCCACACTAGCTAGCATCTTGCTCGTGCCTACAATCTAATTCAAATCAATTTCTAAAACAGTATGATCATTATTACCATAATTAACCCACACTAGCTAGCATCTTGCTCGTGCCTACAATCTAATTCAAATCAATTTCTAAGACAGTATGATCATTATTACCATAATTCCTAGCACTACTATATTTCCAATCAATTGGGTCAGTTACAAATCCTGTTTCCACTGGATTATAATGCAAGTAATTTAATTTTTGT
>JANNWH010000021.1:0-48366 GCA_031408335.1 Flavobacteriales bacterium | reverse complement strand
TATTTTTAAAGCGGAGCTTTAAGGTTGGACGGAGTCAACCCTGCCGTATCTATCAATAACAAAATTCATTTGAAATATTTATTTTACACTTTTAGTATTTTTAAAGCGGAGCTTTAAGGTTGGACGGAGTCAACCCTGCCGAAGAAATCAAAATATCAAGCTTAATTTAAATTTTTATTTTATAAGTAAAATAAATAGTATTAATTTAAATCAAAACACAAAATAGCATAAATAACTTGTAATACTGCTATCTAAAGTATAAATATATTTATACAATTGATGCATAATTTAAATTTTATCCTTATTTTTGTTTTAAATAATTTAAAAAACACAAAAAATGAAAAAAATTACTCTTTTGTCTTTACAATGCATGTTCTTTCTAGCATTTACACAAGTGCTTAATGCACAAATTTACACCAATGGGCCATTCTCTACAGGTGCAACTTCAACTAATGGTACTGCAGCTCCAGCTGGATTTACATGGTCAGAATTGGAAGTTCCAAACACTTCCCTTGGTGTTGGTGGTATTTATAATACTGCAGGTACAACAAATTTAACTCTTGCAGATGATTTTGTAGTGCCAGTAGGTCAGACATGGAATGTAACTGCTATAAATGTATTTGGTTATCAAACGGGGTTTGTTGGAACAACGGTTCCGCCAATTGATGTTCTAAGAGTTAGAATTTGGAATGGAGATCCAACTAATGCGGCTTCTACTGTTGTAGCTGGCGATTTGACAACAAATAGACTTAATGTAGCAAATAGCCCACAAGCTTTTGTTTATAGAACAGCTACCGTTACAGGAACAACCAGAAGAATTTGGAAGTACAATGCTAATTTAGTAGCAACTTTACCTGCGGGGACATATTGGATTGAATATCAAGTGCATGCAACAAATGATGCAGCTGCATTTTTTCCTCCTGTAACAATTTTAGGTACATTATCGGATCCAACGTGGAATGCAAAACAATCTACAGCTGGTGTTTGGGCTAACTTAGCAGATGGTGGTTCAACGAATCTATTAGCTGTGCCTTTTGAAATAATAGGTACATTAGGAGTTGATGAAAACACTTTTGAAGCTAGTATTTCATTATCTCCAAATCCTGTTAGAGATATACTTTCTATTTCAGTTCCAACAAATACAATTGTAAATTCGTATCAAATATTTGATATTAATGGGAAAATGGTTAATACATTCAATTCAACTACTTCTAGCATTTCTGAAATCAATGTTTCAGAATTATCAGTTGGAAACTATATTTTGAAATTAAATTCAGATAAAGGAACTGCTTCTAAGAAGTTCATTAAAGAATAATCAAAAGAGTTTTTACCATAAAAAAATGCCATTTGGAATAATTTCAAATGGCATTTTTATTTATATGAATTTATTTTACGAAACTAATTTTTTCAAATCAGTAATAGTTTGTGTTGGGTTTTCAGCTTTAAAAACAAAATTTCCTGCTACTAAAACATCAGCACCAGCATTTACCAATTGAACTGCATTTTTATCGGTTACACCACCATCAATTTCGATTAATGTTGAAGCGTTATTTCGAGTGATGATTTCTTTTAATTTTTCAATTTTAGAATAGGTATTTTCAATAAATGATTGTCCTCCAAAACCAGGATTGACACTCATTAAACATACCACATCAATATCTTTAATTGTATCTTCTAGTACATTTACATTGGTATGCGGATTTAAAGCTACTCCAGCTTTCATTCCTTCTGTTTTTATAGCTTGTAATGTTCTGTGAAGATGATGGCATGTTTCGTAATGTACTGTAAGAATATTGGCTCCTAGTTGAGCAAATGTTTTTATATATCTGTCGGGATCAACAATCATTAAATGTACGTCGATAGTTTTTTTAGCGTGTTTGGTTATGGCTTCTAAAACTGGCATTCCAAATGAGATGTTCGGTACAAAAACGCCATCCATAATGTCAATGTGAAACCAATCAGCATCAGAGTTGTTAATCATTTCGATGTCGCGTTGTAGATTGGCGAAATCAGCTGCTAATATTGATGGTGCAATAATGGTAGTTTTCATTGTCTAATTAGTTCAAAATTCAAAATTCCAAGTTGAATATTCAAAATTAAAGATTCAGTTTTGATACAAAGGTACAATTTTTTAAAGTTTGAATATTCAACATTTATGCAAGTGTACAAATTATTGATTTTTTTTGAATTATGAATTTTGAATAAGGAATTTTGAATGTTGAAGTTGGTAATAAAGCAAAACTCCGGTAATCAGCCGGAGTTTCAATCATCAATCAAAAAACGAACAGTTTTGAAACTGTTGTTGCTGTAATAGGATTATCCTAAATATGTTTTCAAGATTTTACTTCTTGAAGTATGTTTTAATCTGCGGATTGCTTTTTCTTTAATTTGACGAACTCTTTCTCGAGTTAAGTCGAATGTCTCACCAATTTCTTCTAATGTCATTGGGTGTTGATCACCAAGTCCAAAATACAAACGAACTACGTCGGCTTCTCTTGGAGTAAGGGTTTCTAGTGAACGTTCGATTTCGGTACGTAACGATTCGTGTATTAATTCTCTATCCGGATTTGGAGATTCTCCTGAACGTAAAACGTCGTAAAGGTTAGAATCTTCACCTTCAACAAGTGGCGCATCCATTGATAAATGACGACCTGAGTTTTTCATCGACTCTTTAACATCATTAACGGTCATATCTAATTCTTTTGCAATTTCTTCAGCAGAAGGTGGACGTTCGTTAGATTGCTCTAGTAAAGCGTACATTTTGTTGATTTTATTGATAGAACCAATTTTGTTTAAGGGCAAACGAACGATACGAGATTGTTCTGCAAGTGCTTGAAGAATCGATTGACGAATCCACCAAACGGCATACGAAATGAATTTAAAACCACGCGTTTCATCAAAACGTTGCGCTGCTTTAATCAAACCTAAATTTCCTTCATTAATTAAATCGGGAAGTGTAAGTCCTTGGTTTTGATATTGTTTAGCAACAGAAACCACAAAACGTAGATTAGCTTTTGTCAATTTTTCTAACGCTTTTTGATCTCCGGCTTTAATTTTCTGAGCTAATTCTACTTCTTCATCAGCAGTAATCAAATCAACTTTTCCAATTTCTTGTAGGTATTTGTCTAAGGATGCAGTTTCACGATTGGTTACCTGCTTGGTGATTTTAAGCTGTCTCATGTATTTTTTTACTTTAATTAAAGTGTTCAGGTAGTTATACGTTGTAAGTTAGAAAAAAGTTACAAAATAGTAAATAAAAAAATAAACCCCAACTCAAAAACTAGTTTTTAGACAACAAAAGGGCTTTGCAAAACAAGAATTGTTTTAAACCATTGATTACATTAACAATACTATTGGGAAATATAATTAGATCTCTAAAAAATTCTCAACATTTTTACCATTCCACTGGCCTAAAAACTTATAGGGAATAAATCTTGCAAATAGCTCTTCTTTATACCACTTGAGTTTTCGGGTGAGACGAATAACCTCTTTATGCTTTTCATTTTTATAGGCATAATCAATCATTTCGGCTTGCGTTTTCCATATGCTCAAAGTAGCTTGATGGATTAAAGGCCATTCGCCCACGCCAATTGAAAGCGCTAATCCATTGTAGTCTTCTAAACTTTTACTCACTTGACCCACATTTCTCCAGAAAGAAATCAATTTTGAAATTCGAATACTAGCTCGTGTTAAAACCATAACTGGCTTATTTAAAGCTAAAGTAGCATTAGAAATAAAAGGTTGTTTTCCATCCCATTTTCCGTGTGCTTCTGCAGAATGAGCAAAAACAGTGAATGTTTCAGAACTTCTAGACATATATCTATTAAAAAATGAATTATTCTCGAAAAATTCAGTTGCATGTTCTTCGGAATCCCATACACATAATAATGCATAAGTACCAAAGTTTGGTTTTGAACTAAAACCATTTTCAGCACCAGAACCTAATAGTTTGTAGAATACTAATCCTTTATTATTTTTGAAATGAGAATGACCTAATTGCATTTGAGAAAATGCCCAAAATTTATTGGAAAAACCTTCCAATTTAAAAAAAGTACAAGTGGTAATTTGGCTCATTTAATTTTTTTAATTTTTTTCAGTTAGTGATTATAAATCAGATTATTTCTTTTCAACCACCAAAATTTGTATACCAAACGGAAATAGTTTTTCAAATGCAAATATAGGAGCCGAAACCACTTTTAAAAGAACAAGCATCCAAAAATAATTAGACATTTTACCGGACCAATCGATACCCTTTTTTTCCATTTTACCAAGCCACCATAGGGTAAACGCATCAAGAGTTCCGTATCGTAAATGCTTTGTAATTTGCCATTTTTCTTTTTGAAACAAAAGCAAAAAACTTTTTTTAGTTACTAATGAAATATGCCTCGGGCTGTGCCATCCTTGCCAATATGATTTTTGAATTTTTGCACTAATGCTTTTATAATCGGGTACTTCAATAATTAATTTTCCTCCAGTTTTTAGACAATTATACAGTTTTTCAATAGTTTGATGCGGATTGTAATCGTGCTCTAAATAATGCCATAGCGTAATTACGTCAAATAAATTTGTGGGATTATAATCTTCAATCGCAACTTTATTAAGCGCTATGTTAGGATAGTTTTTCCCTTTCCATCCCGAGTCTGAAAAATCAATACCAATGCAGTTTACTTCTGAGTTTTGTTGCAAAAGTTCTAAAAAACTTGGATTACCACATCCTACATCTAAAACACTAAGATTAGGGGTGTTTTTTTTAAGATGATTTTTTACAAAATTAACACGCCTTAAATCTAATTTTTTCTGACTATTAACTACAAATGAACTATATTTTCCCCAAGCTGAAGAACCTCTATAAGGCAAATAATTTTCAGTGTAGTAGTTTACTAAGTTTTCATTCGATATAGGATTCATTAAAAATACTGCTTCACAATTAGTACAAACATTAAAAATATAAAGCTCAATATTTGGCTCATGCATTAATGCATTTGTGGATATGTAGAAAGAATTTTCGGTTTTTTTACAAATCGGGCAATTGGCAGTATTGGTATGTTCCATTTAATAGTTTAATTTTTGCGAAGTTAATCAATACCTGATATGATAAACTCAAACAAAAGTGTAAAAAGCTATATTATAAAGTAAGATGTCTATTCACAAACATAATAAATTATGCATATTCAGTTTTAGATTTCTTAAAGGCATCTTGAATATATTTTTTCTTAATAATTAACATTCCAAAACTTTGTCCACCTTCTTTTCCAATATTTTTGTGATGCATTTTGTGTGCACGGCGCAACGCTAAAACATATACATTTTTTGTTTTAGTAAAAACTTTAAAACGTTGGTGAATGATAAGGTCGTGTACAAAAAAATATGCTAAACCATAAAGTAAAATACCAAAACCAACCCATGTATACCAAGCATATTGGTTCATCATTCCAAACATAATTAGTAACCAACTCGGGACGGCATAAATGATAAAAAACAAATCATTTCTTTCAAACCAACTTTTATGGTCTTTTTTGTGATGATCGGCGTGAAAATACCACATAAATCCATGCATTATGTATTTATGATTTGCCCAAGCGGAAAATTCTGTAAGTATAAAAGTTGCTAAAACGATACTCGTATTAATTATTATTTCCATGTTAAATAAATATAAATAAAGAAGTGAAGAATATAATTTGTAAAATCAATATTATTAAAGAAATTGAACGATTGCCTTTTATAATTATAGGGTAAAAAAAGTAAGAGGTAAAAAAAGCAACTCCAATCCAACCCAAATAATTATGTAAACTAGGTAATTCACCTTCAAATTGCCAAAAATCAAGTTTTGGTGCCACTTGTTCAATAAGTAAATCAATACCTGTAACTAGTAAAGCAGCCACAACCAACACCGTTATTTTGTTCACAAAGATACCACTTACTATTCTGATTCCGGCACAAATAAGCATTGCCCAATTGATAGAGATGATTAGTGGGACATCAAGTAATTTAAAGCCTAATCCATTACCATAGGAATATTTTCCAAAAATCAACCCGGTTTTTACGCCAATTACTTCAACAATATAACCTAAAAATGCTATAGAAAAAAAGGCTAATATAAATTTTTTATCGGCTAATGGACAATGAATTAAAAAAACAAAACAAGTAAGTAATAATGTGTAAGGTGTAAAAGGACTAAAAAAAGGAGGATTAACTACAAACCCAATGGAACCAGACACATATACCAGTAGTAGAAAATATAAAAAATAAGATTTGTGCTTTTCTTTCATTTTTTTTCTCGTTCTACTATGATTTGACTTGCTATTTTTGCACTAAAAAAGCATAATGGAATACCTCCGCCGGGATGCACACTTCCACCAACAAGATATAAATTTTTGATATTTGACGAAAAATTAGCATGTCTTAAAAATGCGGCAAATTTATTGTTGCTAGAGTTGCCATAAAGTGATCCACCATAAGAAGAAGTTTGGTTTTCTATATCAATTGGACTTAATGTACTTTCTGTAATGATATGTTTTTCAATATCGGTTTTCAACATTGCATTAATTTTGTCAACAACATTTTTTCGAATGGCTGCTGCATAATTTATACTCTCGTTTTTATTGTGTGGTACATTCACCATTACAAACCAGTTTTCACAACTTTCTGGAGCATCATCTTTACAATATTTTGAAGTAATATTGATGTAAACTGTAGGGTCGTCTGTTGGAAATTGTTTTGAAAACAAATGATCAAATTCCTTTTTATAATCATCACTGAACAAAATGTTATGAAGTCCTAATTTTGCAAATTCTTTGTTTATTCCCCAATAAAAAACATAGGCACTACTAGATTTTTCTTGTTGAATTAGCTTTTTAGGGGTAAAAGAACTTGGTAATAAATAGTTGTAAAGTACATGAATATCTACGTCGCTTGCCACAATATCAAAAGGATAACTGATACCATTACTTTTAATGGAGGTAATCCGATTATTAGATCCTACATCTAAGGTTTCAACAGCTGCATTATATTTAATGGTTACATTAGCTTCTTCTACTAGTTTGACTAAATGTGTTGTAATTTGATGCATGCCTTTTTTGGGTAGATAAGCGCCAAGGTTAAATTCTAAATGCGAAATCATATTCATTAAAGCGGGTGCTTTATATGGATTAGAACCGTTGTAGGTGGCAAATCGATTAAAAAGTTGTACCGTTTTTGGATTAGAAAATGTTTGCTTATTTTTTTTATGCATCGTACTGAATAAACCCAAGAAAGGAGCAAACAATATTCCTTTTACTGTCTTAAGATTAATAAAATTTTTCAGCTGATGAAGTGATTGTTTCAAAAACAAATCTTCAGTAGTTTTAAAATAAAAAGCATTGCGCTTGATGTGTTTTAAAACAGTTTCTTTTTTTTCATTTAATTTTAAATGCACTTCCTCTGCAAAATCTTCCAAATTAGCAGATGCTTTTAATTGCGTTCCATCAGAATAAAAATAATTGGTAATAACATTTAATTTTTGGTATTCAAATTTATAACTACTGCCTTGTAAATTAGTTAATTCGTCTATTAAATTTGGCATTGTAAACAATGATGGACCTTTATCAAATCGAAATCCATCGAGATTAAGTTCACTCAATTTACCTCCTGGATAATTATTTTTTTCAAAAATAGTTACTTTAAACCCTTGATTGGCTAGTCGAATTGATAATGCAAGACCTCCAATTCCAGCTCCAATTACTCCAACGGTTTTTGTCATTTTTAATAATTAAATAATTAAGTAAAATTAATTTTTTATAAAAGGAAAATTGTATAACAAAAGTTAAAAAAACCCTATAAATTAAAAACAACCATCCAACAAAAAAAATTAAAACTATTAGCTTGCATAAAGTAAAAACCCCAACTTAATAACTCAAGCTGGGGTTTTTTATAAAGTATAAAATTATTATTCTCCTTTTGGAGTAATAATTTTACTTTCTTCTCTTGGAGGTCTAGGCAAAAGTGCTTTTCTTGACACTTTTTCTTTCCTAGTTTTTGGATCAATACCTAAATATTTCACTTGAAAAATATCGCCCATGTTAACAACATCAGAAACATTTTCGGTTCTTTCCCAAGCCAATTCAGATACGTGTAATAAAACTTCATTTCCTGGAGCATCTGTATATTCTACAACAGCACCAAAATCGAGCATCTTAATTACTTTTACTTCGTAAGCTTCACCCATTTGTGGTTTAAAAATAATCGAATCAATTTTAGCTAAAACAGCTGCAATTCCATCAGGATCTGTACCCAAAATTTCAACAACACCTTGTTCGTCTACTTCGTTAATCACGATAGTACAACCAGTAGCTTTTTGTAATTCTTGAATTACTTTTCCACCAGGTCCAATTAAAGCACCAATAAAATTACCAGGAATGGTTCTCATAATAATTTTTGGAGCGTGAACTTTAACATCAGCATTTGGTTTAGCAAGTGTTTCAGTTAATTTTCCTAAGATATGCAAACGTCCATCACGAGCTTGAGCCAAAGCTTGCTCCATAATTTCATATTTCAATCCGTCTATTTTGATGTCCATTTGACAAGCTGTAATTCCTTCCGAAGTTCCGGTTACCTTGAAATCCATATCTCCTAAATGATCTTCATCACCAAGAATATCAGATAAAACGGCAAAACGATCTCCATCAGTAATTAATCCCATTGCAATTCCAGAAACAGGACGAATCATTTGAACTCCTGCATCCATTAATGATAATGTTCCAGCACAAACTGTAGCCATTGAAGACGAACCATTCGATTCTAATACTTCAGAAACGACACGAATTGTATATGGACAATCAGCAGGAATCATATTTTTCAAAGCCCTTTGTGCCAAGTTTCCGTGACCAACTTCACGACGAGAAGTTCCTCTTAACGGACGAGCTTCTCCTGTAGAAAATGGAGGAAAATTATAGTGTAAATAGAATTTTTCTTCTCCTTGTTCGGATGGCGAATCAATTTGGTTGGCTTCTCTCGAAGTTCCCAAAGTAGCTGTTGCCAATGCTTGGGTTTCTCCACGAGTAAACAATGCCGAACCGTGAACCGATGGTAAATAATCTACTTCGCACCAAATTGGGCGAATTTCGGTAGTTTTTCTTCCGTCTAAACGAGTTCCTAAATCTAACGTTACATTACGAACTGCTTCTTTGTTAACTTTGTAGAAATACTTTCCTACTAAATCACCATTTTCTGCCAATTCTTCTTCTGTAAACATTGCTTTTACTTCTTCTTTTACCGCATCAAATGCAGCAGAACGTTCGTGTTTAGCTGAACCTTTGCTTGCAATAGCGTAAATTTTATCATAAGCTGCTGCTTTTACTTTAGCATGTATAGCTTCGTCCGTTTTTTCAGTTTCGTAGGTACGCAGTTCTTTTTTACCAAAAGCCGCTTGCAAACGCTCTTGTGCAGCAATTTGATTTTTGATGTGTTCGTGAGCAAATTTAATAGCTTCTACCATTTCGGCTTCTGAAATTTCTTTCATTTCACCTTCTACCATAGCGATAGAATCAGTAGAAGCGCCAATCATCATATCAATATCAGACAATTCTAATTGTGCACGAGAAGGATTGATGATAAATTTACCGTCAATTCGTCCCACTCTAGCTTCAGAAATTAAAGTTTCAAAAGGAATGTCAGACAAAGCAAGTGCTGCAGAAGCTGCTAATCCTGCTAAAGCATCTGGCATAACGTCTTCATCGTGAGACATTAACTGAATCATCACTTGAACTTCTGCATGGTAATCACTTGGGAAAAGCGGACGCAATACACGGTCAACTAATCGCATAGTTAATACTTCGTTATCGCTTGGACGCGCTTCTCTTTTAAAGAAACCTCCTGGAAAACGACCTGCTGCTGCAAATTTTTCACGATAATCTACCGTTAAAGGTAAAAAGTCGATGCCTGGACTTGCTTTTCTTGAGGAAACAACTGTTCCTAAAATAACAGTTTTTCCAATTCTTACTACTACAGAACCATCGGCTTGTTTCGCCAAACGTCCTGTCTCGATTGTGATGTTTCTTCCATCACCTAAATCGATTTTTTCTACAAATAATTGTGGAATCATAATTTTAATTCTCTAAGTTAAACAACGAGTTTAGTTGTGTTGTTGTTGCGTAGTTAATGCCTAAACCCAATGAAAAACCAAACTTTTTTAAAAGCGTTATAAAAAAAAAGAGGCACATGAGTACCTCTTATTGTATGTATTATTTTCTAATACCTAATTCTTTAATAATCTCACGATATCTGTTGATATCTTTTTTCTTTAAATAGTCAAGAAGACTTCTTCTTTTTCCTACTAAAAGTACTAATGAACGCTCGGTATTGTAATCATGACGATTTTTTTTCAAGTGTTCTGTAAGGTGAGTAATTCTAAATGTAAACAAGGCAATCTGACATTCTGATTTTCCTGTGTTTGTTTTGTCTCCGTGTTTAGCGAAGATTTCTTCTTTAACTTCTTTAGTTAAGTACATGCCAATATTATTTTAAATGATTATTATGTATGAAATCAAGATTTTCTTAATTCGTGTGCAAAAGTAAGCTTTATTTTTTAATTTACAAGGCTTTTAATTATTTTTTAAAGTTATTAATAGACTTTTTTATATCAAAAAAATAAAGAAACTATTGCTATTGAAACTATAAATAATTTATATTTTTCAAATAATAGTCGGCTTGCTCTAACAAAGCAACTTTTGTATCGGGTTGCATTTTTCGCCATACATTATACATCATTCCAATTCGTGGATTTTTTGCTAATTTATCATCATTTTTATCATAAAAATTCCAATATAAACTATTAAAAGGACATGCTTTTTCACCAGTTTTTATTGCTTTTTTATAATAGCAGTTTCCGCAATAATGACTCATTTTATCGATGTAGGAAGCCGAACTCACATAGGGTTTTGTACCAACAATTCCACCATCAGCAAACTGACTCATTCCACGTGTATTAGTAATTTCGACCCATTCAATAGCATCAATATAAATTCCGAGATACCAAGCATCAATTTCGTCAGGATGAATTCCTGCTAATAATGCGAAATTTCCTGTAATCATCAATCGTTGAATATGATGCGCATACGAATAATTTAACGATTGATTTATGGCATCTTTTAAGCAACTCATTTTTGTGTTTCCTGTCCAAAACCAATCAGGTAACTTTTCTTGATTGTTAAAATAATTCATCGAAGCATATTCGGGCATTTTGAGCCAATAAATACCTCGCATGTATTCGCGCCAACCAATAATTTGTCGTACAAAACCTTCGAGTTGATTGTATTCAATTTCGGATGGTCTTTTTTGCCATTCTTCGATACATTTATTGATAACTTCTTGTGGTGAAAGCATTTTGATATTCATAGAAAATGAAATACGAGAATGATACAACGACCATTCATTTGGCATCATTGCATCTTGATAACTTCCAAATAATGGCAAACATTCGGAAACAAAAAAATCTAATAATGCTAGAGATTGTTCACGGTTTATGGGCCAAACGAAATTTTCTGCATCAATGTTTCCAATGGTTTTAATATTGGTTTTTTCAATTTCTGAAATAAGAGCTGTTACATTATTATTAAAAACCAAAGGTAAAGTTGGTTTGTGATTTTTAGGCAGTTTTTTACGATTTTCACCGTCATAATTCCATTGTCCAGTTATTGGTTTATCGCCTTCCATAAGCACATTGTGTTTTTTTCTCATGGCACGATAGAAACTTTCTAGTAAAAATGTTTTTTTACCTTCAAAAAAATCACCGAGTTCATTTCTTGATGTAAAAAAATGCTCCGAATCAACAACTGAATTAGTAATTGTAATGTTTTTACAAAAGGTTTTCAATAATTCATCAACACGATATTCATCTGGAAATTGGTATTCGAAATGAGTGAAACTATTTTCAGAAATTAAAAATTCAAGATTTTTATTAAATGATTGCAAATTGTTTTCATCATTTAAATGAATATAAATTACGTTATGATTTTTCGATTTCAAATCTTTTGCAAATTCTTTCATTGCCGAAAAAAAGCCAATAATTTTTTGAATATGATGCGAGGCATAATCGGTTTCTGTACGAATTTCCATTAAGACAAAAGTAACAGAGTCATCAATAGTTTGGAACCAAGAATGATTGCTATTTAATTGATCGCCGAGAATTAATTTTAAAGTTTTTGACATTTTTATTTTGTTTAGTTCAAGGTCTTTTTTGAGTCTTGCTGGTTATTTATTCATTCTACATTTATCACTACAATATTTAACTTCTTCCCAAACTTTCTGCCATTTTTTGCGCCATGCGAATGGTTTTTGGCAAACCATACATATTTTGCTTGGTAAGTTTTGTTTTTTTACGCCTTTCATTTTTGGAATTTTAATCGGTTTCTTTTCCATTCTACCTTTACAGATGATCCTTCGGCTAAAAAAACGGCTTCGGGTATTGTTGTATTTAAAACAGCAAATGCTTTTCCGTACATGGCTTCAAAATCACAATCAATTTTATAATCTATAACTTGGTGCGTTTTCCAGCTTGGATGATGCAACTTGTACTCTTCGGTTTTATTTTCATCAATTTTGGTATAGCCATAATAGTGTTCGTAGATAAATTTTTCTAAACTATCGTTTTGCATTATTTGTGATTCATTAGATGCCTCAACATAAATTGAATTCCATTTTTTTTTCAAAAGCCATTCAAATTTTACTTTTTGTGTTTTATCATTAACATTTATTATATGCTTAGTAGGAACAACAGTATAATGTTCTTTATATAGTTTATTTGCCATCCAAGCTACAATTGGATACGGAATAGTTTCGTTTATAAAAACAACGCCTCGTTTTGTTAGATTTCCTTCTTTTCTAAGAACATAAAAGCGTAAATTTATTTCTTCAAAAGTCCCTAAATGCGGAATAGGAACAGTAAATAACTTCGTTTTTTTGAACATAAATCCCACTAAACTCACGTATGCTTTTTTATTAAATAAATCCAATGTAACACCTTTTGGTAAAAAAGGTTCAAGAATTTCGGGTGCAATTTCATAATTTGCCATTATGATATTTTCCCAATTTGCTTTTAAAAATACTGCCATTTTAGTTACTGGTTTTTTTGTTTTTTGGAGTTTTAAATTTTGAATTCGGATTAGTGACATGCTTTTTCAAAATTCGTTTTCCTTCTGCTATCACTTCCTCCTTTTTTCGAAAACTCCATACGATATCACTTGCAAATTTTCGAGTTTTATCTATGTCGACAATTGGAAATGGATATTCTTTTCCTATTTCGCAATTATAAAATTGTTGTTCTAAAACATTCATTTTCCATGGTTCATGAAGCAACGAAATAGGCACTTCTGCCAATTCGGGCAACCATTTTTTGATAAATATTCCATCAGCGTCATGATCTTCAGAATTTTTTATCGGACTGTAAATCCGTATGGTATTTATTCCTGTTGTGCCTGATTGCATTTGCAACTGTGGATAATGGATTCCGGGTTCATAATCTAAAAATTGTCGGGCTAAAAAATGCAATTCACGCCAATCTTGCCATAAGTTGAAGGTAAAAAACGAAACTACCATCGCTCTCATTCGGAAGTTTATATAACCTGTTGCAACCAAGCATCGCATGCAAGCATCAATAATTGGAACACCAGTTTTGCCTTCTTGCCAAGCTTTTATATAGGTTTCGTTTTTTGGTTTTAGTAATGAATCATAAGCTCTATTGGCGTTTTCAAATTCCATTTCGCATTCGTCTTCAAATTTTTGTATAAAATGGCAATGCCAATGCAAACGGGAAACAAAATTTAGAATTGCTCTTTTGTTTTTAGAAGCTTCGTAATGTTGATTGGTGTATTGGTATACCATTCTCATACTAATATTTCCGTATGTTAGATATGGAGATAATCGACTACAACCTTTGCGACTTAAACTAGGTTTTGAAATATGTTTGCTGTAGTTAACATAACGTTCTTTAACAAAACTATCGAGATATCGCCAGGCAAAATTTTCTCCACCTTGTTGAAAATTTTTATTACGAGTTGTAATTTTTTCTGATATTGTTTCGCCTTTTAAATTGTTATAAAAAGCAAGATTTAAATTTTCGATATTTAAATTTTTTATCTCAATAATTTTTGGAATGTCACGCATTACGTTTTCCCATTTTTTATCCCAATCTTTCCGCGATTTTAATTTTCGGATTACACCATGCATTTGAGATTCTTTCCACTCAATTTTATTTTCTTGAAAAAAAAGTTGCATTTTAACATCACGATCAAAAGTAATTTTATTGCCAATTTCTTGATGAGAAAATACAGTTTGTATGGTGTAGTGTTGTATTAAGTCTTCAAAAACAGTTTGGACTTGGTTATGAAAAATATAAATTTTTGATGAGATCGCATCTAGTTTAGCCTGCATATTTTGTAACGATTCATAAACAAATCGCCAATGTCTAACATCAGAATCATCATAATTCATTACTGATGGCTCAAAAAAATAAACTAATAATAAAGGAAGGTTTTGTTGAGAAGCATAAAAAAGCGGTTCATGATCTGTAAAACGCAAATCACGTTTGAACCATACAATATTGATAGCTTTTTTTTTCAATTTCAACTAATAGAAGTGATATCTTTATAGGGTTTTGCATAACTCAATCGATCTAATTTAATAGTTTTGTGATAACTATCTAATCCGCTACAAGTAATTGTTTTTGCTTTTTCTATATCAAGAAAACCATCAGAAGATTGACAATTTTCAGGAAAATAAACGTCTTTTACTTCCCCAATTATTAAAACGGTGTTATTGATTAAGATTTCGACTTTATCTTTAAATTCCATTCCCAAATTAACATGACACTCTTGAACGAACGGAGCAAAAAAGTCATTTCTATATTCGGAATGTAAATTGGTTGCATCAAATTCGGAAACGTTTTTATCGTAACGAGCAGAGGTTTGATGTGCTTGTTTGTAAATCATTTCGTTAATGTGATTGATGGTGTAAAAGCCAGTTTCTAAAATGTTTTCTAAGGTGTGACGTTCTACAATTCCGGGACGAAAAATGATTCCGAATAATGGCGGATTACTTCCAATATGAATGAGTGAATCTATAATTGCCAAATTGCTTTGGTTCTGATGGTTTTTAGTTCCAATTAAACAAACACTTTTAAATCCGGATAGACTATTAGCAAAATGAACACGTTGTTGTTTTTCCATGTTCATTATCTGTTCAAAATTGATATGTTCTTTCACTATTGATTTATTACTATCCACTTTTTATCACTGTTTAATTTTAAAGTACCAATATGTTGTTTATTCCATTCTTGTGGTCCTATTAAGGATAAAAAATGCAATCCATCATTACCAATATACAAATGATAAATTTCGCCAATTACAGGTTCGAACGAAAATTTTGAACCATAAACTAATTCATTCCATTCGTATTCTTCCATTAAGTTTTGGTATTGTTCTTTAAGCTCGTCGAATTTATTTTGAAATTCTTTATTGACATTATGAATACCTCTACTTTTCCACGAAACTACATCGTCAACTTTAATTATCGGCGCACCAACACTAGTTGAATAAGGTAAAAGACTTGCATTATATCCTGTTTCTTCAGAAAACACAATGTTATCTGGCTTTTTATTTCCCAATTTAACTTCCATATTTTGTTATTAACGTTTAGATATCTTATTGTTCGATATGGTTCTTTGCAATTTACATTTGAATCTATCAATTCCGTCAACTCTTTTTGCAGTATGTTTTGTTTTGCAATTTTCCACTCGTTTTCGCCAAAGTTTATAACTACTAAATTTTAGTTCTTTTTTCATTAATGCTTTTACATCAGCCTCAGCCAAACCAAATTGAAATTTTATTGCATCAAATGGTGTACGATCTTCCCAAGCCATTTCGATAATTCTATCGATGGCCATTTCGTCTAATTCTGTTTTTTGTGTAATCGGCATCATTTGTTTAACTTTTATTAAAAAAGAGTGAACAAAGATAGTAAAGATAAATTGTAATTAACTAATTTAGTGTTTTTTTTTGAAAATAAAAATCTTCAAATTTATAATAAACACAGATAAACAGTGCTGTTAATAAAGTTTTGCTACTTCTTGATTAACAAATTCTAAAAATTGTTCATCAGCTTCAGTAAAAGGATCAATAACATGACTATCAATGTCAATTTGACCGATATTAATTCCGTTTACAAACAGCGGAACGACAATCTCAGATTTTACAGTAAAACTACACGCAATGTAATTGTCTTGTGCTGCTACATCTGGAACAACAAAATTAGTATTTGATTCAGCTACTTGTCCGCAAATTCCTTTTCCAAACGGAATTACAGTATGGTCGGTTTCGGCACCAACATACGGACCAAGATGTAACGTTTTGTTTTCGTGATTAGCAAAATAAAATCCAACCCAATTATAATAATCAACGGTGTCAGTTAAAAACTGGCATAAGGTTTTTAATTTCTCGTCTCTATTATTATTTAAAGTAGATAAAATTGAAATTACATTAGGTTTTAGGCTTTCAAAATCCATTTTTATATTTTTTATACAAAAGTAATCATTACACTAAATTACTTTTATATAAATTTGTTAAAAAATATCTTGAAAGAATACCTTATTCAATTTAAACCATTTCTACTTTTTTTAACCAAATTTATTTTTGTTTATTTGGTTTTAGCATATTTTTATCAATCGTATTTAAATCAATTTGATGCTAAAAATTTCGAAGTCGATGCTTTTACGCAACTTGTAGCGGAACAATCCAAACAATTTTTATCGCTTTTTAATTCTGATTCGTATACTTTACCCAATTTAAATGAGCCAAGTGTAAAATTATTTTATCATGGCAAATGGGTTGCTCGAATTATTGAAGGTTGCAATGCCATAAGTATTATTATTCTTTTTATCAGTTTTGTAATTGCTTTTACTGGAAAAATAAAGCAGACTGTACTTTTTATTTTTTTTGGATGTTTACTTATTCATTTATTTAATGTATTGCGAATAGCATTATTATGTATTGCGATTTTTCACTATCCAAAAAGCGAACATCTTTTGCACGGTGTATTTTTTCCGTTGTTTATCTATGGAGTAGTATTTGCTTTATGGGTTATTTGGGTTAATAAATTTTCTTTTTATGCTAAAAAAACTACTGAAAAATAAGTTGAATGTAGGAATTGGAGTGTTTTTAATCGGACTTTTAATTTCTATTAGAGCTTTTGAAGACACCTTGTTTTATGATCCTTTTTTGAATTATTTTAAAGATAATTTCACCAATTTAAAGTTGCCTTTAATTAATCCAGTTAAGTTGTTTTTAAGTTTAGGATTTCGATATTATCTGAATTCAATTATTTCATTAGCGCTTTTGTATTTAATATTTAACGATTCTAAAATAGTCAAATTTGCTACTTTTCTATATATTTTATTTGGAAGTGTATTACTTATCAGTTTCTTTTTTGTTCTTTTAAAGATGGGAGAAGACAGTAAAATGAATTTGTTTTACATAAGACGATTTATTATCCAACCTATTTTTTTAATTTTATTTATTCCTGCATTTTATTATCAGAATAAAGAAAATAACACTATTTTATGAATTTAACATTCAGTTTTTTATATCTTTGCACCATGCAAATTAAAAATCACATTTGTTTATTTCTTGCCTTTTTCCTATTGGTTTCCAATTCGGGATTGGCTATAAATGTTCATTTCTGTGAAGGAAAAATTGCAGGATTTTCTTCTATTTTTGCTAATGAAGAGGTTTGCGTTGAACCAATAAATGAAGACAAAGCATGCTGTTCCAAACCGGATCCACAACATAAAAAATGCTGTTCTGATAAAGAAGTAAATCTTAAAAATAAAACCGAGAAAATTGTTTTAAAAACTATTAGCTTCGATTTTGATTCGGCTCATTTAGTAAATTACTGGAAACCAAATGGTTTTAATTCAATTCCTAAAGTTGCAAACAACTATAATGTAGTTTATTACTGTGATGCTAATGCACCACCTTTATACGAACTCTATTCTCAATACATTTTTTACGCTTAATTTAATTTTTTAGATTTTTTAGATTTTCAATCTTTTAGATATAAATAATTAAATTTTAAAATGAAAAAAACCATAGTATTTCTATTGTTTGTTTTTTCGTTTACTACTTTTTCACAAGAAAAATTAGAAGAAGTAAAAGTACAAACCACCAAAAAAGGAATAAAAAAATCACTTTCTTTAACAGCCAATACTACTTTAGTAACTAGCAAAGAATTGCTCAAAGCAGCTTGTTGTAATTTAGCAGAAAGTTTTGAAACCAATCCGTCTATCGATGTGAATTTTTCGGATGCATTAACCGGAACCAAACAAATAAAAATGTTAGGTTTAACTAGTCCGTATTTAATGATTACCGAAGAAAACATTCCTTCTGTTCGTGGTGCGTCTCAAGCCTACGGATTATCTTTTACACCAGGAACTTGGATTGAAAGTATTCAAATTACAAAAGGTGCTGGTAGCGTTGTAAACGGCTACGAGAGTATCTCGGGTCAAATCAATACCGAGTTAATTAAACCTTTAAATGACATTCCGTTTTTTTTAAACGCTTATGGATCAACAGATTCAAGATATGAATTGAATACCCATTTCAATAAAAAAGTGTCTGATAATTGTGCAACCAGTTTTTACGTTCACGGCAATACTCGAGTGTCTAAAAATGACATGAATGACGATGGCTTTTTAGATAATCCGTTAGGAAAACAAATTAATTTAGTAAACCGTTGGCAATATTCTAATCAAGAAAAAGGTTGGGTTTCATTCATCAATTTCAAATATATGAAAGATGAAAAACAAACAGGTGAATATGATTTTAATCCAGATTTAGATAAATTAACTACAAATTATTGGGGTTCTGAAATCAATACAGAAAGATTTGATTTCACATCCAAAATTGGTTATGTTTTTAAAGATATGCCGTATCAAAGTATTGGTTTTCAAAACGCATTCAGCAATCACAATCAAGATTCGTATTTTGGGTTGAATCAATATGATATGAAACAGCAAAGTTATTATTCGAATTTAATTTTCAATTCAATCATAAACAATACTAGAAATAAATTTACAACCGGATTAAATTTCACTTACGATAAATATTCTGAATCTGTTTTTCTGAATAATCTAAGTAGAATTGACAATTCGGTAGGTGCTTTCTTTGAATATACTTTTGATGATAACGACAAGTTGAGTTATATTCTTGGCGGAAGAGTAGATTATCATAATCGATTAGGAACATTTGTTACACCAAGATTGCATGTAAGGTACAATCCTTGGGAAAAATCGGTAATTCGATTTTCAGCAGGAAGAGGAAAACGAGCTGCTAATATTTTTGCCGAAAATCAGCAACTTTTTGCAAGTTCAAGATTGTTTTCAGTTTTAGACACCAATGGCAAAATATACGGATTGAATCCGGAAATTGCATGGAATTACGGATTGAGTTTAACTCAAAACTTTTTTCTTTTCGGAAAAAGTGCTGATGCAACTTTTGATTTTTATCGCACCGATTTTCAAAATCAAGCTATTGTAGATGTGATCCAAAGTCCGCAAGCTGTTTTATTTTATGATTTAAAAGGGAATTCGTATGCCAATAGTTTGCAACTCGATTTCAATATCGAATTAATAAAACATTTCAATTTAAGAACAGCTTATAAATACTACGATATTTCAACCGATTATTTATCGGGAAGTTTTCAACGACCTTTACAAGCGAAACATCGTTTGTTTGGAAATTTAGAATACGCTACACATATAAGTGATAAAGGACAGCAATGGCGACTGGATGCCACGATAAATTGGTTAGGAAAACAATTATTGCCCAATACTGCGTCTAATCCAGTTAATGATAGATTGCCCGAATTTTCACCTTCCTTTTCTACTTTTAATATGCAAATTACAGCACAGCAATCGAGCACTTTAGAATTCTATTTTGGTGGAGAAAATATTGGAAATTACCGACAAAGTAAAGCGATAATAGGACAAAATAATCCTTTTGGGACTAATTTTGACACCTCAATAGTTTACGCTCCTGTTTTTGGTCAAATGTTTTATGCCGGATTGCGTTTTAAGATTAAATAAATAAATCAATTACAATTAATAAATAAAAAAATGAAAAAGAGTATAATACTATTAATGCTAACTTTTGTTGGATATTCAGCTCAAGCTCAGGATAAAAAAAACAAAAATGCCAAATATAATATTGAGGTAAATGGCAATTGTGAAATGTGTAAAAAACGAATTGAAAAAGCCGCTTTTTCTGTAAAAGGAGTAAAAAGTGCCGATTGGCATATCGATGATCACACATTACATTTGATCATAAACGAAGAAAAATGTTCGGCTATTGATGTTAAAAAAGCGATTGCAAAAGTCGGACATGATACAGATGAAGTTAAAGCTACAGATGATCAATACAATACGCTACATGGTTGTTGTTTGTATGAGAGAAAATAAAAAGATATTAATTGTTTCAAAGCATAATTATCATTACTTTCACGTCCTTAAAATATATTAAAAATAGTTATGACTGATTTTGACTGGAAACAGCTTTTCAACCCTGAGTTCTACATTTTATTAGAGTTTGGCGGAATTAAAATAGGATTATATGTAATTTTATTTATCATTTTTGCTGAAACAGGTTTATTAGCTGGTTTTTTTCTGCCTGGTGATAGCTTATTATTTCTATGTGGAATATACAGTGAATTGTTAATGCGGGAATTTTCAACAGGAAATGATTTCTTAAATGTTACGGTTTTAGCAGTCTTAGTTTCAATTATGGGAATTTTAGGAAACATGACAGGTTATTGGTTCGGAAAGAAAAGCGGAAATTTTTTATTTAAAAAAGAAGATAATTTTTTCTTTAAAAAGAAATATTTATATCAATCTAAAGATTTTTTTGATAAATATGGAAGCAAAGCTATAGTTTTTGCACGTTTTTTACCCATTTTTAGAACCTTCGCCCCTGTTGTTGCAGGAATTGTAGAAATGGATAAAAAACGATTTATGTTTTACAATATCGTTGGATCGATATTGTGGTCGTTTACTATGATTTTTGCTGGACATTATTTGCAAGAACTTTTTTTAAGTCAGTTTCAAATTGATTTAAAACATTATATCGAATATATTGTAATTGGAATTATTTTACTTTCTACTTTTCCGGTTTTATTTAAATTACTTAAGAAGAAGAAAGAAAAATAAAAAAAATCCGCTTTATTTAAAAAGCGGATTTTTTATATAAAAATCTATTATTTCGTACTTCTAATTTTGTGCTAAAAAACTACATCATTCCTGGCATTCCGCCGCCCATTGGCATTCCGCCGCCAGCGTTTTCCTCTTTAATTTCAACTAAAGCACATTCGGTTGTCAAAATCATTCCAGCAACCGAAGCAGCATTTTCTAAAGCCACACGAGTTACTTTTTTAGGATCAATGATTCCAGCTTTTAGCATATCAACATATTCATCTGTTTTAGCATTGTAGCCATAATCACCTTTACCTTCAGAAACTTTTGCTACTATAACCGAACCTTCTAATCCTGCATTTTCAACAATGGTTCTCAATGGCGATTCAATAGCACGAGATACTATTTGAATTCCGGTTGCTTCATCTGCATTTGCTGCTTTAATAGAAGCCAAAGCACTTTTAGCTCTTAATAAAGCGACGCCACCACCAGCAACAATTCCTTCTTCGACGGCAGCACGAGTAGCATGTAATGCATCGTCAACACGGTCTTTTTTCTCTTTCATTTCTACTTCTGAAGCAGCTCCAACATATAAAACGGCAACTCCTCCAGCTAATTTAGCCAATCGTTCTTGCAATTTTTCTTTGTCGTAATCAGAAGTCGTAGTTTCCATTTGACTTTTAATTTGGTTGACTCTATTTTTGATTAAATCGGCATTTCCAGCACCATTAACTAAAGTTGTATTGTCTTTATCGATTACGATTTTTTCTGCAGTTCCTAACATTTCCAAAGTAGCATTTTCTAGAGTATAACCACTTTCTTCAGCAATTACAGTTCCTCCAGTTAATATAGCAATATCTTCTAACATTGCTTTTCTTCTGTCTCCAAAACCTGGTGCTTTTACAGCGGCAATTTTTAACGCACCACGTAATTTATTTACTACTAAGGTTGATAAAGCCTCGCCATCAACATCTTCGGCAATAATTAATAATGGTTTCCCCGATTGTGCTACAGGTTCTAAAACTGGAAGTAATTCTTTTAAAGAAGATACTTTTTTATCGTATAAAAGAATGTATGGATTTTCCAATTCTACATTCATTTTTTCAGGATTGGTAACAAAATAAGGAGATAAATAACCTCTGTCAAATTGCATTCCTTCAACTACATCAACATAAGTATCAGTTCCTTTGGCTTCTTCTACAGTAATAACACCTTCTTTTCCAACTTTTCCAAAAGCAGTAGCAATTAAATCGCCAATTACTTCATCGTTATTAGCCGAAATAGAAGCAATTTGTTTAATTTTTTCAGAATCGCTTCCAACTACTTTAGCTTGTTTGGTTAAATCGGCTACAATTGCTTCAACTGCTTTGTCAATTCCACGTTTTAAATCCATTGGATTGGCACCAGCAGCTACGTTTTTCAATCCTTCTTTTACGATTGCTTGTGCTAACACTGTGGCAGTTGTAGTTCCGTCACCAGCTAAATCGTTGGTTTTAGAAGCTACTTCTTTTACCATTTGAGCGCCCATATTTTCTAATGGATCTTTCAATTCTATTTCTTTAGCAACGGTAACACCATCTTTTGTAACTGTTGGTCCACCGAATGATTTCCCGATAATTACATTACGACCTTTTGGTCCAAGGGTTACTTTTACTGCGTTTGCTAATGCATCAACGCCACGTTTTAATCCGTCACGTGCTTCAATATCAAATTTTATGTCTTTTGCCATTTTTGTCATTGCGAGGAACGAAGCAATCCCTTCCTCATTTATTAGTTAAACGTTTCTTTTTACTTTGTACTTTTTAAATTATCGCTAAGATGTCTTCCTCACGCATTATCAAATAATCTTTGCCTTCAAATTTTAATTCGGTTCCAGCGTATTTTCCGTAAAGAACAGTGTTTCCAATTTTAACCGTCATTGGTTCGTCTTTTTTTCCGCTACCAACGGCTACAACAGTTCCTTTCTGAGGTTTTTCTTTTGCTGTGTCAGGAATTATGATTCCGGATGCTGTTTGCGTTTCTGCAGCAGCAGGTTCAATGATAACTCTGTCTGAAAGCGGTTTTATAGTTAATGCCATGTTTGTGTATTTAAGTTTTTATGTTTGTAAGATGAATTCTAGTAGTCAGAAATTATGCCAATTGGGTAAAACTGACAAATTTTCAGCGAAGGCAGGAAATGTTTGCAAAAGGTATGACGTTTGGTTTTTAGCCCTGACTGAAATGGCATCCTTTGGATCGTTTTTTAACGAGACAAAGATAGAATGAAAGGCAGGAAAAAGGACTACCAATAAAACCCAAGCCTTTCGCTACAGATTAAGAAAAGAATCTGAAACGAGTTCAGATTAAAAAAAATCCCGATGTGACTCGGGATTTAAATTGTATATCAAAAAAAATTATTTTTTCTCTGGTGTTGCTGCTGGTTTAGTTGCAGTAGTTGTATTGCTTGGAGTTTTATCAGTTGATTTGGCTGGAGCTTCTGTTTTAGCTGGAGCTTTGGTAGTATCATCAAAAACTTTTGAACCATTGTCATTTAAGCTTCCTGAAAAACTTAAACTAGAAAGTAAAACTAAAACGATTAATAAAGTTGCTAATGTCCAAGTACTTTTATCTAAAAAGTCACTTGTTTTTTGAACTCCGCCCAGCATTTGTGTACCACCAATTGATGAAGATAAACCACCACCTTTAGGATTTTGCACCATAATTACGATTATTAATAAGAAACAAACTATTGTTATTAATACTAAAAAAATTGAAAATGTACTCATTGTTTAACTATTATTGTTTTGTTGTAAATTTTTTATATCTAAAATTCGGTGTGCAAAGAAACTACTTTTTTCTGGATATTTCA
Organism: Flavobacteriales bacterium; assembly: GCA_031408335.1. Taxonomy (GTDB): domain Bacteria; phylum Bacteroidota; class Bacteroidia; order Flavobacteriales; family Flavobacteriaceae; genus Flavobacterium. The sequence continues at coordinate 24,313 of JANNWH010000021.1, read as the reverse complement.
AAATTAAAATTTCATAAGCTTGTATTGCTTTGGTATATTTTTTTTGTTCCAAATATACTTTTGCCAAAGTTTCGGTCATTAAATACGTTTTATCTTCAAAAACAGGTTCAGGAATTAAAGTAAAATTGTCTTTATTTATCGCCGGAATTTTGGGATTGGAATCAATAAATTTATCAATAATGGCTAGTTTTTTCTTTCTTTTTTCCTCAAATGAAGTTTCTTTTCTTTCAATAGGTTTTAAACGTGATAACTGTAACCATTCTTGAAAAGAATGTTTTTCATTTACAGAAAATTCTATTGGTTTCCCGATTTCCAATTTATCTTCAGATAATTCATTAGATGAGCCAATAGCTTTTTTAATAGATGATTTAATTGATTCTTCTAACGAATTTATTTGAGTTTCTTGAATTATATGTTCGCTTTCTACAACATTAATGTTTAAAAGTTCGGCAACTTTTTGATCATATAATCCGTTTTGAACAGTTACAAAAGAGTTGGAAGTAATAAAATCAAAAAGCACACTTCTATCAGTAGTAAATGCAGCAGCAACTTTTAAAGCGAAATTGTATTTAAAACTATCTTGATTGTACAAATGTTTTAATCTCAAAATTCTAGCACTTTGAAAATAAGGAAACTCTTCGATAATTTTTTCCAAATCAATGTTGTGTCGCTCATTGATGGCGTCGGGTTTGTTGATTAAGTATGTGTAATCGGTTGGGTTCATTTTCAGTGTTCAGTGTTCAGTGTTCAGTGTTCAGTGTTCAGTGTTCAGTGTTCAGTGTTCAATTTTATATTTAGCGTTTAAAAGTACAAATTAAACTGCCAACTGAATACTGAGCACTTTTTTACCATTTTGCTAATGATTCGTTAAAAATATCTTGTGTAATTCGTTCAAAAACCACCTCTAAAGCAGTAGTAAGTTTTGAACCAATAAGTTGAGCGTCTCCTTCATAATCGTAGAAGAAAGAGAAACGTTTTTCGAAATCATCGGCTTCTTTATTTTTATTAGAAAAGCGAACCATAACCGAAACGCTTAATCGGTTTTGTGCAGCTCTTTGATCGGCAGTTGCTGTCATTGGAGAAATTCTGTATTCGACTATTTCACCTTCGTAAACCAAATCGCCACCCGAATTCACTAAATTTAAATTGGTTTGATTTTGGATGATATCTTGCAATTCTAGAGTAAATGTACGTTCTATTCCAGGTTCAATTAATTCCGCATTATTTTGAAAATAATTGACTTGAAAAGTTTTGGCATTGATTTTTCCAGTTCCAGTAAAGTTATACACAGAACAACTATTAAAACTTAAAGCAATGATTGTGATTACAATGTATATAATGTATTTCATGTTTTACTATAAAAGGCCAAAGATATTGTTTTCTAATTATCAATTGAATTACAAATCAAATTGTTTAATTTTCCGGTATAATGTTCGCTCCGATATTCCCAATTCGTCAGCTGCGGCTTTACGTTTTCCTTTATTGCGTTCCAACGACTTTTTGATGAGTTCAATTTCTTTTTGTTCTAATTTAAGCACTTCTTCTTCTTCCACAGTTTCAGCAAAAAGATAGTTGTTGTCGTCTTCTTCATCATCAAATTCTTCTTGTACGTCATTGTTTTGATTTGGAATAACGTTCATTCTTGGTTCTTCTTCAAAAGCTGTTTCTGTGTCTTCTTGTTGTCCGTATATTTTTTTAATTAAATTCGGATTGATGTCTTGCACTTTAGAAACACCATTTTTCATTAACTCTAAAGTGAGTTTTTTCAAATCATTCAAATCACTTTTCATGTCAAAAAGCACTTTGTATAAAATGTCTCTTTCGGTAGAAAAATCAGTATCATTCTTTTTATCTTTAATTACAGATGGTAAATTGCTTCCTTCTTGTGGCAAATAAGACATTAAAGTTGATAACGAAATATCGCGTTTGGTTTCCAATACCGAAATTTGTTCGGCTGCATTTCGCAATTGACGAATGTTTCCACTCCAACGATAATTTAAAAGATATTTTACAGCATCGTCATTTAGTTTTATTGCTGGCATTTTGTATTTGTGAGCAAAATCGGAAGCAAATTTTCTGAACAATAAATGAATATCATCTTTGCGTTCCCGTAGCGGAGGCAAACCTATTTCAACTGTGCTTAATCGATAATACAAATCTTCTCTAAATTTCCCTTTTTCGATAGCATCAAACATGTTAACGTTGGTTGCTGCAACAATTCGGACATTAGTTTTTAAAACCTGAGAAGAGCCGACTTTAATAAACTCGCCATTTTCTAAAACGCGTAATAATCGAACTTGAGTAGTTAATGGCAATTCGCCAACTTCATCTAAAAAAATAGTTCCGCCATCGGCAACTTCAAAATATCCATCACGAGCACCAGTTGCGCCAGTAAAAGAACCTTTTTCGTGTCCAAAAAGCTCACTGTCTATAGTTCCTTCTGGAATTGCACCACAGTTTACAGCAATGTATTTTCCGTGTTTTCGATGCGAAAGCGAATGAATTATTTTAGGAATACTTTCTTTTCCAACACCACTTTCACCTGTTACTAATACCGAAATATCAGTAGGAGCAACCTGAATCGCTTTTTCTACTGCACGATTGAGTTTTGGATCGTTTCCAATAATTTCAAATCGTTGTTTTATGTTTTGTATTGATTCCATATTTTTTTAGCCACGAATTACAAGAATTGGCACGAATTATTTATTTCTAATTATTAAACAACTATTCTTTTGTGTTGTAAAGATTTTTGTGAGAAATTGGCAAGGATTCCTAATCCGCTTTTTGTTATGTTCATGTAATTTAAAGTTTGTACAACGTTCTCATCTATTAATAACTTTATTGCTTTTACTTCTAATATAATTTTATCATAAACCACAAAATCGGCATAAAACTTCTTTTTTAATTTTTGCCCTTTATAATCAATTATAAATTCTTTTTCTCTTTCGAAAGGAATGTTATGAATATTAAATTCAATTTCAAGAGCTTCTTTATAAACGGCTTCTAAAAGGCCGCCACCTAGTTCTCTATGAACTTCCATACATAATCCGATTATTATAATATTCTTCTTGCTTATATAATTCCATATGGCGTTTATTTTTAAATTCGTGAAATTCTTGGCTAACTTTAATTCATTTCACCATAACCAATCGCTTCGCCTATTAAAGTTCCACTTGTGCAATTGGTAATTTTTACCTTCACAAAATCACCAATTTTATAATTTTCTTTCGGAAAAACAACGGTTATACTTTGAGAATTTTTTCCCGACAAGTCGTTTTCCGATTTTTTAGAGGTTTTATCAACCAAAACTTCAACCGTTTGTCCTAAAAATTCTTGTGTTCTAAATCCGCTATGAATGCGTTGTAAATCGACAATTTCTTGCAAACGTCTTGCCTTAGTTTCTTCAGTAACATCATCTTTCATTTTTCTTCCAGCTAAAGTTCCTGGACGCTCTGAATACGAATACATATAACCAAAACTATATTTCACATACTCCATTAAACTCAAAGTATCTTGGTGGTCTTGTTCGGTTTCTGTTGGAAAACCAGCAATCATATCTTGAGTGACACATACATTCGGAATGATGCTTTTTATTCTATCTATCAATGCCATGTATTGTTCACGTGTGTGTAAACGATTCATTTCTTTTAATATTCGATCACTTCCTGATTGAACTGGTAAATGAATGTGCTTACAAACATTTGGATATTTTGTGATAATGTGCAAGACTTCTTCGTGCATGTCTTGTGGATTAGATGTCGAAAAACGAATTCGCATTTTCGGGAAACCAACAGCTGCCATTTCTAACAAATGTTCAAATTTTACTGCTGTAGCGACTTGCATTTCCGACGCTTTATCAAAATCTTTTTTTAATCCACCGCCATACCAAAGATAACTGTCGACATTTTGACCTAAAAGTGTAATTTCTTTGTAACCAGAATCCCATAAATTTTGAATTTCGGTCATAATACTTTGTGGTTCTCGGCTTCTTTCTCGTCCACGAGTAAAAGGCACAACACAAAAAGTACACATATTATCACAACCACGAGTAATCGATACAAAGGCAGAAACACCATTGCTGTTTAAACGAACAGGCGATATATCACCATAGGTTTCTTCTTTTGATAAAATTACGTTTATGGCATCGCGTCCATCTTCAACTTCGGCAAGTAAATTGGGTAAATCTTTGTAAGCATCGGGACCAACAACCAAATCAACAATTTTTTCTTCATCCAAAAACTTCTCTTTTAAACGTTCAGCCATACAACCTAAAACGCCCACTTTCATCTTCGGATTGATACGTTTTACAGCATTGTATTTTTCCAAACGTTTTCTAACGGTTTGTTCCGCTTTATCTCTTATTGAGCAGGTGTTTACTAAAACTAAATCGGCTTCTTCTAAAATTTGAGTAGTATTATAACCTTCGCTAGTAAGTATAGAAGCTACAATTTCACTATCCGAAAAATTCATAGCACAACCATAACTTTCTATGTAAAGTTTTTTAGTGTTTTCTGGTTTATGTTCAAGAACCAAACTTTGTCCTTGGAGTTTTTCATCAATTTCTTTTTCCATTCATGCTGAATTTATTTCAGTAGCTAACTATTCTTCTATTCAATCGTCCCGTTCAGAAACTTCGGAATCGGGATACAAAGATAATACTAAAAGATAATATCTGACAAGATGGCAGACAATGTTTAACAAATTTTTAATTTGAAGCTATTCCAGCTTTTCGTTTCAAGTCCCCACAAAATAAGTAAAGTTTTTATGGTTTTAATAATAGCTTCCTTCAGTCGCTTTTTTAAAACAACAAACTTTTACTTATTTTACTCTGGGCTTTTCACTTTAATCTGGGCAAAAATTGGCTCTGTGTGTTTATGTGAATTCTTTGTGAAACTATGTATAACAAATTAAATAAATCATCAAAAACTCAAAATCTAAAAAAATTAAATACTTTTGCCCAATAAATAAAATCCAAAATGGCAAAGAATTTAGTAATAGTAGAGTCACCAGCAAAAGCAAAAACCATCGAAAAGTTTCTTGGTCCAGATTACCAAGTAGAATCAAGTTATGGTCACATTGCCGATTTGCCTTCCAAAGAAATTGGTGTCGATGTCGAAAACGGATTCAAACCCAAATACGAAGTTTCAGCCGACAAAAAAGCATTGGTTGCAAAACTTAAAGGATTTGCTAAAAACGCCGAAATGGTTTGGTTAGCTTCCGATGAGGATCGAGAAGGAGAAGCTATTTCTTGGCATTTATCGGAAGAATTAAAACTCGATCCAAATAAAACAAAACGAATTGTTTTTCACGAAATTACTAAAACAGCCATCCAAAAAGCAATCGAAAATCCACGTGGAATCGATTACAATTTAGTAAATGCACAACAAGCTCGTAGAGTTTTAGACCGATTAGTTGGTTATGAATTGTCGCCAGTTTTGTGGAAAAAAGTCAAAGGTGGTTTATCAGCAGGTCGCGTTCAATCGGTTTCGGTACGTTTAATAGTAGAAAGAGAGCGAGAAATTCAAAATCACAATTCGGATGCATCCTATAGTATAATAGCCGAATTTACTAACGAAGCAGGAAAAACCTTCAAAGCCAAATTGCCAAAGAATTTCGGAACTAAAAAAGAAGCAGAAGATTTTTTAACTAAAAATATTGGCTCAAACTATAAAGTAGGCGATTTAGAAACCAAACCTACCAAAAAATCGCCAGCAGCACCATTTACAACTTCCACATTACAACAAGAAGCTGCCAGAAAATTATATCTTCCGGTTGGAATTACAATGCAAATTGCACAACGTTTGTATGAAGCTGGATTGATCACTTATATGAGAACCGACAGTGTAAATCTTTCCCAAGAAGCAATGGGAGCAGCTCAAGCAGAAATTTCTAGTTATTACGGGAAAGAGTATAGCAAACCTAGGAGTTTTACTACCAAAAGCAAAGGCGCACAAGAAGCACACGAAGCCATTCGTCCTACAGATATGTCAAAGCATTCGGTAAATGTCGAAAGGGATCAAGCTCGTTTGTATGAATTAATTTGGAAACGAACTTTAGCATCACAAATGAGCGATGCTGAACTAGAAAGAACTAATGTTAAAATAAAAGCCAATAATTATACCGAAACTTTTTCTGCAACTGGAGAAGTAATTAAATTTGAAGGATTCTTGAAAGTCTATTTAGAGGGAAATGATGAAGATGATGACGAACAAGAAGGTTTGTTACCTGCATTAAAAGTCAATGAAAAACTAACGAATAATTACATCACGGCAACCGAACGATTTTCGCGTCCTCCAAGTCGTTATACAGAAGCCTCTTTAGTAAAAAAATTAGAAGAACTAGGAATTGGTCGTCCTTCAACTTATGCGCCAACCATTTCTACAATTATCGCTCGTACCTATGTTGAAAAAGGTAATTTTGAAGGTCAAGAACGTAAATACAACCAAATTGTTTTAAGAAATTCGGAAGTAAAATCGCAAATTTTAACAGAGAATGTAGGTTCTGATAAAGGGAAATTAGTTCCAACAGATATCGGAATTATTGTAAATGATTTCTTAGTGAAAAACTTTGAAACCATCTTAGATTATAATTTCACAGCAAAAGTTGAACAAGATTTTGATGAAATTGCCGAAGGAAATGTTGATTGGGCAAAAATGATGAACGATTTTTATTCGCATTTTCATCCAAGAGTCGTTGATGTCGAAAAAAATGCAGAGAGAGAAAGTGGCGAACGAATTTTAGGAAAAGATCCAAAAACAGGCAAACAAGTTTCTGTTCGTCTAGGAAAATATGGCGCAATGGCTCAAATAGGAGATTTTGAAGATGAAAATAAACAATTTGCAAGTTTAGGGCAAGATCAAAATATTGGAAACATTACTTTAGAAGAAGTATTGAATTTGTTTTTACTTCCAAAATCGTTAGGAACATATCAAGGTGAAGAATTAGAAGTCAATAATGGTCGTTTTGGACCTTATGTCCGTTTTGGAAAACAATTTATTTCGTTGCCAAAAGGAATGGATCCAATGGATGTTACAATGGATATTGCTCAAGGCTTGATTAATGAGAAAGCGCAAGCAGATGCTCCAATTGGAATGTATGATAATCTTCCAATTCAAAAAGGTGTTGGTCGATTTGGACCATTTATTAAATGGAATAGCATGTTTATCAATGTAAGTAAGAAATACAATTTCGATAATTTATCGATATCCGATTTAAATGAATTAATTGAAGATAAACAACAAAAAGAGATCGATAAAGTAATTCATCATTGGAAAGAAGAAGGTATAAAAGTAGAAAAGGCACGTTGGGGAAGATCAATCATTACGAAAGGAAAGATTAAAATCGAATTGAATAAAGATATTGATGCTTCAAAACTTACTTTAGAGCAAGTTCAAGAAATGATAGAAAAGAAAACTCCTGCAAAAGCTGCCAAAAAAACAGCAGTTAAAAAGGCAACTTCAAAAAAGAAATAATACATGGAATTTGATTTTCTAGAACCTGTTACTAAAGAAATCATCGATTTTGTTCAACAACTTTCTTCACAGCATTTAGGAAGTAAAGTGGTTTTTCATACCGTCAATGATTTTCCAGCTACAGAAAAAATTAGTATTGCTATTATTGGAGTTTTAGAAAATAGAGGACAAGATAAAAGTCAAGAAGAAGTCAATCTAAATTATATTAGAAAAGAATTATATTCGTTATTTCCCGGTAATTGGTTTAAATCTATTGCAGATTTAGGAAATGTTTTACCAGGTAACTCATTAGATGACACTTACTTTGCAGTACAAAATATAGTAGCTTCATTGCTTAAGAAAAAAGTAATCCCAATTGTAATAGGAGGTTCTCAAGATATAACTTATTCACTTTACAGAGCATACGATACTTTAGAACAAATGGTGAATTTAGTTGCCATAGATTCTAAACTAGATATTGTTAAGAAAGAGAATAGTTTATTATCAGATTCCTATTTATCTAAGATAATTGTTGAGCAACCAAACAATTTGTTTAATTACAGCAATATTGGTTATCAAACTTATTTTAACTCGCAAGAAGAAATAGATTTAATTGAAAAATTATTTTTTGATGCCTATCGATTAGGTGAAGTTTGTAACAATATTGAAATTGCAGAACCTGTTTTTAGAGATGCCGATATAGTAAGTTTCGATATGACATCGGTAAAATCATCAGATAGTGGAAATTTTAATGTTTTTTTGCCAAATGGGTTTAGTGGAAAAGAAATTTGTTCGCTCTCAAGATATGCCGGAATTAGTGATAAAACGTCTTGTTTAGGATTGTTCAATCATTCTAGTTCTGAACAAGAATCAAAATTGATTTCCCAAATAATATGGTATTTTGTAGAAGGAATTCATTTCCGTTCAAATGAATATCCATTCGGAAGTAAAAAGGAGTATATCAAATATATTGTTCCTTTTGAAGAAAACGAAATCATATTTTATAAAAGTAACTTAACAGAAAGATGGTGGATAGAAATTCCTTTTTTTAATAACGCCAACAATAAATTAAAAAAGAACACGTTATTACCTTGTACAAATGACGATTACTTGGCTGCATGTAATCAAGATTTCCCGCAAAGATGGTGGAAAGCACAACGAAAAAACATTTTATAGATTTTTTGAAATAAGTATTAATAAGTATTAATAAGTTTCTATATTTGTAATTTAAAGATTACAAAAAATAATTAAAAGTGCATTTTATCGATTTTTTCCGCATTTTATCGATTAAATTTATTTTTAGCTAAAATTTAAATTGTAGGTTTGTATAGAAATTAATATTTTTTAGAAGTAAAAAATTGTTTTTTTCGAAAATTATAAATAGGTTTACGCCCTCAAAACAAGATTAAATAATTAACCCAAATTTATATGAAGAAGTTCATAACATTTGCATCTGTATTAACTCTTTTAGCAAGCTGTGGTAAGACTGGAGATAAAGGAGAATTAGTAGGAGTTAAAGGTAAAAAATGGCATCCTGAAAAGCCTTACGGAATGACTTTAGTTCCAGGTGGAGCATACATTATGGGTAAATCAGATGATGATTTAGCTAATGTTCAAGATTCGCCAACTAAAACAGTCACTGTAAGATCATTTTATATGGATGAAACAGAGATTACTAATAGTGAATACCGACAATTTATTGTGTGGGTTAAAGATTCTATTATTAGAGTGAGATTAGCAATTCTTGCAGATGAAGTTGGTATTAAGCCAGGTTCAGGTAAAGGTGCTAAAAATGCGGGTAGTATTGGAGATTTTGCTTTTAATGATCAAGATCCTGCAAAAATGACTCCTTACGATAAATACATGTATGAAAACTATTACAGTGTTGGTACTGACGATGATCCTTATGCTGGTAGAAGACTAAATAAAAAGATTAAGTTAATAACAGACACCAAAAAATATCCAGATGAATATTATGTTGAGGTTATGGATACAATGTATTTACCGCAGGCAGAATCATTCAACGGATTAAGAACAATTGATGTTAATAAATTGAAATTCCGTTTTTCTTGGATGGATATTGAAAAAGCTGCAAAAGCTAAAACAGGAAAACGTTCAAGTTTCATTGTAACAGAGCAAACTGCAATATATCCAGATACAACTGTATGGATTAAAGATTTTGCTTATTCGTATAATGAGCCAATGCACAATGATTACTTTTGGCATCAAGCTTATGGTGATTATCCAGTAGTTGGTGTTTCATGGAAACAAGCAAAAGCTTTTTGTGCATGGAGAACATTAAATAAAAATGGGTACATTAAATCTAAGAAAAAAGGTGGAAAATCTGGAAGAGATTTAGTAAATACATTTCGTTTACCAACCGAAGCTGAATGGGAATATGCTGCAAGAGGTGGTTTACAATCAGCAACTTTTCCTTGGGGCGGTCCATATACTAAAAATGATAGAGGTTGTTTTATGGCAAACTTTAAACCGAATAGAGGTGATTATGCTGCTGACCAATCTTTGTATACTGTAGAAGCTAAGTCGTATGATCCAAATGGTTATCACTTGTATAATATGGCAGGAAATGTATCGGAATGGACAGATTCTTCTTACGATGCTTCATCCTATGAATATGTGTCATCAATGAATCCAAATGTTTCCGATAAATCGAACAAACGTAAAGTAGTAAGAGGAGGTTCTTGGAAAGATGTTTCTTATTTTCTACAAGTTAGCACTCGAGATTTTGAATACCAAGATACAGCGCGCAGTTATATTGGTTTCAGAACAGTACAAGATTACATGGGAACACAAACAACAGGAAACGGTAAAAAAACTGTAAAATTATAAAATTAACTAACTAAAATTAACTTAACTAACTAACTAAATTTATTATTATTATGGCATTATTAAGCAAAAAAGCAATGAATTTTGCATACGGAATGGGAGCAGCAGTTGTAATCATAGGTGCATTATTCAAAATTATACACTTTGAACTTGGACCATTAACCGGTAACGTTATGCTTACAATTGGTCTTGTTACAGAAGCAATTATTTTTGCCTTATCGGCATTTGAAGATGTTGATAGCGAATTAGATTGGTCTTTGGTATACCCAGAATTAGCTGGAGGAGAAGCAAAACAAAAAGCAAAAAAAGATACTCCAGAAGATGTGCAAGGTCTTTTGTCTCAAAAATTAGATGCAATGTTGAAAGAAGCAAAAATTGACGGCGCTTTAATGTCAAGTTTAGGAGATAGTATCAAAAATTTTGAGGGAGCTGCAAAAGCAATTTCTCCAACTGTAGACGCTGTTGCTTCAACTAAAAAATATTCAGAAGAAATGACCAAAGCTTCTTCTCATTTAGAAACTTTAAACAGTTTATATTCTGTTCAAGTTCAAAGTGCTGAAAGAAGTGCACAAATCAACAACGAAGTTGCCGAGAACAACTTAAAATTAAAAGATCAAATGCAGTCATTAACATCAAACCTTTCAACGTTGAATAATGTTTATGGTGGTATGCTTTCTGCAATGAGCAACAAAGGATAATTAGTTTTAAACTAAATTTATTATTAAACAAAATTTTAAACTAAACTAATTAGAAAAAATGGCAGGAGGAAAATTAACCCCTAGACAGAAGATGATTAACCTAATGTACTTGGTATTCATCGCGATGTTAGCATTAAATATGTCAAAAGAAGTATTATCGGCTTTTGGTATTTTGAATAAAAAAATTGTAGAATCAAATGCGCTTACAACTGCGCGCAATGACGATGCGTTCGCTCAATTAGCTCAAAAAGCTTCAGAGCAAGGAAAGCAATATGGTGACAAAAAAATTAAGGTTGAAAAAATCAGGGCTTTATCAAAAGATTTCTATGCCTACATTGAAGATTTGAAAACCAAATCATCTGCTAAATTCGATATGAACGAAGAAGGTATTTACGAAAAAATGGATAAAGGAGAGTTTTTTGACGACTTGTTTTTTAAAGGCGACAAAGTTTCCAAAGAAGGACAAGAATTTATAAATAAAATTCAAGATTATTCAACTAAAATTAAGCAAATTGGTGGAAGCGCTATAGCTGAAGATGAGATGAAAAAGATAGAAGGCAGGTTTGCAACTAAACCTGTTAAATCTAAAAATGCTGGAACAACTATCGATTGGATAGATTATAATTATCATGGATTTCCGTTAATTGCTTCTATTACAAAATTGTCACAGCTTCAAGCTGATATAAAAACAACAGAAAGTGATATTATCGCTGGTATGTTTCAAACTAGTTTGATATCTGCTGCTTCATTAACAAAATACCAACCAATTGTTGTTCCTGAAAAATCGGCTTTCTTCCAAGGAGAAGCAGTTAAAGGAAAAATAATATTGGGTAAATTTGATCCAGATTTGGTTGCGAAATCAGTTATTGTTAATGGCGTTTCTGTAAAAGCAACTGCAGGGCAAGCTGAATTTTCTTTCGGTGCTGGTTCTGTTGGTGAGCATGATATTACTGGAACTTTCAACTTTGATGAAGGTGGTAAAATAGTTAGTTTGCCAATTAAAGGAAATTATGTTGTAGTTCCTAAACCAAATTCTGCAAATATTTCTGCTGATAAAATGAATGTGGTTTATAGAGGTTTACCTAACCCAATGACCATTTCATTTGCTGGTATTTCAGATAATAATGTAAATGCTTCTGGTGCTGGTTTATCTAAAGCTGGAAAACCGGGTGCATACAATATGAGTCCTGGTTCAGGTACTGATGTAACAGTTAGTGTTACAGGTAAATTACCTGATGGATCTAATGTTTCTGATAAAAAAGTATTTAGAATTAAAAATATTCCAGCTCCACAAGGAACTATTGGAGGAACTCCAGGTGTTCAAAAAGGCGCTAAAGGACGTTTAGAAGTTTCTACTATTGGAGCTTTATTACCAGACTTTTTATACGATTTGGATTTCCAAGTGGTACAGTTTGCATTAAAAGTTCCTGGACAAGCTTCTATAGTTGTTAACGGAAATAAAGTAGATGGAAGATGTAAAGCTGCTTTAGGAAGAGCTAAAGCGGGTGATCAAATTACGATTTCTGATATTAAAACAAAAGTTGTTGGAACAGGTATTGCCACAAAAACAGCGGCAATAGCAATTTACGAAATACAATAATAGTTTAAGTTAATCGTTATTAACCTACTTACCTAACTTAGAATAGAAAATATGAAATTGAAAAACTTAATATTCGTTGTTTTAGTTTTGGCGGGAAGTTTTACTTCTCAAGCACAATACAATTTATTGAATGCTAAAATTCCAGATGAAATTGGTTTAAAATCAGCGGCGCAATTAGAAGCCGATAACGATAAACCACTTCCTTATGGATACGTTCATGATAGAGACGTTTTAATGGGAAAAACAGTTTGGGAGTTAATTGATCTTGATGAAAGAATTAATTTTCCTTTGTATTATCCTGTTGATACTGCCTTTGTAGGTAAAGAAAGAAGATCGTTATTTCAAGTTCTTTTAAACGGAATGAAATCGGGTGAAATTACTGAAGTGTATGGTGATGATTATTTTAATTCTAAAAAAACATTAACCGATGTTGAGGCTGTATTTAAATATAAAGATACTACTCAAGCCGGTATAGATGAGTTTAATAATTATTACGATGATTATAAATCAGGTGCAAAAGTTTTAGCTCCAGAGTTTATAAACGAAACTATTTTAAGTGCTGGCGATGTTTCTGGTTATAGAGTAAAAGGGTTTTGGTATTTTGACAAACGTCAAAGTGAATTAAAATACAGACTTCTTGCTATTTGCCCGATTGCTACTGAAGCAAGAGATAAAGCAAAAGGAAACACGGATGCTATCGAATTGTTTTGGGTATTTTTCCCTTCAATTCGTGATGTGCTTCATGAAGCAAAAGCTTTCAATGATAAAAATTCGGCAATGCCAATTACTTTTGACCATCTTTTAAATTCAAGGCGATTTAATGGTTTGATATACAAAGAAGAAAATGTTTACGGAGATAGAACAATTGACGATTACATGAAAGACAATGCGCAATTGCAATTACTAGAATCAGAACGCGTTAAAGAAAAGATTCGAAATTTTGAACAAGACATGTGGAACTACTAAAAGTAGCTTTCTTTAAAATAAAAAAACTCTTACCTTTGGTAGGAGTTTTTTTTTAACACTATTGTCACCCTGAGCTTATCGAAGGGCTTATTCCTTAAATTTAAATGTTAGATTATATTATTGTCGGATGTGGATTAGCCGGAATTGCTTTTGCCGAAACTGCTTTGCAAAACAATAAAACAGTTTTAGTTATTAATGATCAATCTCAAAATTCATCAAAAGTTGCCGCCGGATTATACAATCCAGTAATATTAAAACGCTTTACCGAAGTCTGGCAAGCCAAAGAACAAATCGAATTGTTGTATGATTTCTATGCCAAACTAGAAACAAAACTTAATGTCAAGTTAGATTATCAAATACCACTTTTACGAAAATTTTATTCCATCGAAGAACAAAACAATTGGTTTGCCGCTTCCGATAAACCTAATCTCGCCGATTTTCTTTCTTCCAAACTCATCACAAAAAAATACGATGCGATTGCTTCCCCTTTAGGTTTCGGCGAAGTATTGTATTCTGGTTTTGTCGATACGTCTTTACTGTTGGCATCCTATAAAAATTATTTAATATCAATAGATTCATATCTAGAAGAAACTTTCGAATACGGTTATTTAATACACAATTGTGATTCAATACAATATAAAAGCATAACTGCCAAACAAATTGTCTTCGCAGAAGGTTACGGAATGCTTTTAAATCCGTTTTTTTCTACTTTACCACTTGATGGAGCCAAAGGAGAGTTACTGCTCATAAAAGCACCAAATTTGAATTTAGATGTTGTTGTTAAAACAGGAATTTTTATTATTCCTTTAGAAAATGATATTTATAAAGTGGGAGCTACCTATAATTGGGAGGAAAAAACCAACACGCCTACGCAATCTGCTAAAGAAGAATTGATTACAGATTTGAAAGAATTAATTCAATGTGATTTTGAAATAATTGATCATTTAGCAGGAATACGTCCTACAGTTAAAGACAGAAGGACCATGTTGGGTTCACATCCAACTCACAAAAACATGTACTTACTTAATGGCCTTGGAACTCGCGGTGTAATGTTAGCTCCAGCCATGGCAAAAATGCTTTTTGAACATATCGAAAATGGAACCGAGTTAAATCCTTACGTAAATATCAATCGATTCAAGAATTTTGCTTCCAATTCGCATCAAAATGAATAAACATATTGATGTATATATTTCTAGATAATCGAGCAATTACAGGCATTAAAGAAATTATTCCAACAATTAAAATGACCATTGCAGTTTTTGCTGTAGTTTGTAAAAAATAGTACGAAATAATAAAAAACGCCACTCCAAACGCAATCGAAACGCCATAACTCACATACATCGCACCATAAAAAAACGAAGGCTCTATTTCATATCGTGTATGGCAATGACTACAAGTTTGGTTCATTTTGTATAAAGTCTTCAATAAATAAGGGTTTTTTACCACATACATACTTTCTTCTTGACATTTTGGACAACTTCCTGTTAAAATACTATTTAATGTGCTTCCTTTTTTTAACATTTGCAAAAATTTTTTACAAAGGTAACGCAATGTCTTTTTTAGAATGTAAATATTGTCACAATTAATTATGCTTAATATACACAACTTGTCGGTTTCTTTTGGCGGAACTTATTTATTTGAAGAAGTCACTTTTAGAATGGGATCTGGAGACAGAGTCGGACTAGTCGGGAAAAACGGTGCCGGAAAATCAACCATGCTTAAAATTCTAGCGGGCGATATCAAACCCGATTCGGGAAGTATCGCTACCGAAAAAGAAGTTCGAATTGGTTTTCTTCGGCAAGATATCGATTTTGAACAAGGAAGAACTGTTCTTGAAGAAGCTTATGAAGCGTTTACCGATATTAAAATTGTTGAAAAAAAATTAGAAGAAATCAACCATCAATTGGTTACCAGAACCGATTATGAAAGTGATGCCTATTCTCAAATTATAGAAGATTTATCCGATTACACACACCGATTCGAATTGCTCGGCGGTTATAATTATGTTGGCGATACCGAAAAAATTCTACTCGGTTTAGGTTTCAAAAGAGGAGTGTTTAATAATTTAACCGAAACGTTTTCTGGAGGATGGCGAATGCGAATCGAATTAGCGAAATTATTATTACAAGCCAACGACATTTTACTGCTCGATGAGCCAACCAATCACCTCGATATCGAAAGTATCATTTGGCTCGAAAGTTTTTTACGAAATTATCCAGGCGTTGTTGTGATAGTCTCTCACGATAAAATGTTTCTCGATAATGTAACCAATCGCACCATCGAAATTTCACTCGGAAAAGCCTACGATTTTAATAAACCGTATTCACAATACTTGGAATTGCGTGGTGAAATTCGCGAAAAGCAATTAGCTACGCAAAAAAATCAAGCAAAGAAAATTGAAGAAACTGAGAAGTTAATCGAGAAATTCCGTGCCAAAGCATCCAAAGCTTCCATGGCACAATCACTGATAAAAAAATTAGATAAAGTCGAACGAATTGAAGTCGATGAAGACGATAATTCTGTGATGAATATTTCGTTTCCAGTATCAAAAGTGCCCGGAAAAGTAGTAATCGAAGCCGATCATGTTACCAAAGCATATGGGAATAATACCGTTTTAAAAAATATTTCTTTATTAGTGGAACGCGGTAGTAAAATTGCCTTTGTCGGTCAAAACGGACAAGGAAAATCGACTTTTATGAAAGCCATTGTCAACGAATTTAAATACGATGGTTCAATCAAAATGGGTCACAACGTACAAGTGGGTTATTTTGCACAAAATCAAGCCGAATATTTGGATGGAGAAATTACTTTATTGCGAACTATGGAAGATGCTGCAACTGATACTAATCGCTCAAAAGTGCGCGATATGTTAGGTTCGTTTTTATTCCGCGGCGACGATGTCGAAAAGAAAGTCAAAGTGCTTTCTGGTGGCGAACGAAACCGATTGGCATTGTGTAAATTATTGTTGCAGCCGATTAATGTTTTGGTAATGGATGAGCCAACCAATCACTTGGATATAAAATCAAAAAACGTTCTAAAAGCAGCACTTCAAAAATACGAAGGAACTTTACTTTTGGTGTCGCACGATAGAGATTTCTTACAGGGAATGTCTAATTTAGTATACGAATTTAAAGATCAAAAAATCAAAGAATACCTTGGCGATATTAATTATTTCTTAGAGCAACGCAACCTCGAAAACATGCGTGAAGTCGAGAAAAAAGACATCGCAAAAAAAGAAGAACCAGCTTCTAATTCAAAAGCATCGTACGAAGATCAAAAGAAAAACAAGTCGTTGCAGAACCGATTGAGTAAAGTCGAAAGTCAGATCAAACAACTCGAAAACGACATTCAAAACGACGACAAAGCGCTGGCTTCCAACTACGACAAACACATAGAAGATGCGTCTTTCTTTATGGCGTACAACAAGAAAAAAGCCGAATTAGACAAATTGCTCGAAGAATGGGAAGTGGTGCAAGGCGAGATTGATAATTTGTAGCTTTTCCAGCTTTTCGTTGCAAGTTTTTATTCAAAAGTCAAAAATTTAATAGGGTTTCAAGAGCTTCCTTTGGTCGCTTTGAAACCCTATAATTTTTAAGCCATTTTCATAAAAATCTTTTCACTGCAATCTGGGCTAGGGCATTCGTTCTCAAAAGAAATTTTTTAGTAAATTTGAAACTATGCTAACCAAACACATTTCTTTAAGAATGCATTTAATACTTTCTGCAAGTATTGTTATTCCAATTGCATTTATTTACGGATTTTTTCCGAATTATCTTTTCGAAATTCAAGTCAAATCCATCGACGAAGCCAACGTTTTTAAAGCCATAATGGGATTGTATTTGGCTTTTGCTTGCTTTTGGATTATCGGAATATTCAAACCCAATTACTGGAAAGCAGCCACTATTTCAAACGTTCTTTTTATGCTAGGTTTGGCTTTTGGTAGAATTATAAGTTTAATGTATGATGGAATACCTTCACTGCTTTTTATTTGTGGTACTATTGGCGAATTTGTATTGGCCATTTATAGTTTTCTGCAATTTAGAAAAGAAGAAAGAAAAAAATAAGCTACTTAAACGGATTGCGTTCTTTCCAACTAGCTTCAGGTTCTAAATACTGAAAGATTCTCGACATATTCTTATTTAAGAGAACATTACTATGTTCAATAAATCCGTACATATTTTGTGGTTTTGCACCAACCGAACTTTTAATCTCTAAAGCGGTTCGAGCAAAAACAATTTTTTTAAATCCTTTATTAATTGAGTAACCAATCATGTCGTAAAGCATATTTAAATACAACATTTTCTCTTTTTGAATGGCATCGTCATAACCTAAAAAATAAGTGTCGATTGTTTCTCCGTTTTTTATAAGCGTGTTGAATCCTATTAATTTATCATCAAGAAAATAGCCATAAAAAAGAAATTTATCTTTTAAAATTTCTTTAAAAACACGGAAATGATTTTTGGCTAAAAAGAACGTATTAAATGGAGAGTTTTGTGCTACATGCAAATACAAATTATAAATAGTTTCCTCGAATTTAATAATATCTACCAAATTTAGTTTTCTTTTTTCAATTCCTTCAGCACGATTTCGGGAACGTTTGTATTGGTCACGGTATTTTTTAGATAAAGCAGCAATATAATCGTGTTCAGATTTCCAATTTTCTTGAATATCAAAAACCATATTGGGTTGAACTGTAAATTGATAAAACTCCTTAAATTTAATATTTTTAAAATAGATTAAGTCGCTAGTTTCAAAGTCTTTAAAAGTAGTAATATGAATTTTTTTACCTTTTTTTTTATACTCAATTTTTAATACATCAGCAACATTTTTCAGAGTAGCAATAGCTTCGTTTGTGCCAACTTTATCCAAAAATGAAAAAGCATTTTGTCCTGTAAGCATATTATTGCCAATAAATAAAACATACGAACAATAATTCTTAAAAAAAAAGTTTCTTACGAAGGTTTTAATGCACTTATCACGATCACCAAAAGATGTTATTTGGTTGGCATCAATAAATTGTGAAAGTGCAATTCCTACTAATTCTTCCTTTTCATACAATCCAATAAAATGACATTCCATGTTAGTTGGCGTCGATTTTTCGAGAATTTCAAGGTATTGTTTGGTCAGAAATATGTTTTTAGTAGCCAACTCATCCCAAGAAGCGGGAAGATCTAAAAAAGAAAAATATATTTTAAAAGAATAATGAGAATTCAAGATGACTAAATGATTTGTTCAAATTTATATATAATTTTAATTTACAAAGCTCATTTGATCTTTATTTAACTAATTTTATAAAAAAAAAGATGTTATATACTCAAGAAGAAATTACAGCCGAATTGAAAAATTTAAATGATTGGTGTTTTATTGAAAATGCAATAGAAAAGAAATTTCAATTCAAAGATTTTAAACAAGCATTAGGTTTTATTGTTCAAATTGGAATCTTAGCCGAAAAAAGAAATCATCATCCAGAAATTTTTAATGTGTACAATAAAGTAACTATTCGATTGACAACTCATGATGCTGACGGAGTTACCGATAAAGATTTTGATTTAGCAAAAGCCATTGACGAATTGGTATAAAAAAATCTCATCTTAATTTGCTTTCAAGATGAGATTTATTGCTTTGATCTCTACATTATTTCATAGCACAGATAATTCCTCCCATGATTGTACACGTAACTATCCAGTATCCTCCTGCAATAAGTACATATTTCCAACTTCTTCTTTCGTAAAGAGAGTTCGTTCCAATAACGGGTAGCGCAAAAAACAATCCAGTCATAAATCCGTGAAGTGCTCCATGTTTAAAAGTTCTAAAAGCAGTTTGATAATCTGTCATAAATGCATTGTACGATGGTAATGCTTTAGTTTCATCACCGCCAATCATTCCAAATGCACCATATTGATGAATTACCAATACTTGCAAAAGAAAAGAAATTAAAAAAGCATAAAAAACCGACATCGCAAAAATGACAATCATGTTGGATCCTTTCATTTTTTCTTCTGTCATTCCAGCTTCTTTCATCCAAATATTTCCAAATACTTTTGGATTGTACCAAATAAATCCAATAACTAACGACGATAATGAAGCTAGTAATAAGGCTAAAAAATTAATGTTCATAGTTTTATAGTTTATTGATTAGTAAATCAAATATACAATTTATATTAAATAAGAAAACGCATAATTTGTAGGAAAAAACATTAAAATAATATTAAAATTATACTATTTTGTGCATTTCATCGATTTTATTTGTATTTAAACGATACTTTCTACTATTTTTACTTCATCAAATAATAGATACTATGAAATCAATTTTTACTCTCATTTTAGTAATGTTTCTAACGTTAACAACTTTCGCAGAAGTATCCATTTCTGAAAAACAAGCATTACTAAAGTTAAACAAATCAACTAATGGGAATCAGTGGATAAATAAATGGGATTTAAAAAAACCAGTTTCTTTATGGTATGGTGTAAAAATTCAAAATGATAGAGTAGTTGCAATAGATTTGTCTAGTAACAATTTATCAGGATCAATTCCAAGTGAAATTTCAAATCTACAGCATTTAAAATCATTAGTTTTATTTCAAAATGGCATTACAGGTTCTATTCCTGCTAGTATTGGTAAACTAAAAATGTTAGAACAATTAAATTTGTCTTTTAACAAAATATCAGGAACTATCCCGAGAGAATTAACTAATGCAACATCTTTAGTTTCTATCGAATTGTTTATGAACTTATTATCTGGCTCATTGCCTAAAACAATTAATAATTTAAAAAAATTAGAAGTTTTATCATTATACAATAATGAAATTAGTGGAGAAATCCCATCCCAACTATATAAAACAAAATCATTAAAAGTATTGCAATTAAATTCAAATAAATTATCGGGTAAATTAAGTTCAGAAATTGCAAAACTAAATTCATTACAAAATTTGAGTTTGTTTGATAATAATTTGATTGGCCAAGTTCCTTTTGATATAGAGAAAATGAATAATTTAAAAGAAATGAATATTTCATACAATAGTTTTAACGGATTAATATCAGCAAAACTTGCAAAAAAAGACACGCTTAATATGACGATGTTAAACGACCAAGGCATGGCAATTAATTTAAAAATAGTTACTGATAAAAATTCAGCTATCGCAAACGAAGAGTGATTGTAAATAATTAATAAAACCTTAATGTATTAATTTGTATTAAGGCTTTTTTATGTCTTATTTTTACTTAATAGTACTATTCTTACTAATAAAACGCGTATTTTGTCGACTAAATTTGTTTTTTGACGAGCCTTTTTAAATCTTTATTCAAAACATAGTTGATATGAATTAAAAAAAATGTTAATAACCTTTTGTTAAATGCTATAGAAAAAGGTGTCTAACGTCAATAAAATAAGCAATAAATACTAAAAGACAATTTAAAATATTTTTTTTAAAAATGTTAATAACCTTTTTAAAAACCCACAACAGAGTTCCTAAATGTTGAATTAATTTCACGAAGTTTTTTAACATAAATAACCTTA
This sequence comes from Flavobacteriales bacterium, assembly GCA_031408335.1. Classification (GTDB taxonomy): domain Bacteria; phylum Bacteroidota; class Bacteroidia; order Flavobacteriales; family Flavobacteriaceae; genus Flavobacterium. The sequence goes on along the minus strand of JANNWH010000021.1, from coordinate 3,235 downwards.
TAAAACCCTGAACACAAATCAATAAATTAAAATAAATAATATGGAATGTAATGATTACAAAGAAAATTTTATAACTAGTACATGGAGAAACTCTATGAACTTGTTTATACTACTTATAGTGACTAGCATTAGTTTTTGTGTTTCTGCACAAAGTAATTCAGCCATAAATAAGCCACCTTTCAAAGTAATTTCATATGGAGAGAAAATCCAGTTTGGAAATGTAGAAAGCTCAGCTAAGTGGACGATATCTAATACTAAAGAAAATATAGTTGCTTTCGTTAGCGGAAATCAAATAAATGAGTATGTGTTTGAAGAGTCAGGTAATTATGAAATTATATATTCAGAAATTAAGAAGCACGATGCAAATGAATGTAGTCATGCTCAATTTGAAGATAAAATGACCGTTCTAGTAAGTCCTGTAAAAATGACTTTTGATTTTTCTAAAATTGTTTTTTCTGAAAAAATTCGTAAAGGAAGTAATTGCGATGGAATTTTCATTACTGTTCCTGTCAATGTTACGATGAAAGAAAATACACCAATAAAGTTTACAATACCAAATGTTATGGTAGCTGGAGTTGGCTCTGAAATTATTGCTAAACCAGTTAGTTCAGAAGTGTTGTTAAAAAACGGAACTCAATTTTTTAAATACCAATTATCAGGAACCGCCAACAAAGAAGCTTATTTAATGTTTGATTTTGTTGATGTCAATAACACCATTCAAACATATTATCAACCGGAAATAGTAAACTAATACACCATGACAAATAATTATACTTATATATCGAATAAATTGAATTACAAGTTAGTGCTATTTTGCACTACATTTTTAATTTCATTTTTCACACAAAACACGTATTCACAATGTGCTGTGCCAGTTGTTGGCTGTGCCAATACTAATTTGGCCAATTACGGATCTAATTCCAATTCAAATGCGGCCACCATCGAATACGATAACTTTTTATCTACCTTTCACAGTACAGTGGCAAGAACTGGCGATGGATCCATTCAACTTTGGGGAGAAGACATGGCTAATGATGGAGTTTCAAATGTTTTTTCTCCAGCGGTCTTTAATGCCACTAATTATCCTGCTTTAGGAACTGCTCAACCTTTAAAAATAGGTATAGGAAGTAGCTCCGGAGGTGGAGGTGGAGGACAAGTTCAAGGAATCCTTTTGGCTACGGATGGATTGTATGCATGGGGAGCTGAAGGGCGTGTAATAGATGGATCTATTACTACCGGAACTGTTTTTCAAAAGGTTACTGTTAATGGAAACGCAAACGGCTTACCAGCTGGCATGGTTCCCGGAGATGTTAAAATGATGTTCATAACCAATCAAACATTGGCCATTACAACCTGTAGTGGTGAAGTATGGGTTTTGTCTTTGAATGCTAATGTTAGAGGTGATGGAGCAACTGGTTCAAATACGGCTTGGAGTCAAGTAACCACAGCTGCGTCAGGAAATCCTTTACTTACAGGAGTGGTGGCTACTAGAGGTAGTAACGGAGCCTTGATGGCTTTAAGATCAGATGGTACCGTATTTACTTGGGGAAATAACATATATATTGGTGATAATTCTGCAATTGTGGCAACGCAAAACAGAGCAATTCAGATGACCTTACCAGCTGGAATAACTATTAAAATGATTGGTAGCGGAAACAATTCAGCCAACAGTAGGTCGTACTATGTTTTGGCTACCGACGGAAATTTGTATTCTTTAGGAGGTAATAGCGGTCGACAATTAGGAGATTGGACAGCAACTGTAAGATTGAGTTGGGTTCAGCCACGATATACTTCTGCAGCTGGACCAGTAATGAATGATATTATTTGGTTTAGTCCACAGGAACATGATGTTACTTACAACGCCTGTAGTGTTATCAACAATGCAAGAAACTTGTATTCTTTTGGGCAAAACAACAATTCGATGATAAGTACAGCAACTGATCCACGTGATCCGTTCATCCCGGCCGGACTTACCGTTGCTGATTTGATTCAAGCTGTTGAAACAGGCGGTCATACTACAATGACTGTAAAACAATGTACAGCTAATTTCGGTTATGTAGGTCATCGTATTAATGGTAGTATCGGAAATGGTTCAATTACAACGGGTACCGAAGCTTCTTATACTTTTGCTACATCACCAATTGTGGTTTGTGGTACAGGTACTCCTGATATTGCGGTTTCAATTCTTCCAAATGGTACAGGATCTAACTATTGTATCGGTTCTTCAGCAATTTTGAGTCCTTTTCCAGCAGGAGGAACTCTCTCTCTTGTAAGTGGTCCCGCAACTTTAGCCGGGAATAATTTAACTTTTACGGGTTTAGGAACCGTTTTGGTACAATACGTAATTGCTGATCCTTGCGGTGGACCTGATATTACTACAACCAGATCGTTAACGACAGAATACTGTCCAACCGATTTAACTATACTAAAACAAGTTAGCGATGCTTCTCCAATAGTAGGTACTAATGTTACATTTACTATTACAGCCAATAATGTTGGTCCTTACACTACAACAAATGTAGTTGTTACCGATGTATTGCCTGCAGGTTATACTATTGTAGGTTCACCAACGGTATCTGTCGGATCGTGGACTGCTCCCAATTGGACTATAGGTGATATGGCAAATGGAGCCACACAAACAATGACGATAGTAGCTACTGTTAATTCAACTGGACCATACGCAAATACAGCCGATATAGTAGGAATTACAACCGATTTAACTCCTCTTGACAATACATCAACGGTTACGCCTATACCTGTAGCAGGTATAGATGCTGTTGACAATGGTGTTTTGCCATCAGTTTCATATGGTAATCCAACCGTTTCTTTGTTTGGAAATGATACTATAAATGGTATTGCAAATTCAGTAACTTCTGCTTCTGTAACAGTTACTTTGGCAGTAAATCCTCAAGGTTTTACCATAAATGCAGACGGTACTGTTAATGTACCTGGAAATACACCTTCTGGTAGTTATCCTATAATATATACTATTTGTCAAGTAGCGCCAAATGCAAGCAATTGCGATACGGCTACTGCAACAGTTGTTGTATTAAATCCAATTGATGCAGTAGACAATGCAGCAGTAACCGTTCCGTCAGGAGTTGTTGCTACAACAGTACCTGGAACAGTAATCGGAAACGATACTTTAAACGGAGTTGCAGTAACAACAACCAATACCAATGTAACACCAATTACCACAGGTCCTTTAAGTGTTGATGCAGACGGAGTAATTACT
>JANNWH010000020.1:0-20540 GCA_031408335.1 Flavobacteriales bacterium | reverse complement strand
CTTCTTGTTCATTATAATCTACTGTAAACCAGTAATCCGTTGAAGGTAATTGTTGTCCGTTGTACGTTCCGTCCCAACCATCTCCTGTGGAACTAATTTGTTTGATTAGTTTTCCAAAGCGGTCAAATATATAAATTTTTGTGCTTGGTTCTCCCTCAAGTCCCACTATATTCCATGTATCATGTATGCCATCGCCGTTGGGTGTAAAATAAAGTGGATAGTCTATCGTTTGAATGAGCTCTATTACTAATGCATCACAACTAAAATCTAATCCGCCTTCGCTATCCCATACCGTTATCAAATGGGAACCTAATGATACATTGGTAAATATCGGACTCTCTTGACGTGGTCCATCATCTAAACTGTATTGGTACGTGCCCCAACCCTCAACAATAACTGTTATTATTTGGTTCTCTGTAAAAGCATTAGTTACTGTATATCCTACTGTACCAACTGCAACTACAGCTGGGCCTGATTGAAGTACCGTAAAACTCTCTGAAGTAGTCGTACAGCCTAAAGAGCCCGTGGTGGTCATCGATACCGTATAAACGGCTGATTCATTATTGGGTAAAGGACTATCTATGACATAACCCGGACTTACCGCACCTGGTATAGCAACACCATCAATAAACCACTGATAGTCATAACTTGGTTGTGGATCAGCCAGATAAACCGTTGCATTAGAGGCAAATAACGTTAAGCTACGCTCTACTTCACTGGTGATAAAATTAACACAAATCGTGTTAATACCATCAACTGTTTCTATAACTGGTGTGGCGTACTGCTCGATTATAATATCAAATGAGCCTATCTGATAACAGCCTGTGGTATTGTTCTCTACCCGTATCCAAATCCTCTCGCTTTGAGACTGATAGTTGGCTAAATCACTTATCGCATTCACTGGCGGATTGGCATCAGCATCTGCCTGACTGTGGTAAAAACTAACTGTAAAATTCCCTGGCGATTGTCCGTTTAATATACCCGGAATTAGTAAATCTAATGGATACAAATAAAAACCATCATTGTCATTAAGCTCATCATCACAACTTGAAAAATCTAATGGCGGTGTTAAAAGTGGTTTTGGATTTACTATAATATCAAACGCTTGGCTATTACTGCATCCGGTGATGGTATTGGTTACCTGCGCATAAATCGTCTGTGGATTGGTAAGGTTAGTGTATGCACTTGAAGTAGCGATTTGATTGGTTAATGAGGCATCGGTATAAAAAGCAACAGTATAATTTGATGCTGGAACCGTAGCATTACCTAACAACAAATCGGCATTGTATGACGTTAAATCAAAAATCTCAAAGCCATCATTCCCGGTCGGATCTGCCTCACAGATTTGTTGTGCGCCTATAGCTACAACTATTGGCAACGGATTGATGATAAATGGCTGCTCAACTACTGTATAACAATTCTGTGAATTAAAATCGATAAATAAATTACTCGATACCACAACATATACATTTTGAACTAAATTCAACGGACGTGGTGTGACATTAAGCAAACTTGGATCGCCTATAAGAGCTGCTGTTGGGGTAAGGATTTCATTTATCGGTGGAATGCTCGTGGCATCTGATAACGAATGATAGTAATGTAGTGTTACATTGGGATCGTTATTGATAATATAAGCTGCATTGACAGTAATATCAATACTTTGAACTCCCGAATCTAATGCATTCTCACATTGAGAAGCTAACACTGGAGGATTGGTCAGAGGTGTAGGGACTGGAAGTACTCTAATGTCTAGGGTCGTGTAGCTTTTACATCCATTAGGACTTGTAACTTCAACTCCTAAGGTTTGAACTGCTGGTGATACGTTGATGTAACCTGTTGGTGTAGTAATTGCTACACTTGTTACTGTAACTGGCCAACTTGGGTAATACCTAACAGTATATCCTGCCAATCCTGTTGTTATCAGATTGTCTCTAACGCTTAAATCAAATGTCGTAAACAAATCATTTGGATTAGCATCGTTATCACATACACCAAGTGGTGGTGGTGTAGTGAGTAACAAAGGAATATTTACCTCTAAAGTAAAAGAGCCTATTGCAAAGCAACCTGTGGTGGTGTGCTCTACTCGTATCCATATAACCTGAGTGTCAAAGCCTTGGTAAGTCGTTGTATTTACAATATTACCAACCCCGCTTTGGGCTGCTATTTGACTGTTGTAATACGTAACACTATAATTAATCCCTGCACTTGTTTGTGCCGATAATATAACGGCTGTTTGCTGGGTTAAATCAAAAGCTGTAATTCCATTTTGATTGTTGCTGTCTTGGTCACACAAAATCAAATTTGGTATGAGTATTGGCAATATCGGAGAAGCATCAACTTGCAACACAATTGGCATAGTACTTACACATTGCGTCAGTACATCCTGGGCTCTAACCCATATAATTTGTGTAAAAGAAAAGATATTATTATAGATACAAGCTAACGGATTGTTGCCTAATTGGGCATCTGGTTGGGTTTCGTGATACGAGATAAGGTAACCTCCAACATTAATAGCTGCCGTTAAAGTACATAAATCAAACTGCGAAAATCCGTCTTGATCCGTATCACAAACCGAATAGGGCTGTAGTGGTGGAATTGGTGTTGGTAATGGCTCCACTCGTATATCCATAGTCGAGATTACATTACATCCTGTTGCTGTATTGGTGATAACAACTCCTAACGTTTGTACAAAAGGTGAAATATTAGTATACAATCCCGATGGAATGGCATTTATTTGAGATTGTGCTTGTGCTAAACTTGGATAAAAAGTAACGCTCATCCCTAATTGTCCTAGCAAAATTGCCGCTTCTTGCGATTGCAAATCAAATGCCTCATAGCCTAATGGTGAGGTAATGTCACACAAACTATAAGGTGCATACGCGGGCTGAGTGGATTGTGGTAACGGATCTACAACCAATTGCAATGTTACAATATCATAACATCCCGTGGCAGTAGTCTCTACTCGTATCCATAGCGTTTGAGTATTTATAATTGAATTGGTGTAATTCAAAATATTGCTTATCGCGCTAACGCCATTTTGAGCATCTAGTAAACTTGTATGGTACGTCACTAAATGAGTAGCAGCACTTATACTACCTAATACCTCCGAATTGATACTGCTTAAATCAAATATCGCAAAGCCATCAAAATTATCATCACACTCATGGTAGTCTTGAGGTGTTGTCGCCACTGGAACAGGATGAATTATTAATTGAACTGTTGTAAGAGCATAACAAAGAGGAGCTGCAGGATTAAAAACTCTAATATAAATTGTTTGAGTATTTGCATTAATATTACAATACGGACTAGCTAAAGGATTACCTCCTGTTTGTGAGTCGGTTAATGTTTCATGATAAGTTACAATTAATGTTAAATCAGATGTAACTTGTGGTGTTATGAGTGCTAAATCAAAACATGATATTCCATCGTTATTATCATCACAAACATCATAAGGTAAAGGAGTATTAATTATTGGCGCAGTTAATACATTTATAGTCACGCTTCCTGTTTGAAATTGTGTAGAATTTGCATCTTGAACACTAACTAAATTATAATTAAATATTCCCGTAGCATTAGTTGGAACAGAAATAGTATAGATATTTCCTATAGATGGCGGCGTCGTTTGGTTTAAACCGCCATTAATAGTGTAGGTAAAAATATACGGCGGCATTCCGTTAAGACATGTAAAAACTATAGTAGGAGAAGAATTATTTTCACAAACTGAAGTAGTACCTGTTATTGTTGCACTTGGAATTGGAATAACTATAACTGTAGTAAAAGCAGATAATGAGCTTATACAAAATGGTGTATTAGTATCTTGAACACTTACTAAGTTAATATTATAATTTCCTGGAACTAAAGAAGGAATCGAAATTGAAACACTATTTCCAACAGTTGTTGTAATTGTTTGATTAATTCCACCATTAATGTTGTATGTAAAAGTATAGGGTGCTATTCCATTTGAACCAGTAAATGTTATTGCTGTTGGTCCTGAATTCTGTAAAACACTTGTTCCACCAGCAACATTACCATTTGGCAAAGGATTAACAACTATTGTCGTAGTTGAAGTAGTCGCACATTGCCCAATTGTAGGAGTAAAAGTATATAAAGTAGTTGCAGTATTATTTAATACTGGAGTCCAAACACCATTAATACCGTTTAACGAAGTTGTTGGCAAAGGGCCTAATGTTTGTCCAGAACAAATAGGTGCAACTGCATTAAATGTTGGTGTACTATTTGGACTTACTATTAATTGAAATGAAGTTGTGCCAAATGAGTTGGGATTGGCATTTAATTCCATTCTGATAAAAATAAATTGTGGGTTTGTGGTATTATTAAAACTTGTGATTGGGTTAATTGCTCCAACATCTGCATCTGCATCAGCTTGAGTCAAATGATAAGTAATTGTATAATCAGCTGGTAAATTTGCACCTAATGCTATAGCTGTTTGTGCTGAAAAATTAAAATTCTCAATTCCATTATTAGAAATATCATCACACAAAGTTAAATTAGGAACCGTATTTGGTGTAGTATTACATATTTGGTCCTGAAGAAAAAAAGATTGAATAGAAACACAACTATTGTTATCATCTACTCTTACCCATATTTGCTGTCCATTTGTACCATTAAAACTTAATAAATTCGCAGGTGATATAGGAAAATTGATGTTTGTTGCATCTAATAATGAAGTATAATAAGTTATTGTATCGGGAACAAAAGTTCCTAGAACAATTGGAGTATTTAAAGATAGATTAAAATTATCATTAGGACAAGCAAACAAATCAATAGGCGGATTAACTGGCATTGGCGGAAGATACTCAATAGTAATACAATCTGTTATAGGACATGCTGGACCGTAAGGATATGCTGTAGCGCAATAATTTCCGGGTTGTGTAACAGTAATACAAGGTCCAGTTCCTGGAATTATAGTGCCATTTAATGTCCATTCATGTAAAACAGTTGCTGCTAATCCAGTGCATATTGGAATACTAGCATTATTACATGGAGCATTGCCTGTAGACACTAAATAATCTGTAGGAAAATTTATAGGACTTGTATTAAAACTATTTGCTTGTAAAAAAACCGCCGAATCTAAAGTATTATCACCAACATTTGCAATAGCTAATTTAATATGATACGTCATTCCACATTGCACATTAGCTATTGCAGCTATTACGGTTGTAAATCCATTATATTCAATTGTTGATAATCCTGTATTTGCATTTTGTCCAGTATTATTATTATTAACATAAAAAGAACAATATTCACATGGACCATTATTTGTTGTACCGTTATTTAAATTATTAATTGTAATTGGTACAGCAGGAGATGTTGGAATTAAAGCAATATTCACCGCTCCACCAGAAAATGGTCCTGCCAAACCAGGTCCACTTAAAAAAAAACCAAAAACATCATTAAATCCTGAATTAGCATATTGTGGATATTCTTCTGAACCAAAAACAAAATTAAAGCTAAGGTTTTGACCCAATGGAATAAAATCAAATTCTAAAATTGCTTTATTTAATACTGCACTTGAAGTTAATAAATCTAAATCTGGATCTCCTTGTATAGGGTTTGCAGTAGGATTTGTCATAGTCAAATTGCCGTTATTTGGACCAATTGCCAACTGAGCTCTTCCTGTTGCTAAAATAATTCCACTATCAATTCCAATATTTGTGGATGAACCATTTTGAAAATGTCCAACTTGATCTCGTATCAAATTAGCATTTAATGCAGAACCATTGTAAGTAATATTTGAAACAGTAATTCCGTTACCTAAAAGCACATTCTGAACTAATTGCGCAGGAGTTTGAGTAGTATTATTAACTAACAATTGCGCATTAACTTTAGTAAAAAAACCAACAATAAATAGTAGTAAATATTTTTTCATATTTATATTTAATCTGAAGCCAAAAATTATTAAATAATAACGACTTAAATGTTAATTAATTGTTTAAAAGACCAAATATAAACAAACCCATAAAATAACTTTGTTAAATTTGTAGAAATTAACATGAATTCTAATGAAAATCAACATAAAAGAAACTCAAAATCAAGCAATTATTAAATTTGAATTCCCCGATTTTATTACTCAAAATGAAAGTTTTGAATATAAAAACATCGATGATGCCAAAAATTCACCTTTAGCACAACAATTATTTTACCTTCCTTTTGTAAAAACAGTATATATATCAAGTAATTTTATTGCAATCGAACGTTTTAGTATTGTTGATTGGGATGATGTAAAAGAAGCAGTTGCAGAACAAATTGAAAACTACGTTTCATCTGGTAAAAAAATTATTATTGTCGATGAAAATAAAGCTTCTAAATCTGCTATTTCTGTTTATGGAGAAACAACTCCAAATCCAGCAACCTTAAAATTTGTTGTCAATAAACTGTTAACTAAAACTGCTGTAGAATTTAAAAATATTGATGAAACATCATCTTCTCCTTTAGCTAAAGAGTTATTCAATTTTTCTTTTGTAAAAGAAGTTTTTATTGACGAAAATTACATTTCTGTAACCAAATATGAAGTAGCAAAATGGGAGGAAATTACTCTTGAAATTCGGACATTCATCAAACAATTCATCGAAAATGGCGGCACTGTAATCGAAGAAAGTAAAATCATTTCTGATGCCAAAACCGAAAAACAACATATTAAAAACTTTGATACTTTAGATACCACTTCACAACAAATCATCAATATTTTAGAAGAATATATTAAACCCGCAGTTGCTGCCGATGGCGGAAATATTTTATTTGACTCCTATGATGAAAATGAAAAACGTGTGAAAGTCATTTTGCAAGGATCATGTAATGGTTGTCCATCTTCGACTTTTACACTAAAAAACGGCATTGAGAACATGTTAAAAGACATGCTAAATGACAAGGATATTGTGGTTGAAGCTTTAAATGCATAACTTTGAACCAACCAATTTATACTTTATATGAAAAAAATGAAAACAATCGTAATTCTGATTTTAGTATCACTTCTATTAGTGAATTGTAAATTGGAAGAAAAACCAGTCGATTTCAAAAAATTAACTGAAAACTATTTCGATGAAAAAAATGCATTAAATCCTTTGGATGCAACACAAAATGGTCAATACAAATACAACGACCAATTGCAATTTGAAATGACTGATTCTTTTCGCAAAAAACAAGGGGATTTCTTTGATAAATACGAATCTGAATTAGCAACAATCAATTTTGAAAAATTATCAGATGAAGAAAAAAACAGTTACGATATCATTAAATGGGAAGTTAGTGTAGGTAAAGATTTGTTACAACAAAACACCAATCTAATGCCAATTCATCAGTTTTGGGGAACACATTTAACTTTAGGGCAATTTGCTGGTGCAGAAAGTGCACAACCTTTTAAAACTGTAAATGATTATAAAAATTTTGGAAAGAGAATGGAAATATATTCTGTTTGGATAGATTCGGCAATGGTATATATGAAAAAAGGAATCGAAAAAGGAATGGTGCTGCCCAAATCTTTGACGGTAAAAATGATTCCACAATTTGAAGATATGCTCACGCCAAATGTAGAAGACAATTTATTCTATACCAGTATTAAAAAAATGCCTTCTTCCTTTTCAAATGCTCAAAAAGACGAATTAACAAAACAATATACAGCAACTATAAATACTAAGTTAATCCCACAATTTAAAAAAATGACGGAGTTTTTAAAATCCGACTATTTACCTGCATCTAGAACCACAAGCGGAATTGGAAGTTTATCATCGGGAGAAAATATATACAAAATATATGTAAAACAATGGACTACTACAGATATGACACCTGAAGAAATTCATGAATTGGGATTAAAAGAAGTAGCTCGTATAAAAATCGAAATGGAAAAAGTAAAAACCCAAGTTGGTTTTACCGGAACTCTAACCGAGTTCTTCGATTATGTAAGAAATAAAAAAGAATTAATGCCTTTTAAAAACCCCGATGAAGTTATTGCTAATTTTAATAAAATGTATGCTGTTATTAAACCTAATGTAGATAAGCTGTTTTCATTACAACCAAAAACGCCTTTTCTAGTCAAAAGAACAGAAGCATTTCGAGAAAAAACAGCAAGTGCCGAGTACAACCAAGGAGCTGCCGACGGATCAAGACCAGGTATTTTTTATGTTCCAATTCCAGATGTGGCAACCTATAATTTATATTCTGATGAAGATTTGTTTCTTCATGAAGCAATTCCTGGTCACCATTTTCAAATTTCATTACAACAGGAAAATGAAGCTTTACCCAATTTTAGAAAATTCAATTGGTTTGGTGCCTATGGCGAAGGTTGGGCTTTGTATACCGAAAGCTTAGGGAAAGAATTAGGTTTATACAACGATCCGTATCAATATTTTGGTATGTTAGGTGCCGAAATGCATCGTTCTATTCGCTTAGTTGTAGATACTGGAATGCATTCTAAAGGTTGGACTCGTGAAGAAGCTATAAAATATTCATTAGAAAACGAAGCCGAAAGCGAAGCAAGTATTATTGCCGAAATCGAACGTTATATGGCTATTCCTGGACAAGCCTTATCGTATAAAATTGGTCAATTAAAAATTTTAGAGTTGCGTAAAAAATCCGAAACAGCATTAGGAAAAAAATTCGACATCAAAAAATTCCACCAAATTGTTTTAGAATCTGGAGTAATGCCTTTAGCTTTATTAGAAAAAAAAGTAGACAATTGGATTAAGGCAAGTAAATAAAATGCACTGTTTTTTTTCTTTCATCTCTCAGCGTAGCGGTTTAACCTCATTTTAAGCACTAATATTCTCCTGAATTTTCTTGAAATCAATCGGTTTACCATCAACATCATAAAATTGATAACGGTATTTTAACTTTCCATTTAATTCCTCAATATCAACATGCATTTGGTAGAAACCATTATTCCATTCTACAATAATATCATAATAGTAATCTCCAATTCCGAAACTACTTGGTAAATTACTAACATAAATTAATTTTTTTGTTTTTAAATTTAAGGTATTAACTTCGATATTATTGTAAGCGCCAACATCTTCATTATCAAAAGTGCGTCCCATATAATTGTACTGACTTGGTGTTTTTGCTTTTTTGTCTTTTGTCTCGTTATAAATATCTTTAATAGAGAAAATAACATCTTTAAAAGAATATTTCCCTACGTTCATTAAAGTAAATTTTATTTGGTGATTATACAAAACGCGTTGTCCTTTTTTAATTGGTTCGGCCAAATCAGTTCCTTCGCCTAAATCCAAATCTTTAATTTCAATAATCGGAATATTTTGGTTGGCAATTTGATTTACAATGTCTTGTTTTACATCAGTCGTACCAAGATCATTATCGACCATTTGCTCTTTCGTTTCTTGAATCTCATTGGTTAACACATCAATTTTTTTGTTGGCAATATCAATTTCGGTGTCATTTATAGTATTGTATTCTGCCGCATTACTGGATCGATACAATGAAAAAACCGAGCCCATAATTAAGGCACATCCAAAAAGTGCTAAAATAAGTGTTATCATAGGAGAATTTTTTTTCATTCCAATACTTGGTTATTGTACTCTATATAGTTAATCCACAAATTTAGACATTAAAAAAAATCTTTTTTTGAGTTAAAAAAATAGTTCTTAACAATGAAATGAACCGTTTTTAATAAAAAAGTCCGAAACTTTCGTATCGGACTTTTTAAATGTAAGTGGATTTTTTATTTTCCTTTATATTTAAAAATTAAAGATATTATATCATTTTTACAATAACGGATAGGCTCTAATATTTCTCTTTCAACAGTTTTATTATTTGTAAATTTATGTTCATCATCTGATATAACTATAGTTAAAGTTGTAACTAATTCTTCGATTTTTGATTTTATTTCCTTGTATAAACTATCATCAATATTCAAAATGCAATCATTAAAATTCTGTCTGAATTTTTTTGCTTCAAATTTAATAAATGAATTTATTTCAACAATTTGACTTTCATTCAAGTTATCAGAATTTATTTTTTCTTTTATTTTCTCAAGGTTTTCAAAAAATGAATTTAAGTGATTAAAATTTGGCTGAATTATAAGTTCTTTAAACCAATGTAATTTTATATTTTGTTCATTTTGCTCACTAGTCTTTAATTCAGTTTTAAGGTTTTGACTTTTCTGATATACAAAAATGTATATCGCTAAACCAACATTAATAAGAGCAATTATTACTTGTGCAATATCAGCAACATCTGAGAGTTTTATGTCATTTATTTGTTTAAAGATACACAATGCTATCATAAGATAATTATATCATTAAGCAAGAGCACTTTCTTCTCTCAAAATACTTTCTACAGCCTCTTCTAAATCACTTTGTATATCATACCTTCCAGATATAACAAATTTTATTTTTTGAAAAAAAGCTTTTTCCCCAAGTTTCACAACAACATTGTGAAGAAACTCTTCCAAAAAGGAAGGGTTAATTGACCTAATATCCTCAGGTACAATTATATTAATGATGTCGCATTCCAATTCTAACTTATCAATTTTAGAATCATTTCGAACTTGAATTCCTCTGTCTCTACCAGTAAATACTTTTGACATAGGTGTTCTGTGGTTTTTTAAATCTATGCTTATTGTTTTCATTTTATTTTTATTCTAATTTTTCTACATTTTTATTATCAAAACAAACTTTGACAGTTATTAATGTTCCAGGGAAATTTTGGGGTACAAAGGTAACAAATTTATTGTCAGGTTGTTGCTCTATATTAGCATTTTTATTGAAAGCCATCATTTGATAAGTTTTACCATTTTCTTTCTTTACTTCAACTAACGGATAACTTGCATCAAATATTATATTTGTATTTCCAGATATGATTGTTAATTTTGAATTATTATCATTCATATTATCTCCTTTAAGTTTAAAAAATCTATCAATAAATCTAATAGTTCCTTTACCTCTTTTCCAATCTTTAACTGATGTTACACCTTCTTGAAGTGAGTAAAGAGTCCATAAAGTTTCTTCTTCAAATTTGGCTGGGATAAATAAGCCATCTTTTGTGAATTTAGAAGATAGTTCTTTCATTCTTTTGATAATTGGAGATTCTTTGTTCTCAACAGCTTTAAATGACTCATAAATTGTTTGACCAAAGTTAAAAATTGATAATTTAAAAATTCCTAAATTATTGTTATTTTCTTTAGGTTTTAAAAAATATCCAATTGCGTATCTGTATCTAAATTTAGAGTGTTCTTCAGCATTTGCCATAACTTCACCTACTACTTTTGACAAGTTGCTTTCAGCATCAGGAGTTAAGCCTAATCCACTCTCTTCCAAACAAGTAAGAACATAATCAACAATTTCGGTTTCATGAATTTCTTTTGTTGTACCGTTCTTATTATTTTCATTATCTCCTATTCGTAATGTAAAAGGTATGAAATCATTTTTAACATCGCTTTTAATTTCAATCCCTGCAATATTTTTGTAAGCCCCAATAGAAAAAAGAACATTGAAAACTTCGGGTTTTTGAAAATTTATTGGATTGATAGAAGTTGTCCTTATTTCTTTAAATCCACTTTTAATACACTTTGAGTAATAATTAATAAAACCCGCCAAAATTAAATCCATACATGCAGATGCGTCAACATCCAAGTATTTACATTTTTCATAATCTATGTAAACAACCCCTCTAAATTCAGTGTATAAAACTTGGAACAACCTCTTGAGAAAAAACATCGTCTCTTCATTGTTTTCAGAAATTGAAAATATCTCCGGAATGATTAATTTTCCATCCTCCTTGTATGGTAAATTTTGAGTCGAAAAAGTTAAATATTTAGTTGCTAAAAACTGTATCAATTGATTGTATTTTGGCCTACCGCCAATAGAATATAAAAACTTATACTTTTCATAAGATTGAGGTTGATACTTGATTTTATAAAAAAGACTTTGTTCCTTTAAAACTTTTTGAAATTTAGCAAATCCCGATTTTCTCTTCTTCTCTCGTTTCTTTCTTTTTATATCCTTAATATGTTTTTTAATTGCTTTTCTAATTAAAAAACTTTTATCCTTTATGGCTTTCATTAATATAACTTTACTCGAAGTTACTAATTTTTAATTAAACAACAATAAACGTTTAAAACAAAAAAGCCAAATCAAAACTGATTTGGCTTTCTGTGCGGGTAATAGGACTCGAACCTACACGCCTTGCGGCACCAGATCCTAAGTCTGGCATGTCTACCAATTTCACCATACCCGCAAAAATTGTGAGTGCAAATATACATATAATTATAACCCGAGCAAAAATAATATTTATTATTTTGCGAACTGGCGAAGCAATTACAAATTATGAATTATGAATTTTTTTTGATTCCGATTTTGTATATTTGACATTATCATTTACATAAACTAAAATGGACAACATAAAAAATTACGTTCAACAAAATAAAGAACGTTTCATTACCGAATTAATTGAATTACTTAAAATTCCTTCTGTAAGTGCCGATAGTGCCTATGCACATGATGTTATCGCTACATCAGAAGCCGTAAAAAAAAGCCTAGAAAAAGCAGGTTGCCAACATGTTGAAATTTGCGAAACACCCGGTTATCCAATCGTTTTTGGTGAACATATTATCGATTCAAATTTACCAACGGTTTTGGTTTATGGCCATTACGATGTACAACCTCCAGATCCATTAGAATTATGGACATCGCCACCTTTTGAACCTGTAATTAAAGTTACCGAAATTCATCCCGAAGGCGCCATTTTTGCACGTGGTTCTTGCGACGACAAAGGTCAAATGTACATGCATGTAAAAGCTTTCGAATACATGATTGCCAATAATTGCTTGCCTTGTAACGTAAAATTTATGATTGAAGGAGAAGAAGAAGTCGGTTCTAAAAGTCTAAGTTGGTTTGTTACTCAAAACCAAGAAAAATTAGCTTGCGATGTGATATTAATTTCCGACACGGGAATGATTTCCAACCAACAACCATCTATCACAACTGGTTTACGCGGATTGAGTTATGTTGAAGTGGAAGTTACTGGACCGAACAGAGATTTACATTCCGGACTTTATGGTGGCGCAGTTGCTAACCCAATTAATGTGTTAACCAAAATGATTGCTTCACTTCACGACGAAAACAATCACATTACTATTCCAGGTTTTTACGATAAAGTAGAAGAATTAACAGCAGCCGAAAGAGCTGAAATGGCAAAAGCTCCTTTCATTTTAGACAACTACAAAAAAGCACTCGACATTGCCGATGTTTATGGAGAAGCAGGTTATGTTACCAACGAACGTAATTCGATTCGTCCTACATTAGACGTTAACGGAATTTGGGGCGGTTATACTGGCGAAGGCGCAAAAACAGTAATTGCAAGCAAAGCATTTGCCAAAATATCAATGCGTTTGGTTCCCAATCAAGATTGGAATGAAATTACCGACATGTTTACCAAGCATTTTGAAAGTATCGGACCAAAATCGGTGAAAGTAAAAGTCACTCCACATCACGGCGGACAAGGTTATGTAACGCCAATCGACAGCATTGGTTATCAAGCGGCAAACAAAGCTTATACCGAAACCTTTGGTGTTCCCGCAATTCCAGTGCGTTCAGGAGGAAGTATTCCGATTGTAGCGTTGTTCGAAAAAGAACTAAAATCCAAAACGATTTTAATGGGATTTGGATTGGATTCTGATGCTATTCACTCACCAAACGAACATTTCGGAATTTTTAATTATCTAAAAGGCATTGAAACGATTCCGTTGTTTTATAAATATTTTGTGGAAATGAGTAAGTAATTTTAAATCACAAAGACACTAAGTCACAAAGAAAATTAATCCGTTTATTCTTAATTGAGTAAACGGATTTTTTATGTTCAAAATTGTCATTTTCTGACAAAAAAACTAAAGTAACTTTCAGCCTTTTACAACATTCCTAAATTTTTGGCGTTAAATTTGTATTGCATCATTCAATCAAAAAATCAATCATCATGTTAAAACGTTTTTTCCTTCTTTGTTCTGGTGTCGACTCCGACATTGTGAACGGTTGTTCCAACGGCGAACAAAACAAATATACCGGAATTGGAGCCACAGTTTTCTTTACAGCTATTATGGCTTTTATTGCTAGTAGTTATGCGCTATTTACCGTTTTTGATAATGTGTATACTGCTATTTTCTTCGGATTAGTTTGGGGATTTTTAATCTTCAACCTCGATCGATTTATTGTTTCAACAATCAAAAAAAGAGATAGTTTCTTAGACGAATTTATTCAAGCTACACCACGAATTGCTTTAGCAATAATCATCGCAATTGTAATTTCTAAACCATTAGAAATTAAAATCTTTCAAAAAGAAATTGCCACTGTTTTACTAAAAGAGAAAAACGAAATGGCAATGGCAAACAAAAAACAAGTCACCAACTATTTTCAAAGTGATGTTGATAAAAACAAAGCAGAAATCGATAGTTTAAAATCAGACATCTCTAAAAAAGAAAAAGAAGTCAACGATTTATATGCAACATACATTACCGAAGCTGAAGGAACTTCTGGAACAAAAAAATTAGGCAAAGGTCCGGTTTATGCTGAAAAAAGGTTGAAACACGATGGACAATTAAAACAACTCGATTCGATAAAAGTAGCCAACGCTTTAAAAATTACAGAAAAAGAACAAAAAGCCAAAACTCTCCAAGCTGATTTAGACAAAAAAATTTCCGAAACACAACCTATAATTGATGGTTTTGATGGATTAATGGCGCGAATAAATGCCTTGAATAAATTGCCATGGCTGCCTTCGTTTTTTATTATGTTGCTGTTTCTTGCCATTGAAACTTCGCCGATTATTGCTAAATTGTTATCTCCAAAAGGCGAATACGATTTTAAACAAGAAGATGGCGAAATGGCAATTAAAAACGTAATCGCACAAAATAAATACCAAAGTGAATTGCAACGCAAAACCGATGCGGAGATTTATGATAAAGTCTATGCTGACATTAAAGACGATAAAGAATTGTACAATTATAAGAAAAAAGGTGCTTTGGAATTATTAAAATTGCAAGCTGATGGATTTGTGGAGAAGCAAAAAAAGTCAATGTGATTTTTGCCACTAAGGCGCTAAGGCGAAAAAAAATAAAGTGTCATTGACCACAACTAAAAAATCCGATAGAGTTATTTTATCGGATTTTGCTATTTTAATAAACCATTGCGACTTAGCGCCTTTGTGGCTATTACATATTACTTAGAATTTCCTTTTTCAACGCATCATATTCGCCTTGCATAATCAATCCGTTGTCCAATAATTTTTTGTAATTCTGTAATTTTTCAAACAATTCTTCTTGCGATAATTCACTTAACTTTCTATCTGATGAAATTGGTTTTTCTGTTTTTGGCACTTCGTAAGATGAATAATTTGTTACTGGAACAATCTCAGCATAATTAGTTACTTCTTCTGTTTCCATTTCTTCTACCGAAACTTCGGGATCAGTAATTTCTTCGAATGAAGTATCTTCAGCATATTTCGTAACTTCTGCAATTGGAGAACTATTTGGATTTTTTAATAAATCCAATTGTTCTTTAGCATAAGTATACAATTTTCGGGCTTGATTTTTTGGTAAATAATCAATGGTATGAGTCAAATCAGATTTGGTCGAAAACGTAAAATCGGCACCTAAAATACCTTCTTTTACAAAACTCGCGGCAATATCATCCCAATCGTAATCAATAAACTCCATCGATAAACCTAAGTTTTTAGGTTTGCACAAAATGATTCTTTTGTTGGTCACCACAATGCTCTCGGGGAAAATAGTCACAGCAGGTTTTTTTTGAACCGCGATATAACCAATTTCTTCGTTTGACATTAATAAATTGGCCAATTTAGCAGTGATTTTTTCAATCGCTTTTGGATCTTGATCTTCGTTTAATATTTTTTTTAGATTGTCTATCATTTTTTTGAGTTGCTGAGTTGCTGAGATTTTTATTTTTTCTTTACAAAAGTAATGCCTAATTTTCTAGTTCATTTATTTCGTTCTGAATTTTTTTAGTCAAACTTTTAAAAATTAAATCGTAGGAATTATCGATTAATTCAATCATCATTTTATTCGAAACATCACTATTAAAATCGATTGTATTCCAATGTATTTTACTCATATGATAACCCGGATTTATAGCTTCATATTCAGCTCGAAGTTCTAACGCACGTTCAGGATCACATTTTAAATTTAATGATGGCAAACCTTTTTCCCACTCTTTTAAGGATGTTAAACAAAACATTTTTCCGCCAACTTTAAACACTAAAGTATCTTCATCAAACGGAAAGTGTTCGGTGACTCCTTTTTTGGAGAGACAAAATTCATAGAGTTGTTGTATGTTCATGTTTCAGTGTTCAGTGTTCAAAATTAAACTGAATTTATAACTTATGAAAAATTTTTTTTTTTTTTTGCAATTACAAAACTGAGCACTGCCAACTGATCACTGAATACTAACTATTTTCTCCATCATTTTTTCAGGATGCGCTAATGCTTTAAATCCGAATTTTTCATATAAAAAATGGGCGTCTGAAGTCGCTAATCGCCAAATTTTAACATCTTGTAATTGTGGTTCGTTCATCATCGCTTTTATTAAAATGGAAGAATAGCCTTTTCCTTTATGATTTTCGTCTATAAAAACATCCATAACATAAGCAAAAACAACATAATCGGTAATTACTCTTGCAAAACCAATTTGCTTTTCATTCAAATAAATTCCGAAACAAAAAGAAGTGTTAATTGTAGTTTGTACTTCATCAATAGTTCGTCCGGCTGCCCAATAAATATCTTTTAGAAAATTTTGAATGAATGGAACATCGAGTTTTGTTTTATCTGTTGAAACGGTTATCATATTTTATACAAAATGGGTTTTGATGGTGATGCATCATTTTCAAACGAAGCAATTTGTATATTCAAAATGTAACTTCCATCTTGAACTTTATCATCAACAAAAATTAATTCGGTAATCGTGCAATTCAATCGTGCATCATCATTCAAATTATTCACATCTTTTACATTCCAGAATGCTTTGTGAGCCAATAATTTTCCTTCGTCTTCTTCTCTATCAACACTTGGTAAATCGATTAACAAATGTTGAATTCCGATTTCTCGGATGTAAATTGCAGCGTCTTCTGCTAAATACGGCGGATTGGTTTTGGAATATTTTTTATGCTTTTTAGATTTTAAATTAGGTAATGTTCTAATGATAATTGCTTCTGGAGTTATACCTAATAACGCTTTTTCAATTTGATTTTTAGTAATAACCAAATCGTCATTAATAATTTCTGGATTTATCGAAATCAATTCAGCTGTAAAGAAAAACTGTTTTAAACATTGATTAATCGAATAAAATTGACGTGTAATGTGTCCCAAACACTCGGTGTGTGTTCCGTGTCCGTGCGGGTTAAAAAAAATGTTATTGAAATTGGTTGAACTTCCTTCTGATACTTTTCCGATCCAATCACCAAAAACGACAGGATTTATTTCTGGTTTTTCGATATACCAAGCAATTGGGTTTTCATCTGTGTTGGATAACGGAATTGAAATATCAATAGGTTTTGATAAGTCGATTTCTTTATTATTGTACTTTAGAGTAACTAACATAAGCTGTGTGTTTGCCGCGAAGACACAAAGTCTCGAAGAAAATTATTAAAAAACTTTGTGCCTTAGCGTCTTTGTGGTAAAAACTCATTCCAAATTTAATAAAAACAAATCACTTGCAATTCCATCACTTAAAAACTTTCCTTTTTTTGTAGTTCGCAATATATTCTCATCCACAAAAAGCAAATGATCTTCGATATATCTTGTTGCTTGTTGATTGAGATAATCCAAATAAGTTGCTCCAAATTCTGATGCAATTCTGTCTAAAGAAATTCCCCAAATAGTTCGTAAACCGGTCATAATATATTCGTTATAACGATCCGTTTTTGATAAAATTTCGCTTGTTGATGGTAATTTATTTTCTGATATTGATTTCAAATACAAAGAATTATTGGATACATTCCAACTTCTTTTTTCGCCATTATAACTGTGTGCTGAAGGTCCAATTCCGATGTATTTTTTCCCCAACCAATAACCAGAATTGGTAGAAGAAAAATAATTTTCTTTTCCGAAATTGGATAATTCGTAATGAATGAAATTATTTTCGGTTAAAGTATCAACCAAAATTTGAAAATGCTCTTGAGCTACTTCATCGTCAGGTTTTGTAATAATTCCTTTTTGAATAAACGAATGCAACGCTGTTTTGGGTTCAACAGTTAAAGCATAAGATGAGATATGCGGAATGTTGTATGACAAAGCAGTTTGAATATTCTGAAACCACTTTTCATTACTCATATTTGGAACTCCATAGATCAAATCGATAGAAATATTATCGAAATATTGTGTTGAAAATTCTAGACATTGTTTAGCTTCTTCCGAATTATGAGCGCGGTTCATTAGTTTTAAATCGTCTTCAAAAAACGACTGAATTCCTATTGATAAACGGTTAATTTGATTAATTGATAATTCGATTATTCGTTCTTTAGTTAAATCATCTGGATTTGCTTCGACAGTGATTTCAGGATTATCAACAACTTTGTAATATTTATAAACTGCATTAATCAACAATCTTAAATCAGAAACATCTAAAATGCTTGGCGTTCCACCACCAAAATAAATCGTCTCAATTATATCCTCATTAAACTCACTTTTACGCAGTTTAATTTCTTTAACCAATGCCAAAACCATTTCATCTTTTTTCTTTAATGAAGTCGAAAAATGGAAGTCGCAATAATGACACGCTTGCTTGCAAAAAGGTATGTGTATGTATATTCCGCTCATTTAGAAGTGTTCAGTGTTCAGTTTTTAGTGATCAGTTTTAGCTTTTGTACTAATTATTCTTTTTTTACTCCAAATTTTTCAGGATTTAAAATCATAAAATTTATTAGTTTACCAATCTCAATACTAAAATTTGTTAGTTCTTCAAATTTTTCATTTGATATATATTTACAAGCATATGAATATTCTAACCAACCTTGCGTCTCTGAATTTTCCGAATCAGCATCTGTGAGTTTACTATGAAAGTGCTTTGGATATTCTCTTTTTCTATAAGCTTCTGAAATGGTAATAGTTACACTTCTTGAACTTCTTCTAATTTGATCAGTTAATGAATACATTTCTTCTTTAGGGAAGTTTTTGGTTTCCTCAAAAATATACATGGCTAAATCAAACCCTTTTTTATAGGCTAATAAATCTTGAAATCTCATAATTTTATTTTATAATCGAAGTAACTGAACACTAAAAACTGAACACTGAACACTATTTTTTAACTCGTTCTTCATTTTGTTTTACAAAAGCATCCCAACCCGAATAACTTTTTTCGCCAACCACTTTTCCTGAATTGAAAAAATGACAAACTGCAGCAGCCAAACCATCAGTTGAATCGAGGTTTTTTGGTAACTCTTTTAATCCTAAAAGTTGTTGTAGCATTTTGGCAACTTGCTCTTTGCTGGCGTTTCCGTTTCCGGTAATTGCCATTTTTATTTTCTTAGGTTCGTATTCGGTAATCGGAATATCTCTCGAAAGTCCCGCTGCCATAGCCACACCTTGTGCGCGTCCTAACTTCAACATCGATTGCACGTTTTTACCAAAGAAAGGCGCTTCAATTGCAATTTCATCCGGATTATGCGTATCTATTAACTCAATGGTACGTTCAAAAATGATTTTCAGTTTTTGATAATGATTGTCATATTTGGACAATTGCAATTCATTCAATTGCAAAAACTCCATTTTTTTATTGACAATTTTTATCAATCCAAAACCCATAATCGTCGTTCCGGGGTCAATTCCTAATATGATGCGTTCGTTTGCCAATGATTTAGTTTAAAGTTTAAAGTCTAAAAGTTTAAAGTTTTGTTACTTTGCACCAATGATTAAAATTCCACACAAAACTAAACAATTCCTCGTACTTCTAATCAAACTTTTGATTGTAGGTGGCGCCTTTTATTTTATTTACGATCAATTGGCGAATAACGACAAACTCGATTGGCAAAAATTCATCATTCTGTTCCAGAAAAACCAGTCGGTTAGCGGAATTGCCTTCATTTTATTTCTCAGTGTTTTGAATCGGTTTTTTGAAATCTTAAAATGGCAGAATCTGGTCGGGTTTATCCATAAAATATCGTTGGGCGAAGCAACCAAACAAGTTCTTGGAGCGCTGACTGCCGGACTGTTTACACCAAATGGTGTGGGAGAATATGCCGGAAAAGCATTGTTTTTTGAGAAAAATGAAGCTAAAAAAGTCATTTTTTTAAACCTGATTTGCAACGGAATCCAAATGATTTTGACCGTAATTTTTGGGGTTTTCGGCTTATTGTATTTTAATGCACAATACAATGTAATCACCACAAAAACCGTTCTGATTCTGTTTGGAATTTGTTTTCTGTTATTCGGAATCTTGTTTTCTTTGAAAAAAATAAATATTAAGGGCTATTCCATCGAAAAGCTGATTCATAAGATTAACGAAATCCCAAAACCCATTCATCAAAAAAACATCTTTTTGGCGATTTGTCGTTTTCTGGTCTTTTCGCAC
>JANNWH010000019.1:0-37526 GCA_031408335.1 Flavobacteriales bacterium | reverse complement strand
GGAAAAGTTGCAAAGGTTGTTAACAGCAGACCAACTTTTGAATGTATGGTTGAAGGTCATACAGATAATGTTCCTTTTACAGGCAATGCAGTTTTGATTGACAATTGGGATTTAAGTGTAAAACGTTCTACTGCCATTGTTCGCGTATTAACAAATGAACTAGGTGTAAAACCTTCACAGTTAATTGCTGCTGGCAGAAGTGAATTTATTCCGTTAGTAGATAACAACAGTGCCGAAAATAGAGCTAAAAACAGAAGAACGCGTATAGTAGTTCTTCCTAAAATTGATGAGTTTTACGACATGATTGAGAAGGAAATGAAGAAGAAACACTAGGCAGTGTTCAGTGTTCAGTGTTCAGTGTTCAAAATTAAAAAAAATGGAAACGCCTTGAGAGATCAGGGCGTTTTTTATTTACAGATAGAGTCTGTTTTCTATGTTCTATTCTCTATATTCTTCTTACATAATGTCCAAACTTCCTTTTCCTTCTCGAACTACTTCTGGTTCATAACCCGACAAATCAATAATTGTTGATGGCATATTATCGCCGTAACCACCATCAATAACTAAATCGACTAGGTTTTGCCACTTTTCAAAAATCAACTCAGGATCAGTTGAATATTCTAAAACCGCATCTTCATCATGAATGGATGTTGATACAATTGGATTACCTAACATTTTTACAATTGCTAATACAATTGCATTATCGGGAACCCGAATGCCGACAGTTTTCTTTTTTCTAAATTCTTTTGGCAAGTCATTATTTCCGGGTAAAATAAAAGTATATGGTCCTGGCAACGCCCTTTTTAAAATTTTAAATGTTGCTGTATCGATTTGCTTTACATAATCTGAAATATTACTCAAATCACTACACACAAAAGAAAAATTGGCTTTTTCTAATTTAATTCCTTTAATTTTGGCTATACGTTCTAATGCTTTTGAGTTGGTAATATCACATCCCAAACCATAAACAGTATCGGTTGGATAAATGATTAATCCGCCATTTTTTAATACTTCAACTACTTTTTTTATAGCAGCTTCATTAGGATTGTCTTCGTAAATTTTAATAAATTGCGACATATTACAGTATACTATTTTTATTTATTTAGCGTTTATTTAAGAAAGATATTCGTAAAGACCAACTCAACCAAAGATAAATATAAGCTATGAAAACCAATAAATTATTTTACTTTTTTGTCACTTTTTTTATTGTAACATTTTATTCCTGTTCTAATGATAGTGTTTCGGAACCATTAAATGATACAAGTACTGAAAAAAATTTATTTAATGTAAGTTATGGAAGTAATAATCAACAAGTATTTGATTTGTATCTTCCTGCCAACAGAACAGTTAACACAAAAACCTTGATATTAGTTCATGGTGGTGGATGGACTTCAGGTGATAAAGCCGATATGAATTATGTAATTGATATTATCAAACAATATTTGCCAGGTTATGCAATTGCTAATATTAATTATCGATTGGCAACATTTGGTAATCCAGCTTTTCCGATGCAAATTGATGATTTAGCATCCGTAATTTCTAAACTTAAAAACACTGATGATTATGTGATTTCTGATAATTTTGGATTTATTGGTGTAAGTGCTGGTGCGCATTTATCGATGTTATATAGTTATGGATACAATACGAATAACAATTCTAAAATGGTTTGCAGCATAGTTGGTCCGACAGATTTTACAGATATTAATTACACATCAAATCCATTATTGGCGCAACTATTTCTAAATGCTACAGGAGTAAGTTACAATGATAATCCTTTATATTATCAACAATTAAGTCCTTTAAGTAGAGCTACAACAAATTCTCCTCCTACTATTTTATTTTACGGAAATCAAGATCCATTAATTCCAACTACTCAAGGTGTGAATTTGCATGCAAGATTGAATCAATTATCCGTTTATAATGAATTTAATCTATACAACGGCGGACATGGCGATTGGGTTTTAGCTGATCAATTGGATGCTTATGGAAAAATGGTTGCTTTTATTCAGAATAAGTTTTAACCTATCACATCGAGTTTTGCAAAACGCAACAATAATTTTTTTCCTTTTTTGATAAAATGTGTATGTACTTCATTAAACGATAGTGCGTCAGCTCGAGTGATTTTGTGAGGCACGAAACAAAATTATATCGAGAGCTATTTAAAATTTTTCTTAGACAAATTCGGTAGCTTATCATACTTTTCATTAATTAATGCCTCTTTTTTTGCTCTTGACCATTTTTTAATTTTCTTTTCCATTTCAAATGCCAAATTAATATCCGTAAATTCACAATAATAGACTAACTCAATTGGTCTTTTATTTGCTGTATAACAATCAGGATAAAAAGCAGTATTATGTCGAAAGAGTCTTTGCGATAAATTACTTGTAACTCCTGTATAATATGAATTATCTGAACATTTTAATATGTAAACGTTGGATTGTTTCATTTAATATTTGAGTTATTTGATTATTACTTCTCGATACAATTTTGTTTCGTACCTCACAAAATCACTCGAAGTGACGACAATCTTACAATTTTAAAAAGTATCAGGAAGCTACAAAAAATTTATTGAAGTTTAATAAAACTATCCTATCACATCGAGTTTTGCAAAACGCAACAATAATTTTTTAATTCCGCCTACTTCAAATTTTATCTCGGCTTTTTTATCGGCGCCAATTCCGTCTAGGTTTAAAATTTCACCTTTTCCGAAACGTTCGTGCATAACAATATTTCCTACAGTTAATTTTGTGTCAAATAAATTGGAATTACCACTGTTTGTTGCATTTCCAACAGGTTTTAATTTTCGGATTGTAGATGACGAATCTTCTCCATACGTTTTTGGTGGTGTTCCGGCAATTGGTTTTGCTAATCGCAGTTTCGATTTATCTACATCGCCAAAAATATCCATATCGATTGTTGGCTTATAGCGATAACCTGAATTATCCATAGGATTGATGTATTCTACAAAAGCGTCATCAATTTCTTCTATAAAACGCGAAGGTTCACTATCAGTTAGTTTTCCCCAACGATAGCGCGATTGTGCATACGATAAATACGCTTGATGTTCGGCTCTTGTTATGGCTACATAAAACAAACGACGTTCTTCTTCGAGATCACTTCTAGTATTTAAACTCATTGCGCTAGGAAACAAATCTTCTTCCATTCCAACTACAAAAACATAAGGAAACTCTAGTCCTTTTGCTAAATGAATAGTCATTAAAGCCACACGATCTTCATCGCTTGTATCTTTATCTAAATCGGTTGCTAAAGCTACATCTTCCATAAATTCTAATAATGCACCACGAGCGCCATCAATCTCTTTTTGACCTTCAGTAAAATCTTTTATACCATTTAATAATTCTTCTATGTTTTCAATTCGTGCAATTCCTTCAGGAGTTCCGTCTTTTTTTAGTTCTTGAACCAAGCCAGTTTTTTTGGTTACATGTTCAGCCAAATAAAAAGCATCTTGATTTTGATTAATGACTTGAAAACTTTTAATCATGGTTACAAAATCTTCTAATTTTGCTTTGGTTCCCGAATTGAGTTTTAAATCAATTTTATCACTGTTTTCTAGTACTTCGAAAATGGATCTTTTGTAATGATTGGCAGCAATAGTAAGTTTTTCAATTGTGGTGTCACCAATTCCACGCGCAGGATAGTTAATCACTCTGATTAATGCTTCTTCGTCACTCGGATTGATTATCAAACGTAAGTAACACAAAACATCTTTTATTTCTTTTCTTTGATAAAACGATAAACCACCATAAATTCGATACGGAATATCTCGTTTTCGCAAAGCATCTTCCATAGCTCTCGATTGCGCATTGGTTCGATAGAGAATAGCAAATTGTCCGTTAAGCATTTGGTTTTGCATCTTTTGTTCCCAAATTGTACTTGCAACAAATCGGCCTTCTTCGCTATCAGTAATACTTCGGTGTATTTTTATTTTCGGACCGAAATCATTAGCAGTCCAAACAACTTTATCGAGTTTAGTTTTATTTTTATCGATAATCGAATTGGCAGCTTCAACAATGTTTTTAGTGGAACGGTAATTTTGTTCTAAACGATAGGTTTTTACATTATCGTAGTCTTTTTGGAAATTCAAAATGTTGTTGATGTTTGCTCCTCTAAAAGCATAAATACTTTGTGCATCATCACCAACGACACAAATATTTTGAAATCGATCTGATAAAGCGCGAACAATTAAATACTGCGAATGATTGGTATCTTGGTACTCATCGACCATAATATATCGAAATCGATCTTGGTATTTAGCTAAAACATCAGGAAAACGATTTAATAATTCGTTTGTTTTTAATAGCAAATCATCAAAATCCATGGCTCCAGCTTTAAAACAGCGATCCACATAATTTTGATAAATCTCTCCCAAACGAGGTTTTTTGCTCATGGCATCAGCTTCTTGCAATTCGGGATTATTAAAATAGGCTTTTACTGTTATTAGTGAGTTTTTGTATGATGAAATTCTACTAAGAGTTTGTTTGGGTTTATAAATATCTTTGTCCAATTGCATTTCTTTAATAATAGCCGAAATCAAACGAACACTATCTTGCGTATCATAAATGGTAAAGTTCGATGGAAATCCTAATTTAGAAGCTTCAGAGCGAAGAATTCTTGCAAAAACAGAATGAAAAGTTCCCATCCATAAATTCTTAGCTTCATTAGATCCAACAATTTCAGAAATACGTTTCTTCATTTCGCGAGCAGCTTTATTTGTAAATGTTAATGCTAAAATCGAAAAAGCATCAACACCTAAACTCATCAAATAGGCTATCCGCATGGTTAACACTCGTGTTTTTCCTGAACCGGCTCCTGCAATAATAATCATTGGTCCGTCTTTTTGTAAAACAGGTTCTTGCTGTGCTTCGTTTAGTTGCGAAAGGTATTTTTGCATAATTAGCTTTAAGTCTTCTTCTAAAAATACAAAAATAGACTTACTTCTCAATAATTACAATTAAAATCAGCCTGATTTATTAACTATTTATTGTTTCCAAACTAAAAATTGTTTTACTTTGTGTGTACTAAAACAATAAATATCATGAAAACTAAATACGTAATATTTTTTCTAGTTTCTTTCATTTTTTATGGATGTTCATCACCCGCTAAGAAAATAAAATCGACTTATAATGCTGATAAAGGTGAAGGATTAGTAGTTGGTACAATTTGCATTGAAAATAAAATTTATAATGGATTTACTTTTGTATATAGTGATGATAAACAGGCTATCAACAATTATCCTAATGAAAGCGGAAAATTTACTTATAAATATACAATTGGTGATTTTAGTGAAAAAGGCAAAACCTATTTTTTATTTAGTATAGCAAAACCTAAAGGAAACTATAAGTTTAGCAGACTTCAAATTTTTAATAATTCAAGAAATGATCCATCACGATTCGAACTTCCGATGGATATTAAGTTTGAAGTTATTGAAGGAAAGACTACTTATTTGGGACAAATAAATGTTAATGTGCAAAAAAAATTATTCTCCCTTGAAAACCAAATAGATCGAGACAGAGCTTGGTTTACTCAAAAAGTACCACAAATACAATTTTAAAACCTAATGAATACCGAAAAATTAGTTGAACTAGCATTTTATACATTACCTGCTTTAGTAACAGGAGTTGTAGCTTTTTACTCATTTCAAACTTTTGCAAATAATGAAGAAAAAAGAAGACGGTTTCATTTATTAAAAGAAAATCAAAAACAAGCACTTCCTTTAAAGCTTCAAGCATATGAACGTTTAGCATTATTTTTAGAGCGTATTAATCCAACAAAGTTATTAGTGCGAATAGCTCCACAAAGTGACGACAAAATGGATTATCAAAATTTATTGATTTTACATATTGAACAAGAATTTGAACACAATTTAACACAGCAGATTTATGTTACTGATGATTGTTGGACAATGATATTAACTGCTAAAAACACAGTAGTTCAAAACCTGCGAGTAACAGCTTTGAGTGTTGATGTTACAAATTCTGAGAAACTACGAGAAACTATTTTAAGTAAACAACTTGAAACCGAATCGACTTCGACAATTGCCCTTAGATTTTTAAAAAGTGAAGTGAGTAGTTTTTTATAATATACCTACTACTATTTAGGTAGTTTTGCATTCACAAAACATATTCATTATCTACTTAAGTAGTCTTTCTAATTGACTTTTCTCAACAGCGTTTAAATCGTTTAGCATCTTTTCAAACAATACTCTAATTGCATTTGATTTTAACAACTCTTTGGTTTTATCCTTAGCATATTTAGAAAATTGCCATTTAAAATGTGTTGTTGCATTAATTAAATTCTTTAGCATTATTTCGTCATTTGAATTTATAGCTGTAATGGCATCAAAAGCATTTTGTCTAATTGAACTTTCATATTTTGGAGAAGTATAGTTTTGCAATTCATTATATAAAACTTCTTTTTGGTTAAGTGCTATTTTTTTTGATAATTGTGTTAATACTAAATATTGAATCCGCAATCCTTTATCATTATTTCCAATCCAATTTTTTGCTTTATTTAAGTAATTTTCGTGTTCATCGGGAAAACTTGTCCATAAATTAGTTAAAGCAATTTCTCTTGTCGTATAAGAAGGGTCATCAAGAAGTTTTTCGTAATTATTTTTAAGATATAATGGAACGTTCGGAAAATAATCAGCAACAGATTGTCGTACCTTATAATCATCAGAATTGATGGCTAATTCAACTAAATCTTTATTTGATTTGTAATTCAGATTTCTAATTTGAAATAGTATTTCTTGTTTAATCGGATAATAAGCATCTGACTTGAGAATTTCTCGATAGTCATCAATAACATCCATGAAACGAATATCATTCAGCTCTTTTTGTTTTCTTATTTTTAAATATTCTTTTATAAAATCATTTTTAGACAACAATTGAACTGCATTTTGAAAATCAAATTCTGAACTTTCTAACCATGTTTTTTTAAATTTTTCAATATCAAAATCAGATACTTTAGCAATTTCGACTAAGAAATTATCAGTTTCAACATTTTTAAATTGGTATTTTTTAAGATAGTTTTTTACCGCTTTGTTGAACTTTTTTTGACCAATTGTTTCTCTAATAAAATGCAAAGCCCAAGCTCCTTTTTGATAAAATGTTAAAGAACTGGCTTTTTCATTCAGTAATGGAATTGAATCCGATTTCGATGCATTATTCAACTGTAAAGCCGATTTATACAATTGATGGTAGAAATAATTTTCTCCAAAAACCTCTTTTTCAGCTAATAAAGCATAATACGTTGCAAAACCTTCTTGCAACCAATGGTGTTTTCCCGATTTTGCGGTCACTAAATCGCCAAACCATTGATGAGATAATTCATGAGCATTAACATTAACATAATTTCTATCGTTAAAACCAATTGAATCAACAACTAAATCTTGAGCAAAAATAGTAGATGTCGTATTTTCCATTCCAGCATATAAAAAATCACGAACTGGAATTTGACGGTATATTTTCCAACGATACTTCACTCCTATTTCACTTTCTAAAAAATCAAAAATTTGTTTAGAATAACGATAAGTTGGTTCAAATTGGTCATTATCATTTCGATCCAAATAAAATTCTAAAGGAATACCCGAATTAGATTTTTCTTCTTTTTTAATAAAATTTCCAATTGCGAGCATTACTAAATAGGAAGACATTGGTTTTTGCATTGAATAATGCCAAATTTTTTCTCTTGCGTTGCCATTAAAAGTAATTTGGTTAGATTTTTTTGAGCCAAATAATCTATATTCTCCATTGGAAAGAATGGAGTATTTTTTATCAAAAATGATATTCAAATTAAAAATAACTTTCTCATTTACATCGTCAAAGCTAGGCAACCAATGACTTGTATATTTTCCTTGACCTTGTGTCCAAATTTGCAAATCATCACCTTCACCAATAAAATAAAGGGTTTGTTTGGGAGTTGCTTTATAATTGAAACTTAAAGTGTTTTTCCCTAATTTAAATCCTTCAAATAAAACTAATTCTTTAGAGTTGTTTTTATAGTTAACAATTTTATCATTTATTCTAACTTCTTCAAAAACTATATTTTTAGCATCAATTTTAATAGAATCTATTGCTTTAAGTACTTTAAATTGATAGATAATTCCTCCTTCAATTGATTTTGATGATAAATTTAGAGACAAAATAGCTTCCATATCAATAAAATCAACTCTAGCAGTTTGTTGCGCTAATGAAACAATAGAAAATAAAGAAATAAAAAAGTACTTCATTTGAATTTTACTTATTTTTACAAATATATAAAGTAAATAATCTACAAATACATGTTCCAAATAATTAAGAATGAATAATTTTAAATAAAAAAAATGCTGAGAGAACTTCAATCATCTGAAATAAAAAAAATTTTAAACTTTTTAAATGAAATTGGGATTAATTGTGTTGAAAAAAAATTAGATGCTACAACTTTTTTACCCGGTTTAACATTAGGTCAGAATTGTATTTTTATCGATTTTGAACAATTACTTTATCCAGGTGATATTTTGCATGAAGCCGGACATTTAGCAGTAGCAACATCTGAAATTAGAAACCAAATTGGAACAGATAAAATGCTCGAAAATTGGCCAACTGATGGTGAAGAAATTGGTGCTATATTATGGTCTTTTGCTGCTGCAAATCATTTAAAATTACCATTAAGTTTTGTATTTCATCCGAATGGTTATAAAAATGGTTCCGATTGGTTAATTAAAAGTTTTGCAAATAAAAATTACATTGGATTGCCATTATTAGAGTGGATGGGATTAACACTAAGTGATGAAAAAGCTTTATTACAAAACAAAGAAGCGTTTCCGGTAATGCAAAAATGGATAAGAGATTAATTATGCAAGAATTAGTACGTTATATAAAATTTCCATTTCTTTTTGACGTGAATCATTTGCAATTTGATATTCAAAAAATTCAAGAAAATAAATGGGTTACGCACTACAATAAAAACGATTATGATGGAAATTGGACATCATTATCGTTACTTTCTATTGATGGAAAATCGGAAACAATTTATGCTTCTCCAACAATTTCTGAAGCCATTTTTGAAACAGAAATTCTTAAATCGTGTAACTATTTAAAAGAAGTTTTAAATGGGTTTTTATTTACAAAAACCTGCGTCAGACTATTAAAATTAGCTGCTAATGCCGAAGTTAAACCACATTCCGACAATTGTTTAGGCTATGAAGACGGTACTTTTCGAATTCATATTCCGATAATTACAAACCCAAACGTTGAATTTATTTTAGATACCCAACGATTAATCATGAACGAAGGTGAGTGTTGGTACATTAACGCTAATTTTACTCATTCGGTTGCTAATAATGGAAATGAAGATCGAATTCACTTAGTTATCGATGGAATTAGAAACGAATGGACCGATGAACTTTTTTTTAAAAACCATGATGAAAGTCAGTTTCAAAAACCAATTCCAATTATAAATGAATCCGATAAAGTAAAGATGATTGCCGAATTGAAGCTAATGAATACTGCTGTTGCTGATGAGATTATTGCTAAATTACTGAATTAACATTTGCAACCTACTTTCAAATTTCTCAATAAAATAGTATCTTCGCATTGGTTCATCCAAATTTATTAAACGAATTGAATAACATTCTCGACACACCAATTGAGTACTTAAAAGGCGTTGGACCACAACGTGGCGATTTGTTACGCAAAGAACTAAACATTCACAAATACTCCGATTTAGTCAATTTTTATCCCAATAGATATATTGATAGAACTCGTTTTTATAAAATAAATCAACTTCAATCCCAAAACTCGGGAACAAACTCAGAAGTTCAAATTATAGGTAAAATAATTCATGTAAAAACAGTCGAACAAGGCAAAGCTAAATCACGTTTGGTTGCTACTTTTGTTGATGAAACTGGACAAATGGAATTGGTTTGGTTTCAAGGACAAAAATGGATTAGAGAAAGTTTAAAACTCAATACTCCATTTGTTGTTTTTGGAAAAGTAGCTCAATTTGGAACGACTTTTAATATGGCTCATCCCGAAATGGAACTGCTTGAAGAACATAAAACAAGTTTGCGAAGTGCTATGCAACCAGTTTATCCAAGTACGGAAAAACTTACTCAAAGAGGAATTACAAACAAAGTATTCAATAAAATGATGCAGCAGTTGTTTGTTGAATTGAATGCAATTTTTACCGAAACATTACCCAATTATCTAATTGAAGAATTAAAATTATTGCCAAAAAATGATGCCGTTTTTAATATTCATTTTCCTAAAAGCCAGGAACTTTTAGCAAAAGCACAATTCCGATTAAAATACGAAGAATTGTTTTTTATACAATTGCAGTTAATTACTAAAAATCTCATACGAAAACATAAAATAAAAGGTCATGCTTTTGAAAAAGTGGGCAATAATTTTAATGATTTCTACACCAATCATTTGCCTTTCGATTTAACAAATGCACAAAAAAGAGTGCTTAAAGAAATTCGAAATGATTTAGGGAGCAATGCGCAAATGAATCGGTTACTGCAAGGTGATGTTGGTTCAGGCAAAACAATTGTTGCGTTAATGTGCATGCTTTTAGCAAAAGATAATGGTTTTCAAAGTTGCTTAATGGCACCAACAGAAATTTTAGCAAATCAACATTTTATTGGTTTATCAGAATTAGCTAAAGAATTGAATATTAGTATAAAAATACTTACTGGCTCAACAAAAACTTCAGAAAGAAAAGTCATTCATGAAGGGTTAGAAAACGGAACTTTGGATATTATAATTGGAACTCATGCCTTGTTAGAAGACAAAGTACAATTCCAAAATTTAGGTTTGGCTATTATAGATGAACAACATCGTTTTGGCGTAGAACAACGTTCTAAATTATGGAAAAAAAATGATGTTCCGCCTCACGTTTTAGTTATGACAGCAACTCCAATTCCAAGAACTTTAGCGATGAGTTTGTATGGCGATTTGGATATTTCAGTTATTGATGAAATGCCACCAGGAAGAAAATCAATACAAACAGTCCATCAATACGATTCTAATCGATTAAAAGTTTGGAAATTCTTAAAAGACGAAATCACAAAAGGAAGACAAATTTATATCGTTTATCCATTAATTCAAGAAAGTGAAAAAATGGATTATAAAGATTTAATGGATGGGTATGAAAGTATTTCTCGTGATTTTCCTCTATCACAATACAGTATTTCTATCCTTCATGGCAAAATGAAACCAGCCGAAAAACAAGCCGAAATGAAACGTTTTGTTGAAGGCAAAACCAATATTATGGTGGCAACAACGGTAATCGAAGTTGGTGTAAATGTTCCAAATGCAAGTGTAATGGTTATTGAAAGCGCCGAACGATTTGGGTTATCACAATTACATCAATTACGCGGTCGTGTTGGTCGTGGTGCCGAACAAAGTTATTGCGTTTTAATGACTAGCTTTAAATTAAATAACGATACTAAAACCCGAATAGAAACGATGGTTCGCACTAATGATGGATTCGAAATTGCCGAAGTAGATTTAAAACTTCGTGGTCCAGGCGATATGATGGGAACACAACAAAGCGGTGTTTTGAATTTGCAAATTGCCGATTTAGTTAAAGATAGAGACATACTAATTTTGGCAAGAAATCACGCTTTGCAACTATTAAAAGAGGATGCTTCGATGACAAAACCCGAACATAACACATTGAGAAATGTTTTTATTGAATTAAATAAAAAGAAGAATATTTGGAATTACATAAGCTAAATAGAATAGTAAAAGCATTTGTAAATTTTAATCGTATATTTGATATAACTTAATAATTTTCAAGATGAAAAAAATAATTTTTGTAATTTGTATTCTATCTTTTCCTACTTTCATGTATGGACAATTTGGTGGCTGTGGAAATAGAATAAATTCAGTTGTTTTTACTCCTATTATTGGCACAAATGATATTGATTTAAGTATAAATTCACAATGTTGTCAAGTTCATAATTTAAATAATTATAATTATACCAATAACTCTCCAAACCACATCATAGATCTTTGTTATAGAGACTCAGGATTGTTATTGCCAACCAATATTACAAGTAATATTATTTTAACCAATATAAATACAACTGGAAATCAAAATATTACATTAAATTCTTATTATTTTTTTGTTCAAAGCGTAACGCAATGTTCCTCTAATACTGTTTTTAATCCTCCAATTAATTTATCTTTTATTGCTCCACTAACAGCGCCACGAACATTTCTTTTATCAGAAAATGAATTTGATATCAAAAAAATTAGTTTGTATCCAAATCCAAATAATGGAATTTTTAGTATTGATTTACCAACAAATATTAATAAAGTAGCATTAAGTATAGTCGACTTATCTGGTAAAATTTTATATAATTTAAATGATTACTCAGGAAATCAAATAGAAATAAAAAATTTCGCCAAAGGAGTTTATTTTGCTAAAATTACATACGAAGATAAAACTGAAATAGAAAAGTTTATTATAAACTAATAGTTATTTCCAAAATGGTAAGACTATCTATAGTAATTATAGGTAGTTTTTTTATATTTATACTTTTTCAAAATTTTGATTTACAATTTAAATCCTTAAAATGGTACAATACAATCCTAAAGACTGGTTAACTTTTATATTCCGTTTTCACAAATCGGACACGTTTAGACAATTAATTCCGATGATGATTTTAATCGGTATCTATTCTGGTGGTATCTGTTATCTCGAAATGGAATACTGGAAACTTTCTGATGATAGTCATGTGAAAAACATTAGCATTATGCACGGAATGCTCGGATTTGTCATCTCATTGTTATTAGCTTACAGAACCAATACAGCATACGATCGTTGGTGGGAAGGAAGAAAACTTTGGGGTTCACTTGTAAATAATTCTAGAAATCTTGCTATTAAACTATCCGTAATATTAAAAGACGAAAAAGATAGAAATTTTTTTAAGTTTATCATTCCAACTTATGCATCGATTCTCTCAAAGCATTTGAATAATGAAGAAGTCGGGCAAATTCTTTTTGATGACATCGATTTAAAAATAAATCATCAAAAACACAAACCAAATCAAATTGCACAAATGCTATTTAAAAAAATAAATGAATTACATCAAGAACACAAAATTTCTGATTATCAGTTACTATTTCTGAATACTGAATTACAATCTTTTGCAGAAGTTTGTGGTGCTTGTGAAAGAATTAAAAACACACCAATTCCTTATTCTTACAGTTCATTTATAAAAAAATTCATATTCTTTTTTGTTATGAGTTTACCTTTTGGTTACGCTTTTAGTTTGGGTTATTATTGTATTCCTGTTATTATTTTTATCTTCTATGTTTTAGCAAGCTTAGAACTTATTGCAGAAGAAATTGAAGATCCTTTTGGAGCTGATTCTAATGATTTACCAACTAAAAAAATTGCTTTAAATATAAAAAAACATGTAGAAGAATTACTATAAATATTTGTTAATGAATATTTTGGATATAATTTTTATTGTTTTAAATTTGTTATAGTTAATTCAAAATACAATTGAAAACATCTTTTTTAGAAAAAATAATAAACAATAAAAAACTCATTATTACAACATTAATTGTAATAACAGGTTTTTTATTGCTATTTACTATTCCGAAGAAGAATATCATTACTACCACTTTTTTTAATAATGATGATGAAAAATATGAATATTCTGATGGTGTAAGAAAAGCTGATACTCTCGAAAAATTCGGCTTTTGTGCTAACGAAAATTACATCATAAAAGAAAATGCAGATGTACGACGAACTCCAAATATTGCAATGTATAACACCATTTATAAATTAAAATTCGGAACCAAAATTTATACTAAAAATATTGATTTAGAAAATAAAACCAATATCGATGTTGATGAATCTCTTCTTGAAAGAGAAACTAAAAATAATTTTGTTGCTATTTATTCTGTTAAACCAATTATGTTATCTGATTTACCAGTTGGTTATGTAGCAAAAGAAGATTTTGTTGAAAAATCTGAATTTAAAAACTTCAAACCTATACCAAAAGAACTGGTGCCAATTGAAATTGAGTCGGGAATAAAATCGACAATTGAAAGTAATTTATTTATTGATGAAGTTGAATATCAATTTTGTAAAGATATAGTGCGCTTCAATAATTCTATTGCTTATGGCGATTTTAATAATGATGGAGAAAATGATTTTGCTGTAAATTTAGATAGTAAAACGAATTCTAATTCTATTGTTTTAGTTTACTTCAAAAACACAAAAGATAATGTTTACGATTTAATTTACAAAAAAGAACATGATACTTTAATAACTATCCAAACCATTAATAAGGATGCGAAAATTGAAGTAAATGATGAAATAACCGATTTTCCATTAGATGGATTTATAATAAAAGATATGAATTCTAATACGTTTTTTCATATTTTTAATCCCGATAATAATTCTTTTATGGTATTTAAAAACTAATTTATTACTTTAAATTCATAAAATAAATCTGCATAATTATACCTTTTAGTTTATTGCAAATTATTGAATATTCCCTATATTTGCCAGCAAAAATCATACTACACAATGCGAATTTCATACAATTGGATAAAACAATTCATCAAAATAGATTTACCTTCTGACGAAACTGCTACAATGCTAACCGATTTAGGTTTAGAAGTTGAAGTTATCGAAAACTACCAATCTGTTAAAGGTGGTTTACTTGGTGTTATTGTTGGCGAAGTAAAATCGTGTGAAAAACATCCAGAAGCCGATCGATTGAGTATTACAACTGTTGATCTTGGTGATGGAAAACCATTGCAAATTGTTTGTGGCGCTTCTAATGTTGCTGTTGGACAAAAAGTTCCTGTAGCTACAATTGGCACCAAACTTTATGATAAAGAGGGAAATGAATTTGAAATAAAAAAAGGTAAAATTCGTGGACAAGAAAGTCACGGTATGATTTGTGCCGAAGACGAATTAGGTCTTGGCGAAAATCATGATGGTATTATGATTTTAGATAAAAAAATAAAATCGGGAACAACATTAGCCGAAGTATTGAAAATTGAAAACGATGAAGTTTTCGAAATTGGCTTAACACCAAACCGAGCAGATGCCATGTCGCACTTTGGTGTTGCACGTGATTTAAGAGCCGGAATGTTATTAAAGAGTTTAAATGTAGAACTAATTTCGCCTTCAGTTTCAGGTTTCCGCGTTGATAAACGTACATTAAAAATTGATGTTGATGTTATCGATCCTAATTTAGCACCACGATATTGTGGTGTAACCATTTCTGGAGTTGTTATTAAACCTTCTCCCGAATGGATTCAAAACCGATTAAAAGCAATTGGAATTACTCCAAAAAATAATATTGTTGATGTTACAAATTATATTTTGCATGATTTTGGACAACCATTACACGCTTTTGATGCTGCTAAAATAAACGGAAAAATTATTGTAAAGACAGTTGAAGCAGGAACAAAGTTTACTACTCTTGATGAAATTGAAAGAACACTTCACCAAGATGATTTAATGATTTGTGATGAAAAAGGACCAATGTGTATCGCTGGTGTTTTTGGTGGAAAAAACTCTGGAGTGACTGAAAATACTACTACCATATTTTTAGAAAGCGCTTATTTTAATCCAATTTCTATTCGAAAAACCGCTAAGCGTCATGGTTTAAGCACTGATGCTTCTTTTCGTTTTGAAAGAGGAATTGATCCAACATTAACTGAATATGCGTTAAAAAGAGCGGCAATGCTAATACAAGAAGTTGCTGGTGGCGAAATTACTTCTGATGTAATTGATGTCTATCCTAAAAAAATTGAAGATTTTGCTGTTTTTTTAAATTTTGATAAAACAGCAAAACTTATTGGTGAAGAATTACCAAAGGAAACCATTAAAAAAATTCTAGCTTCATTAGATATTAAAATTAATACTATTTCTGATGCTGGATTAGGATTAACAATTCCGGCTTTTAGAGTTGATGTTCAAAGAGAAATTGATGTGGTTGAAGAAATATTGCGTGTTTATGGTTACAACAACATTAATTTTTCAAAAAAATTAAATGCTACTATTGCCAATTCACCAAGAACTGAAGATTATAAAATTCAAAATATTATTGCTAATCAATTGAATTCATTAGGATTTCATGAGATGATGGCGAATTCTTTAACTACACCAGAATATGTTCAATTTTCAGGTATGCTGAAAGATGAGTACAATGTAACCATGCTGAATCCGTTGAGTAATGAATTATCTGTAATGCGACAATCTTTGTTGTTTTCCGGACTTGAAGCAATATCCTATAATAGTAATCGACGAAATAGTGATTTAAAATTATTTGAAATCGGAAAAACGTATCACAAATTTCTTTCTGGTCCATCAGAAAAGAAACATTTAACGCTTTTTACTTCTGGAAATAGCAATTCAGAAACGTGGACAAATGAACAAAAACCAACTGATTTCTTTTTATTTAAAGGTTATGTAAATGCAATATTAATACGATTAGGTTTTACTAAAACGAAAGAAAAACCAGTTGAATCAGATGTTTTTGCTGAAGGAATTTCTATTATGATTGGCAATGATACTTTAGTAGAATTCGGAACCATAAAAAAATCAATATTAAAACATTTTGATATTAAGCAAGAAGTTTTGTTTGCCGATTTTAATTGGGATATTGTTTTGAAATTATTATCGAATAAAATTAAATTTCAAGACATTCCAAAGTATCCTGAAGTGAGAAGAGATTTGGCATTATTAGTTGATAAAAATATAGCTTTTGAAACTATTTTTAACATAGCAACACAGACCGAAAAATCGCTTTTAAAAAGTATTAATTTGTTTGATGTTTATGAAGGAAAAAATCTACCTGAGGGAAAAAAATCGTATGCGGTAAGTTTTATCATTCAAGATGAAACCAAAACTTTAACCGACACTCAAATTGACAAAATTATGAGCAAATTACAATCAAATTTTGAGAAAGAATTGGGAGCACAATTGCGTTAGAGTAGCTGAGTAGCTGAGTAGCTGAGTAGCTGAGTAGCTGAGTAGCTGAGTAGCTGAGTAGCTGAGTAGCTGAGTAGCTGAGTAGCTGAGTAGCTGAGTAGCTGAGTAAGTAAAATTAAAAAATATTAAAATAAAAAATCCGCAATTGCGGATTTTTTTTATACACTAAACTGAAAAACTCAGGCACTCAATTATGATTTTGGAGTTACTACAGTATCTACAACATGTATAACGCCATTTGACTGATTTACATCGGCAATTGTAACTTTTGAACTTGAACCATTTTCATCTGTAAGATATAAATCGGCACCTTTCATCCAAGCGCTTAAAGTTCCTCCTGAAACTGTTTTTAAAGTTGCTTTACCGTTACCAACTTTAATTGCTTTTGCAATGTCGGAAGCATTCATTTTTCCTGCAACCACATGATAAGTCAAGATAGTTTGCAACATTTTCTTGTTTTCTGGTTTAAGCAATGTTTCAACTGTTCCTTTTGGTAATTTTTCAAATGCAGCATTTGTTGGAGCAAAAACGGTAAATGGTCCTTTTGATTGTAACGTTTCTACTAATCCAGCGGCTTTTACTGCTGCCACTAAAGTAGTGTGATCTTTAGAATTTACAGCATTTTCAATAATGTTTTTAGAAGGATACATTGGTGCTCCACCCACTTTTACTGACTTTTCTTTTTGTGCAAAAGCACTTGTTCCGATTACTAAAGTAGCGACTAAAGCAACTGAATTTAAAATTGTTCTTGTTTTCATTATAATATATTTTTTTAAAGTTTATAAGATGATTTACGCTTATCAACTCTGTTTGGTTTTAAAAAATACTAATTTAACAATAGTTTAGGATTTGATTAGTTAAAAAAAAAGTGTTAAAAGTAAATTTAATAAAGACTAATTACCTAAATTAGAATGTATTTAAAATTTAGTTAGAATAGTTAATTAAAACACCTGAACATGCTATTAAATAAGAAGAATTTGATTGATGAGTTGATACATAATAGAAAAAAAGAAATTTCTGAAACACAGCTTATTGAAGATGTGAAGCGAATTTTAATCCTAAACGAAGTTTCTAGACAACAAGTCAAAGACACATTACATTCGGAAAGTTCAACAAAATTCAATGAATTTGACTTTGATTTGTTGGAAACGAATAACATCTTTCATAAAAATCAAATAAAAAAGATTTGTATTGACTATCGTTTGCGATTTTTAAACAGTTATTTATTTAAAAATGATATTCCAGAAGAAGCTATTTCAAAAATTACAGCTTTAGAAAAATTACACCATACTAAACTAGAAGGTTTTAAAATTATTGCTCCAAGTAAAACCTTTAATTTAAAATCGTATGACGATCCATTATTATTTGTGCCAATTGGTAACGATTATTATTATTTAATTCACAAATGGGGAAATGATTTAAATTGGTATCGTAAATTTTCAGTATTACCAATTAAAAACATTGTCAATTTTGTATTTTTTTGTGTTGCCATTAGTTTAATTGGAACATGGTTAATTCCAGAAAGTAATTTAAGTCGTTCGGTTGGTGAGTTTGCTCCTATTATTACCTTTTTATTTTTATTTAAGTCGATTATTGTTACTATTGCCTATTATTTTTTTATGATGGGAAAAAACTTCAATAGTGAAATTTGGAATCGAGAATTTAAAGAGAATTAATAACAATAAAAAAGCTCCCAATTTCTTGAAAGCTTTTTTTATCTACAAAGAGAAAATTATTTTTTCTCTTTCTTTTCCATTTTTGCTTTTAAGTCAGCTAAAATATCATTTGCATCTCCAAGAGTAGCAGCAGGAGTGCTGTTATTTGCAGCCACCGTTTCAGCAACAGCTTTTACATTTTTCTCTTCTTCTTCTCTAAAGATAGCAGTATGTGAAGCGACAACTCTTTTGAATTCTTTGTTGAACTCAATAACTTTGAATTCAGCTTCGTCACCTTTTTTCAATTTTTTGCCATCTTCTTTTTCTAAGTGACGTGTTGGAATAAACGCAATAACATCATCTCCGAAATCAACTGTAGCTCCTTTATCAACAATTTCAGCAATTGCTCCAGTATGGATTGATCCAACTGCAAACGAATCTTCATGTTTGTCCCAAGGATTATCGGTAGTTTGTTTGTGGCCTAACGATAATTTACGTCCATCAACATCTAATTCTAATACTACAACGTCTAAATTATCACCAACGTTAACAAACTCTGATGGATGTTTGATTTTTTTAGTCCATGATAAATCAGAAATATAAACCAAACCATCAATACCTTCTTCTAATTCTACGAAAATTCCAAAATTAGTAAAGTTTCTAACAATTCCTGTATGTTTAGAACCTATTGGATATTTAGAGGTTATATCTGTCCATGGATCTTGCGACATTTGCTTAATACCTAACGACATTTTTCTTTCGTCTCTATCTAAAGTTAAAACAACTGCTTCAATAGCATCGCCTACTTTCACAAAATCTTGAGCCGAACGCAAATGTGTTGACCATGACATTTCAGAAACGTGAATTAAACCTTCCACTCCTTCAGCCACTTCAATGAATGCACCGTAATCAGCAATAACTACTACTTTACCTTTCACTTTATCACCTACTTTAAGTTCAGTTCCTAAAGCATCCCAAGGATGAGCACTTAATTGTTTTAAACCTAATTGGATTCTTGTTTTCTCATCATCAAAATCAAGAATAACCACATTTAGTTTTTGATCTAATTCTAACACTTCACTTGGATGATTGATTCTAGACCAAGAAAGATCCGTAATGTGAATTAATCCATCAACACCACCTAAGTCAATAAACACACCATAAGAAGTAATGTTTTTCACAATACCTTCTAATACTTGTCCTTTTTCTAATTGACCAATAATTTCTTTTTTCTGAACTTCAATATCAGCTTCGATAAGTGCTTTGTGCGAAACAACAACGTTTTTAAATTCGTGATTAATTTTCACCACTTTAAATTCCATCATTTTGTTCACGTATATATCGTAATCACGAATTGGTTTCACATCAATTTGTGAACCAGGTAAGAATGCTTCAATTCCGAAAACATCTACAATCATACCACCTTTAGTTCTACATTTCACTAAACCAGTAACAATTTCACCAGTTTCGTTAGCAGAAATAACTCTATCCCATGATTTGATAGTTCTTGCTTTTCTGTGCGATAATACTAATTGACCTGTTTTGTCTTCACGAACATCAATTAATACTTCTACTTTGTCACCCACTTTTAAGTTTGGGTTGTAACGGAATTCATTTAATGAAATAACGCCTTCCGATTTTGCATTAATGTCAACAATAGCATCACGATCAGTAATTCTCACTACTACTCCTTCTACTACTTCTTCTTGATCAGTATCAATAAAAGTTTTTGTTACTAAATCTTCGAATTCTTGTAAGTTTTTTTCATCTACAATATCAATACCTTCTGAGTAATTGTGCCAGTTAAAGCTCGATAAAAAATCTTCTTGTGTTTTGTCTAATACAGCCATGCTGATAACTAAATTTGTATGTTGTGTTCTTCGAGTTTCATCATGCGATTAAAAACAGCAACAGTGTTTGTGTAAATAGTTGATACCTAAAGGAAACTCTTCTTCGCCAAAAGGTTTGCAAAAGTACTGCTTTTTTGTGAATATGCAAGTAAGATGAGAGAAAAAAGAGAATAGAAAATAGAATAAAGATAATAGACAAAAAGGTCATTGCGAGGGAAGAAGCAATCAGAGCGAATGGCTTGGGCTTTTTTGGTTTCTGTATTCCTGCTTTTCGTCATGC
Source organism: Flavobacteriales bacterium (assembly GCA_031408335.1). GTDB lineage: Bacteria > Bacteroidota > Bacteroidia > Flavobacteriales > Flavobacteriaceae > Flavobacterium. Next base: position 16,764 of record JANNWH010000019.1, on the reverse strand, counting down.
GCGGCATTTCCTTCAATCAGGGCTAGACTGCAGTGGTATTGCGTTCTTGCAAGCGATAAACACCTGACAGGTGTAATCAACTAATCCAATTGTAATTCAAATAATTTAGGTGCTTCAAATTTAGTTTCATCCAATTGATTGTTTTTATCATAAAATTTCCAAGGAGAATTAGCAAAAAAATACAATTTATCTTTATAAATAGTAGCTAAAGCCGGTTCGTTAAAAACAACTCTGTTGTTATCTATTATTTTAAAACTTAAAATTTTATCATCTTTTTTATCGAGATTAAATTTTACAATCCGAATAGGAACAACACCATTTTGGATTGCAATTAAACTGTTTTTATAATACACCAATCCGTCAATACCTTTTCTAGCAGTTCCTTCTGGAAATTGCAACCATGAATATTTAAAATCATCTTGCATAGAAACAACCAAAATTCCATTTAGATAATCGGCAATAAAAAGTTTCGATTCATCATTATTAAAAGTAATTCCTTGTAAATTAAATGCTTGTCCTTTTAAGTCTTTCCATAGTGAAATGCTATTATTAGCAATTTTATATATATGAGGTTCTACACTATCCGAAATATAAACGTCGCCATTTTTAGCAATTGTTAAATCGCCAAAGACATGATTTCCTTCAACAACATATTTTTTTATTATTTTTTTAGTTTTGATATCAATTTTTAAAATTTCATTTCTTCCATCCATTTCTTTCGAAAAGTCTTTCATTTCTGGCATAGCCGAACATGAAACCCACAAATACTTTTGTTTGTCATCAGCTTTTAAAGCAAAAACAGAATACTGAGTATCTACAAACCAATCGGAACATTTACCCGAATTATCAAATGAAACAATTTTTTTGCTTCGAATACTGGTTGCCAACCAAAGCTTATGTTTGTTTAAATAAAGAACACTTTCGGGATGCAAATCTTTTTCAGAAAGGGAAAGCTTATATTTAGAAATTTCGACAACCTTATTTTGAGATGCTTTTAGGTTTTTTAATTGTTGAAAACCTTCAGTATTTTTTATGTTTTCAAAATCGGCATCTTCTTCAAAAGCTACTGTATTGTTCATCAACACCAATCGATTTAAAATTGCAATTGCTTCGGTATTTTTTTTATTGAGCGAAAAAGCAGCTGCTAAATTATAGGTAAATGTTGGATGCAAAGGTCGGATGCTGTCTAATTGCTTGGTCAACTTCAAAAACAATGAATAATCTTTATTTTTATATGCTTCAACACTTTTATTGTAAAGTACTTTGGTTTGAGAAAAACACAAAAAAGTAATAAAAAACAGGAGTACTAAAATGGAATTTTTCTTCATAATAATTGTGTTGATTTCCAAAGGTATTTCATTTCATTAAAATAAAAAACCCTTTCTGTGTTAAAACGCTGAAAGGGTTTGTATGAAGTTTTTATTAATGACTCACATTTTCCACATCATTCGGATTGTGTTTGTGTTTAAACAAAACGGCGAAAGCAATTGCAATAACCAAGGCATAAGCTGCAAACGAAAGCCAAATGTTGTGCCAATCTCTAACTCCATCATGAGTGAAATAGGTGTCGATTACAATTCCGCTAATTAATCCTCCAAACAAAGCTCCAAATCCGTTCGACATCATCATGAATAATCCTTGAGCAGACGAACGAATTTTAGAATCGGTTGTGGTTTCAACAAATAACGAACCCGAAATATTGAAAAAATCAAATGCCATTCCGTATACAATACACGACATAATAATCATCCATAAACCATCAACAGGATTTCCGTAAGCAAATAATCCAAACCGTAACACCCAAGCCAACATCGAAATCAACATTACTTGTTTGATTCCAAATCGTTTTAAGAAAAAAGGAATCGCCAAAATAAATAAGGTTTCTGATATTTGAGAAATCGACATGATTATAGTTGAATATTTAACTACTATTGAATCGGCATATTCAGGAACTTTTGAAAATTCTGACAAATAAACATCGCCGTACATATTAGTTAATTGCAACGCACCACCTAAAAACATTGAGAAAATAAAAAACAACGCCATTTTATAGGTTCCGAATAAGGTAAATGCTTTTAAACCCAATTGTTCAACAAAAGATGCTTTTTCTGAAATGGATTTTTGTGGTGGACATTTAGGTAATGTAAAAGAGTAAATTCCTAAAACAATTGCAGAAAATGCTGAAATATAGAACATATTAGCCGAAGCTTTATTTCCGGATAAGTTGGTCAACCACATGGCTGCAATAAATCCGATAGTTCCCCAAACTCTAATAGGTGGAAATACCTTAACTACATCAAATTTATTAGTTTTTAAAATATTATAGGCAATTGAATTCGATAATGAAATAGTTGGCATATAACATAGCATGGCAGCAAAAATGACATAATAAAATGTAGTTGGATTGTCAACTTGAGGAATATATAATAGTGCAATTCCACCTAAAATATGTAAAATTCCATACAACTTTTCAGCATTCATCCATTTATCAGCAATGATTCCAGTTACCGCAGGCATTACAATAGAAGACAAACCTAAGGTTGAAAAAATAGCACCAAATTCGGCTCCGCTCCATTGTTTGGTTCCGAACCAATAATTAGCAACGGTAATCAACCAAGCTCCCCAAACAAAAAATTGAAGAAAACTCATCAAAGTTAATCTGAACTTAATACTCATAATAAAATGTTTTTTTAATGTAAATAGATTGTAAATCTAAGATTTAAATCTAAAATTCCAAATGATTTGAATATGATTTTGTCATTTCGAATAAGTAGAAATTACATAAAGCATTGCGCGATTTTTATAATGTGATTTCTACTTATTCGAAATGACAAATTTGTGGATATTTTATGAATTAATCACTTCATTTGCCAATTCTAAAACAGCATCAAATTGTTCTTCTCGTGAGAGATGAGAGTTATCAATTTCGATAGCGTTATCGGCAATTATTAATGGAGAATCTGCTCTGTGAGTATCAATATAATCGCGTTCTTGCACGTTTTTTAATACTTCGTCGTAAGTCACTTTATCGCCTTTGGATTGTAGTTCGTCGAATCGACGTTTTGCACGAGTTTCTGGACTTGCTGTCATGAATATTTTTAATTCAGCATTAGGAAAAACAACGGTTCCTATATCGCGACCGTCCATTACAATTCCTTTGTTTTTTCCCATTTCTTGTTGTTGCTCGACTAGTTTGGTTCGAACTTCGGAAACTTCGGCAATTTTACTAACAAAATTAGAAACGTTAATTGATCTGATTTCATTTTCAACATTTGCATCATTTAAATACATTTCGGCAAAACCCAATTCGGGATTGTAATGAAATTGAAGTTGTATGGAAGATAAACTATTGATTAAGGTTTGTTTGTCGAAAGAATCGGAATTAATATAGCCATTTTGCATCGCAAAAAATGTTATAGCTCGATACATAGCTCCCGAATCAACGTAGATATATTCTAACTCTTTGGCTAATTGTTTCGCCAAAGTGCTTTTTCCTGTCGAGGAATATCCGTCGATTGCTATAGTAATTTTTTTCATATTTTATTTACCACAAAGGCACTAAGACACAAAGGTTTTATTTTTGTAAAGTTAATAACTATACTATCTTTAGAGTAACGAATAGCAAAATATTACTCGTCTGCAAAATCAATTGTTAATCCGAAAAGGCTTGTATTTCCTGCTAATGTATATCTAGAATAGGAATAATTAAATTTTAACTTACCCATTTTTAGACCAATTCCAGCAGAAATACCCGAAAAGCTTCTTTGCTCTAAGATTTTTAATTCGGCTGCTCTTCTAAAATTATAACCTAATCGAATATTAAATCCTTTGGTTGGAAACAATTCTACTCCTAGAATGACATGACGAAATGCGTTATTTAAAAAGGAAACTTTTTCGGGTGTTGACGAACCATCAATACCACCAATTGCTCTATTTGGATTGGAAAAAGCAACATTCCATTGTTGCAAATTTTCTAAAGTTAAGTGCCAACGAATAGGAACATTTTCTACTTCTTGAGAAATACCTACTAAAATTTCTAAAGGCAATTTTTCTTGAGTTCCTGCATAGGTTGTAATTTGGGTTCCGACATTTCTAATTGCCAAAGCCCAAATAATATCGTTAGGTTCATCTATATACAATGCACCAAAATCGATTGCTGCTCCAAATGAGTTATAACTTTCTAGAGTTGAAGATATTAGTTTGGCATTAGCGCCTAAATAAATATCGGTAAAAGGAACATTATACGCGTAACCAAAGGATAAGGCAATATCACTTCCTGTAAAGCTTGCTGTTGGCTGACCAAATTCGTCATAACCATCAAAATTTCCGTAATTTACATAATTAATTCCAGCATGAAATGTTTGCACATGTCGATCGTAAGTATAAGCATAAGCGGCAGTTCCGTAGGTTGCTTCGCCAAAATAGTTACCATAATTTACTGACAATTTATTATCCATTTCTGGATTAATTGAAGCTGGATTGAAAAAGGCTTGATTAACATCTTGATCATAAATTGTCAGCACTTTTCCGCCTAAAGCGGCTTGCCTTGGAGAAGTGACTAAATTTAAAAACTGATACACTGATTTACCACCAATTTGACTGAAAGTAACAGTACAAAAAAGAACGAAAAAAGTGAGGAAATGTTTTTTAAACATAAAGAAGATAGCAATTTATAATACTTATAACGAAAATGCGAAGATATTATTTTTAATTGTAAGGTAAAAACTTAAATAAAAAGGCATGAGTTAAAATTACTCATGCCAAATATTATCGTTTATCATTTAGGTTACACAATAATTTTTGCGTTTTTTACTTTATGACTTGTTAATGCTAAAGTAGTTACTTCGTGCATTTCTTTTACATAATGAAAGGTTAATCCTTCTAGATAATTTGGTTTTATTTCTTCTATATCACTTTTATTTTCGTGACATAAAATAATTTCTTTGATGTTAGCTCTTTTAGCAGCAAGAATTTTTTCTTTAATTCCGCCAACAGGTAAAACTTTTCCACGTAAAGTAATTTCGCCGGTCATTGCTAAACCTTTCTTAACTTTACGCTGTGTTAAAAGAGAAACTAAAGAAGTTAACATTGCAATTCCGGCACTTGGACCATCTTTAGGAGTAGCACCTTCCGGAACATGCAGATGGATATTGTATTTGGATAAAGTTTCTTGCGATAATCCAAAAACTTCTGCATTTGATTTTATGTATTCTAGAGCAATAGTAGCCGATTCTTTCATTACTATTCCTAAATTTCCCGTTAGAGTTAGAAGTCCTTTTCCTTGAGAAATCAACGATTCGATAAATAATATATCGCCACCAACTGCTGTCCAAGCTAAACCAGTAACAACACCAGCAACATCATTACCTTCGGCTTTATCTCGTTCTAATTTTGGAGCTCCTAAAACTTTAATAATATCTTCATCGGTAACTTTTTTATTGTATTCTTCGTTCATTGCAACCGATTTTGCAGCATTTCTAATCACCTGAGCCATTTTTTGTTCTAAACCTCTAACTCCGGATTCTCGAGTATAACCTTCAACAATTTTCTCCAATTGTCTTTTCCCAATAGTTAAATCTTTAGAAGTTAAACCATGCTCTTTTAATTGTTTAGGAAATAAGTGTTGACGTGCAATTTCTACTTTTTCTTCAATGGTATAACCACTCATTTTAATCACTTCCATTCGGTCTTTAAGCGCAGGTTGAATCGTAGCCATATTATTAGAAGTAGCAATAAACATTACTTTAGACAAATCAAATCCCATTTCGAGGAAATTATCATAAAAGTCGTTGTTTTGTTCTGGATCCAAAACTTCTAATAATGCAGAAGATGGATCACCTTGATTGCTTACCGAAAGTTTATCAATTTCATCTAAAATAAAAACGGGATTGGATGTTTTTGCTTTTTTTATACTTTGGATGATACGTCCTGGCATTGCACCAATATATGTTTTTCGGTGACCACGAATTTCAGCTTCATCACGCAAACCACCTAATGAGATACGAACATATTCTCTACCTAAAGCTTCGGCAACCGATTTTCCTATCGAAGTTTTCCCAACACCTGGAGGACCCGTTAAGCATATTATTGGAGATTTCATATCATTACGCAATTTTAAAACTGCTAAATGTTCAATCATCCGTTTTTTAACATCTTCCAAGCCAAAATGATCTCTATCGATAACTTTTTGTGCATTTTTTAAATCGAAATTATCTTTAGAATAATCATTCCATGGTAAATCTAAAACCAATTCTAAATAATTTCTTTGAATACCAAAATCCGGTGCTTGCGGATTCATTCGTTGTAATTTATTAAACTCTTTTTCAAAATGAGTTTGCGTTTTTTCATTCCATTTTTTTGTTTTAGCACGCAAACGCATATCTTCAAATTCTTGTTCATTAGAAACGCCACCTAATTCTTCTTGGATGGTTTTCATTTGCTGATGCAAGAAATATTCACGTTGTTGTTGGTCTAAATCAAATCGAACTTTGGATTGAATATCATTTTTGAGTTCTAATTTTTGCAATTCAACATTCATAAAACGCAAGGTTTCAAGAGCACGTTCTTTAAGAATATTCATTGCTAATAAGTTTTGTTTTTCTTCAACAGAAAGATTCATATTAGAAGAAACAAAATTGATTAAGAACGACTTACTTTCGATATTTTTAATGGCAAAAGTGGCTTCTGTTGGAATGTTTGGACTTTCCTTGATGATTTCTATAGCTAATTCTTTTATAGAATCAACAATGGTAACAAATTCGGAGTCTTGTTTACTTGGTCTTTTTTCGGTTACTTCTTTTATTGAAGCTTTAATAAAAGGCTCTTCAGATAGTACAGCATCAATTTCAAAACGTTTTTTGCCTTGAAGTATAACGGTAATATTTCCGTCGGGCATTTTTAAAACTCTTAATATTCGTGCTACAGTTCCAATTTGATGAATATCATTTTTAGAAGGATCTTCATCATCTTCATTTTTTTGAGCTACAACACCAATAATTTTATTACCAGCATTGGCTTCATTGATAAGTTTAATTGATTTATCTCTTCCGGCTGTAATTGGGATTACAACACCTGGAAAAAGAACTGTATTTCGTAGCGGCAAAATTGGTAAAAAGGCAGGTAATTCTTCTTTTGTCATTTCCTCTTCATCTTCTGGAGTCAAAAGCGGAATTAATTCGGCTTCAGAATCAAAATCTTGAAGTGACAAATTGTCAAAAGTGAGTATTTTATGATGTGACATATTCTAAATGGGTCAAGATGACATTAAATGTTAAACAAATATACTTGAATCAAAGTATAAACTAAATTAAAATCGATAGATGGTATTTAAAACTCTATTAAATGAATTAAAAATGCATATTTTAGATTCGGGTTATTATTAAGCAATAGATATGCCACTAAAAAAAATCCGCCATAAAGACGGATTTATATAGTTTTGTGAATTGTTTTTTAATAATTCACATCAAATTGACCTTGAGAAATCTGATATTGATTTAGTCCATCACTAGAAGTAAAATTAAAGGTTCCTCTAATTCGTGTAGCTGTTTTACTAATTACAGTAACAGAACCAGTGTACGCTTGCAAAGCTGTTGCTCCAAATTTATAGGAAGCTTGGACTACATCGGTTCCAATATTACCAGTAATTGGATAAACACCAGGCGTAACATTATCTCTTATACCAACAGTAATATTTTGATTTGATGTATTTGCAGCCGTAATTCGGATAACATTGTTAACTGTATTTGCAGTGATAGTAGATTCGATAAAATTAATTCCGTCAACATTAGCAAAAAAACTATCTGTTGAAGCAATTTGATTTGTATAAGGCAAGTTATTAAAAACACCATTTGTAAAAATTATTGGTAAAATATTAGTAACCGTAGTATCGGTCCAATATCCTTTATAATTGAAGACACCAGATATAGTTTGATTGGTCGTATTTATTGATGTTATAGTTACCGAACCAGTATTTTCGTTAACATTATTAACATTAAATCCTAAATATCCAAAAGGTGAATTTGCTGGAGTAAAAGAAACGATATTATTATTAGCAAGGTAATTACCGACAGTAGTTCCGTTTATAATAAACTCAAAACCTTCACCATTCGAACCTCTTGTTCCTTCAATAACTATTGTATTATTAGCAAATACTACAGATGTATTTTGCGCAGTCCAAGTAGAACCACTAAAGTCGGCTTTAAAGAAAGTACCAGTTAAATTGCCATTTCCATCATCAATTCCATCTAAATCTATTGCACTATCTATAGCTTCGTCATCACATGAAGTAAAAGTGAATGCACTAAAAAGTATAATAAATAGTGCTATAACTTGCAGTTTTTTCATTGAATTATTTTTTTTCAAATATAAATATTTTTTGTTGAGATAAAAACTATTTTTAGGTAATAAATTATCTACTAGTTAATTCGTTTTTTTTCATAAAACTCAATACTACATAGCCTAGTAAGAAAAAGATGGCTAAAATAAAAATAGAATTTTTTAACGAATCAGAGATAGAACCTACAAATCCAAAAATAAAAGTCCCTAAAACAATAGCGATTTTTTCAGTGACATCAAAAAAGCTAAAATAAGTTGTATGATCTTCAGTGTCAGGCAATAACTTAGAATAGGTTGATCTTGATAACGATTGTATTGCGCCGAGTACCATTCCAATTGTTGCTCCTAAAGAATAAAATTGAATATCAATATATTTATTATTTGCGTCTAATAAATAAGCTGCAAAACAGATTAAACCCCAAATGGCAATAGTTAATTTAAGTGTTTTTATGTTTCCGATTTTTTCAGAAATTCTAGAAAATAAAAAAGCACCAAAAATAGCCACCACTTGAATTAATAAAATGGTTATAATTAATTTATTAGTATCGATATGGAGTTCTTTTTTGCCGTAAATTCCAGCTAAAAGTATTATTGTTTGAACTCCGGTGCTGTATAAAAAGAAAGCAATTAAAAATTGTTTTAGACTTTTAAGATTTTTTAAGCTTTTAACTATTTGTTTTAACTCTTTAAAACCTTTAAAAATAAAATCTTTTTCAGGTTTTTTATGAAATCTATTATTTGGTAAATAATAAAAAGTAATTTGAGCAAATCCTAACCACCAAATTCCTACCATTAAAAAAGAGATTCTTGCTGGTAATGATGTATCTGTAATTCCGAACCAATCTGGTTTCATTACCATCATCAAATTAAAAGTTAACAATAAAACAGATCCTGAATAACCAAACATAAATCCTCTAGCACTAACTCTATCTTGTTGATCTGGAGTAGCAATTTCGGGTAAATACGAATTATAAAAAACGATACTTCCCCAAAAACCAATACTTGCCAAAATGGTAAAAAGTATTCCAATCCACAACGTTTCTGGACCTTTAAAGAAAAATAAGCACATAACAGAGAGTGAACCTAGATAACAAAAAAACTGCATAAACCGTTTCTTGTTTCCGGTATAATCGGCAATTCCGGATAGAATAGGCGACAAAATTGCAACCATCAAAAAGGAAAATGATAACGAATAAGAGAGTAAAGTTGAATTATGAAAAGTAGTTCCAAGAAATTCAACAATTCCGTCATTATCACTTGTAATTGATTCGTAATATATAGGAAAAACTGCTGTTGCAATAACCAAGCTATAAACCGAATTTGCCCAATCGTAAAATGCCCAAGCATTAATTAATTTTGGATTTCCTTTTGGAAGATTTGACATAAAATTGGAAGTTAGGAGTTTAAAGTTAGATATTTACTATTATTTCTAACTTATAAAAATCGTCATTTTATTAAAAAAACCTGTTATCAAAATAATATAACAGGTTCAAATATATTGATTTTTTGTAATTTATATATTAATTAAAAACTACACCGAATTTAGCGGCTTCTGCTTTAGCTTGCGGAATTAATGCTTTAAGATTCGCAATTCTAGTTTCATCTGATGGATGTGTACTCATAAATTCTGGAGGAGCTTTACCACCAGAATTTGCTGTCATTCTTCCCCAAAAAAGCACAGCTTGATCTGGATTATAGCCAGCAATTGCCATTAAAGTTAGACCAATCATATCGGCTTCACTTTCGTGATTTCTACTAAAAGGCAACATACCACCAAATTGAGTAGTTAATCCATAAGCAGTCATTGCAAGTTGTTGGGTTTTAGGATCTTGATTTCCGGTTGCTACAGCTACACCAGCACCACCAACTTGTTGAAGCAAACCAGCGCTCATACGTTGTTGACCATGATTGGCTAAAGCGTGAGATACTTCATGTCCCATAACTGTTGCCATTCCTGCATCATCTTTACAAATTGGCAAAATTCCGGTATAAAAAACAATTTTTCCACCAGGCATACACCAAGCATTTACATCTTTATTTTCAATTAATTTGTATTCCCATTTATAATCATTTAAATATCCTGCTTGACCATTAGCATTGAGCCATTTTTCGGCAGCTACTTTAATTTTTGTACCAATAGTTTCTACTCTTTTAGCATCTGCAGTGCCGGTTATGACTTTATTTTCACTTAAAAACTGATTGTATTGTTGAAAAGCTGAAGGCAAAATTTGACTATTTGAAACTAGAGCTAAAGTGTTTTTTCCAGTAAATGGATTTTTAGCACAAGAAATAATGAATATTAAAACTCCAAATCCTAATACTATTTTTTTCATATTCATAATATAATTTTTAAAACGATTAACAAATATAGAGAATATTAAATACCAATAAAATGTAATTCGGTAAAATCTTTATCTACAATAATATTATTTTTATCAAAAACAATAGAATCAAAACTTACCAATTCGTTATCAATTTCGATTTCTTTAATTTTAAATGGCAAACCTTTTAAGCTAATTTTAATTTTAGAATATAAAGTCTCGAAAATTCCTTCTTTGTGTTGCTGAATTATAAGCTCTTTTTCTTTTCCAATCAAATTAAAAGTTTTATAACTATATCTTCCTTTATTATAATCGTAACCGTCTTGAGCATCTTCATAAACATACGATTTTTCTTTTCCTAACTTATAATATACTTCTAATGATAACTCTGGAATTTCTAACTGACCGACATATTGTTGAATAGGATATTTTGGAATTATAGCACCTTCTTTAACGAATAATGGAATCTGATCAAAATCAGTTGCGACCCAAAGTTCCTTTTTACCTTTTACCAGTTCGCTGTTCCAATAATTATACCAATTTCCGTGTGGAAGATACATTCGTCTTCCTTGCGCATTAGGCTCTAATATTGGGCAAACTAAAATTTGATTTCCAAAAATAAATTCGTCTGTTCTATAATGCGTTTGCTTATCTTCTTGATCGAAATATACTAAAGGCTTTAACATTGGAATACCATCATTTACATATTGCCAAAACATAGTATATAAATAGGGTAATAATTGATAACGCAACTCAACAAATTTTCGAGTAACATCAACTACTTCATCACCAAAACTCCATGGTTCTTGTTCGCCGTGATGACCAGAGGAATGTGTTCTACAAAAAGGATGAAAAACACCTAATTGAATCCAACGCGCATATAATTCGGCTGAAGGTTGTTCGGCAAAACCACCAATATCAGATCCTGTAAAACCCATTCCGGAAATCGACATTCGTTGCATTTGAATGTTGGCAATCCACAAATGTTCCCAAGATGCCACGTTATCGCCAGTCCAAGAAGAAGAATATCTTTGTGCGCCTGAATAAGCAGAACGTGTAATAATAAAAGGACGTTTTGGATAAGCAAATCGTTTTACTCCTTCATAAGTTGCACGAGCCATTTGGGTTCCGTAGATGTTATGCGCTTTTCTATGACTACAATTATTTCCGTCGTAATTATGACGTACATCTAGAGGAAATGTTTTAGTTGGAACTTCCATAACGGCTGGTTCATTCATATCATTCCAAACACCTTTTACACCAATCTCTGAAATTAATTCTTTGAATAATCCTGCCCACCACTCACGGACTTCTGGATTGGTATAATCTGGAAAATTACAATCACCTGGCCAAACTTTTCCTTTCATGTATGGACCATCGGCTCTTTTACAGAAATAATCTTTTTCTAAAGCTTCTTGATATACCCAATAATCCTTGTCAATTTTAATTCCGGGATCAATAATAACAACCGTTTTAAAACCATCTTTTGCTAATTCGGCAACCATTCTTTTTGGATCTGGAAAATACTCTTTACTCCAAGTAAAACATCGAAAACCTTCCATATAATCGATATCTAAATAAATGGCATCACACGGAATTTGTAATTCTCTAAATTTACTGGTAATTTCTTTAACTTTACTTTCAGGATAATAACTCCATTTGCATTGATGGTAACCCAATGTCCATAGTGGCGGTAATTCTGGCTTTCCTGTTAAATGAGTATACGTAGTAACTACATCGCTCATTTTTGGTCCGTAGATAAAATAATAATTCATTTCACCACCATCTGCCCAGAAACTAGTGACATTTTTTCTTTCGCTAGAAAAGTCAAAATAGGAATGAAAGGTGTTGTCGAAGAAAATTCCGTACGCTTTATCCGAATGTAATCCGATATAAAAAGGAACCACTTTATACAAAGGTTCTTGATCTTTTGAAAAAGCATATTGATCAGTTGCCCAGTTTTCGACACGTTTTCCTTTTAAATTAAAATGAGTTGCTTTATCTCCAAGTCCGTAATAACTTTCTCCATCACGTGACATTTTACTCATTTTTACAATATTTCCACCAAATTCATAACATTCTTCCCAATGAAAACCAATTTCATCTTCTAATATAGGTTCATTATTTAAATCGTAAATTCCAACACGCAAATCATTTTTCTGAATTATTACATAAACTTTATTTGTTATAATTCGGTAATGATCTTTTTCTTCTTTTACTTCTAGTGCATTATAACCATGAGATTGTGATTTATCAATAGCATACGAAAAGTCATTACTAAAATATCCTTTTGCTGTAAAACGAAAACGAATCATACTATCGCGAAGAACTGTAACTCTGAGAATTACGTTATTATCGGTATGAAAATCTATTGAATCTACTTCGTGTTTGTAAGAAATAATATTGGAAGGAAATAAATCGCCTTTATATTCAAGTTCGGTATTGACTATCATGGTTTAATTTTTGCAACAATTTGTCAAATTTACAAAGTTGGCTAGTATTTATAAAAAGTTAATTAAAGTAGTTTTTAACTATAACGTTTGCGATTGTTAATTTTTTTGCCGCAAAGACACTAAGTCGCTAAGTTTTATTTTTTCTTCGAGTCTTCGAGTCTTTGTGGCAAAATCTATCCCATTTTAAAAACGCAAATTCCCAACGGAGACAAAATAATTTCTGCCGAAAAATCTCTTCCATTCCATGGTTCTTTTACAATTTTTATTGGTTTTAGATTTGTAATTCCGCTACCATTATAATCGACTTTATCCGAATTAAAAATCTCTGTTATTTTTCCTTTTTTTGGCAACCCAATTTTATATATTCCATAAACAACTTGCGTCATATTACAAACAATAACTAAATTTTGTTTTTCATTATTTCCTTTACGGATATATGTTATAACCGAATTTTGATGATCAGAATAATTTATCCATTCAAATCCTTCTGGACTGAATTGTTTTTCATATAAGGCAGGATTGTTTTTGTACAAACTATTTAAATCGGTTATGCATTTTTTAACACCTTCATGATATCCATATTGTAATAAGTGCCAATCTAAATTACCTTCAAAATTCCATTCTCTAGATTGCCCGAATTCAGATCCCATAAACAATAATTTTGCACCAGGATGAGTAAACATATAACCATAAAGAAGGCGCAAATTAGCAAATCGTTGCCATTCGTCACCAGCCATTTTACATTGAATTGATTTTTTACCATGAACTACTTCATCATGAGAAAGTGGCAACATAAAGTTTTCACTAAAAGCATAAGTTGTTGAAAAGGTCAAATCATTTTGATGGTATTTTCGATAGACTGTTTCTTTTGCAAAATAGTGTAAGGTATCGTGCATCCAACCCATCATCCATTTCATGCCAAATCCTAAACCTCCATTAAAAGTTGGATGTGAAACCATCGGAAATGAAGTACTTTCTTCGGCGATAGTTTGTACACCTTCAAAATTAGTATAAACGGCTTCGTTGAAATCTTTTAAAAAACTGATTGCATCTAAATTTTCTCTTCCTCCAAAAACATTTGGTTCCCATTCACCATCATTTTTAGAATAATCGAGATATAACATAGAAGCAACTGCATCTACACGAAGTCCATCAGCATGATAATAGTGCAACCAAAATAGGGCATTACTAATTAAAAACGAACGCACTTCATTACGACCGTAATTAAAAACCAAACTCTTCCAATCGGGATGATAGCCTTTTCTTCTATCTGGATGTTCGTATAAATTAGAACCATCAAAATATCCTAAACCGTGAGCATCATCAGGAAAGTGAGACGGAACCCAATCTAAAATAACACCAATTCCAGCTTCATGCAATTTATCAATTAAAAACATAAAATCTTGTGGTTTTCCAAATCGAGATGTTGGAGCAAAATAACCAACTAACTGATAACCCCATGATGGATCATATGGATATTCCATAATTGGCATAAATTCGACGTGTGTAAAACCGGTATCATTAATGTAATTTACTAATTCAACAGCTAATTCAATATACGTTAAAAAATCACCTTGAGCATTTCTTTTCCATGAACCTAAATGCACTTCGTAAACAGAAAAAGGTTGGTTTAAACCATTTTTAACTGCACGTGTTTCCATCCATTTTGTATCTTTCCATTTGTAATTTAAATCCCAAATAACTGAAGCAGTTTCTGGAGGATGTTGACAATACAATGCAAATGGATCTGCTTTTTCGGTAATTATATTATTGTTATTTGATTGTATTTTATATTTATAATTTGTTCCTTTATCTACACCTTCAATAAATCCTTCCCAAATTCCAGAGCTATCCCAACGTACATTTAATTGATGTTCCCCTTGTTTCCAAGAATTAAAATCGCCAACTACCGAAACTGATTTTGCTGATGGCGCCCAAACTGCAAAATATACTCCTTTTAAACCATTAACTTCAGTAAGATGTGCGCCTAGTTTTTCGTAGAGTCTGAAATGTTTTCCTGCTTTGAATAAATCGATATCGAAGTCAGTGAATAAGGAATGCGTTAGTACTTGGTTCATATTGTTTTTTTGAACGCGGATGAAGTGAATTCAAACGCAGATTTTACTGATTTTTTCTATTTTTTAAGCACATAAAAACATGGTTTTTGAAAGTTTTATAAATACGTTTCACTATGTTATAGTAAAACATAGCTCTTATAAACCAAGTCCCGAGCGATAGCGAACAGGCGAAACAATTGGTCTATCCAACTCTTTTTTCTATGTTTCTATGTGTGTTTTTTTTGTTTTTGATTTAAATAATATACTCTTATTAATTACGTCCAACGGATTATATCTATTCTGCTAAAGTAAATCATAAAAATCATGAAAAAACAATTTACTTGATAAATTTATGATATCTAAATTTATAAAAAAAAGATAAATAAAGTAACTTGCATAAAATTTTATTGAAATGAGAAAAAACAAAGAAATAAATTCCCAATCACAAAAGATTCCTAAGATAATAATAGTTTTTACTAAAGTATTGCAAGTTATTTCAACAAAGTGGACGGTTTTATTTGTAGCAAAATTATTTTCAACTCCAATAAAGCATAAAATACCTAAGCGCGAATTTCATATGGATATGAAAAGTGTACAAAAAACATTACTAATTCCATCAATAAATAAAGAAATTGTAGTTTACCATTATGGTATAAGTGAAAAGAAAATTTTATTAGTACATGGATGGTCAGGAAGAGGAACACAATTAGTGAAAATTGCTGATGAATTACTAAAATTAGGTTATTCAACTGTTAGTTTTGATGCTCCTGCTCACGGAAAATCGAAAGGAAATTCGACTTTAATGCCCGAATTTATTGCTTCAATATTAGAAATACAAAAACATATTGGAAACTTTGAATTTGCGATTGGACATTCATTAGGTGGCATGTCAATTTTAAATGCTATTAATAAGGGTTTTAGTATTAAAAAAGCTGTAATTATTGGAAGTGGAGATATTATTCAAGATATTATTGATGATTTTGTTTCAAAATTAAAACTAAATCCAACTATTGGTTTGAAACTAAAAAATCATTTTGAAACCAAATTCGAAGAAAAAATGGAGAGTTATGCAGCTTCGAATGCCTCAAAAACTGTTTTAATACCAATATTGATTTTTCATGATGAACTAGATACTGATGTAAATGTAAAAGCTGCCTATAATATTCATAAAAACATAAAAAAATCAGAGCTAATTATAACCAAGGGATTAGGACATCGTAAAATTTTAGGTAATGATAGCGTCATAAATAAAATTATTGAGTTTATAAAATCATAAATCAATATAGTTATTTGAAATTTAAATAGCCTTTATTAATTGGATAACTTGATATTTAACTAAAATATTAAGATAAAAATTGTTAACTATATTAACTGGAATACGAACGTTTAATTTTATTCGAGCGTGTCCTTGCTTTCATAAATTACAGCAAGGTCGGGCTATTCGTTTCAATCTTTTGCTCGTACCTCACAAAAGGATTTTCACTGCTATCCCTCACGCAATAAACCTTCAACCTTCAACATTTCTTATTCACTATTCAAAGTTAAAAATGTTGAACAACGAATATTGAACTTCCAATTTTGAACAAAAAAAGAACCCTC
>JANNWH010000018.1:0-57900 GCA_031408335.1 Flavobacteriales bacterium | reverse complement strand
TTTCCTAAAGGACCAGACCAAGTATAAGTATCGCACGCAGCAGCAGTTGTAGTATTTGACGTACTGTTGTTGATGGTTAAGTTCAACGTTTCTGTATGAGGACATCCTCCAGCATTCGTAGAAACAAATGTAATTCCAGATTGACTTGTTGTATACGTTTGTCCATTTCCTAATGGAGCAGCCCAAGTATACGTATCACAAGCTGAAATTGTAGTTGTATTATTGGTATTTGGAGCTACCGTTACAGCAGTAGCCGTTGAAGTAGCACTACATCCATTTGCAGCAGTTACTGTTACCGTGTAATTTCCTGTGGTAGTTACAACAATACTTTGAGTAGTAGCGCCAGTTGACCATAAATAACTAGTTCCTTCATTGGCCGTTAAGTTTACACTACCTCCCTCACAGAAAGTAGTTGGACCATCAGTTGCAATAGAAGATGTAGTTGATGTTTTGAACTCAACAGTAATATCATCAAAGAAAGTAGTTGCACATCCGTTAGTAATCAACCAACGGTAAACGTAGGTTCCAATTACGGAAGCAGTAGCAGTTGAAGACCCACTGATTATTGAGCTGAATGTAGTAGTTCCTGGTCCAGATACTTGCGACCAAGTTCCTGTTCCTATTGCTGGTGTGTTTCCACCTAATGAAGTAGTGGTTAAACCACAAATAATTTGATCAGCTCCAACTGTAGCTATTGATGGAGTATTGGAAAGAGTCAAATCTAAATTCAAATCATCAATTCTCCAATTTGCAGTCCCTGTACTAGTGCCACCAGTTCCATCATATCCGTACAAGCGGAAAACAATTGGAGTTGCATTTCCCGATCCTGTAAAAGTTAAACCTGTGTTTGATTTTAAACTCCAAGTTGAGTTATTCGCTATAGAGCCAGTAGCAATATTAGATAGATAACCATCAGCATTAGATCTTAAAACATAACTTACAGGACCTGATCCTGTACTTCTGGAACCAAAAGAAATTCCGTCTAAAGTATAGTTATAACCAGCGGATGGAGTTACAGTAAAAGTAAAATAAGTTGATGTGCTTGTATTTAAAGCTCCAGTTAAAACAGCTGCACCAGCATTTGATGTCCCTGAGACACCGGCATAACCTGAAGATGCTGAAGTTGTAGTTATTAAAGTTGTAGTTCCATTATTATTTCCTTGTGTTATAGCTCCAACAGTAATATTTGTCATGGCAGTACTTGGTGAAGCGGTTCCAAAATTCCATGATGTAGTTCCTGATACAGAATCACAAGCTGGTTGTGTAACCGTTAAAGTTTGTATTGCTTCTGGAGCTTCATTGTAATTGTCATTACCTGATTGATTCGCAGTAATTGTTGCATTTCCAGTGCCAACAATAGTTACTGTATTTCCGCTAATTGTGATTACCGAAATATCTAAAGTAGTATAAGTAATAGCTAATCCTGAACTTGCATTTTGAGTTAAAGTGTAAGAGGTAGTAGCTGTAGTTCTAGTATCAGCAGCAGGCAAAGTAATTGTTTGATCAACTTTACCAATGGTAAAACTATAATCAGCTGAAGTAGCCATTTCATAGTTGGTATCGGCAGCAACCGTTGCAGCCACGGTATAACTTCCTGCATTGGTTGGTTGCGTTGCACTAGCAGCCACTAACGGATTTATTCGGGTGTATAAATACGTTACTGCACCTGTAGAACCTGTAACTGTTGAAGTACTTGGTCCTTGAGTCGTTCCGTTATAAGTAAATGCGGTAGCACCTGTAACTACAATGGTAGAAGTAGTTTTATTTATTGTAGCTGCAATGTTTGTTGGCTGTGCCACAGTATAATTTGCAGCAGCAGCTCCAGCAAGGGCAAACCCTAAAACCATTATCGGTTTGTTTGATCCTGCTGTAGCAGTATCAAAGTTATAGGTAACAGAACTATTATTTAAAGTAATGTCGTCAGACCCAACGATTCCATTTAGAATAGCAGTTCCCGTTACAGTTGCCGTGGTGGTGGTATCATACGTTTTATCAACTCCTGTTAAACCTGTGATGGTTAGTACTTTTGGAACTACTACACTAGCTGTTGTAGTAACAGTAACAGAAGTTGCACCGTTACTCGTTAAAGTAATATTTCCTGAATACGTTCCAGCCAAATTAGTAGCCGATAGCCTAACATAGATGGTAGTTGTTGCTACCACTCCACCACTTTGTACTAGTAGTTGAGAAGAGGCAAAACCACTTGTGCTAGAAGTAGCAGATAGTTCAAATCCGCTAGGAGCTGTTATAGTAATATCCCCAGTCAAAGATGCACCAGATACAGTAAAATCATTCGTAGCCGAAGGTGCACCATACGTTGATGACAAAACAGCAACAGAAGTTTGATTGGTTAAAATTGTTGGTATGGTTGGTGCTACTGGTGTACCTTGAACTGTCGCTGATGCTGTTCCATCCCCTGCAGCATTCACTGCAAGTAACTGAACGTCATACGTTGTACCGTTGGTTAAACCCGAGATAACAATCGGGCTCGTTGTAGTACCGGCCGATGTAAAACTGGATCCTCCATTGGTTGAATATTTATAATCTATAATAGCCGAACCGCCTGTGGCACCTGCTGTAAAAGCAACATTAAGTTGCATATCTCCAGCGGTAGTAGCGGTAATAGTTGGAGATGATGGCGAAGTAAAAGAGGTAGCTGCAGTACTAGCAGTAGCAGTCCCATCTCCAGCGGCATTTACTGCCAAAAGCTGAACGTTATACGAGGTACCGTTGGTTAATCCTGTAATGACAATCGGACTAGTTGTAGTAGCCGCCGATGTAAAACTCGAACCTCCATTGGTGGAATATTTATAATCTGAAATGGCTGAACCACCTGTAGCTCCTGCTGTAAAAGCAATACTCAACTGGCCATTGCCTGAAGTGATTGCTGTAATGCTAGGTGCTGAAGGTGTAGTAAAAGGCGTAGCGGGTGTACTTGCAGTAGCTACTCCGTCTCCAGCAGCATTTACAGCCAGTATTTGTACATTATAAGATGTACCGTTGGTTAAACCTGTAATGATAATAGGACTCGTTGTTGAACCAGCCAAAGTAAAACTCGAACCACCATTGGTAGAATATTTATAATCTGTAATGGCCGAACCACCTGTAGCTCCTGCTGTAAAAGCAACACTCAACTGACCGTTGCCTGGAGTTATTGCCGTAATAGATGGTATTGAAGGTGTTGTTCTTGGTGTAGCAGCAGCACTTGCTGTCGCCGTTCCATCGCCAATGGTATTGACTGCCCTGATTTGTACGTTATAAGAAGTTCCGTTTGTTAATCCTGTTATTAATATTGGGCTCGTTGTGGTACCTGCCGAAGTAAAAGTGGAACCTCCGTTAGTAGAGAATTTATAATCTGTAATCGCTGAACCACCATCTCCGCCAGCAGTAAACGCTACGCTCAACTGACCGTTACCTGGAGTAATTGTTGTAATTGTTGGTGCTAATGGTGTAGTAGTAGTTGGAACAGTAAAAGCAGTGATAGTTAAAGCAATTGTACCTGTGTTTCCTGTTACAGTTGTCCAGTTTGCAGGATTATTTACTAACAATCTGTAAGCAGCAAATGTAGATTGATTATTTCTTGAACCCGTATACTGACCTCTTGATGTATTATTAGTACTGAGCACAATATTGCCATTATTTACATTTAATTGAGAAGGCAAATAAGAAGTATTTGATGATACTCCTCCACTTGATAACCAATTGCTTCCAAAATTTAAACCAAAAATGATAGTCCCGTTAAAAGTTGTAGGATTGACATTTGATGTCCAATCTGGAGTAGCTCCTGAAGTAGCTAAACCTTGGTAGGCAAATAATTGATCTCCACTATTTGATATTCCACTTAAATTTCCTGAAATTATAGTTCCTAAATTGGTTGCAGGTGTTCCTGAATTATCTTGAATAGTAATTACTGTACCGGCAGCAATAGTACTTCCCGTATTGTTTCTCCATATTACAAAACTTTCACCACCTCTACCATTATTAGTAGCTGTAGCTGAACCTGTACTTAAGAAACCATTGTCAGTAAATTTAATGTATGTATCGTTCGTGATTGGAACCCAACATACAAATGCAAAATTATCTGGAGCATTGGAGTTAAACCCAATAACAGATAAGTCACCTACTGCAAGAGTAGTTTGAGATTGGCTTTTTTGGACGAATCCCAATAAAAAGAGGAGTGAAAAAGCAGCAATGAATTTGATTTTTTTCATTTGATTCAAATTATTTTTTAATAGTAATTTATTTTTCATAGTAAAATTTTTATTGGCGAATTTAATTTCGCCAAAATGATTAAAATACGACGCAAAATTAATTCTTGTTTTGAAATTAAAATTTGTTTTCATGATACTAAATTATTATATTAATGTAAATCATTTTTTAATTTTCTATCACCAGAAAACCTCAAACTAAATTAATTAGGTTGGGATTTCTTTACATATAGCACCTTTTAATACCAAATTTCAATAAAATTGAATACAATTTTGTAAACCCTACATAAAAATAAATTTTATAATATTTGTAAGAATTAATTTATTTTATATTAGTTTTTATGCATTTAATCGATTTTATACGTATTTTATCGATAATAAATTTTGTAAAATAATAAGTAATATTTAGGTTTGCTATTCCAAATCTTAAATAAATATGAAAAAATTTACGTACTTATTATTGCTAACTATTTTAATATCAAGCACTTCACATGCTCAAAAAAATAGTAATTTAGAGAGAGCTAACAAATATCTCAAAGAAAAAGGTGAAGTAATATTTACTTTTAAAGCCACAAGTAAAGCACAATTTCATGAATTAAATGATTTGCTTTCTGTTAGTCACAAACATGTAGATCAAGACGATTTAGAAGTTGAAGCTTATGCAAATAAGGATCAATTTAAAAAATTTCTTTCTTATGGTTTACCCTTTGTAGTTACCAAAGAAGAAAATGAAATTCCTCAAGAATTTTACACAACACAATCGGTTGGCGCTTGGGATACTACTTGGGATACCTATCCGAAATATTCTGAATATGTTGCAAAAATGCAATTTTGGGCAACAACTTATCCGAGTTTATGTACACTTCAAAATATTGGAGCCACTCCTAATGGAAGAGCATTGTATGTATTAAAAATTTCAGATAATGCAACTGCCGATGAAACAGAACCTGAATTCTTTTACACCTCATCAATGCATGGAGACGAAATAACAGGTTATCCAACAATGCTTCATTTTATAGATTATCTATTAACCAATTATGGTACTCTATCTGAAATAACAAATCTTATCAACGGAACTGAATTATATATTTGTCCATTAGCAAATCCAGATGGATCCTATAAAACGGCTGGAAATGACACTATGAATTCTGTTGGAAATACTGCAACTAGAGGAAATGCTGCTGCAGTTGACATGAACAGAAATTATCCTGATCCAATTGGAGGTATACATCCAGATGGACTGGCATTTCAAACAGAAACTACTGCTTTTTTAAACTTTGAAGCTACAAGAAATTTTGTACTATCGGCCAACTATCATGGTGGTGCTGAAGTGGTAAATTTCCCTTGGGATACTTCTAATTCACCAACTGGTGCTTCTGCAGTAAGTGTTCACCCTCATGATGCTTATTTTAGATATGCTTCTGAAGAATATGCTCAGTTATGTCAAACTGCTGATGGCAATTTAAACTATATGGATGATGTTTTTAGCGGTCAATTTCCTGGTACCACAAATGGAGCAATATGGTATACCGTAAAAGGCGGAAGACAAGATTACAATAATTATTTCAATCATAATAAAGAAGTAACTCTCGAAGTATCGGCAACTAAATTCCCCGCAGCTGTAAATTTACCTTTCCATTGGGATAGAAATAGACAAGCTTTACTTAACTATGTAAAACAAGCTAGTTATGGATTGCAAGGTGTTGTAACCGATCAATCGGGATATCCTATTCATGCTAAAGTATACATTAGTGGTACTTTAGACGGTTGGGGTGCCTGGGTAGAATCATCTGCAACCAAGGGTGATTATCATAAAGTACAAATTGCAGGAACTTATAATGTTATATTTGAAGCTCCGGGTTATGCTACTCAAACAATTTCAGCAACAATTACAAATGGAGTTGCAACCGTTTTAAATGTTACTATGGTTCCTTCTACTTCAGTTCCAGTTCCTTCAGCTACAAATGTTACTATTTGTGAAGGGCAAACAGCAGCATTATCTGCTACTGGAGCAGGAACTATTAAATGGTTCAGCTCGGCTACCTCAACAACTGTATTAGCATCAACAGCTTCTTATACTACTTTACCGCTAACTACCAATACATCGTATTGGGTAGAAAGAGAAGTTGCTCTTGCAAATGTAGGTCCAGCAACAGTATCTGGAACAGCTACAACTAATACAAATATTGCAAATAAATATTTAGTTTTTAATTGTTCTACACCAACCAAACTAAAATCGGTTTTAATAACCGCTTCAGCTGCTGGACAACTTTTAGTAGAATTACATAATAATGCAGGTGTAATGCTTGAATCAAAAGTAGTTCGTTTAACAGCATCTGGAAATCAAGATATACAATTGGATTTCTTTTTACCAGCGCAAAATGGATTACGATTAGTTTCAAGACAAATTTCTAATATGAATTTAACTTCGTTAACTGCCTCAGCAACAACTTATCCTATTACAAGTGGCGCAATTTCAATAACTGGAAACAGTGGCGGAAATTCATTTCAATTCTTTAATTGGAAATTAGAAGCTGTAAAAAGTAATAGAGTTCAAGTTACTGTAACTGTTAAACCAAATCCAACAAACGCATCCATTTTGCCAACATCAAGATTTGCTGGCACAGGTGCTTTTACATTAACTGTTAATGGTACCAACTTTGTAAATGGTGAATCTGTAGTAAGATGGAATGGTGCCAACAGAACAACAACTTTTGTTAGTGCAACTCAATTAACTGCTGCTATTACTGGAACAGATGTTACAACTGCTGGAACAGCAAATGTTACAGTTTTTAATACTTGTAATTCAACTACTACATCTGCACAAACTTTTACAATTAATACAAGTTGTACAGCACCCATTCCAAATGTAACTACCTTACCAAATATTACTGCTCAATGCACTGCAACAGTAATTGCACCCACTGCAACAAGTAATTGCTATGGACAAATTACTGCAACAACTCCTAGTCCGTTAACCTATAACACACAAGGAACTTTTAACATTGTATGGACTTATAATGATGGCAACGGAAACACATCAACTCAAAATCAAACTATAATTGTTGATGATACAATTGCTCCTGTAGCCAATGTGACAACTTTAGTAAACGCTACTGGACAATGTTCTGCAACGGTTACTGCGCCAACTGCAACTGATAATTGTGTTGGAACAATTACTGCTACAACTCCTAGTCCGTTAACCTATAACACACAAGGAACTTTTAACATTACTTGGACTTATAATGATGGAAACGGAAATACATCCACTCAAACTCAAACTGTAATTGTAGATGACACTATTGCTCCTGTTGCCAACGTTACAACTTTACCAAACGCAACTGGTCAATGTTCGAGAACTGTAACTGCGCCAACTGCAACTGATACATGCGCTGGAACAATTACTGCTACAACTCCTAGTCCGTTAACGTACAATACACAAGGTACTTTCAATATTGTGTGGACGTATAATGACGGCAACGGAAACACATCAACTCAAAATCAAACTGTAATTGTCGATGATACTATTGCTCCAGTTGCCAACGTTACAACTTTAACAACAGTAACTGGACAATGTTCCGCAACAGTTACTTCAGCTCCCACTGCCACTGATAATTGTTCAGGAACAATTACTGGAACAACGCCAAGTCCGTTAACGTATAATACACAAGGAACTTTTAACATTGTGTGGACGTATAATGACGGCAACGGAAACACATCAACTCAAAATCAAACTGTAATTGTAGATGATACTATTGCTCCTGTAAGAAATGTTACAACTTTAACAACAGTAACTGGACAATGTTTTGCGACGGTTACTTCAGCTCCAACTGCAACTGATAATTGTTCAGGAACAATTACTGGAACAACCCCGAATCCTTTAACCTATAATACACAAGGAACTTATGCTATTACTTGGACTTATACTGATGCGGAAGGTAATACTTCAACTCAAAATCAAACAGTTATTATAACTAATGGTGGACCAATTCAAACTTTTTATCAAGATTTAGATGGTGATGGTTTTGGAAATAATAATGTTACTACTACAGGTTGTGTTCAACCTAATGGTTATGTTTTAAATAATACCGATTGCAATGACAATTTTTATAGTCTAGTAAATAGTTGTAACGCTACTGTAAATCTTAAATTATTTATTGAAGGTTATTATACTTCCGATGACACTATGACAACTGTAAGAGCGAATCAAGGAACTGGAAATAGTTCTACAGATGTTGACATGATAACAGTAGAATTAAGAAACCCTGTTAATTACTCTCTTTTTAGCACAGCAAATGTTATGTTAAAAACTAATGGAGCTGCAATTTGCTCTTTTCCGAATGCTCCAAATGGTTCCTATTACATTGTTGTTAAAGGAAGTAATATTATTCAGACATGGAGTTCAAATCCAGTAGCTGTTGGTCCTACGCCTCAAGACTATGATTTTAGTACAGGAACTAACAAAGTTTTTGGAGCAAATACTATAGAATTAGAATCGGGTGTTTACGGATTGTATTCGGGTGATGTAAACCAAGATGAAGTAATTGATGCAACTGATGCTGTTAATTTAATTAACGATGTTGAAAATTCAGCGTTTGGAGCTTTAACTACTGATTTAAATGGTGATGGAGCAATTGACAATACTGATATTCCATTCTTATTAAATAATTCTGGAAATTCAATTTTCAGTAACAAACCTAATTAATAATTAAATTAAAAAGAACATGAAAAAATACAATCCTATTTTAAGTATGAAGTTACTATTTCTTACCTTATCCTTACTTTCACTTTGCGGATTTGCCCAAATTGAAAAACCTATTTATACTATTGGACTTGCAAATGTTACCAATACAGCAACTTCGATAGAAATGGATGTAATAGTAACAATTGATAATCCAACTAATCGTACTAAATTATCGCAATTATCTGTTGGAGTTAATTACAATACTTCCATTTTAAATAACGGAAATCCTTGTGATACAAAAAATTGTGGTTCGTGGACATACATCGGAGGAAAAAGTTCTGCTATTGCTGGATTATTGACAACTTTTAACACAACCACTAGCGATTATGGTCATTTAAGAATTGTTGGAACTCCTTTAGATTTCAATAATGCAATTACAGTCGCAAATGGATCTTTTACACTTGGTAGATATAAATTTACCAATTCTGTTCCATGGACAAAAAATAGTAATGCACAGTTATGGCTTCAACCAACTAATCAAGGAAATAAAACAAATACCATTTTGAGTACTTTTCCAAATGAATTTTCTCGAAAGCTAGTAGCTAATACAACAGTATTTAATAGAAATAGCAAAATAATTTCTTTACAGTATACTTCTGATTCACCACTGAATTATATTTTAAATTCGAAAGTGGAGGCAAACGCAAATTTCAATGCTATTGCTTATCCAAACCCGTATAAAGATAATTTCAATATTGAAGTAGAAACTACAATAGAAAATACTATTCAAATTAAAGTATACGATATGCTTGGTAAATTAATAGAAAGTAAAAATACGACCTCAAATGAAATAAAAGACCTATCAATTGGCGCTAATTATCCTGTAGGAGTTTACAATGTAAATGTATCTCAAGAAGGAAATAACAAAACAATACGAATTATTAAAAGGTAAAATATTCCCCAAATCTTTTTTACCTACAAAAGCCATCAAATTATTTTTTGATGGCTTTTTTGTTTGTATTTGTAAGATAATTACGATTATTATATTACTTTATATGCATTTCATCGATTATTTTATACACTTTATCGGTTTATTGAAAATTCATTCTATATTTGTACTGTCAAATTAAATAATAGAATGTAGTAAGCATTTTATTAAAAATCAAAAAAATAAAATCATTAACTAAACCTATAAGTTATGAAAAATTTTACCCAAGTTAAAAAAGTATTTTTACTATTAATGATTGTTTTAACTCATTTTGGAGTTAAGGCACAAACCGCATTTCAAACATTCACCTCTACAAGTACATTTACGGTTCCCGCTGGAGTAACTCAAATCACTGTGGAAGCATGGGGAGGTGGTGGAAGAGGTGGTTCAAGAGCTTCATCAACAAATGGTTGTGGTGGTGGTGGTGGTGGTGCGTATGCTAGAAGACTAGTTACAGTAACACCATTAACAACTTATACAGTAACCGTTGGTACTGGAGCTACCAATACGTCACCAGGAAACGATTCTTGGTTTATCAACAATACAACTATACTTGCCAAAGGTGGAAACTCCGTAGCCAACAATACCATAACTGGTGCAACTGGTGGAGCTGCAGCATCATGTATTGGTGACGTAGGTGGTGTGTTTTCAGGTGGAAATGGTGCCAATGGAGTTTTAGTTGCCTCTGGTGGTGGTGGTGGTGCAGCTGCAGGTAATACAAATAATGGTAATCCTGGGCTAGTTGCCGTTGGTGGAACCGGAACCAATGGTGGGGGTAGCGGTGGTGCTGGTAGAACAACATCTAATGGCGTTGGAATTGCAGGAAGCCCTCCCGGTGGTGGTGGTGGTGGCGCGTTAAGAATAGCAAGCGGTAATGCTACAGGTGGTAACGGAGCAGATGGTCAAATTATTATAACCTATCCTATTCCTGAAATTAATGTTACAGGTAATGGAAATGCAATTACAGATGGTGGCGGTAATAGTCCAGCATTAGCAAACTTTACTACTTTTCCTACTTCAACTGTTGGGTTTGGTGTTACCCGCACGTTTACAATACAAAACACAGGAACAAATGCTTCGTTAACAGTTGGTGCTTTTACAATAGCAGGAGCAAATCCTGGTGATTTTTCAGTTACAACACTACCAAGTTCTACAGTTGGTGCAAGTTCAAGTACCACTTTTGTTGTTACTTTTACACCTACTGCTGCGGGAACCCGAAATGCAACCATTTCTTTTGTCAATAATGATTCCGATGAAAATCCGTATAACTTTAATTTACAAGGTGATGGTATACTTCCAGAAATTAATGTTACTGGTAATGGAAACCCAATTACAGATGGTGGAGGTAATAGTCCGGCTTTAGCAAACTTTACTACTTTTCCTAATTCAAATGTTGGATTTGGTATAACTCGCACTTTTACAATACAAAACACAAGTGCTTCAGCTATTTTAACAATTGGTGCTTTTACAATTGCAGGAGCAAATCCCAGCGATTTTTCAGTAACCACACTACCAAGTTCCCCAGTGGGCTCCAGTTCAAGTACTACTTTTGTAGTTACTTTTACACCTACTGCTGCAGGAACCCGAAATGCAACCATTTCATTTGTGAATAATGATTCTGATGAAAATCCGTATAACTTTAATTTACAAGGTGTAGGTCTCGCTCCCGAAATGAATGTTAACGGTAACGGAAATTCAATTACTGATGGCGATGCAACTCCAGTAAATACCGATTGGACCGATTTTGGTTCAACAACGATTGGAGGTAGTTTCACAAGAACATTTACAATTCAAAATACAGGAACATTGACATTAAATGTTGGAACTATATCTATAGTTGGCACAAACGCTAGTGAATTTGAAGTTACAACAGCTCCAAGCGCAACAGTTGCTGCTGGAAGTAGTACTACTTTTGTGGTTACTTTTTATCCCGCTGGAACTGGAACTAGATCAGCAGGTATATCAATAGTTAATGATGACACCGATGAAAATCCATACAATTATGCTATTCAAGGAACTGGTGCTTCAAATTCAGCAGAAATTGAAATTAGAGGGAATTTAATTGCGATAGTTGATGGCGACACAACACCTGTACCTCACGATTCAACCGATTTTGGCGGAACAACAGTTAGTTCAGGAGTTTCAAGAATCTATACAATTTACAATACTGGTAGTTCAATATTAAATGTTGGCGCTATTACTTTCAGCGGAACTAATGCTGCCGATTTTGCGGTTACCTTAGCTCCAGCAGCTACAGTTGCTGCAACAACTGGGACAACAACTTTTACAGTAACTTTTACTCCAAGCGCAACTGGAACAAGAACAGCAACAATGTCTGTAATTAATAGTGATGGTGATGAAAATCCTTATAATTTTGCTATTGAAGGAGAAGGACAAACTGCGTTGACTTACGGTCCCGGTGGTGTAACAAGTCCGCTACAACTATGGCTGCGTTCTGATTTACTTAACGGAACTACAGGCGTAGCCGATGGATCAGCCGTAAATACATGGAATACACAAGCTAGAGGAACAAATGCAACAAAACCCGCAGCAGTTGGTGCTCCAATTTATAGAAACAACGCTACACACAATATTAATTTTAATTCGGTTGTTGATTTTACAAATAATTACACTACTGCACCTCAAGTTTACACCGATAATGACGCAACAAGACAATATCTCAAAGGCGCTAGTGGATTTTACACTCATGATATGTATGTAGTTTTGATTCCAGATGTTTCCATGACTTCAGCTCTTGCTAGTAATGACATCTTTTGTGGTGATAGAAACTCAACTGTACAAGAAACGGATGCAACAGGAATAGGTTACGCAGCCTACACTAGTAGAATGGTTAATGAAGTATTGACGTATGCAGTTGGAACATCGTCTGGAGTTGGACTAGGATATGGTGTAGCAGATAGAAGCACTACATCATCATATTCAACAGCTGGAATTGTAAATGCTCGTAATGATGCAACTACAACTGGAACCGAATTAACATTTAATGCTAACAATGTAATTAATCACACCACAGATGCAACACAATTTGCAAACACTACTGATAGTCAATACTGGATTGGACGAAGTGAAGGATGGGACGGAAGTTTAGATGGCAGAGTTGGTGAAATTATCGCTTTAAATAGAAGAGCTTCGGATATCGAAAAGAGTAACATCCAAAGTTATTTAGCTATAAAATACGGCATTACTTTAGGAGTAAATGGTACTTCAATGAATTATACCAATTCTGATGGAACTATAATTTGGGACGCAACGGCTAATGCAGGTTTTAACTTTGATATTGCTGGAATCGGACAAGATGATATTTCTAGATTGAATCAAAAACAATCAAAAAGTATCAACCCAACTGAAGTAATGACTATTGGTTTAACTGATATTTACACAACAAATACTGCCAACACAAATACGTTTGCAACAAACAAAAGTTATTTAGTATGGGGAGCCAATGGCGGAACCATGGTGGACTCTGGTGTAAATTTGAATATTGACCTCGGTCCAACAACTATTACAACCATTACTGAAGTAGTAAACAGAAAATGGAAGTTAGTGGAAACAGGTGGTGATGTCGGAACTACAAGAGTAGCCATCCCAACAGCTTCATTCGTAAGCGGATTACCAGTTCTCGGACCAACAGATGCTTATGTTATGGTAGTAGCAACAAATGCTGCCTTCACAACAGGTGTTGAAACCGTTTTTATGTCAACTACTGGAGGAAATCAAACCTGTCTTTATGATTTTGATGGTACAAAATACATCTCTTTTGGTGTAGCGCATCAAGCCGTAAATCCATTGCATATTACATTGGATGGTATGGATGATTTTGTTAAAATTGATAATGCAAACGAAATTAGCGCGGCTTTTACAATTATGACTTGGATACGTCCAAATGGTAACAATACGTTAGCAAACGGAAGAACAATCCTTGCAAAAAAAGCAGCAGCAACAAGTGGTTATCAATTGGTTTTACAAACCGACAACAAAGTACGAATGGAATGGTCTGTATCTGGAACTACATATAGTTTGATAACAAATACTTCGATTCCAAATTTAATGTGGCATAATATTGCCGTAACTTATGGGTCAAATATATTGAGTATCTACATAGACGGTGTTTTAGATGCAACCGCAACTATAACAACAGCTCCTGTTGCAACCACTGCAAACTTTAGTATTGGTGGACAATACATTGATAAATCAAACATCAACAACCTCTTTAGAGGTGACATTGATGAGTTAAGAATGTGGAACAAAGTAGTAACGATCAACGAAATCCGTTACATCATGAACCAAGAAATTTTGCAAAATACCACTGGAACAAGAGGAACAGTAATGCCAACCACAGTAACAAAAAATGATATTAGCACGTTATTATGGTCAAATTTATACGCATATTACTCTATGAACTCTTATATTGGAACACACTTAGATGATGACTCTGTAAACATCAACAGAGGTAGTTTAGTAATTCCTGATAAAATTTCTATTAATTTACAAACGGCTCCAATGCCTTATATAAGTGCTGCAAACGGATTATGGTCTTCAACTGCAACATGGACAAATGGTTCCATTCAAGATTTACCTTATAGTTTATCAATTGTTGATGGTACAACACCTGTTGATTGGAATATTGTAAGATCAACTCATACTATTGATTCAAGTGGAAACAAAGTACTGTTAGGCTTGTTTGTTAACTCAAATACTTTAACTGCTTCAAACGATAGTAAAATTGAAGTCTCTCACCATCTTAAATTAGATGGAAAAATCGACTTAGTAGGAAAATCGCAATTAATTCAAACTTTAAATAGCGATTTAGATCCAACAAGTGCCGGTTCTATCGAAAGAGATCAACAAGGTCAAAAAAGTCGTTTCAATTACAATTATTTTTCATCGCCTGTTGGAGCAATAAATGCTGTAACTAATAACAACACTTATACAGTTAATGGTGTCATGAAAGATGGAACTACGGCTACTCCTCAAAACATTACTTGGACAACTTCCTATAACGGAAGTCCAACAAGCCCAATTACATTAAGTTCGTATTGGATATTCAAATTCCAAAACTTAAGTAATGCTTATGCAAACTGGCAATCTGTTGGTCAATCAGGTTCATTAAGTCCGGGTCAAGGTTATACTTTAAAAGGACCCAATACAGCCGCTAAACAAAACTATACTTTTGTTGGTAAACCAAATAATGGTTTAGTTACATCAACTGTGAGTCCGAATAATCTGAATCTATGTGGTAATCCATACGCTTCTGCAATAGATGCACATGATTTTATTGATGCAAATGTGACTTCTTTAAATGGAACACTATATTTCTGGGAACATTTCAATTCTAACACAAGTCATAATTTACTATCATATCAAGGTGGTTATGCACAAAGAACAAAAGTTGGTGGAACTGCAGCGATTCAATATCCCGGCGTAACCGGAACAGATGTTGGAACAATTGCTCCAGGACGTTACATTCCAGTAGGACAAGGTTTCTTTGTTATCGGAACTGCAACTGGTGGAACAATAACATTCAACAATAATCAAAGAAAATTCTTTAGAGAAGAAAATGTTTTATCAAACCTTTTAATCAGAGCAAATCAGAGTATTCTAACAGTTGATCATTTTGATGATAATAGTGAAGATGCTGAACCTATTGAAGAAGACTACAAAAAAATACGTTTAGGTTTTGATGATAGAAATGGATACCACAGACAAGTACTATTAGGATTTATGAATAATAATGCAACAAGTTCAATTGATCCAGGATACGATGCTATTCATATTGATGATCAACCAAATGATATGTGTTTTTTAAACGGAACAACTAAAGTGAATATTGCTGGTGAAGGTTTCTTTAGTATGAACAACATTTATCCTTTAGGTGTTAAAACTGATGCAATTGGAACTGTAACATTTAAATTAGATGATACCGAAAACTTTGATCATACTATTGGAATTTATATTCATGATAATCAAACAAACAACTATCATGATATTAAAAATAATAATTTTACAATTGAATTGCCTCAAGGTATTATCAATAACCGATTCTCATTGCGATTTAAAGAAGAAAATGCACTTAATACAAATGATTTTAGCTTAAATGACGGAATTATTATAATGTATACTTCTTCGAATAGTATGTTAAACATAAAAAATAAACTTACCGATGTACTTGTTGAAAAAGTGACTTTGTATAATATATTGGGACAATCAATATCAAGTTGGAATACAAAAAATGATAACCAACAAAGCATCCTATTGCCAATAAAAACTCTTAGTTCAGGAACTTATATTGTAAAATTAAGTACCGACAAAGGTGATATCAGCAAAAAAATAATAATTGATTAATTAGGGTTTAAATAATTGATTTGACGAGGAAAGACCATGCAAATTGCATGGTCTTTCTGATTTATAAAAGATTTTATAACCCGTTGGGTGTAATTATTTTTTATTATTAATTTAATAACAATTGTCACATTGAGCCTGTCGAAATGCATCTTTTTGAGAAGTCTTCAAAAAGCTCAGACTGACATTTGTGTACTAATTGACTCTAAATTTGTATTGACGAATAGACTTCTAACACATTTTTGTTAAATATACCAAACAGGTTATTATAGTAATTTTTGTATCAAACTCTCCATATCAACTTGAGTTTGTTCGCCAGAAAGCAGATTCTTTAAAGTAAATTCTCCCTTCTTTATTTCTTTCACAACAAATGGAATTTCTCTTTTTTCAGCATGTTTAAACTGTTTATCCATTTTAATAGCATCAGGATACATCTCCGATTTTATATCCTTTTCTCTTAATTTTTGAATGGCTTGCATTGCTTCAAACTCTTGACTTTCACCTAAATTCAAAAACATCACTTTTGTAGTTGTATTAACAGTTTGCGGAAATAAATTCAACTCCTCTAAAACCAAATAAATTCGATCTAAACCAAACGATATTCCTACACCACTCATGTCTTTCAATCCAAAAATTCCTGTCAAATCATCATATCTTCCACCGCCACCAACAGAACCCATGGCGACTCCTTTTGGTGCCTGTACTTCAAAAATAGCTCCAGTATAATAATTCAATCCGCGAGCTAAAGTAACATCCAAATCTAAATTGGCTTTTTGCAATCCTAATTTAATAACGGTATCACAAATAAATTGCAACTCGGTTACTCCTTTCAATCCTTCAATAGAATCAGAAAGTAAAACAGATAATTGTTCGATTTTCTCTTGAATAGTTCCAATAAAATTAAATAAAGGTTGGACTTTTATAATCGCATTTTCAGAAATTCCTTTTTCAATCATTTCTTTTTTAACGCCTTCCTCGCCTATTTTATCGAGTTTATCTAAGGCAACTGTAAAATCAATTAATTTATCAGTTGCTCCAATTACCTCAGCAATTCCGCTTAATATTTTTCGATTGTTAATTTTAATCGTTACGCCTTCTAAACCCAATTCAGCAAAAACAGCATCGTACAATTGCACCAATTCTACTTCTTGCCATAATGATGTCGAACCAACAACATCCGCATCACATTGGTAAAATTCTCTAAACCGACCTTTTTGTGGACGATCAGCACGCCAAACAGGTTGTATTTGATAGCGTTTAAACGGAAACTCTATTTCGTTTTGGTGTTGTACAACATATCTAGCAAATGGAACTGTTAAATCATAACGCAGTGCTTTTTCGGATAATGAATTTGAAAAACGAGTAAAATTTTGTTCTTCAAATGCTTTGATATCAGCTTTCCCTATTTTGTCACCCGAATTTAAAATCTTGAAAATCAAACGATCGCCTTCTTCACCATATTTTCCCATTAACGTTTCTGAATTTTCAAAACTCGGCGTTTCAATGGGTTGGTATCCATAATTTTCGAAATGACGACGCATAATCGAAACAATATAATTGCGTTTGGAAACCTCAATCGGTGAAAAATCTCTTGTTCCTTTGGGAATACTTGGTTTTGATGCCATTCTTTTAAATATGAATTACAAATTATGAATTATGAATTACAGAAAATTAAACAAAGTACAAATCGTAATCCGTAATTATTAATTCGTAATTATTTTGCAAATATCTTACTTTTACAACTATTTTATAAATGTTGTTGTAAAAACTTGTAACAAAAAGTCAAATTTAGTGACAAACTCAAGATATGAAAGGTGTATTTAGAGAAAATATTAAAATTGCGTTCAGTTCCATTAAAACACAATTATTGCGTACAATTTTAACTGTTATTATAATTTCTTTCGGAATTATGGCATTAGTTGGAATTTTATCGTGTGTATCTATAATTGACAATTCGCTCAGTACGAGTTTTGCATCAATGGGTTCTAATTCTTTTTCGATTAATCAATATGAATCTCAAATTCGAATTGGTGGCGGAAGAATTGGAAATGAAAGAGAAAAAATAAATCCTAACATTTCTTATCCTGAAGCTAAAGCATTTAAAGAAAATTTCGATTTCCCTTTTACTTATACTTCTATTTCTTTCGTTGCATCTCAAAGTGCAGAAGTGAAATATGAAAATACAAAAACAGATCCTGAGATACAAATACTTGGTGTGGATGAATATTTTAATATAAATTCGGGTCAAGAAGTTATTTTAGGAAGAGATTTTAACACAAATGACATAGCAAATAATGCTTTTGTTTGTATTGTTGCAAGTGATTTTGCTACTAAAGGATTGCTTAAAGATGTCAATCCGATAGATAAAATAATTTCTGTTCGCGGCGCAAAATTTAAAGTAATTGGAGTGTTAAAAGAAAAAGGATCCACTTTTGGTAATAATCAAGATTTAAGACTTTTTATTCCAATTCAAGTAGCACGATCTATCTTTTCTGCACCAAATATTAACTATTCATTACGAAGTATGGTTGGAAAAAGTGATATGCTAAATCCAGCAATTGAAAGTGCATCTCAAACAATGAGACAAGTTCGTAAATTAAATCCCATAGAAGAAAATGATTTTGGAATTTCAAGAAGTGATGATATTGCCAATAAATTAGCCGGAATTACTGTCTACCTAAGTATTGCTGCGTGGGTAATTGGCATTATTACAATTTTAGGTTCTTCAATAGCTTTAATGAATATAATGGTGGTTTCTGTAACCGAAAGAACTCGTGAAATTGGCGTTAGAAAATCGTTAGGAGCTAAAAAAAGCACCATTGCTTGGCAGTTTTTTGTCGAAACATTAATAATAAGTAATATTGGTGGTTTAGTAGGAATTATACTCGGAATTCTTATAGGATACGGATTTTCTGTTGGTTTCGATTTTGCTTTTGTAATTCCGTGGAAAGCCATATTTGCTGCAGTCGCTACTAGTTTTGTCGTAGCACTTGTTTCCGGACTTTATCCTGCAATAAAAGCCTCTCAATTAGATCCTATTGAGGCTTTGCGTTATGAGTAGTGCTTTTTGAGCAGTAATCAAGTTCGGTTTACCATTAATAAATACACGAAATCATTCTGTTATTCTCATAAATATCTTTGTGCAATACAATGTTCTTAAAACCTAGATTTTCTAATAAATCAACTGTTTCTTTTGCTAAATACTGATTGATTTCAAAATATAAACTCCCGTTTTCTGAAAGGTTTTTCTTAGCTAATTCAGCTATTTTTCTATAAAAAAGCAATGCATCATTGTCTTCCACAAACAAAGCTAAATGCGGTTCGTATTCTAGTACATTTGGATTTATTTCTGCTTTTTCTAACATTCGGACATAAGGAGGATTGGAAACAATACTATCAAATTCTTGTTCTAAATTAACTGTTTCAAGAATGTTTTTATGAATAAAAATTACATTCACATTATTGATTTCAGCATTTTTTTTTGCAATTAATATTGCTTTTTCAGAAACATCTAACGCAAATACTTGAGCATTTGGACTATTTTTTGCCAATGAAATAGCAATACAACCACTTCCTGTGCCAATATCAAGAATCCTAACTTTTGCATTTTGTCTTTTGTCTTTTGCCTGTTCTTTTATTATCAATTCAATCAATTCTTCAGTTTCTGGTCTGGGAATTAATACATTTTCATCAACTAAAAATCGCAAACCATAAAATTCTGTTTCTCCTAAAATATATTGAATGGGTTTTTGCTTTTTTAATTCGGATACAATAACTTCCCATTTATTAAAATCAGATTCATTTAATTCCATTTCCGGATACATGGCTAAGTCAATTCGCTTTAAATTATGCAAATGCTCTAGAATTAAATAAAAGAAACTATCAAGCTCATACTGATCATATATAGAAAATAGCTCTTGAAAAAAAATAGATTTATAGGATTTAAATAGCATTTTTTTTAAATTGTTAATTCTTTCAACATCCAAACGGGGCAACTTGTATGACCTGTGGCTCCCATTGGAGCAAAAATATAGTTAAACCCAACTTTTTTATAGAGTTTTTGAGCATAAAGCATTTCGGTTAGCGTTTCTAAATAGCATTTTGTATATCCAAATTGAATGGCTTTTTCCAAACATTTTCCAATCATTTGAAAACCAATTCCTTTACCACGAGCTTCTTCTAAAAAATACATTTTTTGTAATTCGCAAATAGACTCATCCGAATTTTCAAGTTGACTCACTCCTGCTCCACCAATTAGTTTTCCATCATTTTCAACTACATAATAAATAGATCGTGGTTTATCATAGGTTTCAAACATAAAATCCAATTGTTTATCGGCGAAAGCAGTGCCAATTTTAGGAAAACCATCCGTAATAAAAACTTGCCTAATTACGGATGCGATTTGTTGGTTATCTTCCTTTTGTATTTCTCTAATAATCATAAAAACTAAACTTCTAAACTTAAAAAAACATATTTTTGCGTTGTGAAGATACACGAAAAATACATAAATCGTTGCATTGAATTAGCTAAAAATGGCTTAGGAACAACCTATCCGAATCCGTTAGTAGGAAGTGTAATTGTTTATAATAACGAAATTATTGGAGAAGGTTGGCATAAAAAAGTAGGCGAAGCTCATGCTGAAGTAAACGCTATAAATTCTGTAAAAGATAAATCTTTATTATCTAAATCAACCATTTATGTTAGTTTAGAACCATGCAATCATTTCGGAAAAACACCTCCATGTTCCGATTTAATTATTGATAATGAAATTCCAAATGTGGTTATTGGAACCATCGATCCTCATATAAAAGTAGCAGGAAGTGGCATTAAAAAATTAATTGAAGCTGGTAAAAATGTTATTGTTGGTATATTAGAAAACGAATGTACTGATTTAAACAAACGCTTTTTCACATTTCACAACAAAAAAAGACCCTATATTATTTTAAAATGGGCAGAAAGTAACGATGGATTTATTGCTCCTCACGAGATTCTTCGCAATCCCGAAGCTTCGGGACAGAATGACAAAGAGCCATTTTGGATAACCAATGACATTTCTCGTCAACTTGTTCATAAATGGAGAAGTGAAGAACAAGCCATTTTAGTTGGTACTAAAACTGTTTTAAATGATAATCCAAAACTGGATGTTCGCCATTGGAAAGGAAATAATCCGATTCGAATTGTTTTAGATAAATCGGGTAAAATTTCAAAAGATTTTCATGTAAGTGATGGAAAGTCTGAAACTATTTTTATAACAGAACAAGAAAATTTTACAACTATCGATAAACGTATTTTTGAAAATGCTATCTTTGATATTATGTTGCCTCAAAAAATAATGAAAATTTTACATAAAAATAATATTCAATCGGTTATTATTGAAGGAGGTAAACAAACATTACAAACATTTATTGATGCTAATTTATGGGATGAAGCACGAGTTTTTATTAGCAAAGTCCATTTATCAGATGGAACAAAATCTCCAAAAATTAATATTCAAAATGCTACAAGACAATTTATAGATCAAGACGAACTTTTAACATTTTTTAATTATGATTACAACCATTCTATTTGATTTTGGTGATATTTTTCTTAATTTAGAAAAAGAAGCTCAAATTCTTGCTTTTAAAAAACTTGGTTTATCAGGTCCAAATGAGGAGCTTGTGGCTGCAAATGATTTATTTGAAAAAGGTAAAATTAGCGAATTACAGTTCATTGAAACTTTTAATAAATTTATTCCAAATGCTAGCGTAGATGAAATTAGAACCGCATGGAATACTATAATTGGAGAATTCCCATTGTATAGATTAGAGTTTTTACAGCTACTTTCACGAAAATACAAACTATTTTTATTGACCAATACAGATGAAATTCATATCAGTAGATTTGAACATAATGTCGGCATTTCATTCTTTAGTGATTTTTATCAATGTTTTGAAAAAGTATATTATTCTTATGAAATGGGAATGCGAAAGCCAGAACCTGCCATTTTTAATTACATACTTAACAAACACGATTTATCACCAAAACGCACTTTGTTTGTAGATGATAAAAAAGAAAATACCGATGCTGCTGCTAGTTTAGGAATTCATGTATGGAACCTACAAGTTGGCCAAGAAGATGTGGTTGATTTGTTTACGAAAAAAGAGTTGCCATTATAATTTTGGAGTTAAAAGACACTTATAAAACTATAGCATTTGCTTCTCCAGAAATTGTATTCAAAGACAAAAATAGTAAATTCTTTGGTTATGCTTTTCCAGTAACAACTGAAGATGAAATAAAAAACCTCATCGAAAACCTTCGAAAAAAACATTTTGGTGCTGTTCATTTTTGTTATGCTTTTCAATTAGGAACCGATAAAATTCAGTTTCGAACTAATGATGATGGTGAACCTAACAATTCGGCAGGAATGCCTATATATGGACAAATTCAATCATTTGAAGTTACTAACATTTTAATAGTTGTAGTACGTTTTTATGGCGGAATAAAATTAGGTGTTGGTGGATTAATCTCAGCTTATAGAACAGCGGCTCAAATGGCATTAGAAGTTTCAGAAATTGTAGAAAAAACAATTGACATACACTATAAAATAGTATTTGATTATAAAAACATGAATAAAGTAATGCGAGTGATTAAAGAAAAAAACTTAACTATTATTTCGCAAAAAATGGAAAATTCATGCTTAATTGAAATTACAACTCGCAAAAAAAATTCAAAGACAATTTTCGATATTTTTACGAATATGTTTGAAATTGAAATCAAATTGAAGTAAAAATTTAAAATTCCATAATATCCATAATATATTTTGGCGGAATCATCGGTTTTCCTGTTTTTGTATTCACAAACACCAAAATAAAATGGGCAGTTGTTAATAACTCATTATTTTCACTCCACAATTCGCAGTCAAATTCTATCTTAACTGAGCTATAATTCTTGAACTTAGTTTTAACTGTAATTAAGTCGTCATAACGTGCTGATTTTTTATAATTTAGATGCATTGAAACAATTGGAAGTGCAATTCCACTTTCTTCAAGAGATTTGTACGAAATGCCCTTATTTCTTAGCCATTCAACTCTACCTATCTCAAAATAAGGCACATAACTTCCATGATAAACAACTCCCATTTGATCAGTTTCTGAATACCTAACTCTAATTTTTACTTCGTGTTCTTTCATCCGATTTATTTACTTTTTAACTGAAACTAAACTCTTTCAATACAACAATATTTTTAAAAAATCAATGCAATAATATTTTTTTTTAAGAAAAATTGTTCACATATTTGTTAACCCAAAAACACACTAAGAAATACTTTTTTCTTTTGTAAGAGAACCTTTATAATAAACAATTTTTTAAGCATTAATATGAACAAAACTGCGCAATCGGTATGGGAAAACTGCCTGTCTTTTATAAAAGATAATATTCAAGAACAAGCCTACAAAACTTGGTTTGAACCTATTAAGTCAGTTGAACTAACAGATAACGCATTATACATTCAAGTTCCTAGTAAATTTTTCTATGAATGGTTAGAAGAGCACTATGTGAAATTATTAAAAGTGGCACTTACAAAAGAACTAGGAAAAAATGCAAAGTTACTCTATAAAATCAAAATGGAGAATACTTATGGCAATAAACAACCTTTTACGGAACAATTGCCTAGTTCTCACCGAAGTCCAATAAAATCGCAAGAAGTAGATGCTCCTTTTAAAAATCTAAATCCAGAATTAAAAAATCCTTTTGTAATTCCAGGAATACGAAATTTAAAAATCGAATCGCAACTAAATGCCAATTACAGTTTTGATAATTTCCTTGAAGGCGATTCTAACCGTTTAGCACGTTCAGCTGGAATGGCAGTTGCAAATAAACCTGGAGGAACTTCGTTCAATCCATTGTTAATTTTTGGTGGTGTTGGATTGGGAAAAACA
This sequence comes from Flavobacteriales bacterium, assembly GCA_031408335.1. Taxonomy (GTDB): domain Bacteria; phylum Bacteroidota; class Bacteroidia; order Flavobacteriales; family Flavobacteriaceae; genus Flavobacterium. The sequence continues at coordinate 33,744 of JANNWH010000018.1, read as the reverse complement.
CATTTAGCACACGCTATTGGTGTTGAAATTAAAGATAAGTATCCCGAAAAAACGGTTTTGTACATCTCAGCCGAAGTTTTTACACAACAATACATTGATTCTGTTAAGAAAAATAATCGTAACGATTTTATTCATTTTTATCAACTTATTGATGTATTAATTATTGATGACGTACAATTTTTATCAGGAAAAACTGGAACTCAAGATGTATTCTTCCATATTTTTAATTACTTACACCAAAACGGAAAACAAGTAATTCTTACTTCTGATAAAGCACCTGTTGACATGCAAGATATTGAGCAACGCTTATTATCACGATTCAAATGGGGATTATCCGCAGAGTTGCATCAACCTGATTATGAAACAAGAATTTCTATCTTAAAAAACATTCTTTATCGCGATGGCGTTGAAATGCCAGATGAAATTATTGAATATGTTGCTCGAAATATTAAATCAAACGTAAGGGAATTGGAAGGTGCAATTATTTCGTTAATCGCTCAATCTTCATTCAATAAAAAAGAAGTTACTCTAGATTTAACTAAAAATATAGTCGAAAAATTTGTTAAAAATGTAAAACGAGAAATTTCAATTGATTATATTCAAAAGGTGGTTTCTGACTATTTTCAATTAGATTTAGATACCTTGCAATCAAAAACTAGAAAGCGTCACGTAGTTCAAGCTCGACAATTAGCTATGTTTTTTGCGAAAAAGTTCACAAAAGCATCTTTAGCAAATATTGGTTCTCAAATTGGCGATCGAGATCATGCAACAGTATTACATGCTTGCAAAACGGTTGATAATTTAGTTTCTACTGACAAACAATTCAAAAAATTTGTAGAAGATATTCACAAAAAATTATCCTTGTAATAATTTTGAATTTTAGCTTTTAAAAAATAACAACACCCGAATACTTTAGTATGCCCGTTTCTATTTTAATGGTTTGTTTAGGAAATATTTGTCGTTCTCCTTTGGCAGAAGGACTTTTAGCATCTAAACTTCCTTCCACAAAATTTATAGTTGATTCAGCAGGAACAGGAAACTGGCATGTTGGAAGTAAACCCGACGAAAGATCTATTGCAACTGCAAAAAAAAATGGACTCGATATTTCGCACCAAAGAGGAAAACATTTTGAACCTAACTTTTTTGAATTATACGATTATATTTATGTTATGGATAATTCAAATTACGTTGATGTGATTCGTTTAGCTAAAACGGAAGAACATAAAAGTAAAGTGAAATTGTTACTAAACGAGTTATTCCCTGACGATAATGTTGATGTTCCTGATCCTTATTTTGGTTTGCAAAATGGTTTTGATTTAGTCTATGAAATGTTAGAGGAAGCGACCGATTTGCTTTCCAAAAAATTAATAGCCAAACACCTATGAATTCCCCAAATTCAATTGGAAAACTATATTTAATCCCAACTACACTTGGCGAATGCAATCCTATTGATGTTTTGCCGCAAACAGTAAACAGAGCAATTGAACTAATTGATAATTATATTGTAGAAAACGAAAAAACAGCACGAAAATTCATTAAAAATACTGTTCCTGAAAAAGCTCAATCAATTTTAATTATTTCAACTTTAAATAAACACACCGAAATTGCTGAACATAACCGAATGATTCAACCTTGTCTCGATGGAATAAGTATTGGATTAATGAGTGAAGCTGGTTGTCCCGGAGTTGCTGATCCTGGCGCAGCAATCGTTAAGATTGCTCACGAAAAAGGAATTCAAGTTGTTCCGTTAGTTGGACCATCTTCTATATTGTTAGCAATGATGGGTTCTGGAATGAATGGACAAAGTTTTGCTTTTAATGGTTATTTACCAATTGATAAATCAGAGAAAAAAACAGCGTTAAAAAATTACGAAAAATTATCTCAAGATAAAAATCAATCGCAAATTTTTATAGAAACTCCGTATCGAAACAACAAACTATTAGAAGATATTTTGCAAATGTTACAACCCAACACGCAGCTTTGTATTGCTTGTGATATAACATTACCATCCGAATATATTAAGACATATAAAGTTGCTGATTGGAAAAAAATAAAAATTGATTTACACAATCGTCCCTCTATTTTTATTATTCACAAAACTTTTTAAAAGTACAAAACATGAAATTTAGTTTTCCCATTTGATCGAATTTCAAAAGTTGGTGCTGGAATTTTTATCGTATTAAACAAAGAAAAAATCGTTTTTAAAAGATGTGATTTTGTTTTAATTTTTGTTAAATCGGCATCAAAACTCAAGTAAAATCGTCGTGTTCTTTCTTTTTCTGTGAAGAAAACAGTGTTTACTAATTCCTCTTTACCTGTTATCATTCCTTCTGCACCATAACCAACAGCTACATTTAACCATTTAGGAATCTTAGTTTGTTTAAAAAAGGAATGTAAATTTGTCGACAACCAATACGTTTGACCATTGTAGTCTTTTAATAATTGCTCCGAAAAATTACTTCCTAAAACATTGGGTCTAACCGATGGATATACCGTTGTGTGAAATGAAAATTTAGGAACTATACGTTGTTCTTTCCATAATAATTCTTGCGAAACATATAAAACTGTTCCTCCAGCATTGGATGCAAAATCGCCAATAGAAAATCCCCATTGTGAAGAATAACCATCAAGCACCTCAACAGAACTTAGAAAAACAAATCCTAAAGTAGCACCATAAATTAATTGGTTTCTTTTGCTAACTCCGCTCCATTTTAATGCATCTACGCCCAAACTCCCTAAATGATAGGATGAAAACACATGTCCAATTTTATCCATTTGCAACCATTCGGCATTATCATTTATTGTTTGAAAACTCGATTTTGGATAATCAGCATACCAAAGTTGATTTAATCCAACTAGAGTGGTTGCTGTAATTGCTATTTCAGAAATCACAACTGTATTTCGTCGTTGTATATTTAATGAATCCGAAGGTGTAAGAAAAGCATCAAAATGTGATTGTGAATATGAAAAGTTCAAATTCAATATAGTGAAAAATAATAATCCTTTTATAAGATTCATTTTTTCAATTTATTTCCTTTTGTATTTTGCTTCTTAGCATATTTATTAGCATTTACTTGATGGTCAGAATAATTAGTCGCAAACTCGTGATAACCAATACGGTCAACGCTAGCGCAAAAATAAATATAATTATTATTTTCTGGATTTAAAACGGCATCAATTGCACTAATATCTGGCATAACTATAGGTCCAGGAGGCAATCCTAGAGTTCTATAAGTATTGTATTCGGAATTTATCGATAACATTTCTCCTCCAACTCTTTTAATCACTTGGTCGAAATTATCATCAGCTACCTTTTTTGCATAAACAACTGTTGGGTCTGCTTGCAAAGGCATTCCTATCTTTATTCTATTTAAATAAGCTCTTGCAATTCTTGGACGTTCATCACTTTTAATTGATTCTTTATGAACAATTGATGCCAATGTAATTACTTCAATTGGTGATAATCCTAATTTTTTAGCTTTTTGCAGACGCTCTTTGCTCCAAAAGTTTTGATATTCTTTAATCATTTTATCACGAAATTTTTCAGCCGAAATATTCCAATACACTTCATACGTATTGGGTAAAAACATTCCTAATACATTATTAGCAGTAAAACCATTTTGCTTTAAAAAAGTACTGTCTCTAAAAACAGTTACCAGTTTTGTGCTATCGGGCTCTATTTGTGAACTAACTCTTTGTACAAAATTTTCTAAACGCTCTTGATTATTAAAAGCTAATCGAACAGGAACATTTTTCCGTAATGCAGAAAGTATCGCAAAACTGCTCATTCCTTTTTTTAATAAAAATTTTCCTGATTTTACATTTTCTGGATACGAACGTTTCTGAGCAATAGTTTCAAAATTGCTGCTGTTTTTTATAAAAGGAGCAATGATTTCTTTTACTTGTTCGTATTTTGAATCGGTTGGAATATAAACGTATATTTCATCTTGATTAAAATTAGTGTTATCAGTAAATATATCCAGATAAATTTTAATTCCAAAAGCCAATAAAATTGTGATTATTATTACCGAGCCGTATTTGATTATTTTTTTTAAATTCAATGGTATTTAATTTTAAGGTTGATTAGTAATGAGTTGAAAAATAGCTTCGTCTTGATAGATACCATTAACTAAATTCCAGTCTTTTTTTATTCCAATTTTTTTAAATCCAAAAGTAGCAAAAAGTTGTAAACTGGATTCATTATTCGTTCCGATATTTGCAAATAATTGATGAATATTTAATTTAGCAAACGAATACTTTATTAGTAAGTCTAAAGTCTCTTTTCCAAAACCTTTCATTCTATCTTCTTCATTTTGAATAACAATTCCAATTCCTGCACGATTATTTTTGGGATCAAATTCGAATAAATCAATTAATCCAATTACTTTATTATCGCTGTTTTTACAAATTGCCAATCGCAATTGTTTGGCTTCATAAATATCTTGATGCGCATTTTCGAGATATTGTTTAATTAAAAATTTGCTGTAAGGTGTTTGCGTATTACTCACTTCCCAAATAGATTCGTTATTTTCGATAGTATAAACAAACTCTAAATCTTCTGGTTCGAGAGCACGTAAATAAATTGTATTTCCTTTTAAAGTAATCATGATAATAAATTACGAATTATAATATACTTCTCCTTCGAATACAAAAGTGGCTGGTCCTTCAAGAAAAACTTTTTGAAAATCACATTGATTCTTTTCAAAAGACACTTTTAGTTTTCCGCCTTGAACATCCAAATAAATTTGAGAAGAATTGGTTTTACCGATTGCGTTCATTGCAATTGCTACTGCTGTTGCACCGGTTCCACATGATAATGTTTCGTCTTCCACACCACGTTCGTAGGTTCGTAAGGCAAAGTGATTTTCTGATAATTGCTTGACAAAATTTACATTACTTCCTGCATTTCCATATAAATCAGAATATCTAATTTTTGCTCCATTAGTTTTTACATCATAATTCTCTAGGTCATTTACTAACGTTACATGATGTGGCGAACCTGTATTAAGAAAAACATAATCGGAATCAATTCTAACATCAATAACATCTTTCATTTGAAGAGAAATAATATCGTTATCAAAAATAGTGGCATGATGCAATCCATCTGTAGCAATAAAAACGGCGTTTTCACCAATTATATTTAATTTTTTTGCAAAAGCAATTATACATCGACCTCCATTACCACACATCGAACTTTCATTTCCATCCGAATTGTAATAGACCATTCTGAAATCAGTATTAGTGTCATTTTCGAGTAGAATTAATCCATCAGCACCTATTCCAAAACGTCTGTCGCAGATATTTTCAATTAATTTTGTATTGTTTTTTGGGAAAAAATCGTGCCGATTATCGATCATAACAAAATCATTTCCAGTTCCTTGGTATTTGTAAAATTGAATTATCATTAAAATAGATTGCTTCGTTCCTCGCAAAGTTACAAATATTAATGATACGTTAAAGAATGTTAAACGAGCGTTAAACTGAATTTTTTGAAACAATATTTTTTTAATTTTGAAGTTAAATAATTTAAAACAATACAGAATATGAAAAGAGTATCAAGTTTATTTTTAGTATCATTATTAAGTGGTGTAACTACATTAGGAGCTTATAAATTATTTATTGAGAACAATAATAGTCGTAATTCTATTGTTACACAAGCGCCAACTAATTTCAACAAAACCGTAGGATTAGCTGCAGAAAATATCGATTTTACTGATGCTGCAGATAAAGCAGTTCATTCGGTTGTTCACGTAAAAAATGTTTCGGTACGAACTATTTCAAATCCGATAATGGAATACTTTTATGGCACACGCGGAGGTCAACAACAAGAACAAATTGGAACTGGAAGTGGCGTCATTATTTCTGAAGATGGTTATATTGTGACCAACAACCATGTTATTCAAAATGCATCCGATTTAGAAATTACGTTAAACAATAAAAAAGTATACAAAGCAAAACTTATTGGAACTGATTCTAAAATGGATATTGCTTTGTTAAAAATTGATGCTGACGAAAAATTATTGTATGCTACTTTTGCCGATTCCGACCAAGTTCGAGTTGGCGAATGGGTTTTAGCAGTTGGTAATCCATACAATCTGACTTCTACTGTTACAGCTGGAATCGTTTCGGCTAAAGCCAGAAATTTAGACACCAAAGGAATTCAATCATTTATTCAAACTGATGCTGCTGTAAATCCAGGAAATAGTGGTGGCGCATTGGTAAATACACGAGGTGAATTAATCGGGATTAATACTATGATTTCTTCGCAAACGGGTTCTTATGTAGGTTATTCTTTTGCAGTTCCATCTAACATTACACGGAAAATAATTGAAGATATTATGGAATTTGGAAATGTTCAAAGAGGTATATTGGGTGTTGAAGGTGGCGAATTAACTGGAAATGCATTTAAAGAATTAGGCATAAAAGATACAGAAGGTTTTTATATCAAAAAAGTAAATAAAAATTCGGGTGCTGAAAAAGCAGGTTTAAAAGAAGGTGATATTATCAAAAAATTAGATGCTCAAAAAATTTCAACTTTTTCTGAATTATCAGGTTATATTAACTCCAAAAGACCAAATGATAAAGTTATGGTTACTTTTGTTAGAAATGATATTACGAAAACTGTTCCAGTAATTTTAGTGAAAAATGATATTATCAATACCGAGTTCAAAGGTTTAGAGTTAGAAAACATTACCGAATCTGACAAGAAAAAATTTCAAATTCAATATGGTGTTAAAATAAAAGAAGTTACTAACGAACGTTTAAAGCAATATGAAGACGAACTAAACGGAAGTATAATACTTACTATTGATAATGATAAAGCTACAGATGTTGAATCGGTTTCGCGTTTACTCAATGATAAAGACGAAGATCAGGGAACAAGTGTTCAAATATTAACAAAAAACAGACAATTGGTTCGAATTATAATTTAAATGATATTAGAAACAAAACGGTTAAAAATTATTTCTCTTGATAAAAATTTAATGGAATTATATTCTAATGATGATTATTCTCTAGAGCTAGCTTTACAACTTAATCAAATAAATAGGAATGTAAATGATCATGTAAAGAATGTAATTCAAAATAAAATTCTACCAGTTTTAGTAGAAAACGAGATGGACAATTTATTTGTGACATTTTGGACAATTATCGATAAAAAAAACAATTGTATGGTTGGTGATTTGTATTTTAAAGGAAATCCTAATTCGAATGGTGAAATAGAAATTGGCTACGGAACTCATGAAAGTTTTACTAATCAAGGGTTTATGACCGAAGCAGTTGGAAGTGTTACAAATTGGGTTTTATCCCAAAAAAAAATAGTTGCTGTTTTAGCTCAAACAAGCTCAGAAAATATAGCTTCACAAAAAATTTTAAGTAATAATAATTTTGTCCATTATGAAACAGTGGGAAATTATTTAAAGTGGAAAATTAGTAAACAATAAACAACTTAAAATAGTATTAAAAGCCATTCCTTAAACAGAATGGCTTTTTTTATAAAATAATCACGAAATCGTTTTCGTAAAAAAGTTAAAAATTATACTTTTGCCGAGAATTAAACAAATCTTAATTCCGCTGTAGCGAAAAGAATAAAAAACACAACTAAACTATTTCCTATATTATGAACAACAACGCTTTATACGAAAAAGAACTTGCTTTTCAGGCAGACAGAAGAAAAGCTGGAGTAGAATTTATTAAAATTATTAGTGATTTATGGTATGACAAATCCATCGAATTGATTCTTTTTAGAAATCAATTAATCGATAGAAATGTGAGTGATATCATGAACTTACATGAATATGCTGGCGAATTTGTTCAAAAACCTATCAATGTATTTGATTCGGTTGAAATTGCACGTGCTATTTTAAGTTTAGATTTACCACCATCTCGAATTGATATTGGTAAATTAACTTACGAATACCATTTAGAAGATAATAAATACAACGACGCGAAAGCATTTGTAATTGACAAATTAAAAAACGCTAAAAAAACCCATGAAATAAAACCAAAAGATGTGGTTTTATATGGTTTTGGAAGAATTGGTCGTTTGTTAGCTCGTGAAATGATGAGCAAAATTGGAAAAGGACAACAACTTCGTTTAAGAGCCATAGTTACTCGTGATAGAAATGATTCGCAATCGTTAGAAAAAAGAGCTTCGTTATTGCGATATGATTCGGTTCACGGCGATTTTGAAGGTTCCGTTTCTGCTGATGCTGAAAACAATGCGTTAATTATAAACGGAACTACTGTTCACATTATTACTGCAAATTCTCCCGAAGAAATTGATTATACACAATACGGAATTGAAGATGCACTTGTTATAGATAATACTGGAGTTTTTACCACAGAAGAAGCATTAAAACGTCATTTGGTTTCAAAAGGTGTTGAAAAAGTTTTATTAACTGCTCCAGGAAAAGGCGTTCCAAATATTGTTTATGGTGTTAATCACGAAGATTTTAATCCTGATACAGTTGCTATTTTTTCGGCAGCCTCATGTACAACAAATGCAATTACACCAATTTTAAAAGCCGTTGAAGACACGTTGGTTGTTGTAAAAGGTCATTTAGAAACCATTCACGCCTATACAAACGACCAAAATTTAGTAGATAACATGCACAAAAAATACCGTCGTGGTAGAGCTGCAGCTTTAAATATGGTTATTACCGAAACTGGTGCTGGAACAGCTGTTGCAAAAGCATTGCCAAGTTTAGCTGGGAAATTAACATCTAATGCCATTCGTGTTCCTGTTCCAAATGGATCTTTAGTAGTTTTAAATTTAGAAGTTGGAAGAGCAACTTCAATTGAAGAAATAAACAACATTATGAAAAAATATGCTCTCGAAGGCGAATTAGTTGAGCAAATTAAATATTCTTTAAATAATGAGTTAGTGTCTTCTGATATTGTAGGAACATCAGCGCCAGCAATCTATGATAGTAACGCAACGATTGTTTCAGGTGATGGAAAAAATATTGTTTTATATGTTTGGTATGATAACGAATATGGTTACAGTCATCAAGTGATTCGATTGGCAAAATATATTGCTAAAGTTAGACGTTATACGTATTATTAGTAGATTATTAATTAGGATAAAAAATCCGTTATTCGAAATTGAGTAACGGATTTTTTTTATAAATTTGGAAAAGCATTTTATGAAAAATACATTAATTCTTATTCTTTTCTTTTTTTTTCCATCAATAATTTTCTCACAAATAGAAGAAGCGCCAAAAGAGTATAAAAAAATATACTTTACCTATACAAAAAAATCTAACTATTATTTTAATAAAAAAGGTTTGTATGCTGATACCTTATTGCTGAAAATTGATTTTCCTGAAAAAAAATTTACATTAACAAAATTTCCGAATGATTCGACACTTACCGCAGGTTTTATTCCTATTTATAATTTAGATGCAAAAGACAATGACAAACTTAAAAGTATTGCATCGCAAAATTTCAGTACTACAGAAGTTGTTTTTGATGTAAAAGAAAGAAAATCAACTATAACAAAAATATTTACTGATAACAAACTGATTCCAAAAGATTTATTTAATTTTTTATCTACAAAGCCAACCCAATTTAAACCAAATTCATCTATTATAACTTATAAAGAGAACTATCAATATTTAGTTGATAATGCTGTTGAAAACACTTTAGATTCTTTTGCAAAAAATACCATAAAATGGATTGAAGGAACTGAAAATGTTGGATTATTTGATTATCAACTTAGAAATCTTACACTAACAAATTTAGTTTATGTTGATCCAAAACTGAATAAATACATTGTACCTACTATACTTTTTTCAAATTGCGAATATGGCGTTACTAAAATTATTTCTGTTCCATTTACAGTTGAGTTAATTTCAGTGAATTACAAATAATAACTTTATATTATTTAAAAAAATAATTAAAATAATTTTATATATTTAACGTTCTATTACTTAGTAATCCAAATCTACTAAAATGTATAAACTTATTGCTTTATTGCTTTTGGCAATTCAATTCTCTTTTTGCCAAGTAAATCCAAAATCTTCATCCTATAAATATGGTCATAATGGCATGGAGTTAATTGTTACTTGCACTAACGAAACCATCATTATTAGTACATTTAATTCCAAATTTAGCATAAAAGAAGATATTGCTTTAAAACTATACGACCAATTTAAAGAAACAACTGTTTGCTCAGGAGATACAATAACTGTTTTAGGAAATGATGCGAAAGTAATTGGCAAATGCGAAATAAAAAAGAAAGGAAAACTGACTTCTGTTAATTTTTATTATGAAAGTATAGAATGGAAATCAGGGTTGCTTGAATTTTATAAAAAAGTCTAACTTGATATTTTTATTAGTTCATTTTTTTTAAGAATAGTAATTTTTTTTCCTATTAAATCGATATATCCTAATTTTTTAAAGTCAGACAACAATCGAATACAACTTTCAGTAGCTGTTCCAATTATGCCAGCAATTTCTTCTCTTGAAAGTTGAATGTAAAGCGAACCATCATCATTTCTACCAAAAGAATCTTCAAGATAAATTAGTGTTTGTGCAAGTCTTGCTTTAACCGATTTTTGTGCCATTGCAACAACATGATCATCAGCCATTTTTAAATCGCCGCAAATAGTTTTCATAACATTCATTGAAAAGTCATTATTTTGATCGAAAAAACCTAATATTTCATTTTTAGGAATAAAGCAAACTTCCATATCATTAATTGCAACAGCGCTTAAATTAGCAATTTCATCACTAATCATAGAACGTTGTCCAAGTAATTCGCCCGATTTAACCAATTTTACAATTTGATCTTTACCATTAGAACTTAGCTTCGATAATTTTCCAAGTCCATCTTTAATACAATAAACACCTTTTAAAGAATCGCCTTCTTCAAAAATAAACTCACCTTTTTTAATAGAATAAGAAGTTTTACAATTAGCCATTTTTAGAAGCTCTTCTTTGTTGAGAGCTTTTAAAGAACTAAATTGTCTAACGATACACTGTTCACATTTACCCATAAAAAGACTAATAAGTTTTACAAATTTACATTTTTATATGACAAATATCATATTTTAAACAAAGTAGTTATACCACCTTTGTGTTAGGTAAAATGAGCAAAGTTATGGACACAAAAAACTGTTTCCATTGTGGTTTAGATAGTGTAAAAAAAGAAAAAATTATTTATGATGAAAAAGAATTTTGTTGCATTGGTTGTAAAACGGTGTACGAAATTTTTTCTCTCAATGACATGATCTGCTATTATGATTTTGAAAACGCACCAGGAGCAACACCAAAAGACATTCAAGGAAAATATGATTTTTTAGATAATGAAAACATTGTTGCAAAACTACTTGAATTTCAAGAAGATACAACAACAATTGTTTCACTTAACATTCCACATATCCATTGTAGTTCCTGCATTTGGATTTTGGAAAATTTACAACGTTTACAAAAAGGAATAACTACTTCACAAGTCAATTTCTTAGAAAAAAATGTACGAATCACTTACAACCCAACAAAAACAAATCTAAAACAAATCGTCAATTTATTGTGTTCTATAGGATATGAACCTTACATTAGTTTAGAAAATTATGAAACCGGAAAGAATAATGTTGATAGAAGTTTAACCTACAAACTTGGTGTTGCATTTTTTTGTTTTGGCAATATCATGTTGCTTTCCTTTCCAGAATATTTTGAAGTCAAAGAATATTGGTTAGATCAATACAAAGGTTTTTTTCGTTGGTTAATTTTTACTTTATCACTACCAAGTTTCTTTTATTCGGCAAGTGGATATTATGTGTCGGCATACAAAAGTATTAAATCGGGAATGTTAAACATTGATATTCCTATTGCTTTGGGAATTGTGGTTTTCTTTATTAGAAGCACGTTTGATATTGTTATGGATTATGGCTCTGGTTTTTTTGACAGTTTAACGGGATTGATTTTCTTCATGCTTTTAGGTAAAATGTTTCAAATCAAAACCTATAGTTTTTTAAGTTTTGAACGCGATTATAAATCGTATTTTCCAATCGCTATAACAAAAATAAACTCAGATTCTTCAGAAATAAGCATACCAATTTATGATGTCAAAAAAGGAGATCGATTATTAATTAGAAACCAAGAACTTATTCCAGTTGACGGTATATTAATATCCGAAAAAGGAAAAATCGATTATAGTTTTGTAACAGGTGAAGCAATCCCGATAGTAAAAAAATCGGGTGACAAAATTTTTGCAGGTGGAAAACAAATTGGGATAGGTTTCGAAATGGATGTACTGTTTGCTGTGTCACAAAGTTATTTGACCCAATTGTGGAGCAATGATGTTTTTCAAAAAAATACTTCTCAAAAACACAAAACCATAACGGATAAAATTAGTCGGTATTTTACTCCGATTCTTTTGTTAATAGCTTTCGCAAGCTTTGGTTATTGGATATTCTTTGATGTCAATACCGCCTTTAATGTTTTTACTGCAGTTCTAATTGTAGCATGTCCTTGTGCGTTAGCATTAACAGCTCCTTTTACTTTTGGAAATGTTTTGCGAATTTTAGGAAAAAAGAAATTCTATTTAAAAAATGCGCTAGTTATAGAGCAATTAGCAAAAGTGGACACCATTGTTTTTGATAAAACCGGAACCATTACTACCAATAAAAAATCGACTATTTCTTATGAAGGAAAAATACTTTCTAAAGAAGATTTAATATTGTTAAAAAATGTACTTCGTGCATCGAATCATCCTTTAAGCAGAAGTTTATATGATTTTTTACCTGATGCAAAAAAAATAGAGGTAGCTAATTTTGAAGAATATGCAGGAAAAGGAATTCAGGCACAAATAGAAAACAATCAAATTCAAATAGGATCTGCTTCTTTCTTAAATAGCACCAATGAAAATAAGATTCAGCATACTGCTGTCCATATAAAAATTAATGAAATCTATTACGGAAAATACATTTTCAATACCAATTATAGAGACGGATTGTCATGTCTCTTCAAAGATTTAAAAAATAATTATCAGATTAAAGTATTATCTGGTGATAATGATGGTGAACGTGCAACTTTAGAACAACTTTTGCCAGTTGGAACCGAACTAATTTTTAATCAAAAGCCAGAACAAAAATTAGAATTCATCAAAAAATTACAAGAAGAAGGTAAAAATGTAATGATGGTTGGCGACGGATTAAATGATGCAGGAGCTTTAGCACAAAGCAATATTGGAATATCAATTTCGGAAAATGTAAATGTTTTTTCTCCAGCATGTGATGCGATTTTAGACGCTACTGAATTTCAAAAGTTAAACTACTTTTTGAAATTATCAAAAAAAGCAATTTCAACAATAAAAATGAGTTTTGCTTTATCAATTGTGTATAATATTATTGGATTGTCATATGCAATAACCGGAAATTTATTGCCGCTGGTTGCCGCTATTATTATGCCATTAAGTACTATTACCATTGTGAGTTTCGTGACTCTAATGAGTAATTTTTATAGTAGAAATTTAAAATAAAAAGATTTTTTAAGTATGATAAATGTCATATTTTTTATGATGCAGCTTAAGTAATTTTGTCTAACACAAATAAGGTATGAGTGTCATTTATTTATTAATCTCCATTAGTATTCTAGTTGCGATCGGCTTTTTTGTAGCTTTTATAAGAGCTGTAAAAACAGGTCAATACGACGACGATTATACACCTTCTGTTAGGATGTTATTCGACGATGAGTTAATTAAACCCAAAATTGAAAAACCAAAATCCGAAAGTGCTGAGACTTTATAATGTTCCTTTTTTTGACAATTAAAATCAAACAATAAAATAAATTTTATCTATGGAAATGCAACAATTTTATTACGACAACAAAATTGTAAAGAAATTTCTTTACGCAACCATTTTTTTTGGAGTTGTGGGAATGTTAGTTGGACTTTTATTAGCCCTATTATTTCTTTTCCCAAATCTTACAGATGGCATTCCATGGTTAAGCTTTGGTAGGTTAAGACCATTACATACCAATGCAGTGATTTTTGCTTTTGTTGGAAACTCAATGTTTGCCGGTATTTATTATTCATTACAACGATTACTAAAAGCCAGAATGTTCAGCGATTTTTTAAGCAATCTTCATTTTTGGGGATGGCAATTGATTATTGTTGCTGCCGCAATTTCACTTCCATTGGGTTATACAACTTCTAAAGAATATGCCGAATTAGAATGGCCCGTTGATATTGCTATTGCATTGATATGGGTCGTATTTGGAATCAACATGATTGGAACTATAATAAAAAGAAGGGAACGTCATTTGTATGTTGCCATTTGGTTTTATATCGCCACATTTGTTACTGTTGCTGTTTTACATATCTTCAATAGCTTAGAATTACCTGTTTCAGCTTTGAAAAGTTATTCGGTTTATGCCGGAGTTCAAGATGCATTAGTTCAATGGTGGTATGGCCATAATGCAGTTGCGTTTTTCTTAACCACTCCGTTTTTAGGATTAATGTATTACTTTTTACCTAAAGCTGCCAATCGACCAGTATATTCGTATCGCCTTTCAATAATTCACTTTTGGTCATTAATTTTCATCTATATCTGGGCAGGACCGCATCACCTGTTATATTCAGCTTTACCCAATTGGGCACAAAACTTAGGAGTAGTTTTCTCTATAATGTTAATTGCACCGTCTTGGGGCGGAATGATAAACGGACTCTTAACTCTACGTGGTGCTTGGGATAAAGTAAGAACAGATCCTGTTTTGAAATTTTTTGTAGTTGCCATTACTGGATACGGAATGGCTACATTAGAAGGTCCGTTGTTATCACTTAAAAAATTTAATGCAATAGCTCATTTTACAGATTGGATTGTTGCCCACGTTCATGTTGGAGCTTTAGCATGGAACGGATTTATGGCATTCGGAATGATTTATTGGTTGATTCCCCGTATGACAAAAGGAAATCTGTTCTCAATAAAATTAGCAAATGTTCATTTTTGGATTGGAACTTTAGGAATCATTATTTATTCGCTTCCTATGTATGTTGCTGGGTTTCTCCAAGCTTCTATGTGGAAACAATTCAATCCAGACGGAACTTTAACATATGGTAATTTCCTAGAAACTGTAACGCAAATTATGCCAATGTATTGGATGAGAGCCGTTGGTGGCACTATGTATTTAATCGGAATGTTTATTTTAGTTTACAATATTATACAAACAGTAAGAGTAAATTCTAAAATTGAAGATGAAGCAGCAGAAGCTCCAGAATTAATAAAAATTAGTGCCGGAAGATTAAAAGGCGAAAAATTTCATCCTTGGTTAGAGAGAAAACCAATTCAAATGACGCTTCTTGCAACTGTTGCTATATTAATCGGGGGAATAATTCAAATTGTACCAACGATAATGATTAAATCAAATATTCCTACAATTGCAAGTGTAAAACCGTATACACCATTAGAATTAGAAGGTCGTGATTTATACATTCGTGAAGGATGTGTAGGTTGTCATTCACAAATGGTTCGTCCATTCCGTAGCGAAGTAGAGCGTTACGGACCACAATCAAAAGCTGGTGAATTTGTATACGACCATCCATTTCTTTGGGGATCAAAAAGAACTGGTCCTGATCTTTTAAGAGGTGGTGGAAAATACAATGACAACTGGCATTTTAATCATTTCTGGGATCCGCAAAGCACATCTTCAGGATCAATTATGCCGGGATACAAATGGCTATTCGAAAATAAAGCAATGGATGTTTCATTAACTCAAAAGAAAATGGAAGCTATGGCAACTCTTGGAGTTCCCTACTCTAAAGAAGCAATCGCAAATGGCTTAACCGATTTAAGAACTCAAGCTATAAAAATTGAAGAAAACTTAAAATCCGATCCCGATTTTGTAAAAAGCTATGCGGATAGTAAGAAAAAAGCAGAAGCAAATGGAGTGAAATTTGTTCCGATGAATGAAAGAGAAATTGTAGCAATGATTGCCTATATACAAAGACTTGGAACAGATATTAAAGTAAAAAATAACCTTAATAAATAAAATTATGTTTGAGCAAATAAAACACAATATGGAGACTATTGCTGGAGTCGCTATATATCCGATTCTATCATTATTAATTTTTTTCTTCTTTTTTGTTGGTCTAACAATATGGGTTTCTTCCTATAAAAAGGATAAAATAAAAGAATTGAGCAATTTACCATTGAACGATAATTAATACGTAAACTTTCTAAAATATAAGAAATGAAAAAATTAATCCCTTCGTACCTCAGAGTTCTTATAATTTTCTTTGCCATTTTTGCTGCATTAGAATATTTTATCGACTCAGGTGATCAACCAGCATTTATTAAATATCCAATGGTGATATTGTTGTTATTCGTATTTCTATTTCTTTTAATAGCAATAGAAATAGTGGTAAATGCTGTCGATAATATTACATATGGTTTGCTTTCAGAGGAAGAGAAAGCAAAATTAGAAGTAAAAGAAAATTTAAGTTTTAAAGACAGTCAATGGTATAAAAATATATTGCAAAAACTAACAAAAACTGTCCCAATGGAAAATGAAGGTCAACTCCTATTAGATCATAATTATGATGGTATAAAAGAATTAGACAATAATTTACCACCTTGGTGGATTTATTTATTCTACGGTTGTATCGTATTTGCAATAATCTATCTCGTTCGATTTGAGATTTTGGATGGTGATAATCAAGAAACAGAACTCAAAAAAGAAATGGCTCAAGCCAAAATTGAAGTAGCCGAATATATGAAAAATGCTCCCGATTTGATGGATGAGGCAAAAGTAACACAACTCACCGATGCATCTTCGTTAGCAGAAGGTAAATCCATTTACACTACAAATTGTGTAGCTTGTCACAGAGCAGATGGAGGTGGACAAATTGGACCCAACTTAACAGATGAACTATGGATTTTAGGTGGTGGAATAAAAAACATATTTCGCACTTTAGAAAAAGGAGGTAGAGATGGAAAAGGAATGATTTCTTGGAAAGGAACATTAAAGCCAAAAGAAATGCAAAAGGTAGCAAGCTATGTTATGTCTTTGAATGGAAGCAATCCTAAAGATGCAAAAGTGGCAGAAGGCGAAAAATGGGTTGACGAATCTACTACCAAATTGGATAGTACTAAAGTTCAATAAAAAATGTCAATAGTACAAGACGAAACCTTTAGAGATACCATCGGAACCATTGACAATGAAGGACATAGAAAATTCATTTTTCCGAAAAAACCTTCTGGAAAGTTTTATGATTACCGTAAATGGGTAAGTTATTTTTTATTGATAGTATTGATTGCCAATCCGTTTGTAAAAATTAATGGAAATCAATTTATGATGTTTAATGTTTTAGAACGTCGTTTTAATATTTTCGGATTTCCTTTTTGGCCACAAGATTTTTATCTTTTTGTACTGTTTATGATTATCGGTATAGTCTTCGTAATTCTTTTCACAGTCATATTTGGGCGTATTTTTTGTGGTTGGGTTTGTCCGCAAACTATATTTCTTGAAATGGTGTTTCGTCGTATTGAGTATTGGATTGAAGGAGATCGAGGTTCACAAATTCGATTATCAAAACAAGAATGGAACACTGAAAAAATTAGAAAAAAAAGTCTAAAATGGATACTGTTTTTAATCATTTCTTTTTTTATTGCGAATGTTTTTCTTGCTTATTTAATAAGTAGTGACGAACTTTTTAAAATGATTGAGGAAGGTCCAAAAAATCATATCAGTACTTTAATAGCATTATTGATTTTTACTGGAGTTTTCTATTTTGTTTTTGCTTGGTTTAGAGAACAAGTTTGCATTATTGCTTGTCCGTACGGAAGATTACAAGGTGTATTATTAGATAATAAATCAATTAATGTTGCTTATGATTTTGTTCGTGGTGAAAAAGAATTAGGCAGAGCAAAATTTAATAAACAAGAAGATAGAACAACAAGCGGAAAAGGAGATTGTATTGATTGTAAACAGTGTGTTCATGTTTGTCCAACTGGAATCGATATTCGAAATGGAACGCAATTAGAGTGTATTAATTGTACCGCGTGTATCGATGAGTGTGACTCGATAATGGAAAGTGTTAATTTACCAAAAGGTCTTATTCGGTATGCTTCTGAAGATGAAATTGAGAATAAAACAAAATTCAAGTTTACCAATAGAATGAAAGGATACTCTGCTGTATTACTAATTTTGATTGGAATTTTAACCGGATTATTATTCATTAGAAGTGAAGTTGAAACGGTTATTTTAAGATTGCCAGGACAATTGTATGAACACAAAGGCGATGCAATTAGCAATGTTTTTACATTTAAAATTATAAATAAAACCAATGAAGATTTTAATGATATTCATTTCAAATTATATGGAATAAAAGGACTTATTACTGTTGTTGGATTACAAGATTTTAAAGTAAAAAAACGTGCTATGAATAGCGGAACATTATTTGTCCAAATCAATCAGTATTTATTAGAAAAAGACAAAACAAAAATAGAAATAGAAGTTTTTAACGCTAATAAAAAAATAGAAACCACCACAACAAACTTTTTAAGTCCAAGAAATTTTGATTAATATAAAAAAATATGAAACTAAATTGGGGAACATCAATTGTAATTGCATTTGTATTATTTATCAGCTTTATTTTATTTTTTGTTGTAACTGTGCAAACTGATAAAAAATATGATAACGAATTAGTTGTTGAAGAATATTATAAACACGATGCGAAATTTGGAGATGAAATGAAACGCATTCAAAATTCAAAAGACTTACTTCAAAAACCAACTATACAATTTAATTCTGAAGCAATTTCTATTGCTTTTCCAAAAGAGTTCAATCCAAAAAAAATCAAAGGAAAAATATCCCTTTACAGACCGTCTAACAAAAAATTAGATTTTGAAATTCCGATTTCGTTATCTAGTTCTACTTTGCTCATACCTAAAAAAAGTTTGGTAGACGGTCGCTGGGATATTATTATAGAATGGAATTATGAAGATAAAAATTTTCAAACGAAAGAAAATATTTATAGTAAATAAATTTAATAAATGATATTAACAGCCTTCTTTTTCGGACTCCTTTCTAGTTTACACTGTGTTGGAATGTGTGGACCAATAGCTATGATGTTACCTATTGACAGAAATAATCGAGGTAAAAAAGTGATGCAAATTATGACCTATCATTTAGGAAGATTATTTGCCTATGCAACTATTGGATTTATTTTCGGATTACTTGGAAAAGGTTTTTATTTAGCTGGAATTCAGCAAGAATTGTCAATTATTATAGGGGTTGTAATAATAATAACAATAGTAGTACCGGATAAAAAAATTTCAAAATTTAATTTTTCAAAACCTGTTTTTAAGCTGATTTCAAATATAAAAACTGAATTGGGAAAACAATTTAGAAACAAAAGTTACCAATCAATTTTTACAATTGGTTTACTCAACGGTTTTTTGCCTTGCGGAATGGTATATGTTGCATTATTTGGAGCAATTGCAATGCAGAGTATTGGCTTTGGTGTTTTATATATGCTTTTGTTCGGATTAGGAACTATTCCTTTAATGAGTATCGTTGTTGTACTAAATTCTTATTTGACAGTTCCTATTCGAAATAAAATTCAAAAAATAATTCCGTATGCAGCAGTTTTTATAGGAATTCTTTTTATTCTTAGAGGTTTAGGAATCGGAATTCCTTATATTTCACCTAGTAATCTAAGCTTATTTATACAAGAAAAATCAAATTGTCATTAATACAAATCTTTAAAATTAAACCATGGAAAAACACGATTTATTACACGAGTTTCCTGAATATCAGGACAAAATTCATCAATTAAAAATGGATAATCATCATTTTAGAAAATTGTTTGAGAATTATGATGAGCTTGTTCATCAGATTTATAGAATTAATAATGATATTGAAATCATGACCGATGAAGCTTTTAAAGAACTCAAAGTTAAGATGCTACATTTGAAAGATGAATTGTATGCTATAATCAAGTCATAAAACGAAAAAACACGTTATCAACGTGTTTTTTTTGTTTAAATTGTCATAGAAAACAACTCAATATCTGGCTCTTTATGTTTTAATCTTAGATCAAATGCCATACAAATGTTTCTTATAAAAGGTTTTCCTTTTTCAGTAATATATAAAGTCTTGTCGTTAATTTCAACTAATCCATCGTCTTTGATTTCCTTTAATTGAAGAATAACATCCAGAATTTCATTAAAAAATTCTGACTTGTTTTTCCAAGATGACTCAAATTGACACATTAAATTTAAGATGTGTTTTCTAATAATTAAATCTTCATTAGTTAAAAAATGCCCTTTTATAATTGGTAATTTATCCCATTCTAATAACTGATAATAATCTTCTAAATCTTTTGTGTTTTGCGCAAAACTATACCAGCTATCACTAATAGAAGACACTCCCAATCCAATCATTAATTGGGTTTTAGAAGAAGAATAACCCATAAAATTGCGGTGTAATTTACCGTTTTTATAGGCAATATATAAACTATCTGTTGTTAATGCAAAATGATCCATTCCTATTTCATGGTAACCATTTTGATTTAATAATTGTTTACCTTTTTCATATAAAATCCTTTTTATAACATCTTTTGGAACATTTTCATCTTTAAATCCACGTTGACCATTTCCTTTAATCCAAGGAACATGAGCATAACTATAAAATGCTATTCGATCCGGATGCAACAATTTTGTTTTTTCAATAGTGTCAATAACATCATTTAATTCTTGAAAAGGCAATCCAAAAATTAGATCATGTCCAATTGAAGTATATCCAATCTCTCTTGCCCAAAGAGTAACTTTTGCAACATTGTGAAACGGTTGAATTCTATTAATTGCTTTTTGTACTTTATCTGAATAATCTTGAACTCCGAAACTAACTCTTCTAAAACCTAAATCATATAGTTTTTGCAGGTGTTCACGAGTTGTATTGTTTGGATGACCTTCAAAACTAAACTCAAAATCTTTGGCTTTAATTGCAGAACTTAGAATACCATTTATTAAATCTTCTAAATGTTTTGTTGAGAAAAAAGTTGGAGTTCCACCTCCTAAATGAATTTCTTTAACAATAGGTTTTTCATCAAACAATTTACAATATAAATGCCATTCCTTTATAACTGCTTCAATATAAGGATGTTCTAGATTATGGTTTTTTGTAATCCGTTTATTGCATCCACAAAAGGTACACATGCTTTCACAAAAAGGTAAATGAATGTATAAACTAATTCCTCCAGTTGCATTACTTTCTGAAAATGATTTCTTTAAAGTAGCCGTCCAAATTTCGAAAGAAAAAGAATTTTCATCCCAATACGGAACCGTTGGGTAGCTTGTGTATCTTGGTCCGGGAATATTATATTTTTGGATTAATGAAACTGACATGAGTTGAATAATTTACATTCAAAAATAGAACATAAAAAAACCATAGAAAATGATAAATATCATATTATAAAATGACTGAATTTATAGTTTTTTATTACTTTTTAGGATAAAAAAAACGTTTCACTTTCATGAAACGTTTTTTTTTATTGAAATCATAATTTTATGTTTTCCCTGCAGCGGCGATTAAATTTAATGCCGAACCTGCTTTAAACCATTCTATTTGTCCATCATTATAGGTATGATTGGCTAAAATAGTTTCTGTAGAACCATTAGCGTGAACCAATTCTATTGTTAACGGTTTACCTGATGAAAAACTTGTTAAGTCAACAAAATTGAAAGTATCATCTTCTTTAATTTTATCGTAATCGGCTTCGTTAGCAAAAGTCAATCCCAACATGCCTTGTTTTTTTAGATTAGTTTCGTGAATACGAGCAAACGATTTTACTAAAACTGCTTTCACACCCAAAAATCGTGGTTCCATTGCAGCATGTTCACGAGAAGAACCTTCTCCATAATTATGATCACCAACAACAATTGTTGGAACTCCAGCCGCTTTATAAGCTCGAGCTACAGCAGGAACAGCATCATAAGTTCCGGTTAATTGATTCTTAACAGAATTTGGTTTTTGATTAAAAGCGTTAATCGCTCCAATCAACATATTATTAGAAATATTATCTAAATGTCCACGAAAACGCAACCAAGGTCCAGCCATCGAAATATGGTCGGTGGTACATTTTCCAAAAGCTTTAATTAATAATTTTACGCCAGTATAATTTTGTCCGTTCCAAGGTGCAAAAGGTGCTAGAAGTTGTAAACGCTCAGATGTTTCAGAAACAGCAACCACAACTCCACTTCCGTCTAAAGCTGGAGCTTGAAAACCTGGATCTTCAGCATCAAAGCCTTTTGGTGGTAATTCGTCTCCAGTTGGTGCATCTAATCGCACTTCTTGTCCGTCTTCATTAATCAAAGTATCGGTTAACGGATTAAAACCTAAATCTCCTGCAATTGCTAAAGCAGTTACCAATTCGGGTGAACCAACAAAGGCTAACGTATTTGGATTTCCATCGGCACGTTTAGAAAAATTACGATTAAACGAATGCACTATGGTGTTTTTTTCTTCTTTCTCTGCTCCTTCTCTATCCCACATTCCGATACATGGTCCGCAAGCATTAGCAAAAACGGTTGCACCAATTTTATCAAATAAATCGATAAATCCGTCGCGTTCTATAGTATAGCGAACCACCTCAGAACCTGGTGTGATTGTAAACTGAGATTTTATTTTTAATTTTTTATCGGTAACTTGTTTGGCTAATGAAGCGGCACGAGCAATATCTTCATAAGAAGAATTGGTACACGAACCAATTAAACCTACTTGAATATTTAAAGGCCAATTATTTTTTATGGCTGTTTCCTTCATTTTAGAAATTGGAGTAGCCAAATCGGGAGTAAATGGTCCGTTTAAATGCGGTTCTAATTCGGATAAATTGATTTCAATAACTTGATCAAAATAGTTGGATGGATTGGCATAAACCTCTGCATCACCTGTTAAATAAGATGCTACTTTATCGGCAGCATCGGCAACATCGGCTCTATTTGTAGAACGTAAATAACGACTCATAGAAGCATCATAACCAAAAGTAGAAGTGGTTGCACCGATTTCTGCTCCCATATTACAAATGGTTCCTTTACCCGTACACGACATAGCTGTTGCACCTTCACCAAAATATTCAACAATTGCACCAGTTCCTCCTTTAACAGTTAATATTCCAGCTACTTTAAGAATAACATCTTTTGGTGCAGTCCAACCTGAAAGTTTTCCAGTTAACTTTACACCAATCAATTTAGGAAATTTTAGTTCCCATGCCATTCCCGACATAACATCTACTGCATCAGCACCACCAACACCAATAGCTAACATTCCTAATCCACCAGCATTAACTGTATGCGAATCGGTTCCTATCATCATTCCGCCAGGAAAAGCATAATTTTCTAACACTACTTGGTGAATAATTCCGGCTCCTGGTTTCCAAAAACCTATTCCGTATTTATTTGATACAGAAGCTAAAAAATCAAATACTTCACTACTTTGTGATTTTGCTCGAGCCAAATCGGTTTTAGCATCAACTTTTGCTTGTATTAAGTGATCACAATGAACTGTTGTTGGCACTGCAACTGTTTTTTTGCCAGCGTGCATAAATTGAAGCAATGCCATTTGAGCAGTAGCATCTTGACACGCAACTCTATCGGGAGCAAAATCGACATAATCTTTTCCACGAGAAAAAGCTTGTGTCGGAGTTCCTTCCCATAAATGCGAATATAAAATCTTTTCAGAAAGTGATAATGGACGACCAACTAACTCACGCGCTTTATCAACACGAGAGGGCAAGTTATCATACACTTTTTTAATCATTTCAATATCAAAAGCCATAAGAAATACGATTTATTTGTTAGCAATGCAAATTTACGAAAACGTTGTATTATTTAAAAATTTTAAGTCAACTATGTTTTTTGATTGTAATTATTTGCGAAAAAATACAATATAACAGTATTAAATTATCAAAATAAAAAATATAAGGTATTAAATTGAACAATCGTCAAATACCGTTTAATTTTAAATGGTTAAAAAAGGCTAATTGAAGTCGAATTTGGGAATAATTTTTATATTAAGAAACCTCATACATACAAATTCCCCAAAAAACAGATTCTGATTGATTGATTACTTCTTTTTTTACGAGTGTATAAGATTTTCCTAATTCTTGTATTAAATCTTCTCTTATTCCGTAAAATGAAAAAATGAAAAACCCTTTTTCATTAAAATACTTAGAAAATCGTTCAACAATTTCTAATTGATTGTCTAAATAATACAAGACTTCATTAAAAATGATGACATCAAATTTTTCATCAGGAATAAACTGGTGAATATCGGCAATTTGAAATTTTGAATTGGGATAATTTTTATCTTTGGCTCTTTGAATTGCGTTAGAAGATAAATCGATTCCTAATAAAAAATCGTATTCATTTTGATTTAAATATTGATTTAAAGCACCATAACCGCAACCTAAATCTAATATTTTTGGACTATCAATTTTTGAAAATTTTATTAAATCGACAATTACATCGTAGCGTTTTTTTTCGGATCCCATGTAATCCCAAGAGCCTTTGCGGTATTTATAATCCCATTTTAGTTTTTTCTTAAACCATTTTAGTTTTAAAAATAATTGCTTTAGCACAGTGAATTACATTAGTTTATCAATAATCATTTCTTCTGTAATTCCTTCAGCATCTGCTTTATAATTTTTAATAATTCTATGACGAAGAATACCAATTGCAACTGCTTTCACATCTTCAATATCTGGTGAGAATTTACCATTAAAAGCTGCGTTTGCTTTAGCAGCAAGTATAAGGTTTTGAGAAGCTCTGGGTCCGGCTCCCCAATCTAAATAATTTTTAATATAATCGTTTGAAAGCGAATTATTTGGTCGCGTTTTACTAACCAAAGTTACGGCATATTCTACCACATTATCTGCTACGGGAACACGACGAATAAGTTGTTGAAAATCGATTATTTCTTGTGCCGAAAATAACGGGTTTATGGTTGGATTACTATTAGACGTTGTGCTTTTTACTACTTGTACTTCTTCTTGAAAAGAAGGATAATCTAATTTAATAGCAAACATAAAACGGTCTAATTGCGCTTCAGGCAATGGATAAGTTCCTTCTTGCTCGATAGGATTTTGTGTTGCTAAAACAAAATATGGCAACGCTAGTTTGTAATTTTGTCCAGCAATTGTTACCGATCGTTCTTGCATCGCTTCGAGTAGAGCAGCTTGTGTTTTTGGTGGTGTTCTATTAATTTCATCAGCAAGAATAATATTCGAAAATATTGGACCTTTAATAAATTTAAATTGTCGGTTTTCGTCTAGAATTTCACTTCCTAGAATATCCGATGGCATTAAATCGGGTGTGAATTGAATTCGTTTGAAATCTAAACCCAAAGCTTGAGAAATGGTATTTACCATTAATGTTTTTGCTAATCCTGGTACACCAACTAAGAGTGAATGTCCGCCAGAAAATATACTTAATAAAATTTGGTCGACTACATCATCTTGACCTACGATTATTTTGGCGATTTCTTTTTTTAGTTCAATTCTTTTTTGAACAAGATTTTGTATAGCTATTACGTCTGACATTTTATATATTATTTGCGAATTGTGATTTATATTAAATCATTTTTCGAAATTAGTGTTTTTATATTTGGATTACAAAAAATAAAATGGTTTACTCATTAGCCCTGATTGAAGTGATATCTTTTATACCTGACAGGTTTTTAAAACCTGTCAGGTATAAAAATATAACGGAAAGCAGGAATTACGATAACAAATAAAGCCTAAGCCTTTCGCTTATAATAAAAAAACTAATTGATTTTTAACCAATCATTGGTGAATTCGTATGTTCTGTATTCACCATTTATTTTGACATAGGTTTCTTTAATTTTTTCGTTGGTCCATTTATCAATTGCCCTGATTTGTTTTTCTTTTAGTGCAAATTCTCTAATTTTAGTAAAATCTTTGCTGTAATCGGCGGTATGTTCATTGATACGATTGGTGATAACAATAAGTTTGTATTTTTTGCCTGTTCGGGGTTCATCTTCAAGAATTGGATCGGTTATTTCGTTGTCTTTTAGATTTGAAACTTGGTTGTACAATTCGGGGTCCATTTTTGTTAATTCAAAATGAGTATCCTGTGTTTTTGGGTTAATTAATGTTCCGCCATTGGCGCGAGTTTCTTTTTCATCTGAGAATGATCTAGCAGCATCTGCAAAAGTAATTTCTTTATTCTCTATTCTTTTTTTAAGCAACAACGCTTTATCTTTAGCTTGATTCAAACCTTCGGAATCAATTTTTGGCATCATTAAAATATGACGTAATTCTAGATCTTGTCCTTTAATTTTTTCAAGATAAATAATATGGTAACCGAATTCTGTTTCAAAAGGTTCTGATATTTCACCTTCTTGAAGTGAGAATGCCACATCTTTAAATTCTTTAACAAAACCCGTTTTTTTATTAATTTTATAAAATCCTCCTGACGATGCTGATGCTCTGTCATCAGTATAAATTACGGCTCTTGTTTTAAAACTTGCGCCTTCTTGGACTTCTTTTTTAATTTCTTTAAGCCTTTGGATAATTCGTTGCTTTTCTGCTTCGCTAACTTTGGGAGTAATTACTATTTGAGCCATTTCGAGTTCGGCACCAAAAACTGGTTTATCACTTTCTCGAATATTTTTGAAAAACTCTCTGGTTTCTTCGGGAGTAATTTCAATACCATCAATAATTTTACGTTGCATTTCAGCAGCCAATTTTTGTTGTTTTAAAATTTCAAATAAATCGGTTCTGAAATCTTCTTCGTTATTTTTTTTAAAGTATTTGACCACTTTATCCATAGAACCCAATTGTTCAATCATGTATTCCAATTGCTGATCCATTTTTTCTTTTACTTCTTCATCTTTTACAATAATAGAATCTTGAATTGCTTGATGAGCGTATAGTTTTTCTTTCAATAATGTTTCCATTATTTGACCTCTTGTAATATCTTTAATAGAACTTCCCTGGCTAGATAACTCAAGAAAAGATTTGTCTATATCCGAATCTAGTATTACATATTCTCCAACTGTAGCAATAATTCCGTCTACTTTTTGTCTTTTGGAAGAAATTGCTTTTGGTTTTACTTTCACTGAATCTATAATAATCTCTTGTGCTGTCGAATACGAAACCGCAAATAGGATTGAGCAAATAGTGAGAACAATTTTATTGATAAATTTCATATATAGCTATTTATTGTTTTTAATGGTCATATGTAATACGCTTTAATCTTTGTTGGTGTTTACTTTACAACAAACTTGATATTGATGCTATTTCATAAATTATTACTGTTTACTTATACTATTTTTTACTTTTTCAAAAGTAGCTTGATTGACTTTTACAGTACATTCTTTATTTAATTCTTTAATCCAATTTTGTTCTAAATACTGTTGGTAATCGTTTATTATTTTGCCTTTACATTCCTCATAAGTTTTATCACTTTCGGGTAATACCTTGAGAACATTAGTTACAAAATAATAGTCACCTTGTTTTGAAATTTCCGAAATTCCAACTTCTTGTTTGATGTCTTTTGGCAATTGTATGGATCCAATTTCGAGAGTACTTTGGCTCGACATAACATCTACTTGATCTTTTGTGTTGAGAGCATCTTTAATTTCTTGTGGAGATTTTCCTGTTTTAAGCATCATTTGAGCTTTTTTAATAACATCCATTTTAGTAGAAGACGTAATAATTACATCTAATCTTGGTTTCCATTTGTGTTTGCCTAATTGTGTTTCATAAAAAGCTTTTAATCCTAAAGAATCGGTTTTAGAACGTTCCCAGATTTCTTTTTCCATTAAATCAAATAATAGTAATCCGTCACGATATTCTTCGACAACTGCTGCAAATTCTGGAAATTCATTTTCTAAGTTATCAATATAATATTGATTAATTTCTTCGTCTACAAATTTATTATATAAAACATCAATAAGTCTGGACAAAGGAGTTATTGTTAAACCTTCTTTTGTTTGTGAAGTATTCAAAAAAGATAAAAACTGCAAACCAAGAATGTCTTTATTTTCAATTGAAAAAAGTTTGTTAGTGTAGTCATTTGTGTTTTCTGGTAAAGTCCATTTATTATCATAAATAGCATTCGTGACTAATTTAGAAATAGTTTCATATGTTTTATTGTCTCTTTTAACATTGTATTTTTTTCTTAATTTTTCAGTTAATGTATTTGTTATTATTCGGGAACGATCGTCTTTACTTATTTTATTTTCCAACTCAACTTTAGATTCTTCGTATGATTTTAAAGGAAACTTATTAATTAACTTTACGATATGCCATCCAAATTTTGTTTCAAAAGGAGCTGAAATAGGATTGTCTTTTGTTAAAGAAAAGGCTGTAGATTCAAATTCCTCAGAACTTAATTGTCCGGATCCAAAACGATTAAGAACTCCGCCTTTAGAAGCTGATGATTTATCTTCTGAAAATTGTTTTGCCAATTCCTCAAAATTTTCGCCTTGTTTAATTTTCTTATACACCTCTTGAATTGTATTGCTTGCTCTATTTGGATCAGCATCACTTTTATCGTCAGCTGATTTTAGTATCATTATGTGTGCTACTGTTAGGTCACCTCGATTTTCTCTTTCATCAGTAACTTTAATTAGATGAAAACCAAAACGAGTTCGAGTTGGCATAGAGATGGAACCTTTGGCGGTTTTGTAAGCTGCTGATTCGAAAGCATAAACCATTCTAAAACTCGTAAAATAGCCTAAATCTCCAAAATTTTCTTTTGCCGAAGGATCTTCAGAAAACTCTTGAGCTAATTTAGCAAAATCTTCACCATTGATGGCTCTCTGACGAATATCTAAACATTTTTTATATGCTTTTAAAGTATCCTCGGGAGATGCACTTTCATTTACCATAAGTAAAATATGAGAGGCTTTTATCTCTTTTTTCATTCTTTCGTATCCTTCTTTTACTAGTGCTGAAGTTACTTTTGAATCGGAAGTGTAATTTTTAGAAAGTTGTGTTCTATATCCTTTTAGTTCGTTTTGATATTGTGGTTTATTTTGCAATCCAAGCTTATTTGCTTTAAGCACTTTTAATTTATAACCAACAAATAATTCTAAATATTGATTTAAATCCTTTTGAGATTCGTCTTTAACTAAATCAAGATTTTTTTTATATACCCGTTCAAATTCATCGGTGTAATAAGGTTTATCATCAATTGTAAATAATATTTCTTTTGGTTTATTTTGAGCATTAACTGAAAAACTCCAGGCTAACATCAATGAAAAAAATATTTGTTTCATGTTTACTATAAATTTAATTGTATTTATTTTTTTACAATCAACAAAAATAACAATTCGGTCTTATTAAACAAGCAATACTACTACTATTAACAAAATTTTATTAACACTTCTATACCCTATTTAAACCCTTATTCTTTATTGTACTATTTTCGAATTAGATATTTAAGTAATAAATACTATTTTTGCAATCTCTAAAATTGAATATGAGTTTTTTAAAAGAAATTTTACGTAGAAGAACATTTGGAATTATTTCTCATCCCGATGCTGGAAAAACAACTTTAACAGAAAAGTTATTGCTTTTTGGCGGTGCTATACAAGAAGCAGGCGCAGTTAAAAGCAATAAAATTAAAAAAGGAGCTACGAGTGATTTCATGGAAATTGAACGCCAAAGAGGTATTTCAGTCTCGACCTCTGTGCTTGCATTTATCTATAAAAATAAAAAAATAAACATTCTTGATACTCCAGGACATAAAGATTTTGCTGAAGATACTTTTCGAACTTTAACAGCCGTTGATAGTGTAATTGTTGTTATTGATGTTGCAAAAGGAGTTGAGGAACAAACTGAAAAATTAGTTGCCGTTTGTAGAATGAGGAAAATTCCAATTATTGTTTTTATCAATAAATTAGACCGAGAAGGAAAAGATGCATTCGATTTAATGGATGAAGTTGAAAAAAAACTAGGATTAACGGTAACTCCGCTAAGTTTTCCTATCGGAATGGGTTATGATTTTAAAGGAATTTATAATATTTGGGAGCATAATATCAATCTGTTTAGTGGCGATAGCAGGAAAAACATTGAAGATACGATTGCAATTTCTGATATAAATAGTCCCGATTTAGAAAAAATTATTGGCGAAAGTCCTTCTAAAAAACTTCGAGAAGAATTAGAATTAATTGATGAAGTATATCCAAAATTCGATAAAGAAGATTATTTGGCTGGCAATTTACAACCTGTTTTTTTTGGTTCGGCATTGAATAATTTTGGTGTTAGAGAATTATTAGATTGTTTTATTGAAATAGCTCCTTCGCCAAAAGCAAAAGAATCAGAAACAAGATTGGTTCTGCCTGAAGAAGAAAAATTATCTGGTTTTGTGTTTAAAATTCATGCCAATATGGACCCAAAACACAGAGATAGATTGGCCTTTATTAAAATAGTTTCTGGAACTTTTGAACGTAATAAACCTTATTTACATGTTCGTTTGAATAAAAATTTAAAATTTTCTAGTCCGAATGCCTTTTTTGCTGAAAAGAAAGAAATTATTGATATTTCTTATCCAGGTGATATTGTAGGTTTGCATGACACCGGAAATTTTAAAATTGGTGATACTTTAACAGAGGGAGAAATAATGAGTTTTAAAGGAATTCCCAGTTTTTCGCCAGAGCATTTTAGGTATATCAACAACGCCGATCCAATGAAAGCTAAACAACTAGAAAAAGGTGTTGATCAGTTAATGGATGAAGGCGTTGCACAATTATTTACATTAGATATGAATAACCGAAAAGTAATTGGAACGGTTGGTGCTTTACAATATGAGGTTATTCAATATCGTTTGGAACATGAATATGGTGCAAAATGTAGTTATGAAAATTTTCCTGTCCACAAAGCCTGTTGGGTGAAACCTAATGATGCTAAAAATGAAGAATTTAAAGAATTTAAAAGAGTAAAACAAAAGTTTTTAGCTCATGATAAATACAATCAACTTGTGTTTTTAGCAGATTCTGATTTTACCATTCAAATGACTCAAAGTAAGTATCCAAGTGTTAAATTATTTTTTACCTCTGAATTTGAATAAAGACCAATCGTTTTTGTAAAATTAAATTGACAAATTAGTATTTTATAGTCAATTAGCTTTTTTATTACGAATTTAGATTTTATATTTGTTAACTAATAATACGAACACCCCAAATGAGTAAAAAATTTTACAAATTCTATTTATTAATCTTTTTTTTCTTGTCTGATTTTGTGATTTATGCACAACCAGGTGATGATGATCCGGGTGGAGGCTTAGAAGATGATGATCCAGCTCCAGCTCCAATAAATAGTAAAATTATTATTCTTTTATTCGCTGCTATAGTATATGCTATTTATATTTTTAGAAAAAGCAAAAAAGTAGTTTAATTTATGCATTAATAAAAAAAGAAAGAGGCATTTTGAAATTTCAAAATGCCTTTTTCTTAATAAAAAAAAATATTCAATTAAGGAAGTGGGTGATTAGAAAATATCGAATTAGCAGCATTATTTTCGAAAAATACTGCATCTGATCCATCTACAGAACCATCGCCATTTAAATCAGTTATTTGATTTCCAAATGCTGAGTTTTCTATACTATTTGATAATTGTGGCGCATCTGATCCATCAATAGTTTCATCTTGATTTATATCTCCAGAATAAAACGCCCAAACTCCCGGTTCCATTTGAATCATATTATCCCCAAAAGCTTGTGCTGCTGCTGTACTAAAATTATAATTTAGCGGAATGTTACTAATTGGTTGAGGTATTTTACTCCAAGTTTCAATCGCATTTCTTGATTTTACTGCGATATAGAATAAACCATTTGGTACGGTTGGAAAAGTACAAACAGCTGTTCCATTAGTTTTTAATATCGCAGTTGTTGAATAATCTGGAATTGCAGAATTAAAACCAACAGTATCATGCAACTCGACAGTAATATTTTCGACTTCATCAGCGGGAGAAACATTGGGTTCTTCCTGATTGTTTTTAACTGGTGTCATGGTATTATTCCCTCTATAATTACCTTCGACAAACAATGTTAAATTAACTAATTTTGGTGCTGCACTTTCTTGATATACTCTTACATAATCAACTTCCATAGCACTTTGCGTAAAACTAGGACTAATAATTGACTCAATAGCTACATTTAATAAAAGATATTGTTCTGCATCAAAAGGCCAAGTATTAGCGTTTTTTATTGCTGGATTGTAAATATAATGCACTACATTATTTACACTAAAAACCATTCTTTCTGATGTCCATTCTAAAGCATAAATATTAAACTGACTTGAAGCAGTAGGAACAGTTTGCCCTCCAGTATTTATTGTTCCTCCAAAACTAGAAGGTGTATGCATTGCACTTTGAACATAATTTTGGTTATTTCCCCAATGTTCCATAATATCTATTTCACCACATGCTGGCCAATTTACAGTTCCATTTGTACTCGACCAAAAACCACCAGGTTCAACTATATTTTTACCTAACATCCATATAGCAGGCCAAGTTCCAACTCCGGTTGGTAATTTTGCACGCACTTCAACTCGACCGTATTTAAAGGCAAATTTAGAATTTAGTCGTGCCGATGTATATTGTTTTGTTTGTCCCTGATTATTGAATGTTTCCTTTTTGGCAACAATACTTAAAGAGCCATTACCAACAAAAGAATTTATCTGACGATTTGTATAGTGCTGTAATTCACCATTATACCAACTTCCTCCGGCTGGTAACTGAGTTTGATGAAACCAATTGGAAGAATTAATAACACCACTTCCATCAAATTCATCCGACCAAACTAAATTATTAAATACAGGATTAGTTGAAATGCCATTGTAAAAGAAATCATCTAAATAAGATAAAACCTGAGCATTATTATTTTCGCCGTTTATTTGAAGAACGACTCTGTTAAAATCTGTTCTAAAAATTGGATTTGGTGAGCCTGGATCTAAATTGATATATTGATCTGTTGCAAAATTAAACGTAATGACTTGCCATTGATTTAAAACAATAGGTTTTATGATTTCACATTGTGTTGACCAAGGAGCTGGGAGTAAATTATTTTGAAGTTTTAAAGAAATTTGATTGGTTTGAGTACCTGTAATACCTGAAGATGGAACATATATTTTTAAGGTAAATACATTATTTGATATTAAATTAAAATTGGTACTTGCATCAAAACGAACATTAGCATATTGTCCGCCTGTATCTGTATATCTTAAAACTTTAGCAGAAGTATTTATTCCAATTGGAAAAGGATTATTAAAATTGTTGTTCATTCCGCAAGCATCTCCAAACCAAGTAGTAATATTTCCGCTTCCTTCAAAATTATCTGAAATGTTTTGTGCTTGAGTAGAAACTAAAAAAGAAGAAACAAGAGCTATATAATATAAAAAATTACGCATCGATTTATATGTTTAAAGACACAAATTTAAAGTTAATTGTTAATTAATTTGGAAAAAAGACCTATACAAAAACTATACTTTAGTTTTTATTTGGAAAATTGATTGATTTTATAAAAAAAAATATTTTATGCTTTTGAAATAATCGGATTTCATTTTTAATAAAAAAAGGATGCCTTTCGACATCCTTTTATAAAAAATTTAAATTAATTTGTAAATTAAAAAGGATAATTTGCAAAAATTGAATTTGCAGAGTTGTTATCGAAGAAAGGTACGTCTGAACCATCAACCGCTCCGTCTCCGTTTATATCAGTTACTTGAACTCCAAATGCAGAATTTTCAACATCATTTGTTAATTGAGGAGCATCT
>JANNWH010000017.1:0-363447 GCA_031408335.1 Flavobacteriales bacterium | reverse complement strand
GTACGTCACTAAATGAGTAGCAGCACTTATACTACCTAATACCTCCGAATTGATACTGCTTAAATCAAATATCGCAAAGCCATCAAAATTATCATCACACTCATGATAATCTTGAGGTGTTGTCGCCACTGGTGTTGGGTTGACTATTAGTTGAAGTAGAACAATTTCAAAACATGTTGTCGTGGTTGACTCAACTCTAATATAAATTGTTTGAGTATTTGCATTAATATTATTATAGTTTGAAGGTGTTGATATTGAAGTCCCATCTACCAAAGCATCAACTTGAGTTTCGTGGAAAGTAACCGTATAAGGAACACCTCCAGTTACTAAATTGATAACTTGTGTTAAATCAAATACTCCAAATCCATCGCTGTTCGGGTCGCAATATTGTAACGGTAGTGGATTGTATACTACAACATCATTAATAGATAATAAAACAGTGAAATTAGTAACCGTAGAAATACAATTAGAAGAAATTTGATTTGCAATTATTGAGTGAGGACCTACAGTTAAAGTTGAAAAAACTGGACTCGATTGAAAAGCTCCTCCATCTACTGAATATTCGAAATCGTTGCCAAAAGGACTAGTAACAGTAACTAAACTGCTATTACATAAAGTTTGCACAGTAACTACAGGAGTTGTTTGGGGTGTTACAACAATTTGTAAAGTAGCTGTGGTTGCACAAATTCCAGTTGTGGGTGTAAAAGTATAATTTGTTGTAACAGTATTGTCCAAAGGTGGGCTCCAAGTACCAGTTATTCCATTATTTGAAGTTGTTGGTAAAGGTAAAAGTATTACACCTATACAAATAGGAGCTATTGGAGTAAAAGTTGGAATTGGATTTGGAATTATTGTAATAGTTAATGTTACTGGTGATGCACACAAACCAAGTGTTGGTGAAAAAGTGTAAGTAGTAGTAACTGTGTTATTTAAAACTGGTGTCCATGCACCTGTAATTCCATTATTGGAAGTCGTTGGTAAAGCCGCTAAAAGTTCACCTGAACAAATGGGAGCAACTGCTGTAAAAGTCGGGGTGCTATTCGAAGTAACCGTAATTGTTAAGGTAGTTAAAGTTGCCGAAGTACATTGTCCTGCGGTTGGAGTAAAAGTATATGTTGTTGTTGATGTACTATTCAAAGTTGGCGACCACGAACCAGTTATTCCATTAGTGGAAGTAGTTGGTAATGGTGCTAAAACTGCTCCACTACAAATTGGAGCAATTGCATTAAAAGCTGGGATTATTAAAGGATTAACAGTAATCGTTAATTGTGTCAAAGTTGCCGAAACACATTGTCCAGCAGTTGGGGTAAAAGTATAGGTAGTTGTAGCCGTATTATTTATTGCTGGACTCCAACTCCCTGTAATTCCATTTATAGAAGTAGTTTGTAATGCTGCTAATGTTGAACCATTACAAATTGGAGCAACTGCCGTAAAAGTAGGCGTTATTACAGGATTAACATTAATTGTCATTTGGGTTGTAGTTCCGCATTCTCCTGGATTTGGTGTAAAAGTATATGTAGTAGTAGTTGTAGTATTCAAAGCGGGAGTCCATACTCCAATTACATTATTGTTTGAAGTTGTTGGCAAAGGTGTTAATGTTGCTCCGGCACATATTGGTGTGACTTGGGTAAAAGTTGGAGTAATTGGTGTGTAACAAGTTGGATAACATGTAAACGTTAAACTTGGAGTACATAATCCATTCCATGTTACAGTTAATACTACGGGATCACCAGGTATAACACCAGTAATGGCATTAAAATTAGAAGGAGAAGCAAATGTAAAAGGACCGTATGGTAAACCATTAACCGTATAATTTACAGTAAAACTAGTTTGTCCAGCATTATTAAAATCAAATGCAGCATGTACTATCTGCGCTGCTAACAATGCCGGATTAGGCACATCACAAAATAATACAGGAACGGCTGTTGGTGGAATTTGAGTTGGATTTACAGTTAACGAAACTGGATTTGATACACAGCCTGTAACTAAATCTCTAATTGTTACATTATAAGTTCCTGGAGCCAATAAATTAAATGTATTTCCCGGTTGGTAGGTAATACCATTTATACTATATTCATATAGATTGGCGGCAAATGTATAGCTTCCAACATTTGTATAAACCTGAGGGTCTAAAACTGTCCAATCTGCCAAATTCCATATTGTTGTTGGATGAGGCGCTGATGCCAATCTTCTATAAGTATATCCTGCGCTAGAAGGTGTAAAAACAACACCATCTGTTCTTCCCCACAAATCTACTTCAACATCAGCAATCGTTGTTAATCGTATGTTATCATTATCATTAACACCTGAACAACTTGCTACAACTAAATTTGGAATAACACCTCCAATATTTATAGCACTCCCAATAGCAATAACATAAACTGAATTAATATTTAGAATTCCAGCTAAAGGAAAACTGCATGAATTAAAAGCATTTCCGTTATTATATACTTTTAATTTATAGTTGGCCAAATTTACTGCTGCTCCTGTTCCGTTAAATATTTCTACATAGGTTAATGAGCCAACATCTTCATCAGTTACTTCTGAAATAAATAAATTATTTGGTGGAGGAAGTGGAAGCGGATTTATAGGACTTGAAACTACAATTGTTCCAGTTAACAACGTACAAGTTGGTTGTACAGTAACACTTGCTACTGGAGTTGGGCAACTAATTCCATTTGAACATGTTTGTGTTCCTGCAGAAAAACATCCAGTTCCAACTGGAATTACCGTAATAACTACATTACTCCCACTACTTAATCCTAATACTGTATAATTTGGAGTTAACACACTTCCTCCACTAATTGGACTTCCAGAATTTACTGTATAACTTATTGTATAACTTGAAGCGTTGACTAATCCCGTCCAACTAAATAGAATTGAATTTGCTGTAGTTGCTCCACAACTTATTGCTGGTGACGTAGGATTAGTAACTGATATTGTTACATTATTTGATAAATTACAAGTAGTAGATGTTGTAAATGAAATATCATCAATTGCAAAATCGTTCCCACCAGAAGTTATAACTCTATCATACATGACTATTTGCGCTGTAGTACTAACTCCAGAATTCCATACATAAGTTCTAGGAACCCAACTGCAAACACCTGCTGGCGCAAAAGAGGTTCCAATAGAAACTCCATTTATCACCACATCAATATTAGCAGGATTTGGAGTGGCTACAGTTTGAACATAATAGGTGAAAGTATAATTCTGACCCGGAATTACTGGTACCGTTTGAGACCAAAATTTATCATTCCCGCCATTAGAAGTTGATCCATCCATCACCATCATATTCCCAACACCTGAATTGCCTAAACATGTAGAAAATCCTGCAAACCAACTGTTTGCGTTTGCCGTAATTCCGTATGTTCTTTGAGCTCCAAATGGTGAAGTAGTTGTTAAATATTGATAATCTGATGAAAATCCTACATTCCCTTGTGAAAAATTACCGTTAAAAATCAAATCTCTAATAGTTGTTGCAGTTGAAGTAGCAGTATACACTGTGGTTTGTGTTGGGCTAACTGTTGGAGTTGCACTATTTGGTGTAGTTAAAGTAGTATCAGGAGGTGAAGCTGTCCATGTATAAGGAGCCGTTCCTCCACTAACTGATAAGTTTGTTGAAGTTCCAGAACAAATTGATATTGGTGAATTTAAGGTTAAATTATTAGGTTGAATAATAACAACACCCGGTAAAGTTGATGTTGTGGGAGGAAAATTACTGTCTGTAACTGAAACAGTATAAGTTCCAGGTACTAAACTTGTGAATAAACCAGAAATTGGACTTGTTTGTGATATTGGTCCAGTAATAGAATAAGAAACATAAGGCAGAACTCCTCCTGTTCCATAAACTGAAATTGAAGCATCATTTGCATTCGGACAAGATGGTTGAACAAGAGAATAATTGACAAGTAAATTTTGAGCAGAAAAACTTAAAGGCAAAAGAAAAATTATGACTTTAAGAATGCTATTGAAATATATTTTAGAAACCATATAAACACGTTGTTATTAGCGTAGCAATTTACTACTATTTAATAAAATAACATATTAAATAAAAAAAAATGTTCTTAATATTAATGTTGTTTATTATTACCCTTTAAATTTAATTTTATAATTTAATTTTCTAATATTAAAACTTAAAATCATGGTGGTATTAAAAGTAATTGAAGTTCTTTCAAGCATAACAATCATTGGGCAGATGCAACAAAAAAACAGTAACTTGAACAGCAAAATCATTAAAAAATATTCCTATTGTTAATGTTCAAGAACATAGTATTTATTTAAAAATGATTAAATATCTAAATTTAAAATAAATGTCAAATTAACTTTAGAAATTGAATAATTCATCTTTAAATAATTAGTGTCAAAAACTTAAAATCAAAACTTTAATTTGTGTTGAAAGCACAATTTTTATAAAAAAAATTACGTATAATTGCATTCTAACATTAAAAATAAACATCATGGGATTAGGAGAGTTTTTTAAAAATTTGTTTGGTTCTGCTAAACAAAATATCGATCAGTTGGCAGATAAGGCAGAGGTTTTTGCTGAAGAAGCAATTGAAAAAGTAAAAGAAGTTGCGGCTCCAATAGTTGACAAAGTGGAAGATTTTGCAGAAACTGCTAAAGAAAAAGTAAACGAGTATGCGCCAAGTGCTGGAGCAACTATTGAAAATGCTTTTGAAACAGTAAAAGAAAAAGCATCTGAGTTTGCTGACAAAGCCGAAGAAATGGCTGGTAATGTTGTTGATACTGTAAAAGAAAAAGTAAATTCTTTTACAAATGATGCTTCAGAAGAAACAGTTACAAAAGCAGAAGAAACTTCTAACAATGTAGAAGAAGACGCTGATTAATTTATAAAATTTATACTATAAAATAAAAATCACGTAAGAAATTTACGTGATTTTTTAGTTAATAAAAGAAATCAATTATTATATATGTTTTTTTGAGGTGATAAAAAAATCTTTTAAATAATACGGTTCAAAGTAAGCAACATCTTCAAAGTCTTGATTTTGATATTTTTTAAAAGACAGCAGACTCATTTCGTTTGCAGAAGGAAACACATTAGTATCATGAAAAACGAAATTGGCATTTATTAAAACGCTTTTGGCTTTTTCATTACTATCACCTATAAAATGAAGCGTTTCTTTATAAGAAGTAAAACTTTCTTCGGTTAAAACTTCAGCTTGTACTTCTCTAATTTTATTGCTTTTTGAGTCAAAAACAGCACTGTAAACTTCCATTCTTCTAGCATCAATCATCGGGATAATTAATCCATTTTCGATTTCTAATTGACTTGCCAGAATAGTTAAAGTATCGATAGCAATCAAAGGTATTCCCAACGCATAACACAACCCTTTTGCAGCAGAAACACCTATTCTTAATCCGGTATAAGATCCCGGACCTTTACTTATTGCAATTGCATTTAAATCTTGAAAAGTTAGGTTGGAATCCTTTAAAATTTCTTCTATAAAAACATGCAATAATTCAGCATGCGAAAAACTTTGGTTTGCAATTTGCTTACAAAATACTGTTTTACCTTTATTTGCTAAGGCAACCGAACAGTTTTTTGTTGCTGTTTCAATGTTGAGAATATAAGACAAAATTATATTTTATGAATTAGGAAATTTTACTTTTTCTTATCTTTCTCTTTACTTTTGGAATCAGCAATTACCACTTTATCTCCCGAATTTAAGTCTTTAGTAACTGTTGTATAAGGTCCAACAATAATAACATCTCCTTTTTTTAAACCCGATAGTACTTCAATATTTGTGTTGTCTTGAATTCCGGTTTTTACAATTCTAATTTTTGCTTTATTCCCTTCTTTCACAAATACACATTCAAATTTTTTATCTGTTTTGGCAACTACTTTTTTATCGTTTGGCGCTTCATCTTTCACTTCATACCTATTTGTGGCTGCAGTATCGGACTTCATAACAATAGCACTAATTGGCACTGCAATAACTTTTTCTTTTCGAGTAGTAATTACATCAACAGTAGCTGTCATTCCGGGTCTAAATGGCGAATAAGTTTCTGGTTTTCCTTCTAATAAATCCATGTATGACTCTTTCAGAATTCTTATTTTAACTTTAAAATTGGTTACTTGATCAGCAGATACAGAAGCACTAGCCGAATTTGAAATACTAGTTACAATTCCTTTAAACTCTTTTTTTAAATACGCATCAACTTCAACATTAGCTGAATCTCCTACATTAATTTTAACAATATCATTTTCATTTACATCCACCTCAACTTCCATATTGTTGAGATTAGCAACACGAAGTATTTCAGTTCCGGTCATTTGTTGCGTTCCCAAAACTCGTTCGCCCAACTCTACATTTAGCATAGAAATAGTTCCATCGGCTGGAGCATAAATAATAGTTCTACCTAGGTTGTCTTGTGCTTCTTTCACAGTTGCATTCGCACTTTGTACATTATAATAGGATGATTGTTTGTTTGCTTGCGCTACTTCAAAAGAAGCAACTGCTTTATCCCATTCAGATTTTGAAATAATTCCTTTTTCGAATAATGTTTTACTTCTTTCAAAATTAGCTTTAGCTTCTTTAAAAGAGGCATCA
The DNA here is from genome assembly GCA_031408335.1 of Flavobacteriales bacterium. Classification (GTDB taxonomy): domain Bacteria; phylum Bacteroidota; class Bacteroidia; order Flavobacteriales; family Flavobacteriaceae; genus Flavobacterium. Next base: position 356,872 of record JANNWH010000017.1, on the reverse strand, counting down.
GCTTGACTTAAACCTGATTTTGAAACCGATAAATTAGAAACCGTTCTATTGTAACCCGAAGTATATAAATCGGGATTTATTTTTACTAACAATTCACCTTTTTTTACCACTTGACCTTCTTTCACAGGCAAAGCAATAATTTCTCCTGATACTTCTGATGATATTTTAACTTCTATTTCGGGTTGAATTTTCCCAGTCGCCGAAACGGTTTCGATGATAGTAATTTCATCTGCTTTAGCGGTTTCAATTTCTGTGCCTTTATCTTTGTTGCCTAATATTCCAGCTTTTGATAATGTAATTAAAAGTATAACTAATGCTAAAACTGATCCTAATAAAATATAGATTTTCTTCTTTGACATGATGCTAATTTTTTTGTGTGATAGGAATTCCAAAATAAAATTCCACAATTTTAATTTTAAAAATATAATCGTATTTAGTTCTTAAGACTTCCGATTGAGCATTAATGAATAACGTTTGAGCTTGACTAAATTCAAAAGTATTCATCACACCAACTGCAAATCGTTCTTTAGCATAATTAAATGCTTCCTGCCTAGATTCTAATGCAGCAGTAGCCGATTCATAACTATTCAATGCACCTTTCGCATCGGTAATGGCATTATAAACATTGCGCTCTAAATCTAATACGGATTGTTGTAGAGAAATTTCGGAGCGATTTAGTGCAATTTTTGATCGAGAAACATTATTTTTTGTAATAAATCCGTTAAAAATCGGAATGTTTAATTGCAAACCAAAACTATGTCCTTTATTATTACTAAATTGATCAAATAAAGGCAAAGGACTCGCTAAAATTGGATTTCCTCCTCCATCAAAACCTATAATTCTTTCTGAATAACTTGCTCTTGTACTAAAACTATAAAATCCACTTAAATTTGGCTGGTAAGCTCCTTTGGCAATTTTTACATCTCTTTCGGCAATTTCTAAATTTGCTTTTGCTATTTTTAATTCAATACGCTCTTGTTTTGCTTTTGCTAGAATGTCTTCAGGTTTTTGAATAGAAACCGGACTTTCTTTCACTTCGTATTTTGTTTCAGCTATATCAAAACTTTGAAAATCTTCTAATTGGAGCAATTGAGCCAAACTTAATTTCGATAAAAATAAGGCGTTTTCTGCAGCTACAAGTCGCTGTTTGTCCGAAGCAATAGTCGCTTTGGCATCCAACAAATCACCTCTAGGAATTGTTCCAACATTAACTAATTCTTGTGTTCTAATAAGTTGTTTTTCATCAAAAGCCAATTGCTCTTTTTGTACTTTTATAGTTTCTTTATTGAATAATATTTGTAAAAAAGCATTCGCTACATTGAGAGAAACATCATCTTTTATTTTATCTAATTGATATTGAGATGCAATTTTGGAAAGGTTTGCTCTACGCAATCGGTTTTGATTTTGTAAGCCGTTATAGATATCAACACTCGAATTTAAACCAGCAGAAGTAAACTGTGTTGTTTGATTTTCTAACAAACCTGTAGTAATATTTTGATTTAAACCAATATTCCATGAATGAGACGCATTACCATTTAATGAAGGAAGAAAATTTCCAATGGCTGCTTTTTTATCCACTTCGGTAGTTTTAATATCGAGTTGCGTTTGTTTAATTAAAATATTGTTTTTGATGGCATAATCAACACACTCTTCTAATGTCCAACTTTTAGATTGTGCTATTACAGTTGCGCTTGGAATGATTATTACGAATAAAAACAATAAAATATTTAATTTCTTCATGTAGTAGTATTTCAAAAATGAAACTGTTTTTGCAAATTTAAAGTAATTTAATGGAAACTTATTAAATTAACATTTTCTTATCAGACGTTGGTTTTATTTTTTTGTTACATTCACATCCTAAAATAATTTCAATGACTAAAGCAATTTTTAGTATCCATAAAATTCTCAAAAGAAAGAAACTGTTATTTATTTTTTCAATTTATAGTATTATGATTTTCTCTTTATTTGGATGTTCAAGTTCTCAAAAAATAGCAGCATTAAAACCAGAACCTTCACTTAATGCTCCATTAGCATATAAAACAACTACTTCGTTTGTTAACATGCCAATGACTATTTCATTGCAAGAAATTGAAAATCAATTAAATAAATCGCTTAACGGATTAATTTATGAAGATTCTAATTTAGAAGATGATAAATCTGAAATGAAAATTTGGAAAACAGGCACCATTCAACTCATTGAAAAAGATGGAAAAATCCAGTCGGTTTTACCATTAAAAATCTGGTCGAAATTTAAATACGGAACTGATTTTATGGGATTAAATGATACAAAAGAAATTGATCTTAATGGAACGATAATTCTACTCAGTGATGTGAAATTATCGAATTGGAAAATGAATACCTACTCTAAAATTGACGATTTTGAATGGAGCGAAAGTCCAACTATTTCTGTTGCTGGAAAAAAAGTTCCTATTACGTATGTTATTAATCCTACACTTTCAATATTTAAATCTAAAATTGCTAAAAAAATTGACGAAGCCATTGAAAAATCGTGTGATTTTAAACCTTATGTTTTGGATGTTTTAGAAAAAATGAGCACACCATTTTTAACTAGTGAACAATATGAATCTTGGTTTAAATTGAATCCAATTGAAGTGTATGTTACCGATGCTGTTTTGCAAAAAAACAAAATAATAATGGATTTAGGATTAAAATGTACCATGCAAACAATGGTTGGACAAGAACCTAAAAATAATTTCAATAAAGAAACCATATCGTTTAAACCGGTAACAAAAATGCCTGATAAAACTTCGGCTAGTATTGCCGCAATTTCTACTTTTGAAAGTGCTTCGCGAATCATTACAAAGAATTTTCAAGGAAAAGAATTTGCCTCAGGAACTCGAAAAATTGTTGTTCAAAAAGTAAATTTGTGGGCAAAAGACGGAAAAATGATTATTGCTTTAGATATGGTTGGAAGCATTAATGGAACCATTTATTTAAGCGGAATTCCGAATTATAATTCCATTACCAAAGAAATATATTTTGATCAAATGGATTATGTTTTAAACTCAAAAGGAATAGTAACCAGAACTGCAAATTGGCTTTTACAAGGAACTATTTTAAAGAAAATTCAGGAAAGTTGTCGGTATTCGATAAAAGAAAATTTGGATGAAGGAAAGAAAAGTTTACTTCCTTATCTCAACAATTATTCCCCAATGAAAGGTGTTTTCATCAACGGAACAATGAACGATTTTGAATTTGAAAAAGTAGAAATTACCAACGAAGCTATTATTGCATTTATTACTGCAAGCGGAAAAATGAATGTGAAAATTGATGGAATGGATTGAGTAAAGTGTTCAGTTGACAGTGTTCAGTGCTCAGTATACTTAATTTATCTTCTTTTTTGAGAACATTCGATAAATAAAAAAACTACAACTTTTTTAGGCTATAGTTTGATTATTTCTATTTTTTGTCATATTATACTTTACGATATATTAAGGTTGTTTTATTAAAGTATACTCCCCAAAAGGTAAAGTAAAACGCGTAATATTTGAAGGATTACCATTTTCATCAAGAATTACACCATTTCCAGATCCATTTATAAACCAAACCTTTAGTTTTTGAATACCATTTTCACTAAATGCTCTTAAAATAAAACTATTTCCAAGGCTAATATCTCTTAATGCTGGTTCTTCAAGAAACATTCTTAATCTTCTTTCATTAGAGGAACATTCTAAACATTTTGGATAAGTTGAAGGAAACCAAATACAACTTATGCTTAACAAATTATGTTGATAAACATCATTGCCATAATTTATACTTAAATTATTTAAAGTGTTTATTTTTTCAACTCCGTTTTCAATATATTGATATTCGCCTACGAGATAGTCTTCATAAAAGTTTTTGGGTGCATTTTCTGTATAAATTTGATTCTTTTCTGCAAAAACCAATTTTAATGTAGTGCTTCCATTTGTATAAAGCCATTGTCCAACATACTGATTGCGAAAATTGCTTATATCTTTGTAATATGCATTTTCAATGCTTCCACGTACTTGCTGAGTGTCGTATATATCTATAATTGGTGTTTGAGCTTTACATTCAATAAACATAAAAGAAACTAATATTGGTATAATTATTTTTTTCATACTATAATTTAATTGGCTTTGAATCTTTTGAATACAATGAACTTAAAATCAAATATAATCAAAAAAACTACAGCTTTAAGACTGTAGTTTTTGATTAAATTTATCACTTATTTACTAAATTTTAAACTACTTAATAGTTCTTTTAATCTACCTTCAACATTTCTATACCATTTGTAGGAACATTAAATAAAGGTATAACGTGACCTTCATAATATGAAATAGGATTTAATAAATAATAAGCACCACTACTTAAATCAAAGAAAATTTTCTCGGGATTTGTATTTGTTTTTGTAATACTTACTTTTGCACAAACATTTCTTGTTGCGTCTAAGAAACCACCATAAGCATAATTATCAACACCGTATTTAGTTGCAATTGATATATAATCTTCTGGTATTGTTTGATTAAGATTATCGTAAATTAAAACATTATTCTTTATTAATTTGTATTTAAAGGTTAATACATCAAAAAAATGATAACTTGTTATGCCTTGAATGAAAACTTTGTTGATATATTGATTTTTTTTTTCAATTTTTAATTCGAATAAAATACCATTATCTTGATAACGCCATAAGCCAACATATTGATCTCTTTCGTTATTAACATCAATAGCATAATTGCCGTTTTTTAAAAAATTAACATCATTACTTGGATCACCTGCTAAAGAAGTGGTAGTTATTACAGGTAATTGAGCATAGCTAATGTTGACAATCAACATTAGTATTATAATTTTTATTTTTTTCATACTATTTTAATTTAATTACAAGGTATTGGAATAATTGCAGTTCCATTACTTGACAAAGTTAATAGATTCCATTTATTTGTTGCTGTATCTTTCTCATAAAAATCTATGCCAGGATTTCCAATTCCTGTAATTGTGTTAATAAATTTTAAAAAACCCAATTTTTGTTTATTTAGATCAAAATTTGTCTTAACTAAATTGTCAAAATCTATTTCGTTTTGTCTTAAATTAGCTTCTAATAAGGATTTTTTATTTCTTAACAGGATTCTATTATTAACTTTTAAAGCAAAAGTGCCACTATTTGTAGTCACATAGATAGCTAACTCATTTGGAGGTCTAGTTGAAATTGTAGCGATATGAGCTAATGCAATAATATCAGCGTAAGAAAAGACTTTAAAGGTACTACCATCGTCTAAGTGACAATGGATAGCAGCAATTGCGTTAAAATTAGATTGAGAATTAGTACTGTTAGATTGAAAAATAAGATTGGCAGATGCTGCATTTTGATTTCCTGTAATTTCATTAGATAGTTGTAAACCATCTATTGCATTTTGGTATAAAATATATGCTGATTCGAAATTTTGAGTTGCAGCCTTATTATTTAACTCAATCATTTTAGCATTAAAAACTGAATCAATATCTTTTGCTATTAATTCTGCACAAGGATTTAATGTTGGTAGTACATTATTTAAATTTGGATTTATTGGTTGAGTAATACCATTTTGATATTCTTCGGGATTAGTTTGAGGATTTGGGTAATCTAAAGGTAAAGTAGGAGTTCCTCCAGGACCGCCGCCACTGTTTCCTGGAACACCAATATCTGGTATTGGAGTTGGTATACCGCCACCGCCACCGCAAAATACTTCGGAAATTACTTTAATTTTTGGTGGACTGGTTGCATAACAAGGAGTCCATTCAGTCGAGTCTGTACCATTATGATAATAACCATCACTACAAGCAACTAGATATGTAATTGTAACAGTAACACATTGTACACCTATTTCATATGAACTTACTCTTGTAGTTACAATAGGATTTGTAATACTTTTTAAATCATCATTAGTTAAATCTATTTTTTCTTGTGGAGTTAAATCATATTCTAACACTTTTGATTCATAAGTGCCATCTAATTTTTCAGAAATAACTAAATTTTTAAGTTTTGCATCATCTTCTGTAAAATAAACTGGAAAAGTATAAGACTTTAATTCACCATATTCTAATAATAGAACATCATCAGTTTCTATAAAAAAATCACCAACGCTAATTATCCTTTCATTTCCAAGTAAAGTAGGTTTTAATTTTTGCTTTACTAAATTCAATTCTTTTATAACTTTAATGTTTGTATTAAGTTCTTCAAAAGAAATTCTTCTGCTTTTTATTCCTTGTCTTTGCTCAATTGTAGCTTCTTCGTATAAATCTTTTTCACAACTAAAACAAATTACCAAAAAACACATTACAAAAAATGGTTTAACTAAAATTTTAATCATTTAATTCATAAAAAGTGTTTTTTGATTATTAAAAGTAATAAATAATTTAAGTTAAAAATCAAATACACAAAATTAATTTATATAACGCATGTATGCGTTTAATATTATTTTTTGCAATGCTCAACTTTACATTGTGAACAATAGTAAAGATATATCATATATTAAAAGGTTTGGGGAAAATCTTAGAGAGATAAGAATGAGCAAAAAAATGTCACAAGAAGTTTTAGCTTATTCATCTGATATACCTATTTCACAAATTGGAAGAATTGAAAGAGGAGAAATAAATACTACAATTTCTACAGTAAAAGCCATTGCTTTATCTCTAAATATTCCAATAAAAAATATGTTTGATTTTGAAATTTAACTCTTTTTCTTATTGAACATTCTGTAAACAAAAAAACCAGCAATTCCAACCAAAATATACGGAACCGCCATTAGATAAACAATACCATCATTTACTGCTTCTGCTTTCACGGTGTTTCCTTCACTTTCGAGAGCAGCTCTACACATGGCGCATTGCGCTTTTGAGGCAATAGGCATTAGGCAATAGACAATAAGCAATAAGATGCTTTTTTTACTATTGGCTTTTGGCATTTGTCTTTTGGCTTTACTTAACATAATAAGGTGAAATCATCAAATACACTATAACTCCAGTTACGGCAACGTACAACCATAGCGGAAATGTAATTTTTGATATTTTTTTATGTGCATCAAAACGTTCCGCTAAAGCTCTAACATAAGTTATTAAAACCATCGGAATTATGGCTATCGATAATAAAATATGTGTTATTAAAATAAATAAATAAATTATTTTAATTGTTCCTTCTCCGCCATAGTTAGTGCGCTCTGTTGTCATGTGATAGGCAACATACATTATTAAAAAAACAACCGAACATGCAATTGCCGTTGTCATTAAACGTTCATGTATTTTTCGTTTTCCGTTTTTAATAGCAACAACAGCCGCTATTAACAAAATCGCCGTAATTGCATTAATAGTTGCGTAAATTGGCGGTAAATAATGCATTGGTTCAACATCAAAGCCTAAATCTTTCAATTTTACACTAAATAGAATGGCAACAACAGTTGGAATTAATATTGAAACTGCAACAATAGCTTTATTGAATTTTTTATCGACTTTTTTTTCCATTATTCTTCTAATAATAATTTTATATCTTCTTTTATGGCATTTACACCCTTTTTATCTAAACCATCATAATACATAATTGGGTTTCCTTGTTCGTCTTTTCGGCATCTAATTTTTCCGTTTTTGTCAATCAAAGCAAAAAGTCCAGAATGTTCAAATCCGCCATTTACTTTACTATTTTCACCTGCAAATATATTGAATCCTTTATTGGAGATTTCATAAATGTATTTTTTATCTCCAGTTAAAAAGTGCCAGTTTACCGAATTTGCTCCTAATTCTGATGCATGCTTTTTTAATACCTCTGACGTATCATTTTCGGGATTGATGGTAATAGATGCAATTCCGAAATTAGGATTCCCAAAAAACTCATTCTGGATAGAAACCATATTTCTATTCATAATTGGACAAATAGTTGGACATGTAGAAAAGAAAAACTCTAAAACATATACTTTACCATTATAATTTTCATTAGAAATTTTTTTATTGTTTTGGTTTATCAACTCAAATTTTGGAGCAGCACCAATAACAATTAAATCATTCCCGTTTAATTTATCAATTATTTTGGGAATTGCATAAATTCCGAAAATCAATACAATAAATGAAATTCCGATATAGGATTTATTCTTCATTTCAATTCGGATTTATTTTTATTATAAATATTATTTTGTTTTAATGCTAAACGGTATTCAGCTAATATAATTTTTACATCGTCGGTCATTTCATTATGCAATTCAGAAACTAAAGTAGTACTATAGCCTTCTCTGTATTCGGCATTTCCTTTTTTAACTTTACCTTTTCTTCCGCGCAAATTTCGGGCTTTATCAATAATGAAAACATTAGAAGTTCCTAAATTGTCATCGAGTTTTTGATTTAAATTAAGTGCTTCATGAAATTTTTTGATTTCATCAGGAGAAGCAAAAATATAATGCCAACGAGAGATGTCAGAAATTTTTTTAATTTTACTAATAAATTCTTCTGTTTTAATTTCGGTTCCTATTGGCGCTATAAACACCACTTGAAAATCTTTGAACTCACTATATTTGTCATAAATTTTTTGGTTGAGATTAAAGAAATTACCATTTTTTGCATTGATATCTGTTCCAGTAAATCCTAAAATGGTAATTTTATTGGAAAGTTTAATTGTTTCATTATTTGATGTTTTCCAATTTTTAAATTCAGGAATCGATTTAGTGATAATTGGCAATCGAGTAAAACTATTAACTCCCGAGGCAAAGAATAAATAAGCAACAATTGGAAAAATAAAAAGGAAGAAGAGAACAAAATTCTTTTTCATTAGAAGATACAGTTTTGAAATGCAAAAATAAAAAATCCCGTCTAGTTTACATTACAAGACGGGACTTTTTTTGAGTTATAATAATGTTAAAAATTCCATTTAATAGTAGAATCTTTAAATACACCAAATATGTAGTGAGCTTCTGTTAATAAAATAAATACTAAGTATAACACTAAGAAAATAACTGTCCAAACAACAGATCTTCTTAAAACGGTTGTTTCGCCTTCCATATGCATAAAAGCCCAAACAATTCCGTATGCTTTTACTAAAGTTAAAATAATAAATATCCAATTTAATAGATTCATACCTAAAAAATTAGTCATGTGTAATGATTCTGGTTTAAGGATACCAAGAATAACCTCAACGATGGTGATTGCTGAAAGAAACCAAAATACTTTCCAAATTCTACCGGTATTAGAAACGTGCTCGTGTGCGTGTGACATAATAATGTACTATAAAATTAAACTAAATAGAAGAATGTAAATACGAAAACCCAAACCAAATCGACAAAGTGCCAATACAATCCAACTTTTTCAACCATTTCATAGCTTCGTCTTTTTTCATAAGTTCCGATGAGGATATTAATGAAGATTATAATATTTATAATTACTCCAGAAAATACGTGAAAACCGTGAAAACCAGTAATGAAGAAAAAGAAATCTGCAAATAACTTACTACCATATTCATTTCTGGTTAAATTAGCTCCTTCTACAACTAAATTGGCGTTAGCCATCATTTTATCTGATTCTGCTCTTGTTAAAACCGTTTTATGTTTTGAATGGAATTCTTTATCATTTAAAGTCGGATGCACTCCAACAGAATTTTTAGCAGTTTCTTTTGTAAATACAACTTCTGTTCTAACCAATAATTCAGGGTTATTTTTAAATCCTTCTTTTACTTCAGCAACGCTGTAAGTTGTTAATGAACCTTCTTCCGAAAACCAAGTCGCATTGCTTCTTTTTAATTGGGTTCTTTCTTCCGGTAACGTTGCAGCGAAATCTTCTAATTTAACTCTTGCGCCTTTAGCATCTACAAATTGAAGAATACTTCCTCCTTTTGTTTCAATTGCACCATATTCACCATGAATAAAGTTTTTCCATTCCCAAGCTTGTGAGCCAACAAATATTAAACCTCCAATAATCGTTAAAAACATATAAAATGCTACTTTACCTTGTTTCATTTGATGACCTGCATCAACGGCTAACACCATTGTTACTGATGAAAAAATTAAGATAAATGTCATTAGCGCCACATAATACATTGGAGCTGTAACGCCATGCATAAAAGGAAAGTGAGTAAATACTTCATCGGCTAAAGGCCAAGTTTCAATAAATTTAAATCTAGAAAAACCATATGCTGCTAAAAATCCTGAAAAGGTTAGTGCATCTGAAATGATGAAAAACCACATCATTAATTTTCCGTAACTGGCTCCTAATGGCTCATTTCCGCCATCCCAAGTTTTTCCTTCTGAAGTTTCATTTGTAACTGTCGATCCCATAAAAAGTAATAGTTAAAAAGTTCCCAAATTTACATTTTTTTCTTATTTAAAGAAATATAAAAATAAAAACAAATAAATCCATAAGAAATCAAGGAAGTGCCAATACATTGCACCTAGCTCAATACCAAGGAATTGACTTGAATTGTACTTTTGTTTAAAATGATTATAAATTATAATTAATAGTGAAATAATTCCTCCAGCTAAGTGAGCCAAATGAGCTAATACAACTAAATATAGAAAAGTAGCTGTAATATTGCTTTGTGGTCCAGTTAAGAAATTTCCTTGAGCCACCATTTGATTAAACCCTTGAAATTGAAAATAAACAAACGCAATAGCTAAAAATAAAGTGGATAGTAAAAAGAGAGAGGTAATTTGTTTGTTGTCTTTTTGAATTGCTTTTTTTGCAAAATGAAAAGTAAAACTACATCCAATAATGGCAATTAAACTTACAAAAAAAGCAGAAGGCATCTGAAAATCTTTTACCCAATCGGCTCTTTTACTACTAACAATATAGGCACTTGTCAAACCAGCAAACATCATCGTCATGCTTATCATTCCAAAAAGCAGTAATAATTTATAAGAGCGATTAGATCGAGCTTTATGCTCTTCGGCGGTCATGGTCATAATTATCGTAAAAATTTATCTGTTATGTATATAATTTGCAACATAGTTATGTAAAAAACGCTTGTTAGCATTAAAGATTTGGCTGCTTTAGCTGTTCGGCTTTGGTATAATTTTACAGCGTAATACAACATCCAAATTCCCAACAAAAATACAACAATTGTAGCAATTGGCGAAATAAATAATTGCCCTGTATAGCCTAAGCATGGCAATAACGAAGCAACTAATAACCAAACCGAATATAAAATAATTTGCATGGCAGTTGATTTGTCTTTTTTACCTGTTGGAAGCATAAAAAATCCTGCTTTTTCATAATCTTCATATAAAAACCAACCAATTGCCCAAAAGTGGGGAAACTGCCAAAAAAACTGAATTAAAAATAAGGTTCCAGCTTCTATACCAAAGTTTCCTGTTGCTGCAACCCAACCCAGCATAAATGGAATGGCTCCTGGAATTGCACCAACAAATACAGCCAAAGGTGTTTTTGTTTTTAATGGTGTGTAAATACTGGTGTAAATAAAAATGGAAATCGCTCCAAACATAGCTGTTTTTGGATTGATAAGATACAACAATGTTAATCCGATTATGGTTAACACACTTGCAATTAGTAATGCTGTATTTGGTGACATTCTTTTAGCAGGAACTGGACGATTTTTGGTTCTATCCATCAAAACATCCAACTCTTTTTCAATAACTTGATTAAAAGCATTGGATGCACCAACCATGCAATAACCACCAATTAACAACATCAATAAAGTGGTCCAACTAAAAGGATGTTCGTTATCAAAACCCAATAAATAGCCTGCAATAGATGAAAAAAGAACACTAACAGCCAAACCTGCTTTAGTTATCTCTTTAAAATCTTGAAAAACAGATTTGAATGTAAACGTTGTTGTGGTACTCAATTCCAATTTAGTTGTTTTGAAAAACTGGTGCAAAAGTAGTCTATCAAAAAGGATTTGACAAAAAACATTTCATAAAAAAATTTTAAATTAAAAAGCAAAAAATTGATTTTAAATCTGATTGCAGCAAGTATTCTTTTTTCTACTAATAATCAAAATACCAATTAAAAATATCGCATCGCAAACCAACTGAAAACCAAGTAGTACTTTCTTTAAAGTGCAACAGCGTATTTTCGGTTGGATCGAAGTTTCGATAAATTAAACTAGCGAATAATTTCATATTAGTAGAAGGATTAATTAAATATCCTGCTTGTACATCGGCGATAAAAATAGTGGTTTTATTTCCTTGAGCAATGGTAACTCCGGTATCTGCAAAGCGATCATCTTCATAATCTCTGTAGATGTTGCTACCATAATTAGAGTTGGCACCCGAATCAGAAAAATCCAAACCCCGTTGCCCAAAAGTAAATTTAGCATCAGCAAAATAGCGACCGTTGTAATAACGTGCAATTCCAACGAATTCTCTAAAATTGCCTCCCCATTGGTGTCCTAAACTTTGATTATTGTGTCCGTAATTGGTAATTACATTACTATGTGCATATACATAAGGACGAACATGATTGTATTCGACTTGCATCAATAAATTTTTGATGGTAAACGCATTGTAATATTTTACGCCCAATTGGTAACCGAATTTATTTTTCCAGCTTTTACTACCTCCTTTTACTTCGCCTAAAGAAAACTCATCAAGTAAAAATTGTCCGTACAAATTAATTTTGTTGTTCCATTTGTATTTGGATGTTAAACCCAACAATGCATTTCCGCTTCGTGATGACGAAGAAAATTCGACTGTTCGGTAAAAAATAATTGGATTAACAAAATTAAAATCGAAACCTCTATCGTTTTGATTGGTCCAAATTACCGATTCGAAAAAACCTATATTCAATCGTTTGGACGCATTCCAGCTTAAATAATGACTTGCTGCGTATTTTGTTGCATACGTTTGATCTAGCGTTACATCGGGTCTCACATCTTTAAGCCAAGTGTAAATATTGGTATATTTTATTTTCCAGAATTTGGTGTTGATTTTAAAATACGGATACGGACTTGTTCCGTCTGCTAATAATAAAGATCGATAACCATCGCCAATAAAATTTCGTCCGTAACCGAGTTGTAAATCGAAGAATTTACTTGGCACAAAAGTCAGATTGGCTTCTGCTAACGGAAAATCATACGCATTGGTTTTGAATTCTTTTGCAATTCCGATTCCTGGAATAATAGCTGGATTTCCGCCTGCTGGTTTAATGGAATTAGCATATCTGTTAAAATAATCGGCAAATCGTCCTTGACTTTCAAAAATAGTTGTGGTGAAATTTATTTGAGAACCCAAACCTCCTCTAATTTGTATTCCGCGTGTATTTACATAGGTATAATCTAAAGCACTTGGACTGCTTTTACCCAATTGCAAATCGAAAATCGGATTCATTGTAAACCAATAATCTTCTCCTTGAATGGCAACCATATTTTCATTAAACAATTTTCGTCCCCACCACGATTTTTTGTTTTTCATCAGTTTATCATTTGCATCTGATAAATTATAATATTTATTTACTTCAGCATAAGTAAATGGTTTGGAGCTAGTGTGGTTGTTAGTGCCAACTTGGTTCATTGCACCATCAAATTGTGCATAATAACTATGTGATAGTGGAATATTGAGGTTGCTTTCGAACTGTGGGTTTTTAAATTTTTTATACACAATACTATCGTACTCGGATAGCTCTTTGTTTTTATTTAATTTGGAATTGACTTTAGTAGTTTGAATTTGATTAACTACCTCACTTTCCACTTTAATTTCTGCTGGATTTTGTAGCGGAATAGCAATTCGAATAGTATATTTTGTATAAACTGGTTTTCCGTTGAAAGTGGCTGGTTTAATTTTAGAGAACTTGCCAAAAACTCTTTTTGTTTCTTTTATTAGATCTTCCTCCAAGGCATCTACGTATAACACTTTAAAAGCACCTTTGTCATCAACTTCAAATAATACTTTTATAAGAGAAATAGGATTTTTGATTGTACTTGGTACATTAAAATTTTGAAAAACAAAGGTTTGCACTTCATTATAAAAACAAGTTTCTAATTCGGTTGCTTGTTTGTTTTCACAATTCGGAAAAACCGGAAATTGTTCACTGTTTTTTACTTGTCCGAACATAAAACTGTAACAAAACACGAAAAATAGTATGAAAGTATTTTTATACATAATTAAATAAAATTAATATTCATTAGTTGCATCAGCTCCAGATGCTATTTCTTTAGCAGAAGACGTTCCAATTCTTTTAACACCTAGTTGAATCATTTTTAAAGCTTCGTTATACGTTTTAACTCCACCAGCTGCTTTAACAGAAAGCGGAAATGAATTTTCAAGCATTATAATAATAGTTGGAAGAGTTGCACCGTTGGGCAAACCGTTTTTTGTTTGATAAAAACCTGTTGACGATTTTACAAAAACGAACGAATAACAAGCTTCGTTAAAATTAGAAAGCACTATATTTTTTATTAAAGCCGTAATTTGAATAATTTGAGTGTTGTTTAAAGCAGCTACTTCGATAATCCATTTTACTGTTTTATGTGAATTTAATCCTAATTTAGTTAATTGCATCACTTCTGTTTTTACCAAATCTAAATCTCCTTTTTTGAAAGCTTCATAATTTATAACAAAATCTAAATCGTCAACACCATCTTCGATTGCTTTATTTGCCTCAATTATTTTTTCATTAACCGTGTTTGTTCCTTCTGGAAAAGAGATAACAGTACCTATTTTGAGATTTGAATTGGCTTTTGTTATCATTTCTTTAGCCAATGAAACATTATTTGGTCGAATCATGATTAATTTGAACTTTTCATCGATAGCTTCTTGAATAAACCTTTTTACAATTGCAGCATCTTCATCAATTGAAATCCCGGCTTGTTGCGGTGTTTTTAAGTAAGTAGAATCGAGATAGTTTTTAATATTCATTTAATCTAGAAATAGTTAGTGTAAAAATAAAAAAATCCCACCAAAATGAGATTTAAATTTTTCTTTTATTTAAAAAGTAATTATTTATAAAAAGCAAACCAAATAATGCTCCTGTTGAATTTGCAATTACATCAATACTTTCTGCATGCCGATTTTCTGTAAAATAACCTTGAAAAAGTTCCATTAAAATTCCATAACATATTGCAATAAACATAATGAATATACCAACTTTTAAAGTGTATTTTTCGGTTTTTTTATAGGTACTCCAAACTACAACAAAAACAAAATACAAAATGAAATGAACAATTTTATCTTTAAATGGTATTGAAATTAAACTATCTAAATTATCAACAGTAACTATACTAAGAAAAGTTATAATAATGGTCCACAAAACCGCAAAAATAAGCAGTGTTCTTTTATTAAGCACCAATTAAGTCGCTATAAGCTTTTGCATCTAATAAGACATCGCACTGAGATAAGTCAGAAATTTTTAATTTTATCATCCAACCAGCTCCGTAAGGATCTGTATTAACACTTTCTGGGTTACTTTCTAAATCATCATTAAACTCAATAATTTCGCCAGACAAAGGCAAAAACAAATCAGATACTGTTTTTACAGCTTCAACTGTTCCAAACACTTCATCTTTTTCGATAGTTTGATCTAAAGTTTCAACTTCAACATATACGATATCTCCTAATTCTTTTTGAGCAAAATCAGTTATTCCTACTGTTGCAATATCGCCATCAATGGCAACCCATTCGTGGTCTTTTGTATATTTTAAATTTTCTGGAATATTCATTGTTTTTGTTTTTTGTATACTATTAACATAGTTTTTTTTTCAAAAATACTACTTATTTTTCAGAATTTCAAACTCTTTTTAAATGTCAATAATTAGTTTCCGAAATTATATCGCAATGTAAATCCAGATCTAATATTAGTTAAAGGAAAAGAGGTGGAAATAACTGCTTGTGAAAAGGAGTGATCGTAAAAGAAAATCACATTTAGACTTTTGCTTAAAGCATAATCTGCTGTTAATCTTGCCGACCAAATATTTTGACCTCCACCAAGTTGATTGTTATCATAATCTAAATATCGGACAATAGTTTTATTATTTCTATAAGAAAAATCTAATTTCATATTGATATCACCTTTTATTATTCCGGTCGCAGAATCTGCTAATTTAGATGAAAAAATAACATCTTTAAAGCGGTATCCAACTCCTAAAATATATTCAATTCCTTTTACTTCTGTAAGCAAATTATTATCAAAACTCATCGATAGCGCTCTGTCTTTTTTCATTTCAATTAAGACCTTTAATGAACTTTTTAATTCAAAATCGATTCTTGCCAAAGGACTAAATTGTTCAACAAGATTAATATTTCCAATTAATAACTGACTGTTAAAATTTCCTCCAATATCTAAACCTGTTGGATTTCGATCGTATTCAAAATTAGAACGGAACGAATTAATTGTGTAGGATGATTTATAATTATGTTGAATAGAAAAACGCTTAAATTTTTCTTTAAAAAACTTATAACGCATTAATCCATTGTATTTTATATTCCAATTCGGAAGTGGTATTTCTCTAAAAGAACCAAAAGATATTTTTGATGCTGATTCGCCTTGAGGATTACTCACTAAACCTGTATAAGCAGCTAAAAATGATGGGATTAATACGGCTTGACTATTTCTGCCAAATCCTTGTGGATAACCATCAGCATCTAAAGGGAAAGTAGTTGAACCATAAAAATTTTCTGCAAGTCGGTTAGCAATAATAATTCTATTTGTTCTAAATTCGTCAAAAGCTGAAGATGTATATTCATCACTTGTTTTGAAAGCCGATTTTAACATAATAGTTGAAATAGCATAATTTCCTGTACTGAATGGAGATAACGGATTGTACTGTCCTGATAAAACATCAACATCATATTGTTCAGAGAAATTACTTGTGTAGTCTCTATTTCCTATCAAATCAATTTTAAAATCTGGAAACAAATCAATATTAGCAGTAAAGTTCAATTTTTTACTAGTAACTTGAGTAAAACTCTGGTTAAAATCAGGGTAATAGGTTAAGTATCCATTTTTAGCGGCTTCAAAACGAATATCGTCTTGATCTCCAAAAGCAAATCCAAACGATGGTTTTGCAGTTCCAAAGAATCCAATACTTGGTGTATATCCAGGTAAAACCGTACCTCTGTTTTCAGAATAATCAATTTGAAAGTTTTTAATACTTGTTAGAACACCAATTAAACCTTCTAAAAAGACACTTCTTTCTTTTTTAGCATTTGGTTTTACTGGAACAATTTTTTGACCTGGTTTTGGAGGTGCTGTCGTTGCTTTTGTACTAGTAGCACTTGTTTTCTTTGTTAATCCAATATATTTATAAAACCCATCCATATTAAACTGAGTATTCAAACGATGTGAAGCAGCATTTTGAATTGTATTTCCCAAATTATAAATAGTTCCGGTATCTTCATCTTCAATTGATGATAAGGCCAATGAAGATCGTTGCCAATTGAAATCTCCTACATACGTATAAGTAGATTTTACAAAACTTAAGAAAGGTAATTTATTTATTGGCAGTTCATAATTCAATGTTAACTGTTGGTTGTGTTGATTTGGTGTTCCAGGATCAAAATAATCTGTAAAAACGGTGAAACTATTATCGGGTTCATTATTTTCGTTTAAATAACTTCTTACAATATTATTGGAACTTGCTGTGAAATTAAGTTTTAATGCTTTAGTTAAATTATAATTGAAACCATATTGGTAATTAAACAAAAAGTTTCTTCTGTATAATGTTTCCAAACCTAAACCCTCAACATCAACTAATCGGAATTGTTGCTGATTGTATTGTCTGTTAATGTTTGAACTAAACGAAATATTAGTAGGTAAATAGTTAAAATTAAATTCTTTTAATAAATTCCAGTAACTACTTTTGCTAAATCGTTTCGATTTTTTAAATGGCTCAATTGGTTTTGATTGGAATCCGAAAGTATAATCAACGGCTGTATTTACTAATTGATCTTTAAAATTTTCAATTTCGAAATTATGACGATTTACTTCGTTATAAGAATAGGAAAGTGTTAAATTTTCTGGATCATAAAAGCGTTGCTTTTGTTCGGGTGCTCGTTCTTTTTTAACGCCAATAAAGTTTATACTTCTTCTTTTAGTATACTCTATTGCTCTATTTTTAAGATTTCGCCTTGTTGATTCATCAGCTGTATTATCTATCAATTGATCTAATCTAATATCTAAATTAAAAGGATCGTATTCAGGAGTAATTGTTTCTTCACCTACAGAATAATTGAATGGTAAATTAATTCCCCATTTTTTTGGCAACAATTTACCTAAGCTTAAATTTGTTACAATATTGTATTGTAAAATATCTTCTCTACTTCTTTCGTTTGGTCCTTGTTCTAAAGTTCCAAAACCAGCTGTACTGTATTTACCAGTTGCAGAAAAAGTTGCAAAATCGGCCATATTGGTATCTAAATTAAGAACGGTTGCCATACCTCCTTCATTATCCATATCGGCAATTCGCAATTCATTGAACCAAACTTCACCTCTAATCGATCGTGCATCCGTATCGGTTCTCTGGTATTTGTTTTTAATACCTACCATTAAAGTTCTAATCAAACCAAAGTTCGGATTTCCTTTAATACCAAGTCGTAATTTGTTTGGTTTGTTTACTAAAGAAGGATCTAAGAAATCTTCATTTTGATAATATGCACCATCAGGATCATTAGATGCTGCTGTAAACGATTGTATTTTAAGTTGAGTTAATAACTCTAAAGATAAATCTATCTGATTGCTTTCGGGCCAAATTTCTCCTGCTGTTGTTGCTCCAAGCTGTGTTTTCTTTAATGGAATTTCTACTTGATAATAATTAGAGGTGAAATCGTTTCCAAATCGAATGAAACCAACCATTTCGTCATCTAATAGCGGACTAACATCACCAACTAATTCTTCAGCATGTAAGAACATTTTTAATTTTTTAAACTGACGCATATCAACGCTTAAACTTTTAAAAACGGCACGGGAATCTGTAGGTTCAAGTCCACCACTTGGGATAGTTGCCGGAGTAGAAACTCGTAGAGATAGCGATTGCTCATTTTGACTAATAAGCGTATTATTATTAAATAACTCTTCCCTTACTACTCCTGGTGGTGTTACATAGTTTATTGGAGATCTGGTTTCATTCTCTTGAATATTTACTACTTGAACTTCAAAAATTGTTGGGTCATCACTAGGATTATCTTGCGGTAAAGGATATTGTAATGACACATCGTATCTTCTCCATTCTCCTCTAACTAAGTCTAAAGCTCCTAAACGCGTTGTAATTCTATCTGTAAATCCTGTCATGAACATTCTCATAAATCGAATAGAACGAAAATCGGCAATGCTACCAACTGTATTAACAAATTGTGTAATTGGAATTTTAAATTGTACCCATCTTGCTTTACCTATATTCCCATTTGGTAATGTTACATTTGTAACTTTTATATCAGAAACAAAATTTTGTCCAACAGTAGCTAAATTTACGGGATTAATTGCAACTCTATATTCATAATAGGCATTAATAGTGTTCATAGTATTGTCTCTATTAATGTCTTCTACATCGGGAACAGTGGTTGAACCTCTGTTATCATCCGTAACATCAGTAGGCGAATTTCCTTGTACGCTATTGTAATTATTATAACGAGCTATCACATCATTCCCTCCAGCTTGTAAAAAATATTGATAATTATCAGCCGCTGGATCAGGTTGCGAGGCAAAACTAGGAAAAAGAGCACTTTCTTGAGTATCATTTAATCCATCGTATCCAATATCTTGAATGGCTCTATTGGTAGGGTCATTATCAAATGCGTAAATTAAAGATTGTGAAGCAGGAACTTGTCCCCAAATAGTTGGAACAGAAGGCTGTGTAGAACCTGGAATTGGCAAACCATTTTCATATAATTTTCTACCATCTTTTAATACATCTTCTGATATTTCTCCTAAATTGAAATACATAAAACCTGTATTGGTGTTATCCGCTTCATAGGGATCTATAGTATCGCCAGTGTAATTATAAGGATTTAACAACCAAAATTGAATGTATTCAACATTACTCTGCTCAAAATTTGTTGAATTAAGAGCTCGTGTTATTCCACCAAAACTATCGCCAGGATTAGGTAATAAATTTGATCCTGCTGCAACTGGATTGAAATTATAAGGACCACGATCTGCAGGGAAATAAGTTAAATCAAAAGTATTTATAACTTGAGATTGTCCTTGCACAATATCTAAAAGCGGGTATAATTCATCACTGAAAATTCGTCTTGTGCTGTTGTGAGATAAATCATCTTGATCTATTCCGGCTGGAGTTTGTGTATAAAAAATTGGGTCAATGGTGTACCATGATAATCTACCTCTTTTAAAACCATACGATAAATCGGTAGCTGTACCACCAAAATCGTTGTATATAGCAGGCAATCCTAAAGTTGGTCTTTCAGGAGTAGAAGACAAAGTCCATGATTGCGGCGAACGCATATCGAGGTTGGTTTGAGATCCTTCAAAATCGTCTATGTAAACAGTAGCTTCACCATCAAATTGATCGGCTTTAGAAGAATCTGGTTTTAAGAAAGCCACTTCTCCTCTAAACGATAAATTAGACGGAACATCGGTATCAATATTTGGTAATTTATTTACTAATCGAGTAAAAAGTGGAACTTCGGTAGAAAAATTGGTATTTAAACCAAAAATAGTATTGTTTACTGATTCTTGTCCATAATTCGATTTTTGAGTAAAAGGTCGTTCTGTTAATCGTAAAAATGTAGCTCCAACAAGGAATTTTTCGTTGAATTTATGTTCGATGTTAAACCCAAAAAATCGTCTGGTTTGTTGACCAAAAACCGAATTATTTTCTACCGAAACTTCAATTGGTGTATTAGATGCTCGCAATGAAGGATCTAATATTTGTACTCTACCAGCTTGATAATTTACGCTATAATCAACACCTTCAACAAGTATTCTTCCTCCGGCAGATACTCTAACTGAACCTCTAGGCACATTAAAAGCACCTAACGGAATTCCGTCACCACCGGCTGATTTGAATTTACCTCTTAATAGAAATTTATTTTTATCTGCAAATTGTAAAGCTCCTGCCTGAGTAGTTGAATACATGTTTCTAAAAACATATTTTCCTTGGTTGGCGTTATAATCTGAAATTAAAGTTGGATCGCCTACATAATTCTCGCCTGGACCAGTTCTTAATTTATCGAATAAATACCTTCCAAATGGCTCAATAGTGGTAAATATTAAACGTCCGTTCTGTTGATCAACCGTTAATCCTGGCAAAAAATCGAAAAAACCATCACCACCAGCTTGAGGGTCATTATTAAAATTTAATTGATCTAAATTAAATACTTTAAGTAAAGGTGTTTGTTCAACATTTGCAGGCAATGGAGTAGTTCCAACTTGTGAAATATAATTTAAAGGCGAAGGATCTGTATACAAAATGTTAAATCTAAAATCTTCTTGTTCTAATTGATAACCACCTTGAATTTGATAAATGTTTTTCATCATTAAATTCCAAATCGGTTTTTCAACATTGGTTAGATTACTTTTTAATGTTTTAAGTATTAAGGTTTGCGTTTCTGGAATTCCGCCCGGAATAACAATTGTTGCTTCACCGCCATCTGTACCAAATTCCCCTACTTGATATACATCGGCACCAATTGTATATTGATAAGCGACTGCTAAAACTTCGTCGTTAGCCAAACGTTGCTGTAAAGAAATATAACCCAATTGTGGATGAAAAGTAAACTCGTTAGCACTTAATTTTCGAGCATTTTCTAATTTCGAATAATCAGTGCCTTCATTTACTGGGGTAGTATTATTAAACCCTAAACTTGATGTAACAATTTCTCTAATATTAGCATTTAACAAACCAGTTGTTCCTATTAAAGCTGGATTGTATAAGTTGTTTCTATTATCAGTTGGCTCATCAAGAGATGGCAAAGTTGGTGGTAAAACAGTTGTAAAAAAGTTTGCTGGTGGATTTTGTATTGTAACTAAATCACTAGTATTTGGAATTCCAAACAACTGGGCTTCCCCTAAATCTTGTAGTGCAATAATATTTCTAAGATTATTGGCTGTTGTACTCACGCGATTTTGCCTATTGGTAACCCAAACTTCCAAACGAGTAATTTGCACTCTATTATCAATAAAAGGATAATTACGCATACTTCTGTCGTATTTATTTCTAAAATATTGAGATAAAAAAAAGTGTCTGTCAGCATCATAATCCAAAGCAAACATTTCAAAATCTTGAACGGTTCCGCCTCCTTGAGCCGTTACGCTTCTAGTTTGTGATTTTTGTTCTGAATAAACACCTGTAAAAGTTGTTTTTCCGAATTGTAATTGTGCTTTAACACCAAATAAACTTTGCGCTCCAGGGATTAAGGAATTACTTAAAGGCATACTTACATTTCCGATTTCAATTTTTTGAATAATATCGTCTTCGGTAGGTGCGTATTCTAATTTTATAAGATTTTGAAATAAAAAGGTAGATTCGGTGTCGTAATTGGCATTTACATTTAATCGGGTTCCTACTTTTCCTTGCAAACTCATACTAATTCTTTGATCAAAATCGAAAGTTGTAGTCGATCTATTTCGTGGTGAAAAAGTAGGATTATCTTGTTTTGTATACCGAATACCTAAGTCCATTTCAACGGTACCTGTGGGTTTTACATCAATAGTATTTCCTCCAAAAATGGTTGAAAAAAAACCTGAATTAACGTAATATCGTGGCAACAAATCTTTTTTTGCCTCTTCGGCACCTTCTTTTTTACCATCAATTGCATCGCCTTTTTTTCTAAAATAATCGCGCATTTTTTCACGAAGCACTAAATCTTCGTACTCTTGTGAAGTAAGTATGATTGGATAATTTATGTTATATCCTTCAAAAGTACTTGAAAAAACATACCTATCAGTTATAGGGTCATAAGTGTATGCATTAATAATACTAGGCGGATTGTTTAGTAGGATAGCACCTAATTGACTCCCTGTTTGTAACGAATCGGTAACATCTTCTTGAGAATAAGAAACGGTACTTATAAAAAATAAAATCAAACTAAATTTTATTACTGTATGAATATGGTAGAATGTTTTCAAAAACTATAAATTTTTTAATGCTTGTTTAATAATTATTTCAACTGTTGCTTCAGGGTTTTGACTGATTACTTTATCAACCACTTTTTCAGAAGTTTTTCTAATAAACCCTAAAACCTCCAAAGCAGATAACGCCTCATCCCTATTTGTATTGTTTTGTGATAGTGAAATTTCATCCAAATTGTAAATTTTTAACACTTTTTCTTTTAAATCTAATATTACCCTTTGTGCTGTTTTGGCACCTATTCCTTTAATCGACTGAATTGCTATAACATCTGCAACAGCAATGGCTTGAATAATTTGTTTTGGTTCTATTGATGACAGCATTGTTCTTGCAATACTAGCACCGATTCCAGATACAGAAATCAACATTTTAAATAGTTCTCTTTCTGATTTTTCAACAAACCCATACACAGTGTGAGCATCCTCGCGAATTAACAAATGAGTAAACAACTTTAAATTTTCAGTCGCTGGCAACAATGAATATGTATGAAGCGAAATATTAATATGATAACCAACACCACCACAGTCAATTACGACTTCTGTTGGTGTTTTTTCGACTAATTTCCCTTGAATATGTGCTATCATAGATATTCTAAAGTTGATTCAAATATAGTAAAAAAGTTGAATTGAGAACTTTTTACTTATTTATAATTATTAAGTGTGTTCTAAAAATTAGTTTAATTTACTTTTATAGCATTAATTTTTTTCTGTTTTTCTTGAGCATCTACAACCGCAACAGCAGCCATATTGACCATTTCTTCGACACTTGCACCCAACTGAAAAATATGAACAGGTTTATCCATTCCTAACATAATTGGACCAATAGAATCTACTTTATATAATTCTTTTAGTAATTTATAGGTAATGTTTGCCGATTCTAAATTAGGAAAAATCAAGGTGTTAACTTTCTTCCCTGATAATTTAGAAAACGGAAATTTATTCTTTAACATTTCTGGATTTAAAGCAAAGTCAGCTTGGATTTCACCATCAACAATTAAATCGGGATAATAGTTGTGCAGATAAGCAACTGCTTCTCGAACTTTATTGGCACTTTGATGTGTAGATGATCCGAAATTAGAAAATGAAACCATTGCAATAACCGGTTCCATTCCAAACATTCGAACCGTTTTTTCAGTCATTAAAGCAATTTTTGCTAAGTCGTCGGCTGAAGGATCTGGATTAATTGCTGTATCGGATAAAAACATCGGACCACGATTGGTCATCATCATATTGGTTGTAGCAATTAAAGAGATTCCGGGTGCTTTTCCTATTAATTGCATTAAAGGTTTTACTACAGATGGATAGCTTCTTGAAAAACCTGAAACCATTGCATCTGCATCGCCTTGATTGACCATCATTGCGGCAAAATAATTGCGTTCTCTCATCCATTTTTGTGCATCCAACAACGAAATTCCTCTTCGTTGTCTGGATTTCCAAAAAAATTCAGCATATTCTAATCGCCTTTTGTCTTCTACTTTTGTTTTAGGATCAAAAATAGGAACATCAGCATCAAAACCTATTTCTTCTTTTAACTCTTTGATATCTTCTTTTCGTCCTAATAAAATTGGAAAACCGATTCCTTCTTCATAAACAATTTGAGCTGCTTTTAAAACATCCAAATGATCGGCTTCGGCAAAAACAATTCGTTTTGGATTTGATTTTGCTCTGTTGGTGAGTAAACGCACCATTTTTTTATCAGAACCCATTCGTTCTAATAATTCTTCTTCATACTTTTCCCAATCGAGTATTGGATTTAAAGCTACACCCGATTCCATTGCAGCTTTAGCGACAGCTGGCGCAACCGTAGTAATTAATCTTGGATCAAATGGTTTTGGAATAATATATTCTCGACCGAAATTTAATTTAGTTTCGCCATAAGCAATGTTTACTTGCTCAGGCACGTTTTCTTTTGCTAAAGCAGCCAAAGCACCTACTGCAGCCATTTTCATAGCTTCGTTAATTTTTGTAGCACGAACATCGAGCGCACCTCTAAAAATGTAAGGAAATCCTAAAACATTATTCACTTGGTTAGGGTGATCAGAACGACCTGTAGCAATAATTAAATCTTTACGAGTTGCTATAGCCAAATCGTATTTAATTTCAGGATCTGGATTTGCCATGGCAAAAACGATAGGATTTGGAGCCATTCCAAGTAACATATTTGGCGTAAGAATATCACTTGTAGACAATCCTAAAAATACATCTGCCTCTTTTAGTGCTTCTTCTAAACTTATATTCTTTATTTCTTTAGCATATTTTTGTTGCAAAACTGATAAAGAAGAATTGTCTTTTGTTAAAACTCCTTTGCTGTTAAACATTAAAATGTTTTCTACTTTTACTCCTAATAAAACGTATAAATCAGCACAAGCTAGAGCCGCAGAACCAGCTCCAGAAACGACTACCTTTACATCTTTTGCTTGTTTGTTTGCTAATTCTAATGCATTTAATAAAGCTGCTGAAGAAATAATTGCGGTTCCGTGTTGATCATCGTGCATCACAGGAATGCTTAATTCTTCTATTAAACGACGTTCAATTTCAAATGATTCGGGAGCTTTTATATCTTCCAAATTTATTCCTCCAAAAGTAGGAGCAATATTTTTAACTGTTTCAATAAATGCATCTACATCTTTAGTATCAATTTCAATATCAAAAACATCAATATCTGCAAAAATTTTAAACAATAATGCCTTTCCTTCCATTACTGGTTTTGAAGCTTCTGGACCAATATCGCCTAATCCTAAAACGGCAGTTCCGTTAGTAATAACAGCAACTAAATTTCCTTTTGAAGTGTATTTATATACATTATTTACATCTTTTGCAATTTCCAAACATGGTTCGGCAACACCTGGAGAATAGGCTAAAGATAAATCTCTTTGTGTTGCATATTTTTTTGTTGGAACTACCTGAATTTTACCAGGTGTTGGCTTAGCATGATATAAAAGCGCTGCTCTACGTTTGTTCGAATCGCTCATTTTGTTTTTTTATTCTGACTTACAAAGGTAATTTTATCAATGAAATAAGGAAATTTTTAAGGATTTTCTTTTAAAGATAAACGATTATTATTTTCGATAGTCATTCCGAATTCGATATGATAGCTCAAAATCAAAAACTGAATAGTTGTTTAAAGGAGAATAAATTGAATTTAAGTTTATTATATTCTAGAAAAATTTGAAAAAAATTTAATAGATAAAACTAACAATATCAGTAAAAGGTTGCGAAAAAAAATCATTTGTAAATAAAAACAATCCGATATAGATAGACTTATTTCTTCATTAAATTCCGCTTTTATTTCTAACAAATCAAATAAATTACTTTAAAAAAGTAATGTTCCTTTTTAAACCTTCAAACTTGGTTCTTTTTACTGCTGAATTTTTGAAAACTTTTTTAAATGTATCTTCTGTGATTTCTTCCCAATCTTTTTTTGTAAACGAAAGTAATTCGTGATTGGCATTAAATAGTGGTTCATTGTGTGGTTTTGAAAATTTATTCCACGGACAAACATCTTGACAAACATCACAACCAAAAGCCCAATTGTCAAATTTATCTTTCATTTCGACTGGCAAATTATCTTTTAATTCGATAGTAAAATAAGAAATGCATTTACTTCCATCCACAACATACGGAGCAACAATTGCTTCGGTTGGACAAGCATCAATACAAGCAGTGCAAGATCCGCAATGATCTGTTGTAGCATAATCATAATCCAAATCTATATCAACAATCAATTCGGCAATAAAATAAAAAGAACCTATTTGCTGAGTGAGTAAATTGCTATTTTTTCCAATCCAACCCAAACCACTTTTGGCAGCCCAAGCTTTGTCTAAAACTGGAGCCGAATCGACAAAAGCACGTCCAGAAACTTCACCAATTTCATCTTGAATACAATATAATAATTCGTTAAGTTTTTCTTTAATTACATTATGATAATCTTGACCGTAAGCGTATTTTGAAATTTTATAGCTTTCTTGATTTTGAAATTGTGATGGATAATAATTTAGGAGTAATGAAATAACACTTTTGGCATCATCAACGAGTAAGGTTGGATTTAATCGTTTATCAAAATGGTTTTCCATATACGACATTTGACCGTGTTGATTTTGATTTAACCACAATTCTAAACGGGGAGCTTCCTTTTCTAAAAAACCTGCTTTTGAGATTCCACAAGAAAGAAATCCGAGCCGTTTGGATTCTTCTTTTATTAGTTTTGAATAAACACTTTTTTTAGAATCAACTGTCATCTTTTTGAAAATTGAACTTTAGCTCCAATTGGTTTTAAAGTGACTAAAGGATTAAATTGAATGTTTTTGTTAACCGAAGTTATTTTATATTTTTTCACAATATAAGAAAGAGTTAAACACATTTCATAGATTGCAAAACCAGAGCCAATGCACATTCTTGGTCCGGCTCCAAAAGGATAAAAATAATTCATAGCCTGTTTTTTTTGTTCACCTAAAAACCGTTCTGGAATAAATAAATCTGGATTGTCCCAATATTTTGGATTTCGATGCAATTCATAAAAAGAAATTCCGATTAAGGTTTTTTTCTTTATTTTAAAATCTAAAATAGTATCATCCTCAATATTTTGTCGGTCGGTAATCCAAGCTGGAGGATACAAACGCATCGATTCATTAATCACTGCATTGGTATAGGTCATTTTTTGAAGTTGTTCTACTACATCATCTGTTTGCGATTGAATATCAATTAATTCTTCAAAAACCTTTTGTTGAATTTCGGTATGATTTCCTAAAAGATGCAACGTGAAAGTCAAAGCATTTGTAGTTGTTTCATGACCAGCGATAAACAAAATTTTAATTTCATCTATTAATTGTTCGGTCGACATAGCTTCGGAAGTATCTTCATAGCGAGTTTCGAGAAGCATGTTGAGTAAATCATTATGCTTTTCATTTGACTGTTTTCGAATATTTACAATTTCATTAATAATCGCATTAGTTTCTATGGCTAATTTTAAATGTTTGTCAACTTGCCCGCTTATTTTAAACCACCATGATTTATATGGCAAGCGAATTTCTTTGATTAAAAAATTTTGAACTTCTTCAATAATTACTTTTATTCGATTCAGTTTTTCATCTGTAATTGAAATATGAAATAATGATTTTGCTACTACATTAAAAGCAAGTTGATTCATTATTGGAAATAAATCGACTACTTTGTCATGAGGTAAATTGGTTAATTCTAACGCAATAGTTTGTTCCATTTTTTGAACCAGTTGATTCATTTTTTGTTTATGGAAAGCAGGTTGAATTAATCGTCTTTGTTTTAACCAAAAATCGCCGTTTACTGTTAGTAAACCGTTTCCTAAATATTTTGAAAGGTATTTAGTTTGCAGCTGTGATTTATTATAATTTTTTTGATTTTTTTGAAGAATGTGTTGAGCAACTTCATTGTCTCTTGAGAGAATGACGTTGGCTCTTCCGATTTTAACAGAAAAAGTGTCTCCTAATTCATTAAAATATTTTTTATGAAACGGTATTGGATTTTTACGGATACTTTCTGCTTTTAATAAGAAACTAAACACCGATAATTGATTGGGATAATTGTATTTCTTACTTTTTGGCATAGATTTAAATTTTAGAAAAGTCCGCCTTGCGTATTCAATTTTATTTTTCCTAAATGTTTATAGGCTTTTTCGGTTGCTTCTCTACCACGAGGTGTTCTCATTATAAACCCTTCTTGGATTAAAAAAGGCTCGTACACTTCTTCAATAGTTTCGCCACTTTCTGAAACTGCAGTTGCTAATGTTGATAAACCAACTGGACCTCCTTTGAATTTATCGATAATAGTAATTAGAATTTTATTATCCATTTCATCCAACCCATGAGCATCAACATGCAAAGCTTTAAGTGAAAATTGAGCAATTTCAATATCAATTTTACCATTTCCTTTTATTTGAGCAAAATCTCTAACACGACGAAGTAAGGCATTGGCAATACGAGGAGTTCCGCGACTTCTTCCTGCAATTTCAATCGCGGCTTCCATAGAAATTGGCATTTTTAAGATGCTAGAACTACGTTGAACGATAGTAGTTAGTAACTCGGTATTGTAATATTGAAGGCGACTTTGTATTCCGAATCGTGCTCGCATTGGAGCTGTTAATAAACCGGAACGAGTTGTTGCTCCAACTAAAGTAAAAGGATTTAAATTGAGTTGAACGGTACGAGCATTTGGACCAGATTCAATCATAATATCGATTTTAAAATCTTCCATTGCAGAATATAAATATTCTTCAACAATTGGGCTTAACCGATGGATTTCGTCAATAAATAAAACATCTCTATCATCAAGATTGGTAAGAAGTCCAGCTAAATCACCAGGTTTATCCAACACAGGTCCAGAAGTTATTTTAATTCCAACTCCTAATTCATTGGCTAAAATATTAGCTAACGTAGTTTTGCCTAATCCAGGCGGACCATGAAAAAGAGTATGATCTAAAGCTTCATTTCTTTGATTAGCTGCTTCTACAAACACTTTTAGATTATCTAAAACCTGTTCTTGACCTGTAAAATCATCAAATGAAAGTGGTCTTAATTTTTTTTCAAGATCAAGCTCTTCAGGATTAAAGTTTTCATTGGTAGGGTTGAGATTATCGTTCATACTACAAATATAAGATAAAGTTATAGGTAAAAAAAAATGCCTTTCGATTAAGAAAGACATTTTGATATATATTTAATTTTATTAATGGTGCATAACTTCTTCACCTGCTTTCATTGGAACATTTTGTGGTACAAAATCGTCATCGTGACCTGGCTTGCTATAATCATAAGGCCATCTGTAAACATGAGGAATTTCTCCTGGCCAGTTACCGTGAATATGTTCTATTGGAGCTGTCCATTCAAGTGTATTTGACTTCCATGGATTTTGAGTTGTTTTTTCACCGTAAAACATACTGTAAAAGAAGTTCCATAAAAAAACCAATTGGAAAGTACCACCTACTAAAGCAAACATTGTAATTACAACATTTACATCATTTAAATCGTCAAATAAAGGAAAATTTGTGTTTGTATAATAACGTCTTGGCAATCCTGCCATTCCAATAAAGTGCATTGGAAAGAAAACGCCATAAGCAGAAACAGCAGTTACCCAAAAGTGAATGTATCCTAAATTTTTATTCATCATTCTTCTATACATTTTTGGATACCAGTGATAAATACCTGCAAACATTCCGTAAAGAGCAGAAATACCCATTACCAAATGAAAGTGAGCCACTACAAAATAAGTATCGTGTACGTTAATATCAAGTGTGCTATCTCCAAGAATGATTCCGGTTAATCCACCTGTAATAAATGTAGAAACTAATCCAATTGAGAAAAGCATTGCTGGGTTTAATTGTAAGTTACCTTTCCATAAAGTGGTTATATAGTTAAACGCTTTTACAGCGGATGGAATAGCAATTAATAAAGTAGTGAAAGTAAATACTGAACCTAAAAATGGATTCATACCTGAAATAAACATATGATGACCCCAAACGATTGTTGATAGAAAAGCAATTGCAAGAATTGACATAATCATCGCTCTGTAACCAAAAATTGGTTTTCTAGCATTTGTGGCTAATACTTCAGAAGTAATTCCTAAAGCAGGTAATAATATAATGTAAACTTCG
This sequence comes from Flavobacteriales bacterium, assembly GCA_031408335.1. Lineage (GTDB taxonomy): Bacteria > Bacteroidota > Bacteroidia > Flavobacteriales > Flavobacteriaceae > Flavobacterium. The sequence continues at coordinate 326,289 of JANNWH010000017.1, read as the reverse complement.
GGATGACCTAAGAACCAAAATAAGTGTTCAAATAATACCGGAGAACCACCTTGGTAATTCAATACTTCGCCTGCAATATAGATATCTGACAAGAAAAATGAAGTTCCAAAACTTCTATCCATAATTAACATTAATGCCGCCGACAATAAAACAGGGAAAGATATTACACCAATAACAGCTGTAATAAAAAACGCCCAAATTGTTAATGGTAAACGAGTAAACGACATTCCTTTAGTTCTCAAATTGATTACAGTTACAATATAATTTAAAGATCCTAATAATGACGCTGCAATAAATATTGCCATAGAAACTAACCATAATGTCATTCCTAATCCAGATCCAGAAATTGCTTGTGGTAGTGCACTTAGAGGAGGATAAATTGTCCATCCAGCAGAAGCTGGTCCTGATTCAATAAATAAAGAACTTACCATAATAACACTAGAAACGAAAAATAACCAATAGGAGATCATGTTTAATAATCCCGAGGCCATATCTCTCGCTCCGCATTGAAGCGGAATTAATAAGTTACTAAAAGTTCCACTTAAAGCAGCAGTTAAAACAAAGAAAACCATAATAGTTCCATGAATTGTAATCAGGGAAAGATAAGCTTCGTTTGTCATTATTCCTCCTGGAGCCATTCTTTCTCCAAGGAAAAAACTAAATATTTTAAAGGATTCTTCTGGCCAAGCTAATTGCATTCTAAATAGCATAGACATACCTACACCAATAACTCCCATAATAACACCTGTTAAAAGGTATTGTTTAGCAATCATTTTATGATCAATACTAAAAATATATTTAGTAATGAACGTATCTTTATGATGGTGTTCTTCGTGGTGATCATGTTCGTTGTGATCGTGTTCGTGACTCATAGCAGATATTTATTTTTATATTTTTTATTTTTTCATTAATACTTGAGCAACTAAATTTGAATCTTTTTTAGTCGCAGTTGAATCAGATGGTTTTGCAGTTGAATCAGATGGTTTAGCATCGGCAGTAGCGGCATCATTAAATGCTTTAACTAAAGTAGGTTTTTCACTAAACCATTTTTTATAGTCTTCTGGTGTATCAACAACAATTTTCATTTGCATATTATAATGAGAGGTGCCACATATTTTATTGCATAAAAGAAGATAATCAAAAGCATAAGGATCAAGAGGTGTTTTACCTTCTGCAACTAATTTCAAGCTATTTTTTTGACGTATTTTATTAATATTGTCAACTTTTTCTACCATGTTAGCATTTTCTCTCATTTCGAGAGTAGTTACTGTAGGGATAAAAGAAAAATTAGTAACCATTCCAGGCACACAATTCATTTGTGCTCTAAAATGTGGCATGTAGGCAGAGTGAAGAACATCTTGTGAACGAATTTTAAAGATAATCCGTTTTCCTTTTGGAATATGAAATTCACCAGTTACCGTTTTATCATCTTGAGCATTTGGATCAGCTAAATCTGTACCAGTTGTGTTTACACCCTCAATGTATCTTACATTTGCTTTACCAAGCACATTGTCTTTTCCAGAATATCTAGCTTCCCAACCAAATTGTTTGGCATATAATTCGATTACGATTGAATCCTGTTCCTCTTCTTTATCAACAAACATGATATCTGACCAAGCATACAATCCGTAAAAAATTAATACTGCTAAAACTACAGCTGGAATGGCACTCCAAATAAATTCTAACTTATTGTTGTCGGCAAAATAAGTAGCTACTTGCCCTTTTTTACCTCTGTATTTATATGCAAAATAATGTAATAAAGCTTGGGTAATAGTTTGTACAATAAATATTAAAATCATAGATATTGCCATTAAACTATCCAATTCTGGACCATGAGCAGAGGCTGAATCACCTATCAATGGGAACTTTCCGCAGTAATAAATACTAAGTATAGTTGTTAAATAGATGAAAACTAAAAAGGCAAACATTAAATATCCTTGCACTTTATTATCATCATCATTTGCAACCTGTGATTTATCTCTTTTTCGGCCAACTTGTGTTAAATCAAATATTTTAGTTAATTGCCAGATAGCAATTGATAATAGAACTAAAACAATAAGTACCAATAAACTTGTCATTTGTTGTTTACTTTAAATATTAATAATGAAAATGTTTACTTTCTTCGATGTATGGATTTCTTTTTGGTGTTAATGGTGCTTTAGTTAAAGCAGTAAACACAACGAAAATAAATAATCCTAAGAAAAATAATACTGATGCAATTTCAGAAACACCAATAAACCATTGATCTCCAACTGTTGCAGGCATAATCATATTGAAAAAGTCAACATAATGTCCTAATAAAATAACTACTCCAGCTGCAACAATAATTGGCGCAACTCGTTTGAAATCGGTATTGATAAGTACCAAAATTGGAAAAACAAAGTTCATTACAACAGCGCCAAAGAATGGTAGGTTATAATATTCTATTCTGGTTACAAAATAGGTTACTTCTTCAGGAATATTAGCATACCAAATTAACATGAATTGAGAGAACCATAAGTAGGTCCAAAACACACTAATACCAAACATGAACTTAGATAAATCGTGAATATGACTTGAATTAACATGTTCTAAATATCCTTTTGATTTTAGATAGAGCGTTACCATTGAAATAGTAGTAATTCCGCTTACAAAAAAACTAGCAAAAACGTACCAACCAAATAGTGTACTAAACCAATGAGGGTCAACAGACATAATCCAATCCCAAGACATAATTGATTCAGACACTATAAAAAACACAAGAAATCCTGCAGATATATTAAAGTTCTTTTTGTAATAAGCATTATCATTCGCTTCATCTTGAGCTAAACAATTTCTTCTTGAAAAATAACGATATAAATTCCAGCCTAATAAGAAAATAGCAGCTCTAATTATCCAAAAAGGAAAATTTAAATATCCCGATTTATCAGCAATCATTTTGTCATAATTAGGTGAAGTTGGATCGGTAATTCCTTTTTCCATCCAAGCAAACAAGTGATTAGATTCAAAAACATGCAAACCAATTATCAATAAAAATATAAAGAAAATAACAGATATTACAGGTAGAAAAGCAGTTATTCCTTGCATAACTCTGAATAAAACTGGCGACCAACCTGCTTGTGCAACTTGTTGAATTCCGTAAAAAGCTAAAACTCCCATCGTGATTAACAAAAAGAAAATACAAGCAACATAAAGTGCAGCCCAAGGTTTGTTTTGCAATTGATGTAAAACATGATTTAGGTGTTTTTGGTGATCTGCATGTGCTACAGCTTCATCCCATTTTACTCCGTGTTCTGAAGTTTTATGAGTTGTAACTTCATGTTTTGTTTCATGTTTCTTTAAACTATCATGAACATGTTTGTCTAATGAATTTGCTGTATTTACATGAAGTGAATCTTTAGTTATAGTAGTATTTTCAGTAATAGGCAAACGAAGTGAATCTTCAGTAATAGTTGTGTTTTTAGATACAGTTTTATCATGAGACTCATTTGCATGATCTGCTGGAGCAGGAATCGTTTTTAATTCTGGTTTGTGTTCAACTGTTTCTGATTTATGTTCACCTTCGTGATGACTTGCAGCAACAATTTTTTCTACGTCTTCAATAGTTTTAGGAGTAGATAAAAAACCATATGTAATACCAACTAATCCTAAGATCATAAGTACGATAGCTGTGGTTCTTAATTTATTTGAAAATGTATACATATCTTTAACAATCTGTTTATTCGACAATTATAATTTACTTTTTAGTTGTAGAACATATTCGGCTACTAACCAACGTTCATTTTGATCTAATTGGTTTGCATGTGAACCCATAGAATTTAATCCGTAAGTTACTATATGAAAAATACTTGCTTTTGTAACTTCTCTTTCTTTGTAACTTGGAACGCCTAAAAATTTCTCTTGAGTAACTAGTTTACCTTTTCCGTTTCCTTCTGTACCATGACAAATGGCACAATAAACAACAAATAATTCTTCTGCTTTTTTCATGTCAACAGTAGTAGAATCTAATGGAGAAGTTGTTATTGCTTTTGAGGCATTATATCCTTCAGTTGTATTTGGAATACCATAAGGAACAAAACCTCTTTTTATTGATCCTTTAGCGGGCAATTGTCCTTCTTTTCCTTTTAAACCGTATGGAGAATTAAAAGCTGCTGATTCGCCATAGGTTTCATAACTAACTGGTTCGTACATGTTGGGCATGTATTGATAATTTGGTTTCAAGTTATCTTTGCAAGAAGAAACTGAAATTATCAAAATTAAAAGTACAAGTGTTTTAAATAAACTTTTCATATCTAAATTAATGCTTTTCTATTACTTTAACTTCAACTGCTCCTGTTTGTTGGTAGAATGAAGTCAATTCTTCTTCGTTGTTATTTACAGCTATTTCCATTAAGAAATGATCATCCGTTGTTCTAATATCTGGATTTTCAGCTTTTTTGAAAGGCCATAATTTACTTCTCATATAAAAAGTAATTACCATTAAATGCGCAGCGTGAAAAACAGTCATTTCAAACATAATAGGTACAAAAGCTGGCATATTTTGGTAATAGGCAAAACTTGGTTTTCCTCCAATATCTTGTGGCCAATCTTGAATCATAATGAAATTCATCAATGTTATGGATATTGTTAATCCTATACAACCGTATATAAATGCGCATATAGCTAATCGTGTTGGTGCTAAACCCATTGCCTTATCCAAACCGTGAACTGGAAAAGGAGTGTAAACTTCTTCTATATGATGATGTGCTTTTCTGGCTTGCTTTACAGCATCCATTAAGATGTCATCATCATTGTAAATTGCGTGTATAACTTTATTACTACTCATACTAAATACTAATGTTTTTCTGAATGATTATCGCTTGCTAATTCTCTTGCTTTTTTGTAATTTTCTCCAGAAGATTTTAAAATTGTTTTAACCTCTGCCTGAGCAATAACTGGGAATGTTCTAGCGTATAGTAAAAATAATACGAAGAAAAATCCTATTGTTCCTATGAAAATTCCAATATCTACAAATGTTGGTTGGAACATTGTCCATGATGACGGAAGGTAATCTCTGTGTAACGATGTTACAATAATTACAAAACGCTCGAACCACATTCCGATGTTTACTACTATTGAGATGATAAAAGAGAACATGATACTTGTTCTTAATTTTTTAAACCACATAAATTGTGGAGAAAAAACATTACAAGACATCATTGCCCAATACGCCCACCAGTATGGTCCGGTAGCTCTATTTAAGAATGCGTATTGTTCAAATTCTACTCCAGAATACCATGCAACAAATAACTCAGTTATGTATGCAACACCTACAATAGAACCTGTAATCATAATTACAATATTCATTAATTCAATATGTTGAATGGTAATATAATCTTCCAAATTACAAACTTTTCTCATGATAATAAGTAAAGTATTTACCATTGCAAAACCAGAGAATACTGCACCTGCAACAAAATAAGGTGGAAAAATAGTGGTATGCCAACCTGGAATTACAGAAGTTGCAAAGTCCATTGATACAATGGTATGTACCGAAAGCACTAATGGTGTTGCTAATCCGGCAAGTACCAAAGAAACCTCTTCAAAACGTTGCCAATCCTTAGCTCTTCCACTCCATCCAAAACTTAAAATAGAATATACTTTTTTGTTGAATGGTGTGATAGCTCTATCGCGAAGCATAGCAAAATCGGGCAATAAACCAGTCCACCAAAATACTAATGATACTGATAGATAAGTTGAAATTGCAAAAACGTCCCACAATAATGGTGAATTAAAATTTACCCATAACGAACCAAATTGATTCGGAATTGGTAAAACCCAATACGCTAACCAAGGGCGTCCCATGTGGATTACAGGAAATATAGCTGCTTGAATTACAGAAAAAATGGTCATTGCTTCAGCAGAACGGTTAATTGCCATTCTCCATCGTTGACGAAATAATAATAAAACGGCAGAAATTAATGTTCCAGCATGACCAATACCTACCCACCAAACGAAGTTAGTGATATCCCAAGCCCAACCTACTGTTTTATTTAATCCCCAGGTACCAATACCTGTAGAGATGGTGTAAATAATACAACCAACTCCCCAGAGGAAAGCAGCAAGTGCGATAGAAAAAACAGTCCACCATTGTTTGTTTGCTCTTCCTTCAACAGGTGCAGCTATATCAACTGTTATATCGTGATAGCTTTTATCACCTATAACTAAGGGTTTTCTAATGGGTGCTTCGTAATGAGACGACATATTATGATTTTAGATTTTAGATTTTAAATTTATGATTTTAGAAATCATAAATTCAATCAATATTTACTTTATTATTATTTTACGTTTTCTAATTTCTGACTTCCGTATTCCAACTTCTATTCTTAAATATTTCTAACTTTAACTTGATAAACCACATTTGGTTTTGTTCCAACACTTTCCAACAAATGATACATTCTGTCGTCTTTAGCTAATTTAGTTACTGTGCTTTCTGTATCATTAACATCACCAAAAATCATAGCTCCAGTAGAACAAGCATTGGAACAAGCCGTTTGAAATTCACCATCTTTAATTACTCTTCCATCTCGTTTAGCATCCAGAATTGTTTTTTGTGTCATTTGAATACACATCGAACATTTTTCCATTACTCCTCGTGAACGAACATTAACATCTGGATTTAATACCATTCGACCTAAGTCATCATTCATGTTATAATCAAATTCATCATTATTATTGTATAAGAACCAGTTAAAACGACGCACTTTATACGGACAGTTATTAGCGCAATAACGCGTACCAACACATCTATTATATGCCATGTGATTTTGACCTTGACGTGAATGAGATGTTGCAGCAACAGGACAAACTGTTTCGCATGGTGCGTGATTACAGTGTTGACACATTACAGGTTGAAAAACTACTTGTGGATTATCATTTGGCAATTCTAATTCTCCAAAACCACTCAATGAACCTTTTCCACCTGTTAAACCGTCAAATTCTTCTTTTTTAGTATCATCCTGAGCAAAAGTATCTTCGGATGAATAATATCTGTCAATTCGCAACCAATGCATATCCCGACTTCGTCGCACTTCTGTTTTTCCAACAACTGGAACATTATTTTCAGCATGACATGCTATAACACAAGCTCCACATCCGGTACACGCATTTAAATCGATAGATAAATTAAAATGATGTCCTACTGAACGATCAAATGATTCCCATAAATCGACACTTGTAGCCGCCACTTCTTCGTGATCTAAAGATACTTTTGGAACTTCATTCCAAACTTCGGCATCTTTAGTATTGAATATGTTTAATGTTGTTTCTCTAACAATATCGCCTCTTCCCATTAAAGTTCTTTGCGATTGAACACAAGCAAATTCGTGTTCACCTTCAGCCAATACTACTTGGGCAGATTGTACGCTATTAAAGCCCGTATATAATGAATAGGCGTTAACTCCTACTTGCATTTCTTCTTTTATAGCTGCTTTTTTTCCATAACCGAAAGCCAAACCAATTGTACCAATTGCTTGTCCAGGTTGAATAATAACAGGTACTGTAATTTTAGTTACTCCTACAGTTACAGTAGCGTAACTACCGTTTAAACCTCCATTTGCGACATTTTCGTTTGATAATTTTAATTTATCAGCATCTGCTTTTGAAATAGTAAGGTAATTATCCCATGAAACTCTTGTAATTGGATCCGGAAATTCTTGTAACCAAGGATTATTTGCTTGTTGTCCATCACCTAAACCCGTTTTAGAATATAAATTTAATTCTAAACCAGATGCAGGTTTTGATTTAGACAATTCATTAGCAGCACTACTATAATCTGCTGTTCCTCCAGAAGAGGTAACAACTCCATTGCTGATAACTCCATCATGAACTACTTTATTCCATGATGAACCGGTAACAAAACTTACAGAATTTGATTTTATGTAATCATAATAAGAACCTATAATTCCGTTTAATGATAGAAGTGTATCTTGAAATTGTTTTGTATTAAATAAAGGACGAATTGTTGGTTGAACTAATGAATAGGTTCCTTTAGTTAAACTATGATCGTTCCAAGATTCTAAATAATGAGGTGCAGCTGCAGCAATAGTTGTTAAAGATGCCGTTTCGTCTTCTTTTAATGAGAATGCTACTGATAATTTAGTTTTCTTTAAACCTGCCACAAATACTGCGCTATTGGCTAAAGTATATACTGGATTAACACCACTCATTAAAATTGTATGAACATTACCAGCATTCATATCAGCCACTAATTGAGCTACTTGTTCGTTTGAGCCTTTTCTTATTTGTCGTGTTCCAGAAGTTACAAAAGCTTCACTTGCTACAACTTGATTGATAGCAATTACAAGCAATTGGGCATTTTTATCTTGAATTCCAGAAACTAAAACACCTTTACTTCCAGCTGCTTTCAATTGTTGAGCAACTTTAGTTACCTCTGAAGTGTATTCTTTTGCTAATGAAGAAGCCACAGTAGAATTGGTAATAACATTGTAAATGTTAACTAATGCTTGTTTTTGATTGGCTGTAGACATTGCAATTCTTTTATCTGCAGAAGCGCCCGATAATGTCATATTAGATTCAAACTGAATGTGTTTTGACATTTTTCCGTTTTGCGGAATTCTTCCTTTAGCATATCCTGAATCATAGCTTCCTCCTTGCCAATCACCTAAGAAATCAGCGCCGATTGACACAATAGTATTTGCTTTAGAAAAATCATAATCTACTAAAGCCCTTTCGCCATAAACTGCTTCAAAAGCATCTAACGCTGCTGATTCTGAAATCGCATCATAAATAACATGCTTTGAATTTGGGTTTTTAGATAAAAACTCAGCTATTAATTTTTCTGTAGAAGGACTTGCTAATGTATTGGTCAATAAAACTACTTGACCCCCTTTTGCTTTTGCATCGGAAAGACTTGATTTAATTTTCGCATCTACTTCATTCCATGTTGCATTTTTAGCTGCAATTTTAGGATTTTTAAGACGCATACTATCATACAATGATAATACAGAAGCGTGAACTCTTGCATTTGCTGCAAATTTTGCTCCTTCAATAGTATTATTTTCTATTTTAATTGGACGACCTTCACGGGTTTTTACTAAAAGATTAGCAAAATCAAAACCATCAAACATTGTTGTTGCATAAAAATCGGCAACACCTGGAATGATTTGTTCGGGTTGAATAACATAGGGAATTGATTTATGAACTGGACCTTCGCAGGCTGCTAAAGTAGCTGCTGCTGTACTGAATCCGACATACTTTAAAAAATCACGACGAGTGGTTGAAGAAGATGACAAAGAAGTTGCATCTCCTAAAAAATCCTCTGTTGGAATTGCTTCAACAAATTCGTTATTTCTAAGCGTCTCAACAATAGAACTATTTTCGTTTAGTTCTTCAACACTTTTCCAGTATTTTTTGTTTGATGACATCGTAAATATATATTAGCTTCTTAATTAATTTTTGTTTAATCGGTAATTTGATAATTTGGTAATTCGGTCACAAAAAACCAAATCCACAAATCGACAAATTAATAATGGCACTTACCGCATTCTAGGCCTCCCATTTGAGCTGCAGTTAATTTTTCTACACCATATTTTTTAGAAAGTTCGGAATGTATTTTATCGTAATAAGCGTTTCCTTCCATTTTAACTTCGGTTTTTCTGTGACAATCAATACACCAACCCATCGTTAAAGGAGCGAACTGTTTTTGAATTTCATACTCTTGAACAGGTCCATGACATTTTTGACATTCAATTCCAGCTACTGTTACGTGTTGTGAGTGATTGAAATAAGCAAAATCAGGCAAGTTGTGTATGCGAACCCATTTTACTGGATTAGTTTTTCCTGTATACTTTTGAGTGGCTTTATCCCAACCAACTGCATCATACAATTTTTGGATTTGAGCATCATAAAAAACCTTAGAGTACTCAGGAGTTGCAGTTGTATCTGCTACTTCAGCAATATTTTTATGACAGTTCATACATACATTTAAAGAAGGAATACCTGCATGTTTGCTAACTCGTGCAGAAGAATGACAATATTTACAATCGATACCATTACTACCAGCATGTATTCTATGTGAATAATGAATAGGTTGTATTGGTGCATAATCCTGATCGACTCCAATTTGAGACAAATAACCATAAACGAAGTAACCACTAGCTAATAGTAAGAAAATAGCTGAAACAAATAATAAAAATTGATTTTTTATGAATGCTTTTGGTAAACTTAAAAAGTCAATTTTTCTATCAGCTCCTTCGATACCGTTGGCTCTAGCTACTTTAGTTAATACGTTGTTTACTAAAAACAACATAATTACTAACATTAACATTACTAATCCTAAAGCACCCAGAATAACATTATTTGAAATGGCATCTACAGAACCTCCTTTACCTGGAACTGCTGCTGTAATTGCTGGTGGTGGCGGAGCTACCTCAGAAGTGTAGGCTATAATATTGTCAATATCAACAGTAGATAATTGAGGAAAAGCGGTCATAACTGACTTATTGTATTCTTCATATATTTTTACTGCTTTAGCATCACCAGATTTAATAAGAGCAGAACTGTTAGCAATCCATTTGTATAACCAAGGCATGTCGTACTTGTTTGCTACACCTCGCAATGCCGGACCTGTTGCTTTTGCATCTAATTTGTGGCAAGCTGCACAATTGGTATTGAACAAAGCTTTACCTGCTACAGGATCACCGCCTGATTTTGATGGAGCTGCAGTTGCTTGAGGAGTTGCAGCTGTAGTTGTTACAGGAGCTGCTTCTTGTGCTAATGATGTTAAGGAGATCGCTAGCATTATAGCTAAGCTGAGAATTAAATTCCTTGAAATCGAATTATGGTTACCCACTTTTTTCATAGTGTAAATGATTATCGACAATTTTGGTATGGTTTTTTCTTAATAGACTAAAAAACAATACGCTTTTTTAAAAACTTGCACAAAAATACGACTTAAGAATTATTCTCAAAACCATAAATATATCTTAATTATCAATTTATATTAATTCTAAATAATATTTTGGATTTTGTTCTTAAATAGAAATAGTACATTTGCATATAAATCAATTCATTATGTCGTTTTTTTCTAAAAAAAATCTTTTTTTTATTCATTTGATACTGTTGCATTTAATTTGCTTTTGTTCTTTGGAGGCTCAAAATGTAACAACAAATCAAGATCCTAAATTTGAGCAGTTATTAAATGAAAAAAGAAAAATAAATGCCTCAATTACAATAAACAACCGTTATAAAATTCAGATTTTTAATGGCAATAATGAAACTTCAAAGAAAGCATTAATTGATTTTAAAAAAGATTTTAAAAACTATGATGCTACTATTATTTTTAGCACACCCGCTTACAAAGTTTGGGTTGGAAATTTTAAAACACGAATTGAAGCTGAAAAAAACTTAGAGATAATTAAAAAAAAATATCCGAATGCTATAATAATCAAGCCCAATAAATAATGACTTTTAAAAAAAATAAAATCTTAATTTATTTGTGCGTTTTATGGACAATTAAAAGTTTTAGTCAATCTGAACCCGATTCTATTAAAATAAAACAGTTAGACGAAGTTAAAGTTACTTCTTCAAAATATTTAAAAAATAGAAAATTTATTTCACAGAAAATTGATGTTATCAATAAAAAAGAAATTGAATTTCAAAATTTTCAAAACACAGCCGATTTACTTTCCAATTCCGGGAATTTAGCCGTTCAAAAATCGCAACAAGGTGGCGGAAGTCCTGTCATTAGAGGATTTGAAGCTAGCAGAATTTTACTTCTTGTTGATGGAATCCGAATGAATAATCTGATTTTCAGAACAGGTCATTTGCAAAATATTATTACTGTTGATGAAAATATGATTGAAAATGTTGATGTTTTTTATGGTTCGTCTTCAACATCTTTTGGAAGTGATGCTTTGGGTGGTGCTATTAATTTAACAACTAAAAAAGCAACGTTTTCTTCTACTAAAAAAAAAAAAAAACGGCAACCTATTCACTCGATATTCATCAGTAAATGTCGAAAAATCAACTCATTTTGATGTAAATTACAGTTCATTAAATTTTGCGTCTTTGACTTCTTTTTCATTTAATGATTTTGGTGATTTAAAAATGGGAAAAAAACAAAATCATAACAATCCGTTTTTTGGAGAAAGAAATTTTTATGTAGAAACTAGTAATGGAATCGATCTATTAATAGTAAATGAAGATAAATACCTTCAAAAATTTACTGGTTTCAAACAATATGATTTTATGCAAAAGTTTGCTCTTAAACAATCCAATGGTAACTTACATAACTTAAACTTTCAATTTTCAACTTCAACCAATATTCCGAGATACGACCGATTAACAGATCCTGACGGAAGTGGTTTGCGAAATGCCGAATGGTATTATGGACCACAAAAACGTTTGTTAGGAATTTATAACTTTAGTAAAAATAAATTTATTTTAAACAGCGATTTATCGTTAGATTTTAGCTATCAAAATTTAGAAGAAAGTCGCCATAATAGAAGGTTTGGAAACTACAATTTACAAAACAGAAAAGAAAAAGTATCAATGTTTGCAATAAATGCAATTCTTAAAAGAACTTTCACTAAAAGTAAATTGGTTTATGGTTTAGAAAGTTTTTACGATAATTTAAATTCATCTGCATATAGTAACAACATCAATACAGGAGAAATTACAACAATCGATTCACGTTATCCAAACGGTAAAAATAATATGTTCAGAAATGATTTATTTGCAACTTACAATGAAACTATTTCTAAAAGCACCAATTGGAATTTCGGAATTAGAATTGGCCACACCACGTTAAAGAGTAGTATTAGTGATAATTCATTTTTCGAATTGCCTTTTACTTCAATTACTCAAAAAAACTATACATATAGCGGAAACATTGGATTAATTCATAATCCATGTGATGAAGTGAGTTTAATTGCCAATATAAGTTCTGGATTTAGAGTTCCAAATATTGACGATTTAGCTAAGATATTTGAATCGAGTGCAGAAAACATTATAGTTCCAAATGAAAATTTAAACCCCGAAAAAACAATTACTAGTGATTTTGGATTTAGAATTACTTCTAAGAACAAACGATTTGAATTGGAAACTAATTATTATTATACTCACTTGTTTGATGCTATTATAACTGACAATTTTACTTTCAATGGCTCAAATGAAATCTTTTACAACGGAGCTACTAGCGTTGTTTTAGCCAATCAGAATAAACGAAAAGCTTTCGTTACCGGATTTTCTACAGCCCTAAAAATGTATGTCATTGACAATTTACTATTCACCGCAAATTATAATTACACTTTAGGACGAATTGTTGAAAACGGAAGTCATTCGCCATTAGATCATATCGCACCCTTTTTTGGTAAAATTGGATTGAATTTTACAAAAAATAAGTATGCTGTAGAAGTATATATGCTGTATAATGGCAAAAAAGATATAAAAGACTATCTATTAAATGGAGAAGACAACGAACAATATGCTCCAATTGATGGAATTCCCGCTTGGGAAACCTATAACGCAAAAGCCTCTTTAACTCTTTTTAAACAAGTGACTTTTTTTGCAGGAATCGAGAATATTTTAGATATACAATATCGAACATTTGCCTCAGGAATGAATTCGCCTGGAAGAAATATTTATGGTGGTTTGAAGTTTGATTACAACTAAATAATAAAAAAATTGTTGGCAAACACTACTGATAGAATGTTATTTAGTTTTCAATATAAAAAAAATCCAATTAAAATAAAAAAACGGAAAAATAGTTATCTCTATAAATATAATTATTTAACTAAATTTGTTATCAAAAAAAATCCTTTGAAAAAAAATAGTATAACTCTTTTTGTACTACTTAGTACGCTTGTTAATGCTCAAAATGATAAAACCTTATTTTGGGAAATCTCTGGGAATGGATTAACCAAAAATTCATATGTGTATGGAACTATGCATGTAAACGATAAAATATCGTACCATCTTTCGGATACTTTTTTTACAAAATTATTAGCTGCCGACATGGTTGCCAATGAAAGCGATCCTGAAACTTGGGATGAGATTGAAGAACTAATTTCAGAAAATGAACTAGTTGCCTCTGAAAAATTCTATTCAGAGTTTTATCTAAATCCTATTACTAAAGACAATATTTTACCTCTTTTTCAAACCAAGTACAATTATTTTGATAAACTACTTTCAGGCATCAACGAACAAAATGCTGATTATCAAGAAAATACAGTTCTTGATTCGTTTATTTATCAAACCGGAAAAAAATACAACAAAAAAACTGTTGGTTTAGAAAACGCAAAAAAATCAATGATTTCTATTATGAAAGTTAATGGAAATGATGCACAACCAAAAGATGAAAACCGACAAGTTTTAATGAAATTACTGAAAAATAAAAATTATTATGAAGTAATGAAAGACTATTATAGAGAGAAAGATATTACTATGTTGGACTCACTTTCTAAACTAGTAATTTCTAAAAAAGCACACGAAGCATTAATTGTGAACCGAAATATTGTGATGGTAAAAAGCATCGATTCGCTAGCAAAAACAGGAAGTTTGTTTTCGGCAGTTGGTGCAGCGCATTTAGGCGGGAAAAAAGGAATTATTACCTTATTACGCGATAAAGGGTATACAGTTACTCCCATTTTTGACTTGATTACAGAATCGGGGGAAAAAGAAAAAAAGAAGATCGAAGATTTTTTTCCAAATCCAAATTTTGTGTCTTTAGCAACAAAAGACCAAATGATTCAAATGGCATTAAACTCAAAAATCATTCAAACTGGTGAAGATATTGGATCGCCAGATTTTACTAATGGTGGCGTTACAAATATCAAACGAATTCCGCTAAATTATTTTCTTAAAAAGGAAGACAAACAATTTGACCATAAAACTTTAGACAGTTTGTTTTTTGAAAACATTCCTGGAGATATTATCGAAAAAAAATATTTTGAAGAAGAAAATGCTAAAGTATATGATATTAAAAGCTCAACCAAAACAGGAAATACACAACATTATCGATTTTATATTACTCCGTTAGAAATAATTGGAATTTCAATGACAGGTGTTGGATCGTATGTAAGACAATATGAAAACGAGGTTTTTAATGCCATAAAATTAAAATCTTTTAAGCCAAATTGGGAACGAATTACTCCAGAAAAAGGAGGTTTTTCTGTTGAAGTTCCGTATTTCAATTCCGTTGCAGGAAATTCACAAAAAGAAAATAACAACATCAAAATTCAGGCATATAATCAAGAAGATAAAAGCTATTATTTTTTAACAGAAAAAACGTTAAATGATACTGAATTATTAGAAAATTCGGCATACGAACAACAACAAATTCATTACGAATTTTATTTACAACACGAAACCGATTCGTTAAACACAAATTTCGACAAACAAAAACAAAGTTTCGAATCTTCATCAAAAATTGGAGATAGAAAAATTAAATTGAAATCCTTTATTAAAGGCGATAAATATTATTTACTAGGTGCTGTTAATGCTAATGAAAAGAATTGCAATAACTTTTTCAATTCTTTCACTTTTGAAAAAAGCATCAAAGAAGCGGTTACAAAAACACTTACAGATACTATCGCAAATTTTAAAATTGATATACCAGAGAAACAAAATCAACGATTGTTTTTAAAGTTATTTCCACAAAATTTCAAATCAAAAAACACTTTTCTTTCCAATAGAACTGATTTTGCATTTAAATCAGATTCAGGTAAAAACATAAATTTAATCTTTTATAAATATTCTAAGTACGAAAGTGTAAATACCATCGATTCAATTAAAGTGAATTTTAGAAAATTCTTCTTAAAAGATGAAGATTATTTCGCCGAAAATTATAATTATGATGATGAATATGATGAAGACCGTTATTATGACAATGAGTCCTCTTTATTAAAAATTGCAGTAAACTCTAAAAAAGGATTTTCAAAATCGCAATGGTCAAAACTTATCAAAGACAAAGAAAACACATATGAAATGCTCAACGAAAGTGTTGTTTTTGATAAAGAAAAAAATACGCATACCTTTAATGCTTTAGTATCCAAACCAAATTCGGTTCAAGCAATTAAATACAAAATTCTATTCAAAGAAGATTCGTATTATATGTTGAGTACTTTGGTAGATAAAAACTACAAAAATGATGATGGATTTATTGAAAAAACATATAATTCATTAGAAACAACATCCAAAAGCAAATTTTCTGTATTTGATAACAAAATCGCTGTTTTTATAAATGATGCCAAAAGCGAGAAAGATACTATTCGCTATTCTGCTTTTAAATCTATTCATGAACTTGACATTGTTAAAAAAGATTTTGAATCGGTAAAAGAGTTTATCAATACCTTTAAATTTAAAGAAACTGAAACCGATGCAATTGGCACACTAATAGAAAAAATTGGATTTATTCAAGATCCAAAAGTGGTTGAATTTTTAGAAGAATATTATAAAAAAGACAACACAAAAACAACATTACAAATTAGTGTTTTGAATGCACTTGCCAATCAAAAATCGAAGTTAGGTTATAAAAAAATTCTAGCATTATTAGAATACGATTTACCTATTTCTGATGAGCAATATGAAATCCATTCGCTTTTCAATAGATTCTCTCAAGATCCTGAAAACAGCAAAGAATTGTTTCCAAAAATTTTTCAATTTTATACTATTAATGAATATAATGGTCCGATAATTGAATTTTGTAATTCGCTTTTAGATACCAATTTTGTTCAAACTAAAAAGATCAATTCGTATAAAAAAATGATTCTGACCAATGCCAAATTAAAATACAAAAGAGTATTGAGTTGGAACGAAAAAAACAATCACAATAAAGAAGAAAAATACACTACAGAAAATATCGATGACATAGTTGATGATGCTGAAGATACAGCTGTTGAAGCAGTTGTTGAAAATATCGATGATGAAAACGAAGATTACAATTACGTCAATGATACTGCTCCAGTTTCAGATTTAATAAACTACATTAATTTACTTTATCATTTTCCAACAGAATCGTCTATCTCCAATTTAATCCAAAAAATAAAACAATTAGATATTGAACAATTGAATTTAGAATTACTTCGATTGGATATCATCAATAATAAAATTAATGATGAAGAAATTCAAAAAACATTCTACAATCCAAAAACAAAATATGCTGCAATTCAGTTACTTATAAATAACAACAAAAAAGAATTAGTCACTTTTAACAATGACGAAATTGCAGAAGCTGCTTTAATTAATTTTATAAATCCTAAAGAAAAAGACTCTATCGCATTTATAGAAAAACGACTTGTGGATGTAAAAGATAAAAAAGTTACTTTCTACTTTTATAAAATCGAAAAGAAAATTAAAAAATCAAAAACAAGCGAAAAAGAGCTTCACTCTATTGCTTTTATTACAGAAAATAATGAAATTAATCCATTGGCGTATAAAGTTTTTCCTGTTCAAGCTATTAATGAAGAAGATAACATAGCTAAAATGTTAGAAACGATCATCAATAAAGAAATAAATGAAAATCATCCAAGAGCCAGTTTTGAAAAAGTGAAACCACAAAATAATTTTTATAATGGTTATGATGATTATTAGATAAACCATTAAAAACTCGTTACAATGTTTCAATCCAAAAAAGACACAGTTTATGTAATTCTTGCTGGGCTGTTTATTACTAATGCTATTGTAGCCGAACTTATTGGTGGAAAATTAATTCACGTTGGTTCGACTGTAATGAGTATTGGTATTTTACCTTGGCCAATTGTTTTTATCACAACCGATTTAATAAACGAATATTTTGGTGAAAAAGGTGTGAAAAAACTATCTCTAATTACAGCTAGTTTAATTGCTTATTGTTTTGTTCTGCTCTATTTTGCTTTAAAAATTCCAGCTGTAAAAGGCGAAGGTTTAGTAAGTGATTTTCAATTTAATGGTGTTTTTGGTCAAAGCATGTGGATTATAGTTGGTAGTATAACTGCTTTTTTAGTATCGCAATTAATAGATGTTACTATTTTTCATTTCTTTAAAAAGAAAACTGGAAACAAAATGATTTGGTTGCGAAGTACAGGATCAACAGTTATTTCACAATTATTTGATAGTTTTATAGTTCTTGGAATTGCCTTTTGGATGACCGGAAAAATGACAACCGAAGTTTATATTGCGTCTGCATTTACTGGATATTTTGTAAAATTAATTATCGCTATTTTGATGACTCCTTTCATTTATTTAGGACATTCGGTAATAGATAAATATATTCATAGTAAATAATTATGCAAACAAAAAACCGTTGCGCTTGGTGCGAAAAAGACGATTTATATCGAAATTATCACGATAACGAATGGGGGAAACCAGTTTATGATGATGATAAATTATTTGAATTTTTGATTTTGGAAACGTTTCAAGCGGGATTGAGTTGGCACATGATTTTGAAAAAAAGAGAAAACTTCAGAATGGCTTTTGCTAATTTTGATTATAAAGTTGTTGCTGTTTTTGATGATTATGAAGTACAACAATTATTAAAAAACGAAGGAATTATCAGAAATAAATTAAAAATTAAAGCCACAATAACCAATGCCATTTCTTTTATAAAAATACAGGAAGAATTTGGTAGTTTCTCCAACTACATTTGGAATTTTACTAATGGAAAACCAATTCAAAACAACAGAAAATCGTTATCAGAAGTTCCAGCAACTACACCGCTTTCTGACGAAATTAGTAAGGATTTAAAAAAACGCGGATTCAAATTTGTTGGTTCAACTGTAGTTTACGCTCACATGCAAGCAACCGGAATGGTAAATGATCATGTTGTTGATTGTTGGACGCAGGAATAGTGTTCAGTGTTCAGTGTTCAGTGTTCAGTGTTCAGTGGAAAATTCAGTTTTTATACTATTATTGTATAAATAACTAGTTGAATTCCATTATTAAAAACGTCTGTTCGAGTGTTTTTGTATAGAGAATCGGAACAAAAAATATATCGAGAACTGTTTTTAAAAATACTTTTTTTTATGATTTCAAAATCGTCATAAATAAATCACGGGAAATCTCAAAAGCACCTAATTTTTCTAAATGATCGTTGTGAACCTGGCAATCTAATAATTTGTAATTGTTTTGTTTTAGATAGTCAATCAGTTTTACAAAAGCAATTTTACTAGCATTTGGCACTTTAGAAAACATGCTTTCACCACAAAAAACATGACCTAAATCAACACCATACAAACCACCAACTAATTCGTTGTTTTGCCATACTTCAACTGACAAAGCTTTACCCATTTCATGAAGTTTAGAATACGATTGTATAATGTCACCTGAAATCCATGTTCCATCTTGACCTTTTCGTACTACTTTTTGACAATTTAAAATTACTTCTTTAAAATTGGTATTGATTGTTACTTCAAAAACATTTCGATTTAAGATGTTTCTTAAACTTTTTGAAATTTTATATTCATTCGGATTAACAACCATTCGCTCTGACGGCGACCACCAAAAAATCGGTTCTTCTTGATTATACCATGGGAAAATTCCGTTTTGATATGCCAAGAGCAATCGATCAACAGATAAATCACCTCCAACAGCTAAAATACCTTCGTAAGATGCTTCTGAAACAGGAGGAAAATAAAGTTCTTTCGTTAAAAAATACATGTGTTAAGATAAAAGAAGAAAGACCGTTACACTGAAAGAAGTAAGACTTATATTCTTTTTTCTTGCAGCGAAGCGGTCTTTCAGCGAAGCGTTCATGCTTCTTAAAAAGGTAAATCGTCGTGTTCCTGTTCTTTAAAATCAGTTGCTGGTGCAAACGCTTCAGCTGCAGGAACTGGAGGCATTTGGGCATTGGCTGGAGTTTCTGATTGTAGTTTCTCAATTCTCCAACCTTTAATCGAATTAAAATATTTGGTTTCTCCTTGCGGATTAACCCATTCTCTTCCTCCCAGATTGATAGAAACTTTTACATTTTCACCAACCGAAATAGTATTTAATAAATCGCTTTTATCTTGAACGAATTCAATCATGATACTTTGCGGATACTGCTCATCTGTAGTAACTACCAATTCTCTTTTCTTAAATGTTGGACTTACTTGTTGTTCATCGCCAACGACTTTTACTTTTCCTGAAATTTCCATAGTATAATTATTTATTGTTTTGCTAAAAGTACTTTCCAAGCGGTTAGTACTTCATTTTTATCTAAATATTCTTTAGCTAATTGGTGCTTTTTTACTTCATCATCAGCACTTAAAACACCTTTAACTTCAAAATTTTGTTTTACAAATATAGTAATTTCTTCACTTGTTGGCAAGGCTTCTACATTTCCTAATTTTCCTAAATCGTTGCCATTAAAAACAGTACTTTCTTTAATAAAATCAGGAATAAAATCAACTCCAATTCCTAATGTTGTTAAAGGTTTTTCAACTTCAAACAAACCTTTATTAGCTCTTGAATACCAATTGCCACCTAAACGAGAAACCAAATCTATTTTTACTGGATCAATACTACCGTTATTATCCAAAATTGTTTCGTTAATATGCATTTTTAACACTTCACAAATAATCATATTTCCTGCTCCGCCTTCTTTTCCTAACGCTATAATTTCGATAACTTTACACTCAAATTGCACTGGACTCTCAGCAACACGATAGGGTTTTACAACTTCGGATGGAATTTGAGTTAAACCCGATTTTAAAAATTCGTTTACACCTTCGGGATATTCGGTACTCGATAACGATACTTGCTGCACAATATCAAAATTCACTACGTTAATTACCACTTGACCTGTTTCTTGACAATTAATTAAAGTGTGTTTTATCGAATTATCCCGAACTCGTCGAGCAGGCGAAAAAACCAAAATTGGCGGATTAGCACTAAAAATATTAAAAAAACTAAACGGCGATAAATTTGGCTTTCCTTTTTTATCTAAAGTACTAGCAAAAGCTATAGGTCGCGGACCAATTGCACTTTGTAAATAACCTTGCAATTTGGTTGTTGAAACTTCTTTAGGATCAATGGTTAACATAAAATTCGAATTTTTACAAAGATAGAAATTATGAGACTAAAGAACAAAGAGAAAAGAAAAAAGAAAAAATAGTAGGGTAAACGAAAAATTCTTACTTCTTGTTTCTTTTTTCTTGTCTTTTACTTACTTTTAAAGAAAAATTTCTACATGCAATTTTCTGAAAGAAGAAACACAACTCGTTGGATAATTATCATTGCTTCATTTGTAATTGTATCACTTATCTTATGGAATACGTACACTTTTTTTCAAATTTTTAAAAATGAAGAACGAAATAAAATGGAACTTTGGGCTAAGGCACAAAAAAGTTTAATGACTGCTAATGTTGATACAGAAATTGAACTTCCATCTTTTATACTAGAAAAAAATAAAAATATTCCATTAATCTTAACCGATTCAAAAGGTAAAATTATTAGTAGTTTAAATATTGGCGATATTGAAAATGACAGCATTAAAGTTAAAGCATTTTTAAATTCTATTAAAAAGCAAAATAATCCAATAAAAGTTCAATATGCACCCAATGAATATCATCTAGTTTACTATGGCGATTCCTCTTTGCTAAATAAATTAAAATACTATCCAATTGCTTTATTATTGATTATTTTTCTATTTGGTGCTGTAGTTTACAATTTTTACAAAAGCACCAAAATGGCGACTCAGAATAAACTTTGGGCTGGAATGGCCAAAGAAACAGCGCATCAAATTGGAACGCCTTTATCGTCGTTAATTGGTTGGCTCGAAATTATGAAAGCCGATAATGTGGATGAAACAACCATTACAGAAATTGAAAAAGACATCAATCGTTTACAAACCATTACCGATCGATTTTCTAAAATTGGCTCCGAACCGATATTGGAATCAAAAAACATTATTGAAGAAACGCGCTTGTCATTTGAATACTTAAAATCACGATTTTCCAATCAGGTGGAATTTAGTTTTACAGCGCCAAAATCGCCTATTGAAATTTCTTTAAATTCGGCTTTATACAGTTGGACTATCGAAAACTTAATGAAAAATGCAATTGATGCAATGAAAGGAAGAGGAAAACTAAAAATTAGTATAGAAAATGATGGAATATTTGTAAAAATACAAATTAAAGATTCTGGGAAAGGGATTCCAAAAAATCAATTTAAAAGAGTTTTTGAACCTGGTTTTACTACAAAAAAACGTGGTTGGGGATTGGGATTATCACTTACAAAAAGAATAGTAGAAGAATACCATAAAGGTAAAATTAAAGTATTGAATTCTGAAATTGGAAAAGGTACAACAATGCAAATGAGTTTTAGAAAAAACTGGTAACTATTTTCTAACAGTAATTGATTTTGAGAACATTTTCCCTCTTTCGGTTTTGTCTTTTGACAAGTAGTCATTTACAAAATTTAAATGTGTTTCAATATTACTTTTTGAGGTACTAATTGCTGTTTTTAAAGTTTTAAAATTGGCTGCATTTTCTTTTGGAACATCGTTAATTTCATTTATCTCATTTTGACATTGTGAAATCATATCATACGGAGTTTGTATTTTTTCTTTAATCATTTCATCCGAAAGCAATGGAGTAAATTTAGTGCTTCTGTATTTTAAAAATTGCATTAAAAGTGCGTTAGACTTATTTAAATTGGCTACAATTACTTGAATTTTAGCATTATTATCGTTTTGATTTTTATAATTAATTTTTTGATTTTCATAGTCAATTTTCTTTTTCTGAAAATCCAATCGATCAGAAATTAATTTGTTCTTTAATCCATTTTTTTCAATTCTTTCAGCACTAGTTTTGGCTTTTTCTATATCTGACAAACCTTGAAAAGTAATTATTTCATTAGTAAAATTAAATAACTCACGATTGTTTTCTGATACAGCTTTACCATCGTAAAATTCTTGATTAGTAATCGGATATTCTGAAAATTGCCATAAATAATCAAAAGGCATGTGAGAAGAAATTAAACTTTTTGGTTCTACTTTGTAAAATTTATTGTTTAATTTTTTAACATATTTTTCATTTTCTAAATAACCTGCTCCCCAAGTTGGATCAAACAAATACCATTTTTCATCTATTTTTGAAGCACACCAAACATGTGATAATGGTGCTACTTTTCCGTTCGTTTTTGTGTAACCTTCGATAAGAACAATTTCGATTCCCAACTTACTAGCAATATCTTTAAACAACTCCGCATAATGCATACAAACTCCTTTTTTAGTTCGTAAAACATTAGCAATTTTTTCTTCTGATGTTTGTGGCTTTTGATTAAGCATATTTTCAACATCATAACTTATGTTAGATGCTGTCCAGTAAAAGGCTGCTCTTAATTTGTCGTTGTTTGTTGTAAAGTTTTTTGAAATATAATTAGCAATAAATGTGGTTGATGACTCAGAATTTTCAGAAATTAAATCTATTTTTTTATCAATAACTTCATACTCGGAGGTACTTTGGGCAACAACAAAATTCAAAACAAACAAACTAAATACAATTAATAAATTTCGCATTTACAGTTTTGTGTTAATTATAAATTTTCTTTAATTTTTATTGCTAATACTTCAAATTCCTCTTTAGTTAAAGACACTTTGTTTTGAAAACGCATTTCATCCATATCGTTTAACGGAATTAAATGTACGTGGGCATGAGGAACTTCTAATCCTATAACAGCCATTCCAACTCGTTTACATTGAATTGTTTTTTCAAGAGCAGTAGCAATTTTTTTTGAAAACTGCATTAAACCAATATACAAATCATCCTCAATATCAAATATTTTATTGATTTCTTGTTTAGGAATACAAAGTGTGTGTCCTTTTGCATTTGGATTTACATCTAAAAAAGCCAAATAATTTTCATCCTCAGCTATTTTATAACAAGGAATTTCATTGTTTACTATTTTAGTGAAGATACTGCTCATTTTTTTAAATATAAGTTAAGAGTTTGCTCCATTTCTCACAATGACTTAATCGCGTGAAATTTCTAATACTTCAAATTTTAATGTCCCGTTTGGCACTATAATTTCGGCTATTTCTCCTACCGACTTTCCTAATAAGCCTTTTCCAATTGGTGAAGTAACTGAAATTTTACCCGTTTTTAAATCGGCTTCACTTTCAGCTACTAACGTGTATTTCATTTCCATTCCATTGGTTTGGTTTTTTATCTTTACATTAGATAATACCAATACTTTTGAAGTATCTAAATGACTTTCATCAATCAATCGAGCATTAGAATTTACTTCTTCTAATTTTGCTATTCGCATTTCTAACATTCCTTGAGCTTCTTTTGCTGCATCATATTCAGCATTTTCAGATAAATCTCCTTTATCTCTAGCTTCAGCAATATCTTGAGATGCTTTTGGGCGCATGACGCTTTTTAAATGATCTAATTCTTCTCTTAATTTTTTTAATCCTTCTACGGTGTAGTACGATATGTTACTCATAATTTCATTTCATTTATTTACTTCTATTCTGAAATTGTTTCAATAATAGCAGCTATTATTATATTTATTAAATACAAAATCAAATTGTTTAACGTTATATTAAAATAGAAAAAATCCCATCGGAACGGGATTTCTTTTTTCAAAGATATATCTATTTACTAATTTAATGCTTAATTTTGTGCAATAATGTTATACAAAGTTAAACAATTAAATCTTGTTCAACAATTATTTTAAAGAAAAATGAAATGAAAAAAATTTTATCAATTGTATTTGTTGCTGCATTAATTTGTAGTTGTAGTAAAGACAGAGTTAATAATGACAATCCGTATTTACCAAATTATGGTTTTACAGTTGACTTAAATAGGAATCTTCCTCAATATAGTACTTTGCAATTTGCTGGAAATGCGCTTAAAGTAGATATTGCAGGAGCCGGAATTAGAGGTTTAATAGTTTTTAATACCGGAAGTGGATTTTTAGCTTATGATGGCGCTTGTCCTAATCAGAGTTTATCAAATTGTTCTACTTTAACGTTAAATGGAATTGAAGCTATTTGTCCTTGTGATGATGCAAAATATAATTTATTTACAGGTCAAAGTCCGGGCAAGCCTTATACATTAAAACAATACAGAACAGAAGTAACAGCATCTAATATTAGAATTTTTAATTAAAAATTCAAATTGATTCCTATTAAAAAATTAGTTCCCGCTTGTGGATAATAGTAAGGATAAATATCAAACATATAACCATTTGAACTGTATTTTTTGTTAAAAATATTATTTATTAATCCAGAAAAAACAATTGATTTAAAAACAGATTTTGGGTTAATCTCTAAACTAACATTCAAATCATTTACAAAATAGTCTGGCAATTCGGCTTGTGGAGATTCAATATTATTCATATATTGATTTCCAACAAACTTTTGCAACCAAGAAATCTGAATACTTTCAATTGGTTTGTAGTTCCAACTATTTCCCACAATTATACTAGGAGAATAAGCAATTTCTTTGTTGCCCAAAGTAACATCTGCTACTTTTAAATCAACATTTTTGTTTGTACTTAAAGTAAAATTAGGACGAATAATTACTTTTTTTGAAATAGAAATCGTTGCATCAACTTCCAATCCTAATCGATAACTTTTTTCACTATTGGATCGAATTGGATTACCAACATCGTCTAAATTTCCGGTTAATATTAATTGATCTTTATACAACATATAATAAATATTGGT
Organism: Flavobacteriales bacterium; assembly: GCA_031408335.1. GTDB lineage: Bacteria > Bacteroidota > Bacteroidia > Flavobacteriales > Flavobacteriaceae > Flavobacterium. The sequence continues at coordinate 300,674 of JANNWH010000017.1, read as the reverse complement.
ATTCCATTTTACTTTATCAGAATTAAAACGCCAACCCAACTCAAAATCGTTTAACTTTTCGGGTTTTGCATTTCCTCCTTCATAATCGGTTCTGTTGGGTTCTCTATTAGCTCTTGCATACGAAAAGTAAACCGTATTTATACTATTAATTGTGTAATTAAAACCCGCTTTTGGATTAAAAAAATCAAAAGTGTCATTAACAAAATCAGCTTGAACACCGTTGGCTTTATAATTTACATTTCTATACTGCAAATCGCCAAAAAGATTTATTTTTTTTGTTATTTGATAATTAACTTTTGCAAAAATTGTTCCGTCTGTTTTAATTCCAAAATCATCATAATAGGTATCGCCTAATTCACTTGTAGATGCAAAACGAGCCCAAATTACTTTACCAAAATGATTCCCTTCGTATTTATTCCAACTGCCACCAAAGATAAAATCTACATTTTTGCTTTTATAATTTAAAGAAAATGTAGTTCCGTAAAAATCATTGTCTAACCATTTTTGTCGAATCAAATCGGTTGCAGTTTCAGTTCCTACAGGCGTTAATCCATATTCAAAAAAATCGGCATCTTCTTTATAATTTTCAAAAAATCCTTTCCCTCTAGTGTAATGAAATGCTAAATTAGTATTCCATTTTTCAGAAAGTTTTTCATTCCAATGCAATTGATAATGATCTTGTTGGTAATTATCGGTTTCATTATCATAAAACCGTGTGTTCCCAAATTCATCTGTAAAAAATCCTGCCGAATTAAAAGTTCTATCATTTTGTAGTGTTTCTCCATCAATTCCGTTCCAAGATTGGTATGTTTTTTCTGTTCCTCCAAAAACTAAAGCTTTAATTAAGCTTGTTTTGCCAACATAAGTTCCTTGTAAAAAATACGATTTTAAATTTGACGATGCTCTGTCAATAAAACCATCCGATTTAATAACCGACAATCTTCCTGCTAATTCGAATTGATTATTTAGTAATCCTGAACTAAATTTAACCGTATGTTTTCGTGAATTAAAACTACCAACCGAATTGGCAATTTCTCCTAAGCTTTTTAAAGAATACGAATCGGTTAACATATTTAAACTTGCCCCAAAAGCGCCAGATCCATTTGTTGATGTTCCAACACCACGTTGCAATTGAATGCTTTCTACAGACGAAGCAAAATCGGGCATATTCACCCAAAAGGTGCCATGACTTTCTGAGTCGTTGTAAGGAATTCCGTTGATAGTAATGTTAACTCGAGTTGCATCGCTTCCACGGACACGAATTCCGGTGTAACCAAATCCGTTTCCAGCATCTGAAGTTGTCACAACAGATGGTAAATAATTTAATAAAATCGGAATGTCTTGACCTAAATTTCGTGACGCTAACTCCTTTTTATTCACATCTGAAAAAGTAATTGGTATTTTTTTGTTGACACGAATTGCAGCAACTAAAACTTCATCGAGTTGGTTAATGCTGTCTTTGGGTTTTTCTTGTGAAAAGGAGGCAATAGAAAATAGGCAATAGGCAATAGGTAATAGTAATCTAATGGCTTTTGGCTTTTGGCTTTTGGCTTTTCGTTTAAATAAAATTTTCATTCATAAAAAAATTTACAAATAAAAAGAGGTAATTATTCTTAGTTAAAATTAAATGATACTCTTGACATTAAACTAACGTTCACATTAGTTTTTTGTCTAATCCTTAAACAGCATTACCTGTTCTAAGTTCATTGGGTATAATCTCAGCTCGTAATTTAGAGCACCCCTTTTGAGACGATGCAAAAGTAATTATAAATTTTAAGTTATTACTATTAAATAACAAAAATCTATAGCTCTGGTTTTTTGCGATTTTGTTTAATTTCTGCAACTGAAGATTTATCTTTTAACCGTTTTTCGATAACACTTCTCGGAATTTTGGTTGCTTTACGTTCTTTTGGCAGTACCAGAGCTTTTTCTATTATTTCTAAAAATCGTTTGGTAATTATGCCTTTATTTTTAAGCTGACTTCGATCTTCATCACAGTTTAAAATTAAGATTCCGTCTAATGTCAATTTGGATTTTAACTTTTTAAGAGCTCTTATTTTTTCATCTTCATTTAAAACAAATGAATGGAGTAAATCAAAAGTTAACACCACTTTAGAAGCTACTTTATTTACATTTTGACCACCAGCACCGCTACTTCTAACGGCTTTGTATGTTAGTTCAGAAAGAATTTTAATTGCATCCATTTTATTGTGGTTGGTGTGCTGGTTTTAGTAAATCGTTCACCGTTTTAACAGGATTAAAAGTAATTAAAGGAACTTCAACAAAAACAGTTAACCATTTTGCCATAGCACCATTCCAAAGTCCGGGAAGTTCATACGCTTTGTAAGGTTTCCCGTTTTTTTGTTTTTCAACAATAAATCCAGTATTTGGATTAACAAACTTTTTCAAATCAAAATAGTGTCCTTTATAATCTTTAATGCCACAAACTAAATCAACCGGATTAAAATGTGTTGCATTTTCTAGTGTTTTTATTTGAACTTGGTCGTTTGTATCGATTTGAGACGATTCGACTATTTGCAAAAATGTATTTCCTTTTTTATCAGTTACCCAAAATGGGCCACCTCCCGGTTCACCTTCGTTTTTCACCATTCCACAAACCCGAATTGGACGATTTAATATATTTTGTAAAAATTCGATTTTGCTTTCTTTTGTAAATTTTGAAAAATCTTCTATTAGTGAGATATTTAATATTGAGTTTAAAAAATCTTCAATTTCAAAAATTATTTCTTTTGAAATTGATTCTTGATTTAATGCATTTAAAAAATTATAAATTGTTTCTTGGTATTGAATTAAAATTCCACCTAAAGCTTTTTTATATAAAGTAATAGTTTCAATATGATTTTGGATAACATTATCAATGTTTTTAACAAATACAATATCGGCATTTAAATTATTCAAATTTTCAATTAAAGCACCATGTCCACCTGGTCGAAAAACTAAATTGTTATTTTCATCTCTGAAAGGACTGTTGTCCAAATTAAAAGCTATGCCATCGGTTGATTTGTCTTGGTATGAATATTTAATATTTATTACAACGTTTTTTCTCTTCTCTATTTTAGCTTTTATCGCATCAATTATGGTTTCGAAACTTTCTTGATGTTCTTCTGAAACCGTAAAATGAAGATTTGATTGTTTATTGGTTGTTGCATAAAAAGCACATTCATTCAGATGCTCTTCAATTGCTGTCGAAATAAAATTATCGTATTTATGAAATGGCAAAACACCTTTAGGTTTATTAGCAAAATCAAAATTATTAGCAGAAAGCATTGTTTTAATAAATGCAAAATCTTTGGTGTCTTTGGTCCAAGTATCAAAATCAGGAAACGCTTTTTTAGTAGCATCTAAAACTTCACTAAAAAAAGGAAATTTTTCTTTTGCAACTAGAAAAATAGGTAAATTTTTTTCTTTCTTACGATTTATGTAAGCATTAATACTCTCTTCACCTAATTTAAATTCAGTTAAAAATTCAGTTAAAAATTTAAACATTCTACTAGCAGCTCCAGAGGCTGGAACAAACTTCTTGAGTTTCAAATTATTTTTTTTATCATCAAAAAAATTAGAAAAATAAATTGCCTCTTCTTCAGATAAAGCCATAATTCCATCTTTTGTTTTGGCTGGTCTATCTAGATTTACTTTTGGAATTCCATTTTTTAAAATTTCAAACTGACTGATTAAAACATCCATAGAAATATTTCGATTATAAATTTGAATATAATCAAACGAGTTAAAACCTATTTTTTTTGCTTTAATTAAATCGGTTACAATTTTAGCCGCATTTGTCAATCGCTCATCAGCATTTCCTGAAATTTTGATATAGGGTTTTTGATTTTCAATTAGTGCTTGTTCGAAAAGTAAGAGTGTTTTTACTCTTTCTTCTGGTTTATCTCTTAAGTCATCTTTTTCCCAAGGAACATCAACATCGGTTAGAAAAATTAAATCATATTTGTGCTTTTTAGCTGCTTTTTCAATATTCGTATCACAAGCATTATAGTAGATTTCCGAAAAAACTTTTGTGACTAAGACATTGGTATCACAAAATAAAATTTGATTTGCATTTGCTAAAGCGTCATTTTCTAATTTGGTTTGTCCAATTGCAATTGGAATTAAATCTTCTTGAGAGCAAATTTGTTTAGTTGAATTCCATTTTTCTTGAAGATAATCACGTGCAAACTCAGCAATACAAATGGTATTAAACGCAGCTGCCAATTGTTTTGACAGCGTAGTTTTTCCAGTTGATTCTGGTCCGTAAATTGCAATCTTTATTATTTCTGTTGGTAATTGTTTAAGATTTTCTTCCATTCTAAATAAGCTAACACTGCTAAAATTGTAAAAATTAGATATTGTAATGATAGCATACCTAAACCTCTATAGGCAAATAAAGGAACTGCTATTACATCACCAATAATCCATAATGTCCAGTTTTCTATTTTTTTAATCGCCATGTACCACATTGCTGTAAAAAATATTCCTGATGTAAAAATATCAATATAATTAGGAATTTCAAGTTTATAATTGAAATAAACATAAACTAAATACGAAATAATTAAAGTTAAGAAGAATAATCCGACTCCGATTTTTTTTTCTTTAATCGTTGTTCTTGTAATTTTTAAATCGGGTTGCTTTGATTTTGACTTCCATTTATACCAACCATAAATACTCATGATAGAATAATAAAAATTCATAGTCATATCACCAAAATATTTAGCTTTATAGAGCAAATAAACTGTTATTATTGTTGCTATTAAACCTGTTGGATAAACCCAAATACTTTCCTTTTTTGCACAAAAAACACTAATTATTCCAAATACAAAAGCTATTAACTCAAAAATAATTTGAATTACAGGTGTGTTTTTATATTGTGAAAGTAAAAAATCAATCATCCATTAAAAAAATTTATATCATTTTCGAAAGCAGTTCCAATAACAACTAAATCGGCTCCAGCTTTGTATGCGTTTTGTATTTCTTGATGTGAACAAATTCCACCACCAACTACCAAAGGAATCGAAATATTTTTAGAAACCAATGTTATCATTTCTGTTGGAACCGATAGTTTAGCACCACTTCCTGCTTCGAGATAGATTAATTTATTTCCAATAAATTCGCCAGCTTGAGCTGTTTGTAGAACATAATCGGAATTATTTCGGTTTAAGGGTTTTGTTTTGGTCACTTTTTCAACTGCAGTTTGATTCCCACTTTCGATTAGAATATAACCTGTAGAAATGACTTCTAATTTTGTTTTTTTAAGAATTGGAACTGCATTTATTTGGTGTTCAATTAAATAATCGGGATTTCTACCTGATAATAAAGTTAAAAATAAAATTCCGTTTGCTTCGGCAGAAATTTGTGAAGGATTACCAGGAAAAAGTAAAATAGGTAATTTAATTTTTGATTTTAATTCTTTGATTAATTCATCTAAATGATTTCCGTTGAAAGAACTTCCACCTACAAAAAGATGCGTTGCAGGCGATTGATTTATTTTTTCAATCAAAGCAGCATTATTATCTAACGTTAACTTGTCGGGATCGAGAAGTAACGCCAAGAGTTTTTCGTCTTTGGATTTTGATTGTAGTATTTGATTGTAGATGCTTTTCATTTTTTTGGAACGCCTATGAAACGGATTTAAGGTATATTTACGCTGATGGTACTTTTTTATTGGCTTCAAAGGCGCAAACATAGATATAATCTTCTATTGAATCGAACACCGTTTCAAAACACGCTGTTTTATTGTTGAAAATTAATCTTGCATTCGTTTTTTTATCTTCAAATACAAAAGGTGTTTCCGAAATATGATTGGGAAAACTAATTCCGATTTCGTTTTTTAATTTAAAAATAGATTCTTTAATTCCCCATATAACCGTTGCTTTTTTTAATTGATCGGTTTCGTTAAGACTTTCTAAATGTGAAACATCCATAAAACGAGAAGCAATTTTGAGTGTTTTTGTTTTTAATAATTCTATATCTAAACCCACATTTTCATCACTAATTACAATTCCTGAAAATTCGTGTGAATGTGAAATCGACACTTCGACTGGCTCAGTGTCACAATCTTTAGTTTTAAGATACGGTTTACCGAATTGGTCATAATTTAAATCATAATCACTACAACCAATATGTTGTAATAACATTCGCACTGCTAAAAACCCTTTTTTATGACTTTCCGATTTCATTCCGTCTAAACGTGCTAACGAAACATCTTTGAGTTGTACTTGCCGAAAAAGCGTGTCGAAATCTTCGGTTATTTTCCAAAGATATAATGTAGTGTTTTGCTTTATTTGTATTAATTTATAAAATGCCATAGTAAAGTTAGGTTTCTAGCCCTGATTGCAGCGGTATCCTGTCATTGCGAGGAACGTGGCAATCCTACAAAAGATTGCTTCGTTTCTCGCAATGACAGATATAGCGTAAAGCAGGATAAAGCTTTAAAAAACATAATTGTTGCTTAGTAACTCGGGAAAATTGCTTCCAATAAGAATATTTAATTGTTTATCAAAAGGTTATCTTCTTGAACAATTCACAAAATAACAAAAATAGTTGAAAAAATAAAAAGTTATTTCGTAATTTTGCGCCATTATTAAAAAAAACAAATATACACAATAGATGAGTACACAAACATTACCTTATGTAGCTTTTAAAGTGAAAGATATTTCGCTTGCGGCTTGGGGAAGAAAAGAAATTGAATTAGCCGAAGCAGAAATGCCAGGTTTAATGGCTCTTAGAGCAGAATACAAAGACGAACAACCTTTAAAGGATGCTCGTATTGCAGGATGTTTACATATGACTATTCAAACTGCGGTTTTAATTGAAACTTTAATTGCTTTGGGTGCAGAAGTGACTTGGAGTTCTTGCAACATTTTCTCTACACAAGATCAGGCTGCTGCTGCAATTGCTGCTGCTGGAATTCAGGTTTACGCTTGGAAAGGTTTGAACGAAGAAGATTTTGATTGGTGTATTGAGCAAACATTATTTTTTGGTGAAGACAGAAAACCATTGAACATGATATTAGACGATGGTGGTGATTTAACCAATATGGTTATTGACCGTTTTCCGGAATTAGTTGCTGGAATTAAAGGTTTATCAGAAGAAACTACAACTGGAGTTCACCGTTTATACGAAAGAGTAAAAGCAGGAACGTTACCAATGCCTGCAATAAATGTAAATGATTCGGTTACTAAATCGAAATTTGATAACAAATACGGTTGTAAAGAAAGTGCAGTTGATGCTGTTCGTAGAGCAACTGATATTATGTTAGCTGGAAAAAGAGTAATTGTTTGTGGTTACGGTGATGTTGGTAAAGGAACTGCAGCTTCGTTTAGAGGTGCTGGTTCTATTGTAACAGTAACTGAAATTGATCCAATTTGTGCTTTACAAGCTGCGATGGACGGATTTGAAGTTAAAAAATTAAACACGGTTATTGCTACTGCTGATATTATTATTACTACAACTGGAAATAAAGACATTGTTTTAGGTTCTCATTTTGAACAAATGAAAGACAAAACTATTGTTTGTAATATTGGTCATTTTGATAATGAAATTGATATGGCTTGGTTAAATGGAAATCACGGAGCGTCAAAAGTTGAAATCAAACCTCAGGTGGATAAATATACTATTGCTGGAAAAGATATTCTTATTTTAGCTGAAGGTCGTTTGGTTAACTTAGGTTGTGCAACTGGACATCCAAGTTTTGTAATGAGTAATTCATTCACCAACCAAACTTTAGCACAAATTGAGTTGTGGAAAAATAGCGCAGCATATAACAACGATGTCTATATGTTACCAAAACATTTAGACGAAAAAGTTGCCATGTTGCACTTAGCTAAATTAGGTGTTGAATTGGAAGTTTTACGTAAAGACCAAGCAGATTATATTGGTGTTGGCGTTGATGGACCGTTTAAACCGGAATATTATAGATACTAGTATTTACGAAGTACGAAGTTAAAAGTACGAAGTAATTAAAATAGTAAACCCCGATTTCGTTTGAAGTCGGGGTTTTTGTTTTGAAGCTGTCATTGCGAGGAACGAAGCAATCAGAAGCTATTTCCAGCTATTCGTTGCAATCTTTTATTTGCTTACGCCTGTTCGCTATCGCTCGAGTCGTAAACTGCATAAAAGGATTTTCACTGCTATCTGGGCTAGGGCAATTGATTTCAAAATAAAAAATTTCGCAAAGTACACATTATGGGATTCTATAAGAACAATAATTGACTTAATTTATTTTTTCCTTTAAGCCGTTTTCAAAGTATAAAAAAACCTCGCTTCAATAAAGAAACGAGGTTTTGTATTTTATTCTTTTAACCTTTTATATCGTACTGAGTACTTATAAATTATCCTAAAGCTGCTCTTCTAAATCCAGTTACAACTAAATTAGCATCAACAGATTTAATATAATTAGCAACACTCATAGAACTATCTTTGATATAATCTTGGTTTACTAAAGTGTTGTCTTTAAAGAAACGACCTAATTTACCTTTAGCGATATTTTCGATCATTGCTTCTGGTTTTCCTTCCTGACGAAGTAAGTCTTTAGCAATTTCGATTTCTTTTGCTATGATATCAGCATCAACACCATCTTCGTTCAAAGCGATTGGAGACATTGCAGCAGCTTGCATTGCAACGTTTCTTGCTGCTTCTTCACCACCAGCAACATTAGCTGATAACGATACTAAAGTAGCGATTTTGTTTCCTGCGTGAATATACGATCCTACAAATGTACCTTCTAATTTTTCAAAAGATTTGATTTCGATTTTTTCACCGATTACACCTGTTTGTTCAATTAATTTTTCAGCAACTGTAATTCCATTGAAATCAGATGCTAAAAAGTCTTCTTTAGTGGTATAGTTTAATGCTTGGTTCGCTAAATCAGTAGCTAATTTTACGAAACCTTCATTTTTTCCAACGAAATCAGTTTCGCAATTTAATGTGATTACCACACCAGCCGTTTTGTCTGCATTTACAATTGCAATTGCAGCACCTTCTGTAGATTCTCTGTCAGATCTATTTGCAGCCACTTTTTGTCCTTTTTTACGAAGGTTTTCAATTGCTAAATCAAAATCGCCATCTGATTCTACTAATGCTTTCTTGCAGTCCATCATTCCTGCACCTGTGATTGTTCTTAATTTATTTACGTCTGCAGCAGTAATTGTTGCCATTTTTTCCATTATTTAAGTTTGACTATTCTTTTAAAATAAATTACGAATTATGAATTACGCAAAACATACATAACTCCTAATTCGTAATTCGTAATTGTTTTGTTTTATTCTTCTGTTTTATCTTCCGTAGCTTCCACTTCTGGAGTTTCAACTACAGCTTCTACTTCTGGAGCAGGAGTTTCTTCAACTACAGCAACTTCTTCAGCTACAACAGTTTGCTCCGCCTGTTCGCTAGCGCTCGAGTCAACAACAGCAGCAACTTCTTGAGCAGTTGTTTCTTGTGGAGTTTCTGTTTCTGGAGCATCATCGCCTTCTTTATCAGAAGTTCTATTAGCTAATCCGTCAATAACGGCAGCAGTTACTAAAGATAATATTTTATCAATTGATTTTGAAGCATCATCATTAGAAGGTATTACATAATCCACTTCACGAGGATCTGAATTTGTATCTACCATTGCAAAAACTGGAATGTTTAATTTTTGAGCTTCTTTTATTGCGATATGTTCTGCTTTAATATCTACTACAAATAGTGCAGCAGGTAATCTTGACATTTCGGCTATAGAGCCTAAGTTTTTCTCTAATTTTGCACGCAAACGATCTACTTGTAAACGCTCTTTCTTAGACAAAGTCATGAAAGTTCCGTCTTTTTTCATTCTATCGATAGTTGCCATTTTTTTAACAGCTTTACGGATAGTTACAAAATTAGTTAGCATTCCGCCAGGCCATCTTTCTGTGATGTACGGCATGTTTGCTGCTGCAGCTTTTTCAGCTACAATATCTTTTGCTTGTTTTTTGGTAGCAACGAAAAGTATTTTTCTACCTGATGCGGCAATTTTTTTCAAAGCTTCGTTAGCTTCTTCAATTTTAGCTGCGGTTTTATATAGATTGATAATGTGTATACCATTACGTTCCATATAAATATAAGGAGCCATGTTTGGATCCCACTTTCTAGTCATGTGTCCGAAATGAACACCTGCTTCTAGTAATTCTTTTACTTCAACTTTGTTTGACATTTTTTGTACTAGTTTACGTTCTGTTGATTAGCAATGTTCCTTTGGCTTTAAGCTTTAAGCTTTAGGCTATAGGCTTCATTTAGATGCTAAACTAATTTCCCAACGCATTGGGACAACAACAACATTGTTTTTAAAATTTTATAAATCTGATGTCTTATCCAATGGACAAGACGGGTTGTATTAACGTTTAGAGAATTGAAATCTCTTACGAGCTTTTTTCTGACCGAATTTTTTACGTTCCACCATTCTTGGATCTCTTGTTAATAAACCTTCTGGTTTAAGAATAGCTCTGTTTTCAGCATCTACTTCACACATTACGCGTGCTAATGCCATTCTTACAGCTTCTGCTTGACCAGTTGAACCACCACCATAAACATTTACTTTTACATCAAAGTTGGTTACATTTTCTGTCATTGACATAGGTTGTAATACTTTGTATTGTAAAGTTGCAGTTGGGAAGTACGTTGTAAACGCTTTTTTGTTTACCGTAATTTGTCCTGTTCCTTCAGAAACATATACACGTGCTACTGCACATTTTCTTCTACCGATTTTGTGAATTGTTGCCATTACTTAAGATCGTTTAGGTTAACTGTTTTAGGCTTTTGTGCACCATATTTGTGCTCAGTTCCTACAACAACATTTAAATTTCTGAAAAGTTCAGCTCCCAATTTGTTTTTTGGTAACATTCCTTTTACTGCTTTTTCAACTAGTAAAGCAGGATTTTTTGATTGCAAAACCTTTGCAGTCAAACTTCTTTGACCTCCTGGATAACCTGTGTGACGAATGTATGTTTTTTCGTCAAGTTTATTTCCTGTAAGGTTGATTTTCTCTGCGTTGATAACAATTACGTTATCTCCACAGTCGACGTGAGGTGTATAACTCGGCTTGTATTTACCTCTAAGAATCATAGCGACTTTTGAAGCAAAACGACCTAAGTTATGACCATCAGCATCTACAATGATCCACTCTTTTGTAACAGTGGCTTTGCTTGCAGATTGTGTCTTGTAGCTTAATGCGTCCATAATATTTTTTTAATTAAACATTCCATCCCTAATAAAAGGGGTTGCAAAAGTACAACTATTTATTATAAAAGCAAATAGCATTTTAATTATTTTTTTTAAGTTGTGTTTTTTAACTAAATCCTAGTTAAATAGAGGACAATAGACACAAAAAAGGGTTGGTTGTAGCCCCGACTGACGTGGAAATCCTGTTATTGTGTGATTGCTTCGCAAGCTCGCAATGACAGATTGAAACAAAAGGCGGGAAAATGGATAACCGATAAATCCCAAAACTTTCGCTTCTAATTAAAAACCAATCTGTTTTAATTTATTTTTTTGCTATTTTTACATTTTATATACTCACAAATGAAATCGAAAGCTACTTTAAAACAAATTGCAAAAGAATTAGGAGTTTCTGTTTCAACAGTTTCTAAGGCGTTAAACGATAGTCCTGAAATTAGTGATCCAACAAAACAACGTGTTCAAGAATATGCAAAATTGAAAAATTACAAACCCAATGTAATTGGATTGAATTTAAAAAATCGTTCTACAAAAACCATTGGTGTTATCATACCTAATATTATGAATTCGTTTTTTGCTAAAGTATTTAGTGGAATTGAAGAAGTTGCTGATGAAAAAGGATATAAAGTAATAACTTGTATTTCAAATGAATCAATTGAAAAAGAAATCAACACACTCGAAATGTTAAGTAATGGAACCATTGATGGTTTTATTTTATCGATTTCTGAAGAAGCACAAAAATTACAACAGTTTGGTCATTTTAAATCGATTATTAATGAAGGTACACCGATTGTTATGTTTGACAGAACTTCAGATGAAGTGAATTGTGATAAAGTTGTTGTTGATGATATTGATTCGGCTGTAAATGCTACAAATTATTTGATTAATTCAAACTGCAAAAGAATTGCACTTTTATCAGCAATTGACAATTTAAGTGTAGGGAAATTGAGAACAGAAGGATTTTTTAAAGCCTTTGAAAATAAAGGATTGAAAGTAAATAACGATTTGGTTATTTTAACGGATAATAATACGGATTTTGATCAACGACTTAGTGCATTTTTTGATAACCATAAAGTTGACGGCATTTTTTCTTTAGACGAACATGCTTCAGTTTCTGCTTTAAAAATGGGTTTAAAAAAGGGTCTTAAAATCCCAGAAGAACTCTCGATTATTGGTTTTGCCGATGGTGTTTGGTCACGTAGAATGTCGCCAAGTTTATCAACTGTTAGTCAACACGGACCCGAAATTGGCAAAGTTGCAGCCGCTTTATTAATTGAACGATTGGAAAGTAAAGAAGAGATTTTAACTTTTAAAACCGCTGTCGTGAAAACAGAATTACGTAAAAGGGAGTCGACTAAGAAATTATAATTTTATATATTATTCAATGTTTACCATTTGTTTACCGCTATTTATTGGTTTTTTTAAAATATTAAAATATATTTGCTTACTATAGCTTACACCATGAAGAAGTTAGAATTAATACTTTTTATGACGTTTTTTGCAAATTTGGCTTTTGGTCAAGAGGCAATCAATGTTTTTGATATTGCCCGAAAAGGAACTGTTGAACAAGTAAAAGCAGTTTTAAAAATAAACCAAAATGCGTTTCATGTCTTAAATGAAGATGGGTATTCACCATTAGTTTTAGCTACTTATAGAGGTAACAACGAAGTGGCAAAATTATTAATTGACTCGGGAAGCTATATAAATGTCAGCACCAAAATGGGAACACCTTTAATGGCGGCTATTGTGAAAGATAATAATGAAATAGCACAATTGTTACTTCAGAAAAAAGCAGATGTGAATACTACAGATGCTAATGGAACAACTGCCTTGATATATGCTGTTCAGTTTAAAAACTATGACATTGCAAGTTTATTAATAAAGGCTGATGCCGATTATATTACTAAAGACAAAAAAGGAAATTCGGCATTGGATTACGCCATTCTTGCTGACGATGATAAATTAATTGAAATACTTAAAAACAAAAAACTATGAAAAAAATTACTTTAAATTTAATTGCTTTATTTTTTGTCTCGACATGCTTCGGACAAACCTATTCTACAGGCACACTTGCTTTAACTTCTAACAGTTCTACTAATCTTAATTATTCTGTAAAAATTGATGTGACATCATCATTAGTAACGATGACATTAATTGGTCCGTCAACTGGTTGGTTGGCTATGGGTTTTAACGGTACTTCGATGGGCGGTACAGGTGATGTTGTCATTTTTGATGGAACAAATCTTACAGACAGAACATTTACCAGTAGTTTTTCAGAACCAGTTATTGATGCTATTCAGAATTGGACAGTAACTTCCAATACTGTTGCTTCAGGTGTTCAAACCATAATTGGAACAAGAGCAAGAGTTACAGGCGATGTTAATGATTATGTTTTTAGTGCAACTGCTAATTCCTTAAACCTTGTTTACGCAAGAAAAATATCAGATTTTATTATTGGTTATCATGGAAGCGATAGTTGCGGAACTGTTGTGGCAAATTTTACACTAGGAAATGATGAATTCAATGTTGAAGCTTTCAAAATTTATCCAAATCCATCTCAAGGAATCATTAACATTGATTTGCCTACAAATATAGATTCTGGAGTTGTAAAAGTGTATGATAATTTAGGAAGAGTGGTTAAAAATCAAACTATTTCTACTACGGAAAATCAAATTAACACTTCTGATTTAACATCAGGTTCTTATCTTGTTGTAATTAGAACAGAATATGGAAATGCTACTAAAACATTAGTCATTGAATAATTATTAATTTTTACAAATAAAAAAAGCTAGAAGTAATTTCTAGCTTTTTTTATATTCTAAAATGCAAACAAATTAATGCGCTTCCAACCAATTTTTACCAACTCCTATTTCCACTTCTAAAGGAACATCGAGTTTATACGCATTTTCCATTTCATATTTAATTATAGGTTTTATTTTTTCTAATTCCGAATTATGAACATCAAAAACCAATTCATCATGAACTTGCAATAGCATTTTTGATTTCCATCCTGAACCGTCGGGATTCTTTGAGGATAGTTTTTTGTGAATATTAATCATAGCAATTTTGATAATATCAGCAGCAGAACCTTGAATTGGAGCATTTACAGCATTTCGTTCGGCACCACTTTTAACCATCATATTAGCCGAATTAATATCTTTTAAATAACGACGTCGTCCTAAAACCGTTTGTACATAACCGTTTTCCCGAGCAAAATCGACTTGATTCGACATGTACGATTTTAGTTTTGGATACGAAGCATAATAGGCTTCAATCAATTCGGCACTTTCTTTTCGGGAAAGAGATGTTTGATTTGAAAGTCCGAAAGCAGAAACGCCATAAATAATTCCGAAGTTGACTGTTTTAGCATTGCTTCTTTGTTCTTTAGTTACTTCTTCTAAAGGAACATTAAATACTTTTGCAGCGGTACTTTTGTGGATGTCTTCATTGTTTTGAAAGGCTTTGATCATGTTTTCTTCGCCCGATAATGCGGCAATAATTCGGAGTTCTATTTGCGAATAATCGGCAGAAACTAAGGTATAATTTTCGTCACGAGCGATAAAAGCTTTACGAATTAATCGACCGCGTTCAGTTCGAATCGGAATGTTTTGTAAATTCGGATTGTTAGAACTCAATCGACCTGTGGCTGCAACAGTTTGCATATAATCGGTATGAACTCTTCTTGTTTTTGCATCCACTTGATTTGGCAATGCATCAATATAAGTGCTTTGTAATTTCACCATTTGACGCCATTCTAAAATAGCTGCAACAATTGGATTGTCTTTTTCAAGATAACTTAATATTTCTTCACCGGTTGCATATTGACCTGTTTTGGTTTTCTTTTGTTTGGCTCCGCCGATTTTTAATTTATCAAATAAAACATCGCCTAATTGTTTTGGCGAAGCTAAATTGAATTTTTCGCCAGCAGTTTCGTAGATTTTTTGTTCTAATGCCGAACTTTCAATTGCCATTTCAATCGACATTTCATTTAAAAACGGAACATCTAAATTAATTCCTTCCAATTCCATAGCTGCCAAAACAGGAATTAAAGGAATTTCGATTTCTTCAAATAATTTTTTGGTTTCGGCTTTGTCTAAAATTGGACTAAAATTTTGTTTTAATTGGAAGGTAACATCAGCATCTTCGGCAGCATATTCTTTGATGTCTTCTAAAGAAACATCGCGCATTGATTTTTGATTTTTCCCTTTTTTACCAATTAAATCTTCAATTGATTTTGGAGAATATTTCAAATATGTTTCAGATAAAACATCCATATTGTGACGCATATCTGGATTAATCAAATAATGCGCAATCATGGTATCGAATAATTTTCCTTTGATTTGGACGCTGTAATGCGACAGAATTTTTAAATCGTATTTTATATTCTGACCAATTTTTTCGATGGATTCACTTTCAAAAAAAGGTTTGAATTTATCGACTAAAATTTGTGATTCTTCTTGATTTTCTGGAAACGGAACGTAAAATGCTTCACCTTTTGTCCAAGAAAATGACATTCCAACTAATTCAGCTTTCAACGCATCAATTCCGGTTGTTTCTGTATCAAAACAAACCGAAGTTTGATTCATTAAATTCTGTAAAAATAATTTTGTTCCTAATTCTCCTTGAATAATGGTGTAATTATGATTGGTGCTTTCTAAAGTGGCATAATGCGAATTGGTTTTTTCTTCGCCACTTTCTTCATCAGAAAATCCGAATAAATCAAATTGATCTTCGTTTGATTTTTTTACTGGAGTTTTTTTTACTTCGAATGCGCCACCCCGACCTTCGGTCACCCCTCCAAAGGAGGGGAATTCTACATCAATTTCATCATATTCTTTTCCTGTTCCAAAATATTTATCAAACTGTGCTTTCATTTGACGGAATTCTAATTCTTGAAACAATTCGTCGGTTTTTTCAACATCAGGTTTTGAAAGTTCGTAATCAGAAGAATTGAAAGTTACAGGACAATCTAATAGAATTCGAGCTAATTTTTTAGATAAGATTCCTTTTTCTTTATTGGCTTCAATTTTTTCTTTCATTGCGCCTTTTAGCTTATCAGTATTGGCTAAAAGATTTTCCATTGAACCAAATTCTTTCAATAGTTTTTTAGCCGTAACTTCACCCACGCCAGGTAAACCCGGAATATTATCGGCAGCATCGCCCATCATTCCGAGAAAATCGATAACTTGTTCTGGTCGTTCGATTTCAAATTTGGCTAAAACTTCTGGAATTCCCCAAATTTCGATGTCGTTGCCCATTCGAGCAGGTTTGTACATAAAAATATTTTCAGAAACCAATTGGGCAAAATCTTTATCAGGCGTTACCATAAACACTTTGAAATCTTCTTTTTCGGCTTGTTTGGCGAGTGTTCCGATTAAGTCATCGGCTTCAAAACCTGCAACTTCAATAATCGGAATGTGCATCGCTTTTAGCAATTCTTGAATATAAGGTACAGCAATTTTTATTGCTTCGGGCGTTTCATCGCGATGTGCTTTGTATTCCTTATACATTTCGTAACGATAATCGCTTCCTCCTTTATCGAAAGCAACCGCTAAATGATCGGGTTTTTCTCGTTTGATAACATCCATCAAAGCATTCATAAATCCCATAATGGCCGAGGTATCCATTCCTTTTGAATTGATACGAGGGTTTTTTATAAAGGCAAAATAACCACGAAAAATAAGTGCGTAGGCGTCGAGGAGGAAAAGGCGTTTTTGTGACATTGTATTATTTTTTTCAAATGTAATAAACTTAGGGGAAACGTAAAATAAAAAGGAGTTCCAAATTAATGAAACTCCTTTAGAAACTTAAACTACTAAATTTATTGTTTCCCTTTAATTAACTTTTTAAGCTCTTCGTTTTCTTTTTCTAATTTGTCGATTTTTTCACTTAAAGCTTTAATCGCTTGAAAAATAATTGGATCGTAATCACCATAAGCAGTTTGTAAATAGCCCAATTTGTCTTCAGATACTTTTTCTGGGAACACTTCTTGAATTTCTTGTGCTACAAAACCAATTTGATTTCCTTGTGGTCGTTTCATTCCTGTTTTATCATCGTTCCATTCGTAATTTACACCACGCAAACTCAATACTTTATTTAAGGCATCGGTTGGAGAAATGGTTGAAATGTTCTTTTTTAAACGACTGTCTGAGTTGGCTAACCAAGCACCAGCTGTAGTTTTAGAAGCATCACCACCAACTTCAAATGCATTGGTAGCGGCAGTTCTCATAATTCCTACTCTTCCTTCGCCGTTGATACGAACAATATTTCCACCAATAGTATGATTGATATTAAAGAGATTAAGTGCAGCAGTATCATCAGACCGAGCCAAAAGTGACCAATTGTTTGTTAGCTCAACAGCATTAGAGAATTTGATTTTTGCATCGTCGTTAGCCTGATTTTCAATAATTTCTACTTGAGGAACTAATGGACCACTATTTGAATTAAGGGTTAATTTTGCAGTTGGAGCGATACTTGTCGCTCCAATTAAAACATCTTTTGTAGCCCCGGTTGTTGGTTGTAAATAAGTTCCAGCATCAGTCCAATGTGTATTAGCAACTGGCGATAAATCTAAGGTTTGAGTTGCAACACCATCATCTTGAAGAGAAAGGTTTAATGTGTTTCCTGTTAGACTTAAAACATCTATAGTTTGGTCATCAATAGTTGAAGGGTTTACCCAAGAAATAGTTCCGACACCATCAGTTATCATGATTTGATTTGCAGTTCCTCTTGAAGAAGGAAAAACATAATTGTTTGCTATTGTGGTGCCTATTGAAACTCTTCCTAAAAAATAACCAGCAAAACTATTTGCTTTTAATACATTAGACGCTATACCAAAATGAATTCCTGGAGTTGTAGTGTCTATTGTAATACTTTCCCCATATTTATTACCAGTTCCAGTTGTAGTTATATCAGTTTTAATACCATATATATCGCCAGTCATAGGACCGCTCATATCATTTTTAACACCATAACGATTTCCGTTTCCATTTCCAAAAAAATTATTTTGCAAACCAGTTTGATCATTATTAGTTGTATTTGAAGCATAGTTGCTATGACCAACAAATGAACCAGTAATATTGTTATTTGATAATTCATTTCGATATCCAATAATTGGGGCGCTATTAGGTAATGAAGGAGTAAAAAAATTATCGCAACCAACAAGACCAACATTACCTGCTGATAAAAAAGTATTGTTAACTCCTATTTCATAAATTATACTAGCTAGGTTGTTAGTTGCAAAAAAATTATTAACTCCATATTTAAAAGAACCTAAGCCAGATATATTATTATTTAAACCATAAGAAAAAGTATTGTTATTGTTGGCAGCTATAATGTTTACTATTCCACTTTTAGAACCAGCAGTTGCATTTGTGTTTTCCAAAGACAAGGTGTTCAATTTAATGTTGGCATCGATGTCTAATTTTGCTGATGCCGCAGTATTTTTCCCTATAGAAACATCGCCACCAGTATAAATGTTATCTGAAATGGAATTCGCTGGAGTAGTTCCGCCTACTTCAAACCAATCCGCGTCAGAAGGAACATCCGTCCATGATACATTTCCACTTCCGTCAGTTTGCATAATTTGATTGTTGATTCCTCTTGATAGAGGTAAAATATAATTGTTTGCCGTAGTAGTACCAATTGACATCCTTCCTAAAAAGTAACCTGCAAAACTGTTGGTTTTGGTTACGTCGGAATAGATACCGTAATGCTTTCCTCCAGATGTATTGTCAATATCAATAAATTCTCCATATTTTGTTCCAGCTCCTGTAGAATTTAATTCGATTTTTGAGCCATACATATCACCAGTTGTATTACTTATAGATGTACTAACTCCAATTCTTATTCCGCTACCACCACCTGAAAACGAATTTAATAAACCAAACTGTGTTGAATTAGTATTATTGTTAATATCATTATATACTCCTCTAAAACCACCAGTTATGTTGACGCTAGACATCTGATTTACTAAGCCTTCTATTATTCCATTTACTATAGTTGGAGGGCTAAAAAAATTCCATACGCCTTTTGAATTCGATGCAGAAGAGGCGAAATTATTTATTAAACCAGTATCTCGTAAAGTTGTATTAGCTTCATTAAATAAATTAACAACTCCGTTTTTAGTAGTGCCTAATCCAGTTATATTATTTATGATTGCATTAGAGTTATTATTATTAACATTCATATCAATAGTATTTTCAATGCCGTTTTTTAGACCCACACTGGTATTTGTATTGGTTAATGATAAGGTATTGAGCATGGCGTTACTTTGCACATCTAATTTGGCAAGAGCAGGAGTTGCTTTTCCTATAACCACATCACCAATGGTATAAATGTTGTCATTGATTGAGTTGGCTGGTGTGACGCCACCAATTTCATACCAGTCCTCATCTTGTAAAGAAGATAAATCAACCGTTTGTGTGGCTACACCATCATTTTGTAGCGATAAATTTAAGGTGTTTCCTGTTAGGCTGAATACATCAGTAGTTTGGTCATCGGTATCGGTTGGAGGATTTACCCACGAAATATTTCCTGCACCATCCGTTTGCATGATTTGATTAGCTACTCCTCTTGAAGCTGGTAAAATGTAATTGTTTACTGCTGTAGTTCCGATCGACATTCTTCCTAAAAAATAACCAGCAAAACTATTGGTTAAATTGGGAACTTCTGAATAAACACCAAATTTTGGACCAGTTCCTCCATCTACAAAGTTATGACTTCCATATTTAGTCCCAGAGGTAAATCCAGTTAATCTATTTTGAGTTCCCCATTGATCTCCTGTTCCAGCACCAGAAATAAAATTGTAGGTTCCTTTTGTTTGCGCATTTGTAAAACATATAAGATCATTAGAAGTGCCCGTTTGATATTGTAGGTTTGGACTTGTTGTCAAAATTGCATTTCGTGTTCCGTAAACAAATGTCCCATTTGTTCCTTGCATATAATTGTATGTACCATATTGATCGCCTGTATTAGTAGCAAAATTAAAATTAAAAACCCCTCTTTTTTCTCCTGTTCCTCCTCCAGAAACTAGAGTTTCAAGACCGTTTCTTGCGTTTACACCAGCACCTGTACTTATAAAAGTTCCTGCCGAAGTCATTGCCGCATTTGAACTGTTGTTTTCAGCACGAATGGTTTGGTCATTTGTTGTGTTAATAACATTAAAACTGGCTTGAGAGAAAGAAGAACTTCCAACAGTTACCCTTCCAAGTGTATAAATATTATCAGTAATTGCAGTTGGTGACAAAGTTGAACTGATTTGATACCAATCGTGGTCACTAGTGCCTGTTTGTAGTACAGGAACCCAAATCGTACCATTAAAATAGTAATAACCTACACCATTTCCGCCTATAGTAGTAGCGTTGGTATTCCAAATTAACAAACCCGTTGCGGCTATGTTGGTTCCGTCTAAAGTAGTAAGGTTTATGTTTGATAAACCCACTCTTGGAAACAAAGCGCCTTTATTGGTTGCTGAAACATCCAACATAGACGATGGATCAGGAGATGTAGTATTTACACCCACTTGTGAAAATAGTAGCGTAGAAAATAATAAAGACAGTATTAGTAAAATTTTATTCATGATTGCTTGTTTTATAGAGTGGTGTGTAATAAAATCGGATGTAGTGTAACGGTATATAATTTCTGAGAAAAACCTTTTAATATTATTTTTTTATCTTTTGAACTGATGCAATCAGTAAAAACCGTTTTGTTGTCTTTTGATTTGATGGTAATTTCAAATAGACCTTCTTTGCTCGTAGGAATGACTATTTTATTTTTTTCTTTGCTTGTGGACATAGGTTTTTTTTAGTAAAGCTATTACAATCAATAGTTTACTACGATAAGTATTTGGTTAAATAACCAAAAAATTTAGTGAATGACCTGTTTTTTTAGGTAAATGAAATTATACCCAAATGGTATTAGAGCAAGTTAATGTATTTCATTAATTCGTCTTTGTTGGAAGCACTGAGTGGAATTTTGTTATTTTCGATAAAAATATAACCGTCTTGCAATGATTTTATTTTGGTGACATTAATTACAAACGAACGATGTACACGAATGAATTGTTGCTGAGGTAATTTTTCTTCAACGCTTTTTAAGGTATGACTGATTAGGTGTTTTTGATTGGAAGTGTATAAGTTACAATAATTATCAAAGGCTTCTAAATATAATATGTCGTCCAATTCAATTTTAATTAATTCGCCTTTGTTTTTAACAAAAAACGAATTGAATTCTTCGTTTGAGGAAACCGATTGTTTTTGCACTTTGGTTTTGTACAAGGCCAATTCAATATTCGATTTTAAAGTTTTTTCATTAAACGGTTTTACAATAAATCCAGCAGGATCGGTTAGTTTGACACGTTCTAATGTTTTATCATCCGAATGAGATGTAAGATAAATGAATGGAATATCTGATTTCTTTTTTAAATGTTCCACCATCTCAATGCCATCCATTTTGCCTTCTAAAGTAATGTCAACCAAAATGATGTCAGGATGTAAGTCATCAATATCAAATAAGGCTTCTTTTGCATTATCGGTGATGCCTACAATAGTGTAACCTTCTTTTTCCAAAGCCGTTTTAATGGTTTCGGCAATTAGAGGTTCGTCTTCGATAATGTAAATTTTAGTACTCATAGAAAGGTTACATTTCTTCAAATTTATAAATTTCCATCGTAAAATGTGTCCCATTATTATTTTCGAATGAAATTTTTCCTTTGAGTTTTTTAGCTAAGGCATTGATAAGTTTGATTCCGAAAGAGTCTTCGCTGATTTTATTGGTAAATCCGATTCCGTTATCGTTCACTTTTAAAAGAAAAAAGTCGTTTTGTTTTTTGAATTCTAAAATTAGTTCTGGATTTAGTATTGTTGAATTAAAAGCGTGTTTGATGCAGTTGGTAATCAATTCGTTGATAATTAATCCCAAAGGTGTTATTGAATCAATAGAAAAAACAGAGCTATCAACAATAACTTTTGTGGTTAAATTTGGAATCGTATCCGTTTGATTTTCGATGATGTCATTTACTAAATCTTCAATATATTCTTTGGTGTCTATTCCAATTAATTGCTCTTTACTGTACAATTTTTGATGAATCAACACCATTGATTTTACTCTATTTTGAGCTTCTTTTACCGCAATAGCAGCTTCTTTATCTTTCATGTTTTCCGACTGTAAATAGAGCAAACTGGATACAATTTGAAAACTGTTTTTTACACGATGGTGTGTTTCTTTTAAGAGTATATTTTTTTCATCAACAGCGGTTTCAAGCAATTTTGTTTGTTTCGCCAACTTGGTTTTTTGTATAAAGTTGAGGTAAACCAAATAACTTAAAAGAGCTATGGCTATTAGGGCAAGAATAAAAAACAAGCGTAGTTTTTCTTTTTCATTTTGTTGTTTTTTTATTTCTTCCTCTTTTTTTTCGGTTTGGTATTTGGTTTCGAGATCGTTTATTTGTTCTAAATTTTGCATGGCTTTTAAACTATCATAGGCAATTATGTATTCATCTTTTAATACAATTGCTTCTTTTTGATTTCCCATAACATCATAGATATTTCCTAAAGATTTAAGCATTATGGTTTTATCTCTTAAATCGACAGCTTCATTTTTTAATTTGATACAAATGGGTAGTAAAGTATCCAAACCATCAAAGTTTTTAAGTTCTTTTTTAGCATCAAGGAGATAAGAGTAATCAAAAACATATTTCATCCCAGAAACGTTTATTTTTAGAGCTTTGTTGAGATAGTTAAGAGCCTCGGTATACTTTTTTTCTCTAATTTTTAAATTTCCTAAGTTGGAATAGGTTTGTTTTCTGATGTTGGATTTGCTAGGATAATTAAGCGATTCTAGAAATAAAGATTCTGATTTAGCATAATTTTTTAAAGAGGAATTTATAGAACCCAAATTGGCTAATGTTTTTGCAATTAAAACAGAATCTTTTTCTTTTTTGGCCAGTTCACAAGATTTAGTATAATAAAATTCAGCTTTTTTGTAATTATCTGATAAATGAAAAACAACACCTAAAGTATGATACAGATCTTTAGCATAACTCAATTTATTTTCCTCTGCAATTTTTAAAGCTTTTAAATAATAAGGAATAGCCGTTTTGAAATCGCCTTTTACAATATCATAATAAGCACCTTCGGTTTCAATAAGTTTTATTTTTTCTAATGAAGATAAATTTTTACTATCTAGTTCATTTGCTTTTTTTATAAAGAGCAAAGCACTGTCATTACTCTTTTCAATATACTCATTAGCAATTTGAACATAACGATTTATTTTAGTTTTATTATTTTGAGAAAAGCAAAAAGGAGTGTTAAAAAAAAATAATAAAGCTACAATAATAAATTTGTGTCGAACCATAAGCCTAATCGTATGTTAAAATAATCCTTAAATCTACAAAAAAATGTTTTTAGTAAACTACTTTTGCTTAAAATTTCAATACTCATGGCATTTCGTTTATTTATCTTTTTTATTATAATAGCCATCATAGAATTATATGCTTTTCAAGCAGTTAAAACAATTACTAAAATTAAATGGGTTCAAATAGCTTATTTAATTCTTTCAATAGTAGCTGTTGTATTTATTTTTTATCAGTTTACTAAGTTTGATAGAAAAGTAGGTCAAACTCCAATGACGATGTTTACTTTAGGATTGTTACTACTAGTCTTAATTCCGAAATTATTGATTGGTTTTTTTATGGCTTTGGAAGATGTAATTCGACTATTAATTGGAACTCGAAATTATTTTGCCAATTACGATAATGAGGCTTCATTTTTACCTGAAAGAAGACAATTTGTAAGCAGGATTGCTCTTGGAGTTGCAGCGGTTCCTTTTTTATCATTATTGTACGGAATGACTATCGGAAAATATAATTTCAAAGTAA
Source organism: Flavobacteriales bacterium (assembly GCA_031408335.1). Classification (GTDB taxonomy): domain Bacteria; phylum Bacteroidota; class Bacteroidia; order Flavobacteriales; family Flavobacteriaceae; genus Flavobacterium. Next base: position 276,598 of record JANNWH010000017.1, on the reverse strand, counting down.
TAAAACAAACATTGTTTTTTCCTGATTTACCCGATGAATTTGATGGATTTAAAGTCACACAAATATCAGACATTCATAGTGGAAGTTTTGACAATGCTGAGAAGATTGCCTATGCAGTTAATTTGATTAATGAACAAAATTCCGATTTATTGTTGTTTACTGGTGATATTGTAAACACACATGCAACCGAGATGAATCCTTGGTTAGAAACATTTAATAAAATTCAAAAACATGAATTTGGAAAGTTTTCAATATTAGGGAACCACGATTATGGCGTATATATTGATTGGAAAAATGAAAATGAAAAAGAAGAAAATTTTGAAGGTATAAAAGACATTCATAGGCAAATTGATTTCAAACTATTGATGAATGAAAATGTAAAAATTAAAAAAGGAAATGATGAAATTGCGATAGTGGGTGTTGAAAATTGGGGGAAACACTTTGGCGAAAAAGGCGATATTAATCTAGCTTCTGATAATTTAAAGAAAGAAGATTTTAAAATATTAATGAGTCACGACCCAAGTCACTGGGAATATGTGGTGAAGAATCATGATAAACATTTTCAATTAACGCTTTCGGGACATACTCACGGATTTCAATTTGGCATCGAAATTCCTGGTTTTTTAAAATGGAGTCCCGTGGAATATGTATATAAACAATGGGCTGGATTGTATGAAAATGTAGGCCGTTATATTTATGTAAATCGAGGATTAGGATTTCATGCGTATCCTGGTCGAGTTGGAATTATGCCTGAAATTACTGTAATTGAACTAAAAAAAGGTCAAAATATAGTGTAATTCGTTAAAAATAGTATATTTGTATTGCGAATTGTTCTCTTAATAAAAAAGAGAGCTGTAAATATTTTGGTTTTATGTCAAAATTTGGAGAACTAATTAATGCCCAAGTTCCTGTGTTAATCGACTTTTACACAGAGTGGAATGAATCGTCGGTGTCTATGCATCCTGTAATTAGAGATGTGGCAGCTGCTCTTGGAGATAGAGCTAAAGTGATAAAAATTGACGTTGATAAAAATCAAGAATTAGCAGATGCATTGCGCATTAAAGGACTTCCAACATTAATGATTTATAAAGAAGGTCAAATGATTTGGAGACAATCTGGAGAATTAGATGCTAACACTATTATTGGTTTAGTTCAAGAACAGCTATAGTCATTGTCAGAAACGCAAGCAATTTCATTTTATAGCATCAAAAACAAATCCCTTTTTACTTCCTATTTCTAAAACTTTTGGTAACGTATATTCCAAATTAGGGAACGCTTTTATGCTGTCGTGAAATACGATTATACTTCCAGATTGCATATTGTTAATCACATTTTTTAAGCATTTTTCTTTTGAAATAGTGGTGTCAAAATCTTCGCTTAGAACATCCCACATAATAATTTTATAACCTTGTTTTCTTAGGTTTTTAGATTGAGTTGGTTTTATTTTTCCATAGGGAGGACGAAATAGTTGGCAGTGTTCAGTGTTCAGTTGGAAGTTACTCTTTACTGAACACTGAACACTGAGTACTGAGCACTCATTGAAACACAATTCAACATTCTTTATATAGGTTTCGTTAGAAGTCTTCCATCCATTTAAATGATTGAAAGTATGATTTCCTATGGAATGACCTTCTTCAATTACTTTATTAAAAACTTCTGGATATTTCCGAACATTATCTCCAATACAAAAGAAAGTTGCTTTTGCATTATAATTTTTTAACTGATTTAATGTCCACTCGGTGATTTCTGGAGTTGGACCATCATCAAATGTTAGATAAATTTTATTTTCATTGTTAGGAATATCCCAAACATAGTTTGAGAATATTTTTTTGATAAGCCAACTTGTTTTTACCCAACTAAATTTCATTTCTTATAGTTCATCTTTCAAAAATAAACAAAAAAAATGCCAACAAATAACTTGCTGACATTTAATAATTTTTATGAAGTAATTATTCCATATCTCTTCCAATAAATTGAAATTGATTGTTTATGGTGTTAAAAGTTGCTTTGCTTTTATTGTAAAACTCGATGTCTTTATTTTTTTTCATGACTTGTAATAAACTTCTGTATCGCTCGATATCAGTAGCAATATCACTTCTAAAAAATGTTTTGTCTGAAGAAGATAAAGTACCATAGAATTTTAAATTTTCTTTGTATTTTATCATTAATTTATCGAGTAAATTTCGAGCTTTTTCTTTCTCACCAACTTGATAATAACCATCTGCAAATGGCTCTACCATAGTGTAATAGCCATAATAATCGAGAGGGAATTTTGTAACACCCATATCAATGATGTTTTTGGCTTTTGGAATTTTACCTTCCTTTATAAGTTGGTTCATTAAACGAGAAAGGTTAGTTCTTGAAGAAATACTGTTTTTTCTGGTTTCTGTATCATGATAAATAGTTGTTTTATCGCCATTACCCCAAGTCCATTTTTGAACAATATTGTACATTTTATCCGAATCTATTTGTCCCATATCCATTGGGTTATCTTCATTAATTTTAGTCTTTATTGGCACTAGTTTATAAACCATACCATCCAATTGAAGGTATTCTTTCATCCATAAATAATCATCATCTGCAAAACTTCCTGGACTAAAATAAATTGGACGTTTCCAGTTGTTATTATTCAAAATATCCAACATAATTAACCTGTTTTTATACAATGCATTGCCATCAATATCAATATCAATAAAAGGAACAATAGAATCATAGTATTTTGGATTGACTACTTTGTTTTTAATAACAGCGTTTTTATCAATAGGTATACGGACTTTATTGGTTGGAAAAAAATGTACTTTTTGACCACTTGCCATTTCTACTTGAGTAATAGTATCTTCGCTTTTAGCAAATTGTAAAAAGTCATTTAAATTCCATCTGTTTTTTACTTGTTCACTAAAAACAATATAGTCACGTGTTCCATCAACATATTGACTATGTGAAAATGAAATAGGTAAACCATCTGAACTATAGGTTTTCATTTTCATTTGATCTACATACCAATCAGTCATTAATAAACTCGTACAACATAACTTAATATCTGGTCTGACACCTTCAATTTCTTGAGCGTACCAAAGTGGAAAAGTGTCATTGTCGCCAATTGTATATAAAATAGCGTTTGGTTCACATGAATTAAGATACGCTTTTGCCATTGCAATTGCTGTATATCTGTCGGAACGATCGTGATCATCCCAATTTTGAGTTGCCATTAAAACAGGAACACCTAATAAACATAATGAAATAACTATTGGAGAAGCTAATTTTGGAGCTAATTTTTCTTTTACGATTTCATAAATAGCATACACTCCAAATCCAATCCAAATTGCAAAAACATAAAATGAACCCACTAGAGCATAATCTCTTTCACGAGGTTCAAAAGGTCGTTCGTTTAAGTAAATTTTTAATGCTAATCCTGTAAATAAAAATAAAGAAAGTAGTACATAAAAACTTTTTCGATCTCTTTGTGCGTGGTACATAAAGCCAATTAATCCGATAATAAAAGGTAAAAAATAGTAGGTATTTCGACCTTTATTATTGGTAACATCTTTTGGTAAATCATTTTGAGATCCCAAATGAATTTCATCAATAAATTTAATTCCGCTAAGCCAATTTCCGTCTAAATTATCATATTTACCTTGTACATCATTTTGTCTTCCTACAAAATTCCAAAGTAAATACCTTACATACATGTAGCCAAATTGATATTCAATCATATAAGTAAGATTATCAATAGTAGATGGTTTTTTGATGATAAGATAATCACCATATGCTTTTAAAAATGCTACATAACCTTCGTTATCTATTTTATTAGCAGCATATGCTTGTCTAAATTCGGAAACAATATCGGTTAATTCCTGTTCTTCAGAATATTCTGGATTGATAGAAAATTCTGGAGGTTTTGACATGTTTATATAATTTTCAACATGTTCGGTACTCCACATTCTTGGCAGAATGGTTTTATGATTATCATCGGTATTTTGTTCGGCATTTTTATAATTGTTTACAATTACATATTTGCCTGTTTTGTAATCTCTTTCATAGTTAGGAGCTTTATCTAAATAAGGATTATCTGCGTCTAAACCAGCGAAAGTGTCTGTATATTGAGGACCATAAAATAAAGGATTAACTCCATATTGTTCTCTATTATAATAGGCCAAAACTTCGGCAGCATCTGAGGGTTTGTTTTCATTGATAGGTGTATTTGCATTGGCACGAATTGGTAACATTAACCAAGTTGAAAATCCAATTAACACAAATAAAATGCAAAGTAAAATTGTATTAAAAAAGGCTTGTTCTTTTTTCTTTGTGTAACGCAATCCAAAATAAAAGAAGGCAATTATAAGAACTAAGGCAAAAACACTACCGGAATCAAAAGGCAAACCGATATTATTCACCATGAAAATTTCTGTTTTTCCAAAAAATGCTAAAGTATAAGGAAGTAATAATTTAAAAATAAATAGAAGTATTGCGATAATAACAACATTAGCAATAATGAAACTTTTAACTGTTACTTTTTCATAATTTTTAAAGAAATATAAAAACCCAATTGCTGGAATAGTTAATAATGCCATAAAGTGAACTCCGAAAGAAAGACCGATAATTAATGAAATAAGTAGTAGCCATCGATTTCCTTTAGGTGTATTCATGTCTTGTTCCCATCTTAGACCAAGCCAAAAAAGCAACGAAATAAATAAAGTTGCCATTGCATAAACTTCGGCTTCTACAGCATTAAACCAAAAACTATCCGAAAAAGTAAACGCTAAAGCACCAATAAATGAACTTCCTAATACAACAATACCATTGTTTTTATCTAATTCGGTATATTTAGAAATAATTTTTTTTAATACAATTGTTGATGACCAAAACATAAAAAGAATAGTAAAAGCGCTTGAAAACACCGACATCATATTTACCATCAAAGCAACTGTTTCTTTACTTGTAGCAAACATAGCAAAAAAGGCTCCAAGCATCTGAAATAATGGCGCTCCTGGCGGATGACCAACTTCAAGTTTTGCAGATGTAGCAATATATTCCCCGCAATCCCAAAAACTCATTGAAGGTTCAACAGTTAAAGTAAATGTTATTAAAGCAATTGCGAAAGTAACCCAACCTATAATTGTATTCCACTTATTAAAGTTAAATGTTGTCATATAAATAATGCTGCTATTTTATTAAATGCAAAGAAACTATTTTTTTATTGAAACTAATATAGCTTAACATAAATTTCTATTATACATTAATGCATAACTCTATTTAATTCAGTTTAGTATGATTTTTAAAAAAATAAAGATTTTAATCCATTTGAGATTTTTTAGATAAAAAACCTATAAATGTTTGCTTAAAATAAAATTTGTCTTAAATTTGCACTCGCATTAAGCAAAAACGGAAGTTCACTGAACTCCTTTGATTATAAATGCTTAGTGAAATAATTGGTCTATGGTGTAATGGTAACACAACTGTTTTTGGTGCAGTCGTTCATGGTTCGAGTCCATGTAGACCAACAAAAAACCTCTCTAAAATTGGAGAGGTTTTTTAATTTAAGAATTTAACTGAATTATATTTTAAAAGTCACAACAGGTCGAGTGGCATGATTCACCAAATCTTCACTTATACTACCATTGAAAAAATGCGACAATCCTTTTCTTCCATGAGTACTCATTCCAATTAAATCAGCATTAACACTATTCGAAAAATTTAATATTCCTTTTTCTACATTAATGTCATTATAAACATGGGTTTGATATTTGTTAACATTAAAATTAGATACAAAATTTTTCATAATGCTTTCTGCAGCTGATGTAGATTTAAAATTATTTGGTGTATTAATCATTGCTAAATGTAATGTTGCATCAAATTTGTTAGCAAAATCGACTACTTTTTGAAATGGTTTTTTTATTTCTTCGGCAAAATCAGAAGCAAAAACAAAATCATTTACTTTAAAATCATTTTGTTCTTTTTTGATTATTAAAACAGGAACATCTGAATTCCTCACTACTTTTTCAGCATTAGAACCAATAAACATTTCTTTAAATCCACTCGCACCATGTGATCCCATAATAATTAAATCAACATTGTTTTTTTGGCTTATTTTCATAATTCCGTCGAATGCCAATTCAAATTGAATTACTTCAGAAACGGTAATTCCATCCAAATAATCTTCATCCATTAAATCTTCTAATTTTTTAATAGCTGCGTTTTTAAAAAACATCAATTCTGGAATATTATGTCCACTTCCAATTGCATCTGAAGCTTGATGAGGCAATTCTAACATGTGTAATAATATTATTTCACCATTGTTTTTTCTCGCTATTTGAGCGGCAACTTTTAATGCATATTCAGCATAATCAGAGAAGTCTGTGGGAATTAAAATTTTTTTCATCTTCTTTATATTTTGTTGGTTTATATCGTATACTAATTTCATTATAAAGGTAAGAATTTTTTTTAAGATTGAAAAATGATATTTGTCATATAAAAAAAAATAGTATATTTGCATCGTTATTTATTGGCGAAACTAAATAATGAGGGAAGCAATGCTTCCCTCTTTTTATAAAATTATGACGTTTAGAGATAAAGTTTTAGAATTATTAAATGATGCTTTAAAAGAAAAACCATCTGTTTTTTTGATTGATTTGTCTATAAACGAATCAAATAAGATAACAATAACATTAGATGGTGATGTTGGAGTAATTTTACAAGATTGTATTGATATCAGTAAGGCAATAGATAACAATCTAGATAGAGAAGAACAAGATTTTTCTTTAGAAGTTGCTTCTGCAGGTGTTTCATCTCCATTAAAGTTAATTCGACAATATAAAAAAAATATTGGCAGAACACTTAAAGTAAAAACAGGTATTGAAACTATAGAAGCAGAATTAATAAATGCAAATGATGATGTAATCGAGTTGACTTGGTCGGCAAGAGAGCCAAAAAAAATAGGTAAAGGAAAAGAAACGGTAATAAAAAAATTGCAAATTCCTTACTCAGAAATAAAAGAAGCAATTGTTACAATAAATTTTAATTAATAAGAATAATGGAAAATATTGCATTAATCGAATCATTCTCAGAGTTTAAAGACGACAAACTTATTGATCGAGTAACGCTCATGGCGATTTTAGAAGATGTGTTTAGAAATGCTTTAAAGAAAAAGTATGGTTCAGACGAAAATTTTGATATTATTATAAATCCTGATAAAGGAGATATGGAAATTTGGAGAAGAAGAATTGTCGTTGCAGATGATGATTTAGATCTTGAAAATGAAGAAATCACTTTAACCGAAGCTCAAAAAATTGAACCCGATTTTGAAATTGGTGAAGAAGTTTCTGAAGAAGTTAAATTAATTGATCTAGGAAGAAGAGCCATTTTAGCGCTGAGACAAAATCTTATTTCTAAAATTCACGAACATGATAACACCAATTTATACAAACAATTTAAAGACTTAGTTGGCGAAATTTACACTGCAGAAGTGCATCACGTTCGTCCAAGAGTTGTAATTTTGGTGGATGATGAAGGAAACGAAATCGTATTGCCAAAAGAAAAACAAATCCCTTCCGATTTTTTCCGCAAAGGCGACAATGTAAAAGGAATTATCGAAAGCGTTGAATTAAAAGGAAACAAACCGCAAATAATAATGTCTAGAACTGCTCCTAGCTTTTTAGAAAAATTATTTGAACAAGAAATTCCCGAAGTTTTCGACGGTTTAATTATGATTAAAAACGTAGTGCGAATTCCGGGTGAAAAAGCAAAAGTAGCTGTCGATTCTTACGATGACCGAATTGATCCTGTTGGAGCTTGTGTTGGAATGAAAGGTTCTAGAATACACGGAATTGTTCGCGAATTAGGAAACGAAAATATCGATGTTATTAATTTTACAAGTAACACACAATTATACATCACAAGAGCCTTAAGTCCGGCAAAAGTTTCTTCTATCAAAATTGATGAAGAAAATAAAAGAGCTGAAGTGTTTTTGAAATTAGAAGAAGTTTCTAAAGCTATAGGACGTGGCGGACATAATATTAAATTAGCCGGGCAATTAACTGGTTATGAATTAGATGTTATTAGAGAAGGCAGCACATTGGAAGAAGATGATGTTGAATTAACAGAATTTTCAGATGAAATTGATGGTTGGGTTATTGATGAATTTGCAAAAATTGGATTGGATACCGCAAGAAGTATTTTGAAACAAGATGTTGCTGATTTAGTTAAAAGAACTGATTTAGAAGAAGAAACAATTTTAGAAGTAATACGAATTTTGAAAGATGAATTTGAAGATTAATTCATGCTCTCAACGAAGTTAACATTAAAAAGATTTTATGTCTGAAGGAAATATTAGAATAAACAAAGTTTTAAGGGAATTAAATATTTCTCTAGAAAGAGCTGTGGATTACCTCAAGGGTAAAGGAATTGCTATTGAAAACAATTCTAACACAAAAATTTCTGATGATGTATACAATATTCTTTGTGGCCAATTTGCAGGCGATAAAGGAAACAAAGAAGCTTCTATTGGTGTGAGTGAAGAAATAAAAAAAGAAAAAGAAGCACTTCGTCTTGAAAGAGAAAAAGAAATTGAAGACAAAAGGAAACTTGAGGAAATTCGTCATCAACAACAAGACATAATTAAAGCAAGAGCAACAGTTACCGGTCCAAAACAAGTCGGAAAAATCGATTTGACACCAAAACCAACTCCTCAAGCTATCAAACCTAATATTGAAAAACCAATTCAAGAAAAACTTACTGTTGCTCCAGAAAAGGTAGATAAAAAAGAAGTGGTTTCTGACTTAACTGAAAAAATTGAGGTAAGCCAAAAAGTAACTACAGAAAAACCTGCCGAAATAAAAGTAGTTGTTGAAGAAACTGTTGACGAAACGCATACAACACAATATAAAAATCTTTCTGGTCCAATTTTAACAGGTCAAAAAATTGATTTAACACAATTCAATAAACCTAAAAAGAAAAAGGAAGATCCAAAAATTACACCTAATAAACCAGGTGACAATCAACAAAATAGCGCTGCAAACGCAAATAAAAATAAACGTAAAAGAATTCCACCAAAACCAGGCGAAAATAAACCAGGAACTCCAGGAGCAAACGCGCCAGGAGCTAAAACTGGAACTGGCGGAAAATTCGTAGCAAGACCAAGTGGTGGCGGTTTTCAAAAAGGAAATAGACCCGCAATTGTTCAAAAAGTTGAACCTACTGAAGAAGAAGTTAAAAATCAAATTAAAGAAACTTTAGAACGTCTTCAAGGTAAAGGATCTAAGTCTAAAGCAGCAAAATACAGAAAAGATAAAAGAGATACGCATCGTCAAAGAACTGACGAGGAACAAAGAGCAATAGAAGAAGGAAATAAAACCATTAAAGTAACCGAATTTGTTACTGTTGGTGAAATTGCAACCATGATGGATGTGCCAATTACTAAAGTGATTGGAACCTGCATGACGCTTGGAATTATGGTAACCATGAACCAACGTTTGGATGCCGAAACACTTACTATTGTTGCCGATGAATTTGGTTTTGAAGTTGAATTTATAACAACCGACATTGAAGATTCAATCGAAATTATTGCTGATACTGAAGACGAATTAATCGAAAGAGCTCCAATTGTAACGGTAATGGGACACGTAGATCACGGTAAAACATCCTTACTAGATTATATTCGTAAGGAAAATGTAATTGCTGGTGAATCGGGTGGAATTACACAACATATTGGCGCATACGGAGTAACACTTGATGGTGGACAAAAAATCGCTTTCTTAGATACACCAGGTCACGAAGCATTTACTGCTATGCGTGCGCGTGGTGCTCAAGTTACCGATATCGCAATTATTGTAATTGCCGCAGACGACGATATAATGCCACAAACTAAAGAGGCAATTAGTCATGCACAAGCTGCAGGTGTTCCAATGATTTTTGCAATCAATAAAGTCGATAAACCTACCGCAAATCCTGAGAAAATAAAAGAAAAATTAGCCGGAATGAATCTTCTTGTTGAAGATTGGGGAGGAAAAATTCAATCACAAGATATTTCAGCCAAAACAGGTATCGGTGTAAAAGAGTTATTAGAGAAAGTATTACTTGAAGCTGAAATTTTAGAATTAAAAGCCAATCCAAATAAACCGGCACTCGGAACTGTTGTTGAAGCCTTTCTTGATAAAGGTAGAGGTTACGTTTCTACAGTTTTAGTGCAAGCCGGAACATTAAAAGTAGGCGATTATGTACTTGCTGGTAAACATCACGGAAAAGTAAAAGCAATGCATGATGAAAGAGGAAATAATGTACTAACTGCTGGTCCAGCTACTCCAATATCTATTTTAGGTTTGGATGGTGCACCAACTGCTGGAGATAAATTTAATTGTTTTGTTGACGAAAGAGAAGCCAAACAAATAGCTGGAAAACGTACACAATTAATGCGGGAACAATCGGTTCGAACTCAGCGTCATATTACGCTAGCAGAAATTGGTCGTCGTATTGCATTAGGACAATTTAAAGAATTAAACATTATTCTTAAAGGAGATGTTGACGGTTCTGTGGAAGCACTTTCCGATTCGTTCTCTAAATTATCGACCGAAGAAATTCAAATTAATATAATCCATAAAGGAGTTGGAGCAATTACCGAAACCGACGTTATGTTGGCTTCTGCATCGGATGCGATTATTATCGGATTTAATGTTCGTCCTGCCGGAAATGCGCGTCAATTAGCAGATAAAGAAGAAATCGATATCCGAAATTATTCTATTATATATGATGCTATTGATGATTTAAAAGATGCAATGGAAGGAATGCTTTCACCAGTAATGAAAGAAGAAGTTACCGGAACTGCAGAAATCCGTGAGATTTTCAAAATTTCTAAAGTAGGTTCTATTGCAGGTTGTATGGTTACTGATGGTAAAATTTACAGAAGTTCTAAAATACGTTTAATTCGTGAAGGAGTTGTAATTTATACAGGAGATTTAATCGCATTAAAACGATTTAAAGATGATGTAAAAGATGTTGCAAAAGGGTACGATTGTGGAATCCAATTAAGAAATTATAACGACATTGAACAACTCGACATTATCGAAGCTTTTCAAGAAGTGGAAGTAAAGAAAAAGTTAAAGTAAAAATAAAAAAATCCCTCAATTGAGGGATTTTTTGTTGGTATTATTTACTTAATTAGATAATTATATTGTTTTATATTACAACGTCTCCTTCAACCATTTATAAAACTCACTTTGCCAAACCATTGCATTTTGAGGTTTTAAAACCCAATGATTTTCTTCAGGAAATAGTAAAAATCGGCTTTTGATTCCACGTAATTGTGCCGCTTGAAACGCTTCTTGACCTTGACCAATTGGCACTCTATAATCTTTTGCGCCTTGTATAATTAAAATGGGCGTGTTCCATTTATCTACTAAATTAATTGGATTGAATTTAGAATATGTTTTTTGTGCAACCGCATTGTTTTTTTCCCAATACGCACCACCGTGATCCCAATTATTAAAGAACACTTCTTCGGTTGTACCGTACATACTTTCTAAATTAAAAACACCGCAATGGGAGATAAAAGTTTTAAAACGGTTGTTGTGAATTCCCGCTAATTGAAAAACCGAATAGCCACCATAACTCGCTCCAACTGCTCCTAATCGGGTTTTATCGACATAACTTTCTTTTGTCATATCATCAATTGCGGAAAGATAATCGTCCATAACTTGTCCGCCCCAATCTTTAGAAATTTGTTCATTCCAAGCAACTCCGTGTCCGTACATTCCTCGACGATTTGGTGCTACAATAATATATCCTTGAGATGCCATTAAAGAAAAATTCCAACGAAACGAATAACTTTGAGTAAGCGGCGATTGTGGTCCGCCCTGACAATATAGAAGTGCTGGATATTTTTTTGTTTTATCAAAATTAGGAGGAAGAATTATCCAAACCAACATTTTTTTTCCATCAGTAGTCGTTACATAACGTCTCTCGTATTTTGGTAACGAAAGTTTACTGTAGGCTTCATCGTTAATTTTGGTTAGTTGCAACCACGTTTTTGTCTTTAAATTATACAAATATATTTCGGCTGCATGGTTCATATCGGTTCGGGTAACGATAACATTATCATCTGAAACTCCTATAATATCTGACACGTCAAAATCTCCTTTGGTAACTTGTTTTACAGTTACAGCAATTTTTGTTAATCCAGGAAAATTAACTTCAAATACTTGTTTTGTTCCATCAATAGCTGCTACAAAATAAATTGTTTTTCCGTCTAAACTCCAATTAAAACTATCAACGCTTCCGTCCCAATTCGCAGTTAAATTCATATCCATTCCTCTAAAACGAACAATAATGTCGTTTTTATCGGCTTCATAACCATCTCGTTTCATTTGCAACCAACTAAGATTTCCAGTTGGAGAAAAATTCGGATTGGTATCGTAACCCAAATTACTTTCTGTTATGTTTTTTGTGGTTTTCGATTCGATATTGAATTCATATAAATCGGTATTGGTTGATATTGCATAATCCGTTCCCGATTTCTTTTTACAAACATAGATAATACTTTTACTATCGGGCGACCAAATATAATCTTCATCACCGCCAAATGGTTTTTGTGGAGAATCAAAATTTTCACCTCTCATAATGTCTATAAGAATTGCATTTCCATTCTTTTCGGAATAAAAAACATGATTCCGGGTTCCGTTGTTCCAGGTATCCCAATGACGGTAATCCAATCCGTTATAAACCTGAACGTTGGATTTTGTTAAGTTTGGATATAAATCTACTCCCAAAACGTTTTCTATTTTTACTTCTTGAGTTGATAAAATGTATTTCCCATCTGCCGAAATATTTTTATCTTTAAGTAATGTTTTTGTATCAGTTATTTCCGTTGGAATTCCACCATTTATTGGAATGGTATACAATTTAGAATTGGATTTGTTTTCTTCCACAGAAGGATTTGCAACTTTATAAACAATTGATTTCCCATCTACAGAAATTCCCAAAACGGATATTCTTCCTAATTTCCAAAGTGTTTCTGGAGACAACACTTGTTGAGCTGATGCAGTTATACTTATAATGCTAACGATTATAAAAAATAATTTCTTCATTGTGATACTGTTTAATTTATTGGATAAAAGTAACGAATATATTTCATAAAAAAAGCCATACTTTTCAGCATGGCTTTAAAAATTTTTAAATAATCTTATTGTTTTATGAATCTTTTTGAAGAAGAACCATTCGCATTAGAAACTTCAATTAAATAAGTTCCCGCTGCTAATGAACCAACAAAAATGTTTTCATTTTCAATTTTACCATTTCCTAATTCTTGTCCCATCATATTGAAAATTCTATAAGTAGAATCAATAGTAATAGTAGAAATATTTAACATATCTCCTTTTACAGGATTTGGATATAAAGTATAAGAAATTTCATTATTATCGGCAATTTCTCTTGCAAGAACAATATTGACAGTATAATCCTCCACTTGACCGTAAGTATAGGATCCACAAGAAGAAGTTGGAGTTGCATTATAATTCATCTTAACTCTCATTCTAGTTGATCCTAAAGTAGCTGTTGCAGGAATAGTAAATGATCCCGATATAGGAGTTGCAGTTGTTGCTGCTCTTGTAAAAACTGTTTCGCCAGCATCTGTAAAGACACCATTTTGGTTATAATCGATATAAACAGCATAACCTTCAGCGTAAACTGTGCCAGTCCATAAAGGAGTAATTGTAATAGTATTTGAAGAACCTCTAACTACATTGGTTGAAATAGCGGTGAAGTTTTCATATCCAGCAGTTCCTGTTGAAGGATTATTGATGGTTCCTAATTGTACTCTTTGAATTCTCTCATCATTTGTATTTGTTGCTGCAGAAGCACAATATGTTAAAGTAACACTAAGTGTTGTTACATTAACGGTATTACTATTTACAGATATATTTCCTGCAGCATCTTTAGCTCTTACATTAAAAGTATAAGCTGTTGCCGCTGTTAAACCTGATACCGCAAAAGTAGTAGCTGTAGTAGTTGAACCGATTACAACTCCATTTCTAAGTACATCATAACCAGTTACAGCAACGTTATCTGTTGCGCCAGACCAAGATAAATTGGTTGTTGTTGTAGTAGTTCCTGATGCAGATAATGTTGGAGCTGTTGGAGCTGTTGTGTCTAATGGAGTAGCTAAAGTTGTTACATTAACTGTATTGCTATCAACAGAAATGTTTCCAGCAGCGTCTTTTGCTCTTACATTAAAAGTATAAGCAGTAGATGCTGTTAAACCAGTAGCAGCAAATGTTGTTGCGGTTGTAGTAGAACCAATTAAGGTTGTTCCTCTATATACATCATAACCAGTTACAGCAACATTATCAGTTGCACCAGACCAAGATAGGTTTGTTGTAGTTTGAGTTGTTCCAGAAGCAGACAATGTTGGAGCTGTTGGTGCTATAGTATCAGTTGAACCAGCTGTAATTGTAAAGTTTGTATTTGATACATCAAAGAAAATATGATTGGTTCCTCTTACCATAATTCTGTTTGTTGTTCCTGGTATATTTGGCATTGTAACTGCTTGTGTTCCGTCATTTGGAGTTGCAGCTAATAAAGTTGACCAAGTTGTTCCACCATTAGTAGAAATTAAGATATCAACATTTGCACAGTTTACACCATTTGCAGTTGTTCCGGCTACTGCCCAAGTTACCGTTTGAGAACTTCCACCAACATAAGAAACCGCAGTATTTGGGACGCTTACTGTAAATGGTCCAGCAGTTGCGTTAACCGTAATAACTGTATCGTCACTATTATTTGCTGAACCTCCAGCTCTGTTATCTCTAACGGTTAATCTAAAGTTTAATGTTCTAGCAACAGAAGGCAAAGCTTCAACCGTTAATTCTGTACCTGCAGTTGTTGTTGCACCTGCTAAAACTCGTGTCATATTTGGAAAATATCTTATCGGAGAAGTTGAAGAAGGATAGGATCTAAAATTTACTCCAGATGTTTTAGTAGCACTTGGAGCAGCTGCTGTGTTTTGAGAATCAAATTGTTCCCAGTTGTATGTTAATGCATCGCCATTAGCGTCTGTTCCTTCACCAGTTAACATAAAAGGAGTGCTTTTTGGAGTTGTATAATTCAATCCTGCATTAGCTGTAGGAACAGCGTTACCTGTTGCAGTATTTACTTGACACGTTTTAGTTTTTATATTATTAGTTATTTGCTGAATACTTACGGCATGAAAATAAGCATCAGAATTTGGTTGTACATCTAAGTTTGTAATTCCGGCATAACCCATAATTGTCGATCCTGAACCTGGTTCCATTTGAACTCCTGTTCCTTCGTTACTATGTGTAAAAGTATGGTTACCACCAAATTGATGTCCAATTTCGTGAGCAACATAATCAATATCAAAAGTATCTCCTGTTGGTATCGTACTTGATGTAAACCCACTTCCTTTTGAACCATTAACGCATACACAACCTATACAACCTGCATTTCCATTGTTTGAAGCTTGTACAAACACATGACCAACATCATAGTTAGCTTCTCCAATTACCGAAGTAAGTGTACTTTGTAGTTGACTGTTGTAGCTTGTAGTGTATGGATCTGTTGCTGCATTAGTGTAAATTACTGCATCATTATTAGCAATTAAAACCATTCTAACGGCAAAATCTTTTTCAAAAACACCATTAACACGTGTCATAGAGGCATTAATTGCCGCCAAAGCAAGTGCTTTTGTTCCACCAAAGTAAGCGGTATATTCGCCTGTTGTAGATACAGCCAAACGAAATGTTCTTAAAATAGCATCATCAGCATTAGGTCTTAATAAAGTTGAGTTTGCTTGTGGAATTGCTTGATTAACAACTCTACATTCAAACGGAGTTAAACTGGCACTTTTATCCGATTTTTTATAAATAGAGTACGTTGTTAAGTCTTGAGAATATGGTTCAATAAAAACCGCTTGTTTGTCAGCACTTAATGTCATTGATTTAAACCCAAGTGGCGAAACACTAAAATAAGTAATAGATGTTGGATTATCAATTCCGATTCCAACATAAGATCTAATTTCTGGAAATCTGTCTTGTAATTCGGGATCCATTGTTGAATTTTCATAAACACTAAATTTTTCCATTTGACCATCTGCATTTGGAAGCGTTACAATAATTGATGAAACACTTGTTAGTTCACTTCTCTTTGGTGAATTGGCAAGATTTAATTTCATTGCATTAATGTCTAAATCAAATAAATTTGATGTCGGTAATTGAATTCTGCTTTCTAGCGCAGGTACATTTGTTCTTGTTGAAGTTTTCCAAAAAGAATCCTTTTGTTGCGCGAATGCAATACTCGTCATTGAAAACAATGCAACGGATAGTAATTTGAATCTCATAAAATATAATTTTTGGTTAGTTAATAGAAAGTAAAATTAAAAGTAATTTTGAGTTATTCATAGAATTAGAAAAAAGATATTAACAAATCGATGAAATGCACGTTTTACATCAATTAATTATTCATTTTTTTACTTAAAAGTTTAAACATTTCATAATTTGTCTAATTAGTTTTATTGTTGAATTGAAAAAAAACTATTTTTATCAAAATTTATTCAACTATGAATCTGAGTTATTGGGAAATTAAGAATTGGTTTTCAAATGTTAATTTCACTATTGTTGGTAGCGGAATTGTTGGACTTCATTGTGCATTAAACTTGCGTGAAAAATTTCCCCAAAGTAAAATATTAATTTTAGAGAAAGGTATTTTACCTCAAGGAGCGAGTACAAAAAATGCAGGTTTTGCTTGTTTCGGTAGTTTATCAGAAATAATTGACGATATAAAATCCCATACGGAAGAAGAGGTAATTCAGTTAATTCAAAAACGATGGAATGGATTGCAATTGTTAAGAAAAAGACTCAACGATACTGTTATTGATTACAAACCATATGGTGGATATGAATTGTTTCTAAAAGAGGATGAAAGTTCGTATATCAATTGTTTGCAAAAACTTCCTTTTATTAATCAAATTTTAAGACCATTATTTAAAAATGATGTTTTTACTAAAGAAATAAATCGATTTGATTTTAAAGGAATTCATGAAAATTTAATTTTTAATCCTTTTGAAGGTCAAATCAATACCGGAAATATGATGCAAAGTCTTTTAAAAGAAGCTATATCTAAAGATATTTTGATTTTAAATCATGCAGATGTGACTTCTTTTACGGATAAAAACAATTCGGTTGAAGTTGTTGTTAATGATTTTTCATTTGAAACCAATAAACTGCTTTTTGCTACTAATGGTTTTGCTGGAGATTTAACTAAAAATGCTGTAAAGCCTGCTCGTGCACAAGTTTTAATTACAGAACAAATTCCTAATTTAGATATTAAAGGAACTTTTCATTTAGACAAAGGTTTTTATTATTTTAGAAATTTTGAAAATAGAATTTTACTAGGAGGCGGTAGGAACTTAGATTTTGAGGGTGAAACAACAACCGAATTAAATCAAACAGAAAAAATTCAAAATAAATTGGAAGATGTACTAAAAAATGTAATTTTACCCAATCAAGATTATGAAATTGCACATCGTTGGAGCGGTATTATGGGAATTGGATCGAGTAAAAATCCAATTGTTTCGCAATTATCCGAAAATGTATATTGTGGTG
This sequence comes from Flavobacteriales bacterium, assembly GCA_031408335.1. Classification (GTDB taxonomy): domain Bacteria; phylum Bacteroidota; class Bacteroidia; order Flavobacteriales; family Flavobacteriaceae; genus Flavobacterium. Next base: position 258,995 of record JANNWH010000017.1, on the reverse strand, counting down.
TTCGATTAGGCGGTATGGGAGTTGCAATTGGAAGTATAATTGGTCAAGAACTAGCAGAATTATTATAAATGGCGACAAAAAAAAACACATCTAAAACTACTAAAAGTAGCTTTTTTCAAAAGTTAAAAACTTTTGTTTGGAAAGCAATGCTTTGGTTTTTAGGACTTTCCATTCTTTCTGTAATTGTTTTTAAATGGTTGCCAATTCCGATTACACCTTTAATGATTACTCGTGCTGTTGAACATAAATTAGATGGAAAAGAAATGATTTGCAGTCATGATTGGGAACCTATTGAAAATATATCGATAAATCTTCAAAAAGCGGTAATTGCAAGTGAAGATGGAAATTTTTTAAAACACAATGGTTTCGATTTTGAAGCCATGCAAAAAGCTTTTAAAAATAATAATAAAGGAAGAAAATTGAAAGGCGGAAGCACTATTTCGCAACAAACTGCTAAAAATGTATTTCTTTGGCAAGGAAGAAGCTATATCCGTAAAGGGTTGGAAGCTTATTTTACCGTTTTAATTGAAGTTATTTGGGGAAAAGAACGCATCATGGAAGTGTATCTAAATAGTATTGAAATGGGCGATGGAGTTTATGGTGCTGAAGCGGCAACACAACATTGGTATAAAAAAAACGCATCCTCTTTAACGCCAATTCAAGCTGCAGGAATTGCTGCTATTTTACCTAATCCTAGAAAATATAAAGCAACCAATTCGAGTTCTTATGTCAATCGAAGAAAAAATAAAATTGTACGAGTGATGCGATATGTAGGTAAATTAGAATATTAAAAACGTTCGCAATTCACGAACGCTTTTTTTAATATTATAAGAAAAGTGACTTGTATTGTGGCCAATGTTTGTAAATTAATATCCCGTTTAAAATAGCTACTAATAAAGCGCCTCCAATTCCGGATACATCCAAAAATAAATGAAATAAGACTATATTTAATGAAATTGGAACCAATACAATTAATGCAAATGCAACCCATTTTTTTAATAACAACATAATTCCAATTAGTGTTTCAATCATTCCAACAGTCTTTAAAACATAACCTGTTGCGCCCAGAGAAGTCATAAAATCAGCAGCTTTTTCAGGCATTTCTGGAAGAGGAATAAATGTTTCTGGAAGAATTTTATTTAATCCAAAAACAATAAGTAAAATTCCTAAAAGTATTCTAACGATTTTTGTAAACTGCGAATTCATAAAAATTTTGGTTTATTGGTTAGTAATATGGTAAAAATATAATAATTTTTTTAAATAATATGTACGCATAATTATAATTTTTTAAACATATTAATTGTAAATTGTTAAAAAAATTTCAATACTTAATTAATTTGTAACAAATACATGTTATAAACAACTAATATAAAAAATCATTAAAAAATATAATTATGCAAGCTCACGAGATAGATTACCAAATTTTTGGCGAAGAAATGCAATATGTGGAAATAGAACTTGACCCTCAAGAAATTGTAGTTGCCGAAGCAGGAAGTTTTATGATGATGGACAACGGAATTAAAATGGAAACCATTTTTGGAGATGGATCCCAACAACAAACTGGCTTGTTCGATAAAATTTTATCAGCTGGAAAAAGAGTTCTAACAGGCGAAAGTTTGTTTATGACTGCTTATCTCAATCAAAACAACACCAAAAGCAAAGTGTGTTTTGCAGCGCCTTATCCTGGAAAAATTATTGCTATCGATTTACAACACTTTGAAGGCAAGTTTATTTGTCAGAAAGACTCGTTTTTATGCGCAGCCAAAGGCGTTGCTGTAGGAATTGAATTCTCTAAAAAATTAGGACGCGGACTTTTTGGTGGTGAAGGTTTTATTATGCAAAAACTAGAAGGCGACGGAATGGCTTTTGTTCATTCTGGCGGAACTTTAGCAAAACGCGAATTGACTGCTGGCGAAATTTTAAAAGTTGATACAGGTTGTATTGTTGGGTTTAGTAAAGAGGTAGATTATGATATCGAATTTATTGGCGGAATTAAAAACACCATTTTTGGTGGCGAAGGCATGTTTTATGCAACACTTCGTGGACCTGGAACTGTCTATATCCAATCATTACCTTTTAGTAGATTAGCCGACAGAATTATTGCTTCGGCTCCAAGAAATGGCGGAGGCTCAAAAGAAGAAGGAAGTTTACTTGGCGGAGTTGGACGTCTTTTAAATGGTGATAGATAAGTATTTAAAACTAAGAAAGGCTGCCATTTTTTGGCAACCTTTCTTAGTTTTTTATAGATTAATTAATTTACAACAACAGGATAACTAACAGCCGCATCTGTTTCGCCGCCTGCATTTGCAATATTTCCAGCCGCAACTCCTGAAGCTGATTTATTAGGTTCATGAATTAAAGTAACTAATACGTTTCCTGAAATTGCAGCACCCGTTTGTAAAGTAAATTGCAATCCAATTGGTTTTCCATTTGCATCCAAATCTGTATACAAAAATGTTCCTATTCCTGTTGGTATTGGTTGAAAAAATATTTGGTGATCTACACCTTCGGCCAATACTTCAACCGTAATATCATCTACTGGACTAGCAATTTCATTTAAAAAAGAAACTGTTCCTAGATAAGTTGTATTCGCAGCTAAATTACCCGAAACAGTAACAACTGGAGCATTTGGTCCATCGCCATCCAAATCTCTTGAACGAAGTACTATAACACTTGCGCCATTAGTCAAAGTAGTTGTTACAGTTGTAATTACCTCTTCTTCATTTACTGGCAAAATTGGATTATCATCTTTACTACAAGATACCAATGTTGTTACTCCTATTAATGCGATTGCTAAAGTTTTTAAATTTTTCATTTTATTTAAGTTTTTTTATCTGATTTTCAGATGTTATTAATAATTAATTTTTAATTGTAATTGAACGTTTCTACCCATTTCGTCTGCAAAAAATCGTTGACGATTTAGATAATCTCGATAATCTGTGTTTAAAATATTCTGAATTGAAAAGGCAACCGTTGTATTAACTTTTTGGGTTGTTTTAAATTTCATTTCAGAATAAAAATGTAATAAATGATATGCATTTGGAGATGAACTAATGTCTACTTCTACTGGTGTAACTACGTCATTAACAATAATATTTGTTATAAAATTATTATTAGGGAATTGTGTTTGCTGGAATACCATTTCGCTTTTCAACTCCAACAACAAATGATTCCATTCTTTTTTAGTAAACTGAATTTTAGTATTGATGTTTAATGGTGGAATATCAATTAAGTCGTCGTTGTTTGAAACATCATTCCCTTTTACGTAAGCCAAAGAAAAATGATGATGCCAGTTGCTAGCAATATTCCAATGAGTATCAAAATCAAATCCATATAGCAATGCATTTGTCTGCTGGTATTCCCAAACAGGAAAAGCACCACGAATTGTAGTTTCAAATCCAACAGGCTTTAGAAACATATAATTATTAATTGCATTTACAAACGGATTGATGACTACCGAAAAACCGCCTTGTTTTTTTTGAACTGTAACCGATAGTTTATACGATTGCTCTTTTTTTAAACTCAAATTGCCAAGTTCAATAACTCCAGTTGAATGATGCAATCCATCACTAAAAAACTCAGAAGGATTTGGATTTCTTGTTGCCAAACTTGCATTAAAATACAGATTCCATTTTTTCTGAAACTCTTTGTGAAGTCCTAAACTCGCCGAGAAATTATGAAAAGTGAATTCAGGCTTTGTCAACCACTGATTTCCTTGTTCTCCAAGTATAAAACTATCAAATTCAGGACTGTAATTTCTTTCTGTCCACCTTGATTTTAAATAGTACTTTGTAGCTTTAATAGCTGAAAAATCGTATCTAATTCCGGCATCAAACAGTAATGATTCGGTAAAATTATGACTTGCAATTCCATACACTCCAGCTTCTGATTTATCATAGTTCGGAATTAAAGGTCGAATTCCAGTAGCAGGATTGGCAAAATTATTTTGAAATGAACCCAACACACCCGATTTTAAATTCCAATCATGATAATTTTTTTTATAATCAATAGTTACAGTATGTGTTTTTAGTTGTAAGTCGAGAGCCGCTTTATTGCTGTTATCTCCTCTTCTAATATCAAACTCCAATCGATTATTGTATTGAAATGCATATTGCGCTGCTAAAGAAGCGGTTTCGTTAAACATCATATTAAAATTGAACTTGGCAATATGGTGTTGGATTTGCTGTTTTGGATTGTTAATGGTAAAAGTAAAATCATTTACTACAAATGGAACTTGATTGTTTATAGCGTTATATAAATCGGTAACATTACCAATATGTGAGGCTCTTAAAATTCCATTGTTGGCGTTGTACAAACTATAAAACACAGCTAAATCATATTTTTTCCCAGCAAACTTAATATCTCCTGTAAAATTAGTTTCCCTATTTGCAGTATTTGACAAAACATAATTAGGCGAAGTTTTATCACCAAGATATTTATATGTTCCTAAAACATTCCAGCTCCAATCTTTATTATTTCCTTTGTGAAGACTAGAACTTATGGTTCCACCAAGACCATTTGACACCAATGAAAGCAACGTTTTTCCAAACAAAGTGTCTTTTTTTACTAATACAGGTTCAATAATTACAATTCCACCAACTGCATCGCCACCAAATTGCAAACCCGATGCTCCTTTAATAACTGTAATTTTTGAAGCAGCATTTATATCAAAATTTGGAGCATGTTCTGAACCCCATTGTTGGTCTTCTAATTTTACATTATTCGAAATTATAGGAACTCTACTACTGTGCAAACCGTTAATAATTGGTTTCATTATGTTGCTTCCTGTTTTTAAAACAGACACCCCTGTAACTTCCTTCAGAGCTTCACCAAGCGATTGATTACTGTATTTTTCAATAGTTTCTGTTTTAATTTTTTGCTCTAAAACGGATTGATTGTAAGAATTGTTTTTATTGGTAACTATTACTTCCTCTAATACATCTATTTTTTTCTTTAAAACAAAATTTATAGTTGTGCTGCTCGAAACTGTTAGAGTAGAATCGATAGTTTGATAACCAACATAAGAAACATTAACCTTGAGACTACCTGATGGAAGACTCTTAATTAAAAAATCTCCATTCAAATTTGTAGCAACCGATTTAGATCCAATATGAACATGTGAACCAACAAGTGGATCGTTAGTAATAGTTACTACTTTCCCCGAAATGGTGTTTTGAGAAAATGCTATATTTAAAAATAGCAAACAAAAAACAAAAAAAACATTTTTTTGCATTTTTTATAGTTAAAATAAGTACGCATCAACATAACTTATAAAAGAATATTGATGTTAAAAAGTGGTACAGAATTTTATACTATTGGAGGTGCTCGAAGTCCAAAAAGGCTACCTTTAAAGAAAAGTGTTATTTCTTTCGAAAATAAAGAATGATTTAAAAAAGTAATGCTAACTTTCTTGAAATTGAAGTTATAAAAATCGTTTTTTATTGAAGTGTTAAAAGTAAATTCGCAAACAAAACAATGCTCTATTCCATGATGACCGTGAATAATGTCGGCTTTATTCTTGACCAATTTGTGCAAGCACTTTTTTTCAACAAGCACTTCTTCAATGTGATGAAAAGAATGCAGTGATTGAATCACTATTGCAAACAATAGCGTCAATCCAAATAACAAACTTACTGTAACATTCTTATTCTTCATCCTTGCAAAAGTAATCAAGTAATAATAAGAATCACTTTAATTAACAGTATTTATAAATTACCAGTTCAAACTTTTTAATCTGATATAAAAATTAAACCAAATTATTTTCCACCAAATATTCTGCAATTTGTATGGTATTAGTAGCAGCTCCTTTGCGTAAATTATCAGCAACAATCCACATGTTTAAAGAATTAGGCTGACTTTCATCTCTACGGATTCTTCCTACAAAAACATCATCTTTCCCTTGTGCAAATAAAGGCATTGGATACGTAAATGTGTCGGTGTTATCTTGAACTACAACTCCTGGCGTATTGTGCAATAGCGTTCTAATTTCGTTGATATCAAAATCATTTGAAAACTCTACATTAACCGCTTCGCTGTGTCCGCCAACGATTGGAACACGAATTGCGGTTGCTGTAACGGCAATGGTTTTATCACTTAAAATTTTTTGTGTTTCGCGAACCAACTTCATCTCTTCTTTGGTGTAACCGTTTTCTTCAAAACTATCACATTGCGGAATTGCATTTCGGTGAATTGGATATTTGTAAGCCATTTCATCTTGTACCCCAGCATATTCATTTTCTAGTTGACGCACTGCTTTAACTCCAGTTCCGGTTATTGATTGATAAGTGGAAACGATTACTCTTTTTATATTGTATTTTTTATGTAAAGGAGCCAATACTAAAACCATTTGAATGGTGGAACAATTTGGATTGGCTATAATTTTATCGGCAGCTGTCAATTCTGAAGCATTTATTTCGGGAACAATTAGTTTTTTTGATGGATCCATTCGCCAAGCAGAAGAGTTATCGATAACTGTGGTTCCTGCTTCTGCAAATTTTGGAGCCCAAGCTAAAGATGTTTCTCCACCGGCAGAAAATAAAGCAATATCTGGACGCATGTCAACAGCGGTTTGCAATCCTACTACTTTGTATTTTGTTCCTTTATAATCAATTTCTTTACCCACTGATTTTTCAGAAGCAACAGGAATTAATTCGGTTACAGGAAAATTTCGTTCGGCTAAAACCTGAAGCATTACTTCGCCAACCATTCCGGTTGCGCCAACTACAGCAACTCTCATATAAAATTAATTTAGATTATAATAGTTTTTTTTGGAAATACAAAAGTAATTAGAAAATTGGTTTTAGAAATGAAAATTTTGAATATTCAACTTGGAATTTTGAATTTTGAAGTTTTATAAAAGAAAAACCGCCTCAATTAAGAAGCGGTTTAGTTAGAATATGTAATCTAGCGGTTTATTATTTTTTTAATAAATCTCTAATTTGAGTCAATAATTCTTCTTGAGTTGGACCTGCTGGTGGAGCATCTGGAGCTGGTTTCTTCATTTTCCCGTAGGCTTTAATAATCATAAACATAACAAAGCCAACAACAACTAAGCTAACAATTGTATTAATCCAAGCACCATATCTTACTGCGTTTTCTGGACTTGTAATTACACCTGCAGCATCTTTAACTTCAGGAGATAGAACATACTTAAGTGAAGCAAAATCTACTCCTCCAGTTAACATTCCAACTAAAGGCATAACAATATCGGCAACAAAACCATTAACAACAGCGCCAACAGCGCCAGCCATAATTACGGCAACTGCGAACTCAATCACGTTGCCTGTCATAATAAAATTTTTGAACTCTTTTAACATAATAAATAAGATTAGTTAGTATTTGATTTATTCGTTTGCAAAGATATTATTTATTTTAACATAAAATTATGTTTTTTGTAGAATTAGAACTACTCTCTGTAAAAAATTCTTTTCACTCTCTGCGAAATACTTGTCAAAACCTCATACGGAATTGTATCCAACAATTTAGCTATTTGATTTACTGATGGTTCTTTTCCAAAAAGAATTACCTCGCTACCTTCTTTGCAATCAATGTTAGTAATATCAACCATTAACATATCCATACAAACACTGCCAACAATTGGCGCTTTTTTATTTTTTATCATCACATAACCAACACTATTTCCTAAATGTCGTGAAATTCCATCGGCGTAACCAATCGGAATAGTAGCGATTTTGGTTTCCTTTTCGGCAATAAATCGTCTGCCATAACCAACGCTTTCTCCTTTTTGAATCACTCTAACTTGAGAAATAATCGATTTTAAAGTTCCAACTGTTTCAAGCTGTTTTTGTTCGTCGTCGTCATTGGAAATTCCGTACAAACCAATTCCCAAACGCACCATATCGTATTGTGCTTGAGGATAATTGGATATTCCAGATGTGTTTAATAAGTGTCGAATTGGATATATTTTTAGTTCTTTTATTATTACAGATGATAATTCTTCAAACAAAGCAATTTGAGATAAAGCAAAATCCTGATGTTCTAAATCGTCACTAGTTGCCATGTGCGATAAAATGCTTTTTACTTCAACTGTTGTATTTTCTTTGAGTTTGGAAATCAATTCGGGAAAATCATTTAACTGAAAACCCAATCGATGCATTCCTGTGTCTAACTTTATATGAATTGGAAAATGATATAATCTTTTTTGTTCGGCAATTTTCAAAAAGGCATTTAATCCTTTTAGCGAATATATTTCGGGTTGTAATTGATGTTGAATTATAGCTAAAAAACTAGTCGATTCGGGATTTAAAACCATAATTGGCAAATCAATTCCGGCATTTTTTAATGCAATTCCTTCATCGGCAAAAGCCACACCCAAATAATCAACTTTATGATGAGAAAGCAATTTAGCAATTTCAAATCCGCCATTTCCATATCCAAAAGCTTTCACCATAACCATCATTTTGGTTTTTGAATCTAACTTTGATTTATAAAAATTGAGATTATGACTTATAGCATTTAAGTTAATTTCGAGAACCGTTTCGTGAGTTTTCTCCTCTAATAATGAAACAATTTCTTCAAAATGAAAATGACGTGCACCTTTTATAAGTATGCTTTCATTGTCAAAAGAAAGTGTTTCAAAAGCATTTATAAAATCATTGGTATCATTAAAGGCTATACATTTTGGAAATTTATGTTTATACCCTAAAATAGTTTTCCCTATTGCAATTACACGATGAATTTTGTTGGAAATAATTAATTGCGAAACTTTAGAATACAATTCTTCGGTAATCAATCCGCTTTGAACAATATCAGACAAAACAAGAGTTTTCTTTTTGTGTTGCTTTTGATTTTCTAAAAAATCCAATGCAATTTTTAACGATTGGAAATCAGAACTGTAACTATCATCAATAATCGTAGTGTTATTGATTCCGTTTTTCACTTTCAAACGCATTTCAACTGGATACAATAGTTGCATTCTTTCTTCAATAGTTTCTTGATTGTATCCAAAATGAAGCATAACCATAAAACATTGAATTGCATTTTCAACCGATGCTTGATCTTGAAACGGAATTTTTATAGTAAAACACGATTTGTTAAATGTGATTTTAAGCTCTGTTGCTTCAAAAATTTCGTTTGCTATTACAAAAACATCTGCTTTTCCATTATCTGAACTCCAAGTAAAGGTTTTAATCTTCGGATTTAAAAACGCTTCAATTGTTTTGTTTTTATTCAAAATTAAAATTTCAACAGCAGTAAAAAGTTTAAGTTTTTCTTTTATTTTTTGACCAATATCTTGAAAACCTTCATCGTGAGCCGAACCAATATTTGATAAAACACCAATTGTTGGTTGAATAATTCGTTGCAGATTTTCCATTTCATTGATGGTGGAAATTCCAGCTTCAAAAATGCCAAGGTTGTTTTTTTCGTTTATTCCAAGAACGGATAATGGAACACCAACTTGAGAATTATAACTTTTTGGACTTCTAATGATATTATAATCGGGACTCAAAAGAAAATTCAACCATTCTTTAATAATTGTTTTTCCGTTACTTCCCGTAATTCCAATTATAGGAAAATCAAACAAACTGCGGTGATAAGCGGCCAATTTTTGTAGTGCATCAATAGTGTTTTTAACCACTAAAAAATTTGCATTTGTATCTAATTCGGAAGGTAATTTTTCAACAACAAAATAAGCAACACCATTTTGCTCAATAAGTGATGGAATAAAATTATGTCCGTCATGATTTACACCATCAATAGCAAAAAATAATGTTGAATTATCATTCTGCAATGAACGACTGTCAATAGAGATGTTGTCGATAATACCACTAATTGAATTGCCTAAAAATTGAGCATTAATTACCGGAATTATATTTCGTATGGTAAGTATCACGATTTATTTTTTTATGTCTTCCGACAAATTTTCGACATCTTTTACTTCAATGTTTTCTCGCATCGCTTTATAGTAAGCGGCACGACTTAAAGGTTCATATTCTTCTGTTTCTCCTAAAAGAACTAAATTATCACTATCGGCTTTTCTAAAACTATAATGTGCTAAATTTCCTGTTCGAGTACAAACCGCGTGAACTTTAGTAACATATTCGGCAGTTGCCATAAGCGCTGGCATTGGTCCGAATGGATTTCCTTTAAAATCCATATCCAATCCTGCAACAATAACTCGAATTCCAGAATTGGCTAAATCGTTGCAAATTTTCACAATCCCATCATCAAAAAATTGTGCTTCATCAATACCAACTACATCACAACCTTGCGCTAAAATAGCAATATTAGCTGCTGCAGGAACTGGCGTTGAACGGATTTCATTTTTATTGTGGGAAACCACCATATCCTCATCATATCGCGTATCGATAGTAGGTTTAAAAATCTCAACTTTTTGTTTGGCAAACTGTGCTCTTTTTAGTCGTCGGATAAGTTCTTCTGTCTTACCCGAAAACATCGAGCCACAGATAACTTCTATCCAGCCAAATTGTTCTTTATGATTTACTGTATTTTCGAGAAACATTTTGTATTTTTAGACCTTAAAAAAGGAATTGTTTTTATTACTTTGTACAGTAACAAAAATAGTATAAATTTAAGATAAGCTACTCACTATATTTTTAAAAGTTATGAAATGAGCATTAAATTGCTTTGTCACAGCACAAAGATACTATGCGAATTACATATTACCGATAAAAAACAATAAATATGAAATATGAAAAAAAGATTGGAAGCCGAATTAATTAGCATTGCACACCGAGTTTTAAAGTTAAAAAACAAATCGGAAGTAAATCAATTGTTCCTCGAAACACAAAAACTATACGAAGCGTTATCGGTTTTGAAATTTTATGGTGATCATATTGAGCAATCAAAAGCTACCATTTCAGAAGAAGATTTAGAAGAAAAATTAGCTGCTTCTCTTGAAGTTGAACCTATTAAAGCAGAAGTAATTTCAGAACCATTGGTTGCTGTTGAAGAAGTTCCTGAAGAGGTTGAAGATCCTAAAGAAGAGCCTATTTTAGTTGATGAAATTGCCTTTGTTGAAGAAGATGTTGTTCAAGAAGAAGTAATAACAGAAGCAGAAAATTCTAATTTTGATCCAATTTTTGAAATGGCTTCAGAACAAATGGATGAAGAAATTGTTCCCGAACCTGCAAAACCGCAACAAATTTTATTTGAAGATTTACTGGGCGAAAATTATAATGACTTGGAGTTTGTAAAACCTAATGAGGTTTCTAAAACATCATCAAACAAAACTGACTCGAGCAATAGCGAACAGTCGAAGCAAATAAAAAAACAAGTTAATGACACTATTGTAGATGAAAAAGAAGAAAAAACAACTATTTTAAACGAAAAATTAGCAACCGGAATTAATATAGGTTTGAATGATCGCATTGGTTTTGTGAAATATTTATTTGATAACAGTACCGAAGATTACAACCGAGTGTTATCGCAATTAAATACATTTGACAGTTTTTTGGAAGCCAAAAACTTTATCGAAGAAATGGTAAAACCCGATTACAATAATTGGGTTGGGAATGAAGATTATGCAGAACGTTTTATCGAAATTGTAGAGCAAAAATTTGCATAAATGTCGAAACTTTATATCGTTCCAACGCCAATTGGCAATCTTGAAGATATGACTTTTAGAGCCATTCGGGTTTTAAAAGAAGCCGATTTAATTTTGGCAGAAGACACACGAACCAGCGGTAAATTGTTGAAGCATTTTGATATTGCCACGCACATGCACAGTCATCATATGCACAACGAACATAAAACCGTTGAAAATTTGATTACTCGATTAAAAGGTGGCGAAACGATTGCTTTAATTTCAGATGCTGGAACTCCTGCCATTTCTGATCCCGGATTTTTATTAACTCGCGCTTGTGTCGAAAATAATATTGAAGTCGATTGTTTGCCTGGCGCAACCGCTTTTGTTCCTGCTTTGGTGAATAGTGGTTTACCTAATGATCGCTTTATTTTTGAAGGATTTTTACCTGAAAAAAAAGGTAGACAAACGCGTTATTTGTCTTTAGCCGAAGAAACTAGAACAATGATTTTTTACGTTTCTCCACATAAATTAGTAAAAACTTTAGCCGAATTTGTTCAGTATTTTGGAGCTGAAAGACCAATTTCTGTTTCAAGAGAATTATCTAAATTGCATGAAGAAACCATTCGCGGAACTGCAGAAGAAGTGCTAAAATATTTTGAAGCCAAACCTCCAAAAGGCGAAATTGTGGTTGTGGTTGGTGGGAAAAAATAGTTTTCCATGTTCCGTTTTTAGTGTTGAGTTAACTTATCATCTTTAAGTATATTGCTAGTTTACTGATATACAGGTTTAAAAGTTGAAGATAAATAAATTAAAATCTGTGCTAATCCTATAGATCTGTGTCATCTGCGTTCCAAAAAAATTATATTTCAATAAATATTTATACATTTACAAAACAGTTACAAGCCAAAATCACCAATCTAAATTCAAAAATTATGCGTTGGACAATCAAATCAAAGCCCGAAAAAGAGAAAGTTAAAAAACTTCAAAACGAACTACAAGTCGATGAAATCATCGCAACCTTATTACTTCAAAGAGGAATTGAAACCTACGAACAAGCCAAGACTTTTTTCCGTCCTTCCTTAAACGATTTACACAATCCGTATTTGATGAAAGATATGGATATTGCTGTTTCTCGAATAGAATTGGCTGTCGCTAACAACGAAAATATTTTAATTTTTGGCGATTATGATGTCGATGGCACAACTGCTGTTGCCTTAGTTTCGAGTTATTTAAAAAGTTATTATTCGAATATTGCTACTTATATTCCTGATCGCTATGACGAAGGTTATGGTATTTCCTATAAAGGAATTGACTTTGCCGACGACAATGGTTTTTCGTTAATAATTGCACTCGATTGCGGAATTAAATCAATTGATCATGTCGCTTATGCAAAGGATAAAAAGATAGATTTTATTATTTGTGATCATCACCGACCAGGAGACAAATTGCCAAATGCCATTGCAGTTTTAGATCCAAAAAGAGAAGATTGTTCTTATCCTTATGATGAACTTTGTGGTTGTGGCGTTGGTTTCAAACTCATACAAGCATTGGCTCAAAACAGAAATCAAACCATTTCAGATTTGATTCCGTATTTAGATTTAGTAGCAATAGCAATTGCTGCCGATATTGTTCCGATGACAGGAGAAAATCGAACATTAGCTAAGTTTGGATTGGAAGTGATTAATGATAATCCACGACCCGGAATAAAAGCTCTAATTCAAAATGTTAAGAAAAAAGAACTTACCATTACCGATGTCGTTTTTATAATAGCACCACGAATAAATGCCGCAGGAAGAATTAAACATGGTAATGAAGCCGTTTCGCTTTTAACCGAATTTGATTTGGAACAAGCCGAACAATTTGCCTCTGAAATTGAAGGCTATAATTTAGACCGAAGAGATTTAGACAAACAAATTACTATTGAAGCACTTTCACAAATTGAAGAAAACAACGAAAAAGAACGTTTTACAACAGTAGTTTATCATGAAAATTGGCACAAAGGTGTTATCGGAATTGTAGCTTCACGATTAACAGAAACGTATTATCGCCCAACAATTGTTTTTACAAAAAGTGGCGATAAATTGGCTGCTTCGGCACGTTCGGTGAAAGATTTTGATATTTACAATGCCTTGGAAGCGAGTTCGGAACATTTGGAACAATTTGGTGGACACATGTATGCTGCTGGAATGACTTTGAAAGAAGAAAATTATTTAGCTTTTAAAGAAGCTTTTGAAAAGCATGTAAAAAATACCATTCCTCCCGATTTGTTACTTCCAGAAATTGCTGTTGATGCTGAACTGAATTTAGAAGACATTAATGAAAAATTAATACGGATTTTGAATCAGTTTGAACCTTTTGGACCGCAGAATATGACGCCAATTTTTTTAACTAAAAACTTGAACGATTCTGGTTATGCCAAAACATTAGGTCAAAATAATGATCATTTAAAATTATTTGTAAAACAATCCCGAAACTTCGGGTCTGAAGGTTTTGGTTCGATAGGTTTCGGATTGGGAAGTAAATTGAATTTAGTTAAAAATAAAAATCCTTTTGAAGCTGTTTATTGTATTGATGAAAACGAGTATAATGGTAATGTAACGGTGCAATTGCGATTGAAAGATTTGAAGTAATTAAATTTGGGCGTGCCCTAAAGGTCGTGCTATTCGTTTCAATCTTTTTATTTTTTTTCTCGTACCTCGCAATAAAATAAAAAGGATTTCCTCTGCTATCACTCACGCAACTCTGTAGTGAAAAGAACTATTTATACTCTTTCAACTCCAATGTTTTGCCATCAAAAACACCATAAGTAAAATAACCAATCCAATCGCCAAGATTTACATATTCAGAATTTTCGCCTACAGATATTTTCATAGGTAAATGTCGGTGTCCAAAAATCAGGTAATTGTAGTGTTTTGTTTCTAATTTTCTTTTCGAATATTGTACTAACCATTCTTTTTCTTCACCAAGAAATTTTACATCAGCATCGCCCGAGATTAATTTATTTTTGACCGAAAGATAGTGCGCTAATTTCACTCCTAAATCAGGATGCAACCATCTAAAAATCCATTTTGAAAACGAATTGGTAAACACTTTTTTCATTCGTTTGTACCCTTTGTCGCCCGGCCCTTTTCCGTCGCCATGACCAATTAAAAACGTTTTGTTGTTGAACGTATATTCTTGATTATCGTAATAAACCGGAATGTTTAACTCTTTTTCAAAATAGTCATTCATCCACAAATCGTGGTTGCCTACAAAAAAGTAAATCGGAATTCCACTATCACGAATTTCAGCCAACTTTCCTAAAACTCTAACAAATCCTTTTGGAACAACAGTTTTATATTCGAACCAAAAGTCGAATAAATCTCCGAGTAAAAAAATAGCTTCAGCGTCAACTTTAACCTCATCGAGCCAAGCGACAAATTTTTGCTCACGAGGAAAACTTGCTTCAGGATTTGGAGCACCCAAATGTTGATCGGAAGCAAAATATATTTTTTTGTTGTTGGCTAACTGCATTATCGTTATTTGAAATTCAAATATAGTGTTTTTAGAGAAAGAAAATAGAGAATAGAAAATAGAGAATAGATAAAAGATGATAGACAAATAGATAAAAGACACAAAAATGGATTGTTATTTAGCCCTGATGTTAGGGAAAAACCTTTTTATTGTGAGATTGCTTCGCAAGCTCGCAATGACAAGTTTTGGAAAAGCAGCAGGAATTACGACAACAAAAAGGTACTGTACAATCGCTCCAAAAAAAAACTAATTATCGGAAGCATACCATTCGGCGAAGGAACTTTCGGTTTCTTGTAATTTAAGCGAATAGAGTTCAATCTCTTTTGGTAGTCGCGCTTTTATTTTTTTGGCAAAATCGATTACCATATTTTCGCTTGTTGGCTGGTAATCGGCTAAAATTACATGATGTCCACGGTTTTTAAGTTCATTAGCCAATTCAATATGAGGTGTGTTTTGATTAAAAACAGTAGCATGGTCAAATAAATCGACTATTTCTTCTCTAACTATTTTCTTTAAATCGGTAAAATCGATAACCATCCCGAATTTTACATTATTGGCATCCAAAATTGGTGTTCCAATAACCGTAACCGAAAGTTTATAACTGTGACCGTGAACGTTTTTACATTTACCGTCGTAGCCATAAAGTGCATGACCGGTTTCAAAAGAAAATTGTTTGGTAATTCTGATTTTACTCATTGAAAAAAAATTAGTATACAAATTTACTAAATTAATTTAAGGATTGATTATAAAAAAAGTCGCTAAAAAAGCGACTTTTTTTTTGTTTATAAATATATTAGGGATTTATTTCAAATACCTGATTTTCATTTGCATGAGAAGCTCTTGCATTTATAGCTTGGTTATCACTACCTACCACAAAAGCCACAAAATTAATATTTGCTGCATTTTGAATATTAGATGGAATTGGAATAGTAAAATTTTTAGTTATTGTACTGCCATTAGTAGTTCCTGAAATAGAATCTCCTAATATGTCAGTAAGCGAACTTCTTAAAACATGATTATGTTCGTAGTCTAAAATAGGATTAACTGCATTATAAAAATTGGTGTAATTACGTTGAAAATGAATCAACCCATCTTCTAATAGATAAACCACTAATTTTAAATTAGAATAATCATCAACAAATTTCAAATTAACAGTAAGGTCAATGTTACCATTTGCAACCGTTGAATTCATTGCTAATCCGACAGTTGTATTATTACTAGTGAAATCTATGGCTTGTTGTACATTTGTGTATTCTGGAAACGTCCAAACGTTTACTCTGTTCAATCTAGAAACCGGTAAAGCTAATGGACTGTTAGGTAAAATTAAATTTTTTAAAGGAGCAATGCCAGCAAAATGAAAAGGGTCATTTCCATTGTGAATAGCAACAGTTACCGCTTTATCCGTTTGTTCTAAAACTTGATCTATAGCGTAAGAAACTCTAGTACAATTTCCACACCATGTTCCAGTATAATCTTCAATCAAAACTCTCTTTTTGAAATAGCCAGAAATAGCTGGAGCATTTGTACTTTGATCTGGTCTGTTTTCAACAACAACAGTATCACTGCAAGATAAAAACAAACTTGAAACTATAATTACAACTAAAAAATAGGTCTTTCTCATAATTAAAAAAAAATGTATTAATATTGATTACAAATAAAACAAAAAAAACTCTAATATTAATATAATTATTTATTTATTTGCAACTCAAACTTAACTATTTATGAAAAAATTATTCTACTTACTACTTTTTATTGGGTTTAATTTAACTGCACAAAATAATCTTCCCGATTTAAGCTTAACTTCAATTGACGGAAAATCGATTTCATTAAAAAACGAGTATAACGAAAAAGATAAATTATATGTTTTTTCATTTTGGGCAACTTGGTGTGCGCCGTGTATTAATGAGTTAGATGAACTTAATGATATTCAAGCTGCATGGAAAAAAGAAGCGAATTTTGAAATTATTGCTATTTCTACCGATGACGCTAGAACTCAAAAGAGAGTGAAACCGCTTGTTAATGGTAAAGGTTGGGATTATAAAATATTATTGGACACTAATCAAGATCTAAAAAGAGCGCTTTCAATTGTAAATATTCCCTACACAATTGTAGTTAAAAACAACAAAATTGTTCATATTCAAAACGGATATGTTCCTGGAAGTGAAATTGAATTATTCACAAAATTGAAGTCTTTATAATATGAAATCATTACGTGTAGTTCAACTATTTTTTTTATCTATTATTTCCATCAGTTCATTTTCTCAGACAAAAATTGACATAAATGGAGGCTATGAATCAAATTCTCAATGGTATTTAAATGATACTGGATTACGTGACGAATTTGACAATCCAACCGTACAACCCGAACAACCAGTGCGATCAAATAACTATCTTTTTTTAAATTTGAAATATAAAAATTGGTCCGCAGGTATTCAAGGAGAAGGTTACATGGAAAACGCTTTATTGAATTTGAATCCAAAATTTGATGGTGTAAATGTTGCCACTTATTTTGTACAGTATAAAAACGAAAAAATTGATATTACTGGCGGATATTTTTATGAACAATTTGGTAGTGGATTACTTTTTAGAAGTTGGGAAGATCGTGCTTTAGGTATAAATAATGCTTTACGTGGCGGAAGAATTATTTTTAAACCAACTGATTATATAACTATTAAATCTATTTATGGTCAACAAAGAACCGGTTTTGATGTAACCAAAAGTAAAATATATGGCGGTGATCTAGAATTGCTTATTTCTAAAATTTTTAAGCTTAAAACAACCGATTTAACAATTGGTTTAACCTATGTAGGAAGAGATGAGAAAACCAATATAGTTGATCCAAATTTTGATGATGTTACCAATGCTTATTCTGGAAGAATAAATCTGAATAAAGGTTCCTTTTATTTGGCTACTGAGTACAATTACAAAACACATGATGCTGTTGTACAAGCGCCAGGAATAATTGACAATCGTCTTATAAAACCGGGAAATGCTTTATTGTTTAATTTGGGTTATTCTAAAAAAGGTTTTGGAATTGATGGTTCTTTTAGGCGTTTAGAGAACATGACTTTCTTTTCTGAAAGAGAGGCAAAAGGGAACACTTTTAATGATCGAATCATGAATTTTATTCCAAGTTTGACCAAACAACATCATTATAATTTGGCAAATATTTATGTATATCAATCACAACCAAGTGTGCTAATTGCAGGTTCAGATTTTGTAAAAGCTGGAGAAATAGGTGGCCAAATTGATGTGTTTTACGACATCAAAAAAGGAACGATGTTAGGCGGAAAATATGGCACTAAAATTTCTGCAAATGTGTCAAATTGGAATGCATTAGGCGGAACTTTCTATCTTTTTAATCCACAAGATTATAAGACTGATTTCTTTGGTTTTGGCACAAGAATGTTTACTGACTATAATATTGATATTACAAAGAAAATAAACACTAAATGGCAAACGAGTTTTAGCTATATTAATCAGTACTATAATAGAAAGTTTATCGAAGATGCTACTGGTGAAATTAACACCAATATTGTAGCAGCTGAAGTTACACATAAGTTTTCTGCTACTCGTTCCATTAGAGTTATTGGAGAACATATGTGGGCAGATTATGATAAGAAAAATTGGGCTGGATCAACGGTTGAATTCAATTTAAATTCCAAATTTTCTACCTATGTTTCTGATTTATATAATTATGGCAATGATCTTGATTATGCGCAAAACCATTATTATAACATTGGTGGTGCTTTTAGACAAAAATCTACACGAATAGCATTAAATTATGGAAGACAGCGTGGTGGACTAGTATGTGTTGGTGGAGTTTGTCGTTTTGTTCCTGAAAGTTCAGGTCTTTCTTTATCCTTAAACACCTCTTTTTAAAGATTAATTCATGATAAAAATAAAATTATACAACGTAATAGTTTTCATTGGATTTTTATCACTACTTTTTTCTTGTAGCGCTTCAGAGGAAGAATACATTAATGTTCCAGAAATTCCAGTAGTAGTTGATTTGTCTCAAGTTCCTTATCCTAAATTATCTGATTATCATTTTTTTAATGGTGAATTAAAAAATTTAACTCCTTCTTACGGAGTAATTCCTTATAAACCAGCTACCGAACTTTTTAGCGACTATGCAGAAAAAAAGCGTTTTGTTTGGATGCCTTCTGGAAGTAAAGCAACTTACCAAGGAGATTATAACATCTTAAACTTACCAGTTGGTTCCGTTTTAATAAAAGTTTTTTATTATAATAATGTTCAGCCTACTAATGCTACCAAAATTATTGAAACTCGATTAATGATTAGAAAATCTTCAGGATGGATTTTTGCTAATTATATTTGGAATGAACAACAAACAGAGGCTCTGCTTACTTCTCAAAGTACAACTCGCGTTATCAGTTGGAAAGATTTAAATAATACAATTCATACCTTAGATTACAGAACTCCAGAAGTTGATTTTGAATGTTTGCGTTGTCATGCTACTTTTAATAACCAAATCGTTAATCCAATCGGAATTAAACCACAAAATATTAATTACAATTACAATTATACTGAAGAATCAAAAAATCAATTGACTAAATTAATTGAGTTTGGATATTTAGAAAACAACTTGCCTTCTCAAATTAATTCAATAGTTGACTTTAAAGACACATCGAAATCATTAGATGTAAGAGTTCGATCTTATTTTGATGCCAATTGTGCGCATTGTCATATAAATGGAGGTGAAGCTTCTGTACATAATTTACGTTTTGCTTTTAATGAAACAATAGATGCTACTAAAATGGGAGTTACTGCTCATGCTGCTCATTTTTTAGAAGGTTATAATAGTGTTATTGTTACACCTGGTAATGTGAGTCAATCTATTCTACATTATAGAATCAATACAGAAACCGATTTGCTTTACATAATGCCTCCGTTAGCTAGGACAAAAAAACACACAGAAGCTCTCCAATTAATAGAAACTTGGATAAATTCACTTTAACAAAAAGAGTTTCACGAAATAGTGAACCTCTTTTTTATTAAAATTAAAAAATTATTTTTTAATAATCTTCTTATTAGATGAGCCTCCTTCAGCATTTGTAAAGTTAATTACATATACTCCTGAACTAAAATTAGAAGCATCAATGGTTTGAATACCATAGTTTAAATTTGAATTGTAAACCATTTTACCATTCAAATCATATATAGACATTGTTGTGCTTTTTAATACATCTAAAACCAACTCATTTTCAATAACAGTTGATTTAACAATTACACCACTTGTTTGTAATTGATTAATTTCTTCGTTTGACAAATTAGGATCATATCGGTAAGTAACAATAAATGAGTTGCCAACTTCTGCTCCACCTTGAGTAGCTTGATTTGTTTGAAAAAATTTAAAAACAAAATCAAGAGGAAAAACAGCACTTCCTGGATTGTTGTTTAAAAAGTGATCGAAATTTCCATTTGTTGCATTTGGTGCTAAAACAAGTGCAGTACTAGGATAAACTTGTCCTGAAACAACTCCATCTAAACATTCATCACCAAAGCACAACTGAAATTGAGTTCCGTTATTATTAACCAAATCTTGACATCTTACCCAAACATTTGTTGTTGTTGAACCAATATTTCTAACTTTAAACCCTATTTCACTTTGTAAATTTAGAACGTTACTCGCTAACACAGTTCCAGAGGTAATTGGAGCACCGTTTGGATATCTAGTCATTTCTATTTGTGAAAAACAGAATTGACTAATAAAAAGACCTAAAATAAATATTTTTTTCATAGCTATAAAGATTATTTTTTTAAAATTGTCCGTATTTTATCTCTAAAATACGGACAGTTTAATTATTAATTTAATATTATTTTTTTGGTTTCTTCTGTTCCTTCTTCAGTAACCATCTTAGCTAAATAAACTCCTTTTTGAAGGTTAGATAAGTTGATAGATTCTTCATTAGCAACATTATTTTTAGTAAAAACAACTTTACCTGTAATATCAGTAATGGTTAACTCTACATTACTTTGAGTATTTATAAAAATAATTCCGTTTGAAGGATTTGGATAAATAGAAATTTCATTTCTATTAAAATCATCAGAACTTAACGTATTAAATACCCCAAAATTTCTAGCATCAGAAGCTCCAAAAACACCACCTTGAACGCCCGTTATTTGAACTCCATTAGAGAAAATTTGATAGGAACCAAGACCGTATTGAGCACTACTTATACCATCACCAAAAGAATCTAAAATTGTAAATACATAACAGTCGTTATTAACAGTAATATTTACATCAGGTTGAGGATAAGCACCTGGAGCACCCACATTTGCATAAACTGGATTCGATGCTACTATTATTCCCGCAGAATTTTTTAAATTCCATGTTGTTTCTAAACCGTATTGATCTAAAGTTATTTTTATCGCTAAATCAGATGTTGTTGTTTCACCCGCTTTAGCAAAACTAGTAGAACCTGCGTTATTAGTAAGATTATCATCTGTTGGAATAGTAACATTTAATGTATTTGTTGGTAAAAGTGAATAAGTAGTTGCAGGCAATGTAACTACAGCTCTTGCAAGTGAATTTAAACTTCCGGTCCAGTTAAACACTTGTGGAGTTCCGCTGTTTATTGAATACGTAATAGGTAAACTTGTGAGTACTGTTTGACCATTATTTTGAATTTCAATTTTAGGTGATAGTGATGTCAGACATTGACTAGTAATTGGTGAAACTGATTTAATTTTAGCGTCATTCAAACCTAAACCAACATAAGTTGGAGCAGTTCCGTTCCCAGAAATAATTCTTTGTTGACCTTCTGCAACAAAAGCTACAATTTCGAAATCTCCTAATTCAGCACTTATTAAATTGTATGATGCAGGAATTGTATAGTTGTATGTTCTAGTTACTAAAGTTCCTGATGTAGTAGTTGTAATGTCATCTCCCCACTGACCCGTAACCATATGAATTAAACGGTGTTGGTGATTATAATTATTCCCTAAACCTCCACTAGTTTGTGGTCCTAAAGTATTGTTTTGTAAAAAAGCAACATTTAACTTGTTTGTAGCAACTGGACTTCCAGCAGTATAATATGCTTCAACGTTTACAGTTAAAACTCTTGTATTTACATCAATAGAAGCAGTAGTTCCAACATTTACGTACGAACTTTGAGCGCGTGTTTGATTGGATGCATTAGTCCAATTGTTTCTGCCCATTGCAGTTCCAGTTCCACCATTTTGTGCTAATCCAGCGAATGGAGTTCTGTTTACTGTTCCTGCAGGATAACCAGTTAATCCAGATTGAGCGCCAATTGCAGATCCAAAAGGAGATCTAAAATCGGGTTGACCTGCAGTTGGAGTAGAGAAACCACCAACGTGAATGTTAATTAAAAAAACATCATTAGGATTTGCATTTTTAATAGCGTTTGCTATGGTATGCCCTGCAGGGCAAAACTGACAATTAATTCCAGTAAACTCTTCTAGGATTACTTTTTTGTTTTGTGGTGTTGTACTTACAATAGTTTGTGCGAAGGCACTAATTCCTGCAAAAACTAGGAAAAAGAGTAAATTTTTTTTCATTTTTTTTTGATTGTTAGGTTTAATTAAAAAGTTTTTATTTATAAAAGAATCACAATATTAGGCAATTATCTATTGTAAAAAAAACTTTTTATGTTTTTTTAAAATATAATGTGTTAATTTTTAATGATTTGAAATTTAATAAAGCGTTACCGCTAATTTTTTTATATTTGCAAAGTATTGGGGATGTAGCTCAGTTGGTTAGAGTGTTTGCCTGGCAGGCAAGAAGTCGTGGGTTCGAATCCCATCTTCTCCACAAGAACTTCATTTTACAAAAACCTCACTAATTAAAATTATTAGTGAGGTTTTTGTATTAAATTATATAAAGATTATTCAAAAAAAGAAATGCCAAATTTATCTACATGGACTGCTTAATAAGAATTTTAATAAACTAGTATCTTACAAAAAAAAATGAATTTTGATTTGAATAAAATCAGGACAAAATACAACCAAAAATTTCTGTTTTAGATTAAAAAGCTTACAACAGCTATTTAATCTTAAAGGTTACTCTACGAACCATTCTTCTTGCTTCTAAAGAGTCTGGATCAACAGAAGTGTCTTCTCCTCCAGAAATCACATTCAATTGAGACTCATTTATACCTGCCTTAATAAGAGTGTTTTTAACATTATTTGCTCTAGCAAGCGCTAATTTTTTATTTTTATTGCTTTCGCCAATTTCATCTGAATAACCAATTATATCAATAGAAACATCGGGATTATCTCTTAAAAAAGTTAGAATAAAACTAATCCCATCTATAGAGTGTGTATTAGGTTTTGAACTATTTGTTTCAAAGAAAACAGTAATATAACCTTCGTTTATTGATCTTTCCAAGAAGTCTTCTTGAGAAGAAAAACTTGATGCAATTTTTGTTGAATTATTTGTAGACTCTTTCGATTCAGGATTTTTATTTTTGGCATTTGGATCTCCATACGTTTTTTCAAAATAACGTTCCAATTCATCTGGCACACCATTTTTATTGTTATCAACCATTACGCCTCTACTGTCAACTGCTACACCTGCAACAGAATTGTTTTCAATATCCAAATAATCGGCTACACCATCTTTATCAGCGTCATTCATCATAGTTTCAAGATCGCCAACCCTTTTCTCTAAAACATCATTTTTCTCTTCCAGTTTCTTAATGTCTTCATTATTTACTCCCCATTTAAGTTGTTTACCCAATGAAAAGGCTATTCCAAAAGTACCATTAATCATTTGACCAGATAAATTATTACTAGGCTCCGAATATTCTCCATCCCAAGTATAATGTTGACGGTAATTATAAAACGAACTAAAATCAAAATAGACATACATTTTTTTAGTAATTCTAAACATAGGCGTAAAACCAAAAACACCACCACCATTTAATTCTCTTGAACCAACATTTGGATCGGTACTTGATCTTATTGCTTGTAGGGTTGAAACACTAAATCCGGCGTGGAATAAAAATTTAAATCGAGAACTATCATTTTGATATTTTAATAAACTATTCAAATTAAAAACCGCTTGCAATGTAGTTCTGTATTGAGCCACTTCGAATGAGAAGCTTTTATCATCTTTGTTTTTAAATCGATCAAAAGCCAAATCCAATTTAAAGGCTAATAAACTAGATTGAGTATACGTGGCACCTAAAGTAATTGAATTAATATCTAAAACGCCTAATATTTTTTGACTATTAGAAGAAAAATTTCCTTCTGAGTAAGGTCTTATTCCTCGACTTTCTCCAAAACCTATATCAAGTTTCCATCTGTAATTATTTAAATTAGAAACAGTAGAATCAACTTGTTTTTGAGAGAATGAATAATTTAATCCAAAAAGTATTATAAATAAAAATCGAATAGTTTTCATAAAGAATTAAAAATTAAGCTAAAATTAGGCGCAAATATATTTATTTTATTTATTGCTAAATAGAACCAAAAGCATACATAACAATTTATAAACGTTATGATAAAATTAAAAATGTGATTATAAAATAAAATTTTAAAAAGAAGTCAATGTATAGTTAATTTATAGTGCTCTTTTATTACATAAAAATCGCTATTTGCAATTTTATTCGACTTCATGAATTGTTAATTTTAAGTTAACATCAGTTAAACCCTTTTATAATTAGTTTTGTAAATAATTTTTTAAAAAAATCCATGAAATTTTCATATACTCTATTTTTACTGCTTATAACGCAATTTGTTATTGGTCAAAACGCTATTATCAAAGGTTCAATATTAGATGATTCTAATGCTTCAGCTCTTCCTGGAGTTAATATTATAATTAAAGAATTAAAGTTAAGTACAACCTCTGATTCTGAAGGAAAATTTATTTTTAGAAACGTAAAACCTGGAACTTATGATGTTGAGTTTTCGTTTATTGGATTTAAACCTAAAGTGGTTTCTGAGGTAGTAGCAACTAGTAATGAAACGACAGAATTAAATTCAACTTTAGAAGAAGTAAAAAATACATTAGACGAAGTTGTAATTACAAAAGTAAAAGCCAAAGCAGAGTCGGTTAAGTCATTATTAACCATGCAAAAAAACAATTCAAGTGTATCTGATGGAATATCGGCAGAAACCATAAAAAAGACTCCAGACAGAACAACTTCTGATGTTTTGAAAAGAATTAGTGGCGCGAGTGTTCAAGAAAATAAGTTTGTAATTATTAGAGGTTTAAATGACCGCTATAATGTTGCATTATTAAATGGAGCTCCATTACCAAGCTCAGAACCAGACAGAAAAGCTTTTTCATTTGATATATTTCCTTCTAATATATTAGATAATCTTATCATTACCAAAACAGCATCTCCAGATTTACCTGGCGAATTTGCTGGTGGTGTAGTTCAAATAAACACTAAATCGGTTCCTGATAAAGATTTTCAATCTATAAGTGTTGGTTCAGGATATAATACTATAACAACATTTAAAGAACAAAGAGCTTATGAAGGAAGTAGTACCGATTGGGTTGGATTTGATAATGGCGTTAGAGATTTACCATCAAACATTCCTACCACCGAAGTTTATAATACTTTAACTTTTGAAGAAAAGGCAGCATTAGCTAAAACATTTGAATACGATTGGAGCATAAATGATAAAAAATTTGCACCCAACACAAACTTTCAGTATTCTATTGGTCGACATATAAATTTTAAAGAAAAAGTGTTTGGATTTATTTTTTCTTTATCCAATAATAAAACTAATAATTTTAATGCTATTGAAAGGATTGATTATGATAATGCCGATCAAAGTATACCTTCTATAATGATTTCTAAATTCGATGATAATAACTATAACGAACAAGTTTTAACTGCTGGATTAGCTAATTTTTCTTTTAAGTTTAATCAAAATCATTCGATTGGTTTTAAAAATATCTACAGTATAAATTCAACAGATTTAGTTGTGGAAAGAACAGGTAAAAGAGATGTATTGGATACGCGTGTAATTAATTCTGATGTTAGATGGTTTACAAGTAATAAAATATATTCAGGTCAGTTTATTGTTGAAAATTACTTTCCAACTCCAAAAATTAAACTTTATTGGAATGGGTTTTTTAGTGATATTAAAAGAGATATACCTAATTTAAGAAGAAATATTTATTCTATAACTAATCCTGATAGTACTGACCCAAATGAAACCATTTCTGTAGCTGAAATTGCTGCAAATACTGGTGGACCTGATAATGGAGGAGGAATGTTTTTTTCAGAAAACAAAGAAAACATAAAAGGAGGTAAATTAGATGTATCTAAAAAATTTACTATTGGTAAAGAATTAATAAATGAAATTAAATTTGGTGGATTAGTACAATATAGAGAAAGAGATTTTTTTTCTCGACAACTGCAATACAATACCTTAACTCAAGGAGGTACTTTCCAATCCAGTTTATTAAATCTTCCAAATGAAACGATATTTACTATTCCAAATTTTGGAGTAATTGCTCCAGGAATCAATGGTTTTACATTAAATGATTTTACTAAGTTTACCGATTCGTATATTGCTGGATCTGATTTAAAAGCTGCCTATCTTATGTTAGACAATCGATTTAAAAAATTTAGATTGGTTTGGGGAATACGTATTGAAGATTATAGACAAAGAATTGATTCAAGATTAACTGAAACTGAATATTTAAATTTAGATGAAGCCCAAACAAATATATTGCCTTCTGTTAACCTAATCTGTTCCATTAATAAAAAACAAAACCTAAGGTTGAGTTATTCTATAACTTTAAATAGACCAGAATTTAGAGAATTAGCTCCTTTTGGTTTTTACGATTTTACAACGCAATTTTTTACTCAAGGAAATCCCGATTTAGAAATTGCAGAAATTAAAAATTGGGACTTTAGATATGAATTGTATCCTGGTAAAGGACAAATATTATCTTTTTCTTATTTTAGAAAGGACTTTACCAATCCAATAGAAATTCAGCAAGAAGTAAATAATAAGACCGTTACTTACAGAAATGCTAAAAGTGCTTTAAATAGCGGAATTGAATTTGAGTTTAGAACATTGTTAAGCTCCATATTTGGCACAAAATATACTGCATTAGAAGATATTACTTTGTATTCCAATGTAGCAATTATAAAATCGACAGTCGATGTTACTAATTTTAATACTGTAAATACCGATCAATCAAGACCTTTACAAGGACAATCACCTTATATTTTTAATGGTGGAATTCAATATGTAAACGAAACCAATGGTTTATCTGTTTCTGCAAACATTAATAGAGCAGGAAACAGAATTACATTTGGAGATAGTGAACTAAAACCCGCAATATGGGAAAAAGGAAGAACTTTTATCGACATGCAAATTTCAAAAACAATGTTTAAGAAAAAAATAGAAATTAAATTAAACATCCAAAACATCTTAGCACAAGACCAAATTTTTTATCAAAACAATTATAAAAACACAGAGTCGTATGGTACTGTTGAAACTTTAGCCAACCAAATTTTTACCAGTGATTATCATTATGAAGATGGTTATAGCGAGCAAGATGATGATGTTTTGTGGAGAGCAAAGTTTGGAAGAAGCTTTTCTTTAACTTTTACTTATAATTTTTGATAAATTTTATTAAACCTATTTCTCAACTTCACTTTCTTTGATATAAATACTCACAAAAAAGTTACTGCTTTTATATAAAAATAAATCTACAAATTAAGTTATCTGCTTATTTTAGTGTTGGTTAATCTTAAATTAACTTAATAATCATAATAACATAATTGTATGATAGTATTCATTTTACTTTGTCAAGTTAGATTTGTCTCAAATTATTTTTAACTTAAAATCTTTAAAAAAATGAAAAAAAATTATTTGTTAGCAATGCTTTTGCTAATCGCCAATTTTGCTCTTGGGCAAATTGAACAAACATCCTATCGTGGTGCTTTTGCTCCATCACCAACTGCAATGTGGACAGACTCTTGGACAAATTATGATCCAATTAACACCCCTTATTTAGACGAGGCAACTGTTGTTAATGTAACAACTAACATTTCTACTAATACAACTTGGCTTACAGGTAGAACGTACAAATTAATTGGGCTTATTTATGTATTAGGTAATGCTACTTTAACAATTCAACCTGGAGTAGTTATAAAAGGAAATTTTTCGAATTCTGGAACTGCTTTAATTATTACTAAAGGATCTAAATTAAACGCTATTGGTACTGCTACAAACCCAATTGTATTTACATCTGGTAAAACAGTTGCTCAAGGAAGACAACTAGGTGACTGGGGTGGAATTATCCTTTTAGGAAAAGCTGGCGTTAACGTAAACGGTGGTGTTAACAATATTGAAGGTATTACTGCAAATGTAAATACTGAATATGGTGGAGGAGCTACTCCAATTGATAATGACAATTCCGGAACTTTAAGATATGTTAGAATTGAATTTGGTGGATATGTTTTCTCTCCAAATAATGAAATCAACGGTTTAACAATGGGTGGTGTTGGTAATGGTACAACTATCGATTATGTTCAGGTATCGTATGCAAATGATGATGCTTTTGAATGGTTTGGTGGTTCTGTTAATTGCAAACATTTAGTTTCATTCAGAAACTTAGATGATGATTTTGATACTGACAATGGTTACAAAGGTTTTGTACAATTTGGTTTATCAATTAAAGATCCATCAATTGCTGATAACCCATCGGTTTCAACTTCTGAAGGTTTTGAGTCAGATAACAATGCTGCTGGTACTGCTTCTGCTTCAGGTTTAGATTCTACATCTGCAATATTTACAAATATTACTTCAGTTGGACCATCTTTCCGTGCTACTTTATCACCAGTTACATCAGTAGCAACTGGGCACGAAAGATCTTTAAGACTTAGAAGAGGTACACAATTAAAAGTGCATAACTCTATTTTTATGGATTCTAGAAATAATTACGTTTTTATTGATGGACCTGTTGCAGAAGCAAATGCAATAACTGGTAACACTTTAAGATTCAGAAACAACATTATTGCTGGCTTTATAAATGCTACTTACCCAGGTGCTGTTAGACCAAATACTGCTACATTCACTACTTGGTTCAATACTAATGGAAATACATTTCAAGCATCTAGTGCTGGTTTATTAACTTTACCTTATAATGCTACAACAAACACTTATTTAGGTTTAGATTACAGACCTGGAACTTTATCTCCAGCATTTGGAGGTGCCGATTTTACTGGTCTTGTTGCTGTTGTTGCTGGTACTACTCCAGTTCCTAACAATGCTACTTATTGTAGAGGCGCTGTCGCTACTCCATTAACAGCTACAATTACTGGTTCTGGTGTTTCTTTAAGATGGTATACTGTTCTTACTGGAGGAGCCTTTACAACTACTGCTCCAACTCCAGCTACAACAATTGTTGGTGTTAAAAATTATTATGTTTCTCAAGTTACTGCTCTTGGCGCAGAAAGCGCAAGAGAATTATTAACGGTAACAACGAATGCTTTACCAACTGAAGTTTTAGGATTAATAACTGGAACTGGTCCAGTTGGATCTACTTCTGCAACAATGATAGGAAACTATGTTGGAACTACAGCTCAATTTGTATATACAATTCCTGCTTTTGTTGACACAAATCTATCTTATTTATGGACTGTTCCTTTAGGTGTAAATATTGTTTCTGGTCAAGGAACAAACACTTTAACTGTAGATTTTGCTAACGTTGCTTTTGGTGCAGGTGCAGTTGGATCAATCCAAATTCAAGCAGTTAATTCTTTTGGATGTAGAACATTGGCAAAATCATTAGCTTTAACTAAAGCTTTGCCTACTGCTCCAGTAGCTATTAACATGTATAACAATAATCCTGGTTACGCTACACCTACTACTGCAATTACAACATATGCAAGATATATGGGTTCTGCAACAGAATTAACTTTAACAGCTACTCCAGTTGTTGGTGCTTCTTTATACGAATGGGAATTACCAACTGGTGTTAATGTTGTAACTACTGGTGCTCCTGTAACATCAACTTTAACGTATACTGCTGAGCCATTTTTTAGTCCAGCTCCTACTCCATCTGCTGTAGGCACTAAATATTGGGTTATAACTTACAATACATATTCTATGACTGTTAATGGTATACCAACTATAGTAACGACTTCAACATGCCAACAAAGAATATGGGGTAATGCTGCTTATGGTGGAATTACATCTGCTCCTTATTTACAATATGGTACAGTAGTTACAAGTAATTTAAATTCAATTTTAGTGAATTTTGCTGGTGTAACAAATGCTGCTACAACTGCATTATATTTAGGTGTTAGATCTAGAACAGGTGTTGGTTATTCAGTTACAGCTAATGCAACTAATGTAGATGTAATTGCTAATGCTAACATTCCTGGGTTATTTAATACAAAATATAACGAAACTGCTACTGCTGCAATTGCTCCAAGCACAAATGGTACTTCTACTTATACGGTATCTGGTACTTCAATAAAAACATCTAAATTGAAAAAGTTAATAGCTGCTATTCCTGCTGCTCCAACTACAATTAAATTAACAAACCCTGCATCATCAACACCAACTACTGCTGTAACGGTTGTAACTACTTTTATTGGTACTACAACTCCATTAACATTGACAGCGGCTTTATCTCCAACTGCTTCTTCTTATTTATGGGAGTTGCCAGCAGGTGTTAATCAAATATCTGGTGGAACTACTAATGAAATTGTAATTAATTTTGCTGGTGTTGCTTCTGGAGTTACATCTATGTATTTAGGCGTAAAAGCTGTAAACGGAATTGGTTCTTCAATTACAACAACTAATGGTACATTAGTTCCTGCAACTCCATCTACTGCTAAATTGTTAAAAGTAACTGCAGGAATTCCTGCTGCGCCGACAACTTTAGTATTAACAAACCCTGCTGTAAGCACTACTGCTATAACTAATGCTGGTTTGTATCTTGGTTCTTCTACTGAATTAACATTAACTGCTGCAGCTTCTGTTCTTGCAACTTCATATTCTTGGGAGTTACCTGCTGGTGTTTCTCAATTATCTGGAGGAAATTCAAGAATAATCACTGTTGATTTAGAGGGTGTTGATCCTGGAACTGTAACATTGTATTTTGGTGTTAAAGCTGTAAATGCAGTTGGTTCGTCAATTACATTAAATACAACTGCTGTTCCAGCAACAACATCTACTGCTAAATTGTTAAAAGTTACAAATACTGCACCTGCTGCTGTTTTAACTGTAACCGGACAACTTACAGCTATTAGTTGTGGAACTTCTTACAGCTATACTATGACGCCTTCAATATTAGCAAGTTCATATGTAATTACTGCACCTACAGGTTCTGTAGTAACTTCTGCAAGTAATCCAACAAACACTTCAAATGTTTTAGCGACAAGTAATTTAGCTTTTTCAATTGTATATCCAAGTAACCTAGCAACTGTAACTCCTAAAACTGTAGTTATTTCTTCTGTAAACGGATTTGGTCCTAGTGTACTTAACAAAACTCTTACTGTAGCTCCTGCTACATTATTAGCTGTAGGAACTATTGCTGGTGGTACTACATTTAGTAGAACAGTTCCAAAAACCATCTCAATTCCTGCTGTTGTAAATGCTACTTCATATACTTGGGCTGCAACAAATGGTGCTGTAATTTTATCTGGTCAAGGTACTACTTCAATTGTTGTAGATTTCTCTGGGGTTACAATTGGGGTTACTACTAGTGTTGTATCCGTTTTTGCAACTAGTAACTGTGGTGTAAATACTGCAACTAAATTACTAAGCTTAACTGGTCCTGCTAATCTTGTTAACCCAGTTGTTACAGAAACTAAAATATCTGAGACTAATGAATTAGCATATAGCAATATATCTGTTTATCCAAATCCTGCTTCTTCTGAATTCAATATTGATATTGATGCTTCAAAAGTTAGTGATGTTCAAATGTCAATCTATTCTTTGAATGGAGTAATGATTATGAATCCTAAAACTATTAAATTAGAAGAAGGTAGAAATACTATCAATGAGAATGTTTCTAATTTAAGTAATGGTATTTATATTGTTAGATTAACAGATTCTTCAAATAAAGAAGTAATGGTTAAAAGATTAATCAAAAACTAATTTCTAAGATTATAGTATTAAAGGTCGCCTTACGGCGACCTTTTTTATTTTAAAAAATGCCGTATAAAAAGTAAACTCAAAAGACTATTTTGTTGATTTTAATGGCAAATAAAATTATTATTTTTTATATCTTAACCGTCTTTTAAAATCGACATTAAAAATTTATATTTTGCTATAATAAGCTTAAGATTTATGAGTAAAAAAATACTAGTTTTAGGATTAGGTCAAAACAATTTTCTTTCTTTTTTATATTCCAAATTAAAAAAGCATGATGTAGGTTTATATATTTCAGCTCCATTTTATACTGAAATTAATGCCGAATCAAATCATGATTCTTGGATGTACGAAAACGAAACTATTAAAACAAAAAATTCGTTGTTTTTCATTTTCAAATCTTTTATTACATGTTTATTTTCGAAGCACTTTTATCAAACCTTTTTTTTTATTCTTTTTGTAGAAGGGAAAGTCGGAAAATCCTTTCATTTTTTTTATAAACAAATTCAGGCAAAAGCATTCTTCATTCAAAATAATAATTTTAAAGATTATACTACATTTCATTTTCATTTTATGCAGTATAGTTATTTACGCGAATTATTTTTAGTTCCAAAAAACAAAAAAATAGTCTGTACCTTTTGGGGTTCCGACTTATTGCGAACAAATGATATTTTAAATTTTTATTTTGTGAAAAAGGCATTAAATAGAGCCACAATAATTACTTGTCAATCAGAAGAATTAAAAGAAATAATTCTTTCAAAATTTGGCAGAAATCTTAGTGATAAAATTCAAATTGCCATCTTCCCAGTTAATGAAAAAATTTACGATTGGATCGATGGGAATTATAACTTTAAAGAAAATATAACTGCCTTTAAATCAAATTATGGCTATTCAAATTCAAAAATTAATGTCTTAATCGGTCATAGCGGAAGCACATCTAACAATCATTTAAAAATAATTCAATCTCTAGAAAATCTAAAAAACAAAAGTAAAATTCATTTAGTTGTTAATTTAAATTATGCAATTACTGAAAATGAAAAAGAAAACTATAAAATAGCATTAACAGAAACCTTAAATAAAGTAGGGTGCTCGTATGTGATTTTAGAAAAATTCTTTGCTAATGAAGAATTAGCCATTTCCAGATTAGCTTCTGATATTTTTATACATGCTCCAATTTCTGATGCATTGAGTGGAACAATGTTAGAGCTTTTGTATGCAACTAATATAATAATTACAGGTTCGTGGTTGCCTTATAAAACATTTAGAAAAGCAAAATTAGACTATTTTGAAATTAATGATTTCTCTGAACTTGAAACAATACTTGACCCAATTATTGAAACATTTGAATTAGAAAAAGAGAAAACACAAAAAAATAAATTTTCAATAAGAGACTACTTTTTCAATGAAAAAATAATTAAAAACTGGTCAAAAATAGTAAGTTAAAATTAAATGAATTTAAAAAACAAAGTAAAAACTGGTTTGAAATGGACATTTGTTGATCAAACTCTATCTCAAATTATATTTTTAATTTTTAGCATTTTTCTTGCCCGAATAGTAACACCTTCAATGTTCGGAATTGTTGGTATGATTACTATTTTTTCTAATTTTGCCATTCTTTTTGTTGATTTGGGATTTAGTGCTGCATTAATTCAAAAAAAGGAAGTTTCAACAGCACATTTCTCATCTGTATTTTGGCTTAATTTATTGATTGGCATTTTAATGTATTTTGGCTTTTACATTTTAGCGCCATATATAAGTCAATTTTACAATCAACCTGAACTGACATTCTTAATTCGTGTAATTTGTTTGTCTTTTATAATAACTTCTTTTTCTTCTGTACAGGCAAATATTCTTATTAAAGAATTACAATTCAAAAAAAAGGTAATAATCAACTGGATTGCAATGATTCTTGGCTATATAATCGCTTTCATTTTAGCTTATAAAGGTTATGGAGTTTGGTCGTTGGTGATAATGACTTTAGTAACTTCAGTCATAAATTCTATTCTATATTGGATTGCTTCTTCGTGGATGCCATTATTTATTTTTGAATGGAATAAAATAAAAGAATTATCCAATTTTGGATTGTATTTTTTAGGTGATACAAGCATCAATTATTGGTCACGGAATTTTGATAATTTTATTATCGCAAAAGTATTAGGTAGTAATGATTTAGGAATTTACAGCAGAGCTTATTCGCTAATGTTATTGCCGCTTAGAAATATTACAACAATCGTAACCAAAGTCATGTTCCCAGCATTTTCACAAAAACAAGATGATTTAGTAGTTTTAAAAAAATATTATTTAAATATAATTTTATATATAGCGCTTATCACTTTTCCGCTAATGATTGGACTTTCTTTAGTTTCGAAAGAATTTGTTACTTTATTTTTTGGAAGTAATTGGTTAGCCATGATTCCTGTACTTTCCATCTTGAGCGGATTGGGCGCAATTCAATCTATTATTTCGTTAAACGGATTGATTTACAATTCGTTAGGTAAATCTAATATTGCTTTTAAAGTTTCTATAATTACAAATATTGTATTGATAATTGCTTTTACAATTGGAGTAAATTATGGGATAATTGGTGTCTCTTATAGTTATCTAATTGCAAGTTTATTGCTATTTATTCCTATATATACTACTGCAATTAAACAATTAAATATTTCTCTTTTGGAAGTTTTTTTGGTATTAAAAGGTGTAATGGCAGCCACTTTAATCATGGCAATCGTACTTTTCACTTTCAACATTTATTTTGATTTAACTTTATTTATTGGGTTAATCGTAAAAATTATTCTTGGTTTTATAATTTATGCAATCACTATATTCTTTTTTGAAAAACAGATGTTACTTAATTTGAAAACTAAATTAAAATCACTAATTTAATCTCATGTTAGCAAAACTCAGAAAAATATATTCTTCAAATATCCACCTGCTAAAGTTTGACAATCTTGTTATTAATATCAAGACAAAAGGAAATCGAAAAAATATGAGTCGAATAATATTATTCGGAAATTGCGGCTATTCCATTCATAAATCTTCAAAAGTAAATTTAAAAAATGGGCATTTGGCTATCAACAGATATATTACTAAAAAAGATCCTTTTGTTGGTAATATTGAAATGTATGTCAATTCTGAAATAAACGTTCAAAATACTTTTTTTATACATAGTGGTTGCGATATAATGGTATTTAAGAATGCTCAACTCAATTTAGGTAGCGGTTATATTAATAGATATAGTAAAATTAGATGTTATTCATCAATTACAATTGGCGATAATGTAGCTATTTCAGAAAATTTTTCAATTTGGGATAGTGATGCTCATGCCATTTTGGGTAAAGAAAATCAAATGACACAACCTATAATTATAGGAAATAATGTTTGGATTGGTACAAATGTAACCGTTTTAAAAGGTGTTACCATTGGAGACGGTGTTATTATTGCAGCGGGCTCCATAGTTTCTAAAAATATACCTTCAAATTGTATCGCAGCCGGAATTCCAGCAAAAGTGATAAAAGAAAATGTTGAATGGAAATAATTAATATCTAAAATTAATGTTCTCAATAGTTATTCCTTATTTTAACAAAGCAAAATATATTCAACGGTGTATCCATTCTATATTGAATCAATCCTGTCAAGAATTTGAAATTATTTTGGTTAATGATGGCTCAACAGATAACGGATTACAATTTTTATCAGAAATAAATTCAGATAAAATAATTCTTATACATCAAGAAAACAAAGGTGTTTCAGAAGCCAGAAATGCAGGAATAAAAAACGCGAAAAACAAATACATTGCTTTTCTTGATGCCGATGATTGTTGGCATCTTGATTATCTCAAAAAAATAAAACAACTTATTGATAATGAAAACAACGTTAAAATTATTGGCTCTAATTATTCAAGAAACAATAGTTTTATAAGTGAAAATAATGCAACTTTTGACTATATAAAATTTGGTGATTATTTTAAAGTAGCTATTAAAAACACCTATTTTACTTCGTCATCAACTGTTATTGAATCGAGTTTTTTTAAAAAAAATAAAGGATTCAATTCGATGTTAAAAAGTGGCGAAGACAGCGATGTTTGGTTCAGAGTAGTTCACAGTGGTGGAAATGCATTTTACATAAAAAACAAACTCGTATATTATTCTGATGAAGATGAAAATCAAACAACTAAAATGAATCAAAACCTTACTAATTCTCTTGTTGGAAACATAAATACTTTATACAAAGATTTACTTAAATCAAGTAATGAAGAGAGTTTTACTAAGTTTGTAGCTTTATATGTTTATTTTAATTTATATCCCTATTATTTTGATAAACAGAATAATAAAGAAGCTAAAATGACATTAAAACAAAATCAGTCTTATTACTTTTGGTTGCATTTAGTTTATTTAATACCTGTTTCGATAGGTAAAAAATTATTGGAATCAAAGAAAGGAAATAAAATCATACGATTGTATTTAAAATTCATGATTAGATACATTTACTCATAAAAATGAAAATAATTAGACTAACAACTTTCCTAGATTTTGGTGGAATCGAATCTAAAATGGCGAATTTATCAACTATATCAGATAATAATGAATGGATTTTTTGCTCATTAGGAAAAGGAGGAACAGCGGAAAAAAAAATTGTTCAAAATAAAAAAGAGGTCGTTTGTTTTAATTATTCCTATAAAATACCTTCCATTTTAACTCTATTAAAATTATATTTTTATTTCAAAAAACAAAAACCACAAGTAGTTCATTGTGCAGGCTCTGAAGCAAACTTTCATGGAATAATTGCTGCAAAATTAGCAAAAGTTCCTGTAATTATTGCCGAAGAAATTGGAGTTCCAAGTCATAGTAAACCTGCTATATCAATTTTTAATTTTATTTATAAACTCTCTGATTTTGTAATTGGTGAATCGCAAAGTGTAGTTGACAATCTAAAAACAAGATACTTAATTGATGAAAATAAATTAAAAATAATATCCAATTTTACAATCTTTTTTAATCCTAAAGTAGCTATTAATCCCAAAAATGATGTATTCAAGCTAGTGTCAATATCGAGGTTAGAAGCTGTAAAAAATATCGAAGGAATACTAAATGTAGTTCATAAATTAAAGCAAAATAATTTTAAAATTGGCTATACAATTGTTGGTGATGGAAGTTCAAAATCTGCATTAGAAAATTGGGTTAAAAAACATAATTTGGAAAATGAAGTTGAATTTGTTGGATTTCAAAAAAATACAGAAAACTATTATTTAAATTCAGATTTATTTGTTTTAAATTCCTTTTCCGAAGGATTTTCAAACTCACTTTTAGAAGCTATGTATTTAAAAAAAATGTGCGTTTCTACTAATGTTGGCGCAGCCTATGAGATGATTGAAAACGATAAAAATGGTTGGATTATTCCAGTCAATGACGAAAATGAATTGTATAAAAAAATTAAAAAATGTATCGAGTTACATTCAGAAACTAGAAAAAAAATTGAAAATAATGCGAACAAAAAAGTTGTTGAAAATTTTTCATTGCAAAATCATGTAAACAAATTATTACAATTATATTCATCTAAAATATGATACGTGTTTTAAACATTGTAGATACAATTAATTCTGGAGGTGTAGAAAGAAGACGCTTATCTATGGCTAAGTTGTTAGATAAATCTAAGTTTGAATTAAAAATTATTTGTACCAATGCTGTTGGAGATTTTCCTGAAGAATTTAAAAAACTTGGCGTTGAGCTATTTGAAATTGGAAATTTAAAATCGATTTTTGACTTTAAACAACACAAAAAGGTAATCAATATTATCAATAATTTTAAGCCACATATAATTCACGGTGCAGTTTTTGAAGGTGTAACATTAGCGGCAATAAATGGTTTTTTTAAACGTGTACCAATTATAATTATTGAAGAAACATCTGATCCTCAAAATCGAAGTTGGCGTGGAAATTTATTAATGAAGATTTTCGCATCTGTATCAAAAAAAGTTATAGGTGTTTCACCAGCATCAACTAATTATTTAATAAAAAAACTAAGTATAAATCCTAAAAAAGTAGTGCTTATCAATAATGGAGTTGCATTACCAAAATATTACAATGAAGAACAAAACGCTAATTTAAAACAACAATTAAAAATCAAAAGCAATGAACTTGTAATTGGTTCTATTGGAAGAATGGATTCTGATCAAACCAAACGATTCTCTGATTTAATAAAAGCTTTTGCAATTTTAAATAAAAATGAAATTTTTGTTAAATTATTGTTGGTTGGTGATGGGAGAGAAAAAGCAAATTATGAAGCGCTAGTTAAAGAATTATCGTTAGAAAATTATGTGATTTTTGCAGGTTATCAAAATGAAGTTAATCCCTATTATTCGATAATGGATATCTTTTCATTAGTTTCTTCACATGAATCATTTGGCTTAGTTTTAGCCGAAGCTATGTTGCATAAAATACCAATAGTAGCAACAAAAGTAGGCGGAATGCAGTATATCGTAGACGATAATCAAACCGGATTTTTAATCGATAAATACAATGTTGAAGCTATTGCAAATAAGTTAAAACTATTATGTGATAATGAAAATGTCCGATTGAAATTTGGGAATTCAGGTTATGAAAAAGCCATTCAAAATTATACAGAACAACAATATGTAGCCAATATTCAAAGTTTGTATTGCTCCTTAATAAAATAAATAGTTATCAAATTATTATCTTTATAATTCACACTATTTTTTACAAAATTTAGACGCTATTTTTGAAAAAAAAAGTATCGTGTTTACTAAAAAATCAATTTATTTAATAAAAAAAAATTTCAATCTCAAAAACAAAAAAAAACTTTTTTTTGTCTTTTTATTACTTGATAATTCTTTCTTTTCAAATTCAATTATTCTAATTGAGATAAAAACATTAAAGCCGTTTCTAATTCCAATAATATTTAATTCCAATGAATGATAAAATTTATCTTCCGGGCTTAAATGGTATTAGAGCTATTGCAGCTTTATCAGTTGTTTTTAGTCACATCAATAATCGTTTGGATTATTTTAAATTACCTAAAAGTAAACTGTTGGATTTAGCCAACTTTGGCGTAACTATTTTCTTCACTTTAAGCGGATTTCTTATTTCTTATTTATTGTTAAAAGAAAAAGAAAAAACAGGAACCATAAACATAAAAATGTTTTACATGCGACGTGTTTTGCGAATCTGGCCTTTGTATTTTATTTATTTACTTATCGTGATTCTTTTAAACGGAATTCATTCTGTTCAATGGCCTATTCTCTTTGTATTACTTATGATTCCTAATCTTAGAAATTCATTTGCTGGCATAACAAATATTGCTGTTGGCAGTAACAATTTAACCTATATGGTTGGACACTATTGGTCGTTAGGAGTCGAAGAACAGTTCTATGCTTTTTGGCCTTGGATTATAAAAAAATCAAAAAAACTACTACTTTTTTTAATCTTATTTCCATTACTCTATTTATTTATAAAAGTAGTTTTAAGATTGTTTCAGGCACCAACAGGTATAATTACATTTTTTAATTACACTCGATTCGGGTGTTTAAGTATTGGTGCTTTAGGTGCTTATTTGTATTTCAATAATAGTTCAAAACTTAACTACTGGTTCAAACAAAAATGGATAGAAATTAGTGCTTGGTTACTCTTGTTAATTGTTGCGTTTAATAAATTCCATATTACATCAATTATTGATCATGAAATAATTTCAGTTGTTACTCTTATTATCATCATCAATCAAATAAGCAATCCTAAAAGGATAATAAATCTTGAAAATAATGTATTTGATTTTTTAGGTAAAATCTCATTCGGAATATACGTTTACAATCCATTGGTAATTTATCTAATGGCATTTATAATTAATGCCATTGGGATTGAAAATAGCCTTTTAAAACAAATTGTTATTTATGTCTTAATAGTTACTGCAGTTATTCTAACAGCACATTTATCCTATAATTATTTTGAAAAAATATTTTTAAAATTAAAATATAATTACACTGTAATTAATAGTGCATCAAGTAAATCTGAATTCGTAAAATAATTATGAAAAATATTCTCTTCATCACTTGGGACGGACCACAAACCAATTATATGGAGGGATTGTTTTTGCCAATTTTTGATCAAATACAAAAAAGTTCAGAGTATCGGTTTCATATAATTCAATTCACTTGGGGTGCTAATATAAATACTTCTAGAATAAAACAAAAAGCAGAAAGTTTGAATATTTTTTATACAAAACACACTGTTTATCGCAAGCCTAATGTTATAATTGGAAGTTTATTTTCAATACAAAAAGGAGTGAAATTTTTAGAAAAATACATCGCAACAAATTCTATTGATATTGTAATGCCCAGAAGTACGATGCCAGCAATAATGGTTAATCGTATAAAAGACAGAAAATTTAAATTGATTTTTGATGCCGATGGATTACCATTAGAAGAACGTGTAGATTTTTCAGGATTATCGCCAGATAGTTTGCAATATAAATTCTTACGCAAAGAAGAATCTAAAATGTTATTAAATGCCGATTTTGTTTTTACTCGATCTAAAAAAGTCATAAAAATTCATTTATCTACAATTGGAGGTAAGAATCTTGAAAAATTTTCTGTCGTCACAAATGGCAGAGACATCAACTTTTTTAAACCTAATAATGATTTCAGAATTGAAATTAGAAAAGAAATAAAGGCATCCGATACTACTAAAGTGTTTGTTTATAGTGGTTCTCTCGGACCACAATATGGTTGGGATGAAATGATATTAATTTTTGAAGAATTTCTTACTAGAAATAACGATTCAAAGTTTTTAATTCTTTCAGGAAATTTAGAATATGCTAATGCGCGAATTCCGAATCATATTAAAGAACATTTTGTTTTAAAAAATGCTGCTTTTGAAGATGTTCCTAAATACTTGTCTGCGGCAGATATTGCCTTTGCTTTACGTGAACCAAAGTACAGTATGACAGCTGTTGCACCTATCAAAATTGGTGAGTATTTACTAATGGGAATTCCAATCATTGCTTCAAAAGGAATTGGAGATTCTGAAAAATTATTAAAAAAAAATCCAAATTGTTTTCTATACAATCATCATTCTATCAGCAGTCTTGAAAAAGCTTTAATTTTTATTCAAAACGCGGATGCGAATAACCAAGATAAAATTAGAGCTTTTGGAGTTGACAACTTCTCTCTTGAAAAAAGTGCCTTAACCTATGTTGAATCATTAAATGTAATACAATGAAAGTTATTTATCTAACAAAATATAGCATAAATGGTGCTAGCAGTAGATTAAGAAGTTATCAATATTTTCCTTTGTTAGAAAAAGAAGATATAGAAATAACAGTTCGTCCTTTTTTTGATGAAGCGTATTTAGTGAATTTATATTCGGGGAAAAAAACTTCGTTGTTACGATTGTTAAAATTCTATATTTCAAGATTTTTAACACTCTTTACATTATTCAAATACGACAAAGTGGTAATTGAAAAAGAACTTTTTCCTTACTTTTTTAGTTGGTTTGAGAAACTATTGTTTTTTTTAAATGTAAAATATATCGTCGATTATGATGATGCTATTTTTCATAATTATGATTTAAATCCAAACAAGTTAATTTCATTTTTTTTAAAGAATAAAATTTATAATGTAATGAAGTTTAGTCATTGTGTTGTTGCTGGCAATGATTATTTGGCTCAAAAAGCAAAAGAATCTGGAGCAAAAAAAATAGTGCTTTTACCAACAGCTATAGATTTAAATAAATATAAAGTTAAAGAGGATTCTATAAGCTCTACAATTGTAATTGGTTGGATTGGCACTCCTTCTACTTTTAAATATATCAAAAAGTTTGAACCCATATTTTTAAAATTAAAAACCATGTACGATGTTGAATTACATATTATTGGCGCAAAAGAAGATGGTCAATGCTGTAAAGAAATAAAGTTTTTTGAATGGTCAGAAGACCATGAAGTTGATTTAATTAGTAAATTTGACATCGGTGTTATGCCACTCGAAAATACGCCTTGGGAATTAGGAAAATGTTCTTATAAATTAATTCAATATATGGGTTGCGGAATACCTGTTGTTGCTTCTGCTGTTGGAATGAATACTGTAGTTGTTAAAGATGGAAAAAATGGGTTTTTGGTAAATGATGATAATCAATGGATTCAAAAATTATGTGAATTAATAATCGATAAGGAATTGAGATTTTCTCAAGGTAGTATTGGAAGAGAAATAGTTGCTGAAAAGTATTGTTTAGAGAAAAACATGAGTGCTTTTTTATCTATAATAAAAGATAGAAAAGAAGTAAAAGAAACTTACACTACTATAAATAGCTCAATGACTTTAGAAAAATTTAAAATAATAAATGAATAAAAACCTTTACAAACCTTTAAAGAATGGTGGATGAAACCAAAAGCAATTATCTTGATATTCTTCAAATATTTAGAGGTATTGCAGCATTAATGGTGGTTTGCCATCATACTATTGCGTCCATTAAATTTTATCATAAAATTGAATTTCCTCTCTTTAACATTCTTGCATTAATTGGTAAATTTGGTGTTGATTTCTTTTTTGTTTTATCTGGATTTATAATTTCATACACTGCATTTTATAAATATAACGAACCCAATTCTTTTAAAAATTACATAAAAAATAGACTTATTAGAATTTATGTTCCTTATCTTCCAATTGGAATTTTAATGCTTGTATTATATTCTTTTTTTCCTAATTTATCAAATTCTGAAAGAGAAATTAGTAATTTAACATCATTAACATTACTTCCGCAAGGAAATCCAGCTTTATCAGTAGCTTGGTCACTAACTTTTGAATTGTGCTTTTATTTACTATTTAGTCTTTCTTTTATTTCAAAAAAAAGTTGGAATTACTTTGTAGTTTTATGGTTCATCTTAATTGTACTTGTAAATTATATACCATTAGAAACCATAAAACCAATTAACAATATTTTTTTTAAAATACTATTATCAACCTATAACATCGAATTTATTTTAGGTTATTTTTTGTCACTATTAATAATAAAAAAACAAGCCCTTAATTTAAAAATTATACTATTAATTTTAGCATTTTCAATTATAAGCTTTTTATATTGTATTGTATATAAATACGAACTTTTTAGTTTTTCAATTAACTTTGTATTTGCGATTATATCATTTATAATTATTTACCTTGCAATTGTTCATCATACAAAAAAAATAAAAAAAGGAGCAATTATGATGCTTATCGGTAACGCAACGTATTCTATTTATTTAGTTCACAATCCATTACAGATGATAGTAATTCGCTTTTTACCAAAAATAAATTCTGTTATAAATGTATTTTTGACACTATTTTTAGTATTGATTATTTCGAGTTTTATTGGATATTTGTATTATTTATTATTTGAAAAAGAAGCAATTCAAAGAATAAAAAAACTATTTTTAACCCGTTGGGTGTAATTAGTTTTTAATGATGGTTTTCGTCTCCCGAAGTTTTGGTAGCATTGATTTTTGATAAAAATTGTGTCAAGAACAAAAAAAATATTAAAAACGGTTCTCTATATATTTTTTGTTCCGCGTCACTTCGAGTTTTTCAAAATTCACAATTTTGAAAAGTATCGAGAAGCTCCACAAAAAACACACGAACTGACAACTAACACTAATTAGACCCAACGGGTTATTTTTTATTTTATAAATATGGACATTTTTTTTAATGTTTTTTTATTTTTTATAGGCTATTTATTTATTAACAGTTTTAAAAATAAACTTTCGCCTAATAATTTAAGAA
Source organism: Flavobacteriales bacterium (assembly GCA_031408335.1). Taxonomy (GTDB): domain Bacteria; phylum Bacteroidota; class Bacteroidia; order Flavobacteriales; family Flavobacteriaceae; genus Flavobacterium. The sequence goes on along the minus strand of JANNWH010000017.1, from coordinate 215,143 downwards.
CACTTAAACTATTAGCTCTTTTTCATGTTGTCTTTGGAACGTATTATTGTTTTTTTGGAAATGGCGATTCTGTCGGATATTGGAATCAATCTAAAGTAATGTCATATAATGATTTTTTATACTCAATAAAAGAAGATCAAGGAACCTATTTTATATACGCTTTAAATTATTATCCTTCAAATTTATTAGGTTTGTCCTACTTTACAGGAACTATGCTGTATAGTTTGATTGGTTTTATTGGCTTAACTTACTTTTATATTATTTCCATTGAGCTAATTCCAAATAACCCAAAATTCAAAGGATATTATTTATTCCCATTACTTTTTTTCCTTCCTAATCTACATTTTTGGAGTTGTGCTGTTGGTAAAGATTCGTTACTGTTTTTTTGTATTGCAATTTTCGTTTACGGATTAATGAAACCCATTAAAAGAGCACCAATTATAATTATCGGATTGTTGTTATCCTACTTAATTAGACCACATATTACATTTTTCTTGCTTTTGAGTTTTGGCATGGCTTATTTTGTTGAAAAAAAAGTATCTCTTTTTCGAAGAATTTTATTTTTTGGAATTTTAATAGGTTTGGCAATTGCTATTTTACCAACAGTTTTGAAATATTCTAAAATTGAAGAGGCTTCGTTAGAAAGCTTTAACCAATTTTCAAATATAAAAGTCACATTGTTAAGCAGTACTAATACAACTTCGGCAATAGACATTTCTTCGTATCCTTTTCCGTTAAAAGTGTTAACCTTTTTGTATCGTCCTTTTTTCTTTGATATAAATGGAATTCCATCAATAATTGCATCATTTGAAAATTTACTTTTATTACTTCTTTCCTATAAGGTTTTCAGAAACAAACCTTTTATTGCTTTCAGAAAATCTCCTTTTATAATTCAAGGTCTGATTTATTTTTTAATAATCGGAACACTAATTTTTTCTCAATCACTTGGAAATTTAGGAATTATGCTTCGAATGCGAAATATGTTCTTGCCTGGTATAATACTATTCATTTTATGGCATTTATCATCAATTGAAAATCAGAAGACTCGTGAAAATTAAATTTTAAAATGGACCAAAAAACAATTTAAAAAACCTTTTTAGAGATAATAAATTAACTATATAATAACAATAAAAAAATAATTTGTCGTTTATGATTTATAATTTTATAGTTTTATTTAAACTATGAAAAAACTATATTTATTACTCTTTTTTACACTATTTATTTTCACTTCAAAAGCTCAAGTAATTACTTTTTCAGATGCTGCTTTTAAGTCTAAATTATTAGAATCTAGTCCTGATAATTTTATATCTAGAAATCTTAACGGAGATTATTTTGCAATAGATGCCAATGCTAACAATGAAATTGAAGAAACTGAGGCTTTAGAAGTTGCCTTTTTAGAAATTGATGGTGCTGCAATTTCGTCATTAAATGACATTACCTATTTTACTAATCTAGTTTCTTTAAATTGTGAAAACAACTCACTTACAGGATTAAATGTATCTAATCTTTTATACCTTTTATTTTTAAATTGTAGCAATAATCAATTGGTCAATTTAAATGTTAACGGTTTAACCGAATTGCAAAATATAAACTGTCAATTTAATCAACTTATCAATTTAGATGTAAGTGGAATAACCAATCTTTTAAATTTAAATTGTAGTTATAATCAAATAGCGACTTTAAATTTAAATAACTTACTTAATCTAGAAGTTTTAAATTGCAATAATAATCAAATAGCAACTTTTGACTTAACCGATTTAATTAATGTAAAAACATTAGATTGTAGTTATAATCAGCTTTTAACCATTAATCCAAATAGCTTAACTAGCCTTGAATCATTGAATTGCAATTCAAATTTATTAATTTCACTTTCAATAAGTAATTTAATTAATTTCGATAATTTAGATTGTAGCAATAACCAACTTACTACATTAATTTTAAGCAATTTATCAAATATAAACGATTTAAATTGCAACTTCAATCAATTAACATCTATCAACTTAACCGATGTGTTTAATTTAGAAAATTTTAGTTGTACTAATAATCTGCTAAGTAATTTAAACCCAAATGGTTTAACACAACTACAAATTTTAAATTTTGCAAATAATCAAATTACATCTATAGATTTAACTGGTTTATCACAAATTATTACTTTAAATTGTTCAAACAATCAGCTTACAAATATTGATTTAAGTAACTTAACAAATCTGAAATATTTGTATTGTAATGCTAATTCAATTCCTTCAATAAATGTTAGTGGATTGAATATGCTTTTGGTTTTAAGTTGTACTAACAATCAAATTACCAATTTAAACATAAACAATGCAAACAATATACAATCGTTGTATTGTACTAATAATCAGATTGCAACATTAAATTTAAGTAGTTTAACAAATCTTCAAAATTTATTTTGTTCTAATAATCAACTTACTAGTCTTTTTATAAAAAATGGAAGTTTTGAAAGTAATTTACAATTTTCTGGGAATTCAAGTATAGAGTATATATGTTCAGATGAATCGGAAATTGAATCTGTTCAAAATGAAATCAATACTAATAATTATAGTAATTGTTATGTAAATAGTTATTGTTCTTTTGCTCCTGGAGGTGTTACCTATACTATTCAAGGTAATGTTAAATATGATGGTAATTCTAACGGATGTGACGCTATAGATAATCAATATCCGAATTTACAACTTTCTTTTTCTGATGGTTTAGTTTCAGAAAGTTTTATTCCGAATGGTTCTGGAAATTATTCTAAATTAGTAAGAAATGGTTCGTATACAATTACTCCAATACTTGAAAATCCTAATTATTTTTCTGTTAATCCGTTAAACATAACTGTCGATTTCCCTCTAAATGTTAGTCCGTTTAATCAAAATTTTTGTATCGCAGCTAACGGAAATCATTCGGATATTGAAATCACTATTTTCCCTTTAAATAGTGCTATTCCAGGTCTTGATGCAACTTATAAAATTGTATACAAAAACAAAGGAACGATTTCGCAATCGGGTTTAATTAATTTAAATTTTTCTGATGCCATTTTAGATTTATTACTATCAATTCCGGCAGTTTCGTCACAAAATAACAACAATTTAAATTGGGTGTTTTCAAACTTATTGCCTTTAGAAACAAGAACTATTTTAGTAACATTAAATTTAAACTCTGGATCAGAAACACCTCCTGTAAATGTTGGTCAATTAATAACTTATTCTGCATCTGTAAACACAAGTAATACTGATGAAACACCAAATAATAATATCAGTAATTTAAATCAAATTGTTGAAAATTCTGCAGGAACAAACAACAAAATTTGCATTGAGGGAAGCAGTATTTCATTGTCACAAGTTGGCGAATATGTACATTATAGTATTCGATTTAAAAATAACGGAACTTCTGTAGCGCAAAACATCGTTGTAAAAGATATAATTGACACATCAAAATACGATATTGCAACCTTAGTTCCTTTAAATGCGAGTCATACTTTTAGAACAAGAATAGCTAATCTTAATGTAGTAGAGTTTATTTTTGAAAATATAAATTTACCCTTCAGCAATACAAATAACGATGGTTATGTTATTTTTAAAATTAAAACTGTTCCAACTTTGGTAATTGGTGATACTTTTTTAAATACTGCAACTGTTTATTTTGACTATAAAGCACCATTGACAACTAATACAGAATCAACAATTGTTCAATCTTTAAATAATATAGCCTTTGGAACTTCTGATAATTTTAGTATTTACCCTAATCCTGCAAAAGAGATATTAAATATTAATTCTAAAAATTTGTTCCCAATTAATTCTATTAGTATATACAATACAATAGGACAGTTAATCCAAATAGTTACAAATCCAAAAAATAAATCTATTGATGTATCGCAACTAAAATCTGGTATTTATATCCTAAATATATATTCAGATAACAGAGTTGAAAGCATAAAATTTATTAAAGAATAGTATTTATGTGCAATTTTTAAAAACTAATTCGAGTATTTTTTATTGCAATTGGAAGAAAAAAAATTAATTAAATACAATAAATTAAAACGTCATTTTAAGATGAAGATTTTTTATTTAATCTAAATGAATCTCTAAAAAATTTCTTTATTTTATGGGTGAAAGAAGTTTTTCTGGTATAATCATTTTCGTAGCCGTAACCGTAACCATAATTATAAGAATAACGATAACCATAGCCTTTATTTTGCCCAACATTATTAAGAATAATACTCATATTATTCTTGGTATTTAATTTTTTTACTTCTGCAATAAACTTTAACAATCTTTTTTGCGTAAAATTTGCTCTAACAATATAAAGCACAACATCGGCTAAATGAGTAATTAAAGTTGTGTCGGTAACTAAAAGTGTAGGTGCGGTATCAACAATTATATATTCGTATTCTTTTTTTAATTCATTTAACAAAAATTCAAAACGTCCGTTGGACAATAATTCGGCAGGATTGGGCGGGATAGTACCCGAAAGTATAATATCTAAATCTAAATTACTACTAACATTCGGGCAAGCCATTTTAATATCTTTAAAATTTATTGAAGTGTCGTACAAAAAATTAGTAACACCTTTAGAATTAGATAGTCTTTCTATTTTTAAATAATTATGTAATTGTGGGTTTCGTAAATCGGCTCCAACAATAATTACTTTTTTACCTAAAGTAGCCAATGTTATAGCTAGATTAAATGAAACAAATGTTTTCCCTTCCGCTTTAATTGTTGATGTAACAAAAAACACCGATCCTTGATTAGTAACATTTGGAGTAATAAATTTAAGATTGGTTCTAAGTATTCTAAAAGATTCTGATAATATGGAACGATCTATTGAACGTATTGTTTTGTTTTCTGCTTCTATAAATGGTATTTCAGCAATTACTGGAACAGAAAGTAACTGCGCTTCAATTTCTTCTTTATTTTGTATTTTATTATTTGACAGATAATAAAAATAAATAATACTTATTGGTACTAATAATCCTGTTAACAATGCTGTTAAAAAAATACTATTCCGATTTGGATCTATAGGTTGAGATGAAAAAACGGCATAATCTACAACTTTAACAGAAGGATCTGTAATTACCAAATTAACAGCTGCTTCTTCTCTTTTTTCCAATAATAAAATATATAATGTTTCTTTTAAAGACTGTTGTCTTTCTATAGATCGCATAATTTTTTCATTAGAAGGAACATTACGGTATTTAGATTTTTCAATTGAACTAATTCTGCTTAACTCACTTTTGTTGGTTGCTAATGCATTTTGATACCCAATTATCGATGCTTTAATATTGTTTTTTATTTGTGATGCTTGATTTGTTGCGTCTTTAATCATTGGATTAGATTCGCCTCCACCAGCTGAAATTAACTTGTTGCGTTTTAAAATGATATCATTATAATTTCCAACCAAACTATTCACCTCATTACTCTCAATTCCTATATTTGATGGAAGCAGTTCTAATTCTTTACTTTTATTTAATGATGACATCATCAGTTTAGATAACTCAATTTGCGTAGAGGCATTTTCGACTTTTAGTTGCGATTCATAATTGTTTTTCATCAACTGACTAGCATCAGCTTCAACATAACTTAACTGATTGGAAACTTTATAACTTACTTTTGAACTTTCAATTGAATCTAATTGAGTAGACAAGTTTTTAAATCGGTCATCAACAAACTGAATAGTTTTTTTAAATACAAGCTGTCTATCTTGTATACCATCTTGATTAAAAACATCAATTAATGTATTAACAATATTATTTATTTTGTTAATATTTTTACCCGTTAACGTTATTTTTAAAATATCACTTTGACTTCCAACATTAGCAATTTTAATATTTCTGCCTATTTCTTGACTTACTCTTTCTATTTGTTTTAAAATAATTAAATAAATATTGCCGCTATTTGTTTTAAGATTTATTTTGTTTTTAAGCACTAACTTAAAAGGAATTTCTGTATCAAAATTGGTTTGTCCAAATTTATATTCTTTAGAATTACCTTCTAATTGATATCCATTTTTGGTAAGTGTAATTTGAAATGAAGTTGATTTATCAAATAATGAATCTTTTTCTATTGCCCAAATTATTTCAAATGGTGCTTTATTCCATAGTTCGATAGATTTTATTTTTCCAACACTGTGAATTTCTGTATTTAAATTTAAGCTATCTACAACTGCTCCTAATATTCTTGACGATTTTATAATTTCAATTTCGTTTTCTTGATTCGCTTTTGAACTCCCAAATATGGAAATACCTTCGCTTGGTAATTTAAAAGCAGAATTGTTATGATCTAAAATTTGTATTTTAGCAGAAGTTTCATAAATATTGCTAGCATATCGTAAATAAAAAAAAGATACTATAAAAGATAGAATTAATGATAAAGCAATCCATTTCCAATACAATAAATATTTAAAAATTTCATCTTTAACATTAATTTGTATTTCTTTACTTTCCATTTTTATAGATTATTTTGATAATACTATTATAGTTAATACAGTAGATAAACCAACTGAAATTATTGACATAAATGTCCCTAAATTTCCTATGTAGCCGGCTTCTTTAACTCTAGCTCCATTTGGATTAACGTAAATAACATCATTGGGTTTTAAATAATAATAAGGAGAACTAAACCATTTTTTGGAAGTTAAATCAATTGTAGTATATGTTTTTAGATTGTTTTCCTCTCTTATAATTAAAATGTCATTTCTTTTACCGCTAATTGTTAAATCTCCAGCATATCCAATTGCTTGAAGAATACTTATACTTTCTTCACTAAAATTATAAGTTCCAGGTCTATTTACTTCACCTAATATTGTGAATTTTGCATTGATAAGCCTCGCAGTTACAATAGGATTTGACAAATGATTTTCATCTTTCAATTTTTTAACCAAAAGATTTTCAAGTTCTAGTAAAGTTAAATCTTGAGCTTTAATTTTTCCTAATATTGGCATAGTTATTAATCCGTCAACAGTAACAAGGTATCCATTTATGGATGTTGAATTTTGATACAAATTATAAGACAAAGCTAATTCTGAGGAACCGGAAGAAATAGTTATATTTAATATATCATTAGATTGGATTTTATTCGCTAAAAAAACAATCTTATTTTGATCTTTTGTATCACTATCACTAAAATATAACACATCCTTATTAGAAGAACAAGAACTTAAAATTAGTATCATTAAAAAAAGTAATGCAAAATATTTTATTTTAATTTTCATGTTAATTTATTGTATAAAAGTTTTTTTTATTCTGAATAATTTAAAACTAAAAAAGTTCTAAAAAGGTCTAAAAATTTAAATAATTGACTTAAAAAAAACTTTATTCTTCACAAAACTATGATTCTTAAATGAGATTAACAACCTTTTAAGGTTTGTATAAATAAATAATAAATTTACGTTATCTTAATGTTATTATTATGTGTTTTTAAATCAATTATAGCTAATTATTTAATGATATTATAATTAGTTTTATTGATTGTGGAAGAAAATTGATTGTGGAAGAAAATCACTTATTTAGTTGAAGAATAAGTTAATAAACAGGTTCTATATTCAAATTATTTAGTAATCAAAAGGGTTAATTTTGTGGTTAGCTTAACTGTATTAAATTCATTTAAAAAAAATTCCTTCAAAAGCTCTATTAAAAAATCATAGAACTAAATTGTCATTTTCTTCTTCTAAACTTAAAAAAAGTCATACAAAATCAATACTTTTTTATTTGCCTTTTTTTAAATCTAAAGCTACCTTTTCTAATTCTAAATACCAATCTTCGCCAAATCTTCTAATTAGTGCTTCTTTGACAAATTTATAAACCGGAACTTTCAACTCAGCACCCAAAGAACATGCGGGATCACAAATATCCCAACGGTCATAATTAACAGCAGCAAATTCGGTAAAATCTTTAACTCGAATTGGATACAAATGACAAGAGACTGGTTTTTTCCAATTGATTATTCCTTGATTGTAGGCTTGTTCTATACCACAAAGTGCTGTTTTTCCGTCAAAAATAACATATGCACAATCTTTATTATCAATTAATGGTGTTTCTAAATCTTGTTCGGTTCCTACAACCCAAGTTCCATTTCTTTCGATAACCTCTATTCCTTCTTTGCGAAGAAATGGTTTTATTTTAGGATAAATTTCTTCTAAAATTATAGTTTCTTCCCGACTAAGTGGCGCACCCGCATCGCCATCAACACAACAAGCACCTTGGCATGCAGAAAGATTACAAACAAAATCTTTTTGAAGTATATCTTCTGAAACTATTGTTTTTCCGAGTTGAAACATGTATTGATTTAGGATTTAGTCCCGAAGCATCGGGATGTGATTTAGGATTTTATTCTCATGCAAAGGTAAAATCAATTTGTGTTAAATGAGTTATAAAAGTTTAAAAACCTAATTTTGTAAAAAAATAAAGATATGAATATAGACTTTAGAGAAATAGCAACAGCCACAATGGTTTTATTTGCTGTGATAGATATTATTGGCAGTATTCCTATAATTATTGATTTAAGAGGAAAATTTGGTCATATTCAATCGGGGAAAGCGGCTTTGGTTTCGGCAGGAATCATGATTGCATTTTTGTTTGTTGGTGAAGAAATTTTAAAATTGATTGGAATAGATGTGAATTCGTTTGCAGTTGCAGGTTCGTTTGTTCTATTCTTTTTAGCATTAGAAATGATTTTGGGAATTCGATTGTATCGTGATGAAGAAGCAACCTCGGCATCTATTGTTCCGATTGCTTTTCCATTAGTTGCAGGTGCTGGAACAATGACTACATTACTTTCACTTCGAGCCGAATTTTATTCAATAAATATTATTATCGCCATAGTATTAAATATTATTTTAGTGTATGGCGTTTTAAAATCATCAGCAAAAATTGAAAAAATGTTGAGTAAAAACGGAATTAATATCATTAGAAAAATTTTTGGTGTCATTCTTTTAGCTATTGCTGTTAAATTATTTACAACTAATGTTAAAGATTTATTTGTATAGATTCGAATTTATTACTTTTGTGCTTTAATCTTATATCATGAAAATTTTCACCAATCTCTTAATTTTTCTTGCTATTGCACTAATACTTTTCAATATTACTATATTGGATTTTAACAAACCACTTGAAGGTAATAGTATGGTTGCTTTAATTGGTATTGCAGCTGCTTTTTGTGCTGTTTTTATTCTTATACTTTTTAAGATGTCTAAAAAAATAGAAGAAAAACTAAAAAATTAATTTTATATGTTTGATGTTTTAATTCTTGGCGGAGGCGTTTCTGGCGTTTCTTGCAGTTTGATTTTAGGATCTGCTAAAAACAAATCGTTTGTTTTAGATAAAAAAATCGGAATTATTACCCATCAAAAAACATCATCCTTACAAGAAGCATTGTTTAATAATGCCTACGGAATCCCACAAGGAAAATTGGGTGCTGATTTATTAATTGAAAGTTTAGAACAATTGCAAACTTTATATCCTCATATTTCTCAAATTGAAAGTGAAAAAGTGATAAAAGTAGCAGGCGAATTTCCGAATTTTATCGTTATAACCAATAAGAAATCGTACCAAACCAAAACTATAGTTGTTGCCATTGGTTATTCTAATACTTTTAATATAGAAGGATTAAATCAGTTTATTGAACCTCATAAAAAAGCAATTCCCGATAAACAACGTATTCAATTAAAGAATGAAGATCATAAAGTTGTTGAAGGCATATATGTTGTTGGAACTCTTGCAGGTTGGAGAAGTCAATTAAGCATTGCTGCCGGAAGTGGTGCTGCTGTAGCAACTGATATATTAACGTTATGGAATAATGGTGTTTCGAGTCAGAGTCATGATTCGATTAAGAAGTAAATTTGCTTACTTCAAAATCGCTTTTAGCATCTTATCTTCTTTCAAAACAATTTGATAATAGTTACTTTCTCCCAAAAGTTGTCGTGCGAATTCTGCAGCTAAATAGCGATTGACTATTGGTTTATTTTTATCCAAATTCATATCCAAACCTACTGTAACCAGATAGGATTGAAAATTTTTAACATACAAATTGTTTTTTTCAACTTTTGCAATTAATTGTTCTAAATTAAAGTCTGTGAAGGAGTTCCTGTCTTTGTCTAATTGTTCAAAAACAAAATGTCCAACAATTCCCGATTTTAAAATATAATCTAAGCTTTCTTCTCCATGATTTGCTTCAATTGGTATAAAAACGTCGGGAACAATTCCACCTCCTCCATAAACAACACGACCCTTTTTAGTTTTAAACTTCAACGAATCGGCAATTTTTATTTTGTCTTTTTCATACAATTCGCCGCTTTTAAAACGAGATTCAAACTCGTTAAAATACTTGGAACTTTCTCCTTTTTTATACGGCTTTTGAATAGATCGACCACTTGGAGTATAATATCTTGCAATTGTTAATCGAACAGCCGAACCATCGTCAAAGTTCATTTCACGTTGTACTAATCCTTTACCAAAAGATCGACGACCAACTACTATTCCTCTATCATTATCTTGAATTGCACCTGCTAAAATTTCGCTTGCTGATGCTGAACTTTCATCTATTAAAACATATACTTTTCCGGTTTCAAATTGTCCGCCTTTAGTTCCATAAGTTTTATCAATATTCCCTTTTTTGTTTTTGGTAAAAACAATTAACTCTTTTTCTTTTAAAAGTTCGTCGGCTATTTCAACAGCTTTTTCTAAAAATCCACCTCCATTTTCGCGTAAATCAATAACTAATTCTTGAACACCTTTTCTTTTTAATTCGAGTAATGCCTTATGAAATTCATCGCCAGTTGTTTCAGCAAAACGATTGATTTTTATATAGCCAACATTTTTATTTAGCATCATATAAGTATCAACACTTTTTATAGGAACAACTTCACGCAGTAAATCAATTTTTAATTTTTTATTGATTGCTTTTCTGAAAATAGTAAGGGTAACTTTAGAACCTTTTTCGCCTCTTAGTTTAGTATATAAAGTGTCATTTGGGATTTTTTTACCATACAATCTAAAATTATTGGCAAATAATATTCGGTCACCTGGAAGAATTCCGGCTTTAGCTGCAGGACCATTTTCAATAGATTTTATGACGGCTACCGAATCTTTATACATATAAAAATTTACACCAATTCCAACAAAATCACCGCGCATACTTTCGGCTTCATTTTTTTGTTCAGTTTTTGCTAAATAAACCGAATGCGGATCAAGATTGGATAATATTGAGTTAACTGTTAAATCAACAATAGAATCGGTTTTAACGTCATCTACATATTCATTATCTATAAAATCGAGAAGTCGGTTGAGTTTTACCTTGTAGTTATTTTGAGCAAAAGAGTTGCTCTGTGTAGGATAATTAATCAATCCGCCAATGACAACTCCAATAGCTACAAACGAAAAAAAGAGTAATGGTAAATAGATTTTATTGATTTTCATTTTTTTTCTGATCCATTTAAGGTAATTATGTTTATTGATTTAAACATGATAGAACTACATTTATAAAACGAAGTTTCTGAATTATTATTTTATTCTAAATCTTCTATTTGATCTATAGCTACTCCTGCTTTTATTAAGAAATCAATTCCCGATGTGTCTCTGTATCCATTTTGATACACCACACGTTTTATTCCCGATTGGTGGATCAATTTACTACATTCTTTACAGGGTGAAAGTGTAATGTATAATGTAGCATTTTCGCACGATTGAGTTGAGTGTGCTACTTTTAAAATAGCGTTTGCCTCAGCATGTAATACATACCATTGGGTTAAACCTTCTTCATCTTCACAACAATTTTCGAAACCTGATGGTGTTCCGTTATAACCATCAGAAATAATCATTCGGTCTTTAACAATAATAGCTCCAACTTGTTTTCGTTTGCAATAGGAAAGCTTGCTCCATTCGGCTGCAATTCGTAAATAGGCTTTATCGTATTTGAGTTGTTTTTTATCTTTCATGTTTTTGCTGCTATAGAGCAAAGCTATAATTAGTATTTAAAAAATTTCATTTGAACTACTGAACTTTACACAACTAGTTTGCCTCATAGCCCTGATGGAAGGAAATGCCATGCATTACGAACAGCAGGAATTACTTTTGCAAATATAACTACTGATTCGCTCCAAATCTAACTTTATTTTTTCCAAATGGGATTATCGATAATTAACGAAACTACAACTCCAATCACAAAAGCCGACATAATTAAGGTGAAATCGCGTTTATTAAATCGAAATAAAGTTTGTACAACAAACGACAGTAAAAGAACAAAAAGTACTATTAGTAATTGTGCTACTTCTATGCCCAGTGCAAATTCTAATAAAGGAGCCAATTTATCGGTTGGTTTTCCGGGTAATATCGCTTTAAAATAATTAGAAAAACCCAATCCGTGAATAATTCCGAAAAATAATGATACCGCACCAATAAAGCTTATATTCTCTTTTTTGGATGATTTTCCAGCAGTTGTAAGATTATAAAACGCGGTGATTAAAATAGTTATCGGAATCAACAACTCAATCCAACTTGCTTTTACTGAAACCACGTTAAAAACCGACAAAAACAAAGCTAAGGTATGACCTAAAGTAAAAATAGAAACTAAGATTAACACCCTTTTCCAATCTTTAAAAAGGTAAGGAACTGTTAAAGCAATTAAAAAAAGAAGGTGATCATAACCATTACTATTTAAAACATGATAAAGACCAACTTTAAAAAAAATCCAAAAATCAGACATGAAAAAGGTGTTTTAGTAATTTCTCTAATCGTAAAATTACACTATAATTTGAATTTGAATAAAAAATTTATCATAAAATCGATGAAAAACATTTTCCTTTTTAGAAGAAATAGAATTATATTTGCATACTAAAACCAACATAATTATGTCATTTTCCGATTTATTTGATAGCGAATTTAAAACAAGAAACAAAGGTCATTTTTCTGCCATAGTTCGTGTTGCCACATCTGATGGTGACTTGAGTAAAGAAGAAAAAGCGTTTTTAGATAAATTAGCTGTCCGTTTAGAAATTTCTGCTGCAGAATACGAAGAAATTTTAGAAAATCCTTTAAAATATCCTATCAACGCGCCTTATTCTTATGCGCAACGTTTGGAACGTTTGTACGATTTATCGAGAATGGTTTATGTTGATCATGTTTTAGGACCAAAACAAAAAGAAGTTTTAACACGTTTTGCATTAGCACTTGGCTTTACGCCAGGAAATGTAAGTTATATTGTAGATAAAGCTTTTTCGTTATTAATGATGAACGTTGATTTAGATACTTTTGTATTCGAAATTCAACACATGAACAAATAAATTTTTACAATAAAATTTTAAAGAAGCACTGTATTAGGTGCTTTTTTTGTGCTTTTTTAGCTACTTATTGATTAAAAGCAAAAACTTTTATTACCCGAACTAAAAAATACTCCATAAAAACGAAACCTACTCCAATTCATACTCTAATCGAACTGTAATTCGGGCCGTTTTATTTTTGCTGTACGTATCGTTAATTCCGCCATAGCTGTCGTCTTCAGTAGAGCCTTGACCTGTAATTTGAAAAACGCCCATACTCGCTGTTTTTAATTTTCCAATAGAACCATCGGCTGTATTTACAATTTTATTAGCTCGTTCGCTGGCGTCTTTCGTAGCTTTTTCGATTAAACTTTGCTTTAAACTTGGTAAATCAGAATAGGTGTATTGAATAGAATTAGAAGAAAGTTCAATTCCTGAGTTGATTAACTCCGAAGTTTTGCTCGAAACGGCTTCGATTCGTTTCATCATATCTGGATTTTTTTTGGCAGAAAACGAGATGGTTTGAGTTGCTTGATAGCCATCAAAAACTTGCTCGTATTGATTTTGGTAGTTATTTTCGGGGTTTTCTTTTCTGATTTCTTTAAATTTTTTTTGAAAGTTTACTGCTCCAAAACTAAACTCACTAGTTTGAAAACCTTTACTAACAAAGAAATCTTTAACAATTTTTTGATCGGATATTATTTTGTTATACGCCGTTTTAATATCATCATTATTCGTTGTAAAACTTCCTGACCATAAAATTTCATCCGATACAAAATCTTTAGTTCCTAGTCCAATTACTGAAATAGCATCGAGATTTTCATTTCTGTTTTTAAAGGCTTTTCCTAAAATAAAAGCGGTAACAATTATTGCAATACCAATAATAATAGACGATATAACTTTGGTGTCTTTCATTTATATTTAATTAAAATTTATTGTTAACAGTAAAACAAATAATTTGATGAATTATTGTAGTAAATATATAGAATTTTATTAAAATTTACTTTCTTCTTTCAGCAAAAAAACGTGTAATTAAATCGGAAGCTTGTTCTGCTAAAACACCATGAATTACTTTAGTTTTTGGATGTAATTGTGTTCCTAAGGAAATAAATCCACGTTGATCATCACGAGCTCCAAAAACAATTTTAGAAATCTGACTCCAATACAATGCTCCAGCACACATTTGACATGGTTCGAGAGTTACATATAAAGTACAGTCTTTTAAGTATTTACCACCAAGAAAATTAGCTGCTGCAGTAATTGATTGCATTTCGGCGTGAGCAGTAACATCATTCAGTAATTCGGTAAGATTATGACTTCGAGCAATCACTTTATTATCGATTACTACAATTGCGCCGACAGGAATTTCGCCTTTTTCGTAGGCTATTTCCGCTTCTTGCAAGGCTTTTTTCATGAAATATTCGTCGGTGAAAATGTTTTCCATTACGGATTTAATCCTTTATTATTTTTTTAATTATTTTCCCTTCCTTGGTAAAAATTTCAAGCATATAAATTCCTTTTTTATAATTTGAAAAATCAAGTTGTAAGTTATTATCGAAATTATAGGATTCTTGAAAAATTCGCTTACCAAATATATCAACAATAATTATTTTTTTAATTCCAATATTTAAAGAATCTATAACTAAAAAAGAGGTAGTCGGGTTTGGATAAAGAGAGACAGAGATCTCATTTTCAATTGTTGAAAACGTTAAAGGATTATTCAATCTGACAACCTTATTTCTTGCAACAGAATTATAAAGACTAAACCATCCTCCAACTAATATTTTTCCGTCCGATTGAATCGAAATTGTATTTACAGGATTGTCAAAATTAGTACCTGTAACAAAACTGGTGTCGAAAGTACCATTGCTATTTAATCTGTCCAAATAATGTCCGTTTCCAAGACCGCTTGTAAAACCTCCAACTATCAACTTACCATCATTTTGAATAGCAATTGAGGATGAAATTATACCAAAACCAGATTGAATTGAAAAGTTTACATCCAACGTCCCATCACTATTTATTCTTGCTATCAGAGGTTTACTAACTCCGTTATATTGACTGAAATTACCTCCAATTATATATTTGCCATCATTCTGAATAGCTAATGAGTTTATTGAGGCAGTTGGCCCAGTACCAGGATTAAAAGTTGTATCCAAAGCACCATCAACATTTAATCGTGCGATATTTTTTCTTGCTACCGAATTGTAACCAGTAAAAGTTCCTGCTATCATTATTTTCCCATCATTTTGAACTATATTTTTAGAAATACCACTAGCAACAACCCCTATTGTTGAATTAAATGTTGTGTCTGTAGTTCCGTTGGAATTAAGTCTGGCGATACAGCCTGCTTGGACGCCGTTAATGGACGAAAATTCTCCGGAAATAATATATTTATCATTCTGTTTCGAAACCGTTGCAATGCTCATTATAGAACCTGAAGTAACTGAAAAACTAGTGTCAATTGTACCATCTGCATTCAGTTTCACTGCAGCGTATCGAACAACCCCATTATAAGAACCAAACATTCCTACCACAACTATTTTTCCATCATTTTCAATAAATGCATCCAATACATCACCATCAAATCCAAACCCTCCCACATTGAAAGTAGCATCTAAAGTTCCATCAGAATTCAATCTGGCAATTCTGTTGGCTGTAATTCCGTTATATGTAGTAAATTGTCCTCCCAAAAGGATTTTCCCATCGGAAAATTGCTTCATCAGATATACATTGCCGTTTGCTCCAGAACCAACATTAAAAGAAGTATCAATTATCCCATCTTGGGAGTATGTTGAAATTGAAAAAAAGACCAAGAAAAAAACTGCTATTTTTTTCATACGAATTGAATTTTTTGTAGCCACAAAAATACAAATTCAATTTGTACATTTGTTGCATGTATGAAAATTTACTTCAACATATTAATAATCCATCCGATTTACGTCAATTGGAAGAAAAACAATTGCCTCAATTAGCTAAAGAGTTGCGTGATTTTATTATTGATATTGTTGCAGTAAAAGAAGGTCATTTGGGAGCAAGTCTTGGAGTTGTTGAATTAACTATTGCACTTCATTATGTATTTAATACACCCTATGATTTATTGGTTTGGGATGTTGGACATCAGGCTTATGGACATAAAATTCTAACAGGAAGAAAAGAAAATTTTCATACCAATAGACAACTTGGAGGAATTTCAGGTTTTCCGAAAAGAAACGAAAGTGTGTATGATACTTTTGGAGTTGGACATTCGTCGACTTCTATTTCTGCTGCGTTGGGAATGGCAATTGCTTCTCTGTTAAAAGGCGAAAATAAACATCATATTGCGGTTATTGGCGACGCTTCAATTGCAAGCGGAATGGCGTTTGAAGGATTAAATCATGCTGGTGTGACCAATGCCAACTTATTAGTAATTTTAAACGATAATGCTATCGGAATTGATCCAAGTGTTGGTGCTTTAAAAAATTATTTAACTGCTGTTAAAGATGGGAAAAACCCAAAACAAAATAACATGATTAAGTCGTTGAATTTTGATTACTCTGGACCAATTGACGGACATGATTTTTTTGCTTTGATAACCGAATTAAAACGATTACAAAAAGTTAAAGGACCAAAATTTCTTCACATTATAACTACTAAAGGCAAAGGATTGCAACAAGCTGAAGAAGACCAAGTAACCTATCATGCTCCTGGAAAATTTGATGCAACTACAGGAGAAATAAATTTAAAATCAGACGAAAATTTACCAATGAAATTTCAAGATGTATTTGGATTGACTTTGGTAGAATTGGCAAGAACAAATCCAAAAATTATTGGAATTACTCCTGCTATGCCCTCAGGAAGTTCCTTAAAATTTATGATGGAAGCTTTCCCAGATAGAGCTTTTGATGTTGGCATTGCCGAACAACATGCGGTAACATTATCAGCTGGAATGGCAACCCAAGAAATGGTGGTTTTTTGCAACATTTATTCTACTTTTTTACAACGCGCTTACGATCAGATAATTCACGATGTGGCTTTGCAGAATTTGCCTGTCATTTTTTGCTTAGATCGGGCTGGATTAGTAGGTGAAGATGGCGCAACACATCATGGCGTATTTGATTTAGCCTATTTGCGTTGTATTCCGAATATGATTATTTATGCTCCAAAAGACGAAATAGATTTACAAAATATTTTATATACTGCTTCACTAGGATTACAACATCCAATTGCGATACGCTATCCTAGAGGAAGAGGAAAATACAAAGATTTCAAATTTCAGATTTCAGATTTGATGAAATTGAAATTGGGAAAGCACATTTGTTAAAATCAGGAAGCAAAATCGCAATTTTATCTACAGGATTTATAGGTAATAATGTGAGTTTAGCTTTAGAAAAAAATTCTAATTCTGATTCAATTGCACATTATGATTTTGGATTTGTAAAACCATTGGATGAAAAACTATTACATAAAATTTTTACCAAATACAAAATCATAATTACCATTGAAGATGGTGTAATTAAAGGTGGTTTTGGTAGTGGAATTATCGAATTTTTATCACAAAACAACTATCAAAATCAGATAATAACATTAGGAATTCCAGATAGTTTTATTGAGCACGGAACTGTTAATGAGTTACAGCAAATTTGTAAAATTGATGTGGAAAGCTTACAAATATTTTTTACTAATTTAAAATAATTTTTTTAGTAACATTAACGGAATCTGAGTTAATTTTTAAAAGGTAAACTCCCGATTGAAAATTACTTAAATCTATTTCTTTTTGTTGGTTAAAATCTATGTTTTTCATATCAGAAACAATTCTACCGTTTATATCTACAACTTGAATATTTACTCTTCCTATATACTGGTTCATATTAATTGTAACCAAACCATTTGTTGGATTAGGATAAATAGAAATTAGATCTTCATTTTGAAAATAATCTACTCCAAAAGTACAACTTGGCCCTGGCACAAATGCTGTAAAATCTTCAATTTGGTCTACAGCACTAGTTCTGGAACCTGAAGAAGCATTTAAACCAGCTCCTCTTCTTCTAAAAACTTCTGTAATCAAACAATAATCTTGACCACCAGTAGTTGCTTGATCTGCAGCAATAATGGCTGATCTATACTCAATAAAAGTTGGCGAACAAGGCTGAAGTTTTAAGCCATCTATAACTAACTTCATTACTTTATTATTTCCACCATTACCTGTATAAATATTTGAATCAAAACCATATTTACCAATGTAAGCCCATGTTAAATCCCATAAAACTGTTGCCATAAATTCACCTCTATTGTGTTGTTGAGTATCGTTAGAATCTGCAAATGTGAGAGGATTTACTGACATATTAGTTGAATATGGGAAGTTGCGAATTCCAGTACCTGTTATTTCCTGACTAACTGCAAAAGTTCCAATTCCTTTAGGAGTTTCTCCGTTATCACCAGCTTTTAACTGAATCATTAAGCCAAACCAATCAGACCAGCCTTCTCCCATTTGTTCGGCATTACTTAAACAAGAAGAGTTAGCAGGACCACCAGTTAGTCTGTTGCTTATACCGTGTCCATATTCGTGAGCAATAATTCCATTATCAAAACTACCATCAGAATTAACAAATGGAGAGCTATTTAATTGTAGTCTACCATTAACTGTTTCTATTTTAATACGAGCTATTAATGCTTCTCCAATTTCTTGAGTAACACTAATTGCCGGAATTTGAATTAAATCGCTAGCGCCAGACATGGTAATTACTCCTGTAACATTATTGACAATAATAACCGCTAAGGCTCCTGCCGCTTGAGCATTTATTACTTTATCAACAAAAGAACAGGGAGTTCCGCCGTTTGCTATTGAAGCTGAACGTCTAATTACAGCAATATTTCCATTTAATTGACTAGCATTAACTGCAGGAGCACATGCATCAGCATTATCGGTTTGACCTACATCTGGAGAACCATCATCAAAAAGAACAAAATTAGCTTCAATCAATTCAGGTGTTATTGGAATTGGCACTTGCCCGGGAGAAAAAACATTATTTCTTGCTTGTCTAAATCCCTGAATATCAATTGGTGTATTAATATATATAGGTTCGGAAGCTGGTGCTACATTCCATAAAAACATTTGCATTCTTGGTCTTTGACCATCAACAGGAGTAGAAAAATTTGCATTATTGATGTTCTGTGGAGTCAATAATGATCCATCTTGGCAATCAGCGTTTACTGCATCACCAGTTGCAGTAGTTAAGCCTCCTCTGCCATAATTGTTTTGTTGAAAATTTCCGTTAGCTTCATTAAATCCTTGCATATACCATAAATCATGAATGGAATTATTCATATAAAAAAGATTTGTAATCGAAGCATCTAGATAAGTACTTGGTTGAGAAGCTGTGCCTAAATAAGGGAAATTGAAATTTAATGATGCACCACCATTTGCTAAAGTTCCGGTTCCATTATTTCCATCCAGATCATCTTGGGCCAATACATTATTCCCTCTTGTGGTAGTATAATCATTTCCAGCAACGCCATTTACATCGTGCCAACCAAAAGGAGAAGCGGTTGTATTGTGCGGTGATACAATTAGCTGTCGAGGTCCGTGATTTGGACTTTCAATATTAAAAGGAATAACATTATAAGAGCCTGATTGAACATCTAAAAGTGATGTGCTTTGTTCTTTGAAAAACGACTTATTAAAAGTTAATGCTGTTTTGTTAGCGATAGAAACTGAATTATGATTGCATTTAGGTCCAAAATTACAGGATATTACCATGTCAAATTTTTCTAATAATTTTCCGTTAACTGCATCTATTCTGACACTCCATAAATGTTGGTGGCCTGGAATATCAATAGTATAATCCCAAGCTAATCGCAATGTGTTTTCATCGGTTAATTGATAAACTAATTCGGCTGTTATTGGATCTAATGTTTCGCCATTTGAGATAGTAAATTTTTTATTATTATCATTATCAATTATCTGATGTTGAATTGGGTTGTTACAATTTAATAAAATCTTAGCGCTATTTAATCCTTCTATTACAGAAATAGTAGGAGTTGTTGTATTTACTTTATTATTACTATTAGATACAAAACGGTTTCCAATAGTAATTACTTCATTATTTTTTACCCAAACGTTAGAAACTGCATTGTATATTTCAATTCCTTGAAAACGTTGTTTGATGTAGTAATTTGTAATATTTGTATTTGAAGAACTGCCTTCACTTTCAATAATCCAATCACTAACATCTGAATTTGAAAGTTCCAGATTGTTTAAATTTGATACTAAATAAGATTGTATTTTTTCTTTTGAAGTTTGAGAATATACAATTGAACTTGTTCCAAGCACTAATAATAAAAATATTTTTTTCATTTTTTGATGTTTATTTTTAACAAATATATACTATTATTTTTTATGACATGATTTCTATAAATCACAGTAAATTAATTGACTATTATTTTTTTTGTGAAGTTACTATTTTCGGCACCTATTTTTAAAATATAAATTCCAGTTGAAAAATTAGATGTTATAATATTTTTCTCTATTGAAAAATTGGTATTGATTTCTTCTAAAATAACTCTGCCGTTGATATCCATAATTTGAATATCTAATTTTCCGATATAATTATTGATTTTAATGTTAAAACTGTCAATGGCGGGATTTGGATAAACGGTAATTCCATCTTCATTTAGAAAATAATCAATTCCTAAATTACAACTTGGTCCAGGAATTGGAACCGAAAAATCTTGAACTTGATCAGTAGAATCATCATTATCTCCAGAAGCAGCATTAACACCTAATCCTCGTCTGGCAAACACTTCCCAAATTAAACAAAAATCTTGACCACCAGTTATTGCTTGATCAGCTGCAATAATAGCATCACGACCTTCTACAAAAGAAGGATTGCAAGGTTGCAATTTTAATGCATCAACAACAATTTGTAACACTTTATTATTTCCTCCATTTCCTGTATAAATATTGGAATTAAAACCGTATTTAGTTACATAAGCCCAAGTTAAATCCCAAAGCATTGTTGCCCAAACAGATCCAACTCCGTGTGGGCGAACAAGTGTATTGGTTGAAGCAAAAGTAAACGGATTTATGCTCATATCTGTTGTATAAGGATATGTTCTTATTCCAACATCATTTGTTGGTTGATTGGATACAAAAGTGCCAATTCCTCTTCTTTCAACTCCTGTTTCACCTGATTTCATTTGCATAATTAATCCAAACCAGTCTGACCAACCTTCACCCATTTGCTCTTGATTATTTAAACAATCACCATTAAAACTTCCTCCTGTTAATCGATTAGAAATACCGTGTCCATATTCATGTGCAATAACTAAGTTATCAAAATCGCCATCAGTATTAACAAAATCTGATAAAATTGGTGTGCTCAGACTAACATTAACTGTATTTGTTGCCATTTCGGCAATTAATGCTTCACCAATTAATTGGGTAACACTAATTGCTGGAATAGTAATAGTATCATCAAAACCACCCATATAATAATTGTTTGGCAAAGTATTTATTGTAATAACTGCAATAGCTCCAGCGTTTTGAGCTTGAATTACTTTAGATGTTGCTGAACAAATACCTCTTCGAATAACTGCAATTTTTCCGTTTAAAGCAGCAGCATTTATGGCAGGATCACAAGCATCTGAATTATCAGGATTTCCGTCATCAAATAAAACCAAATTTGCAGTTATGTTAGCTGGAGAAACAGGTAAATTTACATGACCTCCAACAAAACTATTATCTAAAGCTGTGTAATTTCCAGCAATTGATAATGGCGCATTAACTGTAATTAAATTAGCCGTTGCTCTTCTATTCCATAAATACATTTGCATTCTTCCGTTTCCTCCATCAGGTGGAGTTCCGAAATTTGCATTATTTATTCCGCCACCGTCTTGAGCTTGTGCTAATACGTGATCATTTTCTTCGCCACCATTTCCATAATTGTTGAATTGAAAATTTCCGTTTTCTTCATCAAATCCATGAATATAAAACACATCATGAATAACATTATTAATATAAAACAAATTAGTTGTAGCTGCATTAAGATAATCAATAGCCGGAACATTTGATCCTGGAAAAGGAAAATCAAACACTAAACTTGGTCCACCATCGGGACTAATTCCTTCAAGATCATCATCGTCTAAATCTTCAAAAGCACTAACATTGTTTCCTTTTGTGATTGTGAATTCTGCTCCAACAACGCCATTAGTATCATGCCAGCCAAAAGGAGATCCTGTAGCATTTGAAGGTGAAACAATTAATTGTCGGGCTCCGTGATTTGGACTTTCAATATTATACGGAATTACTCGATAAGAACCCGATTGAATGTTTACAACAGAAGTGTTAATTTTCTTTTCGAATGGATTAAAAAAGAAGTTTTTATCACTTTTTAAGTATTCTGAATGATCAAAAGAGCACGAAACAACAAGATCGTTTTTATGAAGTAATTCACCTGTTACAGCATCAATTCTAACACTCCATAAATGATTGTGACCCGGAACATCAATTTTAAAATCCCAAGCAAGTCGTAAAACAGTATTTCTTTTTTGAAAGACTAATTTAGCATTAATGATGTCTAAGTTTCCGTTAGATATTTTGAAGTTTTTAGAACTTATTGTCTCAATAATTATATGTGGTTCTTTATTTGGAATTTCTAATTTTAATTTAGCCTGAAGCAAAGCTTCCAAAACCGTAATTGTTGGTGTTGTTGTATTGATTTTTTGACTCAGATTACTAAAAAATCGATTGCTTACATTAATAACTTTATTGTTTTTTATCCAAACATTAGAAACCGCACCAAATATTTCAATTTCTTGATGACGTTGTTTGATATAATAATTATCGATTTTTGTGGTTTTTGAAGTTGCTTTACTTTCTACAATCCAATCTAAAACATCTTGTTTTGTTAAATCCCATTGGGTAAAATTATAATTTAAATAATCTTGAATTTTTTCTGTATTAGATTGAGAGAATCCTTCGACAGAAAAAATTAATACAATAAATAAAGCAATTTTTTTCACAGTTCTTTTTTTAGCAAAAACAAATTTAGCAGAAAAAATGGATAGATTTAATAAAACTTGATTTTTTAACTATTGTTAGAGGTAATTATTTTATTATAAATCAGTGCTTTGCCATCTGTTAATAAGGAAATAAAGTGGCAAATATGAAGCAATCTTTCGTATAATGTTTCTTTTTCGAGATGGTGTTTTTCTGGTAAAATTTTTAACAACAACTTATCATAATTAGTAGCTCTTCCGTCATAGTTATTATTATAAGCTCTTATAAATTTATCCAATAAGTTATTAATCATTTGATAACCTGACAACTCTTTTTCAATTACTTCTCGACTTTGATAAATGTTTTTAATACTTATCTTGATAATATCATCTATTTGCGCTTTGTATTTACTTTTATCTGTTAATGCAAACGGAAATTTACCATTTAAAATAGCGTCTTCGTTTTCGAGAAAGACTTTTACCGCATCATTTATCAAATTTCCAATAGCCAATGCACGCAGATAGCTTATGCGATCTTCTTTAGTTGTTAATGTTTTATATTTTGATGTGTCGATGGTGTCTTTTACCAACTTAATTAAATATTCTAAAGCGTAATCTTCAGAAACTAAACCTAAATTTATTCCGTCCTCAAAATCGATAATGGTATAACAAATGTCATCTGCCGCTTCTACTAAATACGCCAAAGGATGACGTTCAAAAGAAATATCGTTTCCAGATTTGTTAGGAATTAGTCCCAATTCTTCCGCAACTTCCTTAAAAAAAGCTTTGTCGGTTTGGAAGAAGCCGTATTTTTTATCGGCAATATTTTTAGTTGGTTTTTTTGGTAGACTTTCTTTTGGATATTTCATAAACGCTCCTAAAACCGCATACGTTAAACGATTGCTTCCTTCAATTCCGGGACGTGAACTTGTTAAAACTGAAAATCCGTTGGCATTTCCTTCAAAATCAATTAAATCTTGCCATTCTTTATCCGATAAAAATTCTTTGTATTTCGTTCCATTTCCGATAGAAAAATATTCTCCAATTGCTTTTTCACCTGAATGTCCGAACGGTGGATTTCCGATATCGTGTGCCAAAGATGCTGCTGCAACAATAGCACCAAAATCGTTGGCATGAAAACCGTGAACAGCTGTTAAATAAGGATATTTTTCGATGATTTTTTTTCCTACTAATCGACCAATAGAGCGACCAACAACTGAAACTTCCAAACTATGCGTTAATCGAGTATGCACAAAATCGGTTTTGGAAAGCGGAATCACTTGCGTTTTATCTTGCAAACTACGAAAGGCTGAGGAGAAAATAATTCGGTCGTAATCGACTTCAAAACCCAAACGCGTGTCGTCTTGTTCAATACGCAGTCGTTTGCTAATGTCGCCTTGACGTTTTAAAGATAAGAGTTGTTCCCACTTCATTTATTTTATATTTTAGGCATTAGGCATTAGGCATTAGGCAAAAGTAAAAATATCTTAACTATTGGCTGTTGCCTTTTGGCTTTTGGCTATTTCTTATCGTTGGCTAAAAAGAAATTCTTCGATTTTTTTGGATACAAATTATAACTTTTATCGCTTGGATTTTCAATCACAGTTTTAAGATTGACTTCATCACCCAATTTAAATTTGGAAGCCATTTGGTAATCTAATAAATACGCGCCACAGAAAAAATTTCCGTGTTCGTCTTGTTCTATTTTTCCGGAGTAAACGCCTTTTTCTTTTGACATGGTTTTGTTTTTTTTTAGCCCCGATTGCAGTGGAAATCCTTTTTATATCGTGTTCTCGATACTCGCTTTTCAAGCGAACTCGAACTGACGATATAAAAAGATTGCAACGGAAAGCGGGATTAGCTTCTAAAAACAAACAGCCATCACACGACAGCTGTTTCTATTCTCTTTATTCTATTTTCTTTTTTCTTTTTAAGATCCACACATTTCGCAATCATCCGGACCTGCATTTCGTGCTAAATCAACCATAGCTTTGAAATCTTCGGCAGTCATTTCGCTCGTTTCAATTGCCGTTTGCACTTCAACTCCAACTGCTTCTGCTTGCTGTATTGGCTCGGCTTTTTTATCATTATTGAGTGTAAATTTAATTGCATCAACAGCCGCTTTTGTACGTAAATAATACATTCCGGTTTTTAAACCACTTTTCCAGGCGTAGAAATGCATTGATGTTAATTTCGAATAATTGGCATCTTGCATAAACAAGTTAAGCGATTGCGATTGATCGATAAAATAACCTCTGTGACGCGACATATCAATAATATCCTTCATCGACATTTCCCATACGGTTTTGTACAATTCTTTCAAATCTTCGGGAATATCCAAATCTTGAACCGAACCGTTATTTCGCATCAATTCTTGTTTCAAATCTTCTGTCCAAAGTCCGCGTTTTACTAAATCTTCGAGTAAATGTTTATTAACAACAATGAATTCGCCAGATAAAACGCGACGTGTATAAATATTAGAAGTATAGGGTTCGAATGCTTCATTGTTTCCTAAAATTTGAGATGTAGAAGCAGTAGGCATTGGCGCCACTAAAAGTGAATTTCGCACTCCGTTTTTCATAACTTCTTTACGTAAACTTGACCAATCCCAACGACCAGAAAGTTCTTCGTCTTTGATGTTCCAAAGGTTGTGTTGGAATTCTCCTTGTGAAATTGGAGAACCTTTAAATGACGAGTATGGTCCTTCTTCTTTTGCCATTTCCATGGAAGCGGTTACTGCAGCAAAGTATAGTGTTTCAAAAATTTCTTGATTTACTTTTTTTGCTTCTTCGCTGGTGAAAGGCAAACGCAACATAATAAATGCATCCGCCAAACCTTGAACTCCCAATCCAACAGGACGGTGACGCATATTGGAATTTTCTGCTTCAATAACTGGATAATAATTTCGATCGATTACTTTATTTAAATTTCTAGTTACGCGTTTGGTTACATTAAATAATAAATCGTGATTGAAAACGCCGTTTTCGATAAACATTGGTAACGAAATGGAAGCTAAGTTACACACTGCAATTTCATCTTCGGCAGTATATTCCATGATTTCGGTACACAAATTTGAAGAACGAATGGTTCCCAAATTCTTTTGATTTGATTTTCTGTTGGCTGCGTCTTTGTAGAGCATATATGGAGTTCCTGTTTCGATTTGTGACTCTAGAATTTTTTCCCAAAGTTCACGCGCTTTTACAGTTTTTCTTCCTTTTCCTGCTGTTTCATAGGAAATATAAAGTGCTTCAAATTCATCGCCATATACATCACATAAATTCGGACATTCATTCGGACACATCAATGTCCAATAACTATCTTCTTCTACGCGTTTCATAAATAAATCGGATGTCCACATGGCAAAAAACAAATCACGAGCTCGCATTTCTTCTTTTCCTGTATTCTTTTTCAAATCGAGGAATTCGAAAATATCGGCATGCCAAGTTTCTAAATAAATAGCAAAACTTCCTTTACGTTTTCCACCACCTTGATCAACATATCGCGCTGTATCATTAAAAACACGCAACATTGGAACAATTCCGTTAGACGTTCCGTTAGTACCACGAATGTATGAACCTGTGGCACGCACATTGTGAATAGACAAACCTATTCCTCCTGCCGATTGCGAGATTTTTGCCGTTTGTTTCAGCGTATCGTATATTCCGTCGATACTATCGTCTTTCATGGTTAAGAGAAAACACGAGGACATTTGAGGTTTTGGTGTTCCAGCGTTAAAAAGTGTTGGCGTAGCATGTGTAAAGAATTTCTTCGACATTAAGTCGTAAGTTTCTATTACAGATTCTAAGTCATTTAAGTGTATTCCAACAGATACACGCATTAACATGTGTTGTGGACGCTCTACAATTTTACCATTGATTTTTAATAAATACGAACGTTCTAACGTTTTGAAACCGAAATAATCATAATTGAAATCGCGGTTGTATATGATGTGAGAATTTAAAAATTCGGCATTTTCTTGAATAACAGTGTGGACTTCTTCTGAAAGCAAAGGCGATTTTTGGTTCGTTCTTGGATTGACATAAAAGTACATTTCCTTCATCGTTTCTGAAAACGATTTGGTGGTATTTTTATGCAAATTAGAAACTGCAATTCGGGCAGCTAATTGTGCGTAATCGGGATGAGCTATTGTCATTGACGCTGCGGTTTCGGCTGCAAGATTATCTAATTCTGAGGTTGTTACTCCATCATACAATCCTTCAATTACACGCATTGCCACTTTTACAGCATCTACCAAATCGTTTAAACCGTAACACAGCTTTTTAATTCTGTCTGTGATTTTGTCAAAACTTACTGGTTCTTTGTGACCATCTCTTTTTACTACATACATACTTTAAAAGTTTTTAGAAAACAGAAAATCCCTTTGCTGTTTTCGGGGTTATTTGTATAAATTGATTTTGTTTTTTTGCCACAAAGACACTAAGGCGCAAAGCAATTTATCTTTGATTCTTAACATTTGCAACACTATTTTAGTCAGATTTTAAGCATAGACCAATGCTTTATTTTTGTTGTGGCTTAGCTTCTTTGTGGCAAGAATTAAAAATCGGCGTCGAAACTAATTTTTTGGGCTTGGCTGTCGGTGTTCATTACACCAGCTTTTTGGTATTCGGCAACACGTTTTTCGAAGAAATTGGTTTTCCCTTGAAGCGAAATCATGTCCATAAAATCGAACGGATTGGACGAATTGTATTCTCTTTCGCAACCTAATTCTACTAATAATCTATCAGCCACAAACTCTAAATAGTTTATCATTAAAGTCGCGTTCATTCCTATTAAACTAACAGGAAGTGATTCGGTAATGAATTCTCTTTCAATGTTTAAAGCGTCGACAATTATTTCTCTAATTCTGACTTTTGGCACTTTATTTACCAAATGATGATTGTGTAAATGCACAGCAAAATCGCAATGAACGCCTTCGTCACGTGAGATTAATTCGTTTGAAAAAGTCAAACCCGGCATTAAACCACGTTTTTTTAACCAATAAATAGAACAGAATGCACCTGAAAAAAATATGCCTTCAACAGCTGCAAAAGCGATTAATCTTTCGGCAAACGAATCGGAAGAAATCCATTTTAAAGCCCAATCTGCTTTTTTCTTGATAGCAGGAAAAACATCTAGTGCATGAAATAATTTATCTTTTTCTACTTCATCTTTTACATAAGTATCGATCAAAAGTGAATAAGTTTCACTGTGAATATTTTCCATCATTATTTGAAAACCATAAAAGAACTTGGCTTCTGGATATTGAACTTCATTAACAAAATTTTCAGCCAAATTTTCGTTTACGATTCCGTCAGAAGCGGCAAAAAAGGCTAAAATATGCTTAATGAAATAACGTTCGTCATCATTTAATTTGTTGTTCCAATCGTTTAAATCAGTGTGCAAATCAATTTCTTCAGCAGTCCAAAAACTTGCTTCCATTTTCTTGTACCATTCCCATATATCGTGATGCTTGATTGGGAAAATTACGAAGCGATTTTTGTTTTCTTGAAGAATTGGTTCTATGAAAGACATAATTTAAGGAATATTTTAGATTAATTTAACTTTTTAGTCTGTTACAAAGATTGTCATTTGAATTGGAAAAAGAAAGCCAAACTTATTCACAATCAGCTTTAGTTTTTAACAATGTGTAAGAAAAATACTATTTTGAGTGTTTAATGTAAAGAATTGGTTAACAGTTAATTACAAACTAAAAAAACTAAAAACGCTTTAAAAATAAGGGTTTATAAGCTTTTATCTTTTACATTTTGTTTTGTTTTCAAAACGTCAATGTTAGGAAATTGTAAATAAAAAAAAGCACTATTTTTAAAGAATAGTGCTTTTTTAAAATGGGCAAAAAGTTTTTATTTATCGTCGGAAATATACGTTTTATTTCCGTTTTTATTGATGTAGTATCTACCGCCTCTTGGTCCGGTATATACTTTTTTTCCTTTGTAATTACCAGTAACTTTATCAGCAACTTTTTTCTCAGCAGCTTTTGAAGCAGCAGTTTCTTTCATATCTTCTTTTTCTTCAACTGCCGTTTTTTTAACTTTAGCTTTCGTTTTTGTAGTTTTTTCTTCGGCTTTTGTTGTAGCATCTTTAAAACGTTTGTCTGGTGTTCCGTCTTTTTTAGTTTTAGAAGCTTTTTCTTCTACTTCTTTTTTTGCTTTTGATGTTGTAGCTTTAACGTCATTTTTAGCTTTAGATGCTTTTTCTTCTCCCTTTTTTTCAACTTTAGAAGTTTTGGTTTTGGTTTCTTTTTTAGCTTCTTTCTTAGCTTTTGCTTTTTCTTCTTTTAATTTATTTGCTTTTTCTTTTTTGGCAGCAGCCGCTTTTTCGGTTTTTGCTTTAGCTTTTGAAGTTTTTTCTTTTGTTTCTTGAGCATAGAATGTGTTTGAGAAAACAAAAACTAAGCATAATAAAATAAGTTTTTTCATTGTAGTTACGTTAAAAGGTTATTAAAAATTAAATTTACTAAAATTATTTTAAACAACAATCATTCCAAAACAAATAGTTGTATTAATCATTCAACAAATAATAAAAAAGTTAGCTAATTAGCCCTGATTACTTCACAAAGTGTTTATTTTTAGCGGAGTTCAGTGAATGCTCCGCATTTGAAGGAAATGCCGCGCATGACGAAAAGCAGGAATAAGGAATGCGGAAAAACCCGAGCCTTTCGCTTCAACAGAAACTAAAAATAAGCTCTTAACTGAACGCTTCCTGTATGAATAGTATTACTCGTTTCGCTTTTTCGCCCTTGATAGTTAATATTAATGTCGAGATATTGTGTAAGGTTTTTTTGGAGCAGTAATCGCCAAGTTTGATTTTTCCCAGGTTGCAAACCTTCTAGCATTTGAAATCCGACTGCCGACAAGCTACTTCCAGTAAATAAATTATTATAAAACGAAAATTCACCATTTGCTGTAAATTGTTTTTTTCCAGAATATGTAAAGGATGTTCCAAAACGATTTTGTTTTAAAAGTTCTTTATTACCTATTTCGTTTTCTTTTTTTTGATATTCATAAAACAAATCCCAACTGGTATTTTTTGAAAACAAATAGGAAATTTTAGGTGCAAATTGGTAACCTGTGATTTCAAAATTTCGAGAGGCATAATTTTCAGATGTTGTGGTTGAAAGCAAGGATTTTCCAGAAAAATTTAGCAGCCAACTTTTGTCAAGTAAATGCAAATATTGCAATTGATGTGACTTGTTTTTGCTTTCAATTAAACCAATTGATAGCAGATTTCGAATTTGACCAATTATATAGGTATATGTTGTTGAGTGTTTTTGCTTTCCTCGATTGTAAAATAAACTATTTCTAAAACTAGAATTTAATCCTAATAAATTAGTTTGATTTGTTGAAAATGGATTCAAATCGAAGTTATCGTTATCCCGAATAATTTTTCTGTCTAATAAAAAAGAGGTTTGATTATAAAAACACGAAGCTAATTTTTTAATTCCTTTTTTGTTTTGCCAAATTGAAGGATTTAAAGTTATGGATTGTGAAAATTTATTTTGATGTGTTTTTATAAAAATTTGATTGGGAAGAAATACTCTTATATAAGTAGCTTGATCAGGAAAAGGTGCCACTTCAAACTCTTGCAATTCTTGAATTCCGTTGTTATTATAATCATTCCAAACAAAAACACCTTGTCCGGGTTCAACTTCAAGATAAGTAAATTCTTGTTGTGCGATAGTTCCCGAATTGGTTTCGTAAGCAGTAGTAAGTTGAATGAATTGTTTTAAATAACTATCGCTATATAACAATCTTGAATTGAGCGAAGGTTGGTCTTTTAGAGTACGATCAACGTAAGAAAGTGTTCTGTAATTTACATATACAGACAAATCGCGCAAAGTAGTTTTAAACAATCGCGATTTTAAAAAATAAGAATTGGAGGTGTTTACTCTTTGTACAATTTGGTTTTGCAAACTATCATTTTTACGTAACAAGTAACCTAATTCGGCATATACTTTAGTCGAGTCGCCACGACCAATGAACGCACCATATTCTGAAAATTTTTGACTTAATGCAGATAGTTGTTGTGTTGATGCTATACGTTCGTTGTTGTCTTCCAATTGAAAACTTCCTCCAATCCAGTTTTTTTTATAATGGTATTTGGTTTGGGTTTCTGAGCGAATAAATTTTGTTTTAGAAAACGTACCATCACTGTTTAAAGCACTTGAATTATTTTGAAAAACCCAATTTTTAATTTTATATAGTCCGTTTACAACATGTCGTATACCTGAAGAGCTTTCAGAGAAATCGAGTTTTTCCAATTGGTATTTAGCGAATCCTTTTTCAGGGAATTTAAAATCCAAACCCGATATTAAAAAACTTTGGTTTCCAATTGGATTGGTCAAATTCCAATCGCGATTAAATTCGATAGTAAATAATCGCTCAATGGTTTGAAAATTTTTCTGAATCAATTGGTAATTTGCGAAAGCATCTAAAGTGAATTTTTTAGAAAACAAACGTTGTTTGGCATTTATTTTTCCTGCTAAACCTCTATTATCCGAATCATCGAGAGTAGAATATAAATTTTTATCGTTATTACTAATTCCAATTTCAAAATCAATATTGGTTTTTTCGGAGGGATTGTATTTACCTAAAATAGTTGCTATTTGAATTTTAGTTGGTGCAATTAATCGTGTAATTGGCTCGAAATTTCCTTGTGGAATTCCGGCAATTGGAGCAACATATTGGTATATTTTTCCGATAGACTGATTGTTTGCTAAGATGTAATTACCCAAATTACTTCCAACTAATAAAAACTTTACATTATACAGAACATCCAATGGATTATTAGAATATTCGAAAGCTTCAACCGAACCAAAAAAAACTTTTTTATACAAAATTTTGTTTTCTGAATAAGTATCTAAAAAAGCAGATGGCGCAGTCATTAAATTAGGATTATCACCAGCATTTATTAACACTTCGACTTGTTCTGTAGATAAGTTTTGTTGTAAAGGTTGGTTTTTTACATCATTTTCAGAATAAATGTATCCGCCTAAACTCCATTTTTTACTTTCATGATTTGCTCCACCATAGGTAACAAAACGTGTAAAATTACGGTCAGAATATTGGTATTCTATTGCGATTCGCATTTCTGATGTAATTGGAAAAAGTGAGGTAAAAGTAATTTCGCCTGCATTATAATCAATAATATAATCGTTATTTTCACCACGTTCTTTTAATACTCCGTTTACAAAAACACGTTCAGAGCCTGAAATAACTAATACAAACAATTCGCCATTATTCCCTCTTAATTTGTACGGACCTTGATTTCCTTCTTGAGCAGTAAAAGAACTTTTAGCATATTGTCCGCGAACTAATGATCCCGAAACAAAAACTTCTGTTTTATTTTCTTCCGAACCAAAAGTAAATCGAGACGAAAGTCCTTGCACTTTTTTATTAAAATTTAAAAACTTTGATTGACGGTTTTCAAGGAATAAATCGCCAGCTCGAATACTCCAAGTTTTTGTAAATAATTCGATGAATATTTGATCAAATTCGTCAAGTTTTTGAGAATAACCATTGTCTTGCAAAGGAATATTACTATCCTGAATTGAAGCACGAAGCGATATTTTATCCGATATTTTACCTGTAATTTGTAAATCGAGATTCGAATTTACTGAAGTATTTTGGTTATTCCCAATTGTAACGCCACGAGTAATACTTCCCGAAGTGGTCAATCCGTCGAATGGTTTAAATAAATTTGTTTTATTATTTTTTACCACATATAAATCGCCTGCTTCATTCGGAACAACTGAAGCATTATCATAAATGGAATAGGTTTTTGTAATAAAATCGGGATAATTTAAATAGCTAACCGAAAGAGAATCTGTTAAATTGAAATTTTCTTTAAAAAGCAAAGTTCCTTTTTCAAAATTTACTTGATAAAATGTGGAATCAATTTCGTTTTTAGATTTGTCAAAAAGTTTAAAAAAGTTTTTGTTGATGCTTTTTTTTTCGATGTAAATGGTGTCTTTAGAGAAAGCAATTTTTTTATTGGCATACGTTGATTTGATTTCTTGAGCAAAAACCCCAGAAAAACAGAAAAACGAAATCCATAAAAAATAATTTTTAAACATAAATACTATAACTCGTAAAAGGTAAAAGTAGTATTTATAATTGGAAAGTTTTAGGCACAAACTCACGAAAATTTTTGGGAAATTAAAAAAATTCAGAAATTTCTAATAAAATAAAAATATTAGTCTTTAGTTACTACTTGCATGGTTTCTCTAGAAATTTGTTTCAATAAAACCACTTTGCCTTTTTCGACCATTTCAGCTGCGTCTTTGGTGAAATGTCTGATAGTAAAGAGAGAAACATTCTCGTTGTAAGATACTTTAAATTTTTTGGAAAGTAGCACTTTCAATTCGTTGAAATTACCAAATTTATCTTCTAAACAAACTGAAAAACTAATAGCTGAATTTTGTATCAAACTCACTTTCATTTTAAATTGATGGAACAACATAAAAATTTCGCTAATGTTTTCTTCCATAATAAAAGAAAAATCGATTGAGGATAGTGAAACTAATAATTGATTTTTTTTAACAATAAAACATGATGTTTTTGGCTCTAAATCGGCACCTTTTGCAACACTTGTTCCAGGCAACATCGGATTTAAAAACGATTTTACAAACAACGGGATTTCTTTTTTCTGTAGAGGTTGTAAAGTTTTTGGATGTATAACCGTTGCACCATAAAAAGCCAATTCGATAGCTTCGCGATACGAAATTTGATTCAATAAAATGGAGTTTTCAAAATAACGTGGATCAGCATTTAAAACTCCTGCAACGTCTTTCCAAATGGTTACACTTTCGGCATTTAAACAGTAGGCGAAAATAGCAGCGGTATAATCGGAACCTTCACGACCTAATGTTGTAGTAAAACTATTTTGATCTGAACCTAAAAATCCTTGTGTTATATTGAGTGCTTTTATAGCTCCGCTCTGTTCGCCTTTGGCTCGGGTCTTAACGTTTTTGGATATTAATTTTTGCGTTTGTTCCCAATCTACATTAGCATCGCGATAATTTGAATCGGTT
The DNA here is from genome assembly GCA_031408335.1 of Flavobacteriales bacterium. Lineage (GTDB taxonomy): Bacteria > Bacteroidota > Bacteroidia > Flavobacteriales > Flavobacteriaceae > Flavobacterium. Next base: position 180,864 of record JANNWH010000017.1, on the reverse strand, counting down.
TTAATAAAATTGCGAACATCTAGCCAATTGTTTTTTAATCCTTTATAATTAAAATAATAACTGACAATTGTTGTGGAAATAATTTCTCCAAAAGGAACCACTTGATCGTAAACAAAGTTGTAATTTGGTGATTTATTATGATTTAAAAAATAATCTAAATCGGCAAAATGATTGTTTATTACTTTAAAAACAGGATTGTTTTCGTCTTCAAAAAGTTCGAGTAAAATTTGGTTGTGGTATTTTTTTACATCTTGAATAGACGATTGCAATTCGTTGGATTTATCGAAATAATTTTTAATGACAATTTCAAATGCATTAGTAGTTTTTCCCATAGCAGAAATGACTAAAAGCACGTCATCATGACCTACTTTTTGTAACACATCAAATACATTTTTTACACCATCAGCATCTTTAACTGATGCGCCACCAAATTTGAATATTCTCATAATTAATAGTCGAAAGTCAAAAGTCGAAAGTCGAAAGACTTAGACTTCTAATCATTATTTATTTCTAGAAATGCATTAATTCCTTTTTCGTCCATTTGAACAACACACCAATCATTTAACATTTTTGCTCCTGTATTTTTGTAAAATTCAATCGCTGGTATATTCCAATCGAGTACATTCCACTCAATTCTACGAACATTGTCGCGTTTTCCTTGAGCAATAATTTCGCTATACAATGCAAAACCAGCTCCAGTTCCACGTTCTTTTTCGCTAACAATTAAATCTTCCAAATGAATTGTTTTTCCTTTCCATGTAGAATATCGATAATAATACAATGCAATTCCGATAATTTTTTTCAACTTTTCCGCATCGCTTGAATTAGTATCAATTTCGGCAACAAAACAATGAAATAAAGGTGTTGAAGAAAAGCCATCACGAATTAAATCAGATTCTGTTACAACAACCGCTTCGGGTTCTTTTTCAAAAGTAGCCAATTCCTGAATTAAATCAAGAACCGATTGCATATCTTCTTTTGCGGCTTTTCGAATAATCATTTATACTATTTTCAACAAATATATCAAATTAACAAACTTATATAAAATCTTAAATTTTTTTTAATAAAAAAAACGATATTTGCACAAACAACTACAACGATTTCTAAATGGAAGCACGCAACAAAACTTTAGGCGAATATATTATTGAAAATCAGAATGCTTTTCAGTATTCTTCTGGCGAATTATCACGAATTATCAACTCTATTCGATTGGCTGCTAAAGTTGTGAATTACAAAGTAAATAAAGCCGGATTAGTTGATATTGTTGGCGCTGCTGGCGAACAAAATATTCAAGGCGAAGACCAACAAAAATTAGATGTTTATGCTAATGAAGTGTTTATTCAAACCTTAATTAATAGAGAAATTGTATGCGGAATTGCTTCAGAAGAAAACGATGATTTTATAACTGTTGAAGGAAGTGATAAGAGTCACAATAATAAATATGTTGTGTTGATGGATCCGTTAGATGGTTCTTCCAATATTGATGTTAATGTTTCGGTAGGAACTATTTTTTCGGTTTACCGACGAATTACACCTATTGGAACTCCGGTTACTTTAGCCGATTTTTTACAACCTGGAATTAATCAAGTAGCTGCAGGATATGTGATTTATGGAACTTCAACGATGTTAGTTTATACGACTGGTCATGGTGTAAACGGATTTACCTTAAATCCAGCAATTGGAACTTTTTACTTATCGCATCCGAACATGCAATTTTCAAAAGATGGAACTATTTATTCTATAAACGAAGGAAACTATGTTCATTTTCCACAAGGTGTTAAAAATTATTTGAAATACTGTCAGTTAGAAGAAAATGATCGTCCGTACACTTCTAGATATATTGGTAGTTTGGTTTCTGACATTCATAGAAATATGATTAAAGGCGGAATTTATATTTATCCAACAAGCTCAAAAGCACCAAAAGGAAAACTCAGATTGTTGTATGAATGCAATCCGATGGCTTTTATTGCTGAACAAGCTGGCGGAAAAGCGTCTGATGGATTTACTAGAATACTAGAATTACACCCAACTGAATTGCACCAACGAGTTCCTTTCTTTTGTGGTAGTTATAATATGGTGGAAAAAGCCGAAGAGTTTATGAGAAACGCATAAGTTCTCATTTCAAATTCCAAACAAAAAAAGCACAAAAAAACCGCTAATCTTTCGAAAAGCGGTTTAGTTTTAGTGTTTAATTTCTTTTCCGTGATTGTCATAGAAATGAAATTCTAAATACGTGTAGGCGTCACGAGGTATTATTTTTACCCACTTTTTATGTTCAAAAAACCATTTTGAACGTAATGACGGAAAACCTTTTTTAAGGTATGCTGCCACAAAAGGATGAACATTAAGTTTTACTTTTTTATGGTCTTTAATAATTTTTTCCAGAGCAAAAGCGATTTTATCGATAATTTGAATTGGCGCGTTTATATCGCTTGTCAAATTATTTGGATTTTCTTCTCTGGTCTCAATATTTACTTCTTTTCTTACTCGTTGTCGTGTAATTTGAACTAAACCAAATTTACTTGGAGGTAAGATTTTATGCTTTGCCTTATCGTCGCTCATTTCTTCTCGTAAGAAGTTAAATAAAACCTGACGATTGTCTGGATTTTGCATATCGATAAAATCGATTACAATTATTCCGCCCATATCGCGCAGTCGCAATTGTCTTGCTATTTCGCCAGCTGCAATCATATTGACTTCTAAAGCGGTATCTTCTTGATTAGTTGCTTTGTTGGAACGGTTTCCGCTGTTCACGTCGATAACGTGTAAAGCTTCAGTGTGTTCGATAATCAAATAGGCACCTTTACTCATGGATACTGTTCGCCCGAATGAAGTCTTGATTTGTCGCTCTATATGGTATTTTTCAAATATAGGTGTGTCATTAGATTGATAAAGCTTCACTATATTTTGTTTTGTCGGAGCTATTTCGGCTAAATAGTCCTTTGTTTGTTGGTACAACTCTTCATCATCTATATGAATTCCGGTAAAGGTATCATTAAATACATCTCTTAATATAGAAGAAGCTTTGTTAAGTTCTCCTAATACTTTTGACGGATGATGAGCGGTTGGTAATTTTTTACACATTGCAGTCCATCTATTTAATAGATTCTGCAAATCTTTTTCTAGTTCTTCTGTTTTTTTGCCTTCTGCTACTGTTCTCACAATAACACCAAATCCTTTAGGTTTGACTGCTTGTACCAATTTTTTTAATCGGTCTTTTTCTTCTTTTTCTTCTATTTTTTGAGAAATAGAAACACGATCGGAAAAAGGGACAAGAACTAAAAATCTACCCGCAAAAGAAAGCTCAGAGCTTATTCTTGGTCCTTTGGTAGAAATTGGTTCTTTAACCACTTGCACTAAAATTGATTGATTGGCACTCAGAATATCTGAAATAGCACCATCTTTATCAATCTCTTTTTCAAACTGAAAGTTTTTTAGGGAGAAATCTTTAATTTTACCTGTGCTTACAAGTTTTATGAATTTCAAATAAGAACCTAATCCAGGTCCTAAATCGTGGTAGTGTAAAAAGGCATCTTTTTCGAAACCTACATTTACAAACGCCGCATTTAGTCCGGCAACAGGTTTTCTAATTTTGGCAATAAATATATCGCCAACAAGAAAATTACTGTTTTTTTCTTCTTCTTTGTGTAATTCAATTAATTTTCCATCTTTTAATAAGGCAAAATCTACAGCATCATGACCAGATCTAATAATTAGTTCTTTATTCACGTTGTACATTTTTATCCAAACAAAAAGCTTTATGCTTTATGCCTTAGGCTTTAAGCTAACTAAATTAGGCTTATTGCTTACAGCTTAGAGCTTATGGCTAAAGTAAGGATGGATTAAACATTTTTTTACAGGTAATTTTTACCCAACGAGGAGATAGACGAGAGAGAAGCAAGAATCAAGAAACAAGACATTTTGTTCGTCTTTGCTCTATTTTCTTTCTTCTTTTTTCTATTCCTCAATTTCAATGAACGTTTAAAAAGAAAAAAGTAGTTTAGAACTACTTTTTCTTTTTGTGGCGGTTAGCTCTAGCGCGTTTTTTACGCTTATGAGTAGCTACCTTATGTCTTTTTCTTTTTTTACCACTTGGCATACTTTGTAGTTTTTTTGTGATTAATAAATAAGATTATACTGTTACTTCAGTATTAGTTTTTACTGCTTCAACAAATACTTTTGCTGGTTTAAATGCAGGAATATTATGTGCTGGGATTTTAATTGTAGTGTTTTTAGAAATGTTTCTACCCGTTTTTTCAGCTCTTGTTTTAATAATAAAACTACCAAATCCTCTTAAATAAACGTTGTCGCCACCTTCTAATGAAGTTTTTACTTCTTCCATTAATGCTTCAACTGTTGCTTGAACATCTCCTTTTTCAAGACCTAATTTTTCTGAAATCTTTGCTACGATATCTGCTTTCGTCATTTTCTTTCTTGTTAATATGTTGTACTATTTTTTTTAAGTGTGCAAATATACAAATAAAAAAAATATATAATCAACCTAATTCTTTAAAATTTAATCACATAAACGTATACTTTTGTTAACCTAAAAAAAAATATGGAATTTAGTAACTCATTATTGCTATGGTATTTACAAAATAAACGTGATTTGCCTTGGCGAAATACAACCGCTACTTATCCTATTTGGTTATCTGAAATAATGCTCCAACAAACTCGTGTAGCGCAAGGAACTCCTTACTTTTTGTTATTTATGGAACGATTTCCAACTGTTTTTGATTTAGCTAATGCTGATGAAGAAGAAGTATTAAAACTTTGGCAAGGATTAGGTTATTATTCTCGTGCTCGAAACATGCACAAAACTGCTCAATTTATAGCTTTTGAATGCAATGGAAATTTTCCTAACAACTTTAAAGAGCTTCTAAAATTAAAAGGAATTGGTGAATATACAGCTGCAGCAATTGCTTCATTTGCATATAATGAAGTTGTTCCTGTAGTTGATGGAAATGTTTTTCGGGTTTTATCACGTTATTTTGAGGTAACAACAGACATTTCATCGGCTACAGCCAAAAAAGAATTCTCAAACTTAGCTAAAAAATTAATGCCAACTAATAATCCAGCATTATTTAATCAAGCTATAATGGAGTTTGGTGCCTTACAATGTGTTCCTAAAAATCCGAATTGTACTAAATGCATCTTTTCATCAAGTTGTGCTGCACTACAAAAGAATAAAGTAAATCAACTTCCAATAAAAACTAAAAAAACAAAAGTTAGAAATCGCTATTTTCATTATTTACTATTTGAAGATAATTACAATACTACTATAATTAATAAGCGGACTGAGAAAGGTATTTGGCAAAATTTATATGAATTTCCGGTGATCGAAACCGAAAAATTAGAATCTCAAGAAAGCATTATTACCAAAATTAAATCCGATTTTAATGAATTCAACATCACTGATATTTTTGTCTTCGACACTCCAATTATTCATAAATTATCGCATCAACATTTGACTATTTCATTTTATAAAGTCATGGTTTCTAATAAATTAACAGGAGGAATTGACCTGTCTTTATTAAGAACATATCCATTTCCAATTGTTATTTTTAATTTTATTGAAAAGTATTCTTTATAAGTATCAAAAATTTTATTAATTTTGGATGAATACAAATTGCTATTACTATGAATGGAACATTAAATAAAGTTATGTTAATTGGTCACTTGGGTGATGATATAAAAATGCATTATTTTGAAGGAGGCAACTGCATTGGCCGTTTTCCGCTTGCAACAAATGAGGTTTATATTAATAAGCAGACGAATGAAAAAATCACTTCTACAGAATGGCATAATTTGGTTGTAAGAAATAAAGCGGCTGAAATATGCGAGAAATACCTTTCTAAAGGCGATAAAATATATATAGAAGGTCGCATAAAATCGCGTCAATGGCAAGCAGAAGATGGTACTACAAAATATACTACCGAAATTCAAGTTACAGAATTTACCTTTCTTGCTGTTAAAAAAGACACAGAAGGAAACAAACAAATTTCAACTTCTGAACCAAAAAACTCTAACTTTGACCAACAAAACTTGCCTAATCCTGAAAATGATTTGCCTTTTTAATATTGTTTAACCAACTCCATTTCGTTTGGACTTAGAGCCCAGTTTAGAATTTTTATCGACTATTGACACCAATTTACTTTTTGGCATAATTGGAATATGCATTTTGCTTATTTTTTGTGCTATGATTGCTGCTGCCGAAGTAGCTATGTTTTCTTTAACTCAAAAAGATTTAATTGATTTGTCTCAAATTAACGCTTCAAAATCGATAGTAATAAATGAACTTTTAGAAAAACCGAAAAAATTATTAGCTACATTATTAGTTGCCAATAATTTTTTACACATTGCAATAGTAATACTGTTCGCCTTTTCGTTAGATAAAGTTTTTTCTGCAATTTCCATTCCACTAGTAAAATTTATTGTGGAAGTAATTTTAGTAACCTTTTTAATTTTACTATTTGGAGAAGTATTGCCTAAGGTTTATGCCAATAGAAACAATATAAAATTCGCAAGTTTCATTGCTTATCCGTTATTATTTTTAAATAAATTACTAACGCCTATTAGTGGACCAATGCGTTGGCTAACAATTTATATACACGAAAAGTTAGGTAAGCAAAAATCAAATTTCTCAGTAGACCAGTTATCACAAGCATTAGAATTAACTTCTGATGCTGATACATCTCAAGAAGAACAAAAAATTTTAGAAGGAATTGTGTCTTTTGGAAACACTGACACTAAGCAAGTTATGAGTCCACGTATCGATATTTTTAGCATTGAAATAGGAGAATCTTTTACAGAAATTTATCCTAAAATTATCGAGAAAGGATATTCTAGGATTCCGGTTTATAAAGACAATATTGACCATATAGTAGGCGTTCTCTTTATTAAAGATTTAATTCCGCACATAAATAAAACGGAATTTGATTGGAAAACATTACTTCGAGAACCTTTTTATGTGCCTGAAAATAAGAAACTTGACAATTTGTTGAAAGATTTTCAAAGTATGAAGAGTCATTTAGCAATAGTAGTTGATGAATATGGCGGTACATCTGGATTGGTTTCATTAGAAGATGTTATTGAAGAAATTGTTGGTGATATTAGTGATGAATTTGATGATGACGACATAAATTATTCGCAAATAGATGATAAAAATTACCTTTTTGAAGGAAAAATAAATTTAAAAGATTTTTACCGAATTGTAGATGTAGATGAAGATTTATTTGAAAATAATAAAGGCGAAGCTGAAACTTTGGCTGGATTTATTCTTGAAATTGTCGGTAATTTTCCTAGGAGAAGACAAAAAATTCAATTTGAAAATTGTTTGTTTACAATAGAAACGGTTGATAAAAAACGTGTAAAACAAATTAAAGTTACTTTAGATGCTTAAAAAAAATACTGTAAATCTAGTTTTTGCTTTTTTGATTATAATTACAATCTCAAGTTGCAAAAAAGATGTTATACCAAAGCCTTCAAGTCATTTACGATTGGATTATACTATAGCAGAATATACTGCTTTTGAAAATACGTGTCCTTTTACTTTCAACATGAATACTAATGCTATTATTAAAGGGCAAAAAGATTGTGGTTTTACAATTCACTATCCTAAAATGAAAGCTTCTTTGTTTTTGACCTACAAAACAGTAAATGGTGATATTGATAAATTATTGCGAGATGCTCAAAAACTAACTTATGAGCATGTCATCAAAGCTGATGATATCATAGAGCAACCTTATATTAATAATGAAAAAAAAGTATACGGAATGTTTTATAATGTGAGCGGAAATGCAGCAACTAATTCACAATTTTATGCTACCGATAGTATCAATCACTTTGTAACAGGGTCGGTTTATTTTTATGCTAAACCAAATTTTGATTCAATTATGCCAGCTTCAGATTATATAAAAAATGACATGCAAACTTTGATGGAATCGTTAAAGTGGAAATAAAAAGCAACTAAAACATGCTTTTTAATGTTGTTGTTTTATGACTTTGAGCCTATTTTTATTTCTTTTACCTTATACGTTTTCCCGTCTGCACAACCTTCAACAGCTTTTGTCAAATCGTTAGATTTCAATTTATCTAGATCAAAATTTACTATTGCCGTTTTAGTTTCAAAATTGACAGTTGCTTTTTGAACGCCTTCCATATCGGTTAATTTTTCTTCTATAGTTTTAGCACAACCCATTGCGCATGTCATTCCTTCTATTTTAAAAGTTGCTGTTTCAGGATTTGAAGCTGCTGCAATTTCTCTCTTTTCTGTTTTTGCTGTTTCACTTTTTTCAGGTTTACTCGCTGCATCTTTACATCCAACTAAAAGTAATGTTGCTAATGTATAACCTAAAATTGATTTTGAAAATTTCATAACTTCTATATTTTACAGTATTGAGTTTATAATTAAATATTGTAACAAAATTACAACTTTTTTAATGTGACAATTCATAAAATTATGTCAAATTTGCAGTGGCTAATAATAGATCATGCAAACAAACACGTTAAAGTGGTTTTTTCTAATTGTACTTGCCTTAATTTGGGGAAGTTCATTTATATTAATCAAGAAAGGATTAGTTGGTTTATCGCCGATGCAATTGGGTTCGTTACGAATTGTTTTTTCGGCATTGTTTTTACTTACTATCGGATTTAAAAGCATTACTCAAATCAAGCAACATCAATGGAAATACATTGCTTTAACTTCGTTATTCGGAACTTTTATTCCTGCGTTTTTATTTGCCATTGCTCAAACTCAAATTAGTAGTTCAGTAAGTTCCATTTTAAATTCTTTAACGCCTTTAAACACATTAATTTTGGGTGGAATTGCATTCGGATTACATTTTAAAAGAACTCAAGTTTTTGGTGTAATTATCGGATTATTCGGAACTCTTTTATTGATAGTAAACGGAGCAATGAATCATCCAAACCAAAATTATTGGTATACCATTTTGATATTAACTGCTTCTATTTGCTATGCAACAAATGTAAATTTACTTAACAAATATTTATCCGATGTAAAGCCGTTAGCAATTAGTACCGGAAATTTTTTAGTGATGTTGGTTCCGGCTTTAATTGTTTTGTTTTCTACTAATTTTTTAACTGTATTTGCAACTGTAGAAGTACAACATTCGATGCTTTTTGTAATTGTTTTAGGTGTTGTTGGAACTGGAATTGCGAATATCATTTTCTTTAAATTAATTCAGATGTCATCGCCTGTTTTTGCAACATCGGTAACGTATTTAATTCCGATTGTTGCTTTTTTTTGGGGATTATTAGATAATGAAATGCTTACTCCAATTCAGTTTTTAGGCGCTTTTATTATTTTGATTGGTGTTTATTTGTCGAGCAAGAAGTAGTGTTCGGTGTTCAAAATTAAAAAAACCGTTTTACTTAAAGCAAAACGGTCTTTTTTAATTATAATTTTTTTTCCTACTGAAAATCAGCATCGGAAACGCCTTCGTTAATTTTGACATCAGTTACTTTAATGTCAAGATCTCTACCTTGAGACATAATAATATTGTGAGGTATTTTAACTCCTTTAACTTCTTTGTAATCATTATAAGTTACACTTGAAGTCATTTTTTGACCATTTTTTTCACTTGAAGAAGAGGAAGATGATTTAAGTCCGGTTTTTACATCATAAAACAAAGTAGATTTACCATTTTTTACAACATATACATCGTTACCATTCATTGTTTCAATACCATCTAAAATTACATCTTTATTGTTGGCCAATGTTAACTCTTCAAAAGTAGTAGCTGTTAATTTTTTTTCAGCAAACTCTTCTGGAGTAAAATCTTTTCTTTGTCCCTGATTTGAAGCATAACCACTTTTATCTCCAATAACTTGTTTCGAAATTTCCATCATTCCAACTAATTCCATTTTAAACAACGATTTTCCACTTACATCTTTTTTAGAAATATAAGCAAGTGGTGCTGGTGCGCCTTCTATTTCAGATGAACCTATAATAAAAATTGTTTTTACTGCTGCAACAGCTTTTTCACCGCCAATAGCTTTTATGTAACTATCCATAACAGATTTAACTGTAACTCCTGCCGGAACGGGTTTCTTCATAGCTGGTTTTTCGGTGGCGTTTCCAAATTTATCGAAATAAAACATCGGAATTTTTAAACTTTCTAAACCAGAAATTACTTCAGATCCTTTTCCTGTAATGATAATTCTCATAGTATCAGACATGAAATATTTCTTAGCTACTCTCATCACATCATCAGCAGAAACAGCCTGAATATTTTTGATGTAATTTTCATAAAAATCAGCTGGTAAAGCTTCTGTTTCTATGTTTAAAGCATAACGAGCAACTGTTTGCGGTTTTTCAACTCCCATTACAAATTTACCAACGTAACCTGCTTTTACATTATTTAAGGTTTCTTCACTTACTTTTTCTGTTCTAATTCGGTTAATTTCTTTAAGAAATTCAACAACTGCACTGTCGGTAACTGAGTTTCTAACTTGCGAATTAGCTTTAAATTTACTAACAGTGAATTTGTCAATTCCAGCACTTGAACGCGCGCCATATGTCCAACCATGTGCTTCTCTTAAATTCATGTTTATATAACTATTAAAATCGCCACCAACCACTTGATTGGCAATAATTACTGGAAAGAAATCAGGATCTGACATTTTTAAATTAATAGTATTTACCAAAGAGATTTCAGATTGGACTGCATTTGGCATATCTACAAAATTAATTTGAGTATATTGAACATTACTAGGAGCAGAAAAAGATAATTGTGGTGCTTTTGCTTTAATCCAAGGACTAAATAACTTTTCGACCATTTTCTTGGTATCTTTATAATTAACGTCTCCTATTATAACTAAATAAGCTCTTTCAGGAACAAAATTGGATGCATAATTATCTTTTACATCAGCAAGCGAGACATTTTTTATTGTTTCTTCCGATAAATATTCTCCATAAGGATGATTTTTTCCATAAACTAAAACATTTTCTACTCTGCCCGCTACAGCAGGAACACTTTTTTCTTGTGTTTTTAATCCTTCAATTAATTTGTCTTTTTCTTTATCGAATTCTTCTTGAGTAAAATTTGGATTCAAAGCACCGTCAGACATTAATTCCAATATTCTTTTGGCATATTTTGATAATCCACTTGCAGAAGCTCCTGATGAGTAAAAATTGATTTCTGCTCCAAGAAAATCAACTTCTTCGTTAAAAGCATCTTTACTGATAGTTTTAGAACCATTCCCAATTAAACTACTTGATAAATTAGAAACTCCTTTTTTATTGCCTTGCGTATAGGGCGAATTATCAATAGATAAGTTAAAAGCCACTCTTGGCAATTTATGATTTTCTACTACTAATACTTTTAAACCATTAGGTAAAATAAAAGAAACTGGTTTCTTAATATTTATTGTAGGAGCTGGTCCTGGTTTTGGTTGCGGTCTGTTTTGTGCTTGCATAGTCATAGTTAAAAACAAGCTTGATAGTATAATTATTAAATTTCTCATTTTTTGTTTAGTTTGTTTATTTAGCTTCAGCTTTGTCTTTTGCAGGTACGTAATCCAAAATCAATCGTTGGTTTGGATTTAAATATTTCTTAGCAATGTCTCTAATTTCTTCACGTGTGATAGAACGATACATTTCGATTTCAGTGTTAACCAAATTTACATCACCATACAATAAGTAATAAGATGCTAAATTTTCGGCTACACCTTCAACGCTTGAATTGCTATCTACATAATTACTATCATATACGTTTTTCAGTTTTTCAAGATCTTTTTCAGATATTAAATCGGTTTGCATTTTAACAATTTCTTCATCAATTTCTCTTATCAAATCAGTTGCTGTATTTTCACCTTGTGGCATACCATATATTATATACATTCCATAATCTTCTTGACTATTACTAAATGCACCTATTTGAAGTGCCATTTTTTTATCATCAACAATTTTTTTGTACAAACGAGAACTTTTACCATCACTTAATATGGTAGAAATCATATCTAAAACTCTAGCATCACGAGTTTTCATAGATGGTGTTCTATAAGCTGTAATGACCATTGGTTTTTGAATATTTGGATCTTCATAAGTGGCTTTTAGTGGCTGTGTAATTGGAGTTTCTATAAACGTTTGCTTTTTAATTTCAACACCTCTTGGAATTGGACCAAAATATTTTTGAATCCATTCTTTTGTTTTTGGAATATCATTCAAATCTCCTGCAACAACCAATACTGAATTATTAGGTGAATAGAATTTTTTATTAAATGCTTGAAATTCTTCTAGTTTAGATGCGTCTAAATGTTCCATTGATCCAATTGTTGACCAACGATAAGGATGATTTACAAACAAGTTTTTCTTAACCTCAGCAAATATACTCCCGTAAGGTTGGTTGTCAACACGAAGACGTTTTTCTTCTTTAACTACTTCATTTTGAGTATCAACACCTATTTGATTAATTACAGGATGCATTAATCGTTCCGATTCCATCCATAAACCTAGTTCTAAACTGTTTGATGGAAATACTTCGAAGTAATACGTTCTGTCATCACTGGTGTTGGCATTGTTTGTTCCTCCATTAGAAGAAACTATTTTAAACCATTCTCCCCTTTTAATGTTTTCGGTTCCTTCAAAAAGTAAGTGTTCAAAAAAATGAGCAAACCCAGTTCTTTCTGGATTTTCGTCTTTTGAACCCACATGATACATTACCGAAGTAATTACAACTGGCGCAGAAGCATCGTTATGAAGAATAACATGCATTCCGTTGTCTAAGTTGTATTCCTCAAAAGCTACCTTTTGAGCATAAGCTGTTCCTCCTAGCATAAGTACTGTACTTAAAGTAATTAGTGATTTTTTCATAAAAAATACCTGTTTTTTATTGATTATACTATTAGTAAATTAATAGTGAATTTTATTTCATCAAAAATACTTTTTTTTTAGCAAAAAATTGATAATTAACAAAAAATTGATAATTGATGAATTTGTTTTCATATTGTCAATAACAAACTTTTTCGCAATTGGGTTGTATGAATGATAAAAAGTTATATATTTGCACACTCAAAAATTAATTAAACAATTTGTTATGTACGCAATCGTAGAGATAGCAGGGCAACAATTCAAAGTAAGCAAAGACTTAAAGGTTTATGTTCACCGTTTGACTAATGAAGAAGGTTCAAAAGTTTCTTTTGACAAAGTTCTTTTATTAGATGATAATGGTAATATAACTTTAGGCGCCCCAGCTATAGAAGGTGCTTCAGTAGAAGCCAAAGTGTTACAACACTTAAAAGGTGATAAAGTAATCGTTTTCAAAAAGAAAAGAAGAAAAGGTTACAAGAAAAGAAACGGACACCGTCAATACTTAACTCAAATTCTTATTGAAGGAATTTTAGCGACAGGTGGAAAAAAATCAGCTCCAAAAGCAGAAAAAGTAGAAACTCCTAAGGCTCCAAAAGCAGAAAAACTAGTTGATGCAGTTGAAGAAAAAGCTCCAAAAGCCAAAGCTTCAAAAAAAGGAGATGATTTAGTTATTATAGAAGGTATCGGGCCAAAAGCAGCTGAAGCATTAGTTGCTGCAGGAATTGACACTTTCGCTAAATTAGCTGCTGCTTCGTCAGAAGATGTAAAAGCAATTTTAGATGCATCTACTTTTAAAGTACAACATTTAGATCCAACTACTTGGGCGCAACAAGCACAACTTGCTGCAGATGGTAAAATGGACGAATTAAAAAAATTACAAGATGAATTAAACGGTGGTAAAGCTGTTTAATTTAAGTATTAACTTATAAAACCAAAACATCATGGCTCACAAGAAAGGTGTCGGTAGTTCGAAGAATGGTAGAGAATCGGAATCAAAACGTTTAGGCGTGAAGATTTATGGTGGACAAGCTGCTATTGCTGGAAACATTATCGTAAGACAAAGAGGTTCAAAACACAATCCAGGCGAAAACGTTTACATTAGTAAAGATCATACTTTACATGCAAGAGTTGATGGCGTTGTGAAATTTCAGAAAAAAGGTGATAACAAATCATTCGTTTCTATAATTCCTTTTGAAGCATAAGCTGAAATTTTCAGTAAATAAAAAACCCGTTCAGTAATGATCGGGTTTTTTTGTGGAAAGATTTGAAAAAACATTCTTTTGAAAACTATTACCCTAGCCCAGATAGTAGCGCCATCCTTTTGTGTAATGCAATGAAACAAAAGATAAAGCAAATAGCTGGATTAGCTGCAAAAAATCCGCAATGACAACTTCAAAAATAAGATGAGATTGCTTCGCCAGTTCGCTTTCGCTCGTGTCCTCCTAGTTCCTCGTTCGGACACGAGAGCTTTGCTCGAACTGGCGAAGCAATGACAAGATTGTGTCCAAAAAAACCCACTCTCTCAAGTGGGTTTTCTATTTATTCTGGATCGTTCATTTTAAAACTCTCCATAAATTTGGTTGTATAATTTCCGGCTACATAATCGGGTTCATCCATTAATTGTCTGTGAAAAGGAATAGTAGTTTTGATACCTTCGATATAAAACTCATCCAAAGCGCGTTTCATTTTATTGATGGCCTCCTCACGAGTTTGAGCTGTTGTAATTAACTTGGCTATCATTGAGTCATAGTTTGGCGGAATTGTATACCCTGCATAAACATGTGTATCTAAACGGACTCCGTGTCCGCCAGGAGAGTGCAAAACAGTAATCTTTCCAGGAGACGGACGAAAATCATTATAAGGATCTTCGGCATTAATACGGCATTCGATAGCGTGCAATTGCGGTAAGTAATTTTTACCTGAAATTGGAATTCCGGCTGCTACCATAATTTGCTCGCGAATCAAATCGTAATCAATTACTTGCTCAGTAATAGGATGTTCTACTTGGATACGCGTGTTCATTTCCATGAAGAAGAAATTTCGGTGTTTGTCTACTAAAAATTCAACTGTTCCAGCACCTTCATATTGTATAAATTCGGCTGCTTTTACAGCGGCATCTCCCATTCTTTGACGTAAATCGTCGGTCATGAAAGGAGAAGGTGTTTCTTCGGTTAGTTTTTGGTGGCGACGTTGTACTGAACAATCTCTTTCAGATAAATGACATGCTTTACCGTAGGAATCGCCAACTACTTGTATTTCGATATGACGTGGTTCTTCGATTAGTTTTTCAAGGTACATAGCATCATTTCCGAAAGCGGCAGCCGATTCTTGGCGAGCGCTTTCCCATGCTTTTAGTAATTCATCTTCTTTCCAAACGGCACGCATTCCTTTACCTCCACCTCCAGCAGTTGCTTTTAACATTACTGGAAAACCCATTTCTTTGGATAATTCGAGTGCTTGTTCGTAGGATTCCAAAAGTCCTTCAGAACCTGGTACACAAGGAACTCCAGCTGCTTTCATTGTTGCTTTGGCTGAAGCTTTATCTCCCATTTTATCAATCATTTCCGGAGAAGCTCCGATAAATTTTATTCCGTGTTCCTGACAAATTTTTGAAAACTTAGCATTTTCTGAAAGAAAACCATAACCAGGATGAATGGCATCTGCATTGGTAATTTCAGCAGCTGCAATAATATTAGACATTTTTAAATAGGACAAATTACTTGGTGGTGGACCAATACAAACAGCTTCGTCAGCAAATTTTACGTGTAAACTTTCGGCGTCAGCAGTAGAATAAACAGCTACTGTTTTGATTCCCATTTCTTTACAGGTTCTAATTACTCGTAGAGCAATTTCACCTCTGTTGGCAATTAATATTTTTTTAAACATCTTATTTTAATTAGAAAATTAGAAAATTAGATTTTTGGATTGTTAGACTTTTGGACTATTAGAAGTTGTTTGAAAAAATCTAATAATCTAGTAATCTAATAATATAATAATCTAAATTATGATGGATCAACTAAGAATAAAGGTTGATCAAATTCCACTGGCGACATATCATCAACTAAAATTTTAACGATTTTACCTGAAAATTCAGATTCAATTTCATTAAAAAGTTTCATTGCTTCAATTACACAAAGTACATCTCCTTTTTGAATAATGTTACCTACTTCTGTAAACATAGGTTTATCTGGAGAAGGTTTTCTATAAAATGTTCCAATAATAGGCGATTTTATAGTAATTAAATTTGACTCAACATCAACTGGAGCTGCTGGAATTTCTGTTGCAGTATTAGCTTGTTGAATTGGAGCTGACTGCGGTAAAGCTTGTTGCATAGGCGCTTGTTGCACATAAGTAATATCATGACTATTTCCTTCTAATGTGGTTCTAATTGTAATTTTAATATCTCCTGTTTCTAATTTTACTTCTGCAACCCCAGAGTTGGATACAAATTTGATTAGGTTTTGAATTTCTTTTAAATCCATAATTATTTGTTTTTAGTTTAGTTTTTATTTTATTTTTTGTTGTACGCCCATTTTAAGTAGATAGAACCCCATGTAAATCCACCACCAAAAGCAGCAAAAATAAGGTTATCTCCTTTTTTAAATTTGTTTTCAAAATCACTTAATAACAAAGGTAATGTAGCCGATGTTGTATTGCCATATTTTTGGATATTAATTAAAACTTTTTCTTGGTCTAACTCCATTCTAGAGGCTGTTGCATCAATAATTCTTTTATTTGCTTGATGTGCAATTAACCAATTAACATCTTCTTTGGTCAGATTATTGCGTTCCATAATTTTTTCGCTTACATCTGCCATTCCAGAAACAGCGTATTTAAAAACGGTTTTTCCATCTTGAAAAACAAAATGCTGTCTGTTTTCAACTGTTTCTTTAGAAGGTGGTAAAAGAGAACCTCCTGCATCAATCTTTAAATATTCTCTTCCGATTCCGTCGGAACGCAAAAATTCGTCTTGTAGTCCAAGTCCTTCATAATTGGGTTCAAATAAAACAGCTCCAGCTCCATCTCCAAAAATAATACATGTTGCTCTGTCGGTATAATCAATAATTGACGACATTTTATCGGCACCAATTAACAAGACTTTCTTATATTTCCCTGATTGTATGTAGGCAGAAGCAGCCGACATTCCGAATAAAAAGCTAGAACAAGCAGCTTGTAAATCGTATGCAAAAGCATTTATTGCACCTATTTGAGTTGCTACAAAGACACCTGTTGATGCCACTAGCATGTCTGGAGTTGTGGTGGCCATGATTATTAAATCAATTTCAGCAGGATTTAAATTGCTTTTTGAAATTAAATCTTTAGCAGCTTGAATAGCGAGATAAGAAGTTCCTTTTCCATTTTCTTTCAATACTCTTCTTTCTTTTATTCCTGTTCGAGTAGTAATCCATTCATCATTAGTATCTACCATTGTTTCCAATACTTTATTAGAAAGGACAAAGTCAGGAACATAGCCACCGACAGCGGTAATTGCGGCTGTAATTGTATTCATATATCTAATTTATTATCTTTAAAAATAGGAATTTAAAAGAGGTGGAATTTACAAAAAAAAAGTGTTGTATATGATAAAAATTATAAAAAACAAAAAACTCCCACATGAGTGAGAGTTTATTATACTTTTTTACTACAAATTATGCTTCGGCAACAGATTTATCAATAACAATCTGACCTCTGTAGTACATTTTCCCTTCATGCCAGTAAGCTCTGTGGTATAAATGCGCTTCGCCTGTTATAGGACAAGTTGCTATTTGTGCTACCGTTGCTTTATAATGTGTTCTTCTTTTATCTCTTCTTGTTTTGGAGATTTTTCTCTTAGGATGTGCCATTTTACTATATTATTTATCCGTTAATAGTTGTTTTAATTTATCCCAACGTGGGTCTATATTTTCTACTTCTTTTTTCTCTTTCTTCTGTTCTTTGATAGTCAAATTGTTTAATTTATAAAGAACATCTGTTTTTAAACTTCCGTCTTTTATTCCAGGATGAATCCTTTTTAAAGGAATAGAAAGCGCAATCATTTCGTAAATATATTGGGAAACATCTAATTGATGCTCACCATTTGGCAATATTAAAAGTTCTTCATTATCATTATTAAATTCTTCACCAAACTGAACAACTAATTTAATTTTACTTTTAATTGGTAAATCAAACATTTCATTAGTTAAATCACAAGGGACATTAACAGTTCCTTTGTGTTTGAAAGAAAGCTCTAACATAGTGCTTTTTTTTTCTAATGTTATGTCAACTTTAATATCACATTCTTCAAATTCGTGATAATCAAAAGCATCAAAGAACTTTTTATTTATTTGATAATCAAATTGATGTTTTCCTATTTTTAATCCAATAAAAGGGATTAAATAATCATTTGTAACTTTCTTCATCATCAATTTACCTAAAAATGAAATTTTATTATCGGAGTGCAAAGATATAAAATAATTGCAATTCCAAAAGGGTTATTCACCTTTTTTTGATAATAACTGTTTTTCTTGTATTTTTAATGGCTTTTGACTAATTTGAGAATAGAGATTCCTTGAATTATAGATGTCTAAAGCTAAATAAACTGCTTCTTTAAATGATGAATTATCAGCCAAACCTTTACCAGCAATTTCATAGGCAGTGCCATGATCTGGCGATGTTCTAATTTTATTTAAACCCGCAGTATAATTAACGCCACTTCCAAATGACAAAGTTTTAAATGGAATCAAACCTTGATCATGATACGAAGCAATAACAGCATCAAACTTTTCATATTGACCACTTCCAAAAAAACCATCGGCAGAATAGGGTCCAAAAACTAAAATTCCTTTATTGAATAACTTTTTTATAGTAGGCTTTATAATCTCATCCTCTTCTTTGCCAATAACTCCATTATCGCCAGCATGAGGATTTAAACCTAAAACTGCAATCTTAGGTTTATTTATATTAAAATCTTGAATTAATGATTTGTTAATAGTCTCAATTTTTTGGACTATTAATTTTTCTGTAAGATGTTTAGCGACTTCATTAACTGGAATATGATCTGTTAACAAACCAACTCTTAAATTATCTTGAACCATAAGCATTAATGCATCTCCTTCTAATTCTTGATTTAGATAATCGGTATGACCTGGAAATTTAAATTCTTCTGATTGAATGTTGTATTTATTAATTGGAGCAGTAATTAATACATCTATTAAACCCTCTTTTAACGCTTTTGTAGCTTCTGTAAATGACAATAGAGCATACTTCCCTATATTTTCGTCATTCTGTCCATAATTAATTTCTACATTTTCTTTCCAAACATTTAGAACATTTATTTTCCCTTTTACTAACTGCTCTAATCTATCGATACCATGTAAAGCAATTTCGCTAATAAGATTTTTTTTAATAAATGACAAAACCTTAACATTTGCAAAAATAACTGGCGTACACATTTCAAGCATACGAGAATCCTCAAATGTTTTCAAAATTACTTCGCTTCCAATACCGTTTAAATCTCCTACTGAAATTCCAACAATTATATTTTCTGCTTTTTTCATAATGCCCTCGGTTATTTATTGCTAATTTTGTAGTGCAAATTTAGTAAAATAAAACCATAAATGTTTACAGGAATTATAGAAACCCTTGGAATTGTAAAAGATATTCAAAAAGAAAATGAGAACATACATATTTCAATAAAATCATCTATTACAAACGAATTAAAAATTGACCAAAGTGTTGCTCACAATGGCATATGTTTAACCGTTATAGCAATTGAAAATGATGTTTATACAGTTACTGCTATTAAAGAGACCGTTTTAAAAACAAATCTTGGTGACTGGAAAATAAATAACATAATTAATTTAGAACGCGCCATGAAACTTGGCGATCGACTTGACGGACACATTGTTCAGGGTCATATCGATCAAATTGGAACTTGTAAATCGGTTATAGAAACTGATGGAAGTTGGTTATTTACATTTGAATACAATGCAATTTATAAAAATATTACCATCGAAAAAGGCTCTATTACAGTTAATGGTGTTAGCTTAACAGTTGTAAACTCAAAAAACACCGAATTTAGTGTTGCTATAATTCCATATACCTATAACCATACTAACTTTAACACTTTTAAAGTTGGAACTAAAATAAATTTAGAATTTGATGTTATCGGCAAATATGTTTCTAAACTAAACGCTATTAATTAAATCAATTACAATAAAAAAAGAGCTCCATTTAATTTGTTGCTCTTTTTTTAAATTTTTGTATTTTATAAAAACCTAAAATTATTGAAGTTAAAAATAATACAATAACCATACTATCAACCGATAACCCAGGAGGCAATGGCGGAGCAGGTGGTGGAGGTGGATCTGGGGCGGCAGAACTAACATTCCAAATTAATAAGCATATTAAAATTAAAAATAATCTCATTGTATTAATGCTATTAGGTTGTAAAAGTATTAAAAAAAAATTCTTGACAAAATTTTTTAATGTTTAAATTAATAATTGTAGTACTAAATTTACAATTTAATAATATTTATAAACATTTAGTTATTTTAAATAATAACGTAATAAAATACATTTTAGTTTAATGAATAAAAAAGGATTCCAATAAAATATAAACCATTTATAAAAAAGTGGTCCCACTTGGAATCGAACCAAGCACCTACTGATTATGAGTCAGTTGCTCTAACCGAATGAGCTATAGGACCAATTTTACTTCACAGATTTTATATTATTGTCTGTGATTAGTAAATAAAGCGAGCTTTATTTGAGGTTGCAATGTTACTACATTTTTCTTTTTAAAGCAACTATTTTTGTTTGATTTCTTGACAAAGTTCAATTAAAACGCCATTAGTTCCTTTTGGATGTAAAAAAGTTACTAATTTGTTATCGGCGCCTTTTTTTGGAATTTCATTTAAAACAATAAACCCTTCTTGCTTTAATCGTTGTATTTCAGAAATAATGTTCTCAACATCAAATGCAATATGATGGATTCCTTCTCCTTTTTTATCAATAAATTTAGCAATCGGACTTTCAGGATTAGTAGCTTCTAACAACTCTATCTTATTTGGACCATTCATAAAAAAGGATGTTTTCACTCCTTCAGTAGCTACTTCTTCTTGTTTATATGGTGCAGTTCCGAATAATTTTTCAAAAAGTAAATTCGATACTTCTAAGTTTTTTACTGCTATTCCGATGTGTTCTATTTTTTTCATAAGTAATCCATTTTGCCACAAAGGCGCTAAGGCGGTAAGTTTTTTTTTGTAAATATATGCAATTTCAAAAAATGATGGATTTGAAAACAAAATAAATAAAAACGGATAAAACTAAACTTTGTACCTTAGCGCCTTTGTGGCAATAAAAATTTGTATTTTTGCTCCATGGAAACGAATAGACAAAAAAAAATAGGCGGTGTTTTACAAAAAGATTTAGTTGATATTCTTCAAGGTGAAGTTCGAAAAAACGGCTTGTCTAACTTAGTGATTTCGGTTTCTAAAGTAATTGTAACTACTGATTTATCGATTGCAAAAGTGTATTTAAGTGTTTTTCCAACCGACAAAGCAAAAGGATTATTGGAAGCTATTAAGTCGAATGCTCCTTTGATAAAACACGATTTGTCGCAAAGAGTAAAATTACAATTACGAAAAGTGCCTAATCTTTCTTTTTATATTGATGATTCTTTAGATTATATTGAAAAAATTGATTCTGCTCTTTCCAAAAAAGAAAATCCTATAGAAAATCGCGAACTTCTAGAAAAACGCAAAAAATCATAATTGAATTTCTCGCTTTACATAGCCAAACGTTATATTTTTAGTAAAAGCAAAAATAATGCTATTACGATTATATCCCGAATTGCTTTAAGCGGAATTATAATTGGTTCTTTAGCTTTGTTTGTTGTTTTGTCTGTTTTTAGTGGATTACGCGAATTTAGCTTGACTTTTTCGAATGATACTGATCCCGATTTAAAAGCAAGCGTAATAAAAGGTAAGTCGTTTTTCATTTCTCCAACACAAGAAAATCAATTAAAAAAAATTGATGGAATTGCTAGTTACTGTAAAACAATAGAAGAAAGAGTTTTGTTTTCTTATAAAGATAAGCAACAAGTAACCTACTTAAAAGGTGTTGACAGTAATTTTGTTAAAATAAATACCTTACCAAAAAATTTATTTAACGGCATTTGGTTAAAGCCAAATACAACTCAAGCTGTTGTTGGTTATGGAATTGCTCAAAAATTATCTTTAGGCCTTTTTGATGTAAATAATCCGTTAGAAGTTTTTGTCCCGAGACCTGGAAAAGGACAAATTGAATCGGAAGATCAATTTAATAAAGAATACTTAACTCCAATTGGTATTTATGCAATAAATGAAGATCTTGATAGCAAATTTGTTTTTGTTGATTTAGATTTAGCTAAAGATCTTATGAGTTTTCAATCCAATCAAGTAACTGGAATTGAAATAAAAACAAAGCCTAATTGTGATGAAAATCAACTCATTTTAGAAATTGAAAGGGTTTTTCAAAATAAAGTCGAGGTAAAAACTAGAGCACAACTTAATGCAAGTTTATATAGAATGCTGAATACCGAAAATTTTGTTTTGTATTTAATTTTTACTCTTGTAATTATCATGATTTTATTTGCTTTTGCAGGCGCTATTTTTATGTTGATTATAGACAAAAAAGATAATTTAAAAACGCTATTTTCTTTAGGTACAGAAGTGAAAAGTTTGCGAAGAATATTTTTATATTACGGAATTTCAATTTGTTGTATTGGTGGAATTATTGGAATAACTATTGGATCATTAGCTGTTTTTTTACAACATCAATTTCAGTTAATTATGATTACCGACACTTTAGCTTATCCAGTTGTTTTTACTTTTCAAAATGTGCTTATCGTTTTAGTTACAATAACTTCTTTAGGCTTTTTAGCAACTCAAATTGCAAGTAGCAGAGTGAGTAAAAAGCTATTTGATTAATTATGCAAATTGATAATCAACAAAAACTTCTTCAATTTCATTTAAAATATTGAATAATTCTTGTGCATCGTCGGTAGTTACTAATCGTTGTTTGTATTCTTTAAATGCGTGTACATTTTTAAAATAATTGGTATAATGACGACGCATTTCTACTATTCCAACACGTTCTCCTTTCCAATCCATCGACCAAGTTAAATGATTTCTCGCTGCATCAACTCTGTCTTGCATTGTTGGCGGAAGCAAATGCTCTCCGGTTTTAAAGTAGTGTTTAATTTCGTTGAAAATCCAAGGATAACCTATTGCAGCTCGACCAATCATCATTCCATCTAAACCGTATTTATTTTTGTATTCCAATGCTTTTTCTGGCGAATCGATATCGCCATTTCCGAAAATTGGCATTGTAATTCTGGGATTGTTTTTTACTCTTGCAATGTGCGTCCAATCGGCTTGACCTTTATACATTTGAGCTCGAGTTCGAGCATGAACAGTCAAAGCTTGCACACCAACATCTTGTAAACGTTCGGCAACTTCATCAATATTGATCGAATTCTCATCCCAACCCAAACGTGTTTTTACTGTAACTGGCAAATTGGTGCTTTTAATTACTGCTTTTGTCAATCGTATCATTAAATCGACATCTTTCAAAACACCAGCTCCAGCGCCTTTACAAACCACTTTTTTTACCGGGCAACCAAAATTAATATCTACTAAATCGGGATGAACGGCTTCTACAATTTTTGCCGACATCGCCATTGCTTCTTCATCGCCACCAAAAATCTGAATACCAACAGGTCGTTCGTAATCGAAAATGTCTAATTTCATTCGGCTTTTTATAGCATCGCGAATTAATCCTTCTGAAGAAATAAATTCAGAGTACATCAAATCAGCACCATGCAATTTACACAATCGACGAAATGGCGGATCGCTTACGTCTTCCATTGGCGCAAGTAATAGTGGAAAATCGGGTAATTGAATGTTGCCTATTTTTGGCATGTTTGCTATTTTTATCAAATGGCAAAATTACAACTTTTATATTAAAGAAATAATGGCTGAGTAACTAAGCAACTGAATGATTGAGTTTCTTTTGGATACTACTTTATTTTCCAGCCGTTCTTTTATCAAAAAAATGAATTGGTTTTCGACTCATAGGATGAAAAATAAATTCATTGAGTATTTCTTTAGTTGTGAATTCGATTTTTGGAGTAACTCGTAGTTTGGCTCGGAAGTGATCTTTAATTTGTTGTAAAAGATCGTCTGATTGTTCTGCTACAGCCAATTTTAATAAAATTTCATCCATACCTAAATCGTTGGTAGAAATTTCAATAATATGACTTTCGATAGTGGAAAAATCATTCAAAATATCGTTCATTGCTGGCGGATACAATGTAGTTCCTTTGTATTTTATCATTTGTTGTTTTCTGCCAATAACTGGTCCAACACGCAATGTATTTCTGCCACAAGCACAAGGTTCGTGATGCAGTTTTACAATATCGCCAGTTTTAAAACGCACTAATGGCATAGCTTCAATTCCGAGTGTCGTAAATGCCAATTCGCCTGATTCGCCTTCCTCCACTGGATTATTGTTTTCATCTAAAACCTCAACAATGATGAGCTCTGGATGATGATGACCGCCATTTGCAAACTCACATTCGGTGAAAGCTGTGCTCATTTCGGTAGAAGCGTAGGTAGAAAACAAATTTATCTGCCACTTTTCTGAAATTTTCTTCGCCAACGTATTCATCGAAAAATCTTGATTTCGCAAGGATTCACCAATACAAACAGCGCCTTTTATTCCTGAACTATTATAATCAATATTATTGTTTTCAGCATATTCTATCAATTTTAATAAAAAAGAAGGAACCGTAATTAGATAATTGGGTTTGTATTTTAAGATGGAATCCCATTGTAATTCGGGAATTCCAGCTCCAATACGAATCACACCGACTTTCATTTTGCGCAATCCTAAAAAATAAGCCAAACCAGCCATAAAACGTCGGTCAATTGTTGTCATCAGTTGCACAATATCACCTTCTTTTATTCCGGCGCAATCAAACGAAATGGCTTCGTTATAAGCTAATCTATCTAAATCTTTATCGGATAATCCAAAAGTAACAGGTTCGCCTAAAGTTCCAGAAGTTGTTGCAAAATCGATGATTTTAGTAATGGGAACACACCTAAATTCATCGTTGTGTTTTTGCAAATCTTCTTTTGTAGTTACAGGTAATAACTGCAAATCTTCGATTGTTTTTATAGTGGTAATATCTATGTTATTTGTAGCAAAAAGATTTTTATAGAACGTAGATTTTTCATTTACATAAGCTAACAATTCAAAAAGTTTTTGTTCTTGAAAAATTTTTATTTCTTCCGTAGTAGCTGTTTCTATTTTTGGAATCATTTCAATTTCCGGTATATTTTTTTCAACTCTTTTTCTATTTCTAATTTGGCAGTAAGCGTTGTGATTTCTTTTGTTAAAGCCATTTCAAGATACATTTTAGCTTTTGAATATTCTTTTTGTTTGTAAAAATATTGTCCTAATTTATAATATACAATCCAATAATCCGAATTCAAAGATTGATAAATTTTAATAAAATCAGGCTCTAAACCCTTTTTATTTTCCAAAAATACGTCCATTTTTCTATCTTCTACTCGAAATTCCTCGTAATTTTTGTAGGCTTGCGTTTCTAAAAATGCATCTTGGGCAATATTAAGATTGTCACTTTCTAATGAAACGATAGTATCGTTAAAATTTTTATCGTTAAAAACTTTATTCAAATCATAACAAACAAATTCGCCTAATTGATACGGATTTGCCGAAACCCAAACCAATCGTTGTTCGGGTTTAAAAATTACGCCATGATGCGCTAAAAGTTGATTCAGCGCTTTTTCATTTCCATAACCAATTGGCAAGTTATTTAAACCTTCTTTATTTCTGAGAATGTTGGCTGCAATTTGTGGATTTATTTTCGGATTCTCATTAAAAAGTTCCACCATTTTATCAAAACGATATTTAGAATGACTATTTACAATTTGCGCTTGATTTCGTTTACCATCCTTTAAATTATCACTTTGAAAATGATTAGAACAAATCAACTGATTGCTATTTGGAACATCATAAACCCCAAAATTATTCGGTGAAACTTCAATTATAATGGCTTTTTTATCGATAGCACTTCCAATCATAATTGATTCGGAAACAAAAACCTTTCTTTTTTTGGCAATTGCAATAGCTTCTTCAATAGTTTTTGCATATTGTAAAATTTCACGAGTAAGAATTGAAATAGGCGTTTTAGCTATCACCGGTATTTTCGATTTTCCCGCATTAATAGTTATCGCTAAACCTTCGTTATTCATGCCCGAACAAACTCCAATCATTCCTGCCCAAGTTACCATCATAAACGGATAACCTTTGGTTGGTTTTACGAAAGCGACTATTTTATCTTTAGCAAATTCATCGCCAGCATAAAAATCAAAATTTCGACCTAAAATTAAACTTCTATCTTCCGATTTATCGTCCCAAGCAGCAAAAGAAGAACATCCAACTAAAGCCAAATCTTGTAAAGCATGACCAATATCGTGAGCGCTATGAAGATATAAACTTCTTAAATATAGTGGCGCAATGTTGTCAAAATCGTGCGATGTGTATTCAGAAATGCCATAAATTTCTGTTTTGTATTCTTCAGGAACATTGAGATAGAGTTTTCGGTTGTACCATTTTAAAAACACTCGTAATAATCGTTGTTTAAATTTGGAAGGAACAATTTCATTTATTTTGGAAAAAAAGATACGCTCTTGTTTTTTCAATAAAGAATCTGTTAAAGTTCCCATTGCTAAACCTCGTTCTAAAGGATCGCCTTCAACATATAATTCCCATAAATTATGTTTGTTTTTTAAAAGAAAATTATTTCCTGTTGAAAAAGTATAACTAGCTTGCTTTTTAACAATTGGGATTGTTGTATTATAACCTTCAATTATTGGTTTATGATGTAATGATTTTGATGTGCCACAAGAAAATAGTGTCAAACTCAACAAAAAAATAAACCAAATTTGTTTTCTCATTCTTACATTAATTACAGAGACGATTGATTTATTTTATTGACTAAATATTCTTTACCAACAATTTCAGAACAGGTTAAAACGGCTCCAATTGTAACTCCTAAAACACCATGCATATTACTACTTTGACCTGTTAAATACAAATTATTTAGCTTGGTTTTTGATGCTATAAATGTTTTCATCGGGTTGCTCGAATCTTTCTCATAACCATACATATTACCTTTATAACCTCCAATATAATCTCGATAAGAAAGTGGAGTTGACGTATGAACAGACTTTATACAATCTCTAATTCCAGGGAATTTAATTTCTATTTCTTTTAGGAATTTTTCGGCTTTTTTGGTTTTAAATTCTTCATAACTTTCTCCACGATACTCTTTTTCGGCAGTTGTGTTGAACGTTTGTTCCCATTCTTTAAGTTCATCAAATTTCATGTAGGTTAAAAAAGTCATTCCGTCAGCCCAAACGTCAGATTTTCCTGCATTCATCGAACACATATAGGCTTTTGGCCACGAATGTTCGTCATATTCATGTGCTGTCCATACATGACTACTGTTTTTAAAATGATAATAATTATGGTTTATGTATTTAAAACTTTCGGGTTTAAAAACGATATACAAACTAAAAGCAGAAATAACTCCTTCTAAACTCTCAATTCTATTAAAAAATGATTTTCTAAATTTATCTTCTCCAACCATTTTCAAAGTTGCTTTTGGGTCAATATTAGAAATAAAAATATCAGCAGAAATTGAAGTTCCGTCTTTCATTTTTACAGCTGTAATATCATTTTCTATCGAATCAAATTTTATTACTTCTTTGTATTTATGTACTTCTCCTCCAAATTTTTTGAGTTGTTTTATCAACTGTTTTGTAATTTGACTTCCGCCGTTAATGCATCGCCACGAACTTTGAATATAGGAGTTAACCGACAATGCATGAACATAAAAAGGCGATTTGTCTTGAATTCCGGCATATAAAAAATTAGTTCCTGCTAAAACCGCTCTTAATTTTTCGTTTTCTGTAACTTCGTCAATAGCTTTTTTTGCATTTATATATAAAACTTCCGTATCATATTCTCCTTCCCATTCTAAATTATATAATGGAAATGAGTTGCAAATAGTTTGTACTTTTTCACAATATATTTCGATTGCTTTTCTTTCGTTTGGAAAATATTTTACCAATTGATTGATGAAATTGTCATATCCTTGAGCATGCGGAAATTCTTCGTGAGTGTCTTCAAAAGAGATGATATCGAAACCATCTTCGTCTAATTTTTTTAACTTTAAATCATCAATAATTCCTAAATAGTTAAAATATTTGTAGAGATTTTGACCTTTACTTAATCCACCGATATAATGAATTCCGGTATCGAAAATGGTTTTATCTCTAACAAACGTTTGCAAATTTCCTCCAAACTGATTGTTTTTTTCGAGCACACAAACGCTGTAACCTTCTTTTGCAAGGATAATTGCAGAAACCAATCCGCCTAAGCCACTTCCTATAATTACAACATCGTACTTCTTTTTCATTATTTTTTTAGAATAATAAATTGGCTGTTTTCGTTTACTTTAATAAAACCACAATTCATTAGTTTTTTATTTATTTCAGTGTTATTTACTACAATTACATTTCCTTTAAATGCGTTAATATCGTAATCAAAATTAGGGTTTGTAATCAAAATTGTTTCGTGTCTAGAAATATCAATTTCACTTAATTTGTCTACATAATAAATCATTCTCTTTTTCAGAAAATGATTGGTTTTGGCACAACCTCTTTTGTTTTCATTTTCTATAAATGAATCTATTTTTCGTTGCGATTCATATAAAGTCAAAAGTACATCTAATTGTCCGAAATCATCAGCAAAATGAAGAATTTTAGCTTTCTCGCCAAGATGCTTACTTAGTTCGTAATAGGTTGTTTTATTTTGTTTAAAATCTTCTTTTATCGATTGAATTACTTCGGTTTCTTTATAAGCAAAACTATTAAACAATGTGTTTTTGAAATAATTGACATCTTCATTTTCGTGACGAATTTGATTGTATTTCAATCTAAAGAAACTATTTATTTTTTTTGTTTTCTCGGTATAATTTTGTCCAAAAGAAGTGTCATTTGGTGCAATTCTATCTAAAATTTCGACTGTTGTAGATGATTTATACAACATAAAATCGCCTTTAGGAGATGCTTCGGAATAACCATGAATTACAACAGGAACTATATCTAAATTGAATTCTTCAGCCAAATAAAAAGCTCCTTTATGAAATCGTTTAACCGAATTATCTATAGATCGAGTTCCTTCTGGAAAAACCATTAATGAAAAACCTTGATTGACTTTTTTTCTTAAATGTTCAATTCCGTTGTCAATTCCGTTCGAAACTGGATAAAATCCTGCTAAACGAACACCTCTTCCAAAAAAAGGCGAATTGTAAACCCAATCGCTAACTAAAAAAATAATTTTTGGACTTAACATCCCTACAACTAAAATATCTAAAAACGAAGTATGATTAGCAATAATAATCGATGGCTTTTTGAAATTTTCGTTGTTTTTATTTACAATTTTTCTTCTAATTGCTGGATACGTTAAAAAAACCGAATGCATGAATTTAGACATCACGAAATGGAACGCTTGCAATTTTTTCTTTTTAGAAATTGGAAAAACCTTAATGAAAAAAGCGCCAATCAAAGAAAGTATAAATCCGCCCAAACCATAATAGGTAAAAGACAAAAGCGAATGAAAAAAACGTTTAATTTCGAAAGGTGGATTTCCTTTTCTAACGTTAAATTTTACAAAGAAATTAAACACTAAAGGTTGAATGATAAATGTTATGGCTAGAGCCGAAAAAATTCCAATTATAGCAATTAAAGCAATCGATTTTAAGGCAGGATGTTTGGCAAAAATCAAAACTCCAATTCCTAATATAGTAGTTGCAACCGATAAAATTATTGAGGTTCGATAGGTTGGTAATTCTATTTTACCAAACGTATGTTCTTTTTGTAACGCTGTTGTCATAAAAATACTGTAATCAACTCCTATTCCAAAAATTAAAGTACAAACAATAATATTAATGACATTAAATTGTAGTCCGAAAATTCCCATAAGTCCAGTTGTAAAAACCCAACTAATCATAATCGGAATACTACTTACAATAACTAATTCTATTCTTTTAAAAGCAAAAAAGAGAATTATAAAAATGGCTATAAAAGAATAATTAATTAACTTTTCGAAGTTGTCTTTTAACGTTCCCAAAAAAGTTTCGTTGGTTTGTTGACGATCAATAACCACTAAATTTGGTTGCTTTTTAATGGATGCTACAAATTGGTTTCGATTTTCTTTTGGTACTTTAATTAATGTTGAAATGGTAAAAAATCCGTTTTTTTTAGTCGCAAATTCATCAATAAAAAAAGCGGTTACCTTTCTATAATCTGCAATAGAAACGCATACAAATTTTGTGTTTAAATGGGTATAAAATTCAGCAAAAGTACTTTCTTTAAATCCGAATTTATTGCCATTAGAAACTAAACTGCTTTTAAGTCTACTTTTTTTATTCTCATCCCAAAAGGTATTCCAGTCGTGAATTTTTTGATTTTGTATTTCTTTCGTAAATACTATTCCTCCAATCGAACTAAAATTTACAATTTGTGAATTATTTTTTTCTTCTTTTAATGTATTGAAAAGCAAATTATTATTTCGGATTACGGTTTCATAATCGTTTCCGTAAGAAGCCAAATAAATCGATTTTGAATCGCCATCAGTTATGTTTTCTAGTTCTTTTTCTGTTTGTTTTAAATCGGATGAAACAAAATTAAGCGATGCTAAATCGTTGTTAAATGTTACCTTAGAATAAGTAAAAAAGCAAACTATCAACAAAACAAGTGAACCAATTACCAAATACCTATTTTTATGATACGAATACGAAGCAAGCTTATCGATTACATTATTATTACTAAAAACAGTTAATTGCTTTTTGGGATTATTCTTCGGAATTTTATATAACAACGGAATTAAAATTAACGAAAAAACAGAAGTTGCAATTACACTTAAAGCGGCAAAAATTGCCAAATCTTTCAATGCCTCTGATTGTACAAAAAACAGACATAAAAAAGTGATTGCAGTTGTTATTCCACATAAAATTAATGGTTTCGAAATGTCTTTATAGAGTAATTTTACGTCTTTATTATTTCGCAAATGCGTAAGAACATAAATAGAATAATCGGTTGTTTCACCTAATAAAATTGAGCTTATTCCGAGTGAAATTACCGAAATACTTCCTTTTGTAAAATACAAAATCGACAAGGCAAAAACAGCTCCAAATAATGACGGAATAAAAATAATAATAGGAGAAGTGATGTTTCTGTAAAAAAAAGTCAAAATAAGAATCAAAGCTAAACCAGCAAAAATAGATGTTAACTGCACATCGGCTTTAATTTGTGTTGCATTTCCAACAGCAACAGGTGTTGCACCATAAAAACTTAACGTTGCTTTATCCTTAAATTGTTTGTTTATTTTGTCTTTTATAGTGTTTAGTTGTGCAACAAAAAAAGTGTTTTTATCGGTTTCGTTAGTAGGTAATTTTGGTGATACAAATAGTAATAAATTCTTTTTGTCTTTGGTAACTACAAATCCGTTTTGAAGTTCAAAATCGTCGCCAATGCTTAATTGTTGCATTTTTTTTAATGCGATGAATGAAATTCCAAGAGGATCTTTTAAAATAAAATCGCGCGAAATCATTCCTGTTGGAGAAATGAACGATTTGAAATTGGCTTCAACAATTTTAGCAATACTATCGTTTTGAATTTTGTTTTGAATGTTTAAATAATCGGTTTTGTCTAAAAATAAAGGCAAATTATTATATACAAAATCAAAGGTTTCTTGTAGGTTTTTTTCGTCTAATTTTCCTTGAACTTTGGTAATATATGCTGCACAATTAGCGTCTAAATCTGTTAAAAAAAGAGAAGCAACTTCTGATAAATCGTTAGGATTCCCATTTTTTAGAGCACTTATTTTTATCGTAATTTTATCTGCAAAATTTAATTGATTTAAAACTTTTGCAGTTGTATTTGTTTTGTCGTTTGTTGGAATAAGTCGAGTTATATCTTCACTAAATTGAATTCGAGTTGCAAAAAAGGCAAGAATACTTAGTAAAAACGAAAAAATAATAAAAGAAAAAAGCTTTCTTTTATTAAAGTAAGAATAGATGGCATTAAAAAAAAAGTACATTCTTAATTTTTATTTTTAAAAGTACTAAAAAATAGTAATACTAAATAAGCAATACTTCCAAAAATAATAGCGCTAATTGTAGCTAAAACAAAACTACCAACTAAATATTGTAAAATATTGTTTTGAATGGCTTCCAGCGAAATTGATTTATCGAATAAAATTGGCGAACTTGATGTAACAAAATAGCTTCCTACTTTTAAAGAGCTATAAATAATAAACGGAATAAATGGCGGAAAACTGATATTTGAAGAAGCAAACGCAATGACTTTATTTAATCTTAACACAACAGCTAATGATAAAACAATTATCGTTTGAAATCCCCAAAAAGGAGCAATTCCGATAAAAACACCAAAGGCAATGGATAATGCTTTTTTTAAAATACTATCTTCATTATGAAGAATGTTTTCTAAAAAAAATCGCTTTAACCCTTTTCGTTTAAAACTAAAAAAAAAATCTCTTGGTTTGATGTATAAAAGTGAAATAAAAACTAAAGCCGTATTTAATATACTAATTCTAGTAAAATCTTTAAAAGGACGAAAATGCGAAACTCTTTCGGATGAATCATATAAAACTTGAATTGGAATGTTTTTTACTGAAATACCTTTCCAAGCCGAACGAACGATAACTTCAATTTCAAATTCAAATTTAGTGGTAAAATACTTCTTCGGAATTAATTGCAACGGATACATTCGATAACCCGATTGCGTGTCTTGAAGCTTATTCCCAGTTTCAAACCAAAACCAAAAATTAGAAAATTTATTTCCGAAACTGCTTTTTTTAGGAACATCATTGTGAGACATATTTCGACTTCCAATAAGTAAGACGTTGTCTTCTTTTTCTATGAAATCAACAAATTTTGGAATATCAGATGCAAAATGTTGTCCGTCGGAATCAATCGTAATTGCATAGTGATAATTAAGTTCGATAGCTTTTTTGAAACCATTTCGCAGTGCAA
Organism: Flavobacteriales bacterium; assembly: GCA_031408335.1. Lineage (GTDB taxonomy): Bacteria > Bacteroidota > Bacteroidia > Flavobacteriales > Flavobacteriaceae > Flavobacterium. Next base: position 147,859 of record JANNWH010000017.1, on the reverse strand, counting down.
CTCCTTTTCCGGAATTTTTTAAATGATGAATTTGAACTAATTGTGAATATTCTTTTAAAATAGCAACTGTCAAATCGGTTGCACCATCATTTACAATAATAATGTTGGAAGTAAATTGCAAAACCGAATTTAAAACCCGTTGTAAGGTTTTATCATTATTGTAAGTTGGCACAATAACACACACTTTGTATTTATTGATTTTGCTTTTATCAAATAAACTAGCTTCCATTTATTAGTGTTTTGCTTAACTATTTGATTGTTTTTTGTTCTTCAGCAGTGAAACTTTTTGATTGTAAAATATAACTTTTTAAATACTCTTTTAAGGATGTTGATTGCTCTTTATAGAGTTTTAAAATGAAGATTTTATCTTCCGAAATATTTTTTTTGTATTTTACAATTGCGGGAATATTTTCTTGAACACTCAAACGAATCAATCGAATTTCAATCGAATTTGGTTCACTAGAAACTGCTAATTCAATTAGTTTTGTACCTTCTTTAAAAGCTTTTATTTTGTCTGAAACTTTCTTTTTGAACTTTGCACTTATAGTTATGGAAGCGCCTTTGTATGCTAAAATTGTTTTATTGTCATCAGAAACAGCATCGAATTTTGAAGCAAATTCATTAGCATTATTTTCTGATTTTGCTGCATTTGGATACCATTTTCTGATTTCTGAAATAGTTGGATTGTTGAAAAAGCTAACTAAGACGAAAAAAACAAATACGGTTTTCATTAGGCTATTTTTTTGTAAACACTTCCTAATTTTAAAGCAACAGTTTCACCAAAAAAAGTTGTGTTTTTAACTTTCACCAAATTGTCTTCGGTAGTTGTTATATTTAATTCCAAACGCAGCTCTGGTGTAACAAACGGATTGATTAACGCCATAAATTTAACATTAGAAAGGCTTTGCATAAATAAAGAACTCGCTGTTATTTTTTCTATTAATTCTTTAATAATTTGCATCATACACACACCTGGCATAATTGGGTTTCCAGGAAAATGTCCTTTAAAAACCTCGTGATTTTCATTAATAAAAATGATGACATCAAAATTAGTGTCGTCTTTTTTATTGATAGATTGTATGGTATAAAAATCTTTTAATAACATGGTTTTATTTTAAGTCAAAAGTATAAGTTCCGCCAAAGCTAAAAACAACATTGGTGTGATTGCCATCCGAATAATCTAAAACTGGAATGATTCCTTTTTTAACTCTAGCTTCTATACCAAAGTTTTTTGTAAAATTATAACCAGCTCCAAGAAATAAGGTAAGATCTAAATCACTATCGGTTTTGAAATCAGCATCTACCTGAAGGTCAATGGTTGCGCCAACGTGCAGATTGAGATTTCCATTCAGTGTGAATTTATTTGTAATTGTTGGTGAAATATACGAAATATTCAATTTTTTAATACCAGAAACTCCAATAATTCTTAAATTTGATCCTTGTCTTGAATAATTAAGTTCAGGCTGTAACGTATAATATTTGGTCAATTTTATTGCGCCTGTTAAACCCAAATAAAAATCGGTTTTTGAAGAAAAATTCCTGTCGTTGTTATCTGGTAAATTATCTTCATAAAAAAACTCATCATTCCCTTTTGTAAAATGAGAGAAATTCAATCCTGCTCTGAATCCAGGTTTAAATGTTACCTGAGCATGAGTAATTCCGAGAAATGTTAACACAGCAATAAAAATAATTTTTTTCAAGTCTGGTTTAATTTTGTTTAAAATAATTTAATTCGATTCGTAATTTGATATCAGAATGTTGAATTATTATAGCGTTGGCAAAAATATTGTTTTCTGATGTAAAACTAATCGTTATTTTTTCTTTTGTTTTTGAAGTACTTGTTAATTTATATAATTTGTTATCTAAACTCGATATAAAAAGGAAGTTAAAATGCTTTTCATCTATAGATTTATATATTTTACTAGTTGTTTTTGCGAATTGTTCCTCAATTAAAAAATCCTTTCTCAATAGTAATTTAAAATCTTGCTTTAACGTATTAATGAGAATTTTTCTATTCAGCTCATCTACAATTGAATTCACCTTAAAATCGTTTTCTGAAATTTCGAAATCCAATAATTTGTTTCCGAATTCGGTTGTAAAAACCACTCTGTGAGTTGTTTCATTGATTTTTTTTGCGATAAAGATTCCGGTTAGTTCCTTTCCATAAACCAAAATATTGGCTTTATAAACATAATCCATTTCGGGATTTGAAAAATAAGTGTTTTGGAATATTGGTCTATCTACGGCAATAGAAGTAAAATCTTTTACCACATTTACTGAAGTACAAGATCCTAAAACAAAAACTAATATAAAATTAGTTACTAAAAAGCGAATCGTCGATTTTTCCATTTAACATCTTGTTTTTAAGAACGATTCGCGTATAATCATCTGAAGATTCAATCAATTTTACTTGAATAACAGCATGGTCGTCTTTATCAAAAGTCAATTCAATTTGTTTGATGTATTTTTTTAATGCAGCATCTTTAGGAATTAATCGTGTAATATTATTTGTTTTTGTTTTGAAAAAACTGATTGCAAATTCTTTGTCGTCAAACATATTTCCACTTACGCTTCCGATAATTAGCTTGTTTATTTTACCAAAAACTTTGTTATTGCCAATATCAACACTGCTTTTTTTACCTTCATCATCAATCAAAATTTTTCCTTTTTTAAAAATAATCGAATAATTATATGGTTTTTTATAGTGCCATTTAAGGGAATTAGGCTCTGCAAAATACATTTTCCCGGATGTTTCAATGTCTTTGGATAAAAATTCCATGTGTTTATATTGGACAAAATCGGCACTTAAAGTTGTAATTTTTTTGGCAACAGCATTCACCGACTTTATGAATGAAGTAATTTCGGTTTCAGACATTTTTTGTTCTTGCGCAAAATTGGCAATGCTTTTTATAGCAATTATTAATACAAGAATATACTTTTTATTCAACATAGGCTTTTAAATTCAATAACTCTTCAACTGAAATAATTTTATAATTATTTGACTGCAAAAATAACAATAACTGTTCCAAAACACGAACAGAATTCTCAGATGTATCGTGTAAAAGTACGATAGAACCCGGAGCAATTCGTTTTGAAATTCGATTAAAGATGACTTTTTCGTTTTTAATTATTCCGTCCATTGATCGAATATTCCATCCAATAACGTTGTGTTTGGTGATTTTTAAAGCATTTTTTATAGATGGATTTGTAACACCAAATGGTGGTCGAAAAAAAAGCGCTTTCTTTCCAATATGTTTCTCAATTATAGCATTAGTGTCATTTAATTCTTGAACGATTCTGTTTTTTCTAAAAAAATCAAAAAAATGAGAATGAGAATACGAATGATTTCCTATTGAATGACCTTCGTTAATAGTTTGTTTTAAAATTTCAGGATAATTCTCGATGTTTTTACCGATACAAAAAAAAGTAGCTTTTGCATTGTATTTTTTTAATAGTTCTAAAATTTTAGGTGTTATTGGATGCGGACCATCATCAAAAGTTAATGCAATTTTCTTTTCTTTTTCTAGTGGATTGTTACAATACGCTTTGAGATGAAAATTTAAATAAATTAATGACGAACTAATCAAAACAATAAAAAATCTAAACCCAAATAGCACTAAAAAAAACCACCATTTTATCGTTACACAACAACTCAAAACCAATAATAGCAATCCAAATGCTAGAAAAAGAAAATTTATTTTCCTGTAATTTAACATCTCGAAATTAAAGTAAAACTATGATCCATTCCTTTGTATTGATTGTATAAAAGAATGGTTTTATATGCTGGTTTTTCTAAAGAATTTATTTTCAAAACTTCAGGAATTTCTTGTAATTTGATTATTTTTGAACCAACCCACAATCCAAAAGCAGATGCTGTATTGTATTCGCCACATAAATGTTTGTAATATACTTGTGGTGTATTTAAGAAAATTTTATTTGTTAGATTTTTGAAATATTCATCAAATTTAACATCGCCATTAAAACCTAAAATTAAAGCGTCAATATTAGCTATTTCTAGGTTATTTGTTTTTAAAAAATCATGTATTTTGGTTTCAAGCTCTTCAATTTCTAATGTATTGATGATGTCAACATCTAAAATTTCAGCATAAGTAGAAGGTGTTATATGATCTTGTAAAATAAAAAAAGTGGCTCCTTCACTATAAACTGCTCCAGTTGTTTTCGAATCTAAAATCGAAAAAGGAGCATCATTTTCATCCTTAATAAATCCGGCTAATTGAAATAATTTTGCAGTATAATCACTCATTTCGTCAATTCCGCCAATTAAAATGGTAGACGCTTCGTTTTCTTCCATCTTCATTTTAGCATCTAAAAGTGCCGATTCAAAAGAAACTGCAGCATTAACATATGTAAAATTATAAGCTTTGCATTGCAATCCCAACGCAATTTGTGAACCAACTGTATTATGAGTTGATTGTATAAACGAAGTTGGTGTTAAAAATTCTTCGTTATTGTCGATTAAAGCTTTCAAAAACTTATCCGAATCTTCTATGCAACCCATTCCGGTTCCAGTAATAATTGCATCCAAATTTTCAATATTGGCTTCTTTCATAGCTATCGCCGAAGCTACAATTCCGTTTTTAACACCTTTTGCCATTCGGCGAATTGCGACTGGAGAAATAAAATCCTTATAAACTGGAACGTGAATAGGAAGAACGTTTTGACTTTGATTAACAACCGCTTCTTCTAAAAAAACAGTATCGAATGTTTTTTGAGCCGAAATACAACCTACGCCATTTATGTACACTTTTTTCATTAGTTTTTTGAAAAAATTACTGTGGAACAATTTCCGCCAAAACCAAAAGAATTGGATAAAACATGATCAATATTTTTATATTTTAGAGTTGTTTGCGGAATCATATTAAATTCTTCCATTGGAGTGTTAAAATTTAAATTTGGAAAAACAACGTTGTTTTGAATTGCCAAAACGCTATAAACCGCTTCAATAGCAGCTGCAGCAGCTAATGTGTGACCTGTGAAAGGTTTGGTTGAACTAAAATCGGGAACGTTTTCTTCTCCATAAATTCGGATAATAGCTCGTCCTTCTGACAAATCGTTGTTTGGAGTTGCGGTTCCGTGAACATTTATATAATCAATTTGCTCTGGTTTTAATCCTGAAACTTGAAATGCTTTTTCCATTGCTAAAAAAGCGCCATCACCATTTTCTGATGATGCTGTTTGATGAAAAGCATCGTTAGCATTTCCAAAACCTGTTACTCGAGCTAACACTTTTTTATTGGTTTTTGCAACCATTTCATCCGATTCTAAAACTAAAAAAGCTGCTGCTTCACCAAGATTTAATCCTTTTCTATCATTATCGAAAGGTGTATTATATGTGTCCGAAAGAATCATTAAGGTTTTAAATCCGTTAATGGTGAATTTGGCTAAAGCATCGGTTCCACCAACAATAACACGATCTAATTTTCCGGATTGAATTAATCTCGCGCCAAGCATTATTGAATTTGCCGCCGATGAACATGCTGTGCTTATCGTAGTTACTAATCCTTTTAATCCTAATTCATTTGCGATTTTTTGAGCTACATCGCCACCATCATGAGCACTGATGTATTTAACAACATCTGGATTTTCAAAATATTCGTAATAGTATTTTTCGGTCATATCCATTCCGCCAACACTTGAGGCAGAAATCAATCCGGTTTTGTATTCGTTTATCGACGTAATTCCTGCATTTTCAACAGCTTGTTTTGCGGCAATAGCACCAATCATAGCAGTTCTTGAAAAATTATTATCGGCAGATAGTGATAATTCTTGCGCTAATTGTTCGTTGGTTTTTTTTATTTCACCAACTTTCATCACGTTTTTATGAACTGTTGCAATAGTATCGATAGTTGTAATTGCTTTTCGACCTTCAATTAATGCATTGAAATTTTCTTCTACCGAATTTCCGATAGAGGATATAATTCCCATTCCTGTTATTGCGACACCTTTGTTCATGTTTAGACTACTTAGATTTTTTGACTACTTAGATTTTTAGACTTTTTCTTATCTAAGTAGTCTAAAAAATCTGAGAAGTTTAACGAACTAAATTTATTTAGTTCTATTCGCAGCAATGTAAGCCGCCATTGTTTCAATTGATTGAAAAATATTTTTTCCCTCTTTAGGATCTACTAATTTGATTCCGTAGTCTTTATCTAACAAAACAATAAGCTCTAATGCATCAATTGAGTCCAATCCTAAACCATCACCAAATAACGAATCGGTATCATTTATATCGGTAATACTTATATCTTCAAGATTTAATACGTCTATAATTTTTTCTTTCAATTCTTGTTTTAATGCTTCCATAATTAGTTTTTAAATGCGGTTTCTATATTGTGTTTATTATGTTCTGTTGTTCCTTCATTAGTAACTAAATAGAGAAACGCTTTGTACTCTTCGTTAAAATATTCAACCCAACCACAAAGTACTTTATCTGCTTTTTTAGTAGCAATAAGTAGGTTGGCATAATTAGTCATAAAATCGGAATTAAAAGCTTCAAATATAAAGAAAGAATTCTCACTTTTCAATTGATGTTTAATAGATATTTCGCCTAAGCAAATATTTGGCAATGTATAAACAAAAACAGCTGGACTTGGAAAATAATTTTCGTCATCTGAAATAGATTTTTGATACTTTATATCGGTATCCAAACTTGCTGATTTATTGGTAAAAAGTAAAGCGATATTATTTTCTACACCACTTTTAATTATAGGATTTAAAAGTAGTTCCGATCCTAAAAAAGCCAATTTACTTAAATTATCCATTTTAAAAAATTTGGGATAATTCATTTCAAAATATTGGTAGGATTTTTTAGAAAACTCACTAAAAACTGAAGTTTCTGTTTCAAAAACAAGCTTTTCGTTCAGATGAATTTGATTGTTTTGAATCGAACAAAAGGAATGAATAAACGATTTATTTTCCACTATAAATTTACTTTTTTAAATACTACAGCTGTATTACATCCTCCAAAACCAGAAGCTGTTTTTAAAAAATAAGTGCTATTTTTATCTTGATTTTTTTTGATCACATTAATAGATTGACTTACACCCATTTCATCAAAACCTAACGAAACATATAATTTATTTTTGATTAATGATTCTATTCCGATAACTGTTTCTAATAATCCCGAAGCACCTAAAGTATGTCCGTAATAACCTTTTAAACTATTTACAGGAACATTTTGCAATCCTAATCTATTGAATGTGATGGCTTCCATTTCGTCGTTAAAAGGCGTTGCTGTTCCGTGAGCAGAAATATAATCAATTGCTTCAGCATTTAAATTGGCTTCCGACAAAGCGCTTTGAATACTTCTAAAAAGTCCTTCGCCTGTTCTTGATGGTCCAGAAATATGATTGGCATCATTAATTGATCCATCACCTAAAATCTCAACTTTTGCATTTGTTGGGTTTTTAGAAACTAAAACTGCTGCAGTTGCTTCTCCTAAACTAACACCATTTCTATTGATAGAATACGGTTTACATGGCTCATCGCTCATGGCTTGAAACGAGTTAAAACCAGACAAAACAAATTCCGAAACCAAATCGCCAGCAACAACAAAAACAGTATCATACATTTCGCTCTGAATGAGTCTTTTAGCGACAGAAACTGCTAAAACTCCAGACACACATGCATTTGAAACTACAATTGGTTTGGTTTTAAATTCAAAAAAATCGGCTATTGTTTTTGCTAAATTGGTTAATTGTGCTTTTTCAATACTGTTTTGAGTATTTTTTTCTAAAGCAGTAATATTACCTTTTGTTGTAGAAATAATTAGCGCTGTTTTTTTATTAAGTAATGATTTTTCTAATATTGGATACAAAGCCAATAGCATCATTTTTTCTAATTTAGAGAAATTTTCGCTTTTAGAAATTTTAGAAAAAGCAGCTTCTAATTCAGAGTTATTTACAATTGCTGCATGGAAAGGAGTTTTAAATAAAAAATTGTCTTCCTGTTTTTTTATACCAGAAATTTGATTTGAAATATTTAGTATATTAGTTTCAACATCAAATCCGATAGGTGTGATACAATTTGAATTGGATATGTAAACTTTTTTTAGCATTTATTTAATCGTTTGTATAAACCAAAGTCAATTCAATTACATTAATAATCCTATCTTTTTTTTCCATTCTTCATAAAAAGGTGGATTTGTTAGCATTAAATCATTATTGCCATCTAAAAAAACTTGTACCGTTTCGCCAGTACATGCAACTTTGTTATTTGTATCGTAAATCGTATATCTAAAAATCATTTTGGCTGCTGGAGTATCAACAATGGTTGTTTCAATTCGAGCAACATCGCCATATCGTAAAGACAATTTGTGTTCGCAAACTGATTTTACTATTGGCGTTGTATAACCATTGGATTGAACATCTAAGTAAGAAATACCATGTTGGCGACCAAAAGCTTCTCGACCATCTTCGAAATAAGTGATATAAATTCCGTGCCAAACAATACCCAAAGGATCCGTTTCATTAAAACGAACTCTGATATTTTTAGAAACTGTTAATTCCGAAACTTCTTTAAACTGCTCTTTTCTTTTCATCATACAAAATAGCAATGGTTGTTGTAATTATAAAAAATGCACCTAATAAACTTAGTTCGGGAACTATATCGATAATTGTTGCATTACGCAAAAGTACATCATAAAATGCATTTAAACCCCAGTTCATTGGTGAACAATGTGCGATAATTTGCATGGTTTTGGGCATTGCAAAAACCGGAACCCAAACGCCTCCAATTGAAGCTAAAACAATAGTAGCTGTTGCACCAAATGGAGCAGATTGTTCTTGAGTTTTAGCTATTGTACCAATTAATATTCCGAAACCAATTGCTGCAAATCCTGAAAATAATGCCACAATACTCATTAAAAGTAAATTGCCTTCAACATTTAAAGCTGGCAAACCAATTTTTGGGAATAAAAAAACAGCAACAAGAACCATCATATAAAATTGAATCATACCAATGATACAGTACATAATAGTTTTTCCAGCTAAAACAATACTATTTGAAACCGGATTAGTACGTAAACGAATAAAAGTTCCTTGATTTTTTTCTTTAACAATATTGATAGAAAGCGGAATTACAATAAAAAAAATTGCGAAAAGTGTCCAAGCAGGAACATTGTGTTGAGCTGAATTAGGAATAATTTCTTTATTGTTAATTTTAGGAATAATTTCTTTGAAAGTGATGAAACTTTTTTGTTGGAAAGTTGCCACATCTTGACCTAATTGTTCTTGAAAAGTTGCATAAATAGATTGCGTTTCGATTTGAGAAATCATTTTATCGATAGAACTCATTACCGCATTTTTAAAACTCATTTGAACGGCAGGATCAAAATATAATTTGATTTCCTTTTGTGTAATTAATTTTGGAGAACTACTGTTTTCTTGTGAAGTTTCGGAAAAACTGTTTATGATTTTATCAACATTTTGATTGATTTTTGTTTGCAAATCAGCACTCAGATTTTTGGGAATAACAATCGCAAATTGGTATTTCCCTTTAAATACTGCTTCTTTGGCAATAGTTTCGGTAATATCTTGATTATCAACTTTTGTTACAATAGAAAAAGCATCACTTTTTTGTAAATTTTCAAAAACCGATTTAGAAACTTTTCCGTTATCGTTATCAACTAATAAAATAGGGATTTTAGCATCGGTTACTTTTTTAAAAGTAGTATCTTGAATAAGTGTAACCGTAATGATAAGTACCAATGGCATTACAAAAAGAATAACTACACCACCAAAATCTCTTTTGAGGAGCAAAAATTCTTTGTATACCGACATGGCTACTTTATGTATCATCGCGTAATTCTTTTCCAGTTAATGCAATAAAAACATCTTCTAAATTTCGTGCATTTGGCACTTCCGAAATTAAGGTATTTGATGTTCCTTGTGCGTAAATTTTTCCTCTATCTATAATAGCAATTTGTGTACAAAAATCTTGTGCTTCAGCTAAATGATGCGATGTGTATATGATTGTTGTTCCGGCTTTATTCAATTGTTTTAGATAATCAATAATGGCGTTTTTAGATTGTACATCAACACCAACCGTTGGTTCGTCTAAGAAGAGTATTTTAGGATTGTGTAAAATACCTGCGATTAAATTCACACGCCGTTTCATTCCGCCTGAGAATGTTTCGATTCGTTTATCAGCAAATTTCAATAATCCTAAAAAATCGAGGCTTTCGGTTACTTTTTGTTTTAAATCGGCTCCTTTTAATCCATACATACACCCGAAGTACAATAAATTTTCTTTTGCAGTTAATGTTGGATATAAAGCATATTCTTGAGGCACAACACCAATGATTTTTTTTATTTGATTGGCATTTTCAGCATACATCAAATTATTGATAGTAAAACTTCCAGACGTTGGTTTTATTAATCCGCAAAGTAATGAAATAAGTGTTGTTTTTCCGGCGCCATTTGGTCCGAGTAATCCAAAAATTTGTCCATCATTTATAGAAAGTGACAATTCGTTCAAAGAAAATGCATCGGCATCTTTGTACTTTTTTGATAAGGATTGTATTTGGATTATTGGTTGCAAAATAGTGATTTAGCTTACTGCTATTTTTAATTTTTTGAAAAAAACTTCTTCTTTATCGGCGATAGCCAAAAGCTCATCGGCAACGGTATTATAAACATCTTCTTGAGTGCTTCTATTTTTATAAATTCGAGAAGCATTAACTGCAAAATCGCGCCAAGCATCACCAATAATAGTCATCTCTGTAGACAATTCTTTTAGTTTTTGATTTTCTAAAATAACAGCTGCTTCTTGTAAAAAAGCGGCATAAATAAATCGGAAACCACCGCCACCAGTTCCAATTTCTTCTTGCATTCGAACAATTTGAGCTAAATAATGATTTGCTTTTTTAGTTCCGTGTTTTATTGGCCATTTTTTAATTTTTCGTGCTACTAAGCGAATACCACGAACACCGATAATTGGAGCTGGAGCAAGCATATCGCGACAGGTATTTTTAATTCCTTTTAAAATTGCTTTTTTTAAATCGACATTTTGAGGGATCTGAATTGGATAATACATTTGTCCGCGTGGCGCAAAAGCTCCTTTAGCAAAACGCACTTTATTTAATTCGGCGTGAGTTAGAGTCGTTACGTTTTCCATAACTGGATCACTGATAAGATAATGCGTATCGGTTTTGCCGTAAACCACTAAATTATGTGCGTTGAAATGGAAACGATATTCCTCTGGAAAATAGGATAAATTAAAAACACCGACTTGCAATCCGGTAGGAATATTATTTTTTAAATTTTCATCTAAAGCATTGGCAGCATTGGTCTCACTGGAAAATTTTATTCTTTTTATTTTAATATTTAATCGTTTGGCTAATCTATTAAAAATAATTCCAGGCATTGGTCGGTAACTAATAGCTGGCGCATAATTTACTTTTAGAAAAGGCAAATAGACAAAAAATAGTCCAGAGCCAATTCCGAAAACCATTGGTTCGCTGATATTTAAACCATTATGTTTTAGCAAATTGGATGCAACGCCATTTTCGCAATGAGCCGATTGATGGTGTGTGAAATTAGTTTCCATTATTCTGCTTTAAAATTTCGTAATTCTGATACTGATATTTCAAAAGCAGTAGCATATTTTTGTAACACTTTATCGTTTAATTTTTTAAAAATATTAGGTTTAAAATGTCTTTTTACGCGCCATTTCCAAATCCCAACATAACTAGAAAGAATACCAATATCCATTTTATTCAATTCCATAAAATAAATTATTGGACTTGCTTCACCTTTTGTTACTTGCTCTTTGGCTATGGCAATACGTTCATTAATTTCTTCAAGAGAATTGGTAAGCGCGATAGTTTTTGGTTCCCAACCAGAACTTAATGATGTTATATAGTTTCCTTGTTCATCGGTAGCATAAATCAATTCTTTAATACTACTTTTAGAGAGATTACTTTGGTCTTGTGGTACTTCTTCTTTTTTCATACAATTCACGAATTTAAAAGTAAAGTGTTCTATTATTTTTTTAAAGTGATGGATTTATTTTTTGAATAAATAAATTTATTTCCCCTTCTAAAAGTAATTCTTGGTTATTAAAAGTTTGACAACTCATTGTTGATAAACTATATTCATCGGTAATAAATTTAGAAATTAAACTAGCTTTTGTAGTTATTGTATCTCCAATTTTTGGTAAAGAGTAAATTTTTATAGATTTAATTGCGCTGATAAATCCTAAAACTTTTACCGCTTTCTTTTTGTTATTATTTTCATCAATAAAATAGCTTTGAGCAACAATTGAGGAACAAGTTTGCGCTGCATTTTCTACTAATCCAATCTCGGCAAAAAGCCCGTTTTGAACAAAAATATTGTTATGTTGTATTTCAAAAACAGTTTCAACTTGTTGATGGTCAATATCAATAAATTTATCAACCATTAACATTGGCGATTGATGTGGCAAATAATGTTTAATATCAATACTATTATCCATTTTTATTTTGCTAAAATTGTTTTCATTTGACCAATAGCAATTTCAATATCATTTAATTTAGTAATGATATTGACCAAAGTTATACCGGCAAATTCGTGAAGAATTGAAACAGTTGTTATTATTTCATCATTAATTTTGGGTAACTTTTTAATAACAATATCTTTAATCGAGCCAATATAACCTGTTGGCGCTAGTTCTTTTTTTAAAAAAAACTGATATCCTGTATGTAAAGCGACTGATTGCGCCATGTGTTCTATCAAACCTGATTCAATAAAAACTTCATTATTAACAAAAATATTCTCTTTTGTAATTTTAAAACCTGAAATAATTGATGTTTCTGTAAAAGAATAGATTTTATCGACCATTACAAAAGGAAACTTTTGCGGTATTAAATTTTCCACAAAATCTTTATTAAAAATTGGGATTACTGGTTCCATACTTTTTAACAAACCGTTAAATAAGCGTATGCATAAGAAAATCGTCCACTTTCAGGTACTGACAATAAAATTTTGTCTCCTTTTTTTAATTTTCCGGAAGTCATTAATTCATCTAAAGCTAAGTAAATTGAGGCGGCTCCAACATTTCCGACTTTAGCTAAATTCATAAACCATTTTTCATTTGGGATTTCAATTCCCTTTACAGAAAATGCTTTTTTAAGTCCTTCCACAAAAAAGTGAGAAGAAACGTGAGGTAAGAAATAATCAATTTGATTTGATGTAATTCCGTTTTTAGATAACGCATCTTGCATACTATCGGCGCCTTTAACTAAAATAAATTCGTCTAATAATTTTACATCTTGTTTGATCGCAAAAAGAGATTCTTTTAACCATTGATCTGGATGATAATCGCTCCAAGGTTTAATTTCTCCATTTTCTAATTTATCGCCACCAGCATACATACACGCTTCAATTTCAAAAGCATAAGAATAGCCTTCCATCCATTCAATTTTAAGTGAAATAGCGCCTTTGGGTTTGTTTTCTAATAAAAAAGCACCGGCTCCATCGGACAACATCCAACGTAAAAAATCTTTTTTAAAAGCTACAATTGGCTGTTCTTCGAGGTTTTTTAGATTAATAATTTCTTGTTCGTATTTATCGGCCATAATCCAACTAGAGACTTTATCGGATCCTGTACAAACTGCATTTTTAGTATTTCCAGCTTTTATAGATAAGTAACCAAATTTTAAAGAATTCATTCCTGCACAACAAACACCTGAGGAAGAATTGAGTTCTACGGATTTATTTTTCAATAATCCATGAACCATTGCGGCATGAGATGGAAGTAAGCTATCTGGTGTTGAAGTTCCGCAGGAGAGCAATTCCATATCTTGAGATGTAAAACTGTCATCATACAATTGCTCTATTGCATTTTTTGTTAATTCGGCATTATTATGAGTGCTATTTCCAGCTTTATCAATGGCATAAAAACGACTAACGATTTTATTATTTCTGAGGATTATTCTTCTGGCTTTAGAGGTAGTATCATTAATAAGTCCCAAATAATTTTCCATTTCATCATTAGAAACGGGTTCATTTGGTAAAAATTTTCCTGTTTTTGTTATAAATACTTCAAACATAATTCTATTTAATCGTCTAAACTCCTTGATAATATTTAATTTCCTCTTTAATTTTATTCTTTTTTAAAGGATATATAAAAACGTGCAAGATAAACACTATTGGTGATATTAACCAAATTGCAAGCCACAAATAAAGATTAAATACTTTTAACCAAATTTTTCTTGATTTTCTCTTTGATATAATAAAATTAGACCATTTAGAAAAAATTTTATTTGCCGTTTTATCTACACTTACTAAATAGGAACTTATTTTAATTGCTTTATTATTAACTAATTGAGATTGCAAATTTTTTGTTGTCCCATTTATAAAATTTAAATGTATTATTTCTCCAAATTTTGAAGCATCATTGATGTCTTTATCTGAAACTCCAGGTAAAGGAAAAATTCCTAAATATTTCTTTTTCACACCAGAAAACATCCATTCGACAATGGTTATAACACTAATTAAATTTGGCGCTCTATCAACTAATGCTATATTACCAATTAAATGAGCCTTATTCTGTTTCAATAATAATTTTATTTTTTCTTGCGCCATAACCCACATATTTCGTGAACCATTTATTGTAACAACTGGAGTATTATTAAACATTTTTTTTGCGTCATCACTCATTAAAAAAGAATTAATTGGAATAGATGGTGTTAAATACCAAACTTGATAATGCAATAAAATTAAGTCGTATTTTTTTGTTGTTATTACCTGAGAAATAGGTTTTAATTTTGCAGGTATTTGCAAAAAAGATTCGGGAAATGCATCAAAAAAAGCGTCTTTATTCCAAGGAAAAGGAAAAGGTGTTTCCAATTGAATTTCGAGAAAAGTCAGCTCAATTTCAATTGATTTTAGAAATGGTTTAGCGATATTTCTTGCTATAGATTCTAACTGACCTGATTGAGAATAATAGATAACAAGAACACTTTTCATCTGATTTAATTTATTTTTCTAAAATTTATTTAAAATTACAAATAAGTTTTAGTTTTTTGCTATTTCTTTAAATTTTCTGACTTTATCAGATCGTTTAACATGAATCCATTCGGGCCATGAGGATTGGTCTTCGGCATCGTAAATTCGGATTTTTTGATTCGCATCATCTAGTAGCAAATCGTCTTTTTCACAATTTAAAATTAATGCTGCTGCTGAAACTCCAGAATGTGTTGCGCCTCCAACTCCGTGAGAAAGTGTGCTTGCACCGCAAAGATATAGATTTTCGATTTCTGATTTATTTTTATACGAAAAAGGACCTACTTGACTCAATGTTTTTTCAGTTCCATATACATTGCCTTTTGTAGAATTTACATAAAATTGGTTCGTTTTTGGAGTTCCTAATTCGGCTTGAACAATGTGTTGTTTTGCTCCTGGAATAATTTTTTCCATCGTATTCATCAATTTAGCAATAACTTTATCTTTAAAAACTTTGTAATTTTCTGTATGATAATCATTTTCACCTATAAAATCGGGCAATGTATCATAATTAATAAAAGTTACTATTTCAAAATTATGAAATCTTCCATTAAAACTAACTGGATCTTTAATGGTTGTACAACTTATAAAAAGTGCAGGAAATTCGTCACCCATAGCAACATCATTTACCATTAAATCTTGAAAATGAGCATCCATATTTTCATCTTTTAACTTCCAAATGTTTCCAGAATCTATTCCGAATTGCGTCACATCGATATCTAATGTTAAAAATAAAATTAATGAGGTTACTGAATATTTAGTTTTTTCTAATTTTTTGATCAACCTTTTACTCAGATTTTCTGTACCAATCAAATTTAAATAGGTAATTGAAGGATCGGCGTTCGAAACAATTGTCTTTGCAAATAATTGTTGACCATCTTTTAATTGTACTCCAATTGCTTTGTTTTTTTCAATTAAAATTTTATCTACAAATTGTTTAACGCGAACTTCACCACCAAACCTTTTTACGCCATTTGTCATAGCTTTTACAATTCCGCCGCCACCGCCCATTGGATAAAAACCCCCATTAAAATAATGACTCATAACTGAACAATGAACTGGAAAACAAGCACGACTTGGAGGCAAACCATGATCGCCACACTGTATATTTAAAACGGCTTTTAACAACGAATCTTTAATATGCCAACCGATCACTTTTTTTAGAGGAAAAAGCGCATATTTTCCAAAATTTTTAGTTCGAAAAGGAACCGTTATTTTTTGCCACCAACCTTTCAATTTTGGCATTAACTGTAATTCGTAACTTACTTTTTCGATAAGAGAAACGTATTCGTTTATGTTTTTTTCCTCTTTAGGAAAACGAATTGTTAGTGCTTTTTTTAAGTTATCAATTCCTGCAGGTAAATCAATTGTTTCATTATTAATTATACAATGTTCGTAGGCTTTTGGATTCATACGAAAAAAGACCATATCATTTGCAATTCCTAAACCGCGATATAATTCATTGGTAGAATCGCCTTCGTCGATTAATCCAACATAGTGAACGCCTGGACTAAATCGTTGTCCTTTTAAAGTAAAACTATGACTCCAGCCACCAGGAACATAGTGTTGTTCGAGAACAAGCACTTTTTGTCCGGCTCTTGCCAAACAAATTGCGGTAGCTAAACCACCAACTCCTGAACCTATAATAATTGTGTCGAATGTTTCCATTGCTGTTTTTGAAGTTCAACTTCGATCTGTTAGTAATAAAGACCTTTGGTTGCTAAAATACAAATAAATGGAAAGTGTATACAAGATTTAAAGTTTATTTAGTGTTTTAATTTATCCCAGAAGTCAAAGTAATTAAACCATTGTAATGGATATTTTTTAAGCATGGATTCTACACTTTCGGTGTATGCTTTGAGTAAACCCCTTTCATCACGATGATTTACATTTACTTCTCTTGTATATAAGTGATAATGTAAATTAGGTTCTTTCATAACATAGACAAATACGACTGGAACTTTTAATCGGGAAGCTATAAGAAAAGGGCCTGCGGGAAAATTAGCTTCTTCATTTAGCAATTTTTCTTTTAGTGATTTTACGCCTTCAAAATACCTATCGCCAGTAAAACAAACCAATTCATTTCGAGCTAAAGCAGCATTTATTTCAAAAATATGAGATAAATCTTCTTTAATAAGAATGAATTTTATGGTTGATTTTTTTGATAATTTTTCGAGATAATTTTTAATTGCTGAGTGTTCTAAATCGGTTGTAACCAAATTAAACTGAAAATTGACATCAATTTCGCTAAAAAAATGTTCGGCAATTTCAAAATTACCAATATGAGCACTTATGAGTACTCCTCCTTTTTTTTCTTCTAATAGTTGAATTAATTTTTCTATTCCGTCAAATTCGTAAGTGAATTTATTTTTCATTCCGGCAGAAATAGAAATTTTATCTAAAATTGTTTGACCAAAAGTATAATAACTTTTGAAAACCATTTTTTTAGCTTTAAAATAAGAAAAGCCTAATCGTTCTTTAAAATAATAAAAAATGGCTTGATTGCTTTTTTTTAAGAATATAAAATAATATGATGCAACAAAATAGAGAATAAAATAAGCTGATTTAATTCCAGCGTTTTTAATAAAAAAAACGAAAATCTTGTACCCTAATACTGTACCTTTAGATTTGCCGTCCCATTTTGCCATTAGGCAACTTTAAGTTTAAGTTTGTTTTCTATTAAGTCGTAAAAACTTTGAAATGAAGCAATACCAACAAAATCAACTTCAACTAATTTAACACCAAAATTGGATTCAATAGAGACTACTAAATCAACATAATCTAAACTATCTAGTCCAAGAGTGTCTTTTAAATTAGCGTCTGGTTGAATATCATTTGCATTAACTTCGAATTCATCCACCATAAAATCAATCATTTTCTCAACAATTTCTTCTTTACTCATCATCCTTTAAACTTTTTAATAACTAACGCCGAATTTGTTCCACCAAATCCGAAGGAATTTGACAAAAATATATCAAATTTTTTATTTAAAGTAATTTTAACTAAATTTAATTTTGCAGAATCTTCATCTGGATTTTCTAAATTGATATTTGGAGCAATAAAATCGTTTTGCATCATTAATATAGAATAAATAACTTCACTAGCACCAGCCATCCAACATTCGTGTCCTGTCATTGATTTGGTAGAACTAACATAAGGATTGCTTTCTCCAAAAACCTCAAAAATTGCTTTAGCTTCATTTGAATCGCCAACTGGAGTTGAAGTTGCATGCGCGTTGATGTATTCAATTTCATTTGGTTTGACATTAGCTTCGTCTAAAGCTCTTTGCATTGCAGTTGCCGGACCTTCTACATTTGGTGTAGAAATATGACCGCCATTGGAAGAAAATCCATAACCAACAACCTCAGCAATAATGGTTGCTCCACGTTTTACTGCCGATTCGTAACTCTCTAAAATTAAAGTTGCTCCGCCACCGCTTGGAACTAATCCATCTCTTGCTGCATCGAAAGGTCTTGATGCTTTTGCTGGTTCGTTTTCACGAGGAGAAAAAACGCCTAAACCATCAAAACTGCTCATTGCATATTTATTAATTTCTTGAGCGCCGCCACAAATTATCATATTTTGAAATCCGCTTTTTATTAAAAAATAGGCTAAGCCAATAGAATGTGAACCACTAGCACAAGCTGCGCTAATAGTAAGATTTATTCCTCTTAATTTAAAAATAGTGGAAAGATTCATAGTAACAGTAGAGTTCATCGATTTAAAAATAGCACCTGAACCAATAAGTGATGTGTCTTTTTTTTCTCTAATAATGTCTGTTGCTTCAATAATTGCTTTAGAAACGCTATCGTTTCCATACATAATTCCGACTTCATTTTCCTCAAAGAAAGAATCTTCAATTCCCGCATTTTTTATGGCTTCGATAGTTGCCATATACGCATATTCTGTTTCTTCGCCAATGCTAATTCTTTGTCTTCTGGTAAGTAACTCTTTTAAATCTGGTTTTGGAACCATTCCGGTTAAAGCAGATCTAAATCCGAATTCTTTTCGTTCGGGATCAATTGTGATTCCGGATTTCCCTTGATACAATGATTCCTTTACTTCGTTTAATGAAGTTCCTATGCAGGAATAAATTCCCATTCCAGTAATGACAACTCTTTTGTTCATTATCGTTATTTTAATTAAGAATAAATTCCTCCATTAATATTGATGATTTCTCCTGTGATATAACTTGCCTTTTTAGAAACTAAAAAACTGACTAAATCGGCCACTTCTTCAGCTTCACCAAATCGATTTACAGGCACCATTTTAATTAATTCTTTTTCGTCTAAATCACTAGTCATATCGGTTTTAATAAAACCAGGTGCAACAGCATTTACAGTTATATTTCGTTTGGCAACTTCTTGTGCTAATGCTTTTGTTACGGCAACCACAGCGCCTTTTGCAGCAGAATAATTCGTTTGACCTGCAGTTCCTTTTACTCCAGAAACGGAAACCATATTTACAATTCGTCCGTATTTGTTGCGCAACATTTTTTGGATAAAAAAATTGGTTACATTAAAAAAACCGTTCAAGCTCGTGTTGATTACACTACTCCAATCGTCTGTACTCATCCACATAAACAAACCATCTTTTGTAATTCCGGCATTATTGACAATTGCTTCAACAATCGCTTCTGGATTTTCTTCTTGCCATTTGGTTAGAACCAATTTTACCTCTTCGGAATCAGAAACATTAAATTGTAAAATTTCGGCAGAAGCTCCAAGGGATAGTACTTCCTGAAGTGTTTGTTCAGCTGCTACTTTATTAGATTGATAATTTATTAAAATGTGATACTCAGTATCGACTGCTAATTTTTTACAAATTGCACTACCAATTCCTCTTGAACCACCTGTAACTAATGCACATTTCATAGTTGAAAAATATTATTAATGTTTTTTAAAATTATTTTTGAAACAATTTGGCTTGTTTAAACCTTTAATTTCCAATAACTTATTCCTTTGGGTTAATAAATCCCCATTTTCCGCTTTCTTCAGCTGCCTTTAGACTTTCTGAAAAGTTTTTAACTGTTTTAAATTTTGGTTGAATAACTAACTCAACCATTTTAGAGATGTAGCCAAATTTACTATCTTTTTAACTAAATCTAATTCTTGTGCATTACAAAACAAAGTAAACAATACTAATTCTAAAAATAATTTTTTTATGTTATTTAAATTAATTTTTCATCATATAATCCTTAACTTTTTGAATAAAAGGATACATAACCTGATCTTCTTTAAATGTAGGAATTATTTTTCTAACATCATCATACATTTTTTTTGTAACTGATGAAATTTGGTCTTTTTGATCTAAAAAATCAATAGCTTGAACAATCGTTATCATTTCAATACACAAAACTTCAAAAGCGTTTTCGATCACTTTTGCCGTTATTACTGCTGCATTTGTTCCCATGCTTACAATATCTTGATTGTCATTATTATTGGGAATACTATGAATATACATTGGATTAGATAGCATTTGATTTTCGGCAGTAGTTGATGTTGCTGTAAATTGTACACCTTGCATTCCGAAATTAAAACCTAAAGTGCCTAGATTAACAAAAGGAGGAAGCATTTCGTTGATTTTTGAATTCAATAAATAATTCAATTGGCGTTCGGACAACATGGTTAATTTTGTAACGGCAATTTTAAGTTTATCCATTTCGAGCGAAATATAATCGCCATGGAAATTTCCACCATGGTAAACATGCCTATTTGCAACATCTATAATCGGATTATCGTTAGCCGAATTTAATTCGTCCTCTAATACACAAGCAACATTATTTATAGTCTCTAAAATCGGTCCTAATATCTGAGGAACACAACGTAAAGAATAATACTCTTGGACTTTTTCTTTAAAAACGTCCTCGGTATTATTGCCTGAATACAAGTGATCTTCTCTTTTTCTGATTAAAGAACTATCCGCAAGATTTTCACGCATTCTTTTGGCAACTTCTCTTTGTCCTTTATGGAGTTTGGTTTGATTTAATTCTTCTGATAAGTGATCGTCATACGCTCTAACAATTTCATTAATAGCACACGAACATTTTAAAGCCCAATCCATTAGTTTGTTAGCATTGTGAACATTTACTACTCCAATTCCTGTCATTACAGAAGTTCCATTCATTAAAGCAAGACCTTCTCTAATCTCTACTTGAATCGGTTGTAAATTTTCTAATGCGAAAACTTCTTGCGTTGAACGTCGTTTTCCTTTGTAAAATACTTCGCCTTCGCCGATAAGCACAAGGGCAAGATGAGCCAATTGCACCAAATCGCCAGAAGCACCTACTCCTCCGTGTTCAAAAATTAATGGTGTAATGTTGCGATTAATGAGTTCCTTCATCAAGTGGATTAATGATGGATGCACACCCGAATAACCTAATGAAAGTGTATTTAGTCTCGCAAGAATGGAAGCCTTAACAGCTTGTGGTTCTAGAGGTTTTCCTGTGCCTGAGGAGTGGCTGCGGATAAGGTTGTATTGCAACTGTAAACGATCTTTGTCCTTTATGCGGTATTGTGCCATCGGACCAAAACCGGTATTGACACCGTAAATGACTTTGTTTTTGGAAAATTCATTTAAAAAATTGAAGCTTCTTTTGACTCTTCTCAAGACTGCTTCGCTTATATGTATCTTTTCATTTTCAAAAATTATAGCTTCAAACTCTTGTATGCTTAAATATTCATTTATAGTTTTCATTCAACCTTAATTTATAATAATGTATTTAACAAATAAAAATATAAATTTTATTTTTATTTGTAAATTAATGTGTTTAAAATCACAATAGCAAATGTAGTTTAATATCATTAAACATTATTAGGTTACCAAATGTAATTTATCATTTCTAACCTATCAAAAAATTATTTATTTTAACAATTAATGAATTGTTAAAGAGCGATTGAAAATTAATGTAAATAGTCAATTGTATTCTTCTAATAAAATGTAACAACTTATATAAATCGCTGGTTTTTATGCAGATGAATTAATTGGAATGAGCTATATACTTATAAAATTTAAAAAAAACGACTAAGAGTTATTTAGAATGGTATATTTGTATTACTGTTTTCTTACTATAAAAGATAAATCGAAAATTATGATACAAGAATTTGTTGATGTATTGATAATTGGAGCTGGACCTTCTGGTTGTGTTTCGGCTTCACATCTTCACAATAATAATATTAAAGTGAAAGTTGTTGAAAAAACAAGATTCCCTCGATTAGTTGTTGGTGAGAGTTTAATTCCAAGAGTAATGGATCACTTTACAGAAGCCGGTTTGTTTGAAAGTTTAGATGCGATGAACTTTGAGAAGAAACTGGGTGCACGTTTTATTCGTGGTGAAGAAATTTGTATTTTCGATTTCAGTAAAAAATACGGTGAAGGTTGGGATTGGACTTGGCAAGTTCCGAGAGCTGATTTTGACAATACTATGGCGAAAGAAGTAATTAAAAAAGGGATTGATTTAGAATTTGAATCGGAAGTTATTTCTATTTCTTTTGAAGGTGAAAAATCGATTACCATTATTAAAGATGTTGAAGGTAATTTAAAAGAAGTTCATGCTAATTTTGTAATAGATTCTAGTGGATATGGTAGAGTATTGCCGCGTCTATTGGATTTAGATACACCGTCAAAATTAGATCCTCATTCGGCTATTTTTACACATGTAATAGATCAAAATCGACCAAAAGGAGAAGAAGGAACTTTGATTTCTTTTGATATTTTAGAGACCGAAGTTTGGTTATGGGTTATTCCGTTTTCTAATGGAAACACTAGTTTAGGGGTTGTTGGTCCAACACATTTTATAAATTCACTTTCAAAAAATAAAGATACTAGAGAAGCGTTAAACACTGCTATTAACTTATCCGATTTTTATATTAAAAGATTTGGTGGTGTAGAATTTATATTTGAGCCTGTGAAACTTGAAAATTATTCAAGATCTGTAAAAAGAATGTACGGTGATGGTTTTGCTTTAA
The DNA here is from genome assembly GCA_031408335.1 of Flavobacteriales bacterium. Taxonomy (GTDB): domain Bacteria; phylum Bacteroidota; class Bacteroidia; order Flavobacteriales; family Flavobacteriaceae; genus Flavobacterium. Next base: position 124,887 of record JANNWH010000017.1, on the reverse strand, counting down.
CAGGAAATAGTTCTGAATTTTTAGATCCTGTTTTTTCATCTGGAGTAGCTTTTGCAACCGAATCTGGAATGTTAGCTGCAAAATTATACATAAAAGAATCGCAAGGAATAAAAGTTGATTGGGAAGAAGAGTTTACAGGATATATGCGACGTGGTATTGGTGTTTTTACCACTTATGTGAAAGAATGGTATACTGGAAATTTACAAACCTTATTTTTTCATCAGCCTGAAAATCCAGATGTGAAAGAAAAAATTTGTGCCGTTTTGGCTGGTTATGTTTGGGATGAAACCAACCCGTTTGTTAAAAAACATGAGAATGTTGTTAAAAACATGGCTTACATGATCAATAACGAAAAAGAAATTGCATAAAAAAACCTTAATAGGTAATTAAGGTTTATTTATGATTGCATGACGGATTTTATTTTGTATTCTTAATAATATAACCTGCTAACGATTTACCTGTTTTTGCGAATCCTTCGCCTATTCTAGATTCATTACTAAAATTATTTCCCCATTGATCGCCAGGCGCTTCTTTGGTAGATATTTCTAAAACAACATTGGAACGTTTTGCTGTTTCTACAAATTTTAAAGTAGTAGAAACCTTTGCTGGTTGCTTCATAACCATTGCATCCCAACCAGGAAAAATCCACGTAGCTTCAACAATTAAAGTGTATTTAGCACTTTTTAAATCTTCTTGAAAGCTTAGTTCTTTTTTCTTTTTTACTAAAACGATATTTACTAATTCTAAAAATTTTGGCTGCCAAATTGCAACTTTAGCACCTTCCCATTTCTTTTTCCAAATATCTCCAACTCCTTTATTTTTTTCATTTAAATCTATTGCTCGATCATTAATGTACTGTGTCTCTGTTTTGTTTTCTTTCATTAATGTTAATTTGCTATAATCAAACTCAATGTTAACAGCAGTTTGACCACTTAAGAAACCAAAATCACCTTTTACAATCTCCATTTTTTGAGCTGATACTATTGTTGAAATTAACAATAACGCTACTACTAGTACTTTTTTCATTTTTTTAAAATTTTAAGTTTTGTTTAAACAAATTTACTTTTTTTTCTTATACTCACAAATAAGATGAATCTTTTATTTGTAACTTATTTTTGGCTAAATTAAAGGATTTGATAAACTACTGAAATACGAAAAACGTCGTATATTAAAATTATCGTTTCTATTTTAATAAAACTCTTTCATAAACCATTATTTGGTTTGTTAAACAAAACATATCCATTATAAAGTTTCAAAAAAGTGTTTTGTAAATAAAACACATCTTTTCTCTTTAATTCAACCACAACTTTGAAGCTCATTAACTTTGCCTTATATTTGCAACATAAATGTGAAAACGTTTACAAAAAATTGACAGACACTGAAAATGAAGCACATTAGAAATTTTTGCATTATTGCTCACATTGACCACGGAAAAAGTACGCTTGCCGACCGACTTTTAGGTGCAACACAAACCGTAACTGCACGTGAAGAAAAAGCACAATTGCTAGACAACATGGACTTAGAACGCGAACGTGGAATTACCATAAAAAGTCACGCTATTCAAATGGAGTACACTTATAAAGGTGAAGATTATATTCTGAACCTAATTGACACTCCTGGACACGTTGATTTTAGTTACGAAGTTTCGCGATCTATTGCAGCTTGTGAAGGTGCGCTTTTGATTGTAGATGCTGCGCAAAGTATTCAGGCTCAAACAATTTCTAATTTATATTTGGCTTTGGAAAACGATTTGGAAATCATTCCAGTATTGAATAAAGTCGATTTACCAAGTGCCAATCCAGAAGAAGTTAGCGACGACATCATTGATTTATTAGGTTGTAAATTGGAAGATATTATTCACGCTTCTGGTAAAACTGGCTTTGGTGTCGAAAATATTTTGGCTGCGATTATCGAGAAAATTCCGCATCCAAAAGGCATAAAAGATGAACCCTTACAAGCTTTAATATTCGATTCTCATTACAACCCGTTTCGAGGAATTGAGGTTATTTTTAGAGTGAAAAATGGTGAAATCAAAAAAGGTCAGAAAATAAAATTTATGGCTACTGGTAACGAATATTTTGCTGATGAAGTAGGAACTTTAAAATTAAATCAAGTACCAAAAGATGTTATTTCTACTGGTGATGTTGGTTATTTAATATCCGGAATTAAAGAAGCAAAAGAAGTTAAAGTTGGTGATACTATTACCGATGCCAAAACGCCAACTACCAATATGATTGTTGGTTTTGAAGATGTAAAACCAATGGTTTTTGCTGGAATTTATCCTGTTGATACAGACGATTATGAAGATTTGCGTTCATCAATGGAAAAATTACAATTAAACGATGCGTCGTTGGTGTTTTTACCAGAAAGTTCAGCAGCATTGGGATTTGGATTTCGATGTGGATTTTTAGGAATGTTGCATTTAGAAATAATACAAGAACGACTGGAACGCGAATACGATATGACTGTAATTACTACAGTTCCGAACGTTTCGTATTTGGCTTATACTAAAAAAGATCCTGACGTTGGATTTATAATTAACAATCCTTCTGATTTACCAGAACCTTCTCGTTTAGACCGAGTAGAAGAGCCTTTTATCAAAGCTACCATCATTACAAAAGCTGATTATGTAGGAAATGTGATGAGTTTGTGTATCGAAAAACGTGGTGTTATTACCAACCAAACGTATTTAACTACCGAAAGAGTAGAATTAACTTTCGACATGCCTTTAGCTGAAATAGTATTTGATTTTTATGATCGATTAAAAACCGTTTCTAAAGGATATGCATCGTTTGATTATTCGCCAATTGGAATGCGAACTTCAAAATTAGTGCGATTAGATGTATTACTAAATGCACAATCTGTAGATGCTTTATCGGCTTTAATTCATGAAAGTAATGCCTATCACATTGGTAAAAAAATGTGTGAAAAATTGCGTGAGTTGATTCCAAGACAACAATTTGATATTCCGATTCAAGCTGCCATTGGAGCCAAAATCATTGCGCGGGAAACCATAAAAGCCTTGCGTAAAGATGTAACTGCCAAATGTTATGGTGGTGATATTTCGCGTAAGCGTAAATTACTCGAAAAACAGAAAAAAGGAAAAAAGAGAATGCGTTTAGTTGGGAATGTTGAAATTCCGCAAGAAGCGTTTATGGCGGTTTTGAAGTTGAATGATTAGTTTGAGAAAATAGAGTAAAGAAAAAAGAACAAAGAGAAACCCAATAACGAAAGCTGTTGGGTTTTTTGTTACCACAATCTTGTCATACTGACGAAGGAAGCATCTCATTATCTGAACTATTTTATGAGATTTATTGCATCTGTTCGCATTCGCTCGAGTCTCCCAAAAGGTCGAAATGACAAGTTTGAGGAAAATCTTTATACTTTTTGCATTTCATCAAACAACTTCATTGCATCTTCCACTTTAAAAAGTTGCGTTCCTTCGTTCATGGTGGCTGCGGTTCCACAACAAACGCCAAATTGCAGCGCTTCTTTTAGTGTTTTATTTTGCGATAAAGCCCAAACCATTCCGCCAACCATACTGTCACCTGCGCCAACGGTGCTTTTCTTTTCTACCTTAGGAGCTTTTACAAAATGAGTTTCTTTTTTTGAAACTAAAATTGCACCTTCTGCTCCAAGAGAAACAACGATTATATCAGAATTCCCTTTATCGATTATAGCCTTAGCCGCTTTTTCGACTTCCGAAAATTCCAATCGTTCAACACCTATTAATTTTGCCAATTCGCCAATATTTGGTTTAATTAAGTAAACACCACTTTCTAAAACTTTTTGTAATGCTTCTCCAGAGGTATCAACTATTACTTTTTTGCCTGATGCTTTTGCAATTTTGGCAATTTTCTGATAAAAATTAGATGTTAGTCCTTGGTTCAAACTGCCGCTAATGACTAAATAATCGGATTTTAATTCTTTGATGATTTTTATAATTTTATTTTGTTCATCATTAGTTATTTCGTTTCCTGGAAATCCAAATCGGTATTGTGCTTTGGTTGACATATCAAAAGCTATAAAATTTTCTCTAGTCCAGTTTTTAGTTTTTAATACTACAGTATCTATTCCTTCTTTTTGAATAAGTTCTACCAACATTTCTCCAGATGAACCGCCTGAAGTAAAAACACAAATCGAATTTCCTCCTAGTTTAGTAATCGCTTTTGAAACATTTATTCCACCACCTCCAGCATCGTATCTTGGTTTTTCACAACGTATTTTTTGTTCTGGAACCAATCCTTTAAAGTAAGTCGATTTATCTAAAGACGGATTAATAGTTAGGGTTACGATTTGATGATTTTTCATAAATGTTTTTATAAAAACTTATATTAATTAAATAAAGATAGAAAAAACTTAGTGTCTTAGCGACTTTGTGGCAAACAAAAAACCTTCGTACCTTTGCAACATGATAGAAGATAAAAATCCGCAGCGTACTTCCCTTTCACAACTCGGTGAATTTGGTTTGATTGACCATTTAACTAAAAATTTTGATGTAAAACAAACTTCCACTTTAACGAGTATTGGTGACGATGCTGCTGTTTTGGATTTCAAGGATAAAAAAATTGTCATTTCAACCGATTTATTAATTGAAGGTGTTCACTTCGATTTGTCGTACATGCCGTTGCGTCATTTGGGTTACAAAGCAGTTGTTGTGAATGTTTCTGATATTTGTGCGATGAATGCAAAACCTACACAAATCACAGTTTCAGTAGCGGTTTCCAATCGGTTTCCGTTAGAAGCTTTGGAGGAATTATTTGACGGGATTGCACACGCTTCTAAATTTTATAATGTCGATGTTATTGGTGGCGATACTACTTCGTCTCAAAAAGGATTAATTATTTCAATTACCGCAATTGGTGAAGCAAATGAAGACGAAATTGTGTACAGAAATGGTGCTAAAGAAAACGATTTATTGATCGTGACTGGCGATTTAGGTTCGGCATACATGGGATTACAAGTTTTGGAAAGAGAGAAACAAGTGTTTCAAGTAAACCCAAATAATCAACCCGATTTAGATGCGTACACGTATTTGATAGAACGTCAATTAAAACCTGAAGCACGACATGATGTTAAGGTTTTATTAGAAAAATTAGAAGTAAAACCTACTTCTATGATTGATATATCGGACGGATTATCGTCGGAAATTATTCATATTTGCAAGCAAAGTAAAGTCGGTTGTAATTTATTTGAAGAGAAAATTCCAGTTGATCCACAATTTATTAATGTGTGCGAAGAATTTAATATTGACGGAACAACTGTCGCTATAAATGGTGGCGAAGATTACGAATTGCTTTTCACTATTGCTTTAGAAGATTTTGATAAAATAAAAGCCAATCCGAATTTTACTGTTATCGGACATATGGTTCAAGAAAGTGAAGGTTGCCATTTAATTACCAGAGCGAATACTAAAATTCCTTTAAAAGCAAGAGGTTGGGATGCTTTGGAAGAAAATTAGACACGAATTTCACGAATTTACACAAATTTTTTAATGCCAAATTACTTCAAGAATTTTAGATTTTTGAAATCGATTAAACACTTTAATTCGTGACAATTCGTGAAATTCGTGTCTATATTACTTCAACATCATTCCGTTCTCTTTAGCTTCTGCAACTAATTCTTGGTCGGTATATTTGCTTTTTCCGATAAGTTCTTTCATGTTTTCAATTCGAGTTTTCACCGAACTGGATGAAATCGGAATATACAAAGCTACATCAGCAGCCGGAATTCCTTTGTTTAAAAAGTGAAGAATTTGTCGGTCAATAACATCGACATAGATTTTTTCCTTTTGTTGCGTATTTAAAAATTTTATCACCGAATCACTATAATATTTTTCACCTTTAATAACAGTTTCTATTGCTAATAACATGTTTTCGAAAGTTAAATCGTTTTTGATCACCAATCCGAGTGGATTAATTTCGTCGATTATTTTCTGAACTTTCAAACTTTCTGAGTGCATTGTTAAAAGTACAATTTTACATTCGGGCATTTCTTGGTTGAGTAATTTGGCTAAATCTTCGCCAGTTTGAATATTTTGTTCTAAATAAACGGGCATACTCACATCTAAAAAAGCAATATCAAAAGTATAACCATCATCATTCATAATGGTTTCGTAACCTGTTTGGCAGTCCACTGCTTTGGATATGGTGAATTCAATTTTTTTATTCGGAAATCTATTAATCACATTTTCATATCCTTGAATGATGAAAGGATGATCGTCTACGATTAAAACTTTAATGGTTTGGGGCATTTTTTGTTATACTTTAATGGTTTTGCTTTCGAGCGGAAAAGTAATAATAATTTTTGAACCTTTTCCAATTTCCGATTTAATATCGATGATTCCTTGACATTGTTGGGTTCGTGACACTATATTTTTCATTCCAATTCCTTTGCTTTTTTTACCATTCAAATCATAACCTTTACCATCATCTTCAATATTAAAAAGCAAGTTGCCTTTTTTATCTTTTCTAAAATGGACTAAAATAGTCTTGGCTTCGGCGTGTTTATTGATGTTTTGCAAGGCTTCTTGCAGAATTCTGTACAAATTAATTTTGGAAGTATTGGATACTATTTCCCAATCGATATCGTCAGCAATAATCGTTTTTATTTTAGCCGGATTTATTTTTGCTTGTTGTTCTAATAAATTATTAATTATGGCAACGAAGTTATTAATCAACACTAAATTTTCTCTGTTCAATTCATGCGAAATATCACGCAAGTCTTGTTCAATAAGTTGCAGTTCGTTCAGATAATCCAATCGTTGTTGTTTGGCACTTTGATCATCGCTGTTGTTTAAACCGTCTAAGTTGAGACGCAAACCAAACAATCGACCTAAAACACCATCGTGTAGTTCTTTAGAAAGGCGTTTTTTTTCTAAATCGCGACCTTCTTCGAGTTGGTTTTGGTGCGAAATAATAAGGCGGTAAATTTCTTCGTTGGCTTGTTGCTGTGATTGTTTGAGTACCAACTCTCGTGAGCGTGAACGTTGTATTCTAATAAAAAATAAAAAACCGCCGATGATTATTGCGCCAAGGAAGTAGTTGAGAATGTTGCGGTTTTTTTCTTCGAGGATGTCTTTTTGTTGGATGATTTCGTCTGTTTCGAGTTGGAGACGAGCGAAGCGATCTTTGGAATTTCTTTCAACATTTTGTAGACTATCATTCAATCTAATATATTCACTAGAATATTTCGAGGAATTTTTTTTATCAACATTTGAAGCTTGCTTTAATGCTGTAATTAAATCTATAGTTTTTTTGGATTCATTTGCGGTTTTTAATGCGTTCATTGAGAATGCTTTAGCCTTGGCTGTATCATTGATTGCTAAATAATATTCTGAAATATGATTATAACTTAATATCTTAGAAATTGAATTATCTATACTATCCCTAATTTTAAATGATTCAAAAAACATTTTTGGTAGATTATTAAAATCGTAAGATTTTAATTTTGAGTATGCATAGTTATCTAAAAGCGTTGAAAATAATTCCGGGTCTTGGTTTCTAATATCCCCTATTTTTAAAGCTGATTTATAATTCTTAATTGCATTTTTGAAATCTTTCTTTTGTTGATAATCATATCCTAAATTATTTAAACAAATTGCTGTTTGTAAAAATTTATCGTCAAATTCAGATTCTTCTAAGATTTTTAATGCTATGTTGTTAAAATTAATAGCTTTATCAAAATCTTCTAACTCAGCAGCAACAACAGCTATTTCTGCTACAGTTTCATATGTTTTTCTTTTATCATTATAATCATTAAAAATATAATAAGCTGTTGTTAAAGATAAATCTGCTCCTAAATAATCGTTGACCGAGTATTGAACAATGCCTTTATTAAATAAAATATTTGCATAATTAAATTTATCATCTTTTTTCTTATATATATTCTCTGCCTTTAAATAATAATAAAAAGAGCTGTCAAATACTTGATTTTTTTTTAAATAGCCTGCCCTATATCTATAGGCTTTTACAAGTGAAGATGAATCTTTTGAAGTCAAAGAATTTTTCAACAATATAGATGAGGATAAATCAAATTTTGACCATTCCCTCATATTATAATAAATTAAAGCAACATTAAATAAATACTCTCTTTTTTCATTAGTATTATCTAATTTGCTTATTAATTTGAATGCTTTATCAATTTTTAAAATTTTTTCAGAATCTGACAATTTATCTTCATCATTAAATCTTATATAGTAATTAATGCTATCAAAAGATTTAATTGAAGAAGCAGGCTTAGGTTTATCTTTTGTACATCCCAAAAATAAAAATAAACAAAATAAAAAAAGTATCTTTTTCAAAATATAAATTTTATCAAAAGTACTAAAGTAATTTATAAAAAAAAACTATCAACAATTATTGATAGTTTTTAGGAATATATAAGAGTGAGATTTTTTATTCTCCTAATTGCCCCTTTTGGCTTCCACCACCAGTATCTCCTACGAATTCTCCTAATTGGCCTTTTTGACTTCCACCGCCAGTGTCCCCAGCGAATTCTCCCAATTGACCTTTTTGACTTCCACCACCAGTATCTCCAGCGAATTCTCCTAATTGACCTTTTTGTCCTCCTCCTCCAGTCTCATTAGGAGTACTAAAAGAAGTTAATACCATCATTAAAGAAAACATTCCGATTATTAATAAAGATTTTTTCATAATTTCTAAGTTTTTGTTTTGTTAGATTTTGTTTAGAAAAGCCAATTGAACTTTAATCAACTGTTTGGGGCTTTTACATGTCAAAATTACTACAGCATTGCGTTTGCATTGATATACATTGTAGTGTATATGGTAGATGGTTGCCATTTGTGAGTGAATGAACACCAAATTTGGGTGAATGAGTAGTTTATAAAAACTGGTGATTTTACGAGGTTTAAAAAGAGGTTTTTTTAATTTAATGCATTGATAATCAATATTTTAAATTTTATTTAGTTTTTAAAAATGTAGTTGGTCGATGATTTTTGTAGATGGACATAGTTCATTTTGAACAAGGAAACACGAACAATGCGAACAAATGAAGTAAACCTGATTATAGTTGTATTCTGTTATGAAATTGGTTTGTGTGGGATTGCTTTGCCTGTTCGCTAACGCTCGAGTCTTCTCTCGAAACTTCGGAATCGGAATAATAAGAAATAGATCTATTTTTTGTAATGTTCTCAAAGGAAACATCTCACAAGTTAATTTCCTATTTGCTTTGTGGGATTCTTCGTTCCTCAGAATGAAAAAATTACGTGATTATATTGTAGATAAAAGATAGCGCAATTACTGTGTGTGGGATTGCTTCGCCTGTTCGCTAAAGCTCGAGTCCTAGTGACTCGGAATGACAAGATTGTGTGAGAGTTTTCTATAAAATTCCCTTTACATCGGAATTTTCACATAAATTGAAGTTCCTAAATTGGCTTTCGATTCAATTACTAACGTTCCCTGTAGCAATTGTATTCGTTGTTGCATGTTTTTTAAACCAATTCCTTCTTTGGTTTTTTCGGTGTCAAAACCATATCCATTGTCGGTAATGGAAAGGCACAATTGGTTTTCGTCTAAAGTAAAGCAAATGGTTGCTGTGGTTGCTGTAGTATGTGTTTTGCAATTGTGTGTTGCCTCTTGAATAACGCGGTACAAATGCATTTTTGTTTGGCTTGCAATCAAATCCCAATTAATGTTTGAATCGATTTGAAGTTCGTAATTGGTTTTTAAATGGCTGTTTTGCTCCACAACAAATTGGGTTAAAAGTGCTTTGAAGCTGTCTTTTTCGGTAAAAACATCTTGGTTTAGATCGTGTGATACATGGCGTATTTCGTTTTCTATATGATGAATATCTTCGATATACGTCAGGCATTTTTTGATTGTTTCGGCATCATTTTTTTTAGACAACACAAACAAATTGAGTCGTGTACTGGCTAATTTGTTCATAATGCCATCGTGGAGTTCGAGTGCGATGCGTTTTTTTTCTATTTGGCGCGCTTCTTCAACCTTTTTTTGTTGGTTGAGCATTAGATGGTAAATTTCTTCGTTGCCTTTTTGCTGTAGTTGTACGAGTTGCAACTCTTTTTGATTGGCGCGTTGCCTATAAATTACAAATAGCAATATTACGATAAGTAAAACACTTGATATGATTGACGTAATCACCCATTTTTGTTTTATGGCAGTTTCTTTTTCTTTGATGATTTCGTTAGTTTCAAGTTGGATATTATAAAATTGATTACGTACTTTTCGTTGCTCAAACTGAATACTATCACTTTTTTTGTGGTACTCTTTAATGTATTTTGATGCCTTTGCTTTATTAATATAACCAGCGTTGCTTAATGCAATTAAATAATAATAAGGTGCTTTTGATTCTTTTGCTTTTTGTAGAGCTTTTTGAGAATAGGAAATGGCTTTTGAAGTGTCTTTTATTCTAAAATAATAATCTGACAAATACACATTACTTAAAGAACACTCATTTTTAACACCTAAACTATCAAATAGTTTAGCTGATTGGATAAATAAATTAGGTAATTCGTTGTATTGCTTTAATTGCATTTGACAATAGCCTTTATTAATAAATAAATATGCCTCAGTTAATATATCTTCTTTTATATCTTCTCTGTTTGAAAGTGCTTTATCAAAATAGTAAATTGCTTTTTTATATTTTTTTTGCTCTTTATAAATGTTTCCAATATTATTTAAACTTGAATTAATAAAATCGAATCCGTGAAACTTTACTGTCATATTTAAATTAATTGCTAACATTAATGCTTCTTCATGATGCTTAATAGCTTGATCATAGTGTCTTAAGTTGTGAGCAATATTTCCCAATCGATTTAAAACATAATATGTAAAAATATCTGCTTTTCTTTTTTTTATTAAATTAAATACTTGGTTAGTTGAAAGTTCAGCTCCCAAATAATCATCAAAATCAAATTGAATTCCTCCTTTGTGATAATATACTCTAGCCAATCCCTCATAATCGTTTGTTCGCTTATAAAATTTTTCTGCTTTAATGTAATAATAAAACATACTATCAAATTGTTTAGTAGTATTCTTATGAATACCAGCTCTGTATCTATAATATCTAGCTATATTAAGTGTGTCTTTTGCTTCAATTGATTTACTATAATGTAGTTTGCTTTTTTTATAATACTGATTTTTGTTTTTTGTTCTACTGTAATTCAATGCGCATTCACACAAATACCATCTTAAAACACTATCATTCCTACTCAAATCAATCAACGAAAACGCCTTCTCATTCCATTGATCTCTTTCTGAAAAAGTCGACGAATCAATACTCGCTAATTTTAAATACTTGTTTATTGAATCGGTAGTGGCTTGTTCTACATTATTTTCCTTATTCGTACAACTCAAAAAAACAAACAATACCAACAAACAACCACACTGTAGTATTTTTAAATGGTATTTGTTTACAACAGCTGTCATTTAGTAGTTATTTAATGGGATTTTTACATAAATCGCAGTTCCCTCTTTTTCTTTAGATTGTATCGAAAGCGTTCCGTTTAGTGACGCAACCCGTTGTTGTATGTTTTTTAAACCTATTCCATCTTTGGTTTTTTCGGTGTCAAAACCATATCCATTGTCGGTAATGGAAAGGCACAATTGATTTTCGTCTAAAGTAAAGCAAATGGTTGCTGTGGTTGCTGTAGTGTGTGTGTTGCAATTGTGTGTTGCCTCTTGAATAACGCGGTACAAATGCATTTTTGTTTGGCTTGAAATCAAATCCCAATTAATGTTTGAATCGATTTGAAGTTCGTAATTGGTTTTTAAATGGCTGTTTTGCTCCACAACAAATTGGTTTAAAAGTGCTTTAAAGCTGTCTTTTTCGGTAAAAATATCTTGGTTTAGATCGTGTGATACATGGCGGATTTCGTTTTCTATTTCGTGAATGTCTTCAATATAACTTATGCATTTATCGATGGTTTCGGCATCATTTTTTTTAGACAATACAAACAAATTGAGTCGTGTGCTGGCTAAACGGTTCATAATACCATCGTGAAGTTCGAGTGCGATGCGTTTTTTTTCTATTTGGCGCGCTTCTTCAACCTTTTTTTGTTGGTTGAGCATTAGATGGTAGATTTCTTCGTTGCCTTTTTGTTGCAGTTGTATGAGTTGCAACTCTTTTTGATTGGCGCGTTGCCTGTAAATTACAAATAGCAATATTACGATAAGTAAAACAGTTGATATAATTGATGTAATGACCCATTTTTGTTTTATAGCCGTTTCTTTTTCTTGCGTGATTTCGTCGGTTTCGAGTTGGATTTTGTAGAATTGATTGCGCACTTTTCGTTGCTCAAATTGAATGCTATCACTTTTTTCGTGGTATTGTTTGATGTATTTTGGTGCTTTATCTTTATTAACATAACCTGCATGACTTAAAGCAATTAAATAATAATAAGGAGCTTTTGATTCTTTGGCAATTTGTAATGCTTTTTCAGAATAAGCAATTGCTTTAGAAGTATCTTTTATTCTGAAATAATAATCTGATAAATACACATTACTCAAAGAGCATTCGTTTTTAATACCTAAACTATCAAATATCTTAGCGGATTTTGTAAATAAATTGGGTAGTTCATTGTATTGTTTTAATTGCATTTGGCAATAGCCTTTATTAATAAATAAATAAGCCATAAGTGCATTGTCTAGCCTCAGAATTGCTTCGTTCTTTTCGGCTTTTTCAAAGTAGTAAATTGCTTTTTTAAAATTCTTTAATTCTTTATAAGAATTGCCTATATTATTTAAACTTGTACCAATATAATTAATTCTATTATTGTTAGTTGATAATTTTAATTTGTTAGCTATTTTTAATGCGTCTACTTGAAATTTAAGAGAACTTTTAAAATTTCCTAAATTATTATTGATATTTCCTAATTCAATTAAAACAGCCCTTGTGATAACATCAGCCTTTCTTTTTTTTATTAATTTATAAGCTTGTCTTAAAGATAATTCAGAAGCTAAATAATCATCTATATGAAATTGTAATCCTCCTTTGTAATAATAAACTCTAGCCAATCCCTCATAATCGTTTGTTCTTTTATAAAACTTTTCTGCTTTTATATAATAATAAAAAGCACTATCAAACAACTTAATTTTCTTATGATAACTAGCTCTATAACTATAATATCTTGCTATATTTAGAGTGTCTTTTGCTTTATTTGATTTATCAAAATGTAATTTACTGATTTTATAATACTGCTTTTTATTTTTTATTATACTGAAATTATGTGCTGTTTGACACAAATACCATCTCAAAACACTATCATTCCTACTCAAATCAATCAGCGAAAACACCTTTTCATTGTATTTATCTCGTAATGAAAAAGCCAAACTATCAGTACTCGCTAATTTTAAATACTTAGCGATAGAATCATTGTTGGCTTGGTTGAGATTGCTTTTTTTGTTGCAACTAAAAAATAGTAACACTAGAATTAGAGAGAGATAAAGCGTTTTTTTGCTCATTACTTTTTTTTATACTGTAATACTATAACTTTTTAATTGCATTTATTTCGTAAAATAAAACAAATAACAACAAACAAAAATTAACAAAACGATGATCACTAAACTTGCAATACTTTTTGCAGTTGTGCTTTTTGTTTTCATTAATAAATAGCCAAATATAGCGGTTGAAATGGCAACAAAAACATATAAAACTATCATTTTGTTTTGATGGCTTATACTTGAGTTGGTTTGAATTCCGAATTTAAAAATTACGATTAACAGTAATGGTAAAAATTCTAGTTTTTGAAGGCTTGTAGTGTTTTTTAGGTTCATTTTTATGTAAAAATTCATTAAATCAGTTTTTTTTCACCATATAGATGCATCGTTTTTAAAATCAGCAGTTAAAAAAAGTGTTTTCGCCATTTTAATTTCACTTTTTTTGTTTGTAGATTATATATATAAAAATTATACACCCTATTAAATAAGCTATTATTACGTATATATTAGCTGCCAATTTCTCAGGAAAAATTAGAAATATAAAAATAGTTACTATAAAAAATAGTAAAAAATAGGGTGCAAATTTATTTTTCATTCTGTTTTTTTTAATTTTTAATTTTTTCCGTAGTTATCATAACATTGAACACTTGCAAATACTTGTAAAGTTCCACATAAAGCTATACAAGCAGGTATTCCTAAACCAGCTGTTGTTGCTAAAGCTGTAGTGTCACAAGCAGCATGACAAAGAACAGCTCCTGCTCCAGCTGCTACAATACATAAACTATATCTCCAACCTCTTCTAGATGTATTAATTTTATTTTCTTTGATTAGTTTTTCGACAACAAGACCATACGCATCTGTTAACTCATTGTTATTAATATATTTGTACTTGCTTGTAATTTGTTTCCATTTTAGTGAAAAAACATTCATATTTACTACAACTCTCTCAGAAACTGAGCTATTAAAAATTTTATCAATTTCAATTAGTTGATTGTTGTAATCTAAACTTTTGTTATTAAGTTCTTCTAATTGGTTTTTAACACTCTCAATTTGGTTTTTGTCTTTAATGGCTTCATATATGTATAAACTGAAATTTTCCATTTCTAAAACTAAATCAATAAAATTTTGGTCTTCACTTATGGATTTTGGATTGTTTAAATTTATAACTATTTCATTTAAATTACCTTTAATTAAAGGATTTGCTATTGAAAAGTTCATAAATAAAACTGTGGCTATCAAGCCAAATACTAATTTTTTCATTTTTATAATTTTAATTATTTATAATCCCAATTTAAGTCGTCGAATTTTTATAATTTGGGATTGTGGTTTTTGGTTGGTTTAATCGTTCTTTCATTTAATAACAAACCTGTAAAATAAACAAAAGTGTTCTAATTTCATCATTTATAAGAAATAAGTTTTTTTGTCACTTGAGATGGTAAGTCTCCTTGTTTTTACCAGCTAATTTAAATACATACATTTTTATTATCTTAACCCGTTGGGTGTAATCAATCAAAATCTGTTGAAAAAGGTATTTTCGATTAAAATATAAACTCAATTAGAATACAAATGTCAGTCTGAGCCTGTCAAAGACTATAAAAAAGATACATTTCGACAAGCTCAATGTGACAATTGTTATATAATGAGCAATAAAAATCTAATTACACCCAACAAATGAATTTAATAACTTTAAAACAAATAGAAACACAGCTTAGTTATTGTATTTATTATGATTGGCATGTATTCGGCTGTGCTTCTATTTTATAAAACTTCAAATTATGATTTTGTAAATGTAAAAAGGTGTTTTAAATAAAAATTACAGTTTTTCTATACATTTTTAAAAATTTGCTTTTATTTTTCTGGTTTGTAATCCCAAGCACAAGTAGCAATTGTCCAATAGAGTATTGCATCAGGATTTGAGGCAAAAATTTTCCAGTTTACAAGGTTATACGATTTTAAATTTTCTTGTAAACAGTTGTTAGTGAACTGTATAAATGTATTTGTAGTTTTTTTTGACACATAAAAACAAAGTTGTTTTATACACGAAATTACTGTTAAAATGAGTGATTTTCCGGTTTGATTTTTATACTTTTCGACAATAAAATCTTCGTATAATTGTATGGTATTTGTTCCGTTGCTAAAATCAAATACGTTTATAAAACTTTCAAAAATAAGATCTTCGTCATCTGTAAAATCAATAGTTGAAACATTACTTTGGTTTATTATTTTTTCGAGATAGGGTTTAATACTTGTCTCGAAAGTAGCTGTTGAAATTTGTTTTTGTGAACCAACAAATGTTAGTAAAGAAGTGATGTTTTGGTTGACATTTAATCCAAAAGCATCATAGGCATTGGTGCTTTTTAAATCGAAATTACTAGTTACAATAGTATCCAATTTTGTAGTAATGCTACTTTGTTCTAGTGTTTTTAATTGTTCTTTTAAATTGTTTTGGCTGACTGAGTTTATGCCAAATAATAATGCTGTGGCACGTATGCCAATTGAAAAAAATTTCATAAATTTGTTTATAATTTTTAATTATTTGCAGTCTTACTTTGTGTCGTCGAAAACATTTGTAAAGTAAGACTGCTTTTTTATTGAAGTAAAATTAGAGAAGTGTTTTGGATAAAATGTACAGTTTTTCTGTACATTTTTTGTTTTATTTCTGATTTATTTACAAAATGTTGTAATTCATTGCTGCTTTGCGTTAGCGGTTGCAGTGGATCCCGATTTTTCATCGGGAGGAACGAAAAACGCAACACCAATTACCTAAAAACAAGTTTGCAAAACGTAGTTTTTACTAATTGGAGAAACGCCCAAACTTTTATTTGTTTATGAAAAATCGTTTAAATAAAACCTTGTTTTCTAGCTTCGCGGATAATGTCTTCGTCGGTTCCTTTTTCGATTCCGAAAAACGTTTTTATAGTCGCTTTCCTTTTATCGATAGCACTTACAGAGAGATGTAGATGCTCGTGAAGATTTTTTGTTTTGATGCCTTGTGATAGCAATGTAATAATTTGACTGTTGTAATAATCTAAAACTTTCGGATTGTTTTCGAACTCTTTGAGGTATCTGTGTACTGTTTTACTGTAATACTTTTCGTTGTTTAAAATGGTGTCAAAAACCGTTAAAAATTCTTCAGAAGTGAAGTCGCTTTTTACCAATAAACCATCGGGATTTCCGTTTTTTAAAATCCGAAATAAAACAAATGATTCGGTATGGGAAGTGAGAATAACAATTTTTGCATTTGGTAAATATTCTTTTATGAAAGGCACCAAATCTTCTCCAGATTGCAGGTTCTTTTCGATAAATGGCGGTAAAGTTACATCAATAAAAACCATATCAAAAAGAATAGGATCTTTACTATTTGTTATGATGTTGTAGGCTGATTCACAGTTGTAAGCTTCTTTAGTAATTACTACTACTTCTGATTTATTATAGGATAATATCGATTTATATCCTTCAATAATTGGTGCATGATCATCAATCATTAAAACGTTTATTGACTTGTTTTCCATAAGGTGAAACTATACAAATTTATTTCAAAAACAAAATTGGTATTATATTTCCAAATAATTTCCTGAAGCAATCGTTGTAATAATTGCATCTATATTTTCTTTATACGATTTAGAAAAAGGAAGTTTTGTTGTAGTATCTTTTATGTGACAAACAGCGTTTCCGGTGTGAATACGCGATACAAAATCGATGTTGACAATGTAACTGTTGTGAATTCGCACAAAAGGATGTTTCATTACACCTTCAAAATGTTTTAAGGTTTTAAAAGCGGTAATCATTTCGCCAGAGCTTAAATGGATGTCGGTTGAATTATTATCAGCTTGAAGATAGCAAATGTCGGTAGCTTTAATGTACCGATAATCGCCATACGATTTTACACAAATAATGAGTGGTTTGGTAGCCGAATTTACATCAGAAAACGTAACGTCGTGGCTGATTTCTTCATGATTTAAAGATTCTTTCTTGTTTTCAGAAACATCAATATGATTTTCCTTAAAAATGGTTTCATTATCTAAAATCGTATCTGGCTCATCATCAATTATTGGATCTTCATCTACACTAATTTGTTTGTGTTGCATCTCTTTTTCTTCAAAAAGAATAGCTGATGTTAATGAGGTTTCGCTGTTCAAATCTCTGTTCAAACGTGCTAATGTTTTTCGAATATCTTTTTGTTGAATAGGTTGAACTAAATAATCAAAAATGCCGTATTTAATAGCTTCATAAGCTAAACCTTCATTTTGAGCAGTAATAATTATTTTCGGAACTTGAGGTAAAAAACGATACAATTCATTGATTAAACTAAAAGATATATCTGAAGTTGAATTGTCGGGGTTAATTCCTAAAAAAACGATATCGGGTTTGTATTCTAATACACAATCCAAACTTTCTTCATAATTAGCTGCACTAGCAACAAACTCAAGACCTTGAAAACTTTCAGCAACAGCTTTAGTTTTCAAAATATTGTTTTGATCATTGTCAATTATAATGAATGTAATTTTAGTCAATGCTATCCTATTTGTTTGAGGCTAACATCAGAAAATTAAATTTTTTATTTGATAGTTTTGGGAACTATTGGACACCGAAAATTATAAATTATCTTAAATCCGTTACTAAAATACAGTATTTATATAATGCTAAGTCATTAAAACAAAACAAATTTTCAACTATTAGTTGAACGGAAAATATAGTCGATGAATAACAGAAAAACTTAAAATACTCTTTAAAAATGGCACTTTTGAAATAAAAACAATACTAAAATAAATAAGTAATTAACAATTGAATTTTTTTTTGAGAGAATAAATCTAATTTATTACAGAATAATAATCCTTTTTGAATTAAGCTGATTGAAAAATTAAAAAAAAATGTTATTTATATATTGCGATATTGTACTTTTTCTTTATCAAATTACCGAATTGATAATCAGTTAATTATAATAAAAAATCAATTGTTTTTACAGGTTATTATTTAATATCTAATTTCAGAAGATTTAGTAAACCTAACTTTTACTAAATTTGGTCCGATTTTAAATTATTAAATTTAATTTTAGGAATAGATTTTAAAAAGGTTTACTAAATTAGTTGCACAAAAAATAATTGACAATATAGCGATATGGGAATTACAAAAACTTTTGGTTTTGCCTTTAAAATCAATGAAACAGCTGACATTTTAAAAGCATTAGGAAATCCAGCGCGATTGAAAATAATACAGTTTTTATTGCATTCGAAATCGTGTGTTTGTGGTGATTTTTTAGAAGTTTTGCCTTTGGCACAATCAACAGTTTCCAAACACTTATCCGAATTAAAACGAGTGAAACTTATTAAAGGAAAAAATGTAGGAAACAACATTTCGTATTCGTTAAACGAAAAAACGTGGGAAAAGGTTAAAGACTTTTTATTGACGGAAATTCAGTTTAAATCGGAAGAGTAAAACAGAAGAAAGAATATAGATGAAAGATAATAGACTAAAAAATTGTCAATTAACGCACTCTGTTTTTTAATATTTTTTAATATTTTTTAATCCTTTTATTAGTAAAAAATTAATCGCAAATTCACAAATTAAAAATACTAATATGCGAATTTGCGGTTATAAATTTGTTGTTTATTTTGTTCGTAACAACCAGTTTCTCATCGCAACCTCATCGTTAATAATTGCTTTTAAATCCGAGATTTTAACACGATCTTGTTTCATTGAATCGCGATGACGAATAGTAACCGTTTCATCCTCTAAAGTTTGATGATCCACAGTGATGCAAAATGGCGTTCCTAATGCATCTTGTCGTCTGTAACGTCTTCCAACAGCGTCTTTTTCGTCATATGCAACAGTAAAATCCCATTTTAAATCGTCGATAATCTTTTGTGCCACTTCTGGCAAACCATCTTTTTTTACTAAAGGTAAAACCGCTGCTTTTGTTGGTGCTAAAACTGAAGGCAAACGCAAAACCGTTCTATTTGAACCGTCTTCTAACGTTTCTTCTTGTAACGATGTTGCGAAAACCGCCAAAAACATTCTATCTAATCCAACCGAAGTTTCTACAACATACGGAACGTAGTTCGAATTGGTTTCGGTGTCAAAATACTGTAATTTTTTACCCGAAAATTGTTCGTGTGCTTTTAAATCGAAGTCGGTTCGTGAATGAATGCCTTCCAATTCTTTGAATCCGAAAGGAAAATTAAATTCAATGTCAGCAGCTGCATTGGCGTAATGTGCTAATTTTTCGTGATCGTGAAAACGGTAATTTTCTTTTCCTAATCCAAGTGACAAATGCCAATTTAAACGTGAGGTTTTCCAATGTTCATACCATTTCATTTCTTCGCCTGGTTTGACAAAAAATTGCATTTCCATTTGTTCAAATTCGCGCATACGAAAGATAAATTGTCGTGCTACGATTTCGTTTCTAAATGCTTTTCCAGTTTGAGCAATTCCAAACGGAATTTTCATTCGACCTGATTTTTGTACGTTTAAGAAATTCACAAAAATTCCTTGTGCTGTTTCTGGACGAAGGTATAAATCCATAGCAGTATCTGCTGAAGCTCCGAGTTTAGTTCCGAACATCAAATTAAATTGACGCACTTCGGTCCAATTTCGAGAACCAGTTTCTGGATCGGCAATTTCTAATTCTTCAATTAATGCTTTTACATCTTCTAAATCGCCCGAACCTAATGATTTTCCCATTCGTTCTAGAATTTCTCTTTCTTTCAAAAGGTATTCCATTACTCTAGGATTGGTCGTTTTGTATTGTTCTTCATCGAAAGAAGCGCCGAAACGTTCTCTTGCTTTTTCGATTTCTTTTTTGGCTTTCAGATTTAATTTTTCGGCATAATCCTCAATTAAAACATCGGCGCGGTATCTTTTTTTAGAATCTTTGTTGTCAATTAACGGATCGTTAAAAGCATCTACGTGACCAGAAGCTTTCCAAGTTGTTGGATGCATCAAAATTGCTGCGTCTAAACCAACAATGTTTTCGTTCATCTGAACCATTGCTCGCCACCAGTATTCGCGTATATTTTTCTTTAATTCAACACCATTTTGTGCATAATCATAAACTGCACTTAATCCGTCGTAAATTTCGCTTGACGGAAAAATAAATCCGTATTCTTTTGCATGCGAAACTACATTCTTAAATAAATCTTCTTGTTTTGCCATAATGGTGCAAAAATATAAAAAGTGGGACTAAATATTGAATTGAATTGTTTTTTTATTTAAATTTATACTGAGAATTCATTTAAACTTTTTTTAATTGGCTGCAAAATAGTCTTTCTGCCTCATATTTCGTCTTTTTTTCGTTCCATAGCGATGCTATGAAATTCAAAAAACCCAAAATCTGAAACTAAAAATATCTATTTTTCGCTACAATCAAAAAAGTTCAAACGAGTTCTTATCTAAGCCATTTATCATGTTTCAAAGCCTAATTAATTTGTTTTTTCCTAGAGTTTGCGGTGGTTGTAATTCTTTTTTACAGACTAATGAAATTGTGATTTGCACAGTTTGTCGCCACGAAATTCCGCTATCTAATTTTCACAACTATCCAAAAAACGAAGCTATTTCAAAATTTTACGGAAAAGTTCCGATAGAATTTGCTGTCGCTTTGTTTTATTTCCATAAAAAAGGAATTGTTCAAGAGCTTATTCATAAATTAAAATACAAAGGTCATGAAGAAATTGGCGAAGCTATTGGTTTTTGGTATGCTGAAGAATTAAAAAACGTAAAAGAAATTCTCGAAATTGATTGTATTATTCCGGTTCCGTTGCATTCGAGAAAGTTAAAAGAACGCGGTTACAATCAGGTGACAACTTTTGGAAAAGCGTTGTCAAAAAGTTTGTCAATTCCTTATGATGATGGTATTTTAGTGCGTACTGTTTATTCTAAAACACAAACTAAAAAAAACTTGTTGGGAAGAACCGAATTGGTTTCGACAATTTTTGATGTTCATTTTGATGCCTCATTGACTGGTAAACATTTTTTATTAATTGATGATATTATTACTACAGGTTCAACTTTAGAAGCTTGTTCGAGAGCTTTATTAAAAATTCCTAATGTAAAAGTAAGTATTGTTTGTATGGCAATGTCGCATATTTAAAGAATATGTGGTTAAACTTTTCAAAATTAGTTTCGCTCCGTTCGCCTCCAGTTCGGGTCAAAATTCCTTGTTCAAAATTCATTATTCAAAATTATTTTAGAATTGTAACATTTCAAAATTAGCTTCTCTCCGTTCACCTTTGGCTCGGGTCAACATTCATTGTTTAAAATATTGAATAATGAATTTTGAACACGGAATGTTGAAGTTTTAAAAACATAAAAAGCAGCAACTAGCTCCCAATAAAAGTATAAAAGATTTCGTTTGTACTAAATATAATTGTTATTTTGTGACTTGAAAAATTGTGGAATATGCAAAAATTATTTTTTACGTTTATATTTTTTATTTTTATTCTATCGATGACAAGTTGTGCCAAAAGAGGCACAATTACTGGTGGTTCTAAAGATACTTTGGCTCCAGTTTTGAGAAGTAGTTTGCCAAAAAACGGTTCGTTTAATTTTAATGGAAAAGAAATAAAATTGTATTTTAATGAATATGTAAAGCTTAAAAATGTTGGAAAACAGTTGATTATTTCGCCTCCAATGACTAAAACTCCAGAAATTTTACCTAACAATCCCAGTAAATTTATTACAATAAAACTTAAAGAAGATTTGCTGCCAAATACTACGTATAGCTTTAATTTTGGTCAAAGTATTGAAGATAATAACGAAAGTAATGTTTTACAACAATTTAAATATGTTTTTTCCACTGGAAATTACATCGATTCGTTGGCTTTAAATGCTACTTTTAAAGATGTATTGGAGAAAAAATTACCATCATTTGTTTCGATATTATTATATGAAGTGAATGAAACATATTCTGATTCAACTATTTACAAAGAATCGCCTAGATATATTACCAATTCGCTTGACAGTTTAAAGATATTAAAATTAGAAAATTTAAAGCAAGGGAAATACCGTTTAATTGCGTTAAAAGACGCTAATAAAAACAATAAATTTGATCCTAAACAAGATAAAATTGGGTTTATAAAAGATTTTATCACATTGCCAAATGATACGTTGTATGAATTGGAATTGTTTAAAGAAAAGTTGCCTTTTAAAGCACTAAAACCAAATCAGGTGTCTGGAAATAGAGCTGTTATTGGTTATGAAGGTGATTTAAAAGACTTGCGATATGATGTTAAAAATGCAGGAGAAACCATTCCGTTTAAAGTAACGCAATTCCCGAAAAAAGATTCATTGCAAATTTGGTTTCAACCGATAAAAAACGATTCGATTTCGATTACCGTTTCGCAATATAAAACCAATACAAATTTTGTTTTGAAGTTAAAAGATCAGAAAAAAGACACTTTGAGTTTTACAACAGAACGTGGCGGAAATTTACCTTTACGTGAGAAATTTAAGATAAACTCATCGATACCCTTACTAAAAATAGACAATTCTAAAATAAAATTAATTAACAAAGATTCGGTTAACATAAGCTTCAAAACTAATTATGATGAATGGAATCAACAATTGATTTTTGATTTTGATAAACAACCTTTAGAGAAATATACTATAACAGTTTTACCAAATGCTTTGACTGATTTTTACGAACGTTCTAACGATAGTCTAAGGTATTTTTTTACTACTGAAAACACCTCCGATTACGGAAATTTAAGCGTTATTCTTGAAAAAGTAAAGCGTTTTCCTGTGATTGTAGAATTAACAAATAGTGAAGGTAAAATTTTAGCTACTCAATATTCTGAAAAAGAAACTACTATCGATTTTAATTTGATTGACCCAAATAAATATACTTTACGATTGATATATGATGATGATAGAGATGGCTTTTGGAGTCCAGGTAATTATATGGAAAAACAATTGAGCGAAGAAGTGATCTATTTTCCAAAAGAAATTGACGTTAGAGCCAATTGGGATGTGGAACAGCCTTTTGATGTGGGAAAATAATTTTAAACACATAAGGCACAAAAGTTTTTCTTCTTATGTGACTTATGTGGTAAAAAAAATAAACACATAAGACACAAAAGATTTATAAAATGGTAAAACTGTCTTTATCATTTAAGAAAGCTAGTTTTTTACGCGTTACTAACATTGATTCTTTGTCTAATTCTACAATAAAAACCCCTTCATTTTCTTGTGGTTCTTGAATGTAATTACCCAGAAAATCAATAGCTTGTGAATGACCAACATATTCTAGATTGTTGTTGTCTGTTCCTATTCGGTTTAGACCAATAGTAAAACACATGTTTTCAACTGCACGAGCTTTGAGCAAAATATCCCAAGCATTTATACGAGGTTTTGGCCAATTGGCGACGTAAATCAATACATCATAATCTTCAACGTTTCGAGAAAAAACTGGAAAACGCAAGTCATAACAAATTAGCGGACAAATTTTAAATCCGTTGTATTTGACTATTAGTTTTTTAGTTCCCGATGTGTACACTTTGTCTTCACCAGCCAAAGTAAACAAATGACGTTTGTTGTAATGCTTAATTTCACCAGTCGGAAAAACAAAAACCAAACGATTGTAATAGTTATTGTTCTCTTCAATTACTAAACTTCCAGTAATAGCACAGTTTTTAGATTTTGCGATTTCTTTTAACCACGAAATCGTTTCGCCTTTCATTGTTTCGGCGATTTTTTCTGGATGCATGGTAAAGCCAGAGGTAAACATTTCGGGCAATACAATCAAATCGACATATTGCGAAATAGAAGCAAACTTTTCTTGAAGTGAAGTTCTGTTTTCACTGGGGTTTTCCCATGATAATGAAGTTTGAATTAAAGCTATTTTCATAGTTTTGGAACGCGGATGAAACGGATTCACTTTGTGAAAACGTGGATTTTCGCGGATTTTATTTAATGGTTATTTCGTCAATAAAGATGTAAGCATCACCTCCAGCACCTTGATGCCATTCGGGCAATTTTCCGAAGTTGTAGGCTTTGATTTTAATATAGTTTGCGTTAATTTTCTTGATAGAATTATAGTTAAAGTTTTGGATTTTATTTTCGGTTTCTTTTGGATCTGTGGTATTTTTTACAGTTCCAATTAAAGTAAAATTGATATTGTCTGTCGATGAAAAGTATTCGACTTTGGTTGGCATTACAATCCATGATCGTTGATCTTGCAAAAATGTAGCGCTAAAATTGGATACATTTTTTACTGATTGCAAATCGATTGTTGCTTCAAAATCCTGTCCTTGATATCCTTGCCAATCACCTTTGCGCCAGTTTTCGGTACCGTGAATTCCGTCTAATACTCCATCTGCCCCGCCAGCATGGTATTGTTTGTCGTAAATTGATTTGATGGTGATAGTATAATTATTTGGTTTTTTGAAGAAGTTGGCGGAAATAGTGCTACTATTTTCTCTATACTCATTTGTACAGAAAGCATAAACTGTTAATGACTTATCGATTACAATTGGTTCATTATACAATTGAAAATCTTCTTTGTTGGTAAATGAATAATAGCTTTTTTGATTGTTTTGTGAAACGATTTCAACGCTCATTTTATCTTTAAATGATTTGCTTTGAGCTTGAATAAAAGGAACTGGAATGATATTTTTTAAACTTTCCTCTATAGTCTCTCTACCATCTTGAGCAAACAATCCTGTTCTAGCATTAGGAGAATAAACTTGATAAGACTTCCCATTTTCTAAATTCATTTTTACTATTTCGTGGTAAGGCGAATTTATTTCCCAATTATCTCTTCCTGGAGTTACCGCATAAATTCCCATCGAGCTCAATACATACCAAGCACTCATTTGTCCGCAATCTTCGTTGCCAATTAATCCGTCTGGTGTGTTTTTATAGAAATTATTTAGAATGTAATGTACTTTCTCTTTGGTTTTTTCTGGTTTTCCAATATAATTATACAAATACGCCATGTGATGACTGGGTTCGTTTCCGTGAGCGTATTGCCCAATTAATCCAGTAACATCGACTTGTTCGCGACCAGTCGTTTTACTTTCACTGTTGAACATTTCGTCGAGTTTGGCTTCAAATTTATCATTCCCACCATAAGCTTCAACCATTCCAGGAATATCTTGTGGTACAAAAAACGAATATTGCCAACTGTTTCCTTCAGTAAAATTATTGTTGATTTCTTTAGCATCGAAAGGTTTGTCCCAGCCGCCATTTTTCTTAGGTCTCATGAAACCCGTATTCCAATCAAAAACGTTTTTCCAACTTTGAGAACGTTTCATAAAATAATCGTAGTCTTCTTTCTTGTTTAAAAGTTTTGCCATTTGGGCAATACACCAATCGTCGTAAGCGTATTCTAATGTTTTGGAAACACTTTCATGCTCGTCATCCATAGAAATAAAACCTTGTCTTTTGTAGGCTTCCAATCCTAAATGATCAAGCATAGCACTATGTTTTGAGGCTTCAAACGCTTTTTCATAATCAAAACCTGTAATTCCTTTTACCATTGCATCTGCCATGACCGAAACCGAATGATAACCAATCATGCAATCGGTTTCATTAGAAGAAAGTTCCCAAACAGGTAATCTTCCTCCTTGTTCGTATTGCTTTAGAAATGTATTGATGAAATCGGCAGTGCGTTTCTTTTCAATTAAAGTATATAACGGATGTGCTGCACGAAACGTATCCCAAAGTGAGAATACTGAATAATAATCAAATCCTTCTCCATTATGTACTTTATTATCTCTGCCTCGGTATTTCCCATCAATATCTTGAGCAATGTTTGGCTGTACCATTGTGTGATACAAAGCAGTGTAGAAAATGGCTAGGTTATCTGTATTGGTCTCTATGATTTGAATTTTAGAAAGTTGATTATCCCAAAGTTGTTCTGCGTCTTCTTTCACTTTATTGAAATCCCAGCCTTTTACTTCAGCCATGTTTAGTTTTGCTCCTTCATAACTAGTTGGCGAAAGTGATACTTTAACTAAAATTTTTTCGCCCTTTTGGACTTGTTTAGAAAAACTAATTTTTAAAACCGTTCCTGAATAAAAATCCTTTCTATTTTCTTGATTGGCTTCCACTTTATTGATTTGCATGGTTTTGCTAAATTCAATTCGAGCATAAACGTATTGGTCTTTTGCCCAAGCTTCACTTCTGCGAAGAATTTCTATGGTTTTATTGTCAATAACTTTCACATCGCCATATAGCAATTTGTCGCGATGGTTCAAATCAAGAATAATGTTTGCTAAACCTTCATTATTAAAGGTATATTGATGAAAACCGACTCGTGTTGAAGAAGATAAATTGACATCAATATTGTGTTTGTCTAGCTTTACGGAATAAAATCCAGCAGTAGCTTTTTCATTAGCATGAGAAAAAGAAGAGGCATATTCTTTTGGATTGAGTTTTGGTTCTCCCATTGTTGGCATTAACATAATATCGCCATAATCGGAGCATCCTGTTCCGTTTAAATGTGTGTGTGAAAATCCGTAAATGATAGAATCTTCATAGTGATAACCCGAACAACCATCCCAACTTCCATCAATTCTGGTATCGGGAGAAAGTTGTACCATTCCGAAAGGCACTGTGGCACCTGGATACGTGTGTCCGTGACCGCCGGTTCCAATCATTGGATTAACGTGTTGATTAAGATTTTGACTGAAACTTACAGCCGAAAAAACGAGTAGTAAAGATGCAAAAAAGAATTTCATTGGTGTTGATTTGATTTTCAAATATACCAATTTTTATCGAAAAGTTGTTATGAATTGGAGTGTGCGTTAGGGATGGTAACGGCATCCTTTTGTGCCATTGTTTGGCGCAAAAGATATAGTGCACAGCCCGTAAACGCCAGAATAAAAAAACGCATCCCAATTACGAAATGCGTTTTAGATTGCTTCGTTCCTCGCAATGACATCTGATTATTTCATACTCGCAGCCAGATATTCTCTATTCATACGAGCGATATTCTCTAAAGAAATGCCTTTTGGACATTCAATTTCGCAAGCTCCCGTGTTGGTGCAATTTCCGAATCCTTCTTCATCCATTTGTCGCACCATATTTAATACTCGGGCTGTTGCTTCTACTTTTCCTTGCGGCAATAATGCATATTGCGATACTTTGGCTCCGACAAAAAGCATAGCTGACCCGTTTTTACAACTGGCCACGCAAGCTCCACAACCTATACAAGCAGCTGCTTCAAAGGCTTTATCGGCATCGTGTTTCGGAATTGGAATCGCATTCGCATCCATAGTTCTTCCTGATGTGTTTACTGAGACGAAACCTCCAGCCTGTTGAATTCTGTCAAAAGAACTTCTGTCAACTACTAAATCTTTAATAACAGGAAATGCTTTAGAACGCCATGGTTCTATGAAAATCGTATCGCCATCGTTAAATTTACGCATGTGCAATTGACAGGTTGTGGTTCCGGTATCTGGTCCGTGTGCACGTCCGTTGATGTATAGCGAACACATGCCACAGATTCCTTCACGACAATCGTGATCAAAGGCTACTGGTTCTTTTTTATCATTGATGAGTTGTTCGTTCAATTGATCTAGCATTTCTAGAAATGAACTGGCTGTAGAAACATTATCTAATTTGTAAGTTTCTATGCTTCCTTTAGCTTTAGCATTTTTTTGACGCCAAATTTTAAGGTGTATATTGATGTTTTTTGCTGCGCTCATGTCTTTTTATTTGTAATTTCTAGCTGCAATTTTAATAAACTCGTATTTTAATTCTTCTTTGTGAAGTTCCGATTGGTTGATATCGTTTCCTTTGTATTCCCATGCGCCAACAAAAGAGAAATTTTTATCGTCTCGAAGCGTTTCGCCCTCACTATCTTGGTATTCTTCACGGAAGTGACCTCCACAAGATTCGTTACGTTGTAATGCATCTCTAGCCATTAATTGTCCTAAATCAATAAAATCAGCCACACGAAGTGCTTTTTCTAGTTCTGGATTCAATTCGTCAGCACTTCCAGGCACGTAAACGTCTTTGTAAAATTCTTCTTTTAAAGCAGCAATTTCAGCAATAGCTTGTTTTAAGCCTGCTTCGTTTCGTCCCATTCCAACTTTATTCCACATGATTAATCCCAAACGTTTGTGAAAATGATCCACTGTTTTAGAACCTTTATTGTTTATAAAATTATCTATTGTTTCTTTTACTTTGTTTTCAGCATCTGAAAATTCTTGAGAATCGGTTGCGATTTTACCTGTTCGAATTTCATCTGCTAAATAGTTAGAAACCGTGTAAGGCAATACGAAATAACCATCGGCTAAACCTTGCATTAATGCTGATGCTCCCAAACGATTGGCTCCGTGATCGGAGAAATTCGCTTCTCCTGCAACGAAACAACCCGGAATAGTAGATTGTAAATTATAATCAACCCAAACGCCTCCCATAGTATAATGTACAGCTGGATAAATTTTCATTGGAGTTTCGTATGGATTTTCATCTGTAATTTTCTGATACATGGTAAACAAGTTACCGTATTTTTCTTCCAACCATTGTTTTCCTAAAGCAGTAATTTCATCGGCTGAAGGATTATGATTCCCTTTTGCATAAGCAGCTTGTTTTCCTTTAGTTTGAACTTCGGTAGAGAAATCTAAATAAACTCCTTCGTTAGTATCGTTAGCTTCGATTCCGTGACCTTGATCACACAGTTCTTTTGCAGCTCTAGAAGAAATGTCTCTTGGCGCTAAATTTCCATAAGATGGGTATTTTCTTTCCAGATAATAATCTCTATCATCTTCTGCTATTTGTGAAGGTTTTAATTTTCCTTCACGGATCGCTTGTGCATCTTCTTTCTTTTTTGGAACCCATATACGTCCAGAATTTCTGAGAGATTCTGACATTAATGTCAATTTTGCCTGATTGGTTCCGTGAACTGGAATACATGTTGGATGAATTTGAACAAAACACGGATTAGCAAATAAAGCGCCTTGTTTGTGAATTTTCCATCCTGCAGTTACGTTGCTTCCCATGGCATTAGTGGAAAGAAAATAAACGTTTCCATAACCACCCGTAGCAATTACAACTGCATGAGCAGAATGTCTTTCTAATTCTCCAGTTACCAAGTTACGAGCTATGATTCCGCGTGCTTTTCCGTCAATTTTTACTAAATCGAGCATTTCGTGACGGTTGAACATTTTCACACGACCTAAACCAATTTGTCTTGAAAGTGCAGAATACGCTCCAAGTAATAATTGTTGCCCTGTTTGTCCCGCCGCATAAAACGTACGCTGTACTTGCGTTCCTCCAAACGATCTATTGTCTAATAATCCACCGTAATCTCTTGCAAAGGGAACTCCTTGCGCTACACATTGGTCGATTATATTTGACGAAACTTCGGCTAACCGATGAACGTTTGCTTCACGAGCACGATAATCGCCACCTTTTATAGTATCATAAAATAATCGAAACGTACTATCTCCGTCATTTTGATAATTTTTAGCTGCATTAATTCCGCCTTGAGCGGCAATTGAATGCGCTCGACGAGGAGAATCTTGAAAACAAAATGATTTAACATTATATCCCATTTCACCAAGTGAAGCAGCTGCCGAAGCTCCAGCTAAACCAGTTCCTACAACAATAATATCAATTTTTGGTCGATTATTGGGTGCCACTAATTTTAAATGATCTTTATAATCGGTCCATTTGTCAGAAATAGGACCTTCTGGTATTTTAGAATCTAATTTCATCTGTAAGTTTTTATTGTTTTTTTATAGGTCAGATGGAATGCTGCGCATTTCATATACTATTAATTATTAAAATGATGAACTAATGCAATTAGAATAAATCCGAAAGGAACTATTATTGCAAAAGCATATCCTAATTTATGTAACGATTTTGAAAATTTATTATTGAATCCAACCGATTGAAATGACGAATTAAATCCGTGCCATAAATGCATTGCTAATAGTAAAAATGAAACACAATATAAACCTGTTCGAACTGGACTTTCAAATTTATGTACTAATTCCCAATAATATCTAGTTTCGTCAATTGGATTAACATCTACGTATTTGTATACCATTTCTGGAATCCAAAAATCGTAAAAATGCAAACCAAGAAAAGCAAGAACAACTAAACCTGAAATAATCATGTTTCTAGAAGCCCAAGAAGAGTTTGCTGCGCCATTATATTTTGCATATTGAATTGGTCGGGCACTTCTATTTTTTAATTCTAATACAAATCCCATCACAAAATGAAAAACAACTCCAATAATTAAAACGGGTTGCATTACATATTGAATTAAACCGTTGTTTCCCATAAAATGAGAAAATACATTAAAGGTATCTTGGTCAATTATTGAAGTAAGATTTATAAAAAAATGAAGTGATAAAAAAGAAATTAAGAAAAGTCCCGAAAGTGCCATTGCTACTTTTTTAGCAATAGAAGACTTTAATACTTTAGATTCTGCCATAATTGAGTAAAATTTAATAAAAAATCACACAAAAATACGTCTAATTCGAATTAACTACAACCTTTTCGTTGTAATTTATAATGAATTTAAAGTGAGTTTAACAATTGTTGAATTGAAATGAATAAAAGAGTCTTTTTAATACCTAAAATTAAACCTGTTTATTTTACATAAGTTGGAATTAAACCACGTAGTCCCATGTCTACTACATTTTCACCAACACCTGGTTCGTATTTACCGTCTAAAGGAGCTATTTCTTGCCATTCAAAACTTTTATTAATTGAAAGATTAAGAGTAACAACTACATTATTCTTTTCTAGTCCTGTAATTACTAATGGAGTAGTAAATCTTCCTGTAACTACACAAGATCCTACCGGAATTGGTGATGTTGCAGCCAAAGGATTGGGAACCGTTGTTGCATTTTCTGGAGCTTGTCCAGAGGATGAAAACGGGAAATCATTTAGAGCAAATGCCCAATAGCCTTGTGCTCTGTTTGCATTTACATCAAAAAAATTATTTCCGATAGAATGTGATCCTATATAAGTTTTAAATCCTACAAAACTGGCAAAAGTTCCGGCATAATCTACACCGAGGCTTCTAACATTTATTTGATAATTTTGATAGGATAATGAAACACGAAGCCATTCGTAATTTCCTGACGCAAGTTCTTTTAATGGAATTTCTAAAAAAGTTTCTTCGGATCCAACAATTTTAGATTGACTAAAATCGATGGCACTAGTTCCACCAAGAGTTGTTTCTTGAGCATGATAAACAACATCACCTTGACCTAATTGCGTATTTGCATTTGGAGCAAATTCTATATAATGAGCTGAAATTGAATTAAAAATTGGAGTTTGAGCTGCATTTCCGGCTGGAACAGTTGATGGCAAACCTAAATTATTTAATCGTGTTTGATTGGGATCAAACTTAAAATTTATAATCAACATTGGTTCAGAAACAGTGTCATCTTGATCTTCGCAAGAAAAAAACACAAAACTTGAACTAATTAACGTTACTAATAAAATGATTTTTTTCATAAGTTGCATTTTGATTTATTAATAAAAACTAATTGGAAAATAAAAATATAACTTCAAATCAGTTAGAAAAATTTAATAGGTTTTTGTTACGTCTTCATCTATAACGAGAATATAGTCTGCTTTATTATAATTTTCTATTTCTAATTTAAATATGTCTTTTTGTTCAACAGCTGAAATTGTTATAATTTTTATCGCCGAATTGTATTTTTTTAAGTACCAATTTATTCCTTCAAAATTATCGGAATGATAGGTTCCGTTGTAGTGAATAAAAACGGAATTAGGTTTTAAATTTTCAGTAATAAAATGAGCCATTGTTGCGTCTTTTATAGCTTGAGCTTTTGGCATTTTATCACCAGAATGTCCGCCTTGCATAGTCATCATTCCCTGATAACCTGGAAGATTTATGTCGAATTCTATTGGCAATGGTGCTATCCAAGATTTTTCTTCATCGGTTAGATTTTGCAGTTCTTCTAATCCTTTCTTAAAAACGATACTTGCAAAACGTCGCGGAATATTTGTTGCAATAAATGGAATATTTTTATCTTTTGCAAAATCGACTAAAGGCTTATAATCGGTTGAATAATTTTTCCAAAGTCGAGCGGTAGAATCTAATTGTTTTTGATTTATTTCTCCTAATAAATAGTGATTAAGTTGCTTCTGATTGTCGGCTTCCAACATTTCGGCTCCGAGAACAACATTTGTTTTTTCTGCAATATCTTTGGTTAATTCTAATTGCAGCCAATGACAAATGGCATTATTATGATATTCTCCAAAAAGTACTACTTCTGTTTTTAGAGTCGCTTTTAAAAGTTTTTCGTAAGTTGTTTTCTTTCCGTTTTTATCAAAAAGTTGGTAGGCTTTTTTATCTTGAGCTTGTATGCATAGAGAAAATAAAAAAAGTAAAATAGTAATTTTTTTCATATTAATAAAGAATTTGATCAATTGTATAATGCCACTTGCTATTTATTGCTGGAAATTTTTTCCAATTTATTGCTTTAGATACAATAAAATAGTTTTTAAAATTGAGTCTAAAAGTACTGTCTTTTTTGGTGAATTCATAATTTGCAACAAAGCTATTTTGTTTATAATTTTCTATAATTAATTGCTTTTTTTGTTTATTTAATTTGAAATGATAATCGGTCATTTTATCATTTTCATCTTGAAAAATGATAAAATTGTTTCGATGAATAACTATCTTTTGAATAGGAAAATTATTTTTATTAACGATTTTATCTCCTCTTTTCATTTCAATTACTTGATAAACACCATGCAGAAAAGGACGTTGTTGGTTGTCGTCATTAAAATTTTTCGATTGAAAATACGGATACAAAATCTGAATTAAGAAAAATCCAATTACCAATGTTTTCAACCCGTTTTTTAAGAAACTGTTTATAAATAGTTTTTCGTTTCTATCATTTAAATATGTGGTTTTATGAAAAATAAAAAAAATAAAAAGTGTTTTTAAATACGTTGAAACTGCAAAAATTGTTGTAAAAAACAAGAAAATTGAGAACATTTTAACCGAAATATCAAATCCAAAATTAATACAAATAACATTTACAAAAACACCAATTGCGACTAAAAGTCCTAAAACACGAGTTGGTCTAAAAAGAATTAAAAAAGCAGTAATAACTTCAATAATTCCCATTGAAAGCGAGTAAAAATAGGAAGTCCCGATAGTGCTCCAATATAAAATATCTTTGCTTAAATCACCAAAAGGTGTTACGAGAATATTGGGTTCTGGTAAATAAAATTGAGCCTTAAAAATTTTATCAAATCCATATTTCAATAATATAAAAGCAAGATAATAGCAAGAAATTACTTTTGAAATCAGTACAGTTTTATCTTTTTTTATTTTAACTTTTTTAAATAAAAAAACCAATATCATCGAAATCAATAGTAAAATAAAGAGCAAAATATGTAACCGAATTGTATCAGATGAAAAATCAATAATTGTTAATGCGTTTGGGAAAAATAAATCTTGAAAGTACGATGTTGGTCTAGAAAATAAAAATCGTGTAAGTTGAAATTGCCAATCTAATCCTGAAAATGTTAAAGGAATAAACAAAAATGCGAGCATAAAAAAAACAGCAGTGCTTTTTTCAAAAAAGGCTTTCATTAGGAAATAACTTTATTTTTAAAAGTAGTTGTTTTCCAACTAAAAAAAGCAATTATAGAAGAAAAAAACAATAAGAATAAAATCAATATTGGTTTTGAAGGAAATTTAGCATCCGAATTTACAAAAGGCATCTCCGACTTTTTTTTGTCTTTTTTATCGTGTTTTATTTTTTTTACTCCGTTATCAAATCCGATAAAAACAACTTTATCCATATCATTTTTAAAAAAATATTGTTCTTTTAAAACTTCTTTTATACTATCTAACGAATGAATTTTCGAAAATAATGGATGGTTGTAAAATTCTTCTTTTCCTGCATTCCATTTTCTAGAATCTATGATTGAATCATGATTTCTATCGTATTCTGTACAAATTTTACTAGTAACAAGTATTATTTTTCCGTCAGAGACATAAATCACCGAATCTAAAACTGCGTTTTTTTCATAACGATTTGGTGCATTACCCAAATTGGAGTTTTCTATGTCAAATAAATTATTTTCTAACGCTATTTTAAAATTTTCGTTTTTTCCGCTATGGCTTTTAAAGGCAATAAGTTTAGTTTGCGAAAAACCTAATAGACAAAACATACTTAAAAAAACTATTGATAATGCTCTCATTTTAATGATTTTGATGGTTAAAGATAAAAACTTGAAGAAAAGAATTTGCTATTTTAAGTCTCATTTAACATCTATATGCATTTATCTTTCTAAATTTGAACTTATCAAAATCAATTAAATAAAAATCTATACAGCAAATTTCTTATAAAAATAAATTTATGAAATACCATCAAATTGACCGTGATTTATTCATTAAAAACAGAGCTAAATTCATTTCGAAAATGAATCCAAATAGCGTTGCTGTTTTTAATTCGAATGATATTTATCCTGTTTCAGCAGATAGCACTTTGCCTTTTGCACAACATCGCGATATTTTGTATTTATCGGGAGTTGATCAAGAAGAAAGTGTTTTATTGCTTTTTCCAGATGCACCTTATGAGCATTTAAAGGAAATTCTTTTTTTGAAAGAAACCAACGAACACATTGCCATTTGGGAAGGTGAAAAGTTAACTAAAGATCGTGCTTTTGAAGTTTCTGGAATAAAATCGGTGATTTGGTTGCACGATTTTCATAAAACGTTGAAAGAAGTGATGACGTATGCCGAAACAATGTACATTAATACTAACGAACATTATCGCGCTGTAATTGAAACTGAAACTCGTGAAGCTCGATTTATTAATTGGTGGAAAGCAACTTATCCAGCTCATAAAGTAGAAAAATCGAATCCTATTTTACAACGCATTCGCTCTATTAAAGAAAGTGAAGAAATTGATTTGATTCAGAAAGCATGTGATATTACCGAAAAAGGATATCGTAGAGTTTTAAATTTTGTAAAACCCAATGTAATGGAATACGAAATTGAAGCCGAATTTGCGCATGAATTTCTTAGAAATCGTTCAAAAGGATTTGCATATACTCCAATTATTGCGTCAGGAAATAATGCCAATGTATTGCATTATATTGAAAACAACCAACAATGTAAAGACGGCGATTTGATATTGTTAGATGTTGGTTCTGAATATGCTAATTATTCGAGCGATATGACGCGAATGGTTCCCGTTTCTGGACGTTTTTCTGACCGACAAAAAGAAGTGTACAATGCTGTTTTACGAGTAAAAAACGAAGCCACAAAAATGTTGGTTCCTGGTACTTTTTGGAAACAATATCATATTGAAGTGGGCAAAATTATGACTTCTGAATTATTAGGATTAGGGTTGATTGATAAAGCTGATGTGCAAAATGAAAATCCAGATTGGCCAGCCTACAAAAAGTATTTCATGCATGGAACCACACATCACATGGGATTAGACACACACGATTACGGATTATTACATGAGCCAATGCAAGCCAATATGGTTTTTACGGTGGAACCTGGTATATATATTCCTGCTGAAGGTTTCGGAATTCGTATTGAAGATGATATGGTAATTCAAGAAAAAGGAGCAGCGTTTAATTTGATGCGAAATATTCCGATTGAGGTTGATGAGATTGAATCGATAATGAATTCTTAGAAAAAAAATAGAAAATAGATGAGAGATAATAGACGGTTTACGAAAGTGAGCCGTTTTTTTGTTTCAACCACAAAAGGCACAAAAGTTTTTTAGCTTCTGTGTCTTTCATTTTCTTTTGATTCTTTTGTAGTTCAAAAAAAATAAAGTCATAATTTTACAACGCACAACCGACAACTCGCAACCGACAACTCAAATTCATGACTAAAACCACCATCGTCAAAAACACCAAAATATCCTTCACCGATCAAAAAAAAGGAACTGCTGTCGTTTTATTACACGGTTTTTTAGAAAATAAAGAAATGTGGAACGCTTTTATTCCTGAGTTTTCAAAGCGAAATCGTGTTATTACAATTGATTTATTAGGTCATGGTGAAAGCGATTGCTTGGGTTATGTTCACTCGATGGAAGATCAAGCCGACATGATTCATGCTGTTTTACACAATTTAAAAATTCGAAAAGCAATTTTTATTGGACATTCTTTGGGCGGTTATATAGCGCTGGCTTTCGCCGAATTGTATCCAGAAATGATGAAAGGTTTGGTGCTTTTAAACTCGACTTCTAAAGTCGATAGCGACGAACGAAAAGCCAATCGCGATAGAGCTATAAAAGCCGTGAAGCAAAATTATACTGCTTTTGTTCGAATGAGCATTGCTAATTTGTTTAATGAAGATAATCGAGAACGTTTAGATAACGAAATTGAAAAAGTAAAATTAGAAGCGTTAAAAACACCTTTGCAAGGAATAATTGCTTCACTTGAAGGAATGAAAATTCGAAAAGACAGAGAAGTTATTTTGCACTTTGCAACTTATCCAATTCATCTTATTTTAGGTAAAAAAGATGGTGTTTTAATTTATGAAGATAATTTAGAGCAAATAGAAGGTACAAATGTTCAACTTACGACTTTCGGAGACGGACACATGAGTCATATTGAAAATCGAGAGGAATTGATGAAGGTTTTGTTGGCTTTTTTGAAAAGGATTTAACCACAAAGGTGCAAAGTTTTATATAAACTTAGCAAAAAAACTTAACGAAACTTGTCCTTTTTTCTTTGAGGCTGAGCGATTACATTTTCTCCTCAAAAGGAATGTTCTCATCCAAAATTTCATTTAACAAAACCACTATTTCTTCGATATATTTTTCCATTATTTGAGGAGAAACCAAATCGGTAATTTCTTTTTCTTGTTTGAAATTAAAAGGTAAAAATCCAGACTTTAAATTTTTGAAAGAAATAATTCCAGCTTCAATATCAAAACCTTTAGCTACATCTTCAAACAAAAAGGCATACGATAAAAGTTGAATGATTTTATCGTTTTTAATGTCTGCCGTTAATCGGTTCCATGATTTTAAAGTTACGTTTGGTTTAGTAACTGTACCCGTTTTATAATCGATGATTCTGATTTTTCCGTTGCGTTTTTCAATTCGATCCACATTACCAGCAATTTTTACTGGAAAAGGCAGGTTTTGATGATTTAAAATTCGTTCTAATTTGGTTTCTAGAGCAATAATTTGAATTTCATCTCCTTCTTGAATGGATTTTAATTCTAAATTTAAAAAGTTTTTTACATTTCGTTTAGCAACTTCAAAAGCTAATAAATTTTTACCTTTTTTTATTTCACCTTCTTTATATATCTTTTTAAACTGTATAACTACTTCTTTATCGATATTTTTATTGCATTTTTCTATATCAGAAACAGTTAATACTCTTCCAATTAAAGGTTTGTATAATTCCTCCAAAGTTCCATGAATTATTGTTCCAAGAGTTTTTACTGCAATATTTTCTTCTACTTCATCGGTTTCTGAAATGCGCAAAACTCTTTGAAAATAAAACTGAATTGGATTTCTAATATAGGTTGTTAACGATGAAGGCGAAAATCCTTTATCTGCAATTTCTTTCAGACGAATCATAACGCTTTCCGATTTTGGAACTACAATTGGTTGGTATGCAATTTGGGGAACGTTGGCATTATAAATTTGAAAAGTCAGGTTGTGTTTGGGTTGTTTTTCGACTTCTAATTGTGTAATAAAACGACTTTTTTCTCCTGCATCCAATCCTTCACTATCAGAGTTATACAACAAATATACATTTTTCGCGCGTTGTAATAAATGATAAAAATGATAGGTGTAAATGGCATCTTTTTCTTTAAATGTTGGCAATTCATATTCTTTTTTTACATCGTATGGAATAAACGAATTTATACTTTTACTAGCCGGGAATTTGCCTTCGTTAACCGATGTTATAATTACAGTCTCAAAATCGAGTACACGACTTTCTAAAACGCCCATAATTTGCAACCCGTTTAATGGTTCACCTTCAAAAGAAACTTCGGCAACATCTATCACTTGTTTATAAACAGCATATAATGTTTCAATATTATTGATGTTTTGGTTGGAAGAAAAATAAGAAGTTAGTTGATTTATAACTTTATAAATAGTATAAACAAATGCATTTGTAATTTTTTCGTCTTCATTATCGCGACTCAAATTTGATTTAATTAGCAATAAAATTTGCGCTAAGTTTTTAAGAATAGCGACTGGATTTGTGTCCCATTTTTCAAATAGTAATTGAAAAAGTAGATTGGAATTAGGATGCAAATCCATTATTTTTTTATGTGAAATAAAAGTGTAATTATTTTGATTAATTTGATTGACTAATTCAGTTGCAGAAACAAAATTTTCAATTAATGGATGTGTCAAAATAGTAATAACATCTTTATAATAGAATACATAACTATTTGAATTTCTGGACAATACCGAAGTGTGTGTCTTGAATAATTTGGAAATTAACAGTTGAGCTGGGTTGTTTTTACTAGAAAATCCCATAGTGATATTCAACGATTCTACATTTCTTGGTAATGAATACAATATTGGGAGCAAAAGACTTTCGTCGCTTAAAACTATAGCTACATTTTGAAGTTCACCATTGTTTTCATTGCTGTGTTTTTCAATAATATTACCTACTATTTTAGCTTGTCCAATTGATTTAGGCGTTCCAATTACTTGAATGTTTTTTTCTTGTTGATAATTGTTAGTAATCCATTGATAAGGATTCGATTTATAAAAATTCCATTTTGCTTTAAATCGTCTTTGAAAAAGACCAGTATCTTGAAAAGAATCGTTTAAAAATGTTTCGTCAATATCCCAATAAATTTTTGCTTTATCAATAGCTAATAAATGTTGTATAATAGTTTCTTCCGCTTTATTGAGTGCGTTAAATCCGGCGAAAATAAAGTTTTTTAGAGCAATTGATTCAGAAAAATGGTTTAAGTTATTTACTGCTTCTCTATAAATTAAACCTTGATAACCTATTCTTCTATTGAATAAATGGTTGTAAAGTGAATGATAATAAAGTGGTAGTTTTTTCCAGAAAATTAAATAGTTTGTTATTAAATCAGTTCGTTTGTCTGTGTTAACAGACCAATGTTCGATTTCTTTAATATTTTCAAGGTATTTTAATATTTTATCTGGTTCAAGTAAATAACGATCAATTTCATTAAAATCTTGCAATAGCGTTTTTGCCCAATTGGCAAAAGTTTCGAAAGGATCTATTTCTTTTTCTGTTACTGATAAATAAACTGTATAAAACTCGAATAATAATTCAAT
The DNA here is from genome assembly GCA_031408335.1 of Flavobacteriales bacterium. Classification (GTDB taxonomy): domain Bacteria; phylum Bacteroidota; class Bacteroidia; order Flavobacteriales; family Flavobacteriaceae; genus Flavobacterium. The sequence goes on along the minus strand of JANNWH010000017.1, from coordinate 85,265 downwards.
ATTGTCAATAGCTCTAATTCCCGCTATTTCTTGAACAAAATCTTCTATGCTTATTATTTGTGGTGCAAAAATGGTTTTATTAGTTTGTTTATGTAAAGCATTAATTAGAAACACTTTTGCTCTTTTATTAGGTAAAACTATAATTGTATCTGATAAAGTTTCAGAATAGTCCTTTAATATAACTTGAGCAATTTGTTGTATAAAAGTTGTGTTTGCCATTTTATAAAAATAAAAAAAACGTCCCAATAAATCGGGACGTTTTAAATAAAATATTTTAGAAAGAAATTATCTAACTAATTTCACTTCAACTCTTCTGTTATTAGCTTTACCAGCTTTAGTAGTATTTACATCAATAGGTTTAGACTCACCAAAACCAGCAGAAGTTAATCTAGAAGCAGAAATACCTTTTTCAACTAAGTACGATTTAACTGCACCTGCTCTATTTTCAGACAATAATTGATTAGCAGCATCTTTTCCATCGCTATCTGTGTGTCCTTCAATTGCAAAATTAGCAGTTGAATATTCATTTAAAATAGCTGTGATTGCTTCTAACACTGGGTAAGTTCTTTGTTGGAACGTAGCTTTATTAGTGTCAAACAAAATAGTTTTAGCATAATCATTTAATCTTTTGATAGCTTCATCAGAAACTTCAGGACAACCTTTATTAGCAACAGTACCTTTTACATCTGGACATTTGTCGTCTTTATCAAGGACTTTATCTCCATCTCTATCTGGCCAAGGACAACCATTGTTTTCTTTAGGACCTTTAACGTCTGGACATTTATCAGTTTTGTCTGCAATACCATCTCCGTCAGTATCAGGACAACCGTTGAAAGCTTTTAAACCAGCAACTTCTGGACAAGCGTCATCTTTATCGGCTATACCATCACCATCTGTATCAGGACAACCTCTCATTTCAGCTGTTCCAGCAACTTCAGGACAATCATCTTCGCTATCTTGAAGACCATCACCATCTGTATCTGGGCATCCATTAAATTGTTTTAAACCAGCAACTTCTGGACAAGCATCATCTTTATCGTATATTCCGTCACCATCTGTATCTTTAGCACCAAATTTAAATGTTAAACCTGCAAAATGTTGCAAGTGTGTAGGTACAGAAAAATTATCTTCTCTTGAATCAAATGAATGTTTGTAAGTAGAAACCCACGAAAGACCAACTTGTTCGGTAAACCATAAAGTTAAACCAAAACCTCCGTTTACAGTTCCACCTTTAACCTCGTCACCGATCCATGTGTAACCTCCACCAGCGTGAATAGAAGGATCTATAACTTTAGATTTAAGAGCACCCATAAAACTATATTTAACAGCTCCATCAATACCATAATAAATTAAATCTCCAGGATTAGATACAACATAGTCGTTAGTGTTTGTTGCTGCGTCAAATGCTCTTTCTCCTACAATTTTTGTAATTCTGTTAACAGAACCTGTTAATCCGAAAGAGAAATTACTCCCAACGTGTCTAGAGACTGATACATAAGACACCGATGGAACGATATTCCAATACTTGTTAGCGTCAAAATATTGAGAAAATTGATCCTCAACTTTAGAAGCAGCGCTTACTCTACCTCCATCTACTGCGTTTGCACCAAACCCAATAGCCCATTTGTTGTTACTATCTTGAGCTTGAGAACTTAATCCTAATAGCATCAATAAAGCAAATAATTTGTTAAGATGTTTCATACTTATTTTTTGTTAGATTATAAAAATATAATGTGACAAAAGTAATACCAATAAATGAAATATCAAAATGTTTGTTAAAATTTCTACTTTATATAATTTTTAACAATTTACTTACTTCTATAAAAGCTTGTAATGCCTTGTCTAAATGAGCTTTGGTGTGCGCTGCTGACAATTGTACTCGTATCCTGGCTTTGTCTTTTGGCACTACTGGATAGAAGAAACCAATAACATAAATGCCTTTTTTTAACAATTCGTCAGCCATAATCTGAGATAATTTTGCGTCATATAACATTACAGGAACTATTGCTGAATCGCCATCAATGAAGTCAATTCCTGCTTTTCGTAAACCTTCTTTAAAATAATTGGTGTTACTTTCTAATTTATCTCTTAAAGAAGTATCCATTTCTAGTAATTCAAAAACTTTTATTGAAGCTCCTACAATTGCTGGAGCTAATGAATTCGAGAACAAATAAGGACGAGAGCGTTGCCTTAAAATTTCAACAATTTCTTTTTTAGCTGTAGTATATCCACCCATGGCTCCACCGAGTGCTTTTCCTAAAGTTCCAGTAATTATATCAACTCTTCCCATAACTCTTTTTGCTTCAAGAGTTCCTTTTCCGGTTGCGCCAATAAAACCTGCTGCATGACATTCATCAACCATCACTAATGCATCATATTTATCAGCTAAATCACAAATTATATCCAAAGGTGCTACTAGTCCATCCATAGAGAAAACTCCATCGGTTACAATTAATTTAAATCTTCTTCCTTCTGTAACCGCTTTTTTTAATTGTTGCTCCAAATCCTCCATATTGGAATTTTCGTACCGATAACGTGACGCTTTACACAATCGAACTCCATCAATAATAGAAGCGTGATTTAAACTATCCGAAATAATGCAATCTTCTTCACCTAATAAAGGTTCAAAAACTCCACCATTGGCGTCAAAAGCAGCAGCATATAAAATAGTGTCTTCGGTTCCATAGAAATTAGCTATTTTCTGTTCTAATTTTTTATGAATATCTTGAGTTCCACAAATAAATCGAACAGATGACATTCCGAATCCATGGGAATCTAAAGTGTCTTTTGCTGCTTGAACTACTTCTGGATGTGATGATAATCCTAAATAATTATTAGAGCAAAAATTTAATACTGTTTCGCCATTTACAACTATTTCGGCTCCTTGAGGCGAAGTAATTACTCTTTCTTTTTTAAAAATCCCATTGTTTTTAATGGTTTGCAATTCGTTTTGCAGATGTTGTTGCATTTTTCCGTACATGTCTTTAATTTTATCTGTAACTAATTTATTTTTCTATTTATTTTTTACAAATGTACCACTTCAATTGTTTCTCCTATATACACCAGCGTTTTTTTTACCACTTTAAAACCCATTTTTTCGATAGCGTTTTGATAATTTTCTAATTGTTTTTTGTGTTTAGGAAGATGCAAACCCGTTTTGTAATCTAATAAGTACATTTCATTGGATTGATTAATAACCATTTTGTCTGGTTTTACAGTTTTGCCTTCTTTTTGTATGATTGTTTGCTCATTAAACACTTTATTTCCTTCATTAAAAAAGACTTGTAGTTCCTTGTGAGTAACTATTTCTTCAATAGATTTTTGCACTTCTTCTTTTTGGGTAAATTGAATCATACCATTTTCTATGGCTTTTATTACTGATAAATCTATATCTTTTTTAGTTGTAACCAACGATAATATTTCGTGAATAGTATTCCCAAATTCAATTGCATTTTGCTGCTTAGTATTCCACATTACACTTTCTCTTTGGGAAATTTTAATACTATTAGGATTAATTGTTTGTGAAACTTGCGGAATTTTTATCGCATTTGAGACTACTTCTTTTGGGGAAGATATTTTTTCAGACAATCCAAAATCATATTCTAATTTTTCTTCGTTATATTCATTTTTCAGAAATTCTACAAAGAAAGTTGCCATATTATTCGGATATTCATTAGTAGTTTTAGCTTTAGATTGAACTTCAGAAATTACATATAATTGCTCTTCGGCACGCGTCAATGCTACATATAGAATATTAATATTGTCTAATAAGTCTTCTTCTTTCTTCTGTTTATAAACCAACAATGCTGCTGCACCAAAATTTTCTACAGTTGCATTTTTAGAAACCAATGCTTTTGGCAAACCAATTTGTTCTTCATCGGCAGCAATCCAAATTTTATCGCCTTTATTTAGGGAATAATTTTCATCTGCAAAAGGAAAAATTACCACCGGAAATTCCAACCCTTTCGATTTATGAATAGTCATAATTCGAATTGCATTGGTATCCTCTGGAGATGGAATACTCAGTTTTTCAAAATTGTTTTCCCAATAATATAGAAAATCAGAAATTCCTGCTTGTTTTTTTAAATCGTGCTCCAAAATTAAATCTAAAAAATAGTGTATATAAGCATTTTGTTTTTCAATTGGAATTACTTTATGGATAATAATTTCTGCTGCTTCATAAAGCGATTTTTTTCTTATGTTTTGAAACGATACATTAACATTAATTTCAGTTAGCCAATTTTGAAATTCGGTTTCGTTTTTCAACTTCATTCCGTTTGAAATAAAGTCGTGAATTGGTAAATTAATTTCCCGAAAAATCGGGCGGTTTTTAGCTAGATAATATAAGAAATTAGCTTTGGCTTCAAGATCTTTATTGTTTTTTAAATATCGCAATATATGAATACATACTTGCACTTCAGAAGATGAGCCAAGTAACAAACTTTCGGAAGAAACTATCGGAATTCCATTTTTTATTAAATGATTTGCAATCGCAATTCCGGGTTTTTTATTACGTGTTAAAATAACTATGTCATTATAATGGAATCCTTTGTTTTTAACTTTTAAAATAGTGTGTAAAGTTGCATCTAAATACAACTCCTTTTTATCTGTATTTTCTTCCTCTAGAACTTCGGCAAGATCATCATCTCTTATTATTTTCGGAATAAAAGAAAGGTTGACATAACCTCCTTTTTTATCATTAAATTCTTGATGTGAGTGGTTTTCGTACAAGTCTTTATAATCTGAATTCTCAAATTTTGAACTTAAAAAATTAAAAAATTGATTATTGAAATTGATTATCTCATCGTAACTTCTCCAATTAATTCCTAAAGGAAAAAGTTTTTTACTCGGATTCACAAATGGATTTTTATCTTTACTTAATTCGATAAATTGTTCGGCTTTTCCGCCTCGCCATCTGTAAATTGATTGTTTTGGATCGCCAACTATCATTAATGAACCCCGTTCGCCATTTAAATCCTCACTAGAAAGTGCATTATCAATTAGCGGAATTAAATTTTGCCATTGCATTTCGGATGTGTCTTGAAATTCGTCGATAAAAAAATGACGGTATTTTTCGCCTAAACGTTCATAAATAAATGGAGCCGGTTGATTTTGAATTTGATCGTTTATCAATTTATTGAACTGCGAAATTGAAAGTGTATTTTGCTCTTTTTGAATTTCTTGTAACTTGTTACTCAGGGTGTTCATTAAAGAAAGTGGGGTAATGTTTTTAATGAACGCTTCATAAAAATGTTTCTTTTCAAATTGGGTGTAAATTGATTTTAAAATAGCTAATAAATTTGGAATTATATTTTCGATGACATCTGAATCTTTGGCTTTACTGTTAATTTGAATGTGCTCAAACTCATAAAACATTTTATTTTTAGGATTGAATTTTCCTTGCTGAATAGTTACTAAATGATTTGGAAAAGTTTGTCTAGAAAACGATTTTAAATCAATTCCGTTTTTGTCAATTAATTGTAAAGCTTCATCTGCTTGCACTTTTGTTTCTTTTTCAATTTGGTTGCACTTTTCGGTTAATTTATTTTTTATAGCAACAAATTCGGAAATAGTTTTTTTGTTAAAATGACTAATTTCTTCTCGGTTATTTTCATTTAAAATCAGTTTTCCTATTTCCATAATTTCACGCGAAACATCCCAAGATTTATCATCATCGGTTTTTTCCATAGTGAAATTTACAAGTAGATTTGTTATGGTTTCGTCTTCGCCAGCTTCAGAAATAATAGCGTCAACGGCTTCAGTTAACAAATTTTCAGTATCTAGCGAAACTTCAAAAGTAATTGGCAAACCTAAATCGTGTGCAAAAGCACGAATAACTTTGTGGGTAAATTTATCTATTGTTGAAATATCAAAAGCAGCATAATTGTGAATTAGGTTTTTGATTATTTTTTTTGCTTTGGAATGAATTTCAGGTATACTTAAATTGGTTTCGCTTTTGATGTTTTGCATCAAATGCATTGCTTTTACTGTTGGATTATTATTGGCAAACTGGGAAAGATTATCTAACACTCGGCTTTTCATTTCATGCACCGCTTTGTTTGTAAAAGTGATTGCAAGAATATTTCTATAAGCATCATTAGTATTGGATAATAAAATAATTTTTAAATATTCTTTTACCAAAGTATAGGTTTTTCCTGAGCCTGCAGAAGCATCGTAAATAGAGAAAGCTGGTTTATTCATAGCTATAGTTTAACCCTTTTAGAGTTTAAATAATGTCAGGGTTTTTTATTTGATAAATATAATTTAATTTGGAATCTTCGCCATAATATTCGACTTCAAATTCATTAATTTTTGTGGCGCCGATTTTTTCAATGGCTTTTTGAGAACGAATATTAAAGGCTCCAATATGGAAATAGACTTTATCTACATATTGAAATGCATAATCGAGCATGATTTTTTTTAACGATTTGTTAATGTCTTTTCCCCAAAAAGCTCTTCCAATAAAAGTATAACCAATAATAACTGAACTGTCTTTTTTATCAAAATCATAAAATCGGCTACAACCAATTGGTTGGTTAGTATTGCTTTCTCGCACAAAGAAAGCGCCTTTTGAGAGTAGAGCACCTTCAAAATAATTTAGAAAAACATCTCTTTGGTAGCGCAATTTATTTGGATGTTGTTCCCAAACCAATGGATCTGAAGCCAATTGATATAGTTCTTCGAAATCATTTTCCTGCAATGGAATTAACGTTAATAATTCGTTATTAAGATGGTTTGGTTGTAAGTTGAAGTTCATAATATTCTGTTTTTTAGCCCTGATTGCAGCGAAAATCCTTTTATTTTTTGCTTTTAAAAAATAAAAGATTGCAGTGGAAAGCAGGAATAGCTTCTAATAATAATTTGATAACATTATACTATTATTATATAATTTTTTTTGAAGTTAAATTTATAACTTTGAATTCATTTAATTACTAATCTTTAAAAATATATATCATGGCTTTTGAATTACCTAAATTACCTTATGCATACGATGCATTAGAACCACATATTGATGCGAGAACGATGGAAATTCATCATTCAAAACATCACAATGCTTATACAACAAATTTAAATGCTGCTGTTGCTGGAACCGATTTAGAAGGAAAATCGATTGACACTATTTTACATCATTTAGACAAATCGAATGCTGCCGTTAGAAATAATGGTGGAGGATTTTATAATCACAATTTATTTTGGACCATTATGTCGCCAAATGGTGGTGGTTTACCTGGAGGTGATTTATTAAAAGCAATTGATAGAGCATTTGGTTCGTTTGATGAATTTAAAACTAAATTTTCTAAAGCTGGAATAACCCAGTTTGGATCAGGTTGGGCTTGGCTTTGTGTGAAAAAAAATGGTGAATTAGATGTTTGTGGTACACCAAATCAAGACAATCCTTTAATGCCAGAAGTAGGTTGTGGCGGAACTCCAATTTTAGCTATGGATGTTTGGGAACATGCCTATTATTTAAATTATCAAAACCGTCGTCCTGATTATATTGAAGCTTTTTTTAATGTTATTAATTGGGATGAAGTAACAAGGCTTTTTGAACAAGAAAAATAAATTAGCTTTTGTATAATTTTAAACCTCAAATAAGTAAATAGACTAATTTGAGGTTTTTTAGCTTTCGTAATTAATAAAATTAAAAAGACGTTCACCAAGGTGAACGTCTTTTTGCCCCAAATCTATCATAAATTTAACCTACTAAATTCTATGATATTACAAAAGTACTGACTTAAATTACTTTTCAGGTTTAATAAACTAAAATATATTGGAGTAATAGGCAAATGGTGGTATTATTTACCTGAATAGGAGAATTTAAAGATATTAAAATAAAAAAGGTGAAATTTCTTTCACCTTTTTTGCCCCAAATCTACCATAAACTTAACCTACTAATGCTATGGTAATTCAAATATAAATACAAACATATTTAACATTATTATATTTTAGATAAAATGCAATAAAACTCGATTAACTACACTTTATTGTAAATATTAGTAAGCTCTTGCGTTTTTACCTTCATAAAAATTCATAAAAGCACGGTTTACAACTCGATTTCCTCCATCTGTAGGATAATTACCAGTAAAGTACCAATCACCAAGGTTTTTCGGACAAGCAATATGCAGATTGTCAACCGACTGAAATATGATTTTAACCTCAGCTTTTATATCCTCAGAAATCAACAATTCAGCTATTTTATTTGATATTTCCATATCGCTAAATGGCGAATATATTTCAGTAACATAATTAACTACTTCTGAGTCTTTTAGATTTTCTTGTGCTTTGCATTTTAAATACACTTCATCAACTAAATTGTATAAATTTCTTTCTTTTAATAGTTCCATTGTAGCTTGAAAGGCAACTAAGCCTTCTAACTTTGCCATATCAATTCCGTAACAATCGGGATAGCGAATTTGTGGTGCTGATGATACAACAACAATACGTTTTGGGTTTAATCGATCCATCATTTTAAGAATACTCTTTTTTAAAGTAGTACCTCTAACAATACTGTCATCAATTATGACCAGATTGTCAGTTGATTTTATAACACCATAAGTAACATCATACACGTGAGCTACTAAATCGTCGCGACTGCTATCTTCGGTAATAAATGTTCTTAGTTTAACGTCTTTAATAGCAATTTTTTCGGTTCTAATTTTAACAGAAAGAATTTGCTCCAACTTTTCTTTTGTTAATGTTTTTCTGTTATTTAAAATAAATTGATTTTTTCGTTGATTTAAAAAATCATTAGCTGCTTCTACCATTCCGTAAAAAGAAGTTTCAGCAGTATTTGGAATAAAAGAAAAAACAGTATTGTCGGTATCGTCATCTATTGCTTCTAAAACAGCAGGAAGAATTAATTTTCCTAAATCTTTACGCTCTTGATAAATTTCGGCATCGCTTCCGCGGGAAAAATAAATGCGTTCAAAGGAACATGCTTTTTTTTCGGTTGGAGGAATAATTTCGTTTAAAGAAACACTTCCGCTTTTTTTAATAATTAACGCGTTCCCTGGAGGCAGTTCTTGCACTTTTTCGAAGGGAACATTAAAAACAGTTTGAATTACAGGTCTTTCTGATGCAACAACTACTATTTCATCATCTTCATAGAAATAAACTGGACGAATTCCGGCTGGATCACGAAAAACAAATGAATCGCCATGACCTAATAAACCAGCCATTGCATAACCTCCATCCCAACCTCGTGAAGCGCGTTTTAAAATTTTTACTACATCTAATTTTTCAGCAATTATTGGCGATGCTTCTCTTTTAGATACTCCGTTATTTTTACATTCTTGATACAAATCGGTTACTTCTTCATCCAGAAAATGTCCGATTTTTTCCATTACGGTAACAGTATCTGCTAATTCTTTTGGATGTTGTCCTAATTCAACTAAACTATTAAAAAGTTCTTTTACATTAGTCATGTTAAAATTACCAGCAATAATAAGATTTCTGTGCATCCAATTATTTTGTCTTAAAAAAGGATGAACGTTTTCGATATTATTTTTACCAAAAGTGCCATAGCGAACATGACCCAAATACAATTCACCTATATAGGGTATGTTTTCTTTTTGAAGTTGAACATCTTCTTGATATTCTGGATGCAAAAGTAATTCTTCATTGATTCTGCCATTAATTTGAGCGAAAATATCTTGAATAGGTTGTGCTTCATTAGAGCGAATTCTGCTAATATATCTATCGCCAGGTTCTACATCCAATTTAATAGAAGCAAAACCAGCACCATCTTGACCGCGATTGTGTTGTTTCTCCATTAAAAGATACATCTTTTGAATGGCGTAAAAAGCTGAACCGTATTTTTCTTTATAAAATTGTAACGGTTTTTTTAATCGTAAAAGTGCAATTCCACATTCGTGTTTTATTGCGTCACTCATATTTTTGTAATTTTTATTCCGCTGCGCTCCATACAATTCGGCTACGCCTCGGGTGTTGTGTTGTTGTTTTTGCCAAGAATCGCACGAATTTTCACAAATTATTTTTTTAATATAATTAAAATTCGTTCTAATTCGTGTAATTCGTGGCTTATTTTAATAAAAAATGCCCCGACCCGAGCCCTGAAAGGCGAACAGAGCGGAGCTAAATTTCGAGGCATAAATTTATGATAATTCTATATCAAAATGTGTTAAAGATTTAAATTGTTTTAATCTTTCTTGCACTTCGACTGGTTTTAACCCTATCATTCTTTCAGTACCGAATTTTTCTACACAAAAAGAAGCTAAGTTAGAACCATGTATAATGGCGTTTTTCATATTATCAAACGAAATGTTTTCGCTTTGCGCGATGTAACCTGAAAATCCACCTGCAAAAGTATCTCCTGCTCCTGTTGGATCAAATACTTCTTCTAAAGGCAATGCTGGTGCGAAGAAAATATTTTTCCCTTCAAATAATAATGCGCCGTGTTCTCCTTTTTTAATTACTACATATCTTGGACCCATAATATGGATTTTAGCTGCAGCTTTCACTAATGAATATTCACCTGATAACTGTCGCGCTTCTTCATCATTAATGGTAATTACATCAACGCGTTTCATAACATCTAGTAATTCGGGTAAAGCACAATCCATCCAAAAATTCATAGTATCTAAAACTACTAGTTTTGGTTTTTTGTCCATTTGATCTAAAACGCTACTTTGAACTATTGGATGTAAATTCCCTAACATTACTACTTCAGCATCTTTAAATTCTTGTGGAACAACTGGATTGAAATCGGCCAAAACGTTTAATTCAGTAATTAAAGTATCACGCGAATTCAAATCGTTATGATATTTCCCACTCCAAAAGAAGGTTTTTCCGCCTTTTACGATTTCGATTCCAGAAATATCAATGTTTCTTGCTGTAAGTAAATCCAAATATTCTTGTGGAAAATCTTCGCCAACTACCGAAACAATTCCCGATTTTACATTAAAATGTGAAGCAGAAAGTCCGATGAAAGTTGCGGCGCCACCTAATATTTTATCTGTTTTCCCAAAAGGCGTTTCGATAGCGTCAAAAGCGACTGTTCCTACTATTAAAAGTTTGTTCATTGTTTTGTCATTGCGAGATTTTGAAGCAATCTCAAATTAGAGGTGCAAAGATAGTTTATAGGTTTGAAGTTTAAAAGTTTAAGTGTTTAAAGTTTAAATGTAATTTATAATTCACAACAACTTCTCGTCTTCTTTCTCATAAAAAGCATCCACAGACAACTTTTCTTGCATCGAAGCCATCACTGCCAATTCATCGCAACGTTCATTTTGAGAATGATTGTTGTGTCCTTTAATCCATTTAAATTCGACTTGGTGTTTTTGGTAAATTTTGAGAAAACGCAACCATAAATCAGGATTCTTTTTCCCTTTAAAACCTGTTTTCTCCCAACCAAAAAGCCATTTTTTTTCGACAGCATCGACTACATATTTCGAATCGGAAATCACTAAAACTTTCATGTTTGGATTTTTGAGTTTTTCTAAACCAACAATTACAGCGAGTAATTCCATTCTATTGTTAGTGGTTAATCGAAACCCTTCGTAGAATTCTTTTTTATGCGATGTGCCAACTAATTCCATCACTACTCCATAACCGCCGTTTCCGGGATTCCCTTTGGCAGCACCGTCGGTATAAATGTGGACTTGGTGGGAGTTCATTGTTATGAGTTATGAGTTATGAGTTTTTCAATAACTAGTGGAAAATGTTGGTGTTCTAATTCATGAACTTTCTCAGCAATTTCTTCCGTTGTTTTGCAATTTTCTATATTGATTTCTTTTTGAAAAATGATGCCGCCTTCATCATAATGTTCGTTTACGTAATGAATGGTAATTCCGGTTTCTTTTTCTTTATTCTCTAAAATGGTTTGATGCACTTTCATTCCATACATACCTTTGCCTCCATATTTTGGCAACAACGCAGGATGTATGTTTATTATTTTATTTGGAAATTTTTTTATTATATGTTCTGGAAATTTTAAAAGAAAACCTGCCAACACTATTAAATCAGGTTGTATTTGATTCAGTTTTTCTAAAACTTCACCATCATTTAATTCCTGTTTAGAGAAAACAAAAGTTGGAATAGCAAAATTACTAACCTTTTCTATTACTTTGGCATGCAGATTATTAGTAAAGATTCCGACTACGTTCACACTGCTTTTTTTATCAAAATATAATACGATTTTTTCGGTATTAGAACCCGAACCAGAAGCGAATATTACTATCTTTTTCATTTATACTGTAATTATTATTACGCAAAAAAAAGAATTATAAATGATAATAAATAATATTAATGAGGTCTTTGTGAAATAAATTTTTTAATTTCGTGGTCATATTTATTAACTAAAAGGTGGTTTTAAAATAAAGTTTTTTATTTTTGCCATCAATTTAAATTTTAAAATTAAAGATTATGTCAGACATTGCATCAAGAGTTAAAGCGATTATCGTAGACAAACTAGGAGTTGACGAGAATGAAGTTGTTACAGAAGCAAGCTTCACAAACGATTTAGGAGCAGATTCATTAGACACTGTAGAACTTATTATGGAGTTCGAAAAAGAATTTGATATTCAAATTCCAGACGATCAAGCAGAAAATATTGCTACAGTTGGTCAAGCTATTTCTTACATCGAAGAAGCAAAAAAATAATAAATCCAAAACCCGTTCGTAATTATTATGTTCGGGTTTTTATTATTTAAAAAAATTAGACTATTTTTGATTGAATTTCAATCACACTATATTGAAATACCCTTGTCTCTTTTCGCTTTACAACTTAAAGAAAACATGGGTATTATTTATTTAACAATATTTATATAAATTATATGCAATTAAAGCGAGTTGTTGTTACTGGTCTTGGAGCTATAACTCCCATAGGAAATTCGATTCAGGAATATTGGGACGGTTTAATTAATGGAAAAAGCGGTGCAGCACCAATAACTTATTACGATACAGAAAAACACAAAACTAAATTTGCTTGTGAAGTTAAAGATTTCAATATCGAAAACTACATGGATCGTAAAGAATCGCGTAGGATGGATAAATTTGCACAATATGCAGTTGCAGCAAGTGAAGAAGCCATTAAAGATGCTGGAATTACTAATGATAATATAAACAAACAAAGAGTTGGCGTTATTTGGGGAGCTGGAATTGGAGGTTTAGAAACCTTTCAAGAAGAAGTAATTAGTTATGCTCAAGGCGATGGAACTCCTCGTTTCAATCCATTCTTTATCCCAAAAATGATTGCCGATATTGCTCCAGCACATATTTCTATGCGAAATGGATTTATGGGTCCGAATTATACAACTGTTTCCGCTTGTGCATCATCAGCAAATGCAATGATAGATGCTTTTAACTACATTCGATTAGGAATGTGTGATGTTATTATTACAGGAGGCTCAGAAGCTGCTGTAACAATTGCTGGAATGGGCGGATTTAATTCGATGCAAGCTTTATCTACCAGAAATGATAGTCCAGAAACTGCCTCAAGACCTTTTGATGCTACTCGAGACGGATTTGTTCTTGGAGAAGGAGCTGGCGCTTTAGTTTTAGAAGAATACGAACATGCCAAAGCTCGTGGTGCAAAAATATATTGTGAAGTTGGTGGTGGCGGTATGTCATCTGACGCATATCATTTAACTGCTCCGCATCCAGAAGGTATTGGTGTTATTGCTGTTATGGAAAACACGTTACGTGATGCCGAAATGACACCCGAAATGGTTGATCATATCAATACTCATGGCACTTCAACTCCGCTAGGTGATGTTGCCGAATTAAAAGCAATAAGTCATGTTTTTGGATCTCATGCTAAAAACATCAATATTAATTCTACCAAGTCAATGACAGGACATTTGCTTGGAGCTGCTGGTGCAATTGAAGCTATTGCAGTAATTTTAGCTATGAAATATGGAATAGTTCCTCCAACAATTAACCATACTGTTGTTGACGAAAACATTGATCCTTCTTTAAATTTAACTTTAAACAAAGTGCAAAAAAGAGAAATTAACGTAGCTATGAGTAATACTTTTGGTTTTGGTGGCCATAACGCTTGTGTTTTGTTTAAAAAATTAGAATCGTAAGTTTAAATGCGAATACTTAAAAATATATTTTCAAGAAATTCCCGTTCAAAAGAGGACGGGAATTTTTTTGTTAGTGTTGAAAAAATTGTCGGTTTTAAACCCATTCAAATTCGGTATTACGAAAAAGCATTCACGCATCGTTCCTCTAATAAAACCGATATTCATGGAAATCCGTTAAATTACGAACGATTAGAATTTCTGGGAGATTCGATGTTAAGCTCTGTAATTGCAGCATATTTATACAAAGAAGCTCCACTTGGCGATGAAGGTTATTTGACAAAAATGCGTTCTAAAATTGTTAGTCGGGAACATTTAAACGAATTAGGAAAAGATTTAAATCTAATTGATTTAGTTGAAAGCAAAGTACCATCAGCTCATTTTGGAGAAAATATCCATGGTAATATTTTTGAAGCTTTAGTTGGGGCAATTTTTTTAGATAAAGGCTATAAAGGTTGCGAAGATTTTATTCGAAGAAAAGTAATCATTCCTTATGTCGATATTGAACGATTAGAAGGTAAAGTAATTAGCTATAAAAGTTTACTTATTGAATGGTGTCAGAAGGAAAAAAAGAACTTTAATTATGATATTTTTGATGATAACGGAATTGATAGTCAAAAATATTTTGGTGTTAAACTTTCGATTGATGAAAAAGTAGTTGCAAAAGCCCGAGCTACATCTAAAAAGAAAGCCGAAGAAATTGCTTCAAAGAGAGCCTACTTTCTATTTCAAGAAAAAATTAACAAAAAAATAAAGTAATTATCAAAAACTATAACGTTTTCGTTGTAAAAATAACGTTAATGTAAAGCTTTTAATGTTTTTTTTATTGCTTTAACACTTATATTTACAACTTATTTTTGGTTGAAATGGCTACACTTAAATTGTATATCGATGAATTTGAAGAAATTGATTTTCACCTTTTAGCTATACACACCACTATAGAAGACTTCAAATTAGCTTATTTTTTAAACCAAAAACTACAGCTTAATTTAAGTAAAAATAAGGATGAAATTAAAACAAAAAACAAAGAAGGAAATACTTTTTTCTCAAGGTATACTTATGAAGATAGTAAGAATGATGTTTTTTGGAATTTAATTGAAAATGAAAATGAAATCTCACTAAAACAGAATAATAATAATCAAGGGTTATTTTCTGAAAATAAAAATTCTTTTTTAACTAAAGATTATCTTCTACCTGAATATAAAAAAGTAAACTTCTTTTTAAAAATAGAAAATTCAAAAAATATTATAAATCCATCAGAAATTACAATATTAATAAAATCGATTGAACGAGTTTCGACAGTTTATTTCATTGATTTGGAAAATATAAAATCTAAAAACAATTTAATTTTTTAATATAAATGTTAACAAGAAAAAAAACTAAAATTGTAGCCACACTAGGACCTGCATGTAGTTCAAGAGAAGTAATAAAAGAGATGATTGATGCCGGCGTAAATGTGTTTCGTATCAATTTTTCACATGCCGATTATGAAGATGTAAAAGAACGTATCGATATTATTAGAAGTTTAAACAAAGAGTTTGGTTATACTACTGCTATTTTAGGAGATTTACAAGGTCCGAAACTTCGTGTAGGCGTTATGAAAGAAGACGTAGTAGTTAATCCCGGCGATATTATAACTTTTCAAACTGCCGAAGATATTCCGGGAACTGCCGATAGAGTGTACATGAATTACAAAGAATTTCCAAGAGATGTAAAACCAGGTGAAAAAATTCTTCTTGACGATGGCAAATTAATGTTTGAAGCTATTGAAACCAACGGAACTACCGAAGTAAAATGTAAGGTAATTCAAGGAGGTCCATTAAAATCCAAAAAAGGTGTAAACCTTCCTAATACTGAAGTTTCGTTGCCAGCATTAACAAAGAAAGATATAAAAGACGCTATTTTTGCTATTGAACAAAAAGTAGATTGGATTGCACTTTCGTTTGTAAGAACTCCGGCAGATTTGGAAGAATTGCAGGATTTAATTTTGAAACATTCTGATTATAAAATTCCGATAATAGCTAAAATTGAAAAGCCTGAAGCTGTTGAAAACATAGATAAAATTGTAGCATTTTGTGACGGATTAATGGTTGCTCGTGGTGATTTAGGTGTTGAAATTCCGGCACATGAAGTCCCTTTAATTCAAAAAAAATTAATTCACCGAGCTAAAACAGCTCGAATTCCAGTTATTGTGGCTACTCAAATGATGGAAACCATGATTACAAGTTTAACCCCAACTCGAGCTGAAGTTAATGATGTAGCCAATTCGGTTATGGATGGTGCCGATGCGGTTATGTTATCTGGAGAAACTTCTGTTGGGAATTATCCAGTTCAAGTTATTGAAAAAATGACTCAAATTATTTTAGCTGTAGAAGATTCGCCTTTAATTATAGTGCCTCAAAATCCTCCTCACGTTAGAACAAAACGTTTTATTACAAAATCTATTTGTTATCATGCGGCGACAATGGCTAATGAAATTCAAGCAAAAGCAATTTCTACTTTAACAAATAGTGGTTATACTGCTTTTCAAATATCCGCTTGGCGACCAAAAGCTCACGTTTTAGTCTACACTTCTAACATACGAATTTTGACACAATTGAACTTACTTTGGGGAGTAAATGCTTTTTTTTATGACAAATTTGTAAGTACAGATGATACTGTAGAAGATATTAATCGTATTGCAAAAGAAAATGGATTTGTAAAAAAAGGCGATATGCTAATTAATTTAGCCGCAATGCCTGTTATTGACAAAGGAATGGTAAATACAATGCGTATTTCGGAAATTGAATAAATTTATAGTAACTATATTGATTTTAAAAAAGCTGTTCATTAAGTTGAATGGCTTTTCTTCTAAAACTCAAACTTCAATTGCACCACCACGGTTTTTTTTACTTCTGTATTTAAATTATTTAATGAAATTCCAAGTAATCTAACCGATTCTTTTAATCGTTCTTGGTACAATAATTCTTTTACTGTTTCAAATAGAATTCCTTTATCGGATACAAAATAAGGCAATGTTTTACTTCTGGTTTGCGTAGTGAAATTGCTGTATTTTATCTTTAAAGTGACTGTTTTACCTGAGATATTGTATTTCTTTAAACGACGTTCGAGTTCCTCAGCTATCCGTTCTAAACGTTCTTGCATAAAAATTTCGGAAGTCAAATTTTCGTTAAACGTATGTTCGGCTGCTACCGATTTGGTAATTCGATTGGGTTTTACTTCGCTATTGTGAATGCCTCGAACAATATTGTAGTACGATGTGCCACTTTTTCCGAAATGTTCTTCTAAATATTCAAATGATTTAGCTTTTAAATCTAAACCCGTAAATATGCAATGTTGGTACATTTTTTCTGCTGTAACTTTACCAATTCCATAAAACTTTTTTATATCAAGTTTTTCTAAAAATTCTAACACTTCGTCTGGATTTACAGTTTTTTGACCATTGGGTTTGTTGTAGTCACTGGCAATTTTGGCGACAAATTTATTGATTGAAATTCCGGCAGAAGCAGTTAATCCTAGTTCATCATAAATACGTTCTCGAATTTCTTGTGCTAGTAACGATGCACTCGGATTACCTTTTTTATTTTGAGTTACATCCAAATAAGCTTCATCTAACGAAAGTGGTTCGACCAAATCAGTATAATCATGGAAAATAACTCTGATTTTTTTCGAAATTTCCTTGTAGCGATCAAATCGTGGCGGAACAAAAATAAGTTCTGGACAATTTTTTTTAGCTTGAACGCCACTCATGGCACTACGCACTCCAAATTTTCGCGCTTCATAACTCGCTGCAGAAACAACACCACGAATTTCACTTCCGCCAACAGCTAATGGTTTTCCTTTTAATTCAGGATTGTCCAATTGTTCTACTGAAGCGTAAAATGCATCCATATCAACATGAATAATTTTTCGGTATTTGATTTCGTTTGCCACTTTACAAATTTAGGATTTTAGTGCGCAGTGTTTCACTTGGAAAAGCACCAATTATTTTTTTGCCGCGAATTACACAAATTTGCACTAATTTTAGTTATTCTAAAAATAAAATTATACGGATTTTGTCTGCCTTTGTCGGTTTTGTGGAATATATAACATCAAAATTTGTGTTAATTTGTGTAATTCGTGGCTGATTTTATTTTTGAAACTGGTGAGTTTGTACTAAGCGTTGCACAAAGAATTCACAGAAATAAAGAGAGAATTTGTACTTTTGATAAAAAGCATCTAATATGATTGAAATAGAGCGAAAGTTTTTAGTTACTTCTACCAATTTTATTAATGAATCTGAAGTTCATTTTGAAATTGCTCAAGGTTATCTATCAACACATCCAGATCGAACAGTACGCATACGAATTAAAGGAAACAAAGGCTATTTAACTATTAAAGGAAAAGGTAATGAAAGTGGGATGTCGCGATTTGAATGGGAAAAAGAAATTTCTGTAGAAGACGCAAAAAATCTATTGCAATTGTGTGAAAAAGGAGTGATTTACAAAACGCGTTACAATATTAAAAAAGGAAATCATACTTTTGAAGTAGACGTTTTTCACAAAAATAATGAGGGATTAATTATTGCTGAAATAGAACTCGCTTCTGAAGATGAACTATTTAAAAAACCATATTGGCTTGGAGAAGAAGTAACAAATAACGAGTGCTATTACAATGCATTTATAAGTAAAAATCCATTTAAAGATTGGTAATTATTTTTGTAATATTTCTAAAGTTGCAATAACCATTCCGCTTCCTTTACTTGATACTATTGACATAAATGCTTTTTTAGATAAGTCAATTTCTCTACCTTTAACAAATGGCCCACGATCGGTGATTTCAACTATTACTGATTTTCCATTACTTTGATTAGTAACTTTAACTTTTGTTCCAAAAGGCAATTTTTTATGAGCTGCTGTTAATTTATTCATGTCAAAAACTTTTCCACTTGCCGTTTTTTTTCCGTGAAAACGATCGGCATAATAGGAAGCATGTGCTTTCTCTTTGAATAATTTAAATTTCCCTTTTTCAACAACTAAAGTATCAATAATTAGTTCCTTTTGATTAACTACTGTTTTGTCTTTTTTTATAGAATCTATTTGTAGTTTAATTTTTGTTTCGGGTGCTTTTTTTGTTTCTTGTGGTTTCTGAAAGTCTTTTTTATTTTTTGTCTCTTGATCCAATTCAATACTTTTAGATATAGCAAAACTGCTAATCAAAACAGTTAGACTACTAAGTAAAATAAAATTTAGTATTAATTTTTGCATAAATCTAATCTAGAAAAAAACTAAAAAACTTAAATTAATTAAGCCACGATGACCAAGGAATTCTTGCTAATATCAAAACCAATCCTATAGCATAAAAAAGACTGATAGTTTTAAATTTTGCTTCACTAGTTGTTCCTTTTTTATGTCGTGACCAACCAATGGTAATTAAAACAATTGCTATAAGATTTAATAATGGATGTTCTAATGATGTAAGTCGTAATGCGGCGTCTTTCATTTGACCAAGACTATCCATTCCTAATGGTGACACAAAATACAAAATCACTCCAATTACTAATTGAATATGAATTGCAATTAAGGCAAATAAGGCAATTTTTTTATCTTTAGGAAGAAATTCTTTTTTTGTAGAATAGCCAATAGTTGCATTAATAGTCGCAATTAACAATAGTAAAACGGCTAGATAAGCCCAACCCGAATGCAATTTTTGAATAAAAGAATAATCCATATTTTTTAAATTTGATTTCACTTTGAACCACTCAACAATAAGCCTGAGATTAACAAATATAGAAAAAAATCTTTAGAAATAAAGGCCATTTTTAAATTAAGAATGTCGTTTTATGACTATTTTTCCGCTTTTAGTTAAATGTATATCTAACACCAACTTTCATTTGCCATCTTGAAGATTGAAAACCAGCATCATCAACTTGATTGTAAGTATCACTTGCAGTAGGTATTATTTCTTTATTAAAAAATAGTTAAGTAAAAATTCGGTCGAATTGTCGTGCTTGTTTACTTGTTTGGTTTCTATTTCGTTATAAATAGAATTTGCCAATTGTTTGCCAAGTTCAACTCCCCATTGGTCATAACTAAAAATATTCCAAATCACACCTTGAACAAATATTTTATGTTCATACATGGCAATTAATGAACCCAATGATTCAGGTGTTAATTGGTCGATTAAAATGGTGTTGGTAGGTTTATTTCCAGTAAAGACTTTAAAAGGCAAAAGAAAATCTGCATTTTCACCAGTAACTCCTTGTTTTTCGAATTCTACTTTTACTTGCTCTACTGTTTTACCGTTAAGTAAGGCTTCTGTTTGAGCAAAAAAGTTAGACATTAACTTATTATGATGGTCTTCATTTCCATACAACGGTTTTACAAATCCAATAAAATCGGTTGGAATTAATTTTGTTCCTTGATGGATTAATTGAAAAAAAGCGTGTTGTGAATTGGTTCCAGGTTCTCCCCAAATGATAGTTCCAGTTTGATAATTAACTGGTTTTCCATCGCGACCAACACTTTTACCGTTGCTCTCCATTATTCCTTGTTGCAAATAAGGAGCTAATTTTTGTAAGTATTGCGAATACGGAATTAACGCTTCGCTTTCGGCGCCAAAAAAGTTATTGTACCAAATGCTTAATAATGCTAAAATAACTGGAATGTTTTTGTCGAAAGATGCTCCCGAAAGTTCGGGATTAAAATGATTGTCCATTGCATTAGCTCCTTTTAACAATTTACCAAAATTGTCATAACCAACGGCTAAACTTATCGATAAACCAACCGCACTCCAAAGTGAAAATCGTCCGCCAACCCAATCCCACATTGGAAATATGTTTTCTGGATTTATTCCGAATTCTGTTACTTTTTGAATATTGGTAGAAACTGCTACAAAGTGTTTAGCTACATCTTTTTGACTTGCGGATTGCAGAAACCATTTTCTAATTGTTTCGGAATTGGAGAGTGTTTCTTGTGTTGTAAATGTTTTTGAAACGATAACAAATAAAGTTGTTTCGGGATTTAATTTTTTAATGACTTCATTTACATGATCACCATCAATATTCGATACAAAATGAAGGTTGAGATGGTTTTTGTAATACTGTAATGCTTCAACAACCATAGCTGGACCGAGATCAGAACCTCCAATTCCGATATTGACAACATCGGTGAATGGTTTTGCAGTAAACCCTTTTCTTTCTCCTGAAATAATTTGATTTGAAAATAGTTCTATTTTGCTTTTTACATCATGAATTTCAGGAATAATATTGTTACCATCAACAACTATATTTGCGATTTTTGGCAAACGTAAGGCGGTGTGAAGAACGGCTCTATTTTCGGTTTGATTGATTATTTCGCCATTAAAATAATCTGAAATTGCTTCTTTTAACTGCATTTCATTAGCGAGTTCTAAAAGCAAATTAATAGTTTCTGGATTGATATTGTTTTTTGAGTAATCGATTAAAAAATCATTCCATTTAAGGTGAAATTTTTGAGATCGTTGTGAATCGGAAGCAAACATTTCTTTCATGGAAATAGTTGCAATTTGATTGTAATGCTCTTGGAGTTTTTTCCAGGCTATTGTTTGTGTAGGATTTATTTTTTGAAGTGCCATTTTAGATTATTTGAAGTGCAAATTTACAATTTATGTTTGTAATACCAATTATACATATAAATTAGCCCAGATTGCAATGAAAAGATTTTTGCCTCGTTGGCTTTACAATTTTTAGGATTATAAAGCGACCAACGGAAGCTTTTATAATGCTATTAAATTGTTGCCAACGAGGCAAAAACTTGTAATGAAAAGCTGGATTAGCTTCAAATACTATTATTTAAATTTCAAATCGGATACGCTATCCAATTCTCTTTTTAAAGGTGACATGTATTTTAAAAATCTTGGTTTGTTTTTAGCATCCATTGGTTCTGAATTAGGTAATTTTAATCTTAATGCATCAACCTGAACGCCATTTTTCCAGAAACGATAGCAAACGTGTGGACCAGTTGCTAAACCTGTACTTCCGACTTTTCCGATAACAACACCTTGTGTAACGCGTTGTCCTCTTTTGACTAAAATTTTGGACATGTGAAGGTATTGAGTGGCATAGGTTTTATCGTGTTTGACTTTTACAAAATTTCCGTTTCCGGCGGTATAACCTGCTTGTTCAATAACGCCAGAAGCAGTTGTCATAATTGGTGTTCCCGTTGGAGCAGCATAATCGGTTCCGTTGTGTGCTTTCCATCGTAATTGAACTGGATGAAAACGATTGGTAGAGAATTTTGAGGTAATATTCACAAATTTCAAAGGTGCTTTTAAGAAAAAGTTTTTTAATGCTTTAGCTTCATCATCGTAAAAATCAACTTTTCCGTTTACAGTATCTTGAATGAAAGGGAAAGCGTATATTTTTTTTCCTTTGTGTTCAAAATAAGCGGCTCTTATGCTATCAACTCCGTCATAAAGTGTATCGTTAATATATCTTTCGATAAAACTTAAAGCAAATTTATCTCCTTTTTTAGCTTTGAAAAAGTCGATTGACCAAGCATACATTTTAGTTAATTTACCTGTTAATTTTGGTTCGATTTTTAAATTTCTTAAAGTTTGTGCTAACGATCCTGTAAGTTGTCCGGCAACGGTTTTAATTTTAAAAGTGAGTGGTCTTGTTTTTTTAAATCCGATGATAGAATCGGTTAAATCAACCAAATAATAATTTAATCGATCAGGTTGGTAAATTAAATAATTCAGTTTATTGTATTTATCTTTAGAACGCAGGCAAACATAAGGTCTTTTATAGCGAACACTTGTTGGAAAAGAATCTTTAACTATTTTAATAATATCGGCAACTTTTTTGCCATTTAGATTTTGTTTTTTTAGAATTCTTTCAAAAGTATCTTGTCTTCCAATAGTGTCAAAATGCACATTAAATTCATTGTATTTAAATCCAAAATCGACAATTGGTTTTGAAGGTTCAGAATCATCAATCCATACTTCTTCTTCTGATTTTTTACAGGAATAAAGCGTTATTAAAAGTAATATGATTAATGATAATTTCTTCAAATGATGAATTTGATTTGATAAAGTTAACAGTTTTCGCCCCAATTTTTTAGTTCTTCTTCGCTCCAAAGTTCTGGGAAAAAGATTCTTCGTTGGTATTTAGGATGCATGTATTTTTTCCAATCACTTCCTCCAGTAGCTTCTCCGTCACCTACACCACTTCCTTCAATATATTTTTTTGCAGCGTTTAAATGTCCCATTACCCAAGTAATATTTACTGTATAATCGTAATGTTTCATTGCTTGAATTAAAGCAGGATTATCTTGATCGTTGTTAGGTAATTGTTTGAATTTTTGCCACACATTTATGGTGTTGTATTCTTCCATATGGCGTAAGAATTTTGCCTTATATTTTCTTTCAAACTCTAAAATCAAGAACGATTTTTTGCCTGTTTTATGGTCTTTTCCAGCTGCTTGCCAATACAAATGTTCTAAAGCGTGTTCGTAAGGAGTATCTCTATCGATATTTTTTCGGAAACGATAATCAATTAGGTTGATTAAATCGGTAGAAGAAAACTCTATTAATCGATATTGCGCACTTTGAAATCCGCTTGCTGGAGTTAACGTATTTCTAAATTTCATGTATTGTTCTACATCCATTCCGTCGCCCATAATATCAAAAGATGTGGTAAGCATATCAAAATAGCGACTAATTCTACCTAATTTATTAGTAAAAAATTCGGTTTCAGGATTTTCAGTATGGCAGAGTTGATTTATTTCCCACAATATCATTTTAAATAACAATTCGTTGACTTGATGGTACATTATAAAAACCATTTCGTCGGGCAAAACAGTTCGTTGTATTTGTAGATTTAATAGTGCATCTGTTTGAATATAATCCCAATAAGTAATTGGTTTTGACCAAAGTAAGCCTTCTAAATGTGTTGTTGTTTTTTGATCTATGGCTTCAAATTTCTTTTCTATTTCTGAGATTAGATGTGTGGTTTCTGAATTCATTTTTTTACTTTAATTTGGAAAGAATTATTTAATCCTTTAAACGATTCTAGGTCGGCTTTTATAGATCCTACAGATAAATTGGCTTTAATTCTAATTGGTAGTTTATTATCATCATCAGAAATCCAAACCGTTAAACTTTCTTGTTCTTTAAAAACTCTTCCTGATTGAACTAACGGACGAAAAATCATTGTTGAAATAGTTCCGAATTTAGTATCTAAATCTTCTCTTCCTATGAATTTTAATTTAAATTTAATCGTTTCATCATCAAAAAACATATCAACTACAATAGATTCTCCAACTTTAAGTTTATTAACATTGGGGTGATCTCTTAAATAATAAAAAGTAGAAATTATATCTTGAACATTTTCTGTAGTAGAAAAAGTGTTTTCATTTTTATTTTTATAATCTTTTACTAAGATAGTATTTTTATCTTGATTAAAAAAACCTTCTTGATTTTTGGTATAGCCTCCTTCGTCAATTTTTCTAACAAATTGATAGGGTTTCCCTGTTGTTTTGTCGAAGTAGCTTTCATAAACATCTTCGACTTTAAAAAAGAATTTCGACATGCCGGTTGTATACCCTTTTCCGATAGCATGAAAAACTTTTTTATTGTTTTTAACGCCTTCTTTCACCTCTAGAGTTGCATAACCTGCGGTTACAAAACCATAGTGAATTCTGAATTTAAACCATTCGCCAACATCAAAAGCTGTGTCTTTTTGTGCGTCAAAACTTGTCATCACTAAAAACAATGCTATTATAAATCCCTTTTTCATTAGTATGTATATTAATTCATTCCATTTATACAATTTTTGTTCCAAATGTATTAAAACAAAAAAACTCCATCAAACAATGACGGAGTTTTTATGCTATTAACCAACCAAAAAACTATAAATTATGAAAAATTTATATAAAACTTGAAGGAAACCACTCCTTTTTGTTTTGTGAGTACAAAGGTAAGTCTGTTTTTAAATTATTCTTAGTTAAAAATCAACTTTAACATATTTTTATTAAAAACACTATAACTATATCGATTTAGTTTAGTGATTATTTAAAGGTCTTGCGTTTTTACAACGTTCCTCTCAACGCTTGTTCTCTTTCAATCGATTCGAAAAGAGCTTTAAAGTTTCCAGCTCCAAATCCTTTTGCACCCATTCGTTGAATAATTTCAAAGAAAAGTGTTGGTCTATCTTCAACTGGTTTGGTAAATATTTGTAATAAATAACCATCTTCATCGGCATCAACCATAATCGCTAATTTTTCGATTTCGGCGATATCTTCTTTCATCATATCCATATGAACGCCTAATCGCTCTGGAATTGCCTTGTAATATTCATGTGGTGGAGCAGAAAGAAATTCAACGCCGCGCTCTTTTAATTGTGAAACTGTTGTAATAATATCGTCTGTAGCAATTGCAATATGTTGCACACCAGAATCTTCATAGAAATCGAGGTATTCTTCAATTTGTGAACGTTTATTCCCTTTTGCAGGTTCATTTATTGGAAATTTTATTCGTCCATTACCATTACTCATTACTTTACTCATTAAGGCAGAATATTCGGTATGAATTTGCTTGTCGTCAAACGATAGAAAATTCACAAACCCCATTACGTCTTCGTAGAATTTTACCCAAATGTTCATTTGGTTCCAACCAACATTGCCAACCATGTGATCGATGTATTTTAAACCAACTGATGTTGGATTATAATCTGATTTATGCTCGACAAATCCGGGAAGAAAAGCACCTTTGTAGTTTTTGCGCTCTACAAACATATGTACCGTTTCTCCGTAAGTATAAATTCCGGCACGAACTACTTCTCCAAATTCGTCTTTTTCAACAACCGGCTCCATAAACACTTTGGCACCACGTTTAGTGGTTTCTTCAAATGCTGAACGAGCATCTTCTACCCAAAGTGCAATTATTTTTACTCCATCGCCATGTTTTTTTACATGTTCGCCAATAAGTGATTCGCTATTTAATGCTGTTGTAAGAACCAAACGGATTTTGTCTTGTTTCAACACATAACTTACTGAATCTCTTGATCCAGTTTCCAAACCTTTATAAGCATGTGATTGAAAACCAAAAGCTGTTTTGTAAAAATGTGCCGATTGTTTGGCATTGCCAACATAAAACTCTACATAATCGGTTCCTAATAGCGGAAGGAAATCTTGTGCTCCTTCGAATATTTTTTCTAAGCCGTATTCGACTGATTTAATTTCTTTACTCATTATTTTAAATATATTAGCGAATTAGATAATTAGCGAATAGGCGAATTACTTAACGAGCGTTAATTTTTGATGTGCTAATTATTTTATTTAAGATTTTAATTATGCCGTTTAATTTTTCAATTAAATCTGTTGGATCAGGATAATTATCTAAATTTTTACAAATAAACAGCCAATATTCGGTTTCATCTGCTTCCTTTAATGCAATTTTTAGTTTATGTGTAAAATCAGCTTTGCTTTCTGCATTTTAGGCTTCTTTTACATTTGCACCAACTGATGTGCCAGAACGAATTACTTGTTTTGCAATTACATATTTTCTGTTACCTTCTAATATTTCTGCATATTTAACTATTAAAACTGCAAATTCAAATGTTTCTCTTAGTATTGGGTTTTCTTGATATTTTTTACTATTTGTAAAATCCATATTTTTTTAAATTATAGAATTTGCTAATTTTCTCATTAACTCATTCGCTAATTAACTAATCAATCCAAGATTTGTAATATTTCCCATCATCAATTGCCATTGCATCTTCAGTAACCATTAAAGGACGGAAAGTGTCGACCATTACTGCTAATTCTTGTGTTTCGGTATGACCAATACTTCGTTCCATTGCGCCAGGTGCTGGACCATGCGGAATTCCTTTTGGATGCAACGTAATATGACCTTGTTCGATATTATTTCTACTCATAAAATCGCCATCTACATAATATAAAACCTCATCAGAATCGATATTACTGTGATTGTATGGAGCCGGAATTGCTTTTGGATGGTAATCGTACAAACGTGGGCAAAACGAGCAAACAACAAACGTAGCAGTTTCAAAAGTTTGATGAACTGGAGGTGGTTGATGCACTCTTCCTGTAATGGGTTCGAAATTGTGAATGGAAAATCCGTAAGGAAAGTTATAACCATCCCAACCTACTACATCAAATGGATGCGTTGCATAAACCACTTCGTGTATCATTCCTTCTTTTTTGATTTTGATAAGGAAATTTCCTTTTTCATCGTAAGTTTCTATTTCAGATGGCAATTTAAAATCTCTTTCACAAAATGGGGAATGTTCAAGATGCTGACCTGATACGTTTTTATATCTTTTTGGTGTGTAAAATGGTGCAAATGATTCGACATAAAACAACCTATTTTCAGCAGAATTAAAATCGATTTGATAAATCATTCCTCGAGGAATAATAAGATAATCACCGTACTCAAAATCGATGTTTCCTAACATAGTTCGCAATTTTCCTGATCCTTTGTGAATGAAAATTAGTTCATCGGCATCGGCATTTTTATAGAAATAATCGCGTAATGAATTTGTTGGTGCTGCTAATCCGATAGTGCAGTCTTTATTGACAAGCATTGCTTTTCTGCTTTCTAAAAAATCGTCTTTTGGCTGTAAATCAAATCCCTTTAACAGAAGTGATTTTATATTTTTACCTATTGCGATTTTTGGCTCAACGGAATATGATTTTGTTATTTCTTTGACTTGTGTTGGTCGGTGAATATGATATAACAAGGAGGAATGTCCGTGAAATCCTTCGGTTCCAAAAAGCTGTTCATAGTATAAACCTCCGTTTGGTTTTTCGAACTGCGTATGTCTTTTTTGCGGAATATTTCCAAGTTTATGATATAATGGCATAAGATTTTTGATTTAAGATTTCTGAATTTTGATTTAAGATTTCTGTAAATACAACCTTCATCTCACTCGGGATTTCTCTTGATGAGGAATTTTAAAAATTCTAATAAGTCGTTCCAGTTATTCATGATACAAATATCGGAAAAATAAATTAACTTTTTAAAACCAAAAACCAAAACTAAACCAAGTATACCCTTTAGGTAATTCGGGAGACCAAGAATATTTTATCTCGATTGGACCTAAAATAGTTTCAAATCCATAACCAAAAGCATATCCAGAATATTGGGGTGTTGAAAGCCAGTTTCCAGTACTAAATAATTTATTTTCTGCATTTGCATAATTTGCAGATAAATTTAAATGGTGTTTTTTATAAAACTCAACATCTACAGTAGCCAAAGCTTTAACAAAACTATCGGCAGCGATACTTACAAAATCATAACCATAAAAATGTTTAAAGTTGTTTATCGTATTAAATCCGTAACCTCCAAGTATAAAATCCATAAAATGGACACTTTCTTCACCAATAGCAACACCTACATCAGACTGTAATTTAAAATTTAGTATTTTAAAAAAAGTTCTCGTAATGCCCGCATCACCCTTAATAATTGTAAACCGATTGAACTGATTGGTATAATCTGTTGAGAATAAAAAAGATTGAACATCGCCATTAAAACACCATCCTTTTTTTGGAAAATATTTATTATCGTAAGAATCATATTTAAGATACCCAAAAACACTTGCATAATTGCTGTTTTCAAAAATAGAGTTGTTGTTTTGTAATGTGCTAGATTTAATTTTTATGTGCTTCATCTCAATTCCTGTTCCAATGAGGAATTTTTGCATAAATAATGTTTGAACATACGCTTGATTTGTAAAATCGGAGAAGTCATAATTGAGACTATTTACACCAAGCTGAGAAAATAATGCACCATTATTAAAATCGGTAGTTACATTTTTATTGAATTGATTAAATCTCGATTTATAACCAAAGCTAAAATGAAATCCATTATCAATATAATAATCTAAATTGTATCTGAAATTATCACCTAATCCTATGTCTATTGATAAAACATCATTTTTAAAAATTGATTTTTTTTGAGTTAAATTAATTAAAATAGCACTTTTATACAATCCGTCATAATGAAGTCCAAATTTTAAAAAAGTCTTATTTGTGTTTTCTGTCAAATTAATAATGAGATTATCTTTTGAATTATTTTCTTCTAAAGAGTAGGCAATGGAACTAAAGTTTTGCGTAGCATTAAGATTATTAATGCCGTTTTTTAGATCATCGTAAGAAATTTTTGCGCCTTCTTTAAAACCTAATTTCCCTATAACATATGAAGATGTGTAGTTTTTTATATCATTAACTAAAATGTTGTTTATCGCTATACTATCTAATGTGTTTTTCTTATAATTTAATTTAAATTGTTCTTTATTGCCATATTGTTTAATTTTTTCATAAACTGCAAAAGCAGCATCTTCTCCTTTTCTTATTATACTTTTTCCATCATCAAACGAAATTACAGTAAAACCAGAAATATCAGGTTTTAAGTAAATATCTGTTTCTTTAATTTTCTCATTCATGCTTTCAATCATTTGAAGATTTGAAATCTGAACTAAAATTCGAGTTGCTTCTTTTAACGATTTTCTGTCTTTTAAATCGTCTTGAACATCAACACCAATAATAATATCAGCGCCCATTTTTCGGACTTCTTCAACGGGATAATTATTGGTAACGCCGCCATCAACTAAAAGTTTTCCGTCGAGTTCAATTGGAGAAAAAAGTGTTGGAAATGCTGAACTTGCTAGCATTGCTTGAGGTAAATAACCCTTATTTATAATAACTTCTTTCCCTTTTTCAATATCGGTTGCAACACATACAAAAGGAATCGGAAGTTTATTAAAATCTCTTATGTGACGAACATTATGAGTTAATTTAGTCAGTAAGTTATAATTGTACATTCCTTTAGATAAGGCAACAGGAATTCCGATACTAAAATTTTTAAAAGGTAATGAAATGGCATATAGCTCATCATTTCTTTTTTCATAAAAACTTTTGGTTGTTCTGGGAATATAATCTTTTAGAAGTTCATCAAAATTAGTATTTGCAAAAATGGAATCGATTTGTGTGGCATTGTAACCCGACGAATAAAGTCCGCCCACAACTGCTCCCATACTTGTGCCGCCAATATAATCGATTTTTACTCCCGCTTGTTCCAAAACTTTAAGAACACCAATATGTGCAAACCCTTTTGCGCCTCCGCCACTTAAAACCAATCCGATTTTTGGGCGTTTTATTGTGTCTTGATATTGAGAAAAAGAAGTTTGAGGCAATAGGCAATAGGCAATAAAAGTTGTCCAAAAAACAAATTTATTGCTAACTAATGGCTTTTTGCTTTTGGCTAATGACACTTTTTGCACTTGCTATTCTTTTGTGTAAAATTCGGAAATTTTTTTGGCTTTTGCTATACCAATTACATCAGAAATTTCATTTTCTGTAGCTAATTTCAATCTTTTAACACTTTTGAAATGTTTTATAAGTGTTAACATAGTTTTTTCACCTATTCCCGGAATGGTTTCGACCGACGAATTTAGTGCCGTTTTACTTCTTTGATCTCGATGATGCGTTATTCCAAATCGGTGGGCTTCATTACGTATTTGTTGAATAATTTTTAAAGTTTCTGATTTTTTATCGAGGTATAATGGTGCTGAATCGCCAGGATAAAATAATTCTTCTAGACGTTTGGCAATTCCGATTATGGCAATTTTTCCACGTAATCCTAAATCATCAATACTTTTAAGAGCTGATGAAAGCTGTCCTTTTCCGCCATCAATAATGATTAATTGTGGTAGCGATTGATTTTCGTCTAAAAGCCGTTTATATCTCCGAAAAACCACTTCTTCCATCGAAGCAAAATCATTTGGACCTTCAACCGTTTTTATATTAAAATGTCGGTACTCTTTTTTGCTTGCTTTTCCGTCTTTAAAAACAACACATGCTGCAACAGGATTGGTTCCTTGAATGTTTGAATTGTCAAAACACTCGATATGACGAGGTTCTGTTGAAAGACGTAAATCTTTCATCATTTGTGCCATTATTCTATTGGTGTGGCGTTCTGGATCAACAATTTGAATTTGTTTTAATTGATCTAAACGATAATACTTTGCATTTCTTTCCGACAATTCTAAAATTTGTTTTTTATCGCCTAACTGTGGGACGGTAACCTTAATTTTATTACCAAAATCCAATACAAATGGTAAAATAATTTCGTTGGATGTTAGTTGAAAACGTTCTCTTAATTCGACAACACCTAATTCAAGTAGTTCTTCATTAGTTTCATCTAATTTTTTCTTCATTTCTAATGTATAAGAACGAATAATAGCGCCATAAGCAATTTGAAGAAAATTAACATACGCCATAGTTTCATCCGAAATAATTGAAAACACATCAATATCGTTAATTTTTGGGTTTATTATTGTGGAATGCGATTGGTAATTTTGTAAAACTTCTATTTTTTCTTTCACTTTTTGTGCTTCTTCAAACTGCATTGTTGTAGCGAATTCGTTCATTGTGATTTTAAAATTCCGCATGCTTTTTTTAAAATTCCCTTTCAAAATTTCACGAATGGCATCAACTTTTTGTTGATAATTTTCTAAAGTTTCAAATCCTTCACAAGGTCCTTTACAATTGCCAATATGATATTCTAAACATACTTTAAATTTACTTTTTTCGATATTAGATTGATTTAAATCGAAATTACAAGTTCGTAATTGATACAATTCTTTAATCAAATCTAAAAGTGTGTTTACGGTTTTAAAACTTGTGTAGGGTCCAAAATATTCCGATCCATCTTTAATCATTTTGCGAGTTGGAAATATTCGGGAAAAAGGTTCTTTTTTAATACAAATCCACGGATACGTTTTGTCATCGCGCAACAAAACATTATAACGCGGTTGGAGTTTTTTAATTAGGTTGTTTTCGAGTAAAAGTGCATCTTGTTCGGATGAAACTACAATGTGTTTTATAGTTACAATTTTTTTAACCAGTACATTGGTTTTAGCATTGTCGTGAATTTTATTGAAATAAGACGTGACTCTTTTTTTGAGGTTTTTGGCTTTTCCAACGTAGAGAATTTTCCCTTCTTTATCGTAATACTGATACACACCGGGATTATCGGGAAGTGTTTGTATTTGGAGTTCGAGAGTTGGTTGGTTCATTGTAGTTGGCTTCGTCAGGTTTGTTGCACAGAGATTCACGGAGTTATTCCTTGAATACATCAGAAACAAATTTAACTATAAAATTGTACATAAAACAAATTGAAATTTTTCTACTTTTACTGTATGTATAAAAAGGAATTAAGACTAAAGTATAAAGAATTAAGAAAACATTTTTCAGATGAAACAATTGAAAATTTGAGTTTGGCAATTGCCAATAAATTATTGCAACTCGACATTTGGAACAACACTTATTTTCATTTATTTTTAACTATTGATGAACAAAAAGAAGTGGACACCGAATTTATTCTTCAAATTTTAGCAGGAAAAGACAAAGAAATTGTTGTTGCAAAAAGTGATTTTAAAACTACTCAAATGACTCATTTTTTGCTAACCGATAATACAAAATTCATTAAAAATAAGTATAATATTCCTGAGCCAATTGATGGATTAGAAGTTCCTGTTTCTAAAATTGATGTGGTTTTTGTTCCGCTTTTGACTTTTGATACAAAAGGCAATCGTGTTGGATATGGTAAAGGTTTTTATGATAATTTCTTATCCAAATGCAAACCTGAGACAATAAAAATTGGTTTGTCGTTTTTTGAAGCTGAAGAATTAATTTCGGATGTTTTTTTGTCAGATATTCGTTTGGATTACTGTGTTACTCCTAAAACTATTTATAAGTTTTAATCCAATTTATCGTGAAAAATTCGAGATATACTGTGTTGTGGTAGTGTAAATGCTCTTTTATTAAAAACAATTAAAATTCCAACACCAACCGAAATAGCAAAATCGGCAACATTAAAAATAGCATTAAAAAAACGGAAA
This sequence comes from Flavobacteriales bacterium, assembly GCA_031408335.1. Taxonomy (GTDB): domain Bacteria; phylum Bacteroidota; class Bacteroidia; order Flavobacteriales; family Flavobacteriaceae; genus Flavobacterium. The sequence continues at coordinate 52,337 of JANNWH010000017.1, read as the reverse complement.
TGATTTCCTCCCCAAAAAGGAAGCCAACTTGGTAAATTTCCTTCCCAAATTGGAAAATAAAACATATCAACCACTTTCCCATGAAACAATGAACCGTAATGATCTTCGGCAAATAAAGTAGCTAATTGATTGTGACTGTCGTTAAAAATAACACCATAAAAAACAGAATCAATAATATTTCCTAGAGCTCCAGCAAAAATTAGGGAAATGGCGGTTATTAAAAAATTAGATTTTTCTTTTTGTATAGAATCTTTTAGCCAGTAACCGATTCCGAAAATAGCTAAAATTCTAAATACTGTTAAAATAAGTTTGCCGTATTCACCGGGAATAACTGTTCCCCAAGCCATGCCTTCATTTTCAATAAATAAAAATTTAAACCAACTTAAAACTGGAAATTCTTCTTCGTAAATGAAGTTGGTTTTTACATATACTTTTGAAAATTGATCAACAAGTAAAATGATGAATATTAAAAATGCCGAATTCCTAAGTTTCATTTTTTATAATTTGAGTGCAAAAATAGTGTTATTTTAAAAAAAACGCTCCTAGAGGAGCGTTAAATATGCTATGCCAAATAATTATCGTTGCATGTTTTTTGCTTCAATACTCATAGTTGCATGCGGAACAATTTTTAGTCTTTCTTTACTAATTAATTTTCCGGTTACTTTACACATTCCGTAGGTTTTATTTTCCACGCGGAAAAGTGCATTTTTTAAATCGCGAATAAATTTCTCTTGACGAATAGCCAATTGCGAGTTCGCTTCTTTACTCATCGTTTCACTTCCTTCTTCGAATGCTTTAAACGTAGGAGACGTGTCATCTGTTCCATTATTTAAATCATTCATATAAGCACTTTTTATCAATTCTAAATCGGTTTGTGCTTTTTCAATTTTATTGAGGATAATTTCTTTGAACTCAGCTAAATCAGCATCGGAGTATCTCATTTTTTCATCTACCATCTTTATTCTATTTTGATATTAATATTCTTGTTTTAATAGTGTCAAACTCTATTTCGGTTCCATTATTCACCTTTTCTTCAAAAATTAACGATTCAGTTAACGTTTCTGATTTGATATAAGAAATATTAGTTATAATGGCCGTTTCTAATATTTCGTTTTTTTGTAGTATTACTTTAATCTTATCGGTTACTTCAAATCCGCTTTCTTTTCTAATGTTTTGAATTCTATTCACTAATTCTCTAGCGATTCCTTCATTTTTCAATTCTGCTGTTAAAGTTATGTCTAAAGCAACTGTAATTCCATTAGCATTTGCTACTAACCAACCCGGAATATCTTGTGATGTAATTTCTACGTCTTCGGATGTTAAAATTATACTTTTTCCTGAGAAATCAAGTGTTAGACTTCCATTATTATCTATAAGATTAATTTGATCTGGCGAAAAACCTTGTATCTCTTTGGCAATCAATCCCATATCCTTACCAAAACGAGGTCCAAGTGCTTTAAAATTTGGCTTTATTTGCTTTACCAAAACACCAGATGCATCATCTAACAGTTCGATTTCTTTTACATTAACTTCGGCTTTTATAAGATCCGAAACGGCTTCAATTTCAGCGCGTTGATTCTCGTCAAGTATAGGTATCATAACCTTTTGCAAAGGTTGACGTACTTTTATCATTTCCTTTTTTCGCAGTGATAATACGAGCGATGAAATGGTTTGAGCTTTCATCATTTTGCTCTCTAACGATTTATCAACAAAGTTTTCAACCGAAACAGGAAATTTAGCTAAGTGAACACTAGCATAATGCTCACTTTTAGTGGTGCTAACCAAATCGTTATACAATTGATCCATATAAAAAGGCGCAATTGGAGCAGCTAGTTTTGCGACATTTAACAAACAAGTATAAAGTGTTTGATAAGCTGCAATTTTATCGGTTTCGTATTCGCCTTTCCAAAATCGTCTTCTGCACAATCGAACATACCAATTACTTAAATTTTCTTGAACAAAATCAGCTATGGCACGTGCAGCTTTAGTTGGCTCATAATCGGCGTAAGCGTCATCTACAACCTTAATAAGTGAGTGCAATTCGGACAAAATCCAACGATCAATTTCAGGTCTTTCGTTTAACGGAATTTCAGCTTCAGCATAATTAAAATTATCAATATTAGCATATAAACTAAAGAAAGAATACGTATTGTATAATGTTCCGAAGAATTTTCGGCGAACCTCAGCAATTCCTTCTAAATCAAACTTTAAATTATCCCAAGGATTGGCATTGGATATCATGTACCATCGCGTTGCATCTGGTCCATATTCTTCTAAAGTAGTAAATGGATCTGCAGCATTGCCTAATCTTTTAGACATTTTTTGTCCGTTTTTATCCAGAACTAATCCGTTTGAAACTACGTTTTTATAGGCAATTTTATCAAAAACCAACGTTCCAATTGCGTGTAATGTATAAAACCAACCACGAGTTTGATCAACTCCTTCGGCAATAAAATCGGCTGGAAAATCTTTATTTTTATCAATTTTGTCTTTATTTTCAAAAGGATAATGCCATTGTGCATAAGGCATTGCGCCCGAATCGAACCAAACATCAATTAAATCGGATTCCCGTTTCATTGGTTTTCCAGTTGGAGAAACTAAAACGATAGTGTCAACTACATTTTTATGTAAATCGACTAAATCGTAGTTTTCTTCATTCATATTTCCGACTTCAAATCCTTTGAATGGATTTTCAGTTTGGAAGCCCGCTTTTATCGACTTTTCAATTTCATTGTATAATTCCTCGATAGAACCTATTAAAATTTCTTCCGCCGAACCTTCGGCACCAGCTTCGGTTCTCCATATTGGTAGAGGAATTCCCCAAAAACGAGAACGCGATAAATTCCAATCGTTGGCATTTTTTAACCAATTTCCAAAACGTCCTTCACCAGTTGCTTTTGGTTTCCAATTGATAGTTTCGTTTAGGTCGAACATTCTATCACGAACTTCGGTCACTTTTATAAACCACGAATCTAGAGGATAATATAAAATTGGCGTATCTGTTCTCCAACAATGTGGATAACTGTGAACGTATTTTTCGACTTTAAAGGCTTTGTTTTCTTCTTTTAATTGTATGGCAATTTCTACATCTGATGAACGCTCTGGAGCTTCGCCATCATTATAATATTCATTCTTAACATATTTATCCGAATAACTTCCCAATCCTTGAATAAACTTCCCTTGGAGATTTACTAATGGCGAAGGATTTCCGTTGGTGTCTAAAACCAACATTGGTGGCACTTCGGGTTTTGCTTCTTTGGCAACTTTTGCATCATCGGCACCAAAAGTAGGCGCAGTATGAACAATTCCGGTTCCGTCTTCAGTAGTTACAAAATCGCCTGAAATTACTCTAAATGCATTTTCTGGATTTTGATAAGGTAACGCCAATTTCATTAATTGTTCGTAACGAATTCCGACCAATTCTGAACCTTTACATTCGGCTAAAATTTGATACGGAATTGATTTACTTTCAGCTACAAAATTTTCAAAATCTGATGGTTCAGCACTTTCAAAAAAACCTTTGCCAAATTGTTTTCCGACAAGGTTTTTAGCTAAAATTACTTTAACAGGAAGAAATGTATATTGATTAAAAGTTTCAACCAAAACATAATCTATTTTTGGACCAACTGTTAATGCTGTATTAGAAGGTAATGTCCAAGGTGTTGTTGTCCAAGCTAAAATATGAACTTTGCCAAATGCTTGTAAAAAGTTTGGTAAACTTTCTGATTTTGCAAGAAATTGTGCAACCACAGTTGTATCGGTAACATCTCTATAACTTCCGGGTTGATTTACTTCGTGTGATGATAATCCGGTTCCGGCTTTAGGAGAATACGGTTGAATTGTATAGCCTTTATAGAGTAAATTTTTGTTGTAAATTTGTTTTAAAAGCCACCAAACGCTTTCCATGTATTTGGATTTGTAGGTTACGTATGGATCTTCCATATCAACCCAATAACCCATTTTTTCGGTCAAATCATTCCACACATCAGTGTAGCGCATAACGGTTTTTTTACACGCTTTGTTGTAATCTTCAATAGAAATGGTTTTTCCGATGTCTTCTTTGGTGATTCCGAGTTCTTTTTCGGTTCCGAGTTCAATTGGTAATCCGTGCGTATCCCAACCTGCTTTTCGTTTTACTTGAAAACCTTTTTGAGTTTTGTAACGACAAAAAATATCTTTAATAGCACGCGCCATAACGTGATGAATTCCTGGTAATCCGTTTGCAGAAGGCGGACCTTCAAAAAAAACAAAAGGTTGGTTTCCTTCGCGGGAAGTTACACTCTGTTCGAAGATGTTGTTTTTTTTCCAAAAATCAAGCACTTCTGATGCAACAGTTGGCAAGTTAAGTGCTTTGTATTCAGTAAATTTTGTGCTCATTGATGTCGAATTCATAAATCAGTTTGCGAAAGTAGTGAATTCTAGTAAATAGGCAAAAGGCAAAAGGCAAAAGTTTTGTGTGTTGCGTGAAGGATTGAAGAGGAAATCCTTTTGAGGAACGAAAAAGATTGAAACGAAAAGCCTGACCTGAAAGGACACGCCCAAATTGCTTCGATTCTATAAATGACTTAAGAAAAAACTTCTTTTAAAACCTCGAGTGATTTTGGCTTTTTAAATCCGTCGAGGTGTATGGAATAATAATCAAGCATGATTTTTAAAAGTAATTGACGTTCGATTCCGGAGAAAATTTTTTGATCGGAATCAAATTTTAAATTGATGAGTTTTTTAAATAAATGCGTTTCGTGTTCTGATAAACAGCTAATTCCTTGAAAAGGAGAAAAAATTCCTTCAATCATTTCGAAGTGTTTATAGTTATTTTCGGAAGAGTCGGGATAAAATCCGAAAAATTTTGTGATTTCTAAAAGTAAAATAAGGTGAAAATTTGACGTTTCATCGTGAGTATCTAGCCAAATTAAAGCGGTTTCTAAAAAGGTAAATAAATTTTCGTTTTTTTCTTCTTCTTGAATACTGTAATGTAACATTTCTGATAAGAAAATCACAATGGTACTTTTAATAACATCGGTAGTTATAGTTTGAAAAGCAGTTGCGAGTTTTATTTCATTAAAATGTTCTAAAGTCCCTTTGTTTTTGTGGTTTGCTTCAATTTCTAAAATGGTTAAAGGTTGAAAATAAGCAATTTTATTGCTGGAACTTCGGGAAGTTTTTTTACTTGAATAAGCACTTGGAACGAAATAACTTTTAAGTCCGTCCGATTGTGTAAAGCATTTTACAATCAAGCTTTTTTCTTGATATTTTAAGGATGAGATTACGATTGCTTTAGTTTTGACAAGCATTTTTTAATGGTGAATGGTAAATGGTGAATGGTAAATGGCAGGTGTAATTCTCAACTCACAATTATCTTATAATCATTACTTTTTTGACTTTGGTTTCGATTCCGTCTTGAGCAGCAATAAAAATCATGTAAACTCCTGAAGCTACGCGATATTTCCCAAAGGCAGAAGTATCCCATTCTATTGTTCCGCCAGCAGAAGTGGTTTCGTAAACCAAATTACCCTCAATATCAGTAATTTTTATATTTGCTTTATCAATTAGTCCGCTAATTTTTACGGTTCCTGTAAATTCTGGCCGAACTGGATTTGGGTATACAAACACATTGTTCAAATCGTCGCTTGGTTTGGTTGCGGTTCCTTTAAAAGAAACCAATCCTTTATCTGTTGCAAAAAAAACTTCGCCAGTTACACCATCAACTTCGATATCGTTAACATTATTACTTGGTAACGGTGAATTTTCTTTGTTAAATTGAAAAATTGTTTCTTGTCCGTTTGGAGAAACTAAGTACACGCCAGCATCTGCAAGTGACACCCATTTTCTATTGGCGCCATCAACAGCAATATCAAGAATAAATTGATCAAAAAAGAGTTCTTGGTTTAAAATTTGTCCGTTTATTTCTTCTTGAATAATTATATCACTCGTTTGGATTTCATCTTCAGATAAAAATTGATCGACACTTTGAATAATTCTCAATCCTTTGGCAGTTCCAATCCATAATTGATTTCGAGTATCAATAGCGACACATCGAACATCGTTATCGGGTAAATTACCATTGGCTTCTGTTTTAATTACAATTGATTTATTATTTAATAGATCATTATAAGCAATTAATCCGTTTCGGGAACTTGGTATCCATTTAGTTCCATTTTTATCAACTACTAAAATAGCATAATTCTCTACATTAGTTTCGCCAATAACTAATGATAAATCATACGATTGCCATGATCCATTTGCTCTTCTAACTTTAAGTGCAGTGGGAGAAAAGTTATTTGTCATCCATAAATTCCCATCTCTGTCATAAGCAGGTCCGTTTACTCTTATTCCATCGTCATTAGATGTTAATTGCAAACCATTAGCTCCAGAATTTGTTTGATTATAAAGAATTGTAGGAACGTCATCAACCACTTTTAACAAGCCTGAAAAATAAGAACTAACAGAAAGATCATTTTCATTATTTGGATTAAATGCAATATTGGAGAGTGATTTTGCTCCAAACATATCAGCATACGGAATTAAACTCCAACCTAATTGAGCATTAAATTTACTTATTGGATATCTGAATGGTCCGCCAAAAGGAGGTTCAATATTATATGGATTATACGTTCTATTGTATCTTCCGTACAATGCCCAAAGTGCGCTAGGTGATGTTTTAACTCTAAAAACGTAATTTAAAAAAGGTCCGTCTGGTTTTATTTCTTCAAAATTAGTAGGGTTCAAAATTGATGATGAAAGTACTCCTCTTTCATTTGTGCCAATATATATAATATCATTAATAACCGTTGCGCAAGTAAAAGTTACTGGATCGCCTAAAATTTGATTGCTAAAAATGTGGACTATTTGCTGTAGGGTTTGATTATAAACAAAAAATTCATCTGGAGTTGTAACTATTAAATAATTATTATTTGATCTTATGTCTTTAACAGCCTGCGAATATTGAGCTACTTGTGTAAAAGAAACTCCGTCGTATTTAATTAATTTATTATCGTTTCTAATAGCGAAAATTTGATTGTTAAAAGCCGAAATTCCATCCCAAAAAAAGCCTGAAATATCAATCCACTGATTAAAATCATCTAAAAATTGATTGGACAAATTCGCTCTTCTTATTCCTCCACCCGAAGGAAAAGGAGTTGCTGCATATATAAATCCGTTGCTAATTGTAGATTGAACGACTGAAATAGTTGTTCCGGCTGGACCCATATAATAGGTTTCTCCGAACTCTAATGTTGTTAAATCGAATACAGAAATTCCAAAATCACAGGAAATATATATTTTGTTGTTGTATTCAAGAAAATGATTGATTTTTTTTATAAGAGACGAAACTGGAACTTCATCGATAATTCCTCTTTTTTGCAGAATAGTTCCGTCGTTTTTAATTAATAATAGGAATCCGCTTTTATTTCCAACAAGGGTAATATTAAAATTTTCACTTTTATAAATTGCTGTAATTTCATCTGCTTTTAGTCCGTCAATTGAATTTATGGAAGTAATATCATTTGCGTTTAATTTTTTTTTGAAAAAAGCATTTTCTGATGCAGCAAATAAAGTAGTTGAATCCTCTGACAAATCGGTTATGCGATTATAAGAAAAATAACCTTTCCATTGCTGATTATTTTGACAAATTGCAAAGAGAGGGAAAAATAAAAAACAAACGAAAAACTTACTTTTAAGCATATTAAATATATTGAGGGTCAAATATACTATAAACGTTAAAAACTTTTATTTAATATATCTCAAAAAAAATGCCTTCATAATGAAGGCATTTTTTTATAAAAATTTAAAATTATACTATTCCTTGTGCTAACATTGCATCGGCAACTTTAACAAATCCGGCAATATTTGCACCTTTAACATAATCGACAGAACCATCAGACTGTGTTCCGTATTTTACACAAGATTGGTGAATATCGTACATGATTCTTTTTAATCGATCATCAACCTCTTCACTTGTCCAGCTTAAACGTAAAGAATTTTGAGACATTTCTAATCCCGAAGTTGCAACACCACCAGCATTAGAAGCTTTACCTGGAGCAAAAAGAATTTTAGCTTGTAAAAACACCTCAACTGCTTCTGGCGTAGAAGGCATGTTAGCTCCTTCTGCTACACAAAAACAACCATTATTAACAAGAGTTTTTGCTTCGTTTCCATCCAATTCATTTTGAGTTGCACAAGGTAACGCAATATCACATTTTACTTCCCAAGGACGTTTTCCTTCTACAAATTTTGCATTAGGATATTTTTTAAGATAATCGGCTATTCTGCCATAGTTTACATTTTTAATTTCCATTATGTACGCTAATTTAGCTTCGTCAATTCCGTCAGCATCATAAATATAACCTGATGAATCGGAAGCTGTAACTACTTTTCCTCCGAGTTGAGTTGCTTTTTCTATTGCATATTGAGCAACATTACCAGATCCAGAAACAACAACTGTCTTTCCATCAAAACTTTGTCCTTTTGTTTTTAACATGTTGTAGGCAAAATAAACATCTCCATAACCTGTGGCTTCGGGACGAATTAATGAACCTCCAAAAGTAATTCCTTTTCCAGTTAAAACACCCGTAAATTCATTTCTAAGTCTTTTATATTGCCCAAACATATAACCAACTTCTCTTCCTCCAACACCAATGTCTCCGGCAGGAACGTCGGTATTTGCTCCAATATGTTTGGATAATTCGGTCATAAAACTTTGACAAAATTTCATTATTTCGATATCCGACTTTCCTTTTGGATCAAAATCTGAACCTCCTTTTCCACCGCCCATTGGAAGTGTTGTTAAGCTATTTTTAAATGTTTGCTCAAAAGCTAAAAATTTTAGAATACTTAAATTAACTGTTGGATGAAAACGAATTCCGCCTTTGTAAGGTCCGATAGCCGAATTCATTTGAATCCTATAACCTCTATTTACTTGAGTATTACCAGCATCATCAATCCAAGTTACTCTAAAAATAATAACTCTTTCTGGTTCGACCATTCTTTCCAAAAGCATTTTGTTTTGGTATTTTTTATTTTCTTCAATAAAAGGAATTACTGTTTCAGCAACTTCTTTAACAGCCTGCATAAATTCTGGCTCGTTTGGATTTCTTTTTGCAACTGCTTCAATAAAAGCGTTAATACTTTGTGACATAAAAAATAATATTAGTGTTTAAGAAAACGTTTTCGTAAAATCGGACAAATATACATTTTATAAAAATAATGACGAACTTTTTTTTATTATCTAATCTGTTTTTTTTATATAGCGGAATAAGTAAAAATAATTGTTTTTTGTAATAACATTTTAAGAGTCTTTTCGTTAATCTTAAGTATTTCCTTTATTTTATTTTAAATGTAACTAGTGTTTTTATATATTTGTTGAAAATTGAATTTAAATTAGTATGAAAAATGTTAGGAATATTATTGCGATAACTTTATTTTTCTTGAGTATTTCTAATGATATAAATGCTCAATTTGGTTTTTCGCACGAGATTGGAGTGATTGTTGGACCAGTTGCTTTTCAATCTGACTATGGTGAGCGTCATGATTTTTCAACAAATGCAGGAAACACTGGTTATGGAATAGGATTAATTCATTATTTAAATTTTTCTTTTAAAGCAGAATGTAATTGCTATACTCCTGAAACGTATTTTAACGATCACTTTAAATTAAGAAGTGAGTTATCTTATAATAAAACTGATTTACAACATTTTGGCGAATGGGTTGACCCGAAAAGAACTTCGTTAACTGCGAATCAACTAAGAGCAATGAGAGGAAGTACTGCTGTAACCAACGTTGGAATGCAATTGGAATATTTCCCTTATAGTATTCGTGATTTTTCTGCTCACATTGGAGGATTCGCTCCTTTTATAAGCTTAGGCGGACAATTTAGTTTTTACAAACCTACCTCTTTTTCTAGTTTAGGTCCAGGTTTAGGATCATTACCAACTGTTACTCCTATTAAGTATATTGATGCTTTTGACACTAAAGGCGGAACTGTTTGGTCTGTAGTTGCTAGTTTAGGAACAAGATATAAATTAACTGTTTTATCCGATTTAATGCTCGATTTAAGATTACAATATTATTTTTCTAATTGGGTTGATGGTTTAAATCCGAATCCTGCTATATATTTAGAAAATAGAGCTAATGATTGGAATGTTTGGTTGAACTTTGGATATATTTATTACATACAATAATTTAAACAACTAAATTATAAATCCCGTCTCATTATAAAAATGAGACGGGATTTTTTTATCTAAATGCCTGTTCAATATCGGCTAATATATCTTCAATATCTTCAACACCAACGCTCAAACGAACTAAATCGTCGGTAATTCCAACTTCTTTACGTTTCTCTTCCGGAATAGATGCGTGTGTCATTAAAGCTGGATGATTCGCTAACGATTCCACGCCGCCTAGTGATTCAGCTAAAGTAAATACTTTTACTTTTTCTAAAAAATGTATAGCATCCGATTTTTTTCCTGATTTAAATGTGAAAGAAACCATTCCTCCAAAACCACTCATTTGTTTTTTAGCAATTTCATGAAATGGATGATCAGGTAATCCTGGATAATAAACCCGTTCAACTTCAGGATGATTGCTTAAAAACTCGGCTACTTTCATTCCGTTTTCGCAATGTCTTTGCACGCGTAAATGCAAGGTTTTTATTCCTCTTAAAACCAAATAACTATCCATTGGACCAAGTGTTCCTCCGGTTGCGAATTGTTTAAAATGTAATTCATCACCTAAAGCTGCATCTTTTATTATTAATGCTCCAGCAATAACGTCAGAATGTCCGCCAAGGTATTTAGTAGCCGAATGCATTACAATATCGGCTCCTAAATCTAATGGTTTTTGTAAATAAGGTGTTGCAAAAGTATTGTCAACTGCAAAAAGAATATTTTTAGATTTAGTGATTTTAGCAATTTCTTGAATGTCTGCTAATTTCATTAATGGATTGGTTGGAGTTTCAATCCAAACCAATTTGGTATTCTCGTTGATTAACGATTGGAATTTATCCAAATCATTCATATCAACAAAATGAAATTTTATTCCACTATCTTTATACAAACGAGTAAATAATCTGTAAGTTCCACCATATAAATCATCCATTGCAATAATTTCATCGCCCGCTTTGAACAATCGCAACAAACAATCAGTTGCAGCTAATCCTGAGGCAAAAGCTAAGCCTCGAGCTCCGTTTTCTATCGAAGCTAAAGCATCTTCTAATGCTTGACGTGTTGGATTTGAAGCACGGCTGTATTCGTAATCGCCAACAGGTTGACCCGGGGATTTTTGTGCATAAGTTGAAGTTTGAAAAACTGGAGTCATTACTGCTCCAGTCACTTTTTCATGATGTTGGTTGCCGTGTATTACTTTTGTGTTAAATTTCATTTTTTTTATTTTGACAAATATATTTGAAAATATTGAATGATGAAATAGCTTTAACTTTAAATAAACTTTCTAATATTCATCATAAAACCAAGATGCAATGCTTCGTGATAATTATTAAATTCTAATGCTTCTTTTGTTGATGTTAAATTAAAACCTGTTCCGGTTGTATATTCAGAATAAAAAACAAATTTACAATCATAATAATCACTTTTAGTTTGCTCAATAAGTGAAAATAAAAGCAATTTCAATTCATCAAATTCTTCTTTTGTAGTTGTTCCCGTTGGTTTTGAGCCGTTTTTATAGGCATTCATCATTTCATCTGATACATTAATTGGCAAACCAGATAAACGGTACACTAATCCTTGTTGTGAAACAATAATGTGACCCAAATTCCAAATTAAATTATTACTAAATCCTTTTGGAATTGTATTTAATTGTTCTAAAGTGTAATTCTCTAAAAACTTAGCATAAATAACACGACTGGTTTCCCAAATTTTAAAAGTTGCTTCCATTTTGTTTTTTTTTATAAAAATACAGATTTTAAATTTTAAATGAATTTTCTTTGCAAAAAGAATTTTCATGACAAACAAAATATACTATTTAGCATCTTGTGATACGTGTCGAAAAATCATAAAATCATTACCCAAAAATACGGTTTTAGAATACCATGATATTCGTCAAAATCCAATATCTGTAAAAGAATTAGAAGAAATGTATTCGCTATCGGGCAGTTACGAAGCTCTTTTTAGCAAAAAAGCACAATTGTACAAATCGAAGGATTTGAAGAATAAATCGTTAACCGAAAATGATTACAAAAACTTTATTTTAGAGCATTACACCTTTTTGAGTCGGCCTGTTTTTATTATTGACGGTAAAATTTATATCGGAAACAGTCAAAAAAATATTCTAGAAGTAATTAAAGTTTTGAGTTAATGTCAAAAAGAAATTGGGCGTTACTTGCTGCCACATTCGTTTCAATTATTTACGGAATTACTTTTACAGTGGCTAAAGATGTGATGCCAAAATTTATCGCCCCTTTTGGATTTATTTTGATGCGAGTTGGTGGATCGGTGGTACTTTTTTGGTTGGTTGATTTCCTCATTAGATTGTCTCGCAAAGCTCACAATGACAAAAAAATTGCATTAAATGATTTCCCTCGAATTATGGCCGCTGCTTTTTTTGGTGTTGCTTTAAACATGCTAACTTTTTTTAAAGGATTGAGTTACACATCGCCAATCATGGGAGCTGTTTTAATGGTTACAACACCAATAATTGTTTTGATTTTATCAGCAATTATTATGAAAGAGCGAATGAAAAAACGAAAAATTTTAGGTATTGTTTTTGGTCTAGCCGGAACAATTTCACTCATTCTTTACGGAAAATCGCTGATCAATGCACCAAATGCATCATTGGGAAATTTATTGGTTTTTATTAATGCCGTTTCGTATGCATTTTACTTAATTATTGTTAAGAAATTAATGGATAAATACAATGCGTTTACCTTTGTAAAATGGATTTATACATTTGGTTTTATTATGGTTTTGCCTTTCGGATGGAATGAATTTCATGCCATAAATTGGGTAATTATTCCAACTGAAATCTATTGGAAAATAGGATTTGTAGTAGTATTTTCAACCTTTTTTACCTATTTACTCAATTTACTTTCGATGCGCGAATTAAAACCAACAACGGTTGCTGTTTTTATTTATTTACAACCACTATTTGCAACAATTATTGCTGTTAGTTTTGGAAAAGATGATTTGAGTTTAGTGAAATTACTTTCAGCAGTTTTAATATTTTCAGGAGTATATTTGGTTACTCAGAAGAAAAGTATTCAGTAATCACTGTTCAGTTTAGAGATTTTACTGAACACTTATAACTGAACACTGAACACTTTTTTATATATTTGAAGTCATTAAAATAATAGCATGATACAATCAATGACTGGTTTTGGGAAAGCAACTTTGCAATTACCAACCAAAAAAATTACAGTAGAATTAAAATCGCTAAACAGTAAAGGTTTAGATTTAAATACGCGAATGCCTTCTGTTTTTAGAGAAATGGAATTGGGTTTACGCAACCAATTATCACAACGATTAGAACGTGGTAAAATCGATTTTTCATTATATGTAGAAGTAACTGGTGAGGAAACATCGTCTAAAATAAATGTGCCAATTGTAAAAGGATACATCAATCAGATGAAAGCGGTTATTCCGAATGCAGATGAAACCGAATTAATGAAAATGGCTGTTCGAATGCCTGATGCTTTAAAAACCGAACGAGATGAAATTGATGAAAACGAATGGGCAGCAATTCAAAAAGTAATTGACCAAGCCTTAGAAAATATGGTGCAATTCAGAAAAGACGAAGGCGTTTCTTTAGAAAAGGAATTTTTACATCGCATTGCCAATATTATGACATTAATGAATAGTGCAGTTGCCTATGATGCCGAACGTGTTGAAACCGTAAAAACGCGATTGCGATCAGCTTTAGATGAACTGCAATTAAATGTTGATGAAAATCGTTTTGAGCAAGAATTGATTTTTTATATTGAAAAATACGATATTACTGAAGAAAAAGTACGATTAGAAAATCACCTGAACTATTTCATTGAAACTATTGCTGGAACGGAAGCCAACGGAAGAAAATTAGGTTTTATTACACAAGAAATGGGAAGAGAAATCAATACAATGGGTTCCAAATCAAATCATACTGAAATGCAAAAATTGGTGGTAATGATGAAAGACGAATTGGAGAAAATTAAGGAACAAGTTTTGAATGTGCTTTAAATCTAAAATATAATAAATGAGGAAGAGATTGCTTCGTGCCTCGCAATGACTTTAAAATGAACAAAGGAAAATTACTAGTATTCTCAGCACCATCTGGATCAGGAAAAACAACTATAGTTCGGCATTTATTACAGCAACCTGATTTGAATTTGGAGTTTTCCATTTCGGCAGCAACGCGCGAGCCTCGTGGTGAAGAAGTAAGCGGAAAAGATTATTATTTTATGTCGATTGCCGATTTTAAGAAACACATCAAAGCAGAAGATTTTGTTGAATGGGAAGAAGTGTATCGCGATAATTTTTACGGAACTTTAAAAAGTGAAGTCGAACGCATTTGGGCAAAAGGTAAAAACGTGATTTTTGATATTGATGTTTCTGGTGGATTGCGAATTAAACACAAATTCCCAGAAGAAACATTAGCCGTTTTTGTAAAACCACCAAGTGTAGACGAACTTAAACGACGATTAAAAGAACGCTCAACCGAAACCGACGACAAAATAAACATGCGAATTGCCAAAGCCCACGTTGAATTAGCCACTGCTCCACAATTTGATAAAATTATTAAAAATTTCGATTTGGATGTGGCGAAAGAAGAAGCGCATCAGTTGGTGAAAGAGTTTGTGGAAGATTAATTATTACACAGAGTGACACAAAGAAGGCACAGAGACTCAAAAACTCTGTGAAACTCTGTGAAAAAACTCTGTGAAACTCTGTGAAATAAAATGAAAATAGGATTGTATTTCGGAACTTTCAACCCAATTCATATTGGGCATTTAATTATTGCCAATCACATGGCAGAAAATTCTGATTTGCAACAAATTTGGATGGTAGTTACACCTCACAACCCATTAAAACAAAAAAATACGTTGCTCGACGATCGTCAGCGTTTGCACATGGTTCGATTAGCAACAGAAGAATACCCAAAAATCAAACCTTCTGATATTGAATTTCAATTACCGCAACCCAATTATACCGTAAATACTTTAGCGCATTTAAAAGATAAATTTCCACAACATGAATTTTCATTAATTATGGGTGAAGACAATTTAAATTCGCTTCACAAATGGAAAAATTACGACTACATTTTAGAAAATCACGACATTTATATTTATCCGAGACTGACTTCTGAATTGGAAAATCTTGATTTAAAAACACACCCTCGAGTTCACAAAATCAACGCACCTATTGTCGAAATATCTTCCACATTCATTCGCGAAAGCATTAAAAATAAAAAAAATGTGCAACCGCTTTTGCCTGCTAGCGTTTGGGAAGAAATTGATTATAATAATTAT
Source organism: Flavobacteriales bacterium (assembly GCA_031408335.1). Taxonomy (GTDB): domain Bacteria; phylum Bacteroidota; class Bacteroidia; order Flavobacteriales; family Flavobacteriaceae; genus Flavobacterium. Next base: position 36,886 of record JANNWH010000017.1, on the reverse strand, counting down.
TATAAAAAGTAAAAAATATAGTTAACACAGTTTTATTACTTGTTCCGTTAGGCATTTTGTAACTTTGTAATTCTAAATAAAACATCATGCTAAACTTCGAATTATACAATCCAACCAACTACATTTTTGGTAAAGGACAAATTGAAAAACTTTCTGAACTGATTCCAAAAAAAAGTAAAATGCTTTTGGCTTACGGAGGCGGAAGCATCTTTAAAAATGGTGTTTACGATCAAGTAATAGCAGCACTTTCTGGAGTAGAAATCGTCGAATTTGGTGGCATTGAACCCAATCCTCGTTTTGAAACTTTACTAAAAGCAGTCGAAATTATCCGCGAACAAAAAATTACTTTTATTCTTGCTGTTGGTGGCGGAAGCGTAATTGATGGTGTAAAATTTATCTCTGGAGCTGTACAGTTTGAAGGTAATCCAATCGATATCCTCAAAAACCGTGTGTTGTTTAAAGACATTTCAAAAGTGATTCCATTCGGAACCGTTTTAACTATTCCGGCAACAGGTTCCGAAATGAATTCGGGTGCTGTAGTAACCATCGAAGCCACACAAGAAAAATTAGTTTTAGGCGGAAGTGCCTTGTTTCCAAAATTTTCTATTTGCGATCCATCCGTAATTACATCGTTACCTAAAAGACAAATCCAAAACGGCGTAATTGATGCTTTTACCCACGTTTTAGAACAATATGTAACCTACACACACGAAGCCATTTTGCAAGACCGAATATCCGAAAGCATTTTACAAACTTTAGTAGAAATTGGTCCTAATGTAGTCGAAAATCCGACCGATTATAAATTGGCTTCTAATTTTATGTGGTGCGCCACCATGGCGTTAAACGGATTAATTCAAAAAGGCGTTCCGTCCGATTGGGCAACGCATATGATTGGTCACGAATTAACCGCTTTGTATGAAATTGATCACGCTCGAACTTTGGCTATTATTGGTCCGAATTTATACAAAGTAATGTTCGATACTAAAAAAGAAAAACTAGCACAATATGGCGAACGGGTTTTTAATGTAACTGGAAATTCTATCGATGACAAAGCGCATCAAGCCATCGAAAAAACAATCGAATTTTTTCATGTAATGGGAATGAAAACCAAACTTTCTGAAAACACGCAAAACTACGAAAACACAGCTAATTTCATCGTAAATCGTTTTAACGAAAGAGGCTGGAAAGCCTTAGGTGAAAAACAAAACATCACTTTAGAAAAAGTGAAAGAAATTGTAGAAATGAGTTATTAATTAGCCAATAGTAATTAGGCAAAAGGTGTTAGTGAACTTTAGATTAAAAAATCAAAAGGCGTTCAAAAATTGCTCCCTGAACGCCTTTTAGAAACCTCTAAACAAAATTTTAACTAACTCAAGTATGAAACCAATCTAACAAATTTCATATATAGATAACGAGTAATATTTAATGATATTGTATTGAAAATCATAAAAATAAGTTAAATTTTTTTAGAAGCTGTTCCCGCTTTCCATTGCAATATTATTTGTAAAAATCTTTTTTCTAAACTATAAAAGCAGCTTCTTTGGTCGCTCTTTTATACTAAGAAAAAAATAGTTTTTTACTTCATAATGCTTTCCATTGCAATCGGGGCTAGAACACGATTCGATTTACAAACGCATTTTATTGATTTGTTGTAACCATAAAAAAGAGTATTTTTGAATTATTAAACAAAATTATAATGGACAAATATCCAAAGTTTGCAGTAATTGGCGGCGGAAGTTGGGCTACAGCTATTGCAAAAATGTTGTGTGTTAATCTTGATGAAATTGCTTGGTACATGCGCAACCAATCGGCTATTGATCACATCAAAACACAAAAACACAATCCGAATTATTTAAGTTCGGTCGAATTTGATATTTCAAAACTAAAGCTAACTTCCGATATAAATGAAGCTGTTGCTTACGCCGATTACATCATATTTGCGATACCTTCAGCGTTTTTAAGTTCCGAATTAGAGAAGCTTACTGTTAGTTTAAAAGACAAAATAATTTTCTCAGCCATTAAAGGAATTGTTCCCGAAACATTTTTAATTGTTGGCGAACATTTCAATAAAAAATACGATATTCCTTTTGAAAATATTGGCGTAATTACTGGTCCGTGTCACGCTGAGGAAGTGGCGTTAGAACGACTTTCCTATCTAACCATTGCTTGTGGCGATTCGGCGAAAGCCAAAGTTGTTGCTAAAGTTTTAGCTGGAAATTATATCAAAACTAAAATATCTGACGACATTATCGGAACCGAATATGCTGCGATGTTGAAAAATATTTATGCTATTGCAGCCGGAATTGCACACGGATTAGGTTATGGCGATAATTTTCAATCGGTGATAATGAGTAATGCCATTCGGGAGATGAAAAAATTCATCCGAAAAGTACACAAAATGAAACGAAACATTAATAATTCGGCGTATTTAGGCGATTTATTAGTAACAGGTTATTCGGTATTTTCTCGAAATAGAATGTTTGGCAATATGATTGGAAAAGGTTACACGGTAAAATCGGCTATGATGGAAATGAGTATGGTTGCCGAAGGTTATTATGCTGTAAAAAGTGCTTACAAATTAAACCAAGACTACAAAGCTAAAACACCAATTATTGATGCTGTTTATGAAATTTTGTATGAAGGAAAAGATGCGAAAAGTACGTTTAAAAAATTAACTGAAAAGTTGGATTAGTGGTCAGTGTTCAGTCGCAGTTTACAGTGAAGGCAGAACGCAGATTAAAGAATGCAGAATTAGAAACAAAAAATTTATTTATTATGAGTGAAAGATGGAAATATCAAATAAAATCAGGAGGTTTTTTTGGAATTACAATGGCAATTGTTTCCTCTCTTTTTAAATTGTCGGAAAAGAATTTTACAGATGTTTTCTTTTCTTATGAGTTTCTTACTCGATTAAGCATTTTTTTAATCTTGGGTATTTTTGGATTTGGATATTTTAATTGGAAAGAAAAAGTAAAAAAACAGTCGTAGAAAAAATCTATTTTCTATTTTCTTTTCTCTTCTAACGAACAATCACTCCATCCACAAACAAAATCGGAACTTCTTCGACATAATCAGGTGTGATGGATTGGGCGCGGAAAATAAACTTTTTATCATACAAAGTGTTTTCAATAAAATAAGTTACCATAAACTCGTTGTTTAATTGCAAAACATTAGTTTCTAACAGCTCTACTTTTACTACAGAAACCGATGGTACTTTTACAAAAGCATGACGCAAAAGCGATGTTTTTTTCATTTCGCCATCAATTGTTCCAAAAGCTTTTGAAACGATCATTACGCTGTCTAAATCGAAGTCAGAGTCGTTTACCAAATGAACATACCAAACTTTTTCCATGAATTCATCGCTCCATTCTTGAACGGCAGCTAGGAAAACGTTTTCTACTTGTGGAATCGTGATGTCTTTTTTCATAGTTTGCTTTTTAAAACTTCAAAATTCATTGTTCGTTATTCGTTGTTCTCAATTAAAATGTTGAATATTGAACAACGAATGTTGAATGTTGATTAACGAATTTTGAATATTGAACAACGAATGTTGAATGTTGAATTTTGAACGGGAAACCCTAGCCCTGATAGAAGCGGCATCCTTTCGTGGAGTTTACGGAACGAAAGATATAGCGAATAGCAGGAAACAGCTTCAAAAAACACTTCGTACTCCCGAAGCCTCGGGACAGTATGACAACTTTGTTAAATAGATGCTTTAAACTGTTCCAAGAAACGCACATCGTTTTCATAAAACATTCGGATATCACCAATTTGGTATAACAACATGGCAATGCGTTCAATTCCCATTCCGAATGCGAATCCGTTATATTCGTCGGAATTGATTCCGCAATTTTTTAAAACATTCGGATCTACCATTCCGCAACCCATAATTTCCAACCAACCCGTTCCTTTGGTGATGCGATAATCGGTTTCGGTTTTTAAACCCCAATAAATATCTACCTCTGCGCTTGGTTCGGTAAAAGGGAAATAACTTGGTCGCAAACGGATTTTTGATTTTCCGAACATTTCTTGAGTGAAATACAAAAGTGTTTGTTTTAAATCGGCAAACGAAACGTCTTTATCGATATACAAGCCTTCTACTTGATGAAAGATACAGTGCGAACGCGACGAAACGGCTTCGTTACGAAAAACCCTTCCAGGAGAAATGGTGCGAATTGGTGGTTTGTTGTTTTCCATATAACGCACTTGCACGGATGATGTGTGTGTTCGCAACAAAACATCGGGATTAGTTTGGATAAAAAACGTGTCTTGCATATCGCGCGCCGGATGGTATTCGGGCAAGTTTAGTGCGGTAAAATTATGCCAATCGTCTTCTATTTCTGGACCTTCGGAAACGTTGAATCCGATGGTTGAAAAAATATCTATAATTTGATTTTTTACTAATGAAATTGGGTGTCGAGATCCAATTTGAATTGGTTCACCAGTTCGAGACAAATCGCCGTAAAACCCTTTTATTTCCTCTTTGCTTTCTAGCTCTTCTTGAATGGTTTTTACTTTTTCTTCGGCAACCGCTTTTAAAGTATTGATTACTTGACCAAAATCTTTTTTCTGATCGTTGGGAATGTTTTTGAACTCGGTAAACAATTCTTTTAATAAGCCTTTACTACCTAAATATTTAATTCGAAAAACTTCTAAAGCTTCCTTATTTTTGGTGTTGAATGCTTTGGCTTCTTCTATATGTTCTTTAATCTTGTCTATCATGGTTGTTTTGTAAAGCTGTAAATTTAGTTTTTTTTTAGTGATTAGTAAATAATGATTAGTAATTAGTCGTTCAAATTTGATGCTTTTCACTAATTACTAGTCACTAATTACTCTATGAGTTCTTTTTCAAGGAAATAATTCACAATAGCTTCTTTCATTAAAATGGATTGTTCGCCTGCTTTTAATGGTGGCAATTCTTCTTTTACTATATAATGTGGCCAACCGTCTTTATCGAAAAACTCAAATTCATAATAGCCATAAGGTTCGAGTAAACGACAAATAGCAATGTGCATGAGGTTTAATTTTTCGTCTTTTTTGAATAATTGTTGAAACTTTCCAAGTTCTTGGACGCCAATTAAATAAATAATTGCGTCTAAATCTAAAATATCGCCTTCAGCAAATTGATTGGAAAGAATTTCAACGACTTTTTCCCAGCGTTCTTTAAGTTGTATATCTCTTGACATTATTTTATTTTAGAGAAAAAAAAATAGAGAAAAAAAATAGACCTTTTCACTATTATTTTCTATTAGGATGCAAATATATCACATTTAGAGTTTTTTCTCTTTGTTCTATTCTCTTTGTTCTGTTATCATTGTTCTGTTATCTTTGCTTTTTACATTTACTCTTAATTTATGGATTTTATTGATATTGTTTTAGGTGCTTTATTAGCTTTTGGATTAATTCGCGGATTACGAAACGGCCTTTTTGTAGAATTGGCATCGTTAGTTTCGTTTTTTATCGGAATTTATATAGCCGTAAAGTTTTCGTATGTTGTTGGAGGTTTTATTGGCGATAGTAAAACTGCTAAAGTAGTTGCATTTATTATCACTTTAGTACTTGTAGTAGTTGGAATTCATTTATTAGCTAAAGTTTTTTCGAAAATTGCAAGTACGTTGTTTTTGGGTTGGCTGAATAAATTAGGTGGCGCTTTTTTTGCTGTTATAAAAACTGCGTTATTACTCGGAATTGTATTGAGTTTGTTCCAAAAAGTCAATATAAACAATGCTATGATAAGTAAAGAGACTCAAGAAAAATCATTGTTTTTTAATCCGTTATTGATAACCTCAGAAGTTTTATTGCCCGTTTTAACTGATTGGTATAAAGATTTGAAAAGTAAAGTTTAGTTTTCAGTCACAGTTTTAAGTGATCAGATTACTGAAAACTGTGACTGCGACTGAAAACTAATTCAACTCTTTAATACTTTCGCTTTCAATCCAACCGATAGTTTCATCCGTAAGTTGAATTTTTTTCCAGTTAGCAATAGCTTCTAAAACATACACTTTAGTTCCTTCGTGAAGTACGAATGTATCTGGACTTGACAACTTTGGTTCGCTTTTTACAGCTGTAGTTTCAGCAAAAACAATAGCTGGTTTTTCATTATTTACTCTATTTTTTTCGAAAAATGCTGCGAAAGTACTAAGCAAAATTGCAATTAGAATAACAAACATTCCTGTAAAGAAAATGCGTTTTCTAAATGTTGTTCCCGAAAAATAATAGCCAACAAAAAATCCAACAAAAACAAAAACAAAAAGAACTACAATCCAAGCCCAAGTATTAAAATGATAATGAGAAGTAAAATTGGTAATTAATTTAGTAAAACCCACTTTTGGAATCACTTTTATATCATCGATAGTCATTTTTCGTGCAAAATCGAGATTGGTTTTTATTTCCTCATCGTTTGGATTTAGTTGCAATGCTTTTTCATAATTATAAATTGCAGGAGCTACTTTATGAAGTTTGTAATAACTATTTCCGAGATTAAAATACAATTCGGATGATTGTTTACTTGATGCCAATACACTTTCGTAATTATTGATTGCTTCTTGAAAATTTTCTTTTTGATAGTATTGATTTCCTTTTTCGAACGCATTTTGTGCGAATGAAAAGGTGGAAATTAGGATTATTATGTAAATGTATTTTTTCATTATATCTTTTTTTGTACGCGGATTACACGAATTCGATCTATCGAAAACGCTGATTTTACAGATTTGATGATTACAAATCCGTTTTTATCCGCGTTCAATTTTATCCTATTTGTTTTTCTAAACTTAAAATAATTTCGACTGCTTTTTCATAATCGTGTTGAATCGTTACGTTTGTTGATGGCGCATAACGTGCCAATTCGCAATTCTCGGTTAAATTTATAAATTGCGAAACCGTTTCAGAATTGGCATTTCGAGATAATAAAATTTCTGTGATTTTTTCTTTACTCATTTCTGATGTTTCAATTCTTAATTTAGCTTTCAAGAAATTGTGCATCGATTTTTCTAATGCGATATAAAAGGGCACTTTGTTTCCAATGTTTGCTTTGGCTTCTGATAAATATTTCTTCGCTAAACGATTTGAAATCTTTATTTTATTTCCAACAATATCCCCATTAATAGCTTCTTTTTTTCTTCTAAATAAAATCAATAACGGAATAGCTAAAAAAGGCATAAATACCAATGAATAAAACAATCCTGAGCCTAAAAAGTCGTCTTTTTTTACAGAAGTTAAAGACGTTTTTTGTTTGATATAAGCAAAAGCTTTAGTTACAGAAACTTGAGATTTTGAATTGGCTTTTGGAGAAGAATTCGTTGATGCCACACCTGGTCCGTCAAGAACATTAATTCTAATTTCTGGAGATGTAATGGTTTTATATCTTGATGAAGCTAAATCAAAATATGAAAAACGCATTGATTTAATTGGATAATTGCCTTTGTACTGCGGAATTATAGTGTATTTATCCGAAATACTTCCGTTCATTCCTGTAAGCGGTGTGGAAACATTTTCGTTGTGTTCAGGATCATACATTTCTAGAGCTGGTGGCACGACTGGTTTTGGCAAATTGAACAATTTTAAATTTCCTTTTCCGGTAATACTAACTTTAAGTTCTAGGGATTCTCCATTTTGTAAAGTGGTTCTTGAAGGTAGTACTTTGAAGTCGAAATTACCTACTGCTCCAGTAAAATCTTCTGGTTTTCCAGATTCTGGTAAAGGCTTAACGTTGATAATTTTACTTCCTGCAGAAACTCTTTTACTGTCTTGTGTTATAAGTTGTTGTCCCCAAGCATTTCTTTTTCCTGAAGGAACTTCGCAATCAATATCTAATGAAAGCGGTTCTATTTCTAGTTTTCCTGATTTTTGAGGATACAAAACCGTTTTTCGTAATACTACAAAACGATAGCGTTCTCCTTTAAACATGCCTTCTTCAGCTACTAATTGTTTAATATCGATATTTTGACTCCAAAAATCGTTGTATTTTGGTTTGTTTAATTCGCGCCAATTTGTAATACCAATGTTGTAACTAAAATACAGTTTGTAAACTACTGTAATTGGTTCATTTACATAAGGATTTGCTTTTGAAATATCGGCAACTAAATATAAATTATCGTCGGCTTTTACAACAGGCTCTTGATTCGGATCTTTAGGTAAATCAATCGCATTAGTAACATTTATTTTTATTGGAGTTGTTTTATAAATCTGTCCGTTTATTTCTATTGAAGCTTGTTTAATAATCAAACTTCCTTTTTTTAGTGGCATTAAAGTATACGAATACGCTTTATTGAAAGTGCTTCTGCCGTTAATCCATGATTGACTCACCATTTGACTCGGACCAGAAAGGACTTTAAATCCGCTACTTTCAAAATTTGGTGGACTAAAATTATCCCCATCAGCATTCATCGTAAAGTCAATTCGAACTCGCTCGTTTAATCCCAAAGTAGTCTTGCTCACTTTAGCATCAAATTGTACTTGTGCAAAAAGTGAGAAATTAAATAGTAACAGTAAATAAATTATACTTTTCATTTTATCATTCATCATATAATAAAACTTGTGATTTTTTTGCCACCTCGCCCTTCGGGCACTCCTCCAGAGAAGGAGAATACTTTACCAATCTTTTTCGGCTTTTTTTGGATTGCCTTTTACCTTTTGAAGATTTACTTTATCTTGAACTTTTTTCTCTTCATTATTCACGGCATCCAGTAAACTTTCTATACGTTGTTTAGACATTTCTCCGGGTTTATCTTGAGGCTTTCCTTCTTTTTTATCGTCTTTTTTATCTTTATCGTTTTTGCCTTCTTTATCTTTATCCTTTTTCTCTTTGTCGTCTTTGTTATCTTTGTCTTTTTGTTTGTCGTCTTTTTTATCTTTGTCTTTACCGTCTCCGTCTTTTTTTGGAGGATTGTTTTTCAAATACAATTTGGCTAAGGCATAATTATAGCGTGTTTCTTCGTCGTTAGGATTATTACGTAAAGCATTTTTATAGGCTTCAACTGCTCCAGAATAGTCTTTTTCATTCATCAAACAATTGCCTAAATTATGAGAAGCTTGGTGTTTTTCGGGTCTTGATTTTGACGATTTTAAAGCTTTAGCAAATTGATATTTAGCTTCTACAGATTGCTTTTGCTTGTATATAGCATTTCCTAAATTATAAGATGCTTTTGCTTTTTTGGTGAATTTTGCTTGAGAGATTCGATAATCTGCTTCAGCATCAGGATAGTTTTTTTTCTCAAAAGCAATGTTGCCTTTGGGTAAATTTTTATCTTTTTCTTGAGCCAAAACCACTAAAGAAAACAATAATAAATTATATAGAATTAGTTGCTTCATTATTCTTTTTCATTAAATAAATTCATCTTTTTTAACCATTTTGTCTTTCTTTCTAGAAAAAAAACATCTAATAACAGCAAGAAAAAACCTAAACCCAAAAACCATTGAAACTGCGATTGAAAATTAGCGGTTTGTGTTCCTTCAAATTCTGTTTTTTGAATGTTTTCTAAAGCATTTTTCACAAAATCGACTACTGTTTTAGTGTTGTTCCCATCAACATATCCTTTAGAATCTTTTCCTATTTTACTCAGAATTTCGGCATTTCTTTTGGTTATTACTACTTCACCATTTTGATCTTTTTGGAAACTATCTACAATACCGTTTCTTTTTAAAGGAATTGGTCCGCCTTGTTCGCTTCCTACACCAATTGTAATGATTTTTAATCCTAATTTTTTGGCTTCTTTTGCTGCATCTTCAGCGTTTTCAGAATGATCTTCTCCATCAGAAATTAAAATTAGCAATTTATTTGTTTTATCTTTTTTATCAAAAAAATTAGTCGCCGCCATATTTATTGCCTCATCTAACGATGTTCCTTGCGATGAAATCATACTTGGATTCATACTTTGAAGAAACATTTTTGCAACACTATAATCGGTTGTGATTGGTAAAACTGGAAAAGCACTTCCTGAGTACGCTATTATTCCTATTCGATCACTACCCAATTGATTTATAAGTTGCGAAACCAATTGTTTGCTTTTTTCCAAACGATTGGGAGCTACATCTTCAGCCAACATACTTTTTGATACATCAATTGCAAAAACGATGTCAATTCCTTCTCTTTTTACCGTTTCTATTTTAATTCCCATTTTAGGATTGACCAAACTTACTATCAAACAAGTAAGTACTAAGAGCAAAACAACCATTTTTAGTAACGGTTTAAAACTAGATTTTTCTGGACTTAACTTTTTGATTAAATCCAAATCGCCAAATTCAGATTGTTTTTTTCTTTTCCAATACTGAACGTATAAAAACAGCAAGACCAATATTGGAATGATAAATAACAAATATAAATATCCTTTTTCTTCTAACTCGAACATAATCAATTATAAATTATGAATTAAATAAAACTTCTAAAAAGTGTGTTTCTCAAAATAATTTCGATTAGTAATAAAATTCCAGCAATCCATATAAATGGTCTAAATTTTTCGTCATAATCATAAAACTTTAATTCTTCGATTTCTGTGGTTTCTAATTTATTGATTTCTTTGTATATCGACTCTAATTTACTGTTATTGTTGGCTCTAAAATATTTCCCTCCTGTGTTTTTTGAAATAGTCTTTAATAATTCTACATCAATTTCAACAGGCATCATTCGGAATAAAAAACCTCCACCAGGAGCATAAGCATATGGAAATTCGGCCATTCCATTGGTGCCAATTCCGATAGTGTACACTTTTATTCCGTATTCATGTGCAATTTGTGATGCCGTTTCAGGCTCAATAAATCCAGCATTATTAACTCCATCGGTTAAAAGAATAATCACTTTGCTTTTGGCTTTACTTTCTTTTAAACGGTTTACTGCCGTTGTTAATCCCATTCCGATTCCTGTTCCGTCTTGAATTACATTATCGTATTTTATGTCTTTTATAGCTTCTTGAATAATTGCTCTATCACTTGTAACTGGAGTTTTGGTATAGGCTTCTGCAGCATAAACTACTATTCCGATACGGTCATTTGGTCTTCCTTCAACAAAATTAGCAGCTACAACTTTCAACGCTTCCATTCGATTGGGTTTCAAATCTTTGGCGAGCATACTTCCAGAAACGTCGATAGCCATAACAATATCGATACCTTTGGTGGTTTTAGTTTGATTACTAATATCAACAGTTCTAGGTCGAGCCAAGGCAATTATCAACGAACTTAAAGTTAACAATCGCAAAATAAATAAATAGGGTTTTATTTTTGCTAAAACTGATTTAGAATTTTTAAATCCACTAACCGAGCTTATCTTTAATGTTGGTGTTAGTTGTTTACGTTTCCAAATGTGCCATAAAATAGCAGCTGGAAGGAGTAAATACAACCAAAAGAACTCTGGATTTAAAAAAGAAACTTTATTGATCATTATTGCTCAGCTTGTTTAAGTTCGACCGAATTTAAAATGCGTTCCATAATTTCTTTCCCGAATTTATCTTCTTCTTTGTGCATAATTATAATTTGCTGTAAACCACCATCTTGTTTAAAAAGTAGCACTTCGTAATACATTTTTGCCGACTTTGTTTTTGCTGCATCAAAAGAAGTTAAGGTTCCGAATGCTTTTTTCCCTGTTACGCCTTTTTGTGTATCAAAATCTTCCGACTTCACAATAATATTGGCAGCACCTACTAATTCAAAACTTTCGATAGCAACATTTATGGCCTTTTCTAAATCAACTTCGGTATTTTTTTTATATTTCAAGGTACTAACAAGTATATAAAAATCATCTGACATATTTCCGAAACCAAAAAGTTGCATTTCTTTGAATAATGCGGCTGTTTTATTTGGCATTATTTTTTTTGCGTCTTCTCTTTTTAATACTTTAGGTGTTTCGATTTTAACACCTGGATTACCGTATTCGCTATAAATCCATTCGCCTTTTGCTAATTCTTTGGTTGGGTTTCCTAGTAGATTGTCTTTTACAAAATCGATTCCTTTAGCTGCGATTAAAATTGCAATCGTTCCTACTATTAAGAGTGTAATTAATCCTATGGCAGTAACGACACGTTTTTGTTTTTGTTTTTTCAATTTCTTTAAACGAACGATTTCTTTTTGCTGTTCATTCCACAATTCTAACTCGTCTGTTTTTTCAACTAGAACAGGAATTGATTTATGAATGGTAACAATAGAATTAGATATTCGTTTTTTATCTTCTTCAATCTCAAAATCTTGCGGTTTGGATTTGGCAAACTTAACTAAATCAGCTTGTTGCAAAACTTTTTCTAAATTCTCTAGTGTTTCTTTTGATAGTTTTAATTTTTTTTGAGCAGCCACTTTTCTTAAACTTACAATAAGTTCAGAAGTAGTACTTTCCATTGCGGGGATTTTAATTTCTTCTTCAATGTAAATTCTAGCAATATTGGTTAATTCTGAATAATAGGATTTTATTTCCCCTTTTTGCCAAAGTTCTTTTATTTCTAATTGTTGCAATAATGAAGTTGCCTTTTCAATTGGTGAAGTGTAAACAATTTCGACAATTTTTTCTCTTTTTTGATATTTTTTGAGAAGCCAATATACAATAGCTCCTGTTCCAATAATTAAAAGTAATCCCATAAGATATTTCCACCAAACACTATTACTTTCTGCGGTTGCGATGTTTTTGATATTGTACATTCGTTGTTTTAATGTATCTACTTTTACATCGTTTATTTCCACTTTTAAACTATCAGAAAAAACTGGCTTTCCATTAATTAAAATTGGTAATCTCGGAATAACATATTTTCCTGAATCAAATTGTGCTAATCCGTATTTTTTAATTAATTCATACCGATTTCCATTTCTAATTGTATCTATTTTGTACGATTGAATAACCTCTAAAGCGCCAATACTAGTTGCTTTTGGAAAAACTACTTTAGATATGGTATCAACGTTTGCTTTAATTGTTAATTTGAATTCGGCACCAATTTTATTTTTAGTTGTATCGATAGAAGTCGTTACTTTTTGTGCAAAAAGCGATGTCGATAGTAATAATAATATATATAGTTTTAATTTCATTTTTTTCTTAACCGAAAAGTGCGCAAAGGAATACGCAAGGTTTACAAGGATTTTGAATTATTTAATTTTATGTTCTTTTTAATTTCTTTTTTAACCTAAGGGTTTTCAAATTATTTTAACTTAGCGTTCTTTGCGTAAACCTTTGCGCAGTTTGCGGTTAACATTTATCTCGATTTAAAATAACCTAATAATTTTGTTACATAACTTTCATCAACTCTAGTATTAACTGTTCCTGATCCACATTTTGAAAAGATATCTTTGAAATAATTCACTTTTTCTTGATAGTTTTTTTCATAATTCATTCTAGTTTGTTTAGAGCTTGTGTCAACAACTAAAATTTCTCCCGATTCGGCATCTTCCATTTCTACAACACCAATATTTGGCATTTTTGATTCGCGTATATCATGTACTCTTACACCAGTAATATCGTGTTTTTTGCTGGCAATTTTGAGTGTTTTTTCGTAATCATCCTCAACCATAAAATCAGAAATCACAAAAACTATAGCTTTCTTTTTTTGCGTTGACGATAAAAATTTTAACGCTTGTGATAAATCGGTTTTTCTGCTTTTCGGTTGGAATTCGATTAATTCACGAATGATTCGTAACACATGAGATTTTCCTTTTTTAGGTGGAATATACAACTCGATTTGGTCAGAAAATAAAACCAAACCAATTTTGTCGTTATTTTGAGTTGCCGAAAACGCCATTGTTGCGGCTATTTCAGTCACAATTTCGCTTTTTAATTGGTTTTTTGTGCCAAAACTTTCAGAGCCCGAAATATCTACCATTAGCATCATGGTTAATTCGCGTTCTTCTTCAAAAACTTTCACATAAGGTTCGTTGTATCGCGCTGTTACATTCCAGTCGATAGATCTTATATCATCACCAAATTGGTATTGACGCACTTCAGAGAATGTCATTCCACGTCCTTTAAACGACGTATGATATTCGCCCGAAAAAATATGATCGCTCAATCTTCGGGTTTTGATTTCTATTTTACGAACTTTTTTGAGTAGGTCTTTCGTCTCCATTATTTTAGTGTTCAGTATTCAGTGTTCAGTGTTCAGTCTGTTTACAGAGCACTGAACACTGCCAACTAAATTAAGGTACTTCAATCTCGTTTACGATTTTGTTGATAATATCAACTGAAGTAATATTTTCGGCTTCGGCTTCATAAGAAATTCCTATTCTATGACGTAATACATCGTGAACAATAGCACGAACGTCTTCTGGAATTACATAACCTCTGCGTTTAATAAAAGCATAACATTTAGCTGCAATTGCTAGGTTGATACTTCCACGAGGAGAAGCTCCAAAACTAATTAGAGGTTTTAAACTTTCTAGTTTGTATTTTTCTGGATTACGAGTAGCAAAGACAATATCTAAAATGTATTTCTCTATTTTTTCATCCATGTATACTTCGCGAACAGCTTCTTGAGCTCGAAGAATTTGCTCTACAGAAACCACTTGGTTTACTTTTTCATACGCTCCTTTTAAATTCTGACGAATCACCAATTGTTCTTCATCCATTTTAGGATAATCAATAACGGTTTTTAGCATAAAACGATCGACTTGAGCTTCTGGTAGAGGATACGTTCCTTCTTGCTCAATTGGATTTTGTGTTGCTAAAACTAAAAATGGTCGATCTAGTTTAAAAGTCGTATCACCAATTGTTACTTGTTTTTCTTGCATTGCTTCTAACAAAGCCGATTGTACTTTGGCTGGCGCACGATTGATCTCATCTGCTAAAACAAAATTGGCGAAAATTGGACCTTTTTTAATACTAAATTCGTTGGCTTTGATGTTGTAAATCATGGTTCCAATAACATCTGCAGGCAATAAATCGGGTGTGAACTGAATTCGGCTAAAACTTCCATGAATGGCTTGCGATAAAGTATTTATAGCTAATGTTTTTGCCAAACCTGGAACTCCTTCAAGAAGAATGTGTCCTTGACCTAAAAGTCCGATTAGCAATCGTTCTACCATGTGTTTTTGACCAACAATAACTTTGTTCATTTCCATCGTTAGTAAATCGATAAAAGCACTTTCTCTTTCAATTTTTTCATTAATTGCTCTAATGTCTAAAGCCGCATTATTTTCTTCCATAAATTCTATTTTTATCCTACAATTTGGGTTCAAAATTTTAACATTTCAAAATTGAAAATTTTATTAGGAAAGAAATGTTAAGAATGCGTTAAAACTTACTTTCAAATACTGTTTTTAAGGATGATTTATGATTTTGTTTTAGTATTTTTAAGCTTTTTAATAATTTCTCAATAAAAATGAAAATTATTAGTCTTTTTTATTGTCTTTAATTAAATATAACTATTTTGAAAAATTTTGACTTATCGCCTATAATTGCAGGAACTATGAATTGGGGAGTTTGGGATAAAAAACTGAATACTTCAGAAATGACACAAATGATTCATTTATGTCTAGAAAATAAAATAACTACTTTTGATCATGCTGATATTTATGGTGGTTATACTACAGAAGCTGAATTTGGGAAAGCATTCTCTGAAAGTAAGATTTCTCGTGAAAAACTGCAATTTATCTCCAAATGTGGAATACAAAATCCACAAGGAAGGAATAACACAATTAAACATTACGATTATTCTAAAAACTACATCATTTGGTCGGTTGAAAATTCGTTAAAAAATTTACAAACCGATTATTTAGATGTTTTGTTGTTGCATCGCCCGAGTCCATTAATGGTTGCTGATGAAATTGCCGAAGCGATTACCCAATTAAAATCGGAAGGAAAAATTAATACTTTTGGTGTTTCTAATTTTACAGCTTCACAAACCGAATTAATTAGGCAAAAAATCGATGTAAATTACAATCAAATTCAATTTTCAGCTACTCATTATGAAGCCATGCTAGATGGCAGTTTGGATTATATGCAAGTACATAACATTCGACCAATGTCATGGAATCCGCTTGGAACCGTTTTTAGAGAAGATATTGAACAAACGCGACGATTGAAAAAATTATTAGTTCAATTAGTTGAAAAGTATGGAGTTGGATCTGATACGATTTTATTGGCTTGGATTTTGAAACATCCTTCAAAAATAATTCCGATTGCAGGAACTGTAAATAGTGCCCGAATTCAGTTATTGATGAAAGCAGTAAAATTGGAATTGGATCCATTAGATTGGTTTGCCATTTGGACTGAAAGCATGGGAAATAAGGTTCCTTAAAAAGTGCTCAGTATTTAGTGTTCAGTTGGCAGAAACTGAGCACTGAACAGTGAGCACTGAACACTAAAATATGATCAACAAACGTCTTCTTATCAAAAACCTACTTGCTCACAATGATGAGTGTAGTTTTTATGATAAAAAAAGGCAATTGAATTTGCATACCAAAGAAGGAAAAGCAAAGTTTTTGAAACACATTTGTGCGTTGTCGAATTCGAATCCTTCTAACAATTCCTATATTGTTGTTGGTGTTGAAGATCAAGATAATGAAATAACTGGTGATGACTTTTTTGACGACAGTCGGATTCAGAATTTGGTAAATGCTTATCTGGAAAATCCTCCAAAAATTCAATACGAAAACGTCCCTTTTCCTAATTTACCCAAAGATAAAGTGGTTGGATTGGTGACTATAAAACCCAAATCGAAAACATCTTCATTTAAAAAAAACATTCATACCATTTTGGCGAATACCGTTTTTGTTCGTCGTGGAAGCACTACAATGCCTACTGAAGACAAAATTCCGTATTCCAAACAGAACATCGAAACAGTAATTAGTATCGAAAACAATTCGCGCAATAGTATTGCTTATACTTTGGATGGAGTAATTGATTTTGTACATAATAGACACAAAGATTTGTCGTCTGAATACAAGGTTTTTAAAGAATTATTTGTGATATGCTGGTCGGGAATACCCAAAAAAAATCGAGATAAAACTTTTTTCTCACGTGTTGATATTGAGCTGATTAATGAACAAATAAAGTTGTTTTATTCGGCTCAAGATGTTGTTACCATCGCTTTTGATGAAAATACCTTTACCATAACCGAATATGTTCCACTTGGTTTGAATGACAAAACGAGTTATTATGAATTAGAGCAACAAAAAATCTCTTTTTTTGACAATGGCTATTACAAAATTGAAACCGAAATGTTGTTTAAACCGCCGCAATACAATCGGAAAATGATGTTTCACATTTACAATTCCAATTTAAGTTTATTGTCAAAAATGCAAAAAGGAGTAGTGTTAAATGAACGAGAAGAAAAAGATTTAGAAAACCTTCCTTCCACTTTAATGATTTGTTATTTAAATGGTTTTGATGATGCTAAACATAAATTAATTGAAGCAAAACAATTTCTAAAACAACATACTAAATCGGAATCGTACAGCAATTTTAAAGAAGTAATGCGAGTTTTAAGGAAGATGAAATACAATTCAGACTCGAACGTTAGCGAACAGGCGAAGCAGACGAAATAACTATTTCAAACTATTAATTATTTTTTCCTCTTTCTCGCTTAAAAGAATCACGTTCTGTTTTTTCCAGAATTCTTCGGTGTATTTATTACCGTTTTTAAACAAACTACTTTCTCTGTATTTTTTGTCTTTGTCTAACTTGAATTCACCTTCTTTAAAATCTAGAGTGGTCATGTCATAAACGCTTTCAAAAGTATTATTAATTAATTTGCCATATTTAACATAGAAATTAATTTTAATCTGATTGTAAATCATTATATACTTATCACCGTCAATTTTAAACTTTGATTTTCTTGCAAAATCATTAATTTTTGCTTTTGCAATTAAAAGATTTATAACCTTAATGTACTTCTTATGTTCGGGAGAAAATTGCAAATTAATATCTAAAATTAATTTTGTTTTAGAATCATAAGTAACCGTTCCTTCATAAAGCATTGCTTCTTCAGTACCTTCTTTAGGTTCAATAGTAATTATTTCGATACTATTTCCGTTTTCTTCCGTTTTAATTTCTACACCAAAATAATAGAAGTCGCTTTTTAAAATATTACTCAACCCTTTAAAATTATAAGCATGATTAACCGCTTCTCTTACATCATTAAAATTAACAGACTGAATTGCTTTCTCTCTTTCGGAAGCGTTTTCATCTTTTAAATCAAAAACCCGACTTTGCTTTACATGCAAATCGGAACTTCCGCTTTTTCTTTTTACATAAAAATCGATAAGTCCATCAGAAAAAGAAGTGTATTTACCATCAACATTTACAAATTCACGATAATAAGTATTGAGTATAATTGATTTTTCGAGTTTGGCTTTAGAAGCCGAAAGTGCATCAGAAAGTAAATCCTTACCTGGTTTTTGATTAATTACGACTTCATCTAAAACAAACGATTTTGGCGTGAGGAACACCTCCATTTCAGTTTCGTTTTGCTTTATTGAATACGATTCTAATTTATAATACAAATGACTAAAATTGATAGCGTTTTTAGTGTCTGGAAGTGTAATTCTAAATTTTCCTTCTTCGTTAGAAATGGTTCCTAAATTAGAATTATCAACGCTAATAGAAACACTTTCGATTGGTAATAAAGTAGTTACATCTTTAACAACTCCAGTAATTGTTTTTGATTGTGAAAAAGATAAAGTAACAAGGCAAAGTAAACAGAATGTAATTGCTTTTTTCATGGTTTAAAATGGTAGTTTTGTTGTGATGTGTTTTCAAAAATAATGAAAAATATTTTGGAAAATGCTATCGTAATTGAATTTGATGTAATTTTACTTGATTTTTAAAAAAATGAAAAGAACATTAGTAATAGGAGATATTCACGGCGGTTTACGAGCTTTGCATCAAATTATTGAACGCGCCAATGTAACCAAAAATGACACCTTAATTTTTCTTGGAGATTACGTTGACGGCTGGAGTCAATCGCCAGAAGTAATAGATTATTTAATTGATTTTGGCAAAAAACAAAACTGTGTTTTTATTCGAGGAAATCATGATGAATTACTGTTAAAATGGCTTTCTGAAAGTAAAGACAATTTAGAATGGTTTAAACATGGTGGCGAAGCAACAGTTCTTGCCTATTCTAAAGTTTCTGATTTCAAGAAAAAAGTTCATATAAATTTCTTAAAATCTTTACAAGATTACTATATAGATAATCAAAACAGATTGTTTATTCACGCCGGGTTTACTAATATGAATGGCGTTAAATATGAATTTTTTCCTGAGTTGTTTTATTGGGATAGAACGCTTTGGGAAACCGCTTTGGCTTTAGATGAAACTATTGAAAAATCGAGTTTTTATTATCCAAAACGACTCAATTTATACAAAGAGGTTTATATTGGACACACGCCAACTTCACGAATTGATAAAAAAATTCCGATTCAAAAAGCCTGTGTCTGGAACATTGATACTGGGGCTGCTTTTAAAGGTCCTTTAACAATTTTAGATATCGATTCTAAAGAATATTGGCAAAGTGAACCCTTGCCGAATTTATATCCTACAGAAAAAGGAAGAAATTAATTCTGAACTATTTATATTTGCAAAAATTAAACACTAACATCATGAAAAAAATTATTACAATCGTATTTGTTTTTTCGACTTTCTTTTTAAATGCTCAAGCATACAAAGGAAAAGGAGATATTAAATTTCAGGCTGGCGCTATTTTTCAATCGGGAGCAACTGGATTAGGTGTTTCTGCCGATTTTGGTTTGGGAGAAAATATGTCGTACGGATTTGTGGCTTCTTATTTACTTTCTGTTCAAGAAAATATAATTATAACAGATGGAACTAATGTCGATTTAAGAAGTCCGAAATTTACGGATAGAGCCGATATTAAAGTTCGTTTTAACGCTAATTTAGGCAGTGTTATTGGTTTAGATAAAAAAATGGATGTGTATCCTGGACTTAATTTAGGATTACGAAATTTAGGTGGACAAGTTGGATTTCGGTATTTTTTTACTGATGGTTTTGGTGTATTTGGAGAAGCAGGATTTCCGATTGCTAAATACGATAAAACAATAACTGGTTTTGATTCTTACAACAACCAATTTGCTTTTACTGCTGGAGCTTCATTTAATCTATAATCATGACTGTAACAGAAAAAAAACTACACGATCGAAGTGGCTCAAAATGTGAAATTAGCCGAAATGATGAAAATCTTGTAGTGTATACTGTTCCACCAAACACTGTTGAAAGTAGTGAAAGAAGCATTTTAATTACCAAAAACTTAAAAGACCAAATCGAAAATCCCGAAACTACCAATGCGAAAGATTGGCATGGTTTGAGTGATAGTATGTGGAATGAAAATCTTCCTGTTCAAATAGTTTCTTGGCGCATGTTAGCACGTTTAAAAAATCACGACTTATTAGAAATGATGTATTTAGATGAAGAAGCATTAACTTGGGCAAAAGCAACTAGCGAAGGTGATGATGAAGAAGGAAAAATTATTCATAAAGACAGTAATGGAAATATTCTTTTAGATGGTGATTCGGTTGTTTTAATAAAAGATTTAGATGTAAAAGGAGCCAACTTTACTGCCAAACGTGGTGCTGCAGTTCATAATATAAAATTAGTTTGGGATAATGCTGAACAAATTGAAGGACGCGTTGAAGGACAACATATTGTTATTTTGACACAGTATGTTAAGAAAACAAAGTAGAATTTAACCGCAAAGACGCAAGGATTAACGCAAAGTTCGCAAGGTTTTAAAATAAAAAAGCGTCCTGAGATTCAGGACGCTTTTTCTATATTCTATTCTCTATAAACTACAAATCAAATTTAATGCCTTGTGCTAAAGGTAAACTAGTTGTATAATTGATAGTATTTGTTTGCCTTCTCATATACACTTTCCAAGCATCAGAACCTGATTCGCGTCCGCCGCCAGTTTCTTTTTCGCCGCCAAAAGCACCACCAATTTCTGCACCAGATGTTCCGATGTTTACATTAGCAATTCCACAATCAGAACCTGCAACCGATAAAAACGCTTCTGCTTCTCGCAAATTGTTCGTCATAATTGCTGATGATAAACCTTGAGCAACACCGTTTTGAACTTCAATTGCGCTCATTACATCACCAGAATATTTTAATAAGTATAAAACTGGGGCAAATGTTTCGTGTTGCACAATTTCAAATGAATTATTAGCTTCGGCGATAGCCGGTTTTACATAACAACCACTCTCATAACCTACGCCAGATAAAACGCCGCCTTCTACTAAAATTTTTCCGCCTTCGGCAACTACTTTTTCTAGCGCTTTGTTGTACATTTCTACTGCATGAACATCGATAAGTGGACCAACGTGATTTTTTTCATCTAAAGGATTTCCGATTTTTAATTGCCCATAAGCCGAAACGATTGCATCTTTCACTTTATCATACATACTTTCATGAATGATTAATCGTCGTGTTGATGTACAACGTTGTCCCGCGGTTCCAACTGCTCCAAAAACGGCACCGATTACTGTCATTTTAATATCTGCATCTGGTGTTACAATAATGGCGTTGTTTCCGCCTAATTCTAATAACGAATTTCCTAAACGAGCGGCACAAGCTTGCGCAACAATTTTTCCCATTCGAGTTGAACCAGTTGCCGAAACTAATGGAACACGTTTGTCATGCGTCATTAATTCACCTACTTTATAATCGCCGTTAATTAAACACGAAATTCCTTCAGGAAGATTGTTTTCTTTAATTACTTCAGCAATAATATTTTGACATGCAATGCCACATAAAGGTGTTTTTTCGGATGGTTTCCAAACGCAAACATCACCACAAATCCATGCTAAAGCTGTATTCCAAGCCCAAACCGCTACTGGGAAATTGAAAGCAGAAATAATTCCAACAATTCCAAGCGGATGGTATTGTTCGTACATTCTATGTCCAGGACGTTCTGAATGCATTGTTAAACCATGCAATTGACGCGATAACCCAACTGCAAAATCGCAGATATCGATCATTTCTTGCACTTCGCCATAACCTTCTTGCAGTGATTTTCCCATTTCATACGAAACAAGTTTTCCTAATGCCTCTTTGTTTTTGCGTAATTTTTCTCCAAACTGACGCACAATTTCACCGCGTTGTGGCGCCGGCATTAGTTTAAACGTTTTGAAAGCTTCGGCCGCGGTTTGCATTACTTTTTCGTAATCGGCAGCAGTTGACGTTTTTACTTTTGCAATAAGTTGTCCATCTACAGGCGAATGACTTTCTAGAATTTCTCCGTTTGAAAAGTGGTTTTGTCCTGTTGATGTTCCTTCGTTGATGGCTTTTACGCCTAATATTTGTAAGGCTTCGGTCATGCCGAATTGTTGTGCAATTGTTGACATTTATATATTTTTTATATTTATTTCGTTGCAAAAATAGTGTTTAAAGGTGAATTTATACAAATTTAAACTTCTCTTTCTTTTGTCTTGACACAAAAGAAACAAAAAGTCAAGGCGCTGGATTTTCAGCGGTCAAATTTATTCTTAAATCCTAAATGAAAAGAACTCGCTGTGCTCAAACAACTTTTCATTTTACGGATTCTTCGAATATTTGACACTCGCCTCCAAATCCTAATGCCGTAAATAGCCCAGATGGAAATGAAAAGCCCGGAACAAAAAAAGTTTAGCTTTCTTGTTTTAAAAAAGCGACCAGCAGAAGCTTATTTTAAAACATTAAAAAGCTAACTTTTTTGTGAGGACTTGCAATGTACAGCTGGAATAGCTTCTAAAAATTCAAACCATATAAGGCATATAAGGTTTCATATAAGTTCAGCGGCTTTTCTTATATTTTCTTATATGCCTTATATGGTTCAAAAAATTACGATTCGTACTCTTTGTCTTTATCTACAAATCGTGGATCGGTTTGCATAGTTGTGCCACAATTTTCGCAGGTTCTGAGTTTTTCGGAATTGTAAAACTGTTTGAAATGTGGAAGAAAGTCTTTTTCGATGTTGTTTAATTCGAAATATACGTCGTGCAATTTGTGGTTGCAATTGTCGCAGAACCAGAGTAATCCGTCGGTGAAACCTTTTCCGGCGCGTTTTCGTTCGATTACTAAACCAACAGAATTTTCGGTTCTGGAAGGCGAATGCGGAATTTTAGCAGGAAGTAAAAATAAATCACCAGCCGAAAGTTGCATGGATTTTTTGTGACCATTTTCTTGAATATTAATAGTAATTTCGCCTTCGAGTTGATAGAAAAGTTCTTCTGTTTCGTTGTAATGATAATCTTTGCGAGCGTTTGGACCAGCAACAATCATAACGATATAATCGCTCGAATCGACATAAAGATTTTTGTTGCCAACTGGCGGTTTTAGTAAGTGTTTATTTTCTTCAATCCATTTATTGAGATTGAATGGCTTTTGGATTGACATGGTATATTTTTTACGAATTTACGAAAAAGTATTTGCCGCGAAGACACAAATTCGCAAAGTTTTATTGTATAATTTTTAAAGAAAAAAGGCTATCTTGAACTACCCTTTTAATTTTTATTTCATTTCCTTTATCAGATAAATATAGACAGGAAAGTGGTCACTGAATCCGGGTTCGGTGAGCGAATTTCGTAGTGGATAACCTGCATATCGTCCGGTGGTTTGTATTAGATAGGATTTATTGTAAATTCCGGCTTTCCAATATCTAAACGAATCGTATTCTGGTTTTACAAATTGTTCCGAAACCAAAATTTGATCGAAAATATCACCAGCATCTCTGTAAAAAAGAGAAGCATTTCCTTCTTTTGCCATTTGTTCGAATGGATTATATATGTCTCTGGGTTCTTTTAACTCGGTTTTTTTAAGTTTAGCACCGATTTCTTTTTTTACACTTTTATTATAGGAGCCGTCATTTAAATCGCCCATTGTAATTATTTTCGCATTGGGGTTTATCTTGATTAATGAGTCCATTATCTTTCTGTTTAGTGCTCCAGCAGCTTCCCGAAAAGGTGAGCTTTTTTTCTCACCACCAGAACGCGATGGCCAGTGATTAACTATAATATTAACTTCTTCACCATCTAAAAAACCAGTTACTAATAGTTGATCGCGAGTATATACTCTTTGATCTAAAGCTGGCTCAATTATATCATCTGTAACTTCTTCTACTTCTTTTTTAGTTATTTTAGCAGCGTTGTTTCTGTAAATATAGAGCGGTATATTGATAAAACTAGTTGGTTTAAAATGCTTTTTTTGATACAATAAAGCAACATCAATTCCTCTTTTATCAGGTGAATCAAAGTGAACAATTCCGTAATCTTTTCCAATTAATTTAGGTTGTTTTACCAAATCTTCAAGCACTCTTCTGTTTTCTATTTCACATCCACCAATTAATGTTGGAGCGTTATTAGGATTTTCTCCGGTGCCAATTTCAGATAATACTCGTGCCAAATTATCTAATTTCTTTTTGTATTTTCTAGCAGTCCAATTTTGGGCTCCATCTTTTAACCATTCTTCATCATTATTTGAGCCGTTGATTGTGTCAAATAAATTTTCAAAATTATAAAACGCAACTGTATGAATAATATACTTTTTTTGCGCATTTACAGTCAAAATTGAGAATAAAGTAATGAAAAAGATTAGTTTTTTGTGAATTTTCATAAATTGCATATTAATTTAATGTCAAGTTTTATACAAACTTCGCATCAAAAGTAATTAATATTCTGAAAATATGTACATTTGCACCGTTAAGAAATTAATTTCTTATTAACTATAAAATAATTTTATTTTTATTTATGAAAAAATTAGTCATAAGTGTTCTATTTGTTTTGCAAGTACTTTTTAGTTTTGCTCAGTCTGGTACCGGATTTACAGGAAAAGTTGTGGATTCAAAAACTCAGAAACCTTTACAAAATGTAATAACAACAATTCAAAACTCAAATTTAACAGAAATCACCAATACAAATGGAACTTTCACATTCAAAAACGCAACTGTTGGTAGTCAGCTTTTATTAATTAAATACCAAGGATTTAAAGATCAATTATTAGTTATTGACGTTGAAGCTGGTAAAATATTAGATTTAGGTATAGTTGCATTAGAAATAGATGCTTTATCAGAAGAACAACAATTAAGTTTAATTACAATAACTGATAATGATTTAGGTGACGACAATAGTGGTTCAGAAAATACTTCTGGTTTATTGCAAGCCTCAAGAGATGCATTTCAACAAACTGCAGCCTTTAATTGGGGTCAAGCTCGTTTTAGAATAAGAGGTTTAGATAATGAATATGGCACTACTATGATTAATGGTGTTACTATGAATAAAATTTATGATGGTCGTCCGCAATGGAGTAATTGGGGCGGACTTAATGATGCGACTCGTAATCAAGAGTTTACAGCGGGGACTTCGCCTTCCGATTATGTTTTTGGTGGGATTTTAGGAACCCAAGAAATTAATACTAGAGCATCTCAGTATAGAAAAGGATCTCGAATTTCATTTTCAGGATCGAATACCAATTACAATTGGAGAGGAATGGCTACTCATGCATCAGGAATGAATGCTAAAGGATGGGCTTTTGTTGTTTCTGCTTCTGGAAGAATTGCAGACGAAGGTTATTTTGAAGGTACAGATTACGATGCGAAATCTTTATTTGCTAGTGTTGAAAAGAAATTATCGGATAACCATTCGCTAAACTTTACCTCAATTTATTCCGATAACAGTCGTGGTAGAAACTCACCAAATACTACTGAGGTTAATAATTTAGCTGGTGTAAGATATAATTCTTTTTGGGGATTTCAAGATGGAGAAAAAAGAAATTCTAGAGATAGAGATGTTAACGAGCCTATTTTAATGTTAACACATTATTGGAAAATATCTGATAAAACAAATTTAAATACAAGTGTAACGCATCAATTTGGTAGAATTGGTAGCAGTAGAATCGAAAATCAAGGTGTTGATAATCCAGACCCAACCTATTACCGAAATTTACCAAGTTTTTATACTTCTGCATATAATCCAGATGATTATACCGATTTTCTTGGTGATGACCCAGCAAATATTGCCAATGGAATTGCTGCCGCAGGTACTTTTTTAGCTAACCGACAAATTAATTGGGCGCAATTGTATCAAGCTAATAATACTTCTGATGGTCATAGCGCCTATATTTTGTATGAAGACAGGACTGACGA
Organism: Flavobacteriales bacterium; assembly: GCA_031408335.1. Taxonomy (GTDB): domain Bacteria; phylum Bacteroidota; class Bacteroidia; order Flavobacteriales; family Flavobacteriaceae; genus Flavobacterium. The sequence continues at coordinate 10,856 of JANNWH010000017.1, read as the reverse complement.
TAAAGTTTGGATAGCGAATACTATTTTAAACAGTCAATTAGCTGATAATATTTCAATGAATGCTGGTGGTACTTTTAGAAAATTAAAATCTAATAATTTCGCAAATGTATTAGATCTTTTAGGTGGCGATTATTTTGAAGATTATGATAATTTTCAGGTAGGAGCTGAACAACAACCAGATCTAAACAATCCAAACAGAAAAGTAGTTGTTGGTGATAAATTTGCTTACAATTATAATTTATTAGCCAATACATTCGATGGTTTTACTCAATTCAAATTCACCTATAAAAAAATTGATTTTTATTTAGCACAATCCTACACAAGAACTGAATATCAGAGAGAAGGATTGTACAGAAATGGATTATATCCAACAAATTCATTCGGAAAAAGTAATAAATATACTTATGAAAACTTTGGATTTAAAGGAGGTTTAACTTATAAATTATCAGGTAAACAATTTTTAGTTTTAAATGCAGCCTACTTAACAAAAGCGCCAACATTAAGAAATGTATTTCCAAATACTCGTTTAAATGACAATTCGGTTGAAGGATTATCATCAGAAAATATTACAAGCGGAGATGCAAGTTATGTTATAAAAGCGCCTAGATTCAAATCGAGATTAACTGCTTTTTACACTAATATCAAAAATGCAACAGAAACATCATTCTTTTTTGGAGAAGGTATTTTTGATGATGATGGCGGTGATGGTGGTGATGCATTTGTAGCTGAAACGGTTAAAGGTATCGAAAAACAAAATATTGGTTTTGAATTAGGAATGGAATACCAAATTACATCAACAATTAAATTAATACTTTCTGGTGCATATGGTGAATATACTTATAATAATAATCCAAATGTTTCATTAAATAATGATAATTTAGCATCTCCAACTAATACCAATCCGGTTACTGATTTTGGTGCAGCTAAATTAAAAGGGTATAGATTACCAGGTGGACCTCAGACGGCAGGTTCATTTGGAATAGAATACAGAGATCCTAAATTTTGGTGGATTGGTGGTAACATCAATTACCTTGGTAATAATTATTTAGATATTTCATCATTATTAAGAACCGATAATTTCTTTAAAAATCCACAAGATGTAGAAGGATTACCTTTTCCTGAAGCTACAGATGAAAGAGCTAAAGAATTATTAAAACAAGAAAAATTTGAAGATTTTATGCTGTTAAATTTAACAGGAGGAAAATCTTGGAGAATTAAAGGTAATACTTTTGGCTTTTTTGCATCTATTAATAACGTTTTAGATTTTGCCTACAAAACAGGTGGATTTGAACAAACAAGAAACGCAAACTTTAGAGAAGTAAATCAAGATGTAAGCAGCGGAACTCCTTCTTTTGCTCCAAGATATTTTTACGGCTTTGGAAGAACTTATTTTGTGAACTTTTATGTTAATTTTTAAAAATATAACTATGAAAACAATTAAATTATTAATGCTCGTAAGTATTACTTTGGCATCATTTATAGGATGTTCGCCAGAAGATGATATTAAAAACCCAGAATTAACTGCCTATCGTTTTTATGAAGATTTTGCAAGTGTAACTGAGGTAACAGAAGGCCAGCCAATTGCTATTGCAGGATGGACTAATTTTTCTGAAGCAGGAACTGTAAAATGGAAACAAGGATTTTACAGTGGAACAAAATATGCAGAATTTACTGCTTATCAATCAGGTCAAGCTAGCAACATTGGCTGGTTAGTTTCACCAGCTATTAACATGGATGCTTATGAAAATGAAAGATTAGTTTTTGATGTAGCTCAAGCTTATGTTTCAACAGCATCTAATTCGCTTGAATTATTTGTTTCTACTAATTATGATGGTACTAATGTAACTGCTGCAACATGGACAGCAATTAATTTTACTAAACCTCCGTTGGATTTTGATACGAATTTTGATTTCTTTAGTTCAGGAAGAATCGATTTATCAGCATATACCGGAAACATATATTTAGCCTTTAAATACAAAGGTTCTGGAACAAATACATCTTTAGATGGAACCTATGAAATAGACAACATTAGAATCTTTAACGAAAGATAAAAATCACTACGCTATGAAAAATATAATTATTAAATCTGTTTTATTATTCATATTTGCTACTGGCTTTTTAACAAGTTGTGCAAATGATGATGCCTACGAAGTTCCTAAAGAAACATTAGTTACTTATGAATTTACCCCAACAACTACTGTTGCTGCTGTTAATGCTGCTGCAACTGGAACTCCTATTCAAATAACTACTGACGATATTATTGAAGCTTACGTAACTTCTAGTGATGAGAAAGGAACATTTTATAAATCAATTTCTTTTCAAACTATTCCAACAGATGGTTCCAATCCAATAGGATTTAGCGTTCCAATAAATGTAACAACACTTTATGGAAAAGGATTTTCACCTGGTAGAAAAGTATTTATTAAACTAAACGGATTGTATCGTGCCATTGTATACGGATCATTACAAATTGGTTCATTATATCAATCGAGTCCAATAAGTCCAATTGAAGTAGGTAGAATTTCTGAATTTGAATGGAAAAACCATTTATTCCCCTCAGCAACTATAGTTTCTGAAGATAGCTTCGTTAGAACTTTAACTTTAGCTGCTGCATATACAAATAATAACCAAAATACTTTAGTTGAATTAGATGGTGTTCAATTTTCTGAAGGATCTATTAACCGAACTTATTATGATATTGATTCTGGTGGTGGCGCAACAAATCATACTTTAATTTCTGCAGGTGGTGGTAATGAACAAATTATTCGTTTTAGTAGTTTTTGTCCTTTCACAGGAAATCAAGTGCCAAAATTTAGTGGTAAAATAAGAGGTGTTTTAACCAAATTCGACACCGATTTTCAATTTATTGTACGTTACGAAAGTGATATTAAATTAACATTGCCACGTTTTGATGTTAGTCCGCCTATTGGAGGAACTGCTATTGTATATAGCGGAACTTTAAACGAACCTTTTACTTCGTATACTGCATCAAATTTTCAAAATTTCCCTAGATATATTAACGATCCAGTTATTGGAACTAGATATTGGCAAGTAAAAACCTTTAGTAATAATAAATACATACAAATGTCATCTTTTGGTGGAACTCCAGAAGCTAATAGAACGTTATTTATTGTTCCTGTTGACATGACTGCTGCCAATACATTTTCTTTTAAAACTAAAGCTGGTTTTGGTGATGGTACATGTTTGAAAGTATTTTATTCAACTAATTATGTTCCAGGTTCTGATGTAACTACAGCTAATTTAATTGATATTACGTCGAGTTTCACGATGTCTCCAGGATCTAGTTCTGGATATCCAACTAATTTTACTAATAGTGGAAATTACTCTATTCCTGCTGCTTTAACAGGAAATGGTTTTTTCATCTTTGAATATGTTGGTAACGGAACTTCTGGACCAACAACTACAATGCAAATTGATGATATTGTTGTGAATTAATTTTTCATCATTATTAAATATAAAAAAAGAGCTTCGATTGAAGCTCTTTTTTTTATCTTTTTCCACACTGCACTATGTCGGGAGACATTTGAGGAGCTTTTCATAGTAACACTTTGAGAATCTGGGCGAATTTTACATTATCCATTTTATCAAATCTGAAATTAGTTTAATACCAGAAACTATTACAACACAAAATAATCCTAATTTAATTGTAGTGCTATTTAATGTTTCCTCAAATTTATCATCTTGTTTATATATCTTATTTAATAAAAAAAGTGCCAATAAAAAAAGAAATAATATACCCACAACAACTTAGTTTTTTAATTATTAGTAACAAAATCCATCAACACATCAGCAGAACCGTCAGAAATTACCCACATACCACAAAGTAAAACAATTTTAAGTCTTCCAATTATATATTTTTATAAAGATAAAAAAATTCAGCAAAGTCGGGAAACATTTGCGGAGCTTTTCATACGAACACTTTTCGGATCTGGGGTAAATTCACTGTGTTACTGTTACTATTTTACAGTTAGCATATCAAATTAGACAAATAAAAAAACCGAGCTTAAACGGCTCGGTTTTAATTTTTATAAAATATATGTACTTATTATTTCACAATTAAAAACTCTGATCGTCTGTTTTGAGCATATTGTTCTTCTGAACAAGGATCACATTGTACTTTAAGTTCTGATTCTCCAAAACCTTTTCCAGAAATTCTTGAATCAGGTATTCCTTTAGAAATAATATATTGAACCGTTGATTTTGCTCTTCTATCGGATAACGATAGATTGTAAGAGTCGCTTCCTCTATTATCGGTATGAGATTTTGCGAAAATAACTAATTTGTCATTGTTTTTCAAAACTTGTACTAATTTATCCAATTCAAAAGCACCATCTGAAGTGATGTTACTTTTATCGTATTCAAAGAAAATTGGTTTTAAAACAATTTCTGTTGGAGTTACAATAACATCAATTGGTTGAAGAGCGGCTGTAATTTTTGTTTCTGGTCCTTTACTTTTAGCAACAGGAAAAGAGTTTCCTTCAAAACCATCTTTAGATGCTTGTATAGAATACGCTTTATCACATTCTACTTTGTATTTTACTTCACCTTTTGAATTTGACATTTCAGTAGCAATTACGTTTTTCTTATCGTCAACAATCGATACTTTTGCATCTGTTAAAATAGCACCTGTTTTAGCATCGGTAACAACGGTAATAACATCAACAGAACAAATTGGAATTGCACTAAATATATCATCATTCCCATTTCTGTTACTTGAATAAAAGCCTTGATTTTTTGCTTTATTGAAAGTAAATCCAAAGTCATCTTTTTCGCTATTTACTGGTTTACCCATGTTTACAGCTTCTGTTCCTTTAGCTAAATCTGCTTGATAAACATCTAATCCTCCTAAGCCTTGTCTTCCGCTTGAAGCAAAATATAATGTAGTATTATCATCAGCGATAAAAGGAAAAGTTTCATTTCCTTCGGTATTTATTTTAGATCCTAAATTTTCAGGTACTCCAAAATCGTCTCCATTAACACTTACTTTCCAAACATCTACACCGCCTTTGCTGCCTGGCATGTCAGAAGAAAAATACAATGTTTTACCATCTCTACTCAAACTTGGATTACTGGTAGAATATTCTTTACTATTAAATGGAAGTGGTTTAATATTTCCCCAAGTATCTCCAGATTTAGTTGCTTTATAAAGGTTGTTTTTTCCTAATTTAAGCTTGTTAACTTTGTCTTTTTCAAAAGAATTTTCTCTAAAACTATCACTTGAAAAATAAATCGTGTTCCCGTCTGTGCTTATAGTAACAGGTCCGTCGTGAAACTTAGAATTTAATTCAGTAACGGTTGTAGCTTCAGAGTAAGTTCCGCTATCGCCTAATGTTGCTTTATATACATCTAAAAAAGGCTCTTCATTCCATCCATAATTTTTTCTTGAACTATTTCTAGCACTAGTAAAATATAATGTATTTCCATATAAAACAGCTCCGAAATCCGATTTATCACCGCTTACTTCTAATGATTTTGTAGTATATCCTGAAACTTTACTGGCTAATTTAGGAACATAATTAGGGTTTTCTTTATGTGCTTTAGCTCTTAAATCATTTGGCATCATCGTAGCAAATTTATTCATTTGTTTATTTGCCTCATCATATTTACTGTCTGCTTTTAACATTTGAGCGTATCTAAAATACGTTTCTGCATCTTGCTGTGTTTCTGTAGCTTTAGCATACCAAGAAGCCGCTTCTTTAGTATTAAACATATTAAAATAAGTATCGGCTAATTGCTTATAAACATAACCATCTCCTTTGCCATTTTCAGCTAATTTCTGATATTCTTTTGCAGCAGAAACATATTCATATCGATTGAATAATTTATCTGCAATTTTTGTGTCTTTATTTTGCGCAATAAGCGAAGAACTAATTAAACCAAAACTTAATGCTATATATAGATTTTTCATTTTTACGTTATTTTTATGTTAGAAATATCTTGGAGATTGTGATACTTTTTTCGGGAAATTCAAATCGAATAATAAGATAACTTCATGCGATGAAGGAGTTGTTACATTCAAATCTGAAACAATATGGTCGTATGCATATCCTATTTTCAAATTAGGTGTTATTGCATAATTGACCATCAATCCATAAGAATCTTCTAATCGATAAGTAGCTCCAACTTCAAATTTATTGCTGAACAAGAAATTTGTTGATACGTCTAAAGATGTCGGTGCGTTAATTGCCGATTTTACCATAGCAAAAGGTTTAAACTTTAAATTAGGTGTTAAATCAAAAACATAACCTCCAGTTAAGAAATAATGTGAAGTCTCAGATCCAAAATCTCTTCCATTAAAATCAAGGTGTTTTGATTTAAAGAAGTTAGGAACTGAAAAACCAACATAATATTTATTAGTATAATAAAATAACCCAGCTCCTAAATTAAAGAACGTATTGCTTGTATCTGCACTAAATGCTGGATCGTTTACATCTGGTAAAGTCGCATATACTTGACTAAATAAACCTACTTTATGAAATGTTGCGCCAGCTTTTAAACCAAAAGCTAATTTATGTTCACTTCCAAGATTCAATGTATATGAGAAATCACCATAAATATTGTTTTCTTCAACTGGACCTATTTTATCAGTAATTGCAGACAAACCTACTCCTACATTTTTACCTACAGGTAAATGACCAAAAAAGGTTCCCGTTGTTGGCGCATCTTCAATTTCTACCCATTGTTTTCTATATAAAAGTCCCATAGAAAGATTTTCTTTTGAACCAGCGTAAGCGGGATTAATAACGCTTAAATTATACATATATTGAGTATAATGTGGATCTTGTTGTGCGCTTACTTCTACTAAAGTAAAAAATGTAAGAACAGTTAAGAAATATAATTTTTTCATGTTTTTGAAATTTATCATTACTATCTATATTTTGGTTTATTTAATTTCTCTGTTAATGTATACCCAACCCGTTTTGGTTTCTTGATCGTCTTTTCGTTCAATTACATAATAATAAGTTCCGTCAGGCAATTCATTTCCAGAATCCGATTGACCTCCCCATTCATTTTTATAATCATTTCGGGAATAAACTATTTTTCCATATCGATTGAAAATACCTAATTTACGTACATTAAATCCTCTTAAATCAAAAGTGTCATTTAATCCATCAGCATTTGGGGAAATCCCTTTCGGAATTTCGCACCCTACTTCAGTAGCATTAAAAGTATTTGTTGTTGAACAATTAATAACAGTAACAATACAGGTATATACTCCAGGAGTATCTACTTGAACGGAAGGAGTTCCATTATTTATAATAGTGCCAGGACCTGTCCAAGTATAATTTGCCGTATCCAAATTGAAATTAGAATTAGTTATTTCTAAAATGTAAACTGGACCAACACAACCACCTTCAATTGTAAATTGTGGTGATGATGTTACAGTAACTTGAAAACTTTCTTGGTCGGAACAGTTTGGTGTAGTTCCGCTTTGTGCATACACGTATACAAGTTGACTTGTAGTTAATGTCAAATTAGTAATAGGTGACACTCCGTTTGGTTGAGCAAAATAATTGCCAACTAATAATGGAGGTAAACTATAACTATCACAAACATCAATATCATCAATTGCATTTACAATTGGTGTTGGGTGAATAGTTATTTGCATAGTAGTTCCTGTTGCACACAATCCGTTGGTTGATGTAAATGTATACGTAGAAGTTCCTGCATTTGTTGTGCTGATAGTCGCCGGACTCCATGTTCCAGCTATAGCATTACTTGATGTAGTTGGAAGCAAAGGCGCTTGTCCGCCTTGACAGATTGGAGTAATTTGAGTAAAAGTAGCTACAGTTGGCGCATTAATTGTAACAATCAAAGTAGTGCTTGTGGCGCACTGTCCAACATTTGGTGTAAATGTATAAGTAATTGAACCAGCAACTGATGTATTTATTATACTCGGACTCCAAGTTCCAGTAATAACTGATGTATTTGTTGATGATAATGGCAAAGTTGGTGCCGTTCCATTTAAACAAATATTTGGTATAGCATTAAAAGTTGGTATTGTTGAAGGCGAGTCAATAGTAATACTCATTGTAGTTATAGTGGCGCATTGACCTGCATTTGGTGTAAATGTATAAGTAAATGTGCCAACAGTTGAGGTATCAATTGTTGCTGGACTCCATGTCCCGGTAAACCCACCATTATTAGAAGTAGAAGGTAAAGTTGGAGCCGTTAATCCTAAACAAATATTTGGTATTTGTGTAAATATGGGAAGAACTGAACTCGCATTAATTGTAATGTCCATAGTAGTTGTAGTTGCACATTGACCAGCATCTGGTGTAAAAGTGTAGGTAAATGTCCCTACTACAGAAGTGTCGATTGTTGGTGGACTCCATAAACCCGTAATAGCAGGAACATCTGTTGACGAAGACGGTAATGCTGGAGGTGTTATGTCTAAACAGATATTTGGTATTTGTGTAAACAAAGGTAAGATACCAGGAGTAATTGTTACTGTTCCTGATGTAGGTTGCGATGAACACCCTAATCCTGTTATTGAAATAGTGTCGAGTAAATTCCCAATACTTGGGCTTCCGCCAGTGCTTGATATAGAAACAAATCTTAATGAATAATTGTTTCCGCCAGTAGTTGGAATTGTATAATTTACTGTATGAAGAACCCAAGCCGTATTACCATCTGTAAAATTACCCAAGCTAATGTATGGTCCTCCAACAGGTCCAATTTCAACTCCAACTACATCATTCCCTTGGCGACCTCTATGAGCAAATGAAATAACTAAAGAAGCACCCGGTGTAGCCGTGAAATCTTGAAAAAGAGTTCCTGGTACATTCCCGTTTAATTCAACAAGTTGATTACCAGAATAGGCAAGAACGCCTTCAAATCCTGCTGGCCAAATTTCAATTATGTTATCTGAAGCAGTAGTATCCCAACAAGGGACTAAAGTCTCATTAAATAAATTAGGAAATGCTCCAATTGCTGTTGGACTCTCAAAATCAGAATTACAAAACGAATTTGATTGAGTAATAACAACGGTATATGTACCCGGTGTAGATGTAGAAAATGAAGCCACATCTCCTGGATTTGTAGCTCCAGAAGGAACAGTCCATGCATATGTATATGTCCCTGGAATAGATGGTGTTGCAGTAACAATTGCGCTTGATCCAAGACAAAAAGAAGGGCTGTTTACTGTTACAGCTAAAGCTTCAAAAGAAACGTTTACCGTGTCTTGTGCAGTATTTAATCCACAGGTGATAACACATTGATAAACTCCCGATTGAGTTACTGTTAAGGTTTGACCTGTTTGACCTGGAATTGGTGTAGCAGAACCATTAAAAAACCATGTATAACCTGTCGCACCTTGAGTAGTAGCAGTTATAGTATGTTGGGTAGCATTACAAAGAACTACATCGTTCCCTAAATTAACACTACAAACAAGTGCACAATTTGTGGTTCCTGATCCTGGTGAACCATTGTTTGTTTGAGTAAAAGTAACTGAACCTGCTAAATTACTGAAATTTGTAATTAAAACCATATAATAATTCCCTGCTATTGCATTTGGAATGGTAAAATTTTCGATAGGTGCTATCGAATAACTACATGCTATTACATTATCTGGAATACCAGTGTTTCCATCAGGAAAATCGTATAAATTATTACATAATGTCGCATATTGAGCTTGTGTAAATGGACCCCAAGTTACAAAATCAACATCTAATCCAGCACCGCCAGAAGAAGTTTGTGCAATTTGGAAATTTAAGTTTCCTGATTGATTAACTTGCATGAAATACCAAGCTGGATTTGGTGTAGTAAATAAACAGTCGATAGAGCCATAACTCGGTGCGCCTACGGTATTTGTATATGACAATCCTGTATTACCACAAAAAGGTAAGGCATCTCCACAAGAAGTTTGGGTAAAAAATGTTCTTGGACCTCCCCAAGGACTTGAATCAGTAGGCGAACAAATTGCTCTAACCCAAAATTCATAATTAGTTCCTGGCGTTAAACCCGTCACTGTATATGGAGGCGAAGGAGGATTGTTTACTATTACACCCGCTGTTGTAGTTGCTGTAGGAATTGGTCCGCCTACTGGCTGAACAATTACTTGCCATTGTGTTGCGGTACCTCCACCTGGATTTGCTGGTTGTACCCAGTTTAAAGTAGCTGATGATGAACTATTTATTATTGCAGTTAAATTGATAGGTTTAGCACATGTTGGAGCTGGTCCACAAGTTATATTTGCACTCCATCCTGGATTATTAACTGATCCATCGCTTATAAAAACAAATGTTAAACATCCATTTGGAGCAGATGAAGTAAATGGTCCAGGTAAATTGGCGCCTGTTAAGTTACCCCAATAAGATCCTGCTAAAGTTAATAGTCCGAATCCCGGTCCATTAGCACTTGGTATTAATGCGGCTGGAGTTACTGTATTTCCGTTGTAGACATACAATCCATCAAAATTAGATTCTGTGTTAAATGATGTAAAAGTAACAGTTACTTGATCGCCTACATTTATTGGGCATATAGTAACCGTTGAATTAGAATTATTAGGATATGGAGCAGTTAGCCCTCCAGCATCCACAAAATTACCACCACAAACTGGAGGTAAAACTTGTGTTGTTGCTGTTGCTAATGGCGACCAAAAACTAATATCTGTTGGTGTACAAACACCTCTTACATAAAAATCATAACAAGTTGCCGCTGTTAATCCAGTTAAAACAAAAGGATTTGTTGGTGCTGCTGTCCAACCAGTAGTCGCTGCTGTTGGTGCTGGAGATCCACATGGTAATGCAATTACTTGCCATGATACCGATGGAACAACACTTGTCCAATTTAATTGTGCCGATGTTGTTAAAACTACCGATGCTGTTAAAGTA
>JANNWH010000016.1:0-72443 GCA_031408335.1 Flavobacteriales bacterium | reverse complement strand
ATATATTTACCCACTTTGGCTTTGGTTTTTTGGGCTGCTGTTTTTACTTCAGCTCCAACTGCTTTACTTGCGTCTTTGACTTTAGCACGCGTTTCTTCTTTACAAGAAATCATCATGGCTACTGCTAAAATTGGGAATAGTATTTTTTTCATCTTTTTGTCTTTGCGAGGAACGAAGCAATCTATTTCCTCTGATTTATATTTATTTTATTTTCAATAACCAATTGGGATCGGGACAATTTTCTTTATAAAACGGAAGTTTATTTTCACTACAAACTCCTGGATAATCTCCAAATTTCCCTTCCATATCGATAATAATTTGAAAGTGTAAATGTGGTGCATAATCGCCGTTAATTGGTGGTAAACCTAATGTCGCAATTTGTTGTCCTTTTTGAATGGCATCGCCAACTTTTTTGCCTTCTAAACTTGCTTCACTCAAATGACCGTATAATGTATGAAATTTAAAATCATCCATTTCATGTTCCAAAATTATAGTCGGACCATAATCTCCTAAAGCTGTATTGTTTTGAAAACTATGAATTTTTCCATCCAAAGCGGCTAAAACTTTAGTTCCAGCCTTTATCCATAAATCTAAACCAAAATGAATGTTTCTTTCATCCGATTGATTATCATTAAAAACAGTACTTCTTTTGTATAAATTTCGAATTTCACAATAACCACCAAAAGCTACTTTTGCTCTCTTTTTAGCCAAATAATTTTCAATATAGCTTTCAAAAACTACTGCATCACTTAAATCAAATTTTGACAATTCAGAATTGTCTACTGATAAATCAATAAAAGTATAATCACAATAGTAAAACGTTGCGTCTATAACTCTTATGTCTTCAAGACTTTTGAATACTTCTAATAAATCCGACATGTTTATTATAAAATTATATTTAAAACTAAGCCGAAATAGTCTCTACTTCATTGTTAATTTTTCCAACCAATCCAACCAACACTTTTCCTGGACCAACTTCAGTAAAACTTGTTGCGCCATCTTTAATCATTTGTTGTATCGATTGTGTCCATTTTACTGGAGCAGTCAGTTGTATGATTAGATTTTTCTTAATTTCTTCAGGATTAGAAACCGCACTTGCCGTTACATTTTGATACACTGGACAAATGGGTGTAGAAAAAATTGTAGCTTCAATAGCTGCAGCCAATTCTTCTCTAGCGGGTTCCATCATTGGCGAATGAAAAGCGCCGCCAACAGGCAAAATTAGCGCTCGTTTAGCTCCAGCTTCTTTCATTTTTTCGCAAGCTAATTCAACAGCTTTGTATTCGCCCGAAATTACTAATTGTCCGGGACAATTATAATTAGCTGCAACAACTATTCCATCAATAGAAGCACAAATGTCTTCCACAATTTTATCCTCTAAATTTAAAACAGCCGCCATAGTTGAAGGTTTTATATCACATGCTTTTTGCATGGCTAATGCTCTTTTCGACACTAATTGCAATCCATCTTCAAACGATAAAGAGCCATTGGCAACCAAAGCCGAAAATTCACCTAAAGAATGACCAGCAACCATATTGGGACAAAAATCGTCTAACGTTTTTGCCAATATAACCGAATGCAAAAAAACAGCTGGTTGTGTCACTTTTGTTTCTTTTAATTCTTCAGCAGTACCTTCAAACATAATATCGGTAATTCGAAATCCCAACATGTGATTTGCTTTTTCGAATAGTTCTTTTGCTAATTTAGAATTTTCGTATAATTCTTTTCCCATTCCAGTAAATTGTGCTCCTTGTCCAGGAAAAACATATGCTTTCATCTTTTTAATTTAAAAGGTTATTGTTGCTAAGTTTAAGCAAAACTACTAATTTTATAGACTATCTTAACTATAATTAATTAAGTTTAATTGTAACTTTTTAACAATTCTCCGACTTATTGTTTTAAAATTTAAAATCATGAAAAAATCTTTACTTGCTCTATTTTTACTACTTGTCGGTTTCTTGTCTTTTTATCTAATTCTACCTGTAATTCAGTATGGTTTTTACGGAATAGGAATTATTGTTTTAGTATTGTTGTTTATATATTTTTTAATTTCTCTCGGAATTACAATCGATCAATCGGGAAAGAAATTTATTATTGCATCAAAACCTAGTAAAATTTTATTGTTAATTATGGGTTTGATTTTAGTCTATCTTACCCTCGTTCCGTTATTTACTACAGCGACAGTTTTTTATACATCTAACTATCAAAAAATGATTGGAAAGGTGGAGAACGGAAAAAAAATCTCCGAACATATTGCCCCAATTTCAATGGATAAAATTAGAGTTGTAGATCAAGAATTAGCTTTTTTACTCGGAGAAAAAATCATTGGTTCGCAAGCTGCTTTGGGAAGTCAAGTCGAATTAGGAAAATTTTCTATTCAAAAAGTAAATGATGAGTTGTATTGGATTGCACCTTTGTTACATTCAGGTTTTTTTAAATGGTTTAATAATAAAGAAGGAACACCAGGTTATGTGATGGTTTCTGCAACAAATGAACGAGATGTTAAGTTAGTTCAAAGTGTAGATGGAAAACCTTTGAAAATAAAATATCAACCAAGTGCCTATTTTCAAAGTGATATTCACAGACATGTTTATTTTAACGGATTTTCATCTGTTGGATTAGCCGATTTTACTTTTGAAATTGATGAAAAAGGAAATCCTTTTTGGGTTATTACCAAATACAATAAAACAATTGGATTCTCGGGCAAAAATACTTCTGGGATAGTTGTTGTTGATGCTCAAAATGGTGCTGTTCAACATTACAGTATTAAAAACGCACCAAGTTGGGTGGATCGAATTCAACCAGCGGAATTAATTGAAGAGCAACTTAACGATTGGGGTGAGTTGGTGAATGGTTATTGGAATTTTTCAAATACTGATAAATTGCAAATTACAGAAGGATTGACTTTAGTATACGGACAAAACAATAAATCATATTGGTACACTGGTTTAACCTCTGTTGGAAGTGACGAAAGCGCTGTTGGTTTTGTTTTGGTTGATACTAGAACAAAAGAGACCACATTTTACAAACAAAGTGGTGCAACAGAATTTGCTGCTCAAAGTTCAGCACAAGGAAAAGTTCAAGAAAAAGGATATAAAGCTTCGTTACCAATTCCGTATAATATAAACGGAATTCCTACGTATGTTATGACTTTGAAAGACGATGGAGGTTTAGTTAAAATGTATGCTATGGTGGCAATAAACGATTACACTATTGTTGGAGTTGGTAATTCGATGCGCGAAACATTAACTTCTTTTAAAAGTGTTTATAATATGGCTGGAAATAAAATTAATCCATCGAATATAGCTGCTAAAAAGGCAATCTCATCAGTAATTATTCGTATTCAAAGTGATGTAAAAAACGGAAATAGTTTCTATTATTTTACAATAAAAGATTATCCAAATATTTTTGTGGGTTCGTCACAAATATCAAATGAAATTCCAGTTACTGTAGTTGGCGATAGTGTGAAAGTTTCTTTTGATATTGATAACGAACAAGTAATTGATGTGACCAGTTTTGACAATCTGAATTTAAAATTAAAGTAATACAACTTAATTCAAGAATTTTATTTGTATTAAATTTAAATCATATAAAAGTATCCCAACCTGAAAAAACTCAAGTTGGGATTTTTTTAAATAGAATTTATAATATCTAGAAGTTGATTTTTCAATTCTAGATTTGTAATTCCTTTTTCAGTATCAAAATTATCGTTAAAACTCGGCAATGAAAAACTGCCTTTTACAATGCCACCTTGAAACGGAAAACGATTACTAGCCATTTCCAAAACCGAACTTCCGCCACGAACACCAGTCGAAGTAGCTAATAAAAGCATTTGTTTTTCTTGAAACGTTTTCCCGTTGATTCGCGAAATCCAATCAAAAATATTTTTAAAAGCAGTTGAATAGGCTCCGTTGTGTTCGGCAAACGAAATCACAATTAAATCTGCCGTTCCTAATTTGGTATAGAAATCATGAGCTTGTTGCGGAATTCCATTTTCTTTTTCTTTATCAACAGAAAACAGAGGCAATTCGTAATCGTTTAAATCCAGAATTTCTACAGAACTATTCTCAAAAAGTGAAGCTACATACGTTGCCAATTGCTTATTAATAGATGTTTTGCTTGATGAAGCTCCAAAAGCGATAATTTTTTTAGTCATTTTTATTCAAATAATAAGTTAATGCACCAGATGGACATTTTTTTACGGTTTCAATGATTTTTTCTGTTGTTGAATTTTCTGCGTTAATCCAAGGTTTTTCTCTAGGTTTAAAAACATCTGGATTATGTTTTACACACTCCGCTGCATGAGCGCAAAGTGCATTTTTCCATACAATGGTTACTTCGCCATTGCTGTACTCTTTGGTTAGGTCTTTAGCATCCATATTTTGATTTTAAAATTATAATACATCTCTAAATTCTGGAGTTTTATCAAACACACTTTTAGCAAAAGGGCAAAGCGGAATGATTTTTATGTTTTTTTCACGTGCAAATTCAACAGCTTTTAAAACCATTTTCTTACCAAAACTTTTGCCTTCATTGCCAAGTTTTACTTCGGTATGATCAATGATAATTTTATCTTCGCCAGCATAGACAAAGGTCATCATTGCTACGTGTTTACCGTCGATATCAATATAAAAAGCACCATTTTTATCATTGATTTTTAGTTGTACTTCGTTCATAGTATTGTGTTTTTAACTTCAACATTCAAAATTCCAAGTTGAATATTCAAAATTTTTGAATATAGAATATTCAACTTGGAATTTTGAATGTTGAAATTTGAGTAAATTATTGTTCCATCGGAATTTCCATCACCAAAAATTTCGAATCAACAGTGGATTTGATTTCAATTTCATTCGAGTCCCAAATGCCAATGGCATCTCTTTTTTCTAATTTAGTTCCATCCACTTCAATTTCACCTTCAATGTTCATGATGTAAAAACCGTTTCCTTCTTTTTTTAAAGCTAGTTTTTTAGAAAAATCAGCATCAAATTCACTTAAATAAAACCAAGCATCTTGATGAATCCAAACGCCTTCGTCATCTTGATTTGGGGAAAGAATTTGAGCAAAATCATTTTTTTGCAATGATTTGTCCAAAGTGATTTGTTGATAACGAGGTTCCACATTTCTAAATTTTGGAAACAACCAAATCTGAAACAATTTTGTTTGTTGGTCTGCATTAGGATTAAATTCACTATGTCTAATTCCAGTTCCTGCACTCATAACCTGAACATCACCAGTTTTGATGGTTTCGGCATTTCCCATGCTGTCTTTGTGAGCCAAATCTCCCTCAAGAGGAATAGTTATAATTTCCATGTTATCATGTCCGTGTTCACCAAATCCCATTCCTGATGCAACAGTGTCATCGTTTAAAACACGTAACACACCAAATTGCCCTCTTTCAGGATTATACCAACTGGCAAAACTAAAACTATGATAAGCATTTAACCAACCATGATCAGCATGACCGCGAGTATTGGCTTTATGTAAGATTGTATTTTTCATGATTATAAATTTAGTATTTATTATGATACAAATTTACAATGGATAGAAAGAAGAAGCACTTAATGTAGATTAAGAAATTATTTCTTCAACAACCTACTTTTCATCTTACTAAAAAACTCTGGTGTAACACCAATATAAGACGCCAAATATTTTTGAGCTACTTTTTGAATCAAACTAGGATATTTTTGACACATTTTTTCAAAGCGTTCTTCAGCCGATAAACTCAAATTATCCATGAGTCGTTCTTGATGGGCTACCAAAGAGTTTTCGGCTAATATTCTAAAAAAGCGTTCTAGTTTTGGTATTTGTTGGTACAACTCCTGATGGTTTTCTTTTGAAATTATAACTAATTGGGCATCTTCTAAAACTTCAATAAATAAATTGCCCGGTTTTCCAGAAATATAACTGTACATATCGCCAATCCACCAACCTTCGCAAGCAAAATGCAATACGTGTTCAATAATATTATCGTTGATATTGAAACTTCTCAAAATACCTGAATTGACAAAATAAGTATTTTTAGCAATTTCTCCCGAACGCAATAAAATTGATTTGGCTTTAAATTGTTTGATTTCGGTTTTGGATAAAAAAAGCGTTTCTTCATCAGAAGTTAAAGCAACGTGTTTGGAAATATTTTGTAGTATGGTTTGCATAATTTCAAAAATACAACTTTTAAGTTTAGAGTAATTTGATTTTGGAAAACAGATTTTAAAAATTAAACTAATTTTCATAATCGCTCTAATTTCTTCAA
This sequence comes from Flavobacteriales bacterium, assembly GCA_031408335.1. Classification (GTDB taxonomy): domain Bacteria; phylum Bacteroidota; class Bacteroidia; order Flavobacteriales; family Flavobacteriaceae; genus Flavobacterium. The sequence continues at coordinate 66,193 of JANNWH010000016.1, read as the reverse complement.
ATCGGTGTTCCAAAAAAGATATTTTATATATTTGAAATATGAAAACCGAAAAAGAGAAAATGCTTTCTGGTGAAAATTACTTCTCAAACGATAAAGAACTAGCTTTAGAACGAACAAAAGCCAAAAAACTCCTTCATAAATTGAATGTTACAGAATACATTATGAACGGAAATTCGAGAGCAATTCTTCGTGAGTTATTGCCCAATTCTCACAAACGATTGTATATTGAGCCGCCTTTTCATTGCGATTATGGTTACAATATTCATTCAGGTGAAAGTGTCTATTTTAATGTAAATTGTGTGGTTTTAGATGCGATGAAAGTAACCATTGGTGATACTGTTTTTTTTGGACCAAATGTTCATATATACACAGCAACACATCCAACAAATGCCATCGAACGACGAACTGTTGAGTTTTCAAAACCAGTAACTATTGGAAATGATTGTTGGATTGGAGGAAATACAGTTATTTGCCCTGGAGTTACAATAGGAAATGGTTGTACAATAGGAGCAGGCTCTGTTGTAACTAAAGACATTCCTGATAATTCTATAGCAGTAGGAAACCCAGCAAGAGTGATTCGAAAGTTAACTCCATAAAAAAAGCGGAACAAAATTCCGCTTTTTATTTTAGTGTTTGTGACCAGTATGATCTTCACTGCTTTCTACTGGAAGCAACTTAAAAGAGGTTGCTACAAAGCGATTATCTTTAACTTCTCCAACAACTTCAGCTTTTCTAACTGCTGAACACATTCCGTCTTTAGCATGAGCATCACCATGATTATTCATAGTCGTTCCTTCAACAAAATACGTTTTATTATCCATTCTAACAGCTAAATCACAGCCTTTTTTATCGGTCATTCCAAATTTACATTGACCACAAGCTGCTTCAACAATTTGTGTTTTTTGGGGTGCTTTTTTATCTTGAGAAAATCCCAAACTAAATAGTAAAAGGAATGCTAATGTTGTAATTGATTTCATAATTTAAGAATTTACGGTTATTAATTTAGCTGCATTTTTTGCTTGTTGTACAATTTCTTCTATAGGTGTATTCAAACTATTATTTACCAAAGCAATTCCCATTCTTCGATAAGGTCTTGATGTTGGTTTGCCAAAGATACGAAAATCTGTTTTAGGTAATACACAAATTTTTTCTATTCCAGAGTAGGTTGGATTATTTGAATTTTCAGAAGCTAAAATAACTGCACTTGCGCCTGCTTTTTCTAGTGTAATTTCAAAAATGGGCAAACTTAAAATGGCGCGTAAATGCAATTCAAATTCGTTAAAATTTTGTGTTCCAGCCAAAGTTACCATTCCAGTATCATGAGGCCGAGGTGATAATTCAGAAAAATAAACACCTTCATCAGTTAAAAAAAATTCGACTCCAAAAAGTCCGGCGCCACCTAAAGCTTCGGTAACTTTTTGTGCCATTTCTTGTGCTTCAAGTAAATCAGTTTCGGAAATGTTTGCAGGTTGCCAACTTTCTTGATAATCTCCACGTTCCTGACGATGACCAATTGGAGCACAAAATTGTGTTGGATTATTATTTTGAGTTACAGTTAATAAAGTGATTTCGGAATTAAATTTCACAAAGGCTTCTACTATAACTTCTACCACATCGCCACGCGAACCTTCTACGGCATAGTTCCAGGCTTTTTCGATATCACTTTCTTTTTTTATAGTCGATTGTCCTTTGCCAGATGAACTCATAAGAGGTTTTACAACACATGGAATTCCGACTTCTAAAACACCTTTCTGTAATTCTTCTGCTGTTGTTGCATAACGATAATTGGCTGTTTTTAATCCTAATTCTTTTGATGCTAAATCACGAATTGCTTTTCTATTCATGGTAAAATTCGCCGCTTTAGCAGAAGGAACTACAATTATTCCTTGCTTTTCGTAATCGTAAAAACGTTCTGTGCGAATGGCTTCAATTTCGGGAACAATAAAATCGGGTTGGTGTTTAGCAACAATTCTGTCAAGTTCAGCTCCATCGAGCATATTAATAACTTCAAAATTATGAGCAACTTGCATGGCTGGAGCATTTTCATAACTATCAACTGCAATTATGGTTTGCCCGATTCGTTGTGCTGCGATGACAAATTCTTTTCCGAGTTCGCCGGAGCCTAATAAGAGTATTTTCATTTTCAATGTATTGGTATCAACTTCAACATTCAACATTGCTAGTTCTTAGGTTCGACATTTCTAAATTCGAAGTTTGAATATGGAACAAGGAAATTTGAATATTGAAGTGGTTGTTTTGCGTTAAGGATTGAGGCTTTGATTGAGCTCTTTTTTATGCAACGAAAGTGGAATAAAAAAAGCGAGTGCCGAAAGCCTGACCATTTTGGGAACGCCCCAATTTTTTGTCTAAACTAACACTTCTTTAATTCGTCGAATGGCTTCTGTCAATAATTCTTCACTAGTTGCATATGAAAAACGAATGCAATTAGGGTTCCCAAATGCATCACCAGTTACTGTTGCAACATTGGCTTCGGATAATAAATACATAGAGAAATCATCAGCATTAGCAATTAATTTCCCTCTTAGAGTTTTTCCAAAATAGGAAGAAACATCAGGAAAAACATAAAAAGCACCTTCCGGAACATTGAGTTTTAAACCCGGAATATCATTGATTAATCTAACCACTAAATTTCGTCTGTTTTTGAAAGCAGCAACCATTTCGTTTAACACGCTTGGATCAGCATCTACAGCCGTAATTGTTGCTCTTTGAGCGATAGAGTTTGCACCACTTGTCACTTGACCTTGCATTTTAGTACACGCTTTGGCAATAAATTCGGGTGCGCCAATATAACCAATTCGCCAACCTGTCATGGCAAATGCTTTGGCAACACCGTTTACCGTTATTGTTCTTTCGAACATTTCGGGAATAGATGCTATACTGCAAAAAGTTCCTGAAAAGTTAATGTGTTCATAAATTTCATCAGAAACTATATAAATATTTGGATATTTTTCTAAAATTTTAGCTAAAGCGGTTAGTTCTTCGCGATTGTATACGGAACCACTTGGATTGCAAGGAGAACTGTACCAAATCATTTTGGTTTTAGGTGTAATAGCTTGTTCTAATTGTTCAGGAGTAATTTTAAAATCACTTTCAACAGATGTAGGAACTTCTATAGGAATTCCTCCAGATAATTTAATGATTTCATAATAAGAAACCCAATATGGTGCTGGTAAAATCACTTCATCACCATCATTTAACATGCATTGTGCAATGTTGAATAATGATTGTTTGGCTCCAGTTGAAACTACAATATTGGAGGGTTTGTAATCTAAATTATTATCACGTTTAAATTTTCTACAAATGGCCTCTTTTAAGTCTACATAACCATCAACCGGAGAATAAGTAGAATAATTTTCATCGATAGCTTTTTTAGCAGCTTCTTTTATAAAATCAGGTGTATTAAAATCGGGTTCGCCTAAACTTAAACTGATAATATCTTTTCCTTGCAATTTTAATTCTCTCGCTAAAGCGGCCATTGCTAATGTCTGAGAAGTAGACAAATTGTTTATTCTATCCGATAATGGATTCATTTTGTATAATTATGTTATTAGAAGTTGTATTTAATTTCAAGAAACTGTCTAAGCTAATTGAGGTTTTTGACCTAACTCTTTAAGATGTTTAAAATGAGCAATAACGGCACTTCTCATGGTTTTATATTCATGATAAGGCAAATTACATTCTTTAGCTGTTTCTTTAACAATTTTAGCTATTTTACCATAGTGAACATGACTAATATTTGGATATAAATGATGTTCAATTTGGTGATTTAAACCTCCAGTGTACCAATTAACAATCCAACTTTTAGGCGCAAAATTCACAGTTGTAAATAGTTGATGTATTGCCCAAGTGTTTTCAATTTCTCCTGTTTCATTTGGTAAAGGATTTGTAGTATCGTCAATTATATGTGCCAATTGAAAAACAATACTTAAAATTAAACCAGCGGTGTAGTGCATAGCAAAAAAACCAATTAATACTTTCCACCAAGTTACTCCTAATACCATCGGAAGTACAATCCAAACAGAGAAATAAATAATTTTTGTTATAACTAAAGTAGTCCAAAGAATTTTAGGATTTTTAGCTTCACCATACGATAGATTTCTTTTTAAATATTGTCCCATTTGTTTAAAATCGGTTGTTAAACACCAATTAAATGTCAACAATCCATATAAAAAAACAGAATAATAATGTTGAAATTTATGAAATTTATACCATTTAGCATCTTTTGTAAAACGGATTACTCTTCCTGCGTCCAAATCTTCATCATGTCCAATAATATTAGTATAGGTGTGGTGAAGAACATTATGTTGAACTTGCCAATTATAAACATTTCCAGCTAAAATATAGATACTACCACCCATAAATTTATTAATCCAATTTTTATTGGAATACGAGCCATGATTGCCATCATGCATCACATTCATTCCAATTCCAGCCATTCCAATTCCGATAATAACAGACAAAAACAAGAATAATGCAAAGTGCATTTCTGTTAAAGTAATTATCAAAAAATAAGGTGTTAAAAACACACAAAACAGAATAATAGTTTTTAAATGAAGTTTCCAGTTACCCGTTTTTTGAATATTATTTTCTTTGAAATAATTATTTACTCTTGTATTTAAGGTTCTAAAGAATTTTAGGTTATCGTTTTTTGCAAACGTGGGGAAATGATTTATCATTACTAATTTTTTTAATAAGGTACAAATATAATTATTTAAAATAAGTCAAATCATAAACGAAGGTTAAATGTTTCAACACTAAAAGTAGTACTTTTGTTAAAAAATTACAAAATGGAAGAAATTATACTACAATTTCCTTATATAACAGATAATCAAAAGAGACAATTTCAATTGTTACAAGAAATATATGAAGATTGGAATTCTAAAATAAATGTAATTTCTAGAAAAGATATTGACGAATTGTATACACGACATGTTTTACATTCACTTGGAATTGCTAAAATAATCGATTTTAAACCAGGAACAAAAATTTTGGATGTTGGAACAGGAGGAGGATTTCCTGGAATTCCTTTAGCAATTTTATTTCCTGAAGTCGATTTTTATCTGATTGATGTTATAGGGAAAAAAATAAAAGTAGTCAATGAAGTTTTTTTAGCTTTAGGATTAACAAATGTAAAAGCAGAACAAAAATCGGCTAATAATGTAAATCAAGAGTTTGATTTTATTGTCAGTCGTGCCGTTACTAACATGACCGATTTTGCAATTTGGGTTACTAACAAAATAAAAAAGAAGCAGAACCATGAATTAGCAAACGGAATTTTATATTTAAAAGGTGGTGATTTAACTGAAGAATTGGCCTCTTTTCCTAAAGCAAAACAATACAATTTATCAGATTATTTCTCTGAAGAGTTTTTTGAAACGAAGAAAGTAGTTTATCTCCCTATAAAATAAAATTTATAAAAAAACCCTTTCAATTCTAATGAAAGGGTTTTTTTAAATTTGAAATTTTAACCTTTTACAACTTTTTTAACAATACTTCCATTGTCATTTCTAATGGTAATTAAATACACACCATTTGATAATGTAATCGGAATTTCCAAAACACCATTTATTGTTTGATTATTAGAAGTGAAAATAGTTTTTCCTAAAAGATCAGTCACTAAAATCGTAGCGTTTTCAATGGTATATGATGAATTGATTTGAATGGTATTTTGAATTGGATTTTGAATCCAAACACTATTCAATGCTGCATTTTCTGTTATAGACAAAACAGGATTTAAAATTTCATTTAGAGCGAAAGCCAAATTTTGAGTGTTTAAGGTAACATGGTTTTCATTTACAGTTGGTATAGAGGAAGCAACAAATGGAGTAACAGATGCACCGTTTACAGGAGAATACAAATTATTAGTATTGGATATTGCCATTGAACTCCATGTGGGTATAAAGCTAAAATAATCAACATTCAAATTATCAAAAAACTGAACTAATAAAGGATCTGTTCCTAAACCAGCTTCAAGTGTCGCAATGTCAAACCTTCCCCCAGGAGAAGAGTCAAGCCCAGCAGTAAATGTTGGCGCTCTTGAATTGGCAATACTTTCAAAGATTGTTGCCCAAAAGGCTACAATAAAGGTTTGTCCTCTGAAACGACTTACTTGATTGGTTTGATTGGTTGCTGGCGTAAATCGTAAGTTAATAATTGCTCTTTGTGATGCAGTAATGTTAAAAGTATAATTCATAACCTCAAAATCGGGTGTATAATTCATGGATCCGTTTCCTGCGCCATTAGCAATCGAAACATTTCGAACAGTTGTAGGAAAACCCATTGTATTCAGCTCATTTTGGAATGCTGTTCTGAAATTAGGACAACCTGTAGGTAACAAAGTTGCAGCTCCTGTATTGAATTCGGTTGCGCTTCCAGTTTGTAAATGACCTTCAAATTGATCAATTAACATTTCTCGTGCAGCTGGACTTTTTAATAATCCATCAACAATTGGTTGAACAGCTGTAATTGCTGCTGGTCCATATGCCATATAGTTAAAGAGGTGTTGAAAACCAATTGGAACATTGGCACCTTGATGAGGTGAATCAAATGAAATGTATAATCTTGTATCAGGATTTAAACTGTTTATTTCCATATATCGAAGCGCATAACGAGCGATTAAGCCGCCCATACTTGGTCCGATAACTACATTTTTTTCAGTTCCCACTTTTTGAGCATTTATTTGATTGATAAGCGCTACAAATATCATCGCATTTCTTTGTATATAATCAACTCCGCCATCAATAACAGTTGTTGTTCCAGATCGAGTATAGTTAGGAAAATTCAATATTATAATATCATATCCTTGCGCTCTTAAATCGGTGGCTAAGTTTTGTCCAACGCCATAATTTAATAAATTGTAAATTGTAGGTACATTTCGTGTATCACCAGGATCAAATCCATCTAATAGAAAAATGGGTTTATCAAGTATTCCGTTTACATTGTCTAAGAAAATTTCGTATTCACCTTGTCCTAAAAAAGGAGCGGTTTCGCCATAACCTTGGTACGGAATTGTTGATAATATAGTAGTTACAGCATTTGGAGAATTTATTTGAGAATTTCGATTGGCCTCCGATTCGAGGTTGTCAATTTCTATTTCGAAAGCTTGTTCGAAGAATTCAGTATTTGTAAATACGATTCTACAATTAACAATTTGTTTGCCGTTTTCTAGAAAATTAAGTTGAAAAGGTTGATTGATAGTTATTTGTTTCCAATTATCATTACTTTCTTCTTTAATGTAGATGGAAGCAATTGTTTTGCCAGTTGTATTAAAAATCAAATCATCTTTAAGAATAAAAGTAGTGTTTTTCGATTTAGCAACTAAAGGCGCAATTAGCTGAATTGTATGCAAATCAAAAGCAATACCTGCAGTAGGTTTTAAAATCATTTGATTGTTAGCATTTAAAAACACATCGCCGCTTTCTATAGCCGATTTTTTTAACGTTTCAAATTCAGAAATTAACACAGCTAATGGAATTTGTTTCTCAATAAAGTTTGTTTTTGCAGCCGTTTTTAAAAATTCATATTTTGGCAAATCGTTTAAATAATCGGAACGTTGTATTTCATGATATACCTGATTGAAGTAGCCAGATGTGATAGGAGTTTCACGTGTTTGAGTTGCGTTTGAAATACCAAAAACACGATCGTAAAGTATGTTGGTTTGCGTTTTGTCTTTCAATAAATCGTATGCTTTATCTTGTGCAAAACCAATCATTGAAAGTAATCCGATAAGTAGGAAAGTAATTTTTGATCTGAGAGTACTGCTATATATTACGAAGTTTTTCATTTTTTTTTCATTTTTATTTAACGAATATACAAAAAATTAATATTCAGACAAATAAAAAAGCCCAAGTGCATTACTCGGACTTTAATTTTTATGTTTTTTTATTATTCTCCTAAAAAAGGATATCGATAATCTTCAGGCGTAACAAAGGTTTCTTTTATAGTTCTTGGTGAAACCCAACGCAGTAAATTTTGCATGGAACCTGCTTTATCGTTTGTTCCTGATGCTCTTGCACCACCAAAAGGTTGCATTCCTACAACAGCACCAGTTGGTTTATCGTTGATGTAAAAATTTCCTGCAGCATTTTGTAAGGCAGTTGTTGCTTCAACAATTGCATATCTGTCTTGACTAAAAACGGCACCAGTTAAAGCATAGTCTGATGTTTCGTCTACTAATTTTAAGGTTTCATGCCATTTGGCATCTTCATATACATAAATGGTCATAACTGGTCCGAAAAGTTCGGTTTCCATAGTAGAATATTTTGGATTTGTGGTTACGATAACTGTTGGCTCAATAAAATAACCTTTTGATTTGTCATAGTTTCCACCGATGATAATTTCAGCATCAGAATCTTTTTTTGCTTGGTCGATATAACGAGCCAATTTATCAAACGATGCTTCAGAAATTACTGCTGTTACAAAATTTCTCATGTCTTCAGGAGAACCCATTTTCATAGATTTTAAATCGGTTTGTAATCCAGATTTAACAGCTTGCCACAAACTTTTAGGAATATAACCTCTCGACGCAGCGCTGCATTTTTGACCTTGAAATTCAAAAGCACCACGAGAAATTCCGGTTACTACTTGCTTTATATTTGCAGATGGATGCGCAATAATAAAATCTTTTCCTCCAGTTTCGCCAACAATTTTAGGATATGATTTATAATTACCTATGTTGGATCCTATTTTAGCCCAAATTGAATTAAATACTTCGGTTGATCCTGTAAAATGGACTCCGGCCAAATACGGGCTATTTAAAAGCACTTCAGAAACCATGCTTGAGTCGCCCATTACCATATTTATAACACCATCAGGCAAACCAGCTTCTTTAAAAATTTGCATTATTACATTAGCAGAATATACTTGAGTAGCTGCTGGTTTCCAAACCACAACATTTCCCATTAAAGCAGCACTTGATGGCAAATTACCTGCTATTGCTGTGAAATTAAATGGTGTTATTGCATAAACAAAACCTTCTAATGGTCGGTATTCCACTTTATTCCAAACATCAGAATTTGATTTGGGTTGATCGTTATAAATTTCTGTCATGAATTCGACGTTATAACGAAGAAAATCAATTAATTCACAAGAAGCATCGATTTCAGCTTGATAAATAGTTTTTGATTGTGCAATCATAGTGGCAGCATTAATTTTGGCTCGATAAGGACCAGCGATTAATTCGGCTGCTTTTAAAAAGATGGCTGCACGATGTTCCCAAGGCATATTTGCCCATGATTTTCGCGCTTCTAAAGCAACTGTGATTGCGTTTTCTATATGATTTTTTTCGGCAAGATGATACGTTCCTACTATATGTTTGTGATCATGAGGAGCCGACATGTTTTTAGTATTTCCTGTACGAATTTCGTCGCTTCCAATATAGTTAGGAACATCTACAGTTTGGTTCCACATTGTAGAATAAGCAGCTAAAACTGCAGCTTTTTCGGGCGAATTTGGAGCATATGATTTAACGGGTTCGTTAACCGCTTTCGGAACGTGAAAAAAACCTTTTGGCATGATAGGGATTATTAGAATGTTAGATTATTAGATAGTTCAAATAGTTTGAATTATTTAATTGAATACAAAAGTACAAAGGTTTTTTTGAACTTTTGTTGTTAATTGGTTTTATGTGGTTAGCCCAGATAGAAATGTAAAGCTTTGTAAAGGAAAAAGCTATTTTTTTTGGCAAATAAACTGCGCCCAAAGAAGCACGTTTATTGACATTTAAAAAAAGATTTTTACAAACAAACTTGTAATGAATAGCTGGAGATTGCTACTAATTCAATGCATAAGGCGCACTTAATCTGAAATTTGGCACTATAACTTTGAATGTTTTTGTAGTAGTAAAATTTATCATTGTAAAAAATCCACGCATTGCTCCATAGGGTGAAGACAGTAGGCAACCCGAACTGTATGTATGTGATTCGCCTGGTTTTAAAACTGGTTTTTTTCCGATTACACCTTCGCCATCAACAACTTCTAAATTGTTTAAAGAGTCGAATATTTCCCAGTGGCGTAAATTTAATTGTACCGAATCTTTGCTGTGATTTTCTATAGTAATTTCGTAAGAAAAGGCAAAATGTATTTTATAGTTTTTGAAGTAGGTTCCTTCAAAACTAGTATTTACTGATATTTTTATACCTCTTGTTATTTGAGTAACCATTGAGTAATTTTTTGTAAAAGTACAAAATTATAAAAAACGGCTTTGTTATTAAAGTATTAAATTTTTACTAATTAGTTATATTAGTAGAGCTGGTAACACCTTTGCCGATTACTCTATCGTAACGTTGATTGTTTTCTCTATAGTAAACAATAGCAAAATAATTATTTTCTGTTTGAAAGAAATTACCATCAACAGCATTTTTTTCATCAATTATTCCAAGTTTATCAGCAATTGTATATTTAAAATTAGTAAATCCTTGTTTTATCATAATAGCTTTTTCGTATATACCTTTCTTAATATTGTAATCCATTTTATTTTCTTCGGATAAGAAAAAGTTGTTAAACATTCCTGTGATATAAATGTCTTTTTTTTCATAGAAAGCTGACGACGTTAGTGTAAAATAGACCCAAGCGTAATCGGCTTCAAATTCTGGAAATTCCCTATTAATACAGTTCACTAAAAAATTACCATTGACATCTGGCCAGTAGGTGTAAGGATCGTTTCCTCTCGGGGTATTAGCATACAAATGAGAATTATATAAACCGCCGTCAGAATTTACAAAGGCAATGCTATTATTTGCTCCCTGAATATTTTTGTTTTCAAAAAATAAATATTCATTTCCTGCCCAAAACTGAGTTTCAACATCATATTTATAAATTAAGTCGTTGCCAATTGTAAACATTGGTTTTATATTGGTTATTGCATTATCAAATCGGCCGTTTTGTAATAATAAAACTTTTACATTTTGAAGTGGACTTTGGAAAGCAATACTATTGGATTTTATTGCAAAATCGAGGTTGTGTTTTAATTCAACATTTCTAACATCTCGGGCTCTTCTTACTTGCATTGGAACACTAACTAAATTTTCGAAAAGGATTAATTTTCTCGAAAAAACCACTTCTCTGTCTTCGTTTAGAATAGAAATTATATAATTACCACTAACTTTAAGTTGTGTTAAACGATTAGGAAAAACTATTTTATAATGGGAATAAATTTGAAGTGCATTTATTGAATTAGTGTGCTCTTGAATACGAATATCGTCAAAACCAGTAAGAAATTCATTTTTTGTTAATTGCGAAGGTTTCCAATTGTAATCATAATGATTTATTTGATAGTAATAATTATCTTCGGTTCCGTGTAAATCATCAAATTGCAGTTGAAAACTATCGCCTAGTTGAAAAATTGGCAGTTGATTTTGATCCCCTTGAACAAACGAAATAGTTTTGATATGATAAGGAGGATTTACTTCTGCTTGTTGAGCAGTCATTGAAGAGGAAGACAGAAATAAAGTAATTAAAATAAAAACATTTTTCATAATTAAAAAATTAATATTGTTAAAGATAACTATTTTTTTGAATCCAAATAGTATACCAAAAAATTATTTTATACAAATCGGAATGATTTCTCCTTTTGCTAAACAATATTTCTCGACCAATTTGGGAGTTATTTTTGAAGTATAGTCTTCTTCAATAACTTTAAAACCAATACTTCTTAATTTGTCAAAATAATCACGTCCATAAACGCGAACATGATCGTATTGTCCGAATATCTTGGCACGCTCTTTTTGATCAGTAATTGAATCATCAGAGAATGTTTTTTCTCTTTTTAAATCTTGGGGAATTTGAAATATTCCCATTCCGTTTGGTTTTAAAACACGATATAATTCTTGCATGGCTTTGGTATCATCTGGAATGTGTTCTAAAACATGGTTGCATAAAATAATATCGTATTTGTTGTCTTCAAAAGGTAAATTACAAATATCTGCTTTTATATCAGCTAACGGAGACACTAAATCGGTTGTTGTATAATCGATATTTGTTTGTTTTTTGAAACGTTTGTAAAATTCTTGTTCGGGAGCGAAATGCAACACTTTTTTCTTTTCTTTTGCTGTGAAGAAATCTGTTTCATTTTTAAGATACAACCATAACAAACGATGTCTTTCTAACGAAAGTGTACTTGGAGAAAGTACATTGTTGCGTTGGTTTCCGTATCCGTAAGGCAGAAACATGCGAAAACTTTTTCCGTCGATAGGATCAGTGAATTTATCACCTTTTAATAAAAATGCTAATATTGGTCGCGCTACGATACTTAAACGAATTAGTATTGGGCGCGGGATTGTATTTAATATAAATTTGAATATTTTTTTCATTTTTTTTCACAGAGTTCACAGCGTATTTTCACAGAGATTCACGGAGCATTTTTATTATATTGATTTATTTCTCATATAGTTATCGCTTGTGCATCATGGTGTTATAATTTTATTGATTTAAACTCCTCTTCCTCATTACTCACAATTCCCAAAGCATCATAAACATATTTAAAAGTTGAAAGCAATTCGGGTTTCCCATTAATTAATGCTACGTTGTGTTCAAAATGTGCACTTGGTTTTCCATCGGCGGTTAAAATAGTCCAACCATCTTTGAGTTGTTTGATGTTTTTGGTTCCCATATTAATCATAGGTTCAATAGCTACAACCATACCTTCAACAAATAATTTTCCTTTTCCTTTTTTACCATAATTTGGCATTTCTGGATCTTCGTGCATTTTTTTTCCTAAACCATGACCAACCAATTCGCGAACCACACCATATCCATTTCCTTCGCAATATTTTTGAATGGCATTTCCGACATCTTCAACTCGATTTCCGATTTTAAATTCACGAATACCTACATACAAACTTTCTTTGGTTACTTGGAGTAATTTTTTTACTTCTGGAGTCACTTCACCAATTTCAAAACTGTAGGCATGGTCACCATAAAACTCATTTTTCAAAACACCACAATCTACAGAAATAACATCGCCTTCAACAAGGGGAATGTTATTCGGAATTCCATGTACTACTTGTGCATTTGGACTCATACAAAGCGAATTTGGAAAACCATATAATCCAAGAAAACCAGGTATTCCGCCATTGTCTCTTATGAATTCTTCTGCTATTTTATCTAATTGTAAAGTAGTAACTCCGGGCTTAATTACCTTGGCAACTTCGCCTAATGTTTTGGAAACTAATAAAGCACTTTCGCGCATTAATTCGATTTCTTCTCGTGTTTTTGGGATAATCATTATTCAAATTTGAGTTAACAAAAGTAACTATTTATTGGCTATTAATCTGGATTTGCCATAACTTTAAAAAGTTCGGCATTAGAAATGAAAAAGCGATTTTCTACATTGATAGCCGAAAGTTGCGATGTAATTAAACTATTTTCTCGTGCATTAATTAAAAAAATAGAACTTTCACCAAAAGAGAATAATCGCTCTTCAGATGTTAGCATTGTTGTATAGTCAAATACTAATTCTGAGATAATTTTTTTTTGTTTTTCTAACGAATTAATTTCTGTTTGTTGTGCTTTTATTTTATTTTTTAATTCAATTCGTTCTAAATCCAATTCAAATTGTGTGTCTTGTATTTTAAATTTAGTTAATTTTAAAGCTCCTCTTTCTTTTCTTAAAAAAAGCGGAAAGGAAAAGTTAAGTCCAACTTTGTAATCATTAAAATTATTATTATTGCTAAAAGTATTTTGTTCAGATAAATAATGGTATCCAACATCAATTTTAGGCAATAAAGAATTCGCTTTTAATTTTCGTTCTACTTCTAGAATTCCAATTTTACTTTGTAATGCGTTAATTTTCGGATGATTTTCTATAGAAAGATTATCTTGTAAAAGTTCGTTTGTTTTAAGAGATACTATTAAAGTTGTTACTAATTCACTCTCGGGAACAATATCTTCTTGCAATTCTAAAGGTACATTATTTTCTAACCATAAAAAAGTAGCTAATTCTAATTTAGATTTGGCTAATTTTAATTGCGAATCTTCTAAGCTTAATTTACGATTTCTAACAATAATTGACGCTTCAACACTATCAATTGCGGGTTTGTCTCCATTTAATATCAAACTAGAAACGCCTTTCATTCTGATTTCAGCATTTTTTAGATAATTTTCATATAGTTGTACTTCACTGAAGTTTCTTTTCCAATTAAAATAAGCTATGGATGCATTATAAAGTACAATAATTGCTTGTAATTTTCTTTCTGATTGACTCAATTGCATTTGAATTTTAGCTTTGCGTAAATCAGACATTCGTTGATTGATTAATAAACCTTGACCAAGAGGAACTGTAATTCCTAGTGAAGTTAATCCTTGGTTTGGCAAGGTATTTTGTGGGTTTAAGTAAACACCTTCGCTATTGTCAAATCCAGCTTTAACTTCAATTCCGTACCAAGTTGGAATTTTGAAACTACTATTTAAAATCGAAAAGTATTCCGAATTTTCGAATTGTTTTTTATCAAAATCAACTTCTATTTTTGGATCAAATCCACCTCTAGCCATCATCAAATTTGCTTGTGCATTACTTATATTTAGATTAGCACTTTTTACCATTGGATGGAATTTTTTTACATAACCTAGATACTCATCATAAGTTAGTTCTTTTGGGTTTGTTAGAGGATTTTGTGCAAAAACTCCAACACTGATTAATAAAAAAAATAAAAGAAATCGATTCATTATTTTTTATCTTTTGTTATTGTATTTTTTGGTTCATAATAGTTTGGTGGGAAACCATTTAAACTTCGCCACAACTCAAACCAAATGGGAACATTGTTTAATAACGCAATGGTTTGGGCACCTGAGCCAATACTTAACTGTTTTGGCCAATTTGCTTCTTCATTATCGGGAGCAATTAATACTCTGAATTTTCCATTATTGCTTATAAAATTTTCTATTGCAACAACCTTTCCTCCAAAAGTTCCGTAGGACATGTCGGGCCAACCAGAAAAAATGATAGTTGGCCAACCATCAAACCAAACACGTACTTTTTCACCTTTTTTGATTAATGGTAAATCGATAGGAGCAATATAAGTTTCGACGGCGATATCATAAACAGAAGGCATTATGCTTACTATTGATGTGCCTTCTTTAATGTTTTCACCAATACCCGATTGTAAAGCTCTGTTTACATAACCGCTTTGTGGTGCTTTTATGTAATACATTCCGTTGCGAATACTATAATTAGCATATTGATTTTCGAGTTTGTTTACTTGCGCTTTTGTATCGAATTGATTGCTTAATGCTGTAAACTGATCGCTTTGAGCTTTAGAACCTTTTTCGTCATATTCGGCAGTAATTCTATTAATTTCTACACGAGCATTTATCAATTCATTTTTGCTTGTTAAAAGTTTGTTTTCTTGAGTAATGATTTTAGCTTCGGCATCTTGTAATTTTAATCGTTTTTCTTCAACATCTGTAAGGGGTTTTAATCCTTCTTTATTTAATTGGATCGAACGATTGAATTGTGTTGTAGCAATTTTAACTTGAGTTTTAACCGCTACAACATCAATACTATCAATTTTAATTTTAAACAATGCTTGGCGAATTTTATTTTGAGCTTGTTGTAATTTTAATTTTTTTTCACTTTCAATTGCTTGAATTTGAGAAGAAAGTGAAGTTACTTTTCCGCCATAGGATTCAACCGACATTTTTTTAGCCTCTACTTGATCTTTAGTATTTTTAACCAAATTAGGATCTAAATAATCTTCTTTAATCTCAGAAATAAAAAGAATAGTATCTCCTTTTTTAACAAAATCACCTTCTTGAACATACCATTTTTCAATTCTTCCCGAAATTAAGGATTGAATGGTTTGCGGCCGTTGATTTGGTTTTAAAGTGGTTACTACTCCTGAACCCGAAATATTTTGTGTCCATGGAAGAAATAATCCAATCAATCCAATTATAGAAAAAATCAAAATAATTCTATTAAGAATTTTGTAATGAGGTCTATTGCTTAACTCTTTTATTGTTGAATATTTGAGTAAAGAGTTTAATGGAATAGAATTGTTTTTGGATAAATTTAACATCTTTTATTTTTTTAAATCTTTAATAATCTTTCCGTCTTTTAAAGTAATTTCTCGAGTAGCTTTTGTTTCCCAATATTTGTTTTTTGATGATACGATAACGGTCCATTGGTTATTTTCAGAAAGAATAAAATCAATGATTTCATTAGCAACTTTTTTGTCCATTTTATCAGTTGGATCTTCAAAAAATAGCAACCTTGGTTTATTAATAATGCTTCTTGCTAAAAGTATCTTTTGTGCATTAGATGATGATAATTGTTTTCCTTCAGCAAAAATACGAGTATCTAATCCTTTTGGTAATGTTTTGATAAAAGGAGTAAGTTGCACAGCATCTAATGCCCATTTTAAATCGGCATTTGACACAGATGGATTATTAAAAGTGATATTAGCTAAAATAGTTCCTTCGAAAGGAGTTTCGCCTTGAATAATACTTCCTATATGAGATCGATAGTGTTTTAAATCAATTTTTTTAAAAGTGTCATCATTAATAAAAAAAGAACCAGAAGTGGGCTGAATCAATCCAGATAACAATCGAATTAAAGTTGTTTTTCCGGAACCATTTTCTCCGTTCAACAGTATTTTTTCGCCCTGATCGATTATTAATGTAATTGCATTTAAAACATCATCATTAGCATCGGGGAATTTAAAATTTATAGTATCTGTTTCAAGAGTAATATTGGTGTAGCAATCTGTAAATTCAACATCTGATTCTGTTTCAGAATTCATATCTGTTACTTGACCAATTTTTTCAATTGAGGTTAAAACATCGTAAAACGTTTCTAAACCTAATATTATTTTTTCAACAGCATTTATAACTAATAAAATGATAATTTCTGAGGCAACAAACTGACCAATATTCATTTGTTGATTGATAACTAAAAAACCACCAATTAGCAATAAACTTGCAGAGATAATTACTTTAAAAAAAATAAGTTGTGTAAACTGCCTTTTAATAACGTTAAAGTGTCTCTCACGATAAGTTAAATAATCACGAACTAATTTGTCGTTTTTTTGAAGTGCATAATCAAAATTTAATGGCTTTCTGAAACTAAAATTATTGCGAGCGATTTCTTGAAGCCAACTTGCTACTTTATATTTATATTTTGATTCTTTTAAACTAGTTTCAAGCCCTGGTCGATACGAATATCTGAATATTATATACAATAGAACAATTAAAAACAATCCGAAAACAATAAAAAAAGGATGGTATAATGACAATAATAAGATTCCAAAAACGATTTGTAAAATAGCGGCAGAAAAATCAATAAGTAATTTAGAAGTACCTTTTTGAATGGAAATAGTATCAAAAAAACGATTGGCTAATTCAGGTGGATAGGTATTATAAATTTCTTCAAATTTTATTTTAGGTAATCGATATGCAAATTCAAAAGAAGAACGGACAAATATTTTTTGTTGTAAGTTTTCGGTAATTCGAAGTTGCATTAAGGATAAAATTCCAACAAAAATCACACCAATTACAACTAAAATAACTAATACAATCCATGAAGCACTTATTTTTCCTGATTGAATGAAGTTAATAATTGCTTGAATTCCTAGCGGTAATGATAAACTTATTAATCCAGCAAAAATGGCATAGAAAAAGATTTGACTTATGTCTTTTTTGTCTAATCGCAAAAGATTAAAAAATCGTTTTAAAGGCGTTTCATTCATGATTATTTTTGTAAAGTGTTTTCGACTAAGTTGATGTAAAAATCGGTCGGACTTATAGTCTCGTTACAATTGGTTATGGTTTTTAAATGTTCTTGTAAAAAATGTTGATGCAAAGCACCTTCAACTATCGTCGAAACTAAACTTTTAGCAAAAGGATAATCAGGTTTTACATCATTTATCATAGTTACAATTCGATTTATAACACTTTTATAGATAAGAAAAAAGCCTTCTTTGTTTTCAGAATCAACTTCTTTAGTATGCAATGTTTTGGTAAATTCGGCTATAATAATTTTGTTTAAAATAGATTCGTTGATATGGGCAGTTGCTTGATCATCTTCAATTTTTTCGGTAACAATCGTAATTGCTTTTTTTAGTTTTTCTAAAGGATTAGAAACATTGTTTGTTGCAAAAACCAATCGATATTCCATCCAACTCCAATACCATGAAGACAAATATACTAGTATTTTATGTTTACTTTCAAAATAACGATAAATAGAACTTTCATTAGATCCAATTAAGTCGCCCAGTTTTTTAAAAGTAAATTCTTCAAAGCCTATTTCATTCATCAATAGGATACTTTTCTCTATTATTTTTTTTCCTAAAACGGAAGTTTCTGGATCTTTTAAATAGATTTTACTATTGACTTGAATTTTTATGTTTGTTAATAAATTTTCCATATTTGTTTAATCGGATGTTGTTGGAATAAACTCTTTTTCTTCTTTTTTTGATAAATCAAAATTATACAATAGTGCAATATTTAAAAAATCGCGACCTGTTTCGTCATTTATTTTGTAATCAAACTGATAGATGTAACCCAATTGAATGGCTGCATTTTTAGTAAACTCATATCCGCCACCAAAAAAAAGTCTGTTTCGTTCAAAATACGGTTCGTTATCAGTAAAGAAAATTTCATTCCAAGCCGATAAATAAAAACTTTTTGGAACAATTTTTTTTTCTTTTAACGGAATTGTAACACCAATTCTGTACCTAAATCTATTTTTGTAACCATTAGAAGTAAATCGTTGTTCAGCTCTGTAACGATGTTCAAATGTTACAAACTCTAATGGATTTTTCATATTAATTTGAAACCAAGTTCTTGTTTCTCTGTTTTGTGAAGGTAACTCAAAATTTCCTCCTTGGCTATACGTATTATAAGATCCAATACCTGTTGTTATTGAAAAATTTGGATTTATTTTATAAGAAACACCTGTTTTATATTCGTAATAATGAAATTCGTTATAAAAAGACAAACTTCGTAATTGTGCTTCGGTAAAAACGTTTATTTTCAGATTCATTTTCATATTGACATTAATGATGTTCCATGAACCTAATTCATTTTGTGAAACAGTTTCAAATGAAATAAAAAAAAGCATAATGATAATGATTTTTTTCATGCTTACTAATTTCTTTATTTTTGTTTGACTGTTTTCATTTGAACTACATCTACTAAAAAAGCAAACGCCATTGAAAAATAAATATATCCTTTTGGAATTTCAAAATGAAACCCTTCTGCAATTAAAGAAACTCCAATTATCATTAAGAAACAAAGTGCAAGAATTTTAAACGAAGGATGTTTTGAAATAAAATCACTTATTGGTTTAGAAGCAAAAAGCATTATTATTACTGTTACAATTACTGCGGTATACATTATCCAAAGTTCTTGAACCATTCCAACAGCAGTAATAATTGAGTCGATTGAGAAAACTAAATCCAGCAGTATGACTTCACCTAATAACTTGCCAAAATTTCCTTTTTTTGGTAGTTGAGGTATATTAGAAGCTGCTATTTCAGTTTTATAATAGATTTCTTTTGTGCTTTTGTATATTAAAAATAAGCCACCAAGAATAAGTATTAGTCCTTTTCCTGAAAAATCAACATCAGCTATAGTAAATAAAGTTTTGTCGAGTTTTAAAATCCATGAAATTAAAGCAAGTAAAGCCAAACGCATTGCCATAGCTAGACCAATTCCCCAATAACGAAGTTTATTTCTTTGGTTTTCGGGTAGTTTATCTGCTAAAATGGAAATGAAAATAATATTATCTATGCCTAAGATAACTTCTAAGGCAATAAGAGATAATAACGGAATTAAGATGTCTATCATTTAGTTTAAAAATTTATTTTGAAACCAAAATTTAGATTTTTTAAGTCTTGAAATTCGGGTTTAATTTTATTGTCATTTAGATCAAGGTATTGTAAGTGATCTAATCCTTCAAGTTTTGTTGGAATTTCTTTAAAATTGTTATGATTCAAAAATAAAGTTTCTAAATTTTTTAATTTAAAAATGTTTTTAGGAAGTTTGTCTAAGTTGTCATTTTCGAGATGCAATATTCGTAAGTGTTGCAACAAACTTATTATTTCAATATTTTCATAAAGCTTCAAGTTTTTTTCGTCATTCAAAAAAAGTTCTTCCAAATTAGATAGATTACTTAAAGATTTTGGAAGTGTTTTAAAATCATTTCCGCTTAAATCAAGCACTTTTAAATTTTTTAGAAGACCAATTTCTTTCGGAATTTCTTTAAGATGATCATTTTTAAAACTTAAAAATTCTAAATTAATAAATTTTGACCATGATTCTTTTGGAAGCTCAACATTTTGATTGCTTAAATTTAATCGATATACTTTTTCAGGGTTTTTTAACGCTTCTTCAATACTGGAGTATTCCTTTTTTATTTGTAAAGAATCGATTTTAGACTGGCTTAAAACAACATTTAGAAATGCTATATTAAGGAAAATAAAGAGGACGATATTTGATTTCATGATTTATATTTTTAATAAGCGACATAATAATATGCAAATATAATAGTATTACTATTAAAAAAGAAATTTTAACTTTTATTTATTATTTTTTTAATTATTAAAAGAGGAAGAAACAACTGTTAAATATGAGTTTTATCATATTTCATAAACATCTATTACTATAACTTTGTGCCAAAATTAAAATGTATGAGTAACTATGTAACAGCTCAAGATGCTGTAAAAGTTGTAAAATCAGGTGATAGAGTTTATCTTCAAGCCGCGGCTGCTGCTCCAACTATTTTAGCAAACGCCTTAACAGAAAGAGCCTCCGAATTGCGAAATGTTGAAATTTGTCATTTGCATGTTAATGGTGAAGCACGTTATGCCAATCCAGTGTTAGCAGATAGTTTTCATGTAAATTCTTTTTTTATTGGTGCCAACGTTCGTCATACTTTAAAAGCTGGAAATGGTTCTTATACGCCTGTCTTTTTAAGTGAATTGCCTTATTTGTTTCGGAAAAATGTATTGCCACTTGATGTTGCTTTTATTCATGTTTCACCTCCAGATAGTCATGGTTACTGTTCACTTGGAGTTTCGGTTGAAGCTACAGTTGCAGCAATTGAAAACGCAAAAATTGTAATCGCACAAGTAAATCCAAATATGCCAAGAACATTTGGTGACGGTATTTTACACGTTTCTGAAATAGATTATTTAGTAGATGTGAATGTGCCAATTTACGGACATGCTCCAGCACCATTTTCACCAGAAGAAGAAAAAATAGGTGGATTTATTGCTTCTTTAATAGAAGATAAAAGTACTTTGCAAATGGGAATTGGTTCTATTCCAAACGCAGCTTTAAGCAAATTAACTAATCACAAAGATTTGGGTTTACATACCGAAATGTTTTCGGATGGTGTTATTGATTTAATCGAAAAAGATGTCATCAATTGCAATTACAAAGGAACTTTACGTGGACGTGTTTTAGCTACTTTTTTAATGGGTTCTAAACGATTATACGATTATGTAAATGACAATCCGTTTATCGAAATGAAAGAATCATCTATGGTAAATGATACGGCTCGTATTCGTAAAAATCCAAAAATGGTTGCTATCAATTCGGCTATTGAAGTGGATCTAACCGGACAAGTTTGCGCTGATTCTATTGGACCAAATATGTATTCTGGTGTTGGCGGTCAAATGGATTTTATTCGTGGTGCTTCGTTAAGTGTTGGTGGAAAAGCCATTATTGCTTTGCCTTCTATCACCAAAAAAGGAGAAAGCCGAATTGTTCCTTATTTAAAAAAAGGTGCTGGCGTTGTTACCACACGAGCTCATGTGCACTATATTATTACCGAAAATGGTATCGCCGATTTATACGGAAAAACGTTACGACAACGTGTAACTGAATTGGTTAAAATTGCGCATCCTAATCATCAAGAAAGTATTGAAAAAAGCTATTTCGAAATGCTGAATAAATTTTAAAATTAGAAGCGAATGTTTTAGGTATTTTTGTTTCGTAATTCCTGCTTTCCGTCATGCGTGGCATTTCCTTCAATCAGGGCTAGCTAGGTTTTGTCTTTTGTGAAATTACCTATTTACAATAACGATTTTCCTGTCATCACTTCTGGTTTTTCAATTCCCATTAATGCTAAAACAGTAGGAGCAATATCACCCAAAACGCCATTATTAATTTTTTTCAAATCGTTATCAACTAAAATTATCGGAACCGGATTGGTTGTGTGTGCTGTATTTGGTGAACCATCAGGATTTATCATTGTTTCGCAATTGCCATGATCAGCTATTATTATTGTAGTATATTTGTTTGCCAACGCTACTTCAACTACTTCTTTCACACATTTATCAACCGCTTCGCATGCTTTAATTGCTGCTGACATAATTCCGGTGTGACCTACCATATCGCCATTGGCAAAATTCAAACAAACAAAATCGACTTTACCTTTATTTAATTCAGGAATCAATGCATCTTTTAATTCAAATGCACTCATTTCAGGTTGTAAATCGTAAGTTGCCACTTTTGGAGAATTTCTTAAAATACGGGTTTCACCTTTAAACGGAATTTCTCTTCCACCTGAAAAGAAAAAAGTAACATGAGGATACTTCTCTGTTTCGGCAATTCGAATTTGTGTTTTGTTGTTTTTTTCTAGTACTTCACCTAAGGTTTTAGTAATATTATCTTTATCATAAACAACATGAATATTGTTATAGGTATCGTCATAATTCGTCATGGTTACATAATACAAATTCAGTTTGTGCATGTTAAATTCGTGAAAATCTTTTTGTGTAAGTACTTCGGTTAATTCACGACCGCGATCGGTTCTAAAATTGAAAAAAATAACCACATCATCATTTTGAATGGTTGTTATTGGATTGTCATTCGCATCAACCATTACAATTGGATTGATAAATTCGTCGGTAATAGTATTTTGATAACTATCTAAAATAGCACTAGTCGATTTAGTAACTTTTTCCCCTTTTCCGTTAACCAATAAGTCATAAGCAATTTTAACACGTTCCCAGCGTTTATCACGATCCATTGCATAATAGCGACCAACAATAGATGCCAATTTTACAGGTGTATTTTGGATATAATTTTCTAAATTTTCGATGTATTTAATTCCAGATTTAGGATCAACATCACGTCCATCAGTAAAAGCATGAACAAAGACTTTTTCTAGACCAAATTCCTGAGAAACATCAATTAAACTTTTTAAATGTGAAGTATGAGAATGAACGCCACCATCTGAAAGTAATCCTAAAAAGTGAACCGATTTATTGTTTTTTTTTGCATAAGTGAAGGCGTCAATTAATGGCTTTTCGTTTTTCATCGATTTATTTACAACCGCTAAATTTATCTTAGCTAAATCTTGATAAACAATTCGTCCGGCACCAAGATTCATGTGACCTACTTCAGAATTGCCCATTTGACCTTCTGGCAAACCCACATTTAAACCATCGGTTCGCAATTGTGCATTTGGATATTTGGTGTATAAACTATTTATAAAAGGAACGTTGGCATTATCAATTGCAGAAACTTTTGGATCAGGAGACTTTCCCCAACCATCTAAAATCATTAAAATTACTTTCTTATGCATTTGTGTTTATTTTAAACAAAGATACTGAAATTTGAAAGTAAAAGAAAGTAATGAGAAATTGATAAAAAGTCAATAAAAAAACTATGATTTTTTCAAAGAATTGTAATCAATAAAATAACGAATACTGATAGAAAAGATATGTGACAAATTATCATTATTTAGTATATTTTTTAAATTATCAGAATAATCAGTACTAAATTCTCTATTAAAATTAGCCGCATTATTTCGGTATAATATTGAGATTTGACTTGCGGGAGCAAACCACCAAGAATAGGATAAATCTAAATTCCATATATTGAAATTAGAATTTTTATTGACTAAATAGGAAGTATTGTCAACAACTGATCCATCATTTTGAAGGGTTAAAATAGTACGATTTAAAGCATAAGATAAATAATGTCTTACAGATAAATTAAGACTCATTACATTGTTAACGGTATATTTTCCAGTTAATGAATTAGAGTAAGTGCTTCGGTCTCTTCTTGCAAAAACAATATCCAAATTATCATTAGCTATCCAACCAATATTATTATTTTGTTTGGTATAATCGAATTCATAAACAATAGATAGTTTATCAGTAAATCGATATCGAGGGGAAAAGAATATTCTGTAAGTTATTCTATCTTTTTCAGTTGTAAGTATAAATGAGGGTCTAAAATCTAAGGCAAATTTTCTGTTATAATTTGTTGATAACGAAAAAAAAGTGGAGTAGTTTGCTGGTATTGTGACAAATTTTTCTTCATTATTATTTTGAGCTTCATAAAAATCAGCAACATCTAGAGGTCTAATGCTAAACCCCATACCATAATAATCATTTTTTTTATCAGTAATATTAACGTTTATGTTAGATGAAAATCCTTGAGCTCTTCCTGTTCTGTTGTCGAATTCAGCGTTATTGTTTAAATTAACTGAGAACGAATTAAAACGATTAGTTGGATTTAATATTCTATAACTTATGTTGCCATAAATAAAATGATAATGAGTTAGAAAATTAATGCCCAAATCATTATTGTCATAATTAGTAGAAACATATTGACCTCCTAAGGAATATCTATAATTTCCGCTTGTTTCTTTAAAATTTAATGCAGTTGAAAACCCTGTTTTATTATTTTCTCCAATTTCATTAATGAAGCTGTATTTATAATCGCCACTTAAATTATATGTATTTTTTTTAGTGTTTAAGTCAAAAACGATAGCCGACACGTTTGCGTCTCTATAGTCCCCATTTCGTGTAACATTTGTATTTACAAATGAAATAGAAGAGTTTTTTCTAAATCTTTGATCCAGTACAAATGCGTTAAAATTAACTAATGGTTCAACCACTTCTTGTCTTTCTTCACCAGTAATAGTATTTCTGATATTTGCAAATGTCTTCTTAGTAATTGCGTTAAGCACGCCAATACCAAGTCCGTTTTTTGTTCTACCAGAAATTTTTAATGCGTTGAGCAGATTTACAAAATCAGGGTAGTTTGTTATTTCTTCGTTAACTGATGTTTCAGGAAAATAAGTCGGCGGACCTCCAATTCTTCTAGAATACAGTAAATTTCCTTTACTGAAAAGCTCTGTTCCTTCAGTAAAAAACGGACGATTTTCATTAAACTGTTGTTCAAAAGGTCCTAAATTTAATTCGACTTTATCAAAAGCAGTTTGTCCAAAATCAGGCACTAAAATAGCGTCTAATGTAAAGGCGTCACTTAAACCATATTTAATATCTAAACCCCCTTTTAATTCCCCTTTTGTTTGTTCTTTGGTACTACTTAAATAAAAAGAAGAGTACGGAATAAGAAATAATCGAGTCGGAGTGTTGATGTTTTCTATACCTTCAAGAATACCTGATTGTGTTGCTTTATTGGTTATCGCGTTACTAAATAAATTCCAGGTGTAACTTTGCCTTTGATTTCTTACTTCTCTATAAAAATTGATTCCCCAGGTTTGTTTTTTTTGTTCTGTAAAGCGTAAAGCTGCAAACGGAATTTTCATTTCCACAACCCAGCCAATATCGGTAATTACTACTTTGCTTTCCCAAATTGCATCCCAAGTAAAATCTTCATTTCTTGCTTCTGTATACACACAGTCTTGCTGAACACCAGAGGAACTTACGAAGAAACGAAACTCTTGTTGGCCGTCATTATATCCGTTTAATAGCACGCCAAAATGATCAGCAACACCAAATTGATCTCTAGCGGTTAATTCTCTTTTAATGGATTTGGGATTATTGTCATAGAGAATTGCTGCAACAAATATAGCATCGTTAGTATAAACAACTTTGACTTCCGATTTTCTTTCTTTAGGTTCTTGAACACCGTTATCCGGAAATTCCATTACAAAATCGGTTGCAATTTGAGCAGTTTTCCAAATTTCCTCATTAAATTTTCCGTCAATAATAATTTTTTCATTACTAAATTGAGTCTGTAATGTTTTCTTGGTTGTTTGAGAAAAACAATTGAAAATAAAAAAAATAAAGAAACTATAAAAATATAGATTTCGGGTCATTTGTAACAATTTGGTTTACAAATATATTTAATAAAATAAGTATGACAATTTATTTAAGCCAAACTATTTCTATTACTATAAATTTTAAGAAAAACAAACAAAAATATAAGAAATAACTTATTATAATTAACTTAAAATGCATTATATCGTATAAATATTACACTTAATCGATATATTTTTATTAAAATCAATTAAATTAAATTTTTTTTGTCTAGGTTTGTCATCCCAAGTCTAACATTTTAATTTAACCTACTATTATGATGTATCGATTTTTATTAGCAACTGTGATTGCCTTCACATTTTTTGGTGTAAATGAACCAAAAAAAGATTCTACAAAATTAATTGCTTCTTTAGTCAAAAAAAAGGAAGATAATATTACAAACTTATATAATTCTTTAGATGATAATTCTTTTCCATTGCCTAAAATGGAAAGCTTTACTATTGCTTTAAAAGGATATTATCAATTAGTAGATTTAGGAAAAGTGAGCAATCGCTTTTTAACAATTATTGATTATGGTTTACCTTCAACCTCAAAACGATTATGGATTATAGATACAAATGAAAATAAAATCATTTTTAATTCATTAGTGTCTCACGGAAAGAAATCGGGATTAAATTATGCCACTAGTTTTTCCAACGAATGCGAATCAAATAAAAGTAGTTTAGGATTTTATACAACTGGAGAAACCTATATTGGTAAACACGGTTTGTCGTTAAAATTAGATGGTTTGGAAAAAGGAATTAATGATAGAGCAAGAGAACGGGCAATTGTAATGCATGGTGCCGATTATGTTTCAACTGATTTTATTAAAACACATAATCGATTGGGATTAAGTCAGGGTTGTCCTGCATTGCCAATGAATTTAAGTTCTAAAATAATCAATACTATTAAAGGAAAATCGTGTTTGTTTATTTACTATCCAACAAAAAACATTAATTCGACAGCTAAATTAGTATCGTAATTTAGAATACAAATCGGAATCCAAACAATAAATATCTTCTCTAAATTGAAGTATTCCATTATTTTCCCATGCAGTCCAATACAATTGATGGATAAAAATTTCTTCGTTTACTTTAATTACTATTGTTTTTAATTCGGGTTTTGAAAATTTCTTTTTTTCAATAACTAAAGTTGGGTTTTTAGCTAATAACTTGGCGTTTTTTTTATCAATTGCAAGCTGTCTTTGTTTTTGTAATTTGTAATAATATTTGATGTCAGTAGTGTCTTGTATTCTCTTTAACGACCACTTTATAGTGTCATTTAATATATATGTTGCCATTTCTAATGGTTTTTCGAGACGAACACAACCCGAACTCAACGCTCTGTAAGTAAAAGCAAAATAATCTCTGTGATTGGTGTCGTGAAGATATACAGAATACTTATTAGGAAAATTTATTTTCATAGATCCTAAAGAATTGTTTTTGCTGGGATTTTGAACATATTTGTACTTGTTTGCATCTTCTTTTTTCCATGAATAGGGATGAACCTCTTTGTTTTTCGAATTTAAAATTACGAGTCCTTTTTTTCTAAAAACACCTTTATTTTTTATTGCTTCTGGATAAATATCTTCTTTTAAAATAGTTGGAGGAACTGTCCAATTCGGATTTAAATTTATATACGAAATTTTAGATTCTAATACAGGTGTTCTTCGCGATTCTTTTCCAACAACAACACGTTGTAATTGCATGGTGTCATTTTCTTTAATGGCAACAATACTATAATCTGGAATGTTTACCAACAAATAATTTTTCCCAAAATCATGAGCAAACCATTTCCATCGTTCCATATTGACAACAATTTGTTCTATTCGGTGACTTTTATAATAATTTAGTGCTTCAATAGTACTTCTTCCAATTATAGCATCTGGTTTTAATCCGTGTCTTTCTTGAAAAATTTTAACTGCTTTTTGAGTATTTTTATCATAAAGAGTTGATAAAATTGTATCTTTTTCTTTCATATCCTTCCAATACATTAATCGTTTTTTTATGGTTGGAATGTATTTGTTTTTTTTATTTGGAAGTATTCGTTCTTTTAAATCTACAAGTCCGATTGTACGATCATCAGGAAACTGAGATAATAATTTTAAACATAATTTTAGTTTTTTGTAAACGATATGATTGGGTTTACAACTTTCAAATACTTTGTTGAAATTAGAATTATCAAAACCATCGAAAAGCACTTGGTTTACATCAATATTTTTGTTGGAAACATCCCAATCTTTGTATAATTCCTTCGGATTTAATTTGCCTTTGCTGATGTGATTAATATATAATTGCGCATTAGTTGTAAGTAAGATATCATACTGAACAATAACAGAATCCTTTAAAACATCATATTGATTTTCAAATGATTTTAATTTTTTGTAACAATAATCTTCAGTTTCTAATCCTTCCTTTTCGGCATTTTCAAATTCTTTTAATACAAAATCTCTATTATCTTTTGAGTTCCAAACGGTTTCATAATTGTATTTTTTGTAAAAACCTTTAAGTTCTTCGTTTTTAGAATTGTTAATTAAAGTAGAATCGATTTTTATTTTTGAATCTCCCAAAACAAAAAAGTCAATAAAAGAAGCATTTGCAGAAGAATCATAACTATTTCTTTTGCAACTTGTAAAAACGATAAGTAAGAGTATAAAGTAAAATTTATTCATAGGCACTTTATCCAATTTTTTTAAACATACAATAATGTAAGCCAACATCATTAATAATAAACGAATTACCAGCTTTTTTATAATTTAGTTTTTCATAGAAACCAACTGCCACTTCGCGAGCATTAAACCAAATTAAATCGCCATTTTGTTCCGAAATATGCTTTTCACAATGTAGCATTAATAACTCTCCAAAACCTTTTTTTTGAAAACTTTTCAGCACTGCCATACCTCTAACTTGATACGAATTAACGCCATTAAAATTAGCGTTTTTATTTTGATATATTGATACAACTCCGATTATTTTTCTATCAATTAAAAGACCAAAATGATTGGTTGTTGTTAAATCGTCGCCATCAAAAAAACAACTTTCAATAGGTTTTCCTTCTCTTAAAACAGGATGACGTACTGGAAATGTGTCTTGAAATGCTATTTCGTTTATTTTTGCCATTATATTTCGATGTAAAGTAACTGATAACAATTTAATTATAAAACAATTAAGACAATTGAAATTTGTAAAATAAAAACGATGGTATTTTTTTTTAAAAAAATTTGCATCCAATACAACTAAAATACTATATTTGCACTCACAAAAAATGCTGTTTCACTGAACTCCAATGAAAATATGTTTTTCGTGAAGTAATGCGGAAGTAGCTCAGTTGGTAGAGCTCCAGCCTTCCAAGCTGGTTGTCGCGAGTTCGAGCCTCGTCTTCCGCTCCAATAAAAACCTTTAATTTTAATTAGAGGTTTTTTTTATGCTTATAATTCACCTAAAAAACTTAAATCGCTTCCATATACTAATTCTTCTGGATCTTTTCCTTGTTGAAAAAGTCGAGCCGTTAAACTTCCTTTTAAAATAATTTCTTCATCAATAACTTCAAGCCAACTACCTTCACGTAGACCCAGAACCGGAATTGTATTAAAAGCATGAAATTCTTTTATTCTGGTTTCACGGGTTTCTCCCATGTGCTTTGATTGAGAATCGGCGTCTATATAATGTGGATTCAAATTAAACGGAATTAATTCTAACGTTTTAAAACTTGGTGGATAAACAATTGGCATATCGTTAGTAGTTTGCATAGAAATTCCTGCAATATTACTTCCAGCGCTTGAGCCTAAATATGGTGTTCCGTTTTTTACAACATTACTTAATGTCTCCATCACATTATTTTTATACAATTGACTTACTAATAAAAAAGTATTTCCACCACCAGTAAAAATTCCTTCCGCTTTTTTAATCGCCAATTCCGCATTATCAAATTCATGAATTCCTTTAACAGTGATATTAATTTTTGCAAATGTGATCTTTACTTTCGTTGTGTAATCGTCATGACTCATTCCGCCTGGTCGAGCATACGGAATAAAAAGAAGTGTTTTGCAATTTTTAAAATGAACTTCTAAGGTAGGCAATAAATAGTCTAAATATTCTCCGCCATGAAGCGTTGAAGTGCTAGCAATAATAAGATTTTTACTCATTTAACATTATTTTATTCAACAAATCTACAAACAAAAATCATTTATTTTAACATAAATTTACAATTGCTTTGGCTTATTTTTTGGATAATAATAAAATACTTTTACAACTAATATTTCAAATATGACACAATTGTACAAATCTTTTTTTATTTTATTTTTTGCAGTCACAAATATTGTGGCTCAAGATGGAACAAAAAAAGTTTTGAAAGGAAAAGTAATTGCACATTCAACTGATTTAGAAGGAATTTACATTGTCAATAAAAATTCTGATTTGTCAACATTAACCGAAAAAGGCGGTTTTTTTTCTATTCCGGCAAAAGTTGGTGACACATTATTATTTTCAGCCATTCAATTTAAAGGAATACAATTAGTTTTAAAAAAATTAGATTTTGAGAATGAACTTTTTTTTGTAAAGATGGAAATATTATTTACACAATTAGAGGAAGTTACTATTAATCAATATAAAAATATCAATGCAGTTACGTTGCGAATTTTAGATAAACCAGCAAAAAAATATACACCGGCAGAAAGAAAATTAAGATCTGCAGAAGAACTTCATTGGTATAGTCCGTTGCTAATTCCAGTCGGAGGAATGAGTGTTGATGGAATGATTAATTCTATTTCAGGACGAACTGCCATGCTAAAAAAAGAAGTAGAAATCGAACGAAAAGAATTCCTTCGCAAAAAAATCACCGACCAATTTACAGAAGACTACTTTATAGAAACCTTGAAAATCCCGACAGAATATGTAAGTGGATTTCAATATTATCTAGTTGAAGACGCAGCATTTGAAATAGCAATAAATGAAAAAAACAAAACAAAGGCAACATTCATAATGATTACTTTGGCTGTTGATTATTTAAAATTGTTAAATGAAAAATAAGTACTTTTGAATGATGAAAAAGCGATTTCATTATATTATTTTTATTGCTATTATAAGTTGTTTTGCATTTACAACTCATAAGTTCTATACGGCAATCTATCAAATTAATTTTGAGCCAAAAAAGAAAATGGTTCAAATTACGACACGCATTTTCATTGATGATTTGAATGAAGCATTAGAAAACAAATTTCATAAAAAAACTTTTTTAGCTTCTGATAATGAAACTCCAGAAGATGTTGATTTTTTAAAAAAATACCTATCCGAAAAATTTTCTTTAAAAATAAATGGACAACAAAAACCTATGATTTTTTTAAGTAAAGAGGTAGAAGAAAACATTCTGATTTGTTATTTAAAATGTACTGATGTAACAAAAATAACAACATTAGAAGTGCAAAATACTATCATCACCGAAATACATAGTGAACAGCAAAATATTATTCAAGCTAATTTTAATAATAAAAAAAACAGTTTACTTCTAGATTCTGAAACTTATAAAGGAATGTTAAAATAAACAAAACAACACCTCTTTTTTATAAAAACAATTACTTTTATAGCTTTAATAAAAGCAAGTTATGAATAAGATAGTTTCACTATTGTTCCTTTTACCGAGTATAGTTTTTTCTCAAGAAACTCCAACTGTAAAACCTCAAAGCGAAAAAAATACTGATAAATTCAAACAAATGTATGATTTATTAGCAACACCTAATATGTATCGCACCGCTTCTGGCGCACCAGGTCCTGAATATTATCAGCAACAAGCCGATTATAAAATGGATATTGAACTTGACGATAAAAACACAAAATTATATGGTCAAGAAACAATTACCTATACCAATAATGCCAAGGAATCACTCGATTATCTTTGGTTACAATTGGATCAAAATCAAAATTCTCGAAAATCACTTTCTCCATTAATTGAAAGCAATAAACCCGATCCCGCAATAGGTGTTCAAGGCTTTTCTCGAAAATATTTAGAAGAAGATTTTGATGGTGGCTTTACTATCGAATATGTAAAAGATGCTCTAGGAAAACCAATGAATTACACCATCAATCAAACAATGATGCGTATTGAATTGCCTAAAGTTTTAAAACATGGTGAAAAAATTTCGTTTTCAATAAAATGGTGGTATTTAATTAACAACTATACTATTGATGGAGGTAGATCAGGCTATGAACATTTTGAAAAAGACGGAAATAATTTATATATTATAGCACAGTTTTATCCTAGAATGGCAGTTTATAATGATGTTGAAGGCTGGCAAAATCAACAGTTTTGGGGTTCTGGCGAATTCACTCTTCCTTTTGGAAATTTTGAAGTGAATATTACCGTTCCAGCTGATCATATTATGGAAGCAACTGGGAATTTGTTAAACAGAAATGAAGTATTTACACCAGCGCAATTAGTACGTTATGCACAAGCTGAAAAATCATTTGATAAACCAGTAATTATAGTAACTCAAGCAGAAGCAGAAGCAGCCGAAAAGGGATTTTCTGATAAGAAAAAAACTTGGAAATTTAAAGCTGAAAATGTTCGTGATTTTGGAATATCAACTTCAAGAAAATTTATTTACGATGCAATGGCTGTTCAATTAGCAACCAGAACAACAATGGCAATTTCATTATATCCAAAAGAAGGAAATCCGCTTTGGGAAGAGTATTCTACTAAAATTGTTGCGCATACTTTAAAAAGTTACTCAAGCTACACTTTTGATTATCCCTATCCAAAAGCGATTTCAATAAATGCAAGAGATCAAGGAATGGAATATCCTATGATTTGTTGGAATTTTGGTCGACCAGATGCCGAAGGTAAATATACAGATCAAGTTAAATACGGAATGCTTGGCGTTATTTGTCACGAAGTTGGACATAATTTTTTTCCGATGATAATTAATTCGGATGAACGTCAGTGGACTTGGATGGATGAAGGATTGAATACCTTTATGGAATATTTAGCAGAGTCTACATTTGATTCGAAATTTCCTTCTCGACGTGGTCCAGCAAAAAACATTGTTCCATACATGAGTGGCGATCAAAAAGGATTAGAACCAATAATGACCAATTCGGAAAGCCTTCGTCAATTTGGAAATAATGCCTACGGAAAACCAGCAACTGCATTAAATATTCTTCGTGAAACCATAATGGGACACGAATTATTTGATTATGCTTTTAAATCGTATGCCAACAGATGGAAATTCAAACACCCTACTCCAGAAGATTTTTTTAGAACAATGGAAGACGCTTCAGCTGTCGATTTAGATTGGTTTTGGAGAGGTTGGTTTTATTCTACAGATGCTAACGATATCGGTATTAAAGAAGTAAAAAAATACTTTGTTAGTAATGAACCTTCAAAGGAAGTTTCCGAATTTATGAAGACAAGACGCCGACGTGACTCCAATCCTAGTGCAATGGTTTATATGATTGCTGAATCGAGTGAAGATTACAAAACAGAGATGAATAAACCATTTAAAATTACCGATTTTAAAACTTTGGATGACTATGTAAACACCAATTTTACAGACGAAGAAAAAGCAAAACTAAATGAACCAAAATATTTTTATCAAGTCACTTTTGATAAACCTGGTGGTTTGGTGATGCCAATTATTGTTGAATTAACTTACGAGGATGGAACAACAGAAACACAAAAATTTCCAGCTCAAATTTGGAGAATGAATGATAAAGAAGTAAATAGAACTTTTGCAACTCAAAAAGCGATTACTAAAATTCAATTAGATCCTAAATTAGAAACTGCCGATATTGATGTAACAAATAACACTTGGCCAAAAGAAGAATTGAAATCTAAATTTGATTAATTTATTTTTTTAATTGTGAATTTTATCTTCACTACTTTGTAACTTTGCTGTTTTATAACAAAAATTTACTTTTATGTTTGGAATTGGTGGTGGCGAAATGATTTTTATCATATTTATTGCCTTAATGCTTTTTGGTTCGGATAAAATTCCTGCTATTGCTCGTAGTTTAGGAAAAGGAATGGCGCAATTAAAAAATGCAACTAACGAAATAAAAAGTGAAATTACTAAAAGTGCTGAAGCTAATGGTATTGACACTACAATTAAAGATTTAACAAGTAATTTTTCAACAGAAGTAGAAAGCATAAAAGGAAGTTTAAGCGATAATTTATCCAATCCAATTGATAAAATGAAAGAGGATTTGGATGAT
The DNA here is from genome assembly GCA_031408335.1 of Flavobacteriales bacterium. Lineage (GTDB taxonomy): Bacteria > Bacteroidota > Bacteroidia > Flavobacteriales > Flavobacteriaceae > Flavobacterium. The sequence goes on along the minus strand of JANNWH010000016.1, from coordinate 31,968 downwards.
TTATCTGGTCCAATTAAACGTCAAATGTAATGCTTGAAAAAATAGTTGCTATTGATAAAGAAGTTTTTATTTTTCTCAACGGATTAGGTTCTTCAACTTATGACAATCTTTGGCTACTAATTACCAAACAATTTTATTGGACTCCTTTTTTTCTTTTTTTAGCTTATTTATTATATAAAAAAATTGGGTTAAAAAATCTCGGATTTGTACTCGTTTTCATCGCTTTAATTTTATTGTGTTGTAACGAATCGGTTGAGTTTTGTAAAGTGACTTTTGAGAGATTACGGCCTTGTAATGAGCCCGAATTAAAAGAAATAATCAGAATTGTTCATCAATCAAATTCTTTTAGTTTTTTTTCTGGTCATGCTGCTAATTCAATGGCAACGATGACTTTTGTTTTTCTGATTTTAAGAAAACACTACAATTATACTTTCCTAATTTTTTTATATCCTTTAATTTTTGCTTATAGCCGAATTTATCTGGGAGTTCATTATCCAATTGATATACTCACAGGTTATGCTTTTGGTGCTACTTTCGGAATCCTATTTCACAAAGGATATCAGTATTTCCATAAACGAATTTCCAATTAAATAACTCTACTTAAAGTCAATCCATCACGAATAGGTAATAATACAGTTTCTACTCTTGAATCATTTTTAAGAAGTTGGTTGTATTCTATTAGTACTTTTGTTTCCATGTCTTTTGGATGTAATTCTTCTAGTACTTTTCCGCTCCAAAGTACATTATCGGATAAAATAATTCCTCCTTTATTCATTTTTGGGAGAATTAAATTAAAATAATTGATGTAATTTTCTTTGTCAGCATCAATAAATACTAAATCAAACTTTATATCAATTGTCGGAATTATAGCCAAGGCTTCGCCAAGATGTTGCTTAATTTGATCTCCCCAAATCGATTTGTCAAAATACTTGCGTTGAAAATCAACCAATTCTTCTTTAATATCTATGGTATGCAAAACACCATTTTCTTGTATTCCTTCGCACAAACACAAAGCAGAATATCCAGTATACGTTCCGACTTCTAGAATATTTTTTGGACGGATTAATTTAGATAACATGCTCAAAACCCGACCTTGAAAATGACCACTTAACATTCGTGGTAACAGTACTTTTTGATATGTTTCTTTGTTTAATTGTACTAATAATTCGGGTTCATTTTGTGAATGTTGCTCAATATAGTTTTCTAAATCTTCTGAAATGAAATGCATGATTATACTTTTTTGTAAAATTACAAATATCCAAAATACCAAAATACTAAATCGGTAAATTGTTTTACATTTGCACAATGGAAATTGAAAAAAAAGACATTCGTAGCTTAACCAAAGATCAACTACGTAATTTTTTTGTTGCCAATGGCGATAAAGCATTTCGTGGAAATCAAGTATACGAATGGTTGTGGAGCAAAGCATCTCACAATTTTGAAGACATGACCAATGTTTCTAAAGAAACGCGAGCTATGCTCGAAGAAAATTTTGTTATTAATCATATTAAAGTCGATACCATGCAACGCAGTGAAGACGGAACAGTGAAAAATGCTGTTCGTTTACACGATGGATTAATCGTAGAAAGTGTTTTAATTCCAACTAATACTCGCACAACCGCTTGTGTATCAAGCCAAGTTGGTTGTAGTTTGGATTGTAATTTTTGTGCAACTGCTCGTTTAAAAAGAATGCGTAATCTAGAACCGGGTGAAATTTACGATCAAGTAATTGCTATTGATAGAGAAAGCAAATTGTATTACAATCGTCCGCTTTCCAACATTGTTTTTATGGGAATGGGAGAACCGTTGATGAATTATAATAACGTAATTAAAGCAATTGACATGATAACTTCAGAAGAAGGACTAGCAATGTCGCCAAAACGAATTACAGTTTCAACTTCTGGAATTCCGAAAATGATAAAAAAAATGGCCGATGATGAAGTGAAATTTAAATTAGCAGTTTCATTACATTCTGCAATTGATGAGGTTCGTGCACGAATTATGCCTTTTAGTTCTAATTTTCCACTTAAAGATTTACGCGAAAGTTTAGAGTATTGGTATCAAAAAACTAAAAGCAAAATAACCTTTGAATATGTGGTTTGGAAAGGAATCAATGACAACAAAGAGGCTATTGATGCTTTAGTTAAATTTTGCAAATACGTTCCTTGCAAAGTGAATTTAATAGAATACAATCCGATTGACGATGGCGAATTTCAACAAGCTTCTGATGAATCGATTAATGCGTATATAAAAGCACTCGAAAAAAATAAAATTGTAGCAAAAGTCCGCCGAAGCAGAGGAAAAGATATTGATGCAGCATGTGGTCAATTAGCTAATAAGTCATAAAAAAAAACGTCTCAATATTTTCTATTAAGACGTTTTCTATAAATAATAATTACCTTTTAGTTTCCAATAACAATATTGTATGAATTTCCATTAATTGTGAAAACCGCTAAATTATCACAATCTCCAATTCCATAATCTAATGTTGCTGTATTCGCATTTCTAACAATAGTAATAACACCTTGAACAATAAGTGGTTTGTTTACTGCAACACAACTAAATTTTATTCTTAATGGTGTTGTAATTGTACTGGTTTGAATTGTTGTATTTGGAAAAGTAGTTGTCCAACTTCCTGTAACTTGATATACATTATCTGTCCAAATTGGTGTTGAAAATCCTTCTACTATTTCTCTAATTCTTTGTCCAATTCTTGTATACGAATTTCCATTCGGAAAAGTTGCGGTAATATCCATATTCATGGTAACAATTGGATGACTTGGTGAAGTTGCTGTTGCTACACTCATAACTCTTGTGAACGTTCTATTACCTACAAACTTAATTCCATTGTGATAAAAATCATCAAAAGTATAGGTAATAGTATGCAAAGGAGCAGTGGGCTGATAAGTAAAGGTTATGATAATTTTTCCTTTAACAAAGTTTCCGTTATTTAGTAAACATCCTGTTGTTCCAAAGTCAATAGTTTTTGTTACAACTGTTCCTGGAGTAATTTGAGTTCCAAAAGCAGGAACTCTAGTAATTGTAGCACAAGGTGGTAAAGCAGTAGTTGTGTTTTCAATATTTCTACCATTTAATGTGTTGGTGTAGGTACTCGTTTCTTGATCTTCAACAATATCAGAAACATCATCACTTGCAATATCTAATTTTGCATTAACTCCAGCTTCTTCAGAAGTAATGGTTGATTTATCTTCTTCTTTGTTACAGCTTATCATTGAAATAATTAATGATAGAGCTAAAATTAATTTTGTTATTTTTTTCATAATAAAAATGTTTAAATTGTTTTATTGTTACTTTATAATAATCGAAATTTTATCGATTTTAGTATGTAAGAATGTAAATTTATAAAAAGGTTTAATCTAAAGTTAATTTTTTTTTCAAATACTTTCATTATTGTATATTTGATGACCAATGAATATTATCTCTGAAATAAAACAGCCTATTCAACTTGAAATGGAACTTTTTGAAAAGAAGTTCTTCGAATCAATGTCTTCTAAGGTTGCTTTACTTAACCGAATTACGTATTATGTTGTCAATAGAAAAGGAAAACAAATGCGTCCGATGTTTGTTTTTCTTACTGCAAAAATGATTTCAGATGGAAGTGTAAATGAACGAACTTATCGAGGCGCTGCTGTAATAGAACTTATTCATACAGCAACTTTGGTTCATGATGATGTTGTTGATGATAGCAATCGCAGAAGAGGTTTTTTTTCTATAAATGCACTTTGGAAAAATAAAATTGCAGTTTTAGTTGGCGATTATTTACTTTCAAAAGGATTATTACTTTCTATAGATAATGGCGATTTTGATTTACTTCGAATTATTTCTGTTGCTGTCCGCGAAATGAGTGAGGGCGAATTACTTCAAATTGAAAAAGCGCGAAGATTAGACATTACAGAGGCTATTTACTACGAAATTATTCGTCAAAAAACAGCTACTCTTATCGCTGCTTGTTGTGCTCTTGGAGCAAAATCGGTAACTGAAGATGAAATTCAGGTGGAAACCATGAGAAAATTTGGTGAACTTATAGGAATGGCTTTTCAAATTAAAGATGATTTATTTGATTATACTGATGAAGCAATCGGAAAACCAACAGGAATTGATATTAAAGAACAAAAAATGACGTTGCCGTTGATTTATGCCTTAAATAATTGTAGTAGTAAAGAAAAAAGTTGGTGCATCAATTCGATTAAAAATCACAATAAAGATAAAAAACGAGTTAAAGAAGTTATTCAATTTGTTAAAGACAAAAACGGACTTTCTTATGCCGAACAAAAAATGGTGCAATTCCAAAACGAAGCACTTGCTTTAATTCAAAACTTCCCTAAGTCTGTTTATAAAGATAGTTTAACCTTAATGGTGAATTATGTTATTGAGAGAAAAAAATAGATCAGTTTTGTCATTTCGACAAAGGAGAAATCTCATAATAATAAATAAAATATGCTGTTAAGTAATTGATAAATAATTATTTATATTTTTTTTGCATTTTTTTTATTCAATCATGCAACCATTTCACAAGTTCACTCGTCTATGCTAATAGAAGTCTGTTATTGACATAATTAACTGAACACTAATTACTGAATACTAATAATGAAAGTAATCAACTTACATCAAGAGGAAAAAGAAGTAATTCAATTGGCAGTCGAAAACAATCGTCATGCACAACAAAAATTATATTCCAAGTTCGCTCCAAAAATGTTAAGCGTTTGCCGACAGTATTTAAAAGATGTTCAGCAAGCAGAAGATATAATGATTACTGCTTTTATGAAAGTGTTTGCCAATTTGAAAAATTTTGAACACAAAGGAAGTTTTGAAGGTTGGATAAGAAGAATTATGGTGAACGAATGTATTTCTTTCCTACGAGTGAATAAAAAAGTAAGCTTTATGGATGATGAAAATTATTTGCAAGAAAGTTTTAATAACATTGAAAGCCAATTTTCTGTAGAAGATATTCAATATTTAATAGATAGTTTGCCAGATGGATACAAAATGGTATTCAATTTATATGCAATTGAAGGTTACAAACATCAAGAAATTGCAACAATGCTCGGAATTAATGAAGGAACATCAAAATCGCAGTTGTCGCACGCCAGAAGAATATTGCAAGACAATATCAAAAATTTAAAAAATTATAGTAATGAAATCGCGACTTAAATAATATTACAAATATGAAACCGAATACTATTGAAAAACAATTTCGTGAAAAATTAAATTCACAAGAAATTCAACCTTCTCAACAAGCTTGGGATCGTTTGGACGCTATGCTTTCAGTAGCTGAAGAAAAAAAAACAAAGCGTTCTCCATTTTTGTCATTTCAATTTATTGGAATTGCTGCAAGCATATTGGTTTTCGTAACTGTTGGTACGTTTTTTTACAATCAAAAAAGTTCTAATAATATTCCTGCCAACACAGTCGTAATAAATGAACAAGGTAAAGATTCGGTAATGAAGAACACAAGTGTAGTTGCCGACAAAGAAATTGTGACTACGCAACAAACTGCAAAAACAGAATTATCAAATAAAACAATTATCGCTCAAAACGAAAAGAGTTTTATTCGTTCTACCAAAAAAAGTATCAATCAAAAAACGAATAATCCATCCATCATAAATAAAGAAAAAGCAATTGAGTACCAAAACAGTGGCGATGTTGCACTAAAAGATCTTCCGAAAATTGAATCTAGCAAGGAAATTATCATTTCAAAATCAATCAATTCCAAACAAAATACTTTAGTTTCATCTGAAACCACCTTATCTAAATCAGATACTTCTTCTAAAGTTAAAGTAAATGCAAACAGCTTACTATCGGAAGTTGATAGCGAATTAGAACTTACTTTTAGAGAAAAAGTTTTTAAAAGAGTAACAAAAAATTACAAAGAAGTTAAAGTGGCATTAGCCAATCGAAATCTAGAACAATAAATAATAATCTTAAAACAAAACAATTATCATGAGAAATTTAATCATTTACTTAACACTAACATTATGCCTTTTTACTGCCAAATTAGTCGCACAAGACACGAGCAATAAAGGCGAACAAACGAATCAAACATTTGTGTCAAGAGCAAAAGACATTGCAGAAAAAATTGACAAAATCACAAAAGACGAAAAAGCTGCTTTAAAAGTTGAAGTAGAAGAAGTAAATAAACAATTGGAAAACGGTTCGTTAAACAAAGAACAAGCCGATAGAAAAAAGAGGGAATTAGCCGAAGCAAGAGCAACTAGTATCGAAAATAAAGTCAATGCAGCCAAAGAAGAATTGAAAGATTTAGTGCAAGACAAAATTGACGGAAAATTAAAAGACAGTAATGATAAAAGCTATGTATTTGATTTAAGATGGAAAAATAAAAACGATTCGTTGCGAAAACACAAAGGAGAAACAAGAACTACATCTCAATTTGTACTTGCTTTTGGAGCTAATAATTTAGTAACTGATGGAAAAATTGCTAACTCTGATTTTAGATATTTAAGATCTACTTTTTTCGAATGGGGAATTACAAGCAATTATCGTTTGTCTAAAAACAGTAATTTATTACATTTAAAATACGGATTTTCATGGATGTACAATCAATTAAATGCAACCGACAATCGTTATTTTGTTCCCAATGGAGATCAAACAGAATTGGCTACTTATCCAACACATTTACGAAAAAAAGACACCTATTTCAGAAATGTATATGTGACTATTCCAATGCATTTAGAATTTGATTTTTCTAAAACTAAAGTCGATAAAGAGGGTAAGAAAATTTTCAACAGTCATCAAGGTTTTCGTTTAGGTTTAGGTGGATTTGTTGGGTATAATACCAATTCTAAACAATTTCTTTCTTATGAAGTAGATGGTTACAGAATAAACGAAAGACAAAAAGGAAATTGGAATGTAAACGATTGGAATTACGGATTGAGTGCTTATATTGGTTGGTCGGAAACAAGTTTGTATGTAAAATATGATATAAATCCGTTATTTAAGAATAATGTAGTAGATCAAAACAATATCTCATTAGGATTGCGTTTCGACTTTAATTAAAATTTGTTTAGGTTAGTTTTATACTTCGAAAAGATGTTTCAGCAATGGAGCATCTTTTTTTTAATTTGTGCATATTCGTGTAATTCGTGGCAAAAAATCTTTGTAACTTTGAAAACTCAGTAACTCAGCTACTCAGTAACTCAGCATCTTAAAAATGATAACCAAAGAAACCATAGATAAAGTATTTGAAACGGCTCGCGTCGAAGAAGTCATCGGCGATTTTGTCCAACTCAAACGCGCTGGAAGTAATTTCAAAGGCTTGAGTCCGTTTTCCGACGAACGCTCGCCATCGTTTATGGTATCGCCAGTTAAAGGAATTTGGAAAGATTTTAGTTCCGGAAAAGGCGGAAATGTAGTGGCTTTTTTGATGGAACATTCACACTTTACCTATCCTGAAGCTATTCGGTTTTTAGCCAAAAAATACAATATTGAGATTGAAGAAACCGAACTTTCCATAGAAGAAAAAGAGGTTGCTAACGAAAGAGAAAGTTTGTATTTAGTATCAGAATTTGCTGCTAATTATTTTTATGATACACTTTTAAATACCGAAGAAGGAAAGGCAATTGGCTTGTCGTACTTTAAAGAAAGAGGTTTTACAAACGATACAATTTCTAAATTTAAATTAGGTTATTCGCCAACACTTTGGGATGCATTTACAAAAGAAGCATTAGGAAAAGGATATCAATTAGAGTTTCTTGAAAAAACAGGCTTGACTATTGTTGGCGAAGAAAAACAGTTTGATCGTTTCAAGGCACGCGTTATGTTTCCGATTCAAAGTATGAGTGGTAGAGTGCTAGGTTTTGGTGGTCGGATTTTAACACAAGATAAAAAAGCTGCTAAATATTTAAATTCTCCCGAAAGCGATTTGTATCATAAAAGTAAAGTGCTTTACGGAATTTTTCATGCCAAACAATCCATTGCAAAACTCGATAATTGTTTTTTAGTCGAAGGTTATACCGATGTAATTCAAATGCATCAATCCGGAATTGAAAATGTGGTTTCTTCATCTGGAACAGCATTAACATCCGATCAAATCCGATTAATAAATCGGTTAACCAAAAATATTACAGTGCTTTTTGATGGTGATGCAGCCGGACTACGTGCTTCTATTCGTGGAATAGATTTAATTCTAGAAGAAGGAATGAATGTAAAAGTTTGTACTTTTCCCGATGGTGAAGATCCTGATAGTTTTGCAAAAAAAACATCGTACGAAGATTTAGTAAAATATCTTAACGAAAGCGCAATGGATTTTATTCAGTTCAAAGCGTCACTTTTAATGAAAGAAGCCAAAAACGATCCAATCAAAAAAGCCGATTTGATTCGCGATATGGTGATTAGTATTTCAAAAATTCCGGACAGAATAAAACGTGAAATTTACATTCAAGAAACATCTCGAATTATGGATATTTCCGAAGAAGTACTTTTTAACACCTTAGCACAAATCGTAAAAAAAGAAATTCAGGAAATAGGAAAAAAACAAAAAGAAGATCAAAAAGCATTTGAAGTTCTTAAAAATGACAATGTAACTATTTCGAATATAGTAGATATTCAATACGAATTGGAACATAAAATTATTGAAATCCTATTATTATACGGAAGCAAGGAAGAAGATTTCGAAGACAATTTATTAAAAACTAATGAAAGTGGCGAAATAGAAGAAGCAATCGAAATAAACAAATATAAGGTCTATCAACGCATTTTTTTAAGTCTTCAAGAAGATGAAACCGAATTGGCTAATCCTTTGTTTAAAAGCATTTATAACGATTTGATAAATTACTTTCATCAAAACGAAAATTTTGAAATGGATCAATACTTAAATCAAATTCCAGCTGAAATTGCTCAAGAAGTAACGTCAATATTAATGAATGATGAGCAAGAAACACTACACAACTGGGAAACCAAACAAATTTATGTGAAAGACAAAAATCAAACCATAAGTCAATATGTAACCGAAACGATTTTAACCTTACGATGGTTTTTAGTTAATAAAATTATTGACGAATTAAAAGCAACTGTAACCTCCGAAATAGAATCAGATAATTCAGAAACCTTAACTTTAGTAGTTGATTATTTAGGATTGACTAATATATTTTCTAAAAAATTAGGAAGAGTAATTTCAAGACATAATTAAAAAAAATCCCGATTCTTTCAAATCAGGATTTCTAGAAATATTTTTAATTTTTAATTCGTAATTTTTTACACAATATCCAAAGTCTTCGCTTTATTCACTAAATCTACTAAATTAGTTACATTTAATTTCTGTAAAAGGCGTAATTTGTATGTGCTTATTGTTTTCTCATTTAAGCCAAGTAATTTAGAAATTTCATTATTTTTTTTACCATCGCTTAAGTAGCGTAAAACCTCAATTTCTCTATTTGATAACTTTCTGTACAAACGTTCGCTTTTATTTTGTTTGGCAATGAGAGCCAAATTCTTTTTAATACTTTCACTCATCATTACAATTCCTTGATGAACACGAATAATGCTTGTTCCTAAGGTTTCTAATTTTGAAGATTTATGAACAAAACCTAAAACACCAGCTTTAATAGCATTCGGAGCATAAACTTGCTCGTTTAAACTAGTAAAAACCAAAACTTTAGTGGTTGGAAAATTCTTGATAATAGCTTTCAATTCATAAATACTTTTTAAACCGTCAAGTTCTAAATCTATTACAAGCACGTTGATCTCTTTGTTTCGCAATGCATCAGGAACCATGAAAAAACTTCCTACATTAGAAACAACGGTAATTTCAGGGTGATCTTTAAAATAAGATTTCACACCAAAATGAACGACAGGATAATTATCTGCTAAACAAACGTTTATCATAATTATTTATTTTTATAAAGCAAAATTAGTTGCTAACATGTAAAATTAATAAAAAAATGCGAACAAATCATAAAAAATGTTAAAATATTACATTAAATCTTTCGGAATTACGCATACTGGAATGGCTTGCATCTTATGCTGATTGCTTTTATTTAATTGCTTGTAAATTTCAAAAACAATTGCTTGACGTTCAGAAAAACCTTTTAAATCTGTTTCTTTTTCATTCTCCAACATCGCCCATTCTAACTCATCATAGCTAGCTCCAAGCTGTTCCTCGTCGGTTCTGGAATCACCAAATAATCCGTCAGTTGGTGCCGCTTCGATAATCGAGTTTGGAATTTTTAAAAATCTGCCTAATGCATATACATCACTTTTCATTAAATCGGCTATCGGACTCAAATCAACGCCACCATCACCATATTTGGTGTAAAATCCCACGCCAAAATCTTCTACTTTATTGCCAGTTCCAGTAACTAAATAACTATGAATTCCGGCATAATAGTATAAAGTTGTCATTCGCAACCTAGCTCTTGTATTCGCCAGCGATAAGTGGTATTTAGTTTCATTTTCGCAAACAGGCAAATTAGTTTTAAACGAATCATAAACAAATGTTAAATCAGTCTCTACTCGATTCACATTCGAAAATCTTTTTTGCAATTGATCGATATGTTCTCGTCCACGATTTACCTGATTAATGTGTTGATGAATAGGCATTTCTACACACAAAGTAGGAAAACCAGTTTGGGCACAAAGTGTTGAGGTAACAGCCGAATCTATTCCGCCTGAAATTCCAACAACAAAACCCGACATTTTAGCATTTTCAACATAACTTTTCAGCCAGTTTACAATATGCGCATTTACTTTTTCAACATTAATAGAGCTTTTTTTCGCCATTTTAAATAGAATAATTAGGTTTTCGTAATGTATATTTGCAAAAATAATAATTTTAAACGAATTACGTTTTAGTATTTGAAGCTAATTCCAGCTATCCGCTTCAATCTTTTCCATTTTGAATGGTTTTTCTAAATAAAAAAGTAGCTTCTTCCAGTCGCTCTTTTTCATTAAATAAAACCATTTCAAAATCACAAAAGGATTTTCGCTTTAATCTGGGCTAATAACAAAGCATAACCAATGAAAAACTATTTTTTGATACTACTTTTATTGTCAATTGTTTCCTGTACTACTAAAAGCAAAGTAGAAAAAGCGGTCGAAGAAATTCCTGTGCAAATGAATCTTTTTCGTTTTGAACAAGCTTTTTTTGAAGCAAAACCAGAGGAATTAAATAGTGTTAAAGCCGAATTCCCCGATTTTTTTGAACCTACTACTCCCGACGAAGTTTGGATTGAAAAAATTCAAAATCCACTTTGGAGAGAACTCTACACCGAAGTTCAAAATAAATACAAAAACTTCAATAGCAAACAAACTGAAATAGAAGACGTTTTTAAACACATTAAATACTATTTTCCAACCATAAAATTACCAAAAATTTATACTGCTATTGGCGACATGGATTACAATAACAAAGTGATTTATGCTAACGATAAATTGATAATTGCATTAGAATTGTTTTTGGGAAATAAACATAAATTCTACGCAGACACACCAGCTTATATTTCCCAAAACTTTGAAGAAAGACAAATGATGCCCGAAGTAGCATCAAGTTTTGCTCTTGGAATTTTACCTCCACCATCCGATAAAACCTTACTATCGGAAATGATTTATTACGGAAAAGAATTGTATATCAAAGATATTCTTTTAACAGAAAACTATACCGATGCAGAAAAAATTGGTTATACAACACAACAAATAGCTTGGAGCGAGGAAAATGAAGCTTTTATTTGGAGTTACTTTATCGAGAAACAAATGATATTCAGTTCCGATTCTAAATTAAACAACCGATTTATTAATCTAGCTCCTTTTTCAAAATTTTATTTGGAAATCGATAACGAATCGCCAGGACGAATTGGTCGTTGGGTTGGATGGCAAATAGTTCGTTCGTTTATGGAAAAAAATGAAGTTGCTGTTCAAGATATGATTAAAATGAATGCCAACGAATTGTTTGAAAAATCAAAATACAAACCTAAAAAGAATGAGTAAAATACAGTCGGAAATAAAATTCCTTATCGAATTAGATGAAAATCGTGTACCCGAAAAATTAGCGTGGACAGCAAAAGATGGCGGAGTAGAATTAGATGAAACCAAAGCAATTATGCTTTCTGTTTGGGATAACAAAGCACAGGAAACTTTAAGAATTGACCTTTGGACAAAAGACATGCCTGTTGACGAAATGAAATTGTTTTTTCACCAAACTTTAGTAGCAATGTCAGATAGTTTTCATCGAGCAACAAACGATGAAAAAATGGCAGCTACCATGAAAGATTTTTGTGATTATTTTGCTGAAAAATTGGAGTTGGAGAAATAAAAAGACAATTATTTTCTCTACAAAATCAACTTATGCTCCGCAAAGTCTCCGACTTTGAGGATGAGTAATTCAGTCTCCGACTGATGTTTAAATTTCATTTTTAAATTCTTTGATTACAAACCATAAATCACGACTTCAAAGTCGGAGACTATATGGAGCGAGGGTTTTTTAAATCATTTTTATTTTAAAGACAGTTTCATTTGCTTTTAATAGAACTTTTTTCAATTGAATTCATTAACTTTCTATAAGCTCCAATAATTAAATTTCTAGATGTTTTAGAAAAGTGTACATCATCATTATCATTATCTCTTTGTGTAATTCCAATAACTTTTTGAGAATAAATAATTTCGGCTAAATTTAAGTCATATACTTCAATTGTAACTTCGCTTTGATTTTTTTTAGCTTTTTTAAAACGATGTGGTGTTGTATCAATTCCACCTATCTCCTCTTTCACATTTCTAGCTTTTATATTTATAAAAAAATCAAATTTACTGCCAATTTTAATTTCTTTGAGTTTATTCTTAGTAGGATTTAGTTCAATTTTTTTAGGTAATATTATTCCTTTTACTTCGTAAGTATAAAATAATCTTTCATCCAAGTATTTTCCAAAATCTTCTTTTGCCATTTTTGTTAATTGTCCGTATACATCACCTGAACAATCGATATCATTTATTAACCACTTTCCATTAGTAAAGTCTAAACCAGTAGTTTGTGCTTTATTATCGAAAATGTAATTAGGTAGAGAACACGAATTAAAAAACAAAAACAAAAGAAGTAAAATACGAGAGCTTTTTTTCATATAAAAATAAAGACTAAAACTCATTTATATTTTTAAAAACATCTTCATTTACACTATCAATAAACGCTAAAATAGTCTCTTTTCCAGTTCCTTCAGTAGCCGAGGTTACAAAATGTTGAGGCATTTCTTCCCAGTTATTAGCCAAAAGTTGTTTTCTATAAGCAGCAACATGTGAATCAACTTTGGTTCTACTTATTTTATCAGCTTTAGTAAAAACAATACAAAAAGGCACTTCAGTTTCGCCTAAATATTCTATAAATTCCAAATCAATTTGTTGTGCTTCCAATCGAATGTCAATCAAAACAAAAGCACAAACTAGTTGTTCTCTGCTTTCAAAATAATCGGTGATAAATTGCTGAAAAACTTCTTTGGTTTTTTTAGAAACTCGTGCATAACCATAACCAGGCAAATCAACTAAAAACCAATTATTATTAATCTTAAAATGATTAATCAACTGAGTTTTTCCTGGTTTCCCCGATGTTTTAGCCAAATTTTTATGATTGGTCAGCATGTTTATTAACGACGATTTTCCGACGTTGGAACGACCAATAAACGCATATTCAGGTATACGTTCTAGCGGACATTTACTAACATCTGAATTGCTAATAATAAATTCGGCAGTATTAATTTTCATTTAGTAGTAATTGCGAGGCACGAAGCAATCTCATTAATTATAGAATAAAAAAAATCAATTTTACAAATTCACTTTTTGTAACCATTCATCTAACAAACGATTAAACTCTTCAGGTTGTTCCATCATAGCAGCGTGTCCACATTTGTCTATCCAATATAATGAAGAATTGGGCATTAATTTATGAAATTCTTCAGCTACAGATGGTGGAGTCACTTGATCGTTTTTACCCCAAATAATACAAGTTTGTTCGTGCATTTTAGGTAAATCTTTAGCCATATTGTGACGAATGGCACTTTTTGCTATAGTTAATGTTTTTATCACTTTTATTCGGTCATTTACTATAGCATAAATTTCGTCAACCATTTCTTTTGTAGCGGTTTTTGGATCATAGAAAACACTTTCCGTTTTCTTTTTAATGTATTCATAATCACCTCTTTTTGGATAAGAGTCGCCCATAGCGCTTTCATAAAGACCAGAACTTCCAGTAATTACTATTCCGGCCACTTTTTCGGGATACATCTTAGAATGATACAACGCAATATGTCCGCCAAGCGAATTTCCTAAAAGTATAACACGATCAAATTTTTTAAAATTTATAAAATCTTTAACATACCTAGCAAATGCTTTCACATTCGTTTTTAAAAGATTTTGTGAGTATAGAGGTAATTCTGGAATTACAATTTTGTATCCCTTTTCTGAAAAATAATTTGCAACACTCTCAAAATTGCTTAAACCGCCCATTAATCCGTGAAGAACAACAATAGGTGTGCCTTCTCCAATTTCATAATACGTGTATTTACCTTCCGTTTTTAATTTATTTTCCATCAAATTTCTACTTTTCTAGAGTTGCAAATATAGAACTTTAAACAACATTGCTAATATACAAGATTACTATTTATTCTTAAAATCTAATTTTTATATCCTCTTTTTTTTAAAGGATACAATAGGTTTATTATCAACACCTAACGCATTTTTTTTTCATTATTATTTGTAATTTTTATATCAAAAAATTACAAATAATAATGAAAAATCCATTTAACGCTGATTATTTTTTTAAAAACCAATCAATTCTTAGACAAATGTTAAAGATTATTAAATTTTATTATCAGTTTGTATAGCACTTAAAAAACTACAAATGGTAAAACTTATTAACAAAGTGGGTGAAAGTAGTAAAATGTGGGAAGAAATTTTATATTTTTGCTTTTTATCATTAATATTTATTTTTTGAACTCACTAATAGGAACTTACGAATGTAAAATTGATGACAAAGGACGATTGTTGATTCCTTCGCCATTAAAAAAGCAACTTTCTGCTTCTCTTCAAGATGGATTTGTCTTGAAGCGTTCTGTATTTCAGCCTTGTTTAGAATTGTATCCAATGAGTGAATGGAATTTGATGATGCAAAAAATAAACAAACTCAATCGATTTGTAAAAAAGAATAATGATTTTATCCGTCGTTTTACTGCTGGAGTAAAAGTGGTTGAGATTGATAACTTGGGACGATTATTAGTTGCAAAAGATTTATCCCTTTTTGCTCAAATTAAAAAAGATATTGTATTGTCTTCGGCCATTAATATTATTGAGATTTGGGATAAAGAGTTGTATGAAAAAGCAATTGATGATTCAATAGGAGATTTTGCAGATTTAGCAGAAGATGTAATGGGAAATGTAAATGATGATGATGATGGAATATCATAATCCTGTTCTTTTAAAGGAAACAGTAAACGGTTTAAATGTTAAACCCAATGGAATTTATGTTGATGTCACTTTTGGCGGCGGCGGACATTCTAAAGAAATTTTAAATCGGTTAGGTCCAGAAGGAAAATTATTTGGTTTTGATCAAGATGAAGATGCTTTTGAGAATACATTATTAGATAATCGATTTGTATTGATTCCGGAAAATTTCAGATACATAAAAAGATTTTTGCGATTTCATGGAATAAAAAGTGTGGACGGAATTTTAGCTGATTTAGGTGTTTCATCTCACCAATTTGATGTTCCTGAAAGAGGTTTTTCTACTCGTTTTGATGCCGATTTAGATATGAGAATGAGTAAAAAAAATGAACTTGATGCATACAAAATAGTTAACGAATACGATGATGCTAACTTGCGTAGGGTTTTTTTTGATTATGGTGAATTAAAAAACGCACCTGCATTATCTAAAACAATTGTCGAAGCACGAGAACAAAATCCAATAAGAACAACCAACGAATTGAAAATAATTTTAAGTCGATTTTTACCCGCTCATAGTAGCAATAAAATTTTAGCTCAAATATATCAAGCTATTCGAATAGAAGTAAATCAAGAAATGGATGTGTTAAAAGAATTTTTAGAACAATCACTCGAAATTTTAAAGCCTGAAGGTCGATTAAGTGTAATTTCTTATCATTCATTAGAAGATAGATTAGTTAAAAGATTTATGAAAAACGGATTGTTTGAAGGTGAACCAGAACGTGATTTCTTCGGAAACTTTTCGGTTCCATTCCGATTAGTTGAAAAATTAATTGTACCAAATGAAGCCGAAATAAAAATCAACAACAGAGCTCGTAGTGCCAAGTTACGAATAGCTGAAAAGAAATAGAAATCAGTGTTCAGAAATAAAAATTTAAAAAAAGCAAAAATCACTTAGCGCCTTAGCGTCTTTGTGGTAATTATAAATATGAAAGGCGGAGTTTATAACATATTAAAAGCAAGGTATTTGGTTAACGAAGACGCTACAAGAAACTGGCGATTCATCGTTTTTCTAATCATTCTGGCAATTGTTATGATTGCCAATACACAACGTTATGAACAAAAAGTTTTTAGAATAGACGAATTGACTAACAGTGTTAAAGAATTACGTTCTGAATTTGTTGACAGAAGATCAAAATTGATGAAATTGAAAATGGAATCTACCATTTCGGCAAAAATGGAATCAAGAGGAATTTTACCTTCATCTGTTCCTCCAAAAAAAATAAAAGTAAAAAAAACAACTGAGAAAAGTTTCTTTAAAAAATTATGGCAGTAGAAGATAAACATATTTCTTATCGCATTTATCTAATGGCAGTTGTTATATTAGTAATAGCAATTGCGATTATGGTAAAACTCACTAATATTCAGTGGGTTGAAGGAGATTATTATCGAAAATTAGCAAAAGAAAGATCCGTAAAAAATTTCATTATTCCAGCCAATAAAGGAAATATTTATTCAGCAGACGGAAGTCTTTTAGCTACTTCTATCCCAAATTATAGCATTCGATTTGATGCTTTTACTCCTAAAAAAGAAGATTTTGAGAAAAATGTAATGCCTTTGGCTGATTCGCTTTCTGTTTTATTAAATAAGTCAAGTTCTTTTTTTGAATCGGAATTGCGAAAAGCTAGAGCAAATAAAAATCGGTATTTATTGATAGCACGCGATTTGAGTTATACGCAATATATCCAAATTAAAAGGTTTCCTTTATTTAAACTCGGTGCTAATAAAGGCGGAATAATAGTCGAACAAAAAACAGTCCGCAAACATCCAATTGGAGAAATTGCTGAAAGAACTATTGGTTATGAAAGGGTAACTCCAGATGGTAAACTAGAAGGTAAAGGAATCGAATGGTCTTTTCGAAAATACCTTAACGGAAAAGAAGGTAAAGTTTTAAAACAAAAAATTGCAAAAGGTCAATGGAAACCTATTCGTGATGTAAATGAAGTGGAACCTCAAGATGGCTACGATGTTATTTCTACTATTGATGTTTATATTCAAGATATTGCGCACCATGCATTACTTAAACAATTAAAACAATACAATGCAGATCACGGTTGTGTGGTGGTTATGGAAACTAAAACCGGAAAAGTAAAAGCCATTTCAAATTTAGGAAAATTTAAAAAAACAGATTCTACTTATATTGAAACAACAAATTATGCTATTGCTGAATCGCACGAACCAGGTTCCACTTTTAAGTTAGTTGATATGATTGCTTTGCTTGATGATAATAAAATTGATACCAGTAAAATATTTGATACTCGAGGAGGAATAATTATGTATAGCGGATACAAAGTTCGTGACTCACATGAAGGTGGTTATGGAAAAATTTCTTTGGCTAGAGGATTCGAAGTTTCTTCAAATACAGTTTTAGTGCAAGCCGTGTACGAAAATTATAAAAATAATCCTAAAGTATTTGTTGATAGAATTGAGCGAATGGGATTAAATAAACCTTTAGGATTAACTTTTCAAGGAGAAGGAAAACCTATAATTCCAAAACCTTCTGATGAATCATGGAGTTCTATTTCACTTCCGTGGATGGCTTACGGTTATGGAGTCTCGGTAACACCATTGCAAACGTTAACTTTATATAATGCTATTGCCAATAATGGTGAAATGATAAAACCCATTTTTGTTTCCGAAATAAAAGAATGGAATAAAACTATCAAAAAATACGATAAGCAAATAATTAATCCAAGTATTTGCTCTAAAGAAACAATTAAGAAGTTAAAAGTTGTTTTGCAAAATGTTGTCAAAAAAGGTACAGCTTCTAAACTGTATTCAAAAGATTTTTCAATGGCTGGAAAAACAGGTACAGCTGCCGCCGATTATGGTAAAGATGGTGGAATTAATAAATATTATATTTCTTCTTTTGTTGGATATTTTCCAGCAGATAACCCAAAATATTCTTGCATAGTTGTAGTTCATAAACCCAATACAGCACTGAATAATTATTATGGTGCTGATGTTGCTGGACCCGTTTTTAAAAGAATTGCTCAAAAAATTTTTACCGATACACCTTCTACTAATCAAATAAAAAATTTAAATAAAAAAGTAAATAAGCAAGAAGATAATTATCAAAAGTATTCCGACAAAGCAAATGAATCACCAAAGTATATTCCAAATTTAAAAGGAATGTCGGGAATGGATGCTATTGCTTTATTAGAAAATTTAAAGATAAAGGTTAAAGTAATTGGAGTAGGAAAAGTGAAATCGCAATCCATAATGCCAGGGCAAGCAATAATAAAAAACACAACTATAGTATTACAATTATCGTGATTATTCTTAAAAACATATTATACAAAGTAGCGATCGAAGCCGTAAAAGGTTCAACCGAAATACCTGTGAATAAAATGGAGTTTGATTCCAGAAAAATTCAAGAAAATGACGTTTTTATAGCAATAAATGGTTCAGTTTCAAATGGTCATGACTTTATTGAAAAAGCAATTAATTTAGGCGCAATAGCTGTTGTTTGTAATGATTTTCCAGAGGTAATAATAACGGGAATAACCTATATTAAAGTTAAAGATACGAATGCAGCTTTAGCATTTATGGCTGCCAATTTTTATGACAATCCTTCAGCAAAATTAAAATTAGTTGGAATTACAGGAACCAATGGTAAAACAACAATTGCGTCACTTTTGTATCAATTATTCAAAAAAGCAGGATTCAAAGTTGGTTTGCTTTCTACAGTTAAAATAATGATAGATGATATCGAATACAAAGCTACACATACAACACCAGATTCGTTAACAATTAATTATTACTTAAATGAAATGATTAAAAACAATGTTGATTATTGTTTTATGGAAGTGAGTTCACACGGAATTCATCAAAAACGTTCGGAAGGTTTGCAATTCTCAGGCGGAGTTTTTACAAATTTAACTCATGATCACTTAGATTATCATCCTACTTTTTCAGAGTATAGAGATGTAAAAAAATCATTTTTCGATTGCTTACCTAAATCAGCTTTTGCATTAACAAATGTTGATGATAAAAACGGTTTAGTTATGCTACAAAATACGTTAGCAAAAAAAACAACTTATGCACTAAAAACGTATGCCAATTATAAAGCTCAAATTTTAGAAAATCAATTAAGTGGTTTATTGCTAAAAATTAATGAAAACGAAGTTTGGGTTCGATTAATCGGAACTTTTAATGCCTATAATTTAGTTGCTATATACGGAACTGCTATAGAACTTGGTTTAGAAAGTTTAGAAATTCTTCGGTTGTTGTCCGAATTAGAAAGTGTTTCTGGTCGTTTTCAGTTTATCGTTTCTAAAGAAAAAATTACTGCTATTGTAGATTATGCTCATACTCCAGATGCTTTAGAAAATGTTCTAAATACCATAAACGATATTCGTACAAAAAATGAACAATTAATAACAATTGTTGGCTGTGGTGGTGATAGAGATAAAACAAAAAGGCCAATTATGGCAAATATTGCAACCACTTTAAGTAACAAAGTAATCATTACATCTGATAATCCAAGAACTGAAGATCCTAAAACTATTATTGCCGAAATGGAATCGGGAGTTGAACCTCAAAATTATAAAAAATCACTTTCCATAGAAGATAGAAAGCAAGCCATTAAAACCGCTTGTCAATTAGCAAATCCTAACGATATTATTCTAATTGCAGGAAAAGGTCACGAAACGTATCAAGAAATTCAAGGTGTTCGTTACGATTTTGATGATATGCAAATAGTAAAAGAAATTTTAGAACAAATGAACAAATAACCAGATAAACACATAACCAAATATGCTATACTATTTATTTGAATACTTAGACAAAACACTCGATATTCCTGGAACAGGAGTGTTTCAGTATATAACATTTCGTTCGGCGTTAGCATTGATTCTTTCTTTAATGATTTCTACGATTTATGGTAAAAAAATAATTGCTTTTTTACGAAATCAGCAAGTTGGTGAAACAGTTAGAGAACTTGGTCTTGAAGGTCAAACTCAAAAAGCCGGAACACCAACAATGGGAGGATTAATCATAATAATTGCAACTCTTATTCCAGTTATTCTGCTTACAAAACTCAATAATATTTATATCATCTTGTTAATAATCACCACACTTTGGATGGGAACTATTGGTTTTATAGATGATTATATTAAAATTTTCAAAAAGGATAAGCAAGGTTTAAAAGGAATTTTTAAAGTTATTGGTCAGGTTGGATTAGGCATAATAGTTGGATCGGTATTGTATTTTCATCCTGGAGTTACGGTTAGAGAAAAATCAACAAAACCAATTACATTTAATCAAAGTGAAAGTATATTCAGTCAATCTGCAAAAGAATTAAAATCGACCACAACTACAATTCCGTTTACAAAAAACAACGAATTAGATTACGCAAAATTCATAGAATGGACAGGCGATGGTTATGAAAACTGGGCTTGGTTGGTATTTATTCCAATTGTAATTTTTATTATCACTGCTGTTTCTAATGGTGCTAATTTAACCGATGGAATTGATGGTTTAGCTGCAGGAACTTCAGCCATATCAGTGCTCGCTTTAGGAATTTTTACGTTCGTATCAGGTAACCTTATTTTGTCTAGTTACCTTAATGTAATGTACATTCCAAATTCGGGAGAAATGACCGTTTTTATAGCGGCTTTTGTTGGTGCACTTATCGGATTTCTTTGGTACAATTCCTATCCAGCATCAGTATTTATGGGCGATACAGGTAGTTTAACCATTGGCGGAATTATAGCAGTTTTAGCTATTTCTGTTAGAAAAGAAATGTTGTTACCTGTTTTATGTGCCATTTTTTTTGCAGAAAGTGCTTCGGTTATTATTCAAGTTTTCTATTTCAAATACACTAAAAAACGTTTTGGCGAAGGAAGACGTGTTTTTTTAATGTCGCCTTTACATCATCATTATCAGAAAAAAGGATACCACGAGAGTAAAATTGTAACACGTTTCTGGATTGTAACAATACTATTAGCAATTGTCTCAATAGTAACATTAAAATTGAGATAATGCAACGATTAGTAGTGCTTGGCGGTGGTGAAAGTGGTGTTGGAACTGCCATTTTAGGAAAACAAAAAGGATACGATGTTTTTGTATCTGATTTCGGAAAAATACAAGATAATTACAAGCAAGTTCTTATAAATAATGATATTAAATGGGAAGACGAAAAGCATTCAGAAGAAGTAATTCTTAATGCCGATGTAGTAATGAAAAGTCCAGGAATTCCTGATAAAGCAGCAATTGTAATAAAGCTATTAGAAAAAGGAATACCAGTCATTTCAGAAATTGAATTTGCCTGCCAATTTACAAACGCAATAACAATTGGAATTACTGGAAGTAACGGTAAAACAACAACAACAATGTTGACGTACCATTTGTTAAAATCTGGAGGATTAAACGTTGGATTAGGTGGAAATATCGGAAAGAGTTTTGCTTGGCAAGTGGCACATGAAAATTACGATTCGTATGTATTAGAATTGAGTAGTTTTCAATTAGACGGTATTGTAAATTATAAACCGCATATAGCAATTATTACCAATATTAGTCCTGACCATTTAGATCGATACGATTATAAATACGAGAATTATATCGCATCAAAATTTAGAATTACAATGAACCAAACAGAAAACGATTATCTCATCTATGATGCCGATGATGTAGCTATTTCTAATTGGTTACAAAACAATAAAACAAAAGCAAAATTGATTCCTTTTTCATTAACACATAAGTTGGAAAATGGAGCATTTATAAACAACAAAACAATGGAACTAAACATCAACCAAGAAGAATTTATGATGGAAACATCACAAATTGCATTAGAAGGAATGCACAACATGAAAAACGCAATGGCAGCAACTTCTGTAGCACAATTGATGCGTATCAGGAAGGAAACTATTCGCGAAAGTTTGTCGAATTTTCAAGGTGTCGAACATCGTTTAGAAAAAGTGCTGAAAATCCAAAATGTACTTTATATTAACGACAGTAAAGCTACGAATGTAAACGCTACTTTTTTTGCTTTAGATAGTATGACAACTCCAACAGTTTGGATTCTTGGTGGTGTAGATAAAGGAAACGATTATTCAGAGCTAATGGCTTTAGTTCACGAAAAAGTGAAAGCAATTATTTGTCTTGGTGTAGAAAACAAAAAAATTATTGATGCTTTCGGAAACGTTGTTGATATGATGGTTGAAGTAGACAATATGCACGATGCCGTTAATACTGCTCGACACATTGCCGAAAAAGGAGATACGGTTTTACTTTCTCCTGCTTGTGCTAGTTTTGATTTGTTTAAAAACTATGAAGATAGAGGAAATCAATTTAAAGAAGAAGTTAGAAATTTATAAAAAAGGTCAGAAGTTTAGAGTTTAAAAGTTTAGTTGGATTGTGCTAAACTCCTAAACTTTTAAACTCTAAACACTTAAAATATAAACTTTAAAAATGAAAGAATTAATAAACAGTTTAAAAGGAGATAAAGTTATTTGGGCTTTTGTAGCTCTTTTAGCATTGTTTTCGTTTATGCCAGTTTTTAGTGCAAGTAGTAATTTAGCTTATATGCGAAATGGATCCGGAAATGCAGTGACTTATCTTGTAAAACATTTAGCACATATTTTTATAGGATTTTTTATTATTTTTCAAGTACACAAAATTCCATATCATTATTTCAGAGGAATATCCCGAATAGCATTGCCAATTGTTTGGGTTTTACTAATCTATACTTTAATTAAAGGAACTGTTGTTGACGGAGCTAATGCAAGTCGTTGGATTCAAGTTCCTTTTATCGGAATTTCATTTCAAACTTCCACTTTTGCAGCGATTGTTTTATATATTTATGTCGCTCGATATTTATCAAAATCACGTGAAGTTAAACTTACATTTCAACAATCGTTTATCGAGTTATGGATTCCAGTTTTTATTACTTTAATACTCATACTTCCTGCTAATTTTTCAACCGCTGCGCTAATTTTTGCTATGGTTATCATGCTTGCTTTTATCGGAAAATATCCTTTAAAATACATCGGAATTATTCTAGGAACTGGAGTAATTGCTTTAGTGTTTTTTATTTTAGTTGTGAAAGCATTTCCAGATGCTTTTCCAAATCGTGTTGATACTTGGATTAGTAGAATCGATAGTTTTACAAGCAACAAACCTGGTGAAGATGATTATCAAATTGAAAAGGCAAAAATTGCAATCGCCTCTGGTGGAATATATGGTCTTGGTCCAGGAAAAAGTATTCAAAAAAACTTTTTACCTCAATCGTCATCCGATTTTATTTACGCCATTATTGTAGAAGAATACGGTTTAATAGGAGCCTTTTCTGTATTGGGAATTTACTTGCTTTTACTCTTCCGATTTGTTGTTGCCGCTCATAAATCCAATTCCCTTTTCGGAAAATTAGTCGTTGTTGGTTTGGGCTTTCCAATAATATTTCAAGCATTAATTAATATGGCAGTTGCCGTTGAATTACTTCCAGTAACCGGACAAACTTTACCACTCATTAGTTCAGGTGGAAGCTCAGTGTGGATGACTTGTATTGCAGTTGGTATAATATTAAGCGTAACTAAAAAAGAAGAAGAAATTGTACAAGAATTAGAAGAAAAACAAAAAAGAGAAGATGCCTTACAAAAGCTTATCGATAAACAATTAAAAGAAGATGACGAAGAAAATGTTGAAGAAAACTATTCCATTGTAGATAATCCGATGAATGCAGTTTTAAAAAAACAATAAAAATTTGAAGTGTATTGACTCAGCAACTCAGTCACTCAGCAACTTAGTTATAAAATGAAACCATATAAATTCATAGTAAGCGGCGGCGGAACAGGTGGACATATCTATCCTGCAATTGCAATTGCTAATGAATTAAAAGTGCGTTTTCCTGATGCTGAAATTCTTTTTGTTGGTGCTCAAGATAAAATGGAAATGCAAAAAGTACCACAAGCAGGTTACAAAATAGAAGGACTATGGATTGCTGGTTTACAACGAAAATTATCATTACAAAATGCTATGTTTCCTTTTAAACTAGTAAGTAGTTTATGGAAATCTCGAAAAATAATTAAAAAATTTAAACCCGATGTTGTTATCGGAACTGGAGGTTTTGCTAGCGGACCATTATTGCAAATGGCAAATAGTTTAAACATTCCAACGGTAATTCAAGAGCAAAATTCGTATCCCGGAATTACTAATAAATTATTGAGTAAAAAGGCAAATGCTATTTGCGTTGCCTACGAAAATTTAGAACGATTTTTTCCTTATAATAAGATTGTTTTCACCGGAAATCCTGTCCGTCAAGATGTATTGGATATCAATAATAAAAGACAAGAAGGATTGGCGTATTTTAAATTAGAAGCGAATAAAAAAACAGTGTTAATCCTTGGTGGAAGTCTTGGAGCAGGCAGAGTAAATCAATTAATTGAAAAAGAATTAGATTTTTTTATTCAATCGGGAATTCAAGTTTTTTGGCAATGTGGCAAATTTTATTTTGAAGAATATAAAAAATATAACGACAAAGAAAACGTTCAAGTAGTAGCGTTTATTGATAAAATGGATTTGATATACGCCGCCGCGGATTTTGTAATTTCTCGAGCTGGAGCATCGTCGGTTTCCGAATTATGTTTGGTAGGAAAACCAGTTGTTTTTATTCCGTCACCAAATGTAGCCGAAGACCATCAAACCAAAAATGCCAAAGCAATAGTAGATAAAAAAGGAGCCATTCTTATAAAAGAAAGTGAATTGGACCCTACGTTTGAAACGGTATTTTCGGATTTAATTTCAAATCAAGACTTACAAAATGAATTAAGTCAAAACATTAAAAAATTAGCCAAACCCAACGCCACAAAAGATATTGTTGAACAAATAATAAAATTGGTTTAATGTTTCAAGTTTCAGTTTCCAAAATTTGAAACTTGAAACCTGAAACTTGACACAAAAAAAATGAACCTAAACCAAATACATAACGTCTATTTCATCGGAATCGGAGGCATCGGAATGAGTGCTTTAGCTCGTTATTTCCAAAATATTGGGAAAAATGTTTCAGGTTATGATAAAACGCCAACCATGCTTACAAATGAGCTAATAGCTGGCGGTATGAACATTCATTTTGAAGATGCAATTAGCTTAATTCCAACCGATTATTATACAGAAAATACCTTAGTTATTGTTACTCCAGCTGTTCCTATATCTCATTCCGAATGGAATTATTTTATCGAAAGAAATTATACAATTAAAAAACGTGCCGAAGTACTCGGTTTAATTACCAAAGACACTTTTTGTTTCGCTGTTGCTGGAACACACGGAAAAACTACAACATCAAGTATTCTTGGACATATTTTATATGAAAGTGGCGAAGATGTAACTGCTTTTTTAGGCGGAATAGTCGAAAATTATAATTCCAATTTAATTGGTAGTGGTAAAACAATTACGGTGGTAGAAGCCGACGAATTTGATCGTTCGTTTTTACACTTACATCCAAATATTGCTTGCGTAACCTCAATGGATGCTGATCATTTGGATATTTATGGTGATGCAACTGCAATTGAAGAATCTTTCCGAGAATTTGCCGATAAAGTTTCCGATAAAACTAAACTATTTATCCCAAAAGGATTGGATTTAAAAGGTGCGACAATTGCCATAAATAAAGAAGCCGATTTCAAAGCTTTCAACATCCGAATAGAAAATAGCAGCTATGTTTTTGATGTGAAAACTGCCTCAGAAACTATAAAAGATATCTCCTTTGGATTACCAGGACATCACAATTTAATGAATGCTTTAATGGCTTTAGCAATGGCTAAAACTTTTGGTTCCCCAACCGATTCCATTGCTAAAGCTTTAGCTTCATTTAAAGGAGTTCAAAGGCGATTTTCCTATCAAATCAAATCGGATAATTTGGTTTACATCGATGATTATGCTCATCATCCAACCGAAATTAATGCAGTAAATCAAGCCGTAAGTGAATTATATCCGAACAAAATCGTACTAGCTATTTTTCAACCGCATTTGTTTAGCCGAACTAAAGATTTTGCTGATGATTTTGCCAAAAGTTTAGATGCTTTTGATGAAATTTTATTGTTAGACATATATCCAGCTCGCGAATTGCCAATGGAAGGAATCACATCCACTTGGTTGCTTTCAAAAATGAATAATAAAAAAAAGGAATTAGTAACAAAAGAGAATTTAATTTCAAAAATTCTAAAAAGCAAAGCTGAAATTATAGTCACAATAGGAGCAGGAGATATTGGCGAATTAGTGCCATCCATTAAAAAGGCTTTAACTACAACCGCACAGCTTTAGCTGGATTAATAATAAAAGATATGAAATTTTTCAATTGGTATACTATAAGATTACTACTAATGCTTGCGTTAGTTGTATTTCTATATTCGTTTGCTTCTTATAAAAATGAAAACAGGAAACTAACAAAATCGGTAGTAATTTTCCTGGATGGTGACAACCTTTTTGTAAAGAATGAAATGGTTAATAAATTGTTAATAGAAAATAAAAAAGATGTAAAAACCATCAAAAAAGTTGAAGTAGATTTGAACAGGTTGGAAAAATCCATCAACAATCAAGAAATGATTCAAGAGTCAGAGGTGTTTGTTAGTGTTGATGGTGTACTAAAAGCTGTGGTGAAACAAAAAACACCAATAGCAAGAATATTTGATAAGAAAGGTTCTTTTTACATTGATTGTAAGGGAAATAGAATGCCATTATCAGATTTAAATACAGCAAGAGTTCTGCTAGTATCGGGGGAGATTAATAATAAAAATAATAAAAAATTAGCCGACTTTTTTCGGGTAATATATGACGATGAATTTTTGAAAAAAAATATCATTGGAGTGCAAATTTTGCCCGATGAATCACTTATTTTAAAAAATCGAAATTTTGATTATGAAATTGATTTTGGAAAAACGATAAATGTGAATAAAAAATTTAATAACTACAAAGCTTTTTTTCAAAAAGCAGTTTTAGATAGTTCATTATATAAGTACAAAAAAATAAATCTGAAGTTTACGCAACAAGTAGTTTGCACTAAATAAGGAAATGATGGAAAAAGAGAATATTGCAGTTGGTTTAGATATCGGTACAACCAAAATCGTTGCCATGATTGGTAAGAAAAACGAATATGGCAAACTAGAAATTTTAGGTGTTGGAAAATCTAAAAGTTTAGGAGTTGCGCGTGGTGTAGTAAATAATATTACCCAAACTATCCAATCTATTCAACAAGCAGTTAGCGAAGCAGAAGAAAATTCAGGATATAAAATTAATGATGTTGTAGTTGGAATTGCTGGTCAGCATATTCGAAGTATTCAACATACCGATTATATCAGTAGAAGTAATCCAGAAGAAGTAATTAGTGGAAAAGACATTCAACTTCTTATTGATCAAGTGAATAAATTGGCAATGTTGCCAGGCGAAGAGATTATTCATGTTTTACCACAAGAATTTAAAATCGACGGACAATCGGAAATTAAAGAACCAATCGGAATGTACGGCGGTCGTTTAGAAGCCAGTTTTCATGTAGTTGTTGGTCAGGCTTCATCTATCAGAAATGTAGGCAGATGTATTCAAAGTTCGGGAATCGAATTATCTGGATTAACACTCGAGCCATTAGCTTCGTCTGATGCTGTTTTAAGTCAAGAAGAAAAAGAAGCAGGAGTTGCGTTAATCGATATTGGTGGTGGAACAACCGATTTGGCGATTTTTAAAGACGGAATCATTCGGCACACAGCAGTTGTTCCTTTTGGCGGAAATGTAATTACCGATGATATCAAAGAAGGCTGTTCTATAATCGAAAAACAAGCCGAATTATTAAAAACAAAATTTGGATCTGCTTGGCCCGGTGAAAATAAAGACAATGAAATAGTTTCCATTCCTGGACTTCGAGGAAGAGATCCGAAAGAAATTTCATTAAAGAATTTGTCTAAGATAATTCATGCACGTGTTGTTGAAATTATTGAACAAGTTTATGCCGAAATAAAATCGTATGGTCATGAAGATCCTAGAAAAAAATTAATTGCCGGAATAGTACTAACAGGTGGTGGTTCGCAATTATTACACATCAAACAATTAGTAGAATACATTACCGGAATGGATACTCGTATTGGTTATCCTAACGAACATTTAGCCGGAAATTCAAGTGAGGAAATTTCAAGTCCATTGTTTGCAACCGCTGTAGGTTTAGTGATGAATAGCATTGCGAATAATACTCAAAGTGCTTACAAATTGGAAATGGTTGATACATCAATACTAAAACCAATAGCGCAAGCAATAGTTCATGAAAATCCAATTATTCAAGAAGAAGAAAAAGAAGTAATGATTACAGAAACTACAGAAAATAAAATCAGAAAATCATTTTTTGATAAATATGTAGATAAAATTAAAGATTTTTTAGATAACGCAGAGTAGAAAGTGTTCAGTTTTCGGTTGGCAGTTTGCAACATCGAAAACAAAAATAAAAGAATCCGTAGGATTCAAATGTTTGTAAAATAATAAAAGAATCCGTAGGATTCATATGTTTGTAAAAAACCAAAATAGTATGATAAGCAACTCAGAATTTGGAAACATCTCATTTGATTTACCAAAAAATCAATCCAATGTAATAAAAGTAATTGGCGTTGGTGGCGGCGGAAGCAATGCAATCAATCACATGTTTAAACAAGGAATCAAAGGCGTTGATTTTATTGTTTGCAATACTGATTCTCAAGCATTGCAAAATAGTCCAGTTCCCAATAAAATTCAATTAGGCGTTAGCTTAACGGAAGGACTTGGTGCTGGAGCAAATCCCGACGTTGGTCAGCAATCTGCAATCGAAAGTATCGCCGATATCGAAAAAATGTTGGATACCAATACCAAAATGATTTTCATTACCGCTGGAATGGGAGGCGGAACCGGAACTGGTGCTGCTCCTGTAATTGCTCAATTGGCAAAAGAACGCGATATTCTTACCGTTGGTATTGTTACAATTCCGTTTCAATTTGAAGGTAAAGTGCGTATCGAACAAGCGTTACTTGGCGTTGAAAAATTAAGAAAACAAGTCGATTCACTAATCGTTATCAATAATAATAAATTAAGAGAAGTCTACGGAAACCTTGGTTTTAAAGCTGGTTTCTCTAAAGCTGATGAAGTTTTAGCTACTGCTTCTCGCGGTATAGCTGAAGTAATTACACATCACTATACGCAAAATATCGATTTAAAAGATGCTAAAACAGTATTAGCAAATAGCGGAACTGCAATTATGGGTTCAGCTGTCGCAACTGGTGATAATAGAGCAAAAGAAGCGATCATTTCTGCACTCGATTCTCCATTATTAAATGACAATAAAATTTCAGGTGCTAAAAACGTATTGTTGCTTATCGTTTCTGGATCAAGTGAAATTACTATTGACGAAATAGGAGAAATCAACGATCACATTCAAACCGAAGCAGGTTTTAATGCGAATATTATTATGGGAGTTGGCGAAGATGAATCGCTTGGCGAATCAGTTGCTGTAACCATTATCGCAACTGGTTTTAATGTCGAACAACAAAACGAAATCGTAAATACCGAACCTAAAAAAATCATCCACTCTTTAGAAGAAGATCAAAAAATTGTTCGCGATTTAACCACTACAACAGTTGATTCCTTTATCTCAAAATCAGAACCAATAATTGAAGTTGTTTCAGAAATAAAAAAAGAAGAAAAAATAATTTTTGAACTAATTGAAGAAGAAGTTGTTGCTCCAATTATTTCTAAAGTTGTCGATACCGATTTAATCGCAATGAACGACTTTATTCGTAATTTAGATGTTACTTTTGAAATCGTTTCTCCTATTAAAGATATCGATTTTCAATTTACAACACCAGTTCTTGAAGACATTAAAGTAATTGAACCTCAGGTTGTCGCAATAGAAGAGGAACAAATTACTTTCTCTTTCGATTTGCCTTTAGCTAAAGAAAATACAATTAATGACGAAAATAAAATCGTCTTTAATTTATCAGATGAAACGCTCGATATTCATGTTAACGAACCTATCGAGTTTGTTCCAATTACCGAAGTAAATCAAAACGGAATTGTTAAATATTCTCTAGAAGAATATATGGAAATGGAAAACGATTTAATTAGTTCTAAACCAATAGAGAATACTGTTGAAACTAAAGAAATTGCAACAGTTGACGGTGAATTAGATATTACAATAAAAGAAGTTGCTGAGCCTTCTCAACCAATATATGCGACTCATTTAGAAGATATTTCTCCAGTAGAAATGACTATTGAAGAGATTTTGAAAGTTCGCGCCGATGAAAGACGACTTAAATTAAAAGAGTTCAACTATAAGTTTCATAACAATCCGTCAAAAGTAGACGAACTCGAAAAAGAACCAGCTTACAAGCGATTAGGAATCGATTTGTCTGCTAATCAAGATCAAAATAATAATTCGAGAATGTCACTAGGAACCGACAGCAACGATGATGTGCAATTGCGTTCTAACAATTCATTCTTACACGATAATGTAGATTAACACTAACTAACTAAGTTTTTTAGCCCGAAAGTTCTTCTGAATTTTCGGGTTATTTTTTTGTTATTGCAAAGTACAAAACAATCTAAAATTTCACTAAATTTGCAATCGGTTTTTTAACCAGAAGTTATAGGAGCGAATGGTTCGGGTATTTTATGTAAACCATATTCCTGCTGCTTTTCCAAAACTTTTTTAACAAAAAGGTTTTTCCCTTGCATCAGGGCTAGATAGTGAACCATTTTTACAAATCTAAAAATCCAAGAAGTCTAACAATCAAATAATCTATAAATGAGCTTATCAACACAAATAATGGACGAACTTAAAAATGCAATGCGTGCCAAAGACACCATCGCATTAGAAGCATTAAGAGCCATTAAATCAGAATTATTATTAGCACAAACCGCCACAGGATCTGCAGCAGAAATTTCAGAAGACGAAGAAATAAAAATTCTACAGCGACTAGTAAAAATGCGTAAAGATAGCGCCGGAATTTTTGCAACACAAAACCGTCCCGACCTTGCTGAACCCGAATTGGCGCAAATAGCAATCATCGAAAAATTTCTTCCAGCCCAATTATCAGAATCCGAAATAGAAACAATTATTTCAAAAATTATTGCCGAAACTGGAGCATCTGGAATTGCATCAATGGGAAAAGTAATGGGTTTAGCATCTTCACAAATTGGCGGACAAGCTGAAGGAAAAACCATTTCGGCTATTGTTAAAAAATTATTAGTTTAAAAAGAAAATAGAGAATAGAACATAGTATATAGACTGAGTCTTTTTTCTTTTCTCTATATTCTATTTTCTTATAAATGGCTTCGTAGTTCAACTGGATAGAATATCAGATTTCGGCTCTGATGGTTGCAGGTTCGAACCCTGCCGAGGTCACGAATGAATACTAAAAGTGTAAAATAAATATCAAGCTCGCTTGAAATATTTATTTTACACTTTTAGTATTTTTAAAGCGGAGCTTTAAGGTTGGACGGAGTCAACCCTGCCGTATCTATCAATAACAAAATTCATTTGAAATATTTATTTTACACTTTTAGTATTTTTAAAGCGGA
>JANNWH010000015.1:0-118309 GCA_031408335.1 Flavobacteriales bacterium | reverse complement strand
GCGACTTCATAAGTTGTATTATTGACTTTAACCGTATATTTTTTGGCAATAAAATCGGAAGCTATGATTTCGGCTTTGTAGGATTTGTTGTTTTTCAGGATGTGGAATTTAGAATTTCCATTCGGAATTGCATCCAAATTTTTGAGATCACTATCCGACAAATCAATTGAAGTTCCTTGATTGACAGAAAGTTTATACGAATTACTCATAAGACATCATTTAATTGGTAGTAAATTTAGAAAAAAGAATGGATTACTACTATGATAAACAGCATTGTATTTGAAAAATTATAACGCTAACAATCCGATTTGTTTTAATTTATTGATGGATTTAGAATACCAAAACAATTCAAAATCTTCGAAAGTCGTTTCAAAATCGATTTTAAGTTGACCAAAAGTTATAATTTCATTAGAATAAACAGAAGTCTTTTCTAATGAGTTCATCAACCAATACGCTTTGTCTTTATCCAACGAAATATTTATCGACGAAGTTTTATTGTTAAAAGTTAGAATAGCGATTTCATGCGAACTTCCTTTTTTATTCTTAGAAATGTTATGAACACTAGGCTTTCCTCCTATCCAAATAATTTTTGCTGATGATTTTACTCGATTATAAATTTCATCAACAAAACAATTTTCAATATAATCGGAAGGAATTTTGGTTTTCGGAATCTTAAAATTAAACCATTCTTGCAATTGATAATCAAAACACATTCCGTGCATATAATTAAAAAGCGATTTTTTTAATCCGAAACTAAATTTATCGTGATCGATTCCAGTTTTGTCTTTAAATGCAATGTCGTTATTTGCAAATGTGATAGTGTTTTGTTGCGGAATCACACCAAATTCTTCCGGAAACATTCCAACTGGCGAATGAGCTGTCATAGCAAATTGATGCCAAAATCCACTTTGCAAAACGCCAACTTCAAACAACTGACGCACCATTTCCAAGCTGTCAATAGTTTCTTGAACAGTCTGGGTTGGATAACCATACATCAAATAGGCGTGAACCATGATTCCGGATTCGGTGAAATTACGTGTTACTTGTGCAACTTGTTCCACTGTGACACCTTTTTTTATCAGTTCTAATAATCGATCAGAAGCTACTTCTAAACCACCAGAAACCGCAATACAACCTGATTCTTTTAATAAAAAACACAAATCGGATGTAAAACTTTTTTCAAATCGAATGTTCGTCCACCAACTTACCACTAATTTTCGTTTGATAATTTCTATAGCAACTTCTCTCATTAGTGCTGGTGGTGCAGCTTCATCAACAAAATGAAATCCGTTTTCGTTAGTTTGTGCAATTAATTCTTCCATTCGGTCAACCAAAATTTTGGCTGCAATTGGTTCGTATAATTTGATATAATCTAACGAAATATCACAAAACGTGCATTTTCCCCAATAACATCCGTGTGCCATGGTGAGTTTATTCCAACGTCCATCACTCCATAAACTGTGCATCGGATTCGCAATTTCAATGACCGAGATGTACTTATCCAACAGCAAATCAGAATAATCGGGTGTTCCAACATGACTTTGTTTGTAATCGGGTTTTGTCGAATTATTTTTATAGACTACTTGATTATTTTCGAGAAGAAAAGTGCGCTTGAATTCGTCTATTGAGATTCTTCCTTCGTCAGAATGACAAATAGAACGATGTAATAATTCAACTGGTAACTCTCCATCGTCTAAAGTAATAAAATCGAAGAATTCAAAAACTCTAACGTCTTTTAAATCACGAAGTTCAGTATTTGGAAAACCACCGCCCATAGAAATTTTAATTTCAGGAAAATGTTTTTTTATAAATTGAGCACATCGAAACGCACTGTACAAATTTCCGGGAAACGGAACCGAAATCAATACCAATTTAGGTTGCACTTGACGCAATTTAGTTTCTAAAATTGATAATGAAATTGCATCAATGTAAGTCAATTCGCTTTGCAATTCGCAATACATTTCATCAAACGAATTGGCACTTCTTCCTAAACGCTCAGCATAACGACTAAATCCAAAATTGTCATCAATACATTCTTTAATAAAATCAGACAAATCTTCGAGATACAACGTAGCTAAATATTTGGCTTTATCTTGCATTCCCATAGATCCAAAAGCCCAATCCATTTCATCGAATTGTTCAAATCTTGAAGCTTCGGGAAGAAAATTACCAGAACATATTTGTCGTGCTAAAGTTGGATTCTTACCTTGTAGAAATGCCATTACTGCATTTATAGTTTTTAAATACTCATTTTGCAAAGAAAATATTCGCTGTGTATTATCTGTTTTAGGTTCTGATTTATTTACTGAAAATATATTGGTTAAACCTTTCATAGAAAATAATTCTAGAATAACTTCTATGCCCAAATCCATTTGAAAAGCGGATATGTTTTTAGTATTCAAAAACCCTTTTATGTAAGCAGTAGCTGGATAAGGTGTATTGAGTTGAGTAAATGGTGGCGTTATAAGAAGAAGGTCTTTCAAGTTTTTTTACAAAAGTAATGGAAATTTTCTTTTAAAGAATAGACTCTTTTTTAAACTATATCCATTCTTCTTGTACTTTATACCCTTCTTGTAAATAAGTTAGATATTGAACCATTCTAGGTTTTGTTCCATAATTTGGAGTGGCACAATGTGGAAGTGCTTGATGCCAAATAACCATATCGCCAGCTTCTCCTGTAATCGGAATAGCTTTTAGTGTTTGCAATGCTATATCTCTTGGATTTACATTCTTAGGTAATGAGTTAATCCAATCAGTTATTTGATTGTGAAAACCAGGCACACAATGAAAGCAACCATCATTTTCATTACAATCGGAAAGGTAAATTAAACCTTGTAATTGGAACGGAATTGGCAATTTAAGACTTACATCCCAATGAAGTTTACTTCCTGTAAAATTATAATTTTGAGAAATAGGTGGATTAAAACTTATTTTATCAATTGATTTATATATTTTTTTGGAATTGTATAGTTGTATAAATGCACTGAAAATTTTTAATGATTCGCGATTTTTATTTAGTGTTGGATGATTTGAAAAATTAACCATTAATCCATTTTGTTTTTCATGCTTTTGATACCATGAATTTACATTATCGGGTGTCATTTCTAGAAAATCCCAAATGGCAGTTTGAGTTTCAATACAATCGGATTTTGAAATAGCTTTTTTTAAAATGATATAGCCTTTTTCATTGAAAAAATTGAGCTCTTCATCAGAAAAAACATTATCAATTACAACATCTTGATTATTAAAATCTTTCTTATTTTCATTAATCCAATTCTTAAAAATAACTAAACTTGGATTTTCAGTATAAAGATATTGAAGGGTTTCTTCCATACTAATTTCTAATTTGTATAAAAATTCAATTTCCTGAATCCAAGTTGATTTACTATCAATTTTATAGGAATTTTTGTTTAATGTTCTGTTCCATAAATTCTCTATTAAGTCATTTTTCATTACTATTGTGTTATTTGTTCTCAAAAATAGTAAATATTAGAACTACTTTTTTTTTGAATTATAAAAAATGAATTTAACTATAAATTTGGTAAATTGAATTTGAATTATACCTATTTTTACAAAAAAAACAATTAATGCCGACAGACCTTATTGACTATCAAAATTCTTGCTATTTCACTAAACTAATCGTTGATTATTTAGATGAGAAAAAGGAGTTAAATACTTTATACAATCATTTTCCAAAAATTGAAAATTTTAAACAACAAATTGAAGAAAAGCAACAAAATTTTAAAGTTGAGAAGAGACAAATTTTAACTTCTGAATTAGTAAAACAATATTCAAATTTAGAAATTTCCGAATACACTTCAAACCATATTAAACTATTAAATAGTTCAACCACATTTACGGTTACTACAGGTCATCAATTGAATTTATTTACTGGACCACTGTATTTTTTTTATAAAATTATTTCTGCCATTACTCTTTGTAAAGAATTAAAGTCCAACTATCCTAACTACGATTTTGTTCCCATTTATTGGATGGCAACTGAAGATCATGATTTTGAAGAAATAAATTATTTTAATTTTGCGTCTAAAAAAATTCAGTGGAAAAAAGAAAGTTTTGGTCCAGTTGGACGACTTTCAACTAAAGAATTAGACGAAGTTTTTAGGCAATTTTCAAATGAAATTGGTTCAGGAGAAAATGCCGATTATATAAAATCCTTATTTCAAAAATCGTATTTAGAAAATGATAATTTAGCTGACGCAACACGTTTTTTAGTTAATGAATTATTTAAAAATGAAGGTTTAGTTATTATTGATGGCGACTCGGCAGCATTAAAAAAAATGTTTATTCCGTATGTAAAAGAAGAATTGCTTTATCAAAATTCGTATAAAAAAGTTACTGAAACAAATTTGCAATTAAGCGATTACAAAATTCAAGTTAATCCGCGTGAAATTAATTTATTTTACATTGAAGATAATTTACGGGAACGAATAGTTTTTGAAAATAACATTTATAAAGTAAATAATACGACTACCACTTTTTCTGAAGCTGAAATTCTAGAGGAACTTGAAAATCATCCAGAAAAATTCAGCCCGAATGTAATTTTGCGTCCGTTATATCAAGAAGTTATTTTACCTAATTTGTGTTATATCGGTGGCGGTGGAGAAATTGCATATTGGTTGGAATTGAAATCGATGTTTGAAGCCAATGAAATTACTTTTCCAATACTTTTATTACGTAATTCGGTAGTTTTAGCTTCACAAAAGCAAGTAGATAAAGCAACTAAATTAGAATTGACATGGAGCGATTTATTTTCCAAACAACAAGAATTATTTGATAAAAAAACAAAAGATTTTTCGGAATTTACTATCGATTTTTCTGAGCAAAAATCACATTTAATAAACCAATTTAAATCTTTATATAAAATTGCCGAACAAACCGATAAATCCTTTCTTGGCGCAGTAAAAGCGCAAGAAGCAAAACAAATAAAAGGTTTAGGAAATCTGGAAAAACGATTGCTAAAAGCCGAAAAACGAGTTCATGCAGACAAATTGGAACGCATTCTATTATTACAAAACGAACTATTTCCCAATCAGAGTTTACAAGAACGTAAAGCCAATTTCTCTGAATTTTATTTGGAATATGGAAACTCATTCATTGAAAAATTACTTCTCGAATTAAAACCACTCGAACAAGAATTTAATGTTGTTATTTTATAACTAACTTATTCTTTAAAATAATAAAAAATGTAGTACTTTTGCACCCAAATTAAAAAAATATTTAAAAAATGGCTACAAATAGAACTTTTACAATGATTAAACCCGATGGAGTTGAAAACGGACACATTGGCGGAATTTTAAACATGATTACAGAAGACGGTTTCAAAATTGTTTCTTTGAAATTAACACAATTAACTGTAGCTGATGCTCAAGCATTTTATGCTGTTCACGCTGCTAGACCTTTTTACGGAGAATTAGTAGAATTTATGACAAGAGGTCCAATAGTAGCTGCAATATTAGAAAAAGAAAATGCTGTTGATGCATTTAGAACTTTAATTGGATCAACAAATCCTGCTGATGCAGCTGAAGGAACTATACGTAAAAAATATGCAACTTCTATAGGAGAAAATGCGGTTCATGGCTCTGATTCTGATGAAAATGCTGCTATTGAAAGTGCATTTCATTTTTCTGGAAGAGAGCAATTTTAAATATTTAGACTTCAGATTTAAAATTTCAGATTTAAAAAATACAAAATCCCATTTCACTTGAAGTGGGACTTTTTTTTATTACAGGGTTGAACAAATGTTAAAGTCAACTAAAATTTAAATATAATTAGATAATTATAGTACTTTTTTAATATTTTTGGAGCTATCAATTAACCCAATAACTTTATATTAATGAAGAAAAAACTATTTTATTTTGTACCCCTAGTTTTGTTGACTAGTTTGACTTTTGCACAAAATTCCAATTGGCAAAAAATTACTCCTTCACAGCTAGACAGAACAACCAATTTAAATGGTCTCAATAAAGACCATTATGAAACATTTCAACTGAATATAGATGCTTTTAAAGCACAGTTGAATAACGCCCCATTAAGAGGAACTGCCTCAGTTAACAATCAACAAACTATTATTTCATTTCCAAATGAAAATGGAAAACTTGAAGAATTCAAAGTGTATGAAGCTCCTTTATTATCTCCAGAATTGGCATTGCAATTTCCAAATATTAAAACCTATGTAGGGTTTAGTATAGACAACCCAGGAAATAGAGTGCGTTTTTCTGTTACTCCGCAAGGTGTTCAATCTATGGTTTCGTCTATTGACAAACCGTGTACCTTTTTAGTGCCTTTAAATAGAACAGGTAATAATCAATATATTGCTTATAACAAAAATAGCAGAGCCAATTTGGTTAAAGAATTTGAATGCTCAACTCCAAATGAAGTTATCAAATCGAACAGTGAAAATGGAACTATAAACAGAGATGCAAACGATCAACTTTTAAGAAGATTTAGAATTGCTATTTCTACTACAGGTGAATATACCAATTTTTGGAATGACGGTAATGCCGGAAACGGTAATGCTCAAGCAGATGCTTTAGCACAAGTTGTTTCAACTTTAAATAGAAGTAATGAAATTTTTGAAGTAGACATGGCAATCACTTTTGAATTGGTATCTGGAATAAACATCATTTATCCAACTGCTGGATCAGATCCTTACACCGGTAATTTTAATGCACAATTACAAACTACATTAAATTCAGTTATTGGTGCTGCAAATTATGATATCGGACATTTATTTGCTTATGGTGGAAATAATGGAAATGCTGGCTGTATTGGTTGTGTTTGTGTTGATGCTTCCAAAGGAAGTGGATTTTCTTCCCATTCATTTTTAGATAACAATGGTGGACCATACATGTCTGATTTCTTTGATATTGATTATGTACCTCATGAAATTGGTCATCAAATGGGAGCCAATCACACTTTTGCAACAAATACAGAAGGCGCTGGGGTTAATTCAGAACCAGGTAGCGGAACTACTATTATGGGATATGCAGGTATTACTGGTGGAAATGATGTACAAAACCATAGTGATGCCTATTGGCATTATCATAGTATCCGACAAATATTAAATAATTTAATTACACGAACATGTTGGACTAGTACACCAATTACTAATAGTCCACCTGTCTCTAATGCGGGTTTGAATTATACTATTCCAAGAGGAACAGCATTTATTTTAAAAGGTTCAGCTACCGATCCAAATGCAGGCGATATACTAACTTATTGTTGGGAACAAATCGACAGTGGGGTTTCAACAAATACAACTTTTGGACCAAACCTTGCATCGGGTCCAGTATGGAGGTCTAGACCTCCAAGTTTATCTCCTAATAGATATATGCCAATATTTTCAAGAGTTTTAGCGGGTCAATTAACACAAACTAATCCAACAATAACAGCTAATAATAGTTCTTGGGAAACTGTATCTAATGTAGCAAGAAATTTAAATTTTGCTTTAACAGTAAGAGACCGATCAGAAGCAAATGGAGTTGGACAAACACCACAAACTAGCTTTGATACTATGCTTGTAACAGTTAACGGAACAGCTGGACCATTTACAGTTACCTCTCAAAACAGTAATGTGCTGTGGAATGTTGGTACGTCACAAACTGTAACATGGAATGTATCTGGAACTGATATCGCTCCTGTTAATACACCAACTGTAAATATATTATTATCTATTAATGGTGGTTTGACTTTCCCATTCACATTGGCTACAAATGTACCTAATGATGGATCACAAACGATTACTGTACCTGTTATTGGTGGAGATACAACACAAGCTCGACTTATTGTTGAAGGAAATAACAACATTTTTTATGCTGTAAACACAACCAATTTCAGCATTCAAGGATCTGAATTCGTATTAAATACTCCTATTTCTTCAGCTACTATTTGCTCAGGAACTAATGCCGTTTATAATTTTACTTACAATACATTTTTAGGATTTACAGGAACGACTACATTTTCTGCTACAGGTTTACCTGCTGGAGCTTCTATAGCCTTTGATCCTACTACTGCTGTAACAGACGGAACTGCAGTAATTGCTACAGTTTCTAATACCGGTAGTTTGGCTCCAGGTACTTACAATTTTAATTTAGTTGGTACTTCTGGAATAATAGTGAAAACAGTTGGTGTAACCTTAATTGTTTATAACAATACACTTACTGCTGCAGTTCTAGCTACACCAGTTAACGGTGCAACAAATACGAGTGCAACAATTAATTTAACTTGGAATGCAAATGTTAACGCTCAAAGTTATTTAGTAGAAGTTGCAACTGATAATGCATTTTCTACTATTGTGAGTACTGGTTCAGTAGCAACTAATAGCTACAATGCTTCTCTAAACACGAATACACTATACTATTGGAGAGTTAGAGCATCAAACTTATGTACAACAGTTGCATTTTCATCTGTATTTAGTTTTACGACAGCTAATATAAGTTGTGGTAACTTTTCAGCAACTGGTTTACCAATAGCTATAAGTCCGACTGGTATAAATACTTATACCTCAACAATTAATGTGGGTCAAAATTTAGTTTTATCTGATGTTAATGTAACCATAAATATTACCCATACTTGGGATGCCGATTTAGATATTACATTAACAAGTCCAACTGGAACAGTTATCGAATTAACTACCGATAATGGTGGTCAAGGTGACAATTACACCAATACCATTTTTGATCAACAAGCTACTACTTTAGTTACTGCAGGTGTTGCTCCTTTTACAGGATCATATGTGCCAGAAGGAAATCTATCTTTATTAAACGGGCAAATGTCTGGTGGTAATTGGATTTTGACAGTTGTAGATGATGAAAATGCTGATGGAGGATCTATATTAGGTTTTTCTTTAAATTTATGTGTTCAAGGTACACTTTCAGCAATTGAAAATCAGTTCAGTACCTTTGCTATTTTCCCAAATCCAAACAATGGAGAGTTTACAGTTAAATTAAATTCGGATTCAGGAGAAGCTATTAATGTTGCTATATTTGATATAAGAGGACGTTCTATCTTTCAAAAAAATTACAATCCAACAAGTAATTTTGAACAAGTTATTCAATTAGACAATGTTGAATCTGGAATTTATTTAGTAAATGTTAGTGATGGCATTAGCACAACTACTAAAAAGATTATAGTAAAATAAATTAAAATTTAATTATAATAAGAAAACCATTCGTTAACGCGAATGGTTTTTTTTTATGAATATATCTAAACTTAGAATAGGGAAATTATCTCCAAACAATCTCTTTTACAACCTCTTTACGAAGTTCTTCATTCAACATAACAATAATTTTTTGCTTACCATAACTTAGCTCCTCGCGTAATACCGCAGATGTTAATTTGACATACAATGTACTTCCTTTTAAAATCACTTCATGAGTATAACTGTTAACACCATTTCCCATTAGGTTTTTCCAAGCTTGTTCCACATCAATTTTATCCATACCTGCTTCTAACTTATTTACATAAATAAATTGTTTTAAAACATCACTAATCGGACTTTCATTACTTTGTCTTTTTGCCATTATTTTAATGAAAAAGGAATATATTTTTTAAAATGATACTCTAAATTATCTTTATTTTTAAGCACTAAAATTGAATCTTGAATTTCAATGATTTCTTCTTTCCATTTTCCATATTGAGTAGAATAGTTGATATAAAAACAATCATTTTCTTCTGAAATCGTTATGTCTTCTTTTACATTATTAATCAAATAAGTTCCATTCAATTGAGGCATTACCTTTTTTCG
This sequence comes from Flavobacteriales bacterium, assembly GCA_031408335.1. Taxonomy (GTDB): domain Bacteria; phylum Bacteroidota; class Bacteroidia; order Flavobacteriales; family Flavobacteriaceae; genus Flavobacterium. The sequence goes on along the minus strand of JANNWH010000015.1, from coordinate 108,543 downwards.
AAATCCTTTTTTATCTTTAAGTTGAAAATAATCAACAGTTTGGTTGACTTTGTAATCTTTCTTCTTCCCATCTTCTAAAATCACATTCTCAATTTCCCAATAACCATTTATTTTAAGAATGTCTTTATTTGTAATTTCTTGTTTACATCCAACAAAAATCAATAGTAGCAACAAAAAATAGACTGTTTTTTTCATATTTAATTTAAAATTTAAAATTACGATAAATTTTTAGGAATAAAAAAGTATTTTTGATTAAACCTTATCCACTTTTGTTTGTCAAAGTTTTAAAAATTTACTTATGAAAAAAATATTAATATTAATTTTGTTAACTCTTTCTGTTTTTGGATGTAACTCTGATGATAATCCAACTAATGAACTAATTAGTGAAGAATTAATGTATTTTCCGCCAAATGATGGAAGTTCAACTTGGGAAACTAAAACAATTTCTAGTTTAGGATGGAATCAAAGTGCAGTACAACCATTGTTAGATTTTTTACAATTAAAAAATTCAAAGTCATTTATTATTTTGGTTAATGGTAGAATTGTAATGGAGAATTATTTTAACGGACATACGGCAACTTCACCCTGGTATTGGGCTAGTGCTGGAAAAACACTTACTTCAACAATAGCTGGAATAGCACAACAAGAAGGAATTTTAAATATCAACAACAAAGCTTCTGTTTATTTAGGAACAGGTTGGACCAGTGCTCCATTAGTCAAAGAAAATTTAATAACGTGTAAAAATTTATTATCTATGAATTCCGGTTTAAATGATGCTTTAGGCGATAATGTTTCTCCTGCCAACTTACAGTATGTTGCCGATGCTGGAACACGTTGGGCGTATCATAATGTTTATGTAAAATTACAAGATATTGTAGCTCAAGCAAGTGGTCAAACTTGGACAAATTATTTCAATACAAAATTGAGAGACAGAATCGGAATGAGTGGTGGAGCATGGATTGAAAGTGGTGACGGATTAAGTGTTTATTGGAGTACGTCCCGAAATATGGCACGTTTTGGGTTACTTTCTTTGAATAAAGGAAAATGGAATGGAACTACAATTTTAAATGAAACTTACTTTAATGAAGCATCAACTACATCGCAAACTATTAATCAAGCGTATGGGTATTTGTGGTGGTTGAACGGAAAAACAAGTTTTCATTTGCCAACGAGTCAACTTCAATTTCCGGGGACTTTAATTCCGAATGCACCAAGTGATGCATTTTGTGCTTTAGGAAAAAATGATCAAAAAATCTATGTAATTCCGAGTAAAAAAATGGTTGTTATTAGAATGGGAGATGCCGCTGACTCTGTAAATCCTGCGTTGTCTGATTTTGACAATATATTATGGCAAAAAATAAATGCATTATACCAATAGTAACAAAAATTATTTAAACTTACTATTTATGAATTTAATAAAAGCATAAACAAACATTATAAAAGTAATTGTTTGCAAACCCATTGCAATATCGGGGAATTTTTTTTCGATTAGTTTTGCAACAATTCCAATTCCGATACAAAGTAGCATTAAAATTAGTGGCGAAGCTGTTTTAAAAAAAGATATAAATTTATTCATCTGTTTTATTTAAAGAAACTATCTACGAACTCGTATTTATTGAAAACCTGAAGATCTTCCAATCCTTCACCAACGCCAATATATTTAACTGGAATTTGAAATTGATCCGATATTCCAATTACAACACCACCTTTTGCAGTTCCGTCTAATTTAGTAACTGCCAAACACGAAACTTCGGTTGCTGCAGTAAATTGGGTTGCTTGTTCAAAAGCATTCTGACCTGTTGAACCATCAAGAACCAATAGTACATCGTGCGGAGCATCGCTAACCACTTTTTCCATAACACGTTTTATTTTTGTCAATTCGCTCATCAAACCTACTTTGTTATGCAAACGACCAGCAGTATCAATAATTACAATATCGGCATTTTGAGTAACAGCACTTTGTAAAGTATCAAAAGCAACGGATGCTGGATCACTTCCCATTTGTTGCTTTACGATAGGAATACCAACTCTATCAGCCCAAATTTGTAACTGATCTATTGCAGCTGCACGAAAAGTATCAGCTGCTCCAAGTACAACATTGTAACCTGCTTTTTTGAAATGATACGCCAATTTTCCAATTGTTGTAGTTTTACCAACGCCATTAACACCAACGACCATTATTACGTATGGTTTTTTATTGGCTGGAATTGTAAATTCGGTTTCTTCACCCGATTTTGTTTCGGATAAGAGTCCGGCTATTTCATCACGTAAGATACTGTTAAGTTCGTCAGTACCTAAGTATTTATCATTTGCAACTCGAGCTTCTATACGTTTGATGATTTTTAGAGTTGTATTCACACCAACATCTGAGGAAACAAGTATTTCTTCGAGATTATCTAAAACATCGTCATCCACTTTAGATTTTCCTGCAACAGCTTTTGTTAGTTTAGAAAAAAAAGATGATTTTGTTTTTTCTAATCCTTTGTCTAAGGTTTCCTTTGCTTCTTCGGTTATGTTGGTTTCTCTTTTATCTGAGGAAAATAATCGTTTAAAAAAACTCATAATTATAGTTTATGTTATGAAAAAGTTTGGTCAAATTTAGCCCTGATTAAGCCGGTATACTTTTTTGCAAAAAAAGATAAAGGCGAAAGCAGGACAATTTAGAATTAAAATATACCCACCGTTTGCTTCTAAAAATCAAACAAATATAAAAATAAAAAAGCTACTTCCGTATGAAAGTAGCTTAGCTATAGTGAAATTTTAGTATTATTTCTTTTTTAAGAAACTATCAACTTCTTCTGGAGACATGATGCTTTGAACAAATGTGTAAGCACCTGTTTTTGGTGATTTAACCATTTTAATTGCTTTGGTTAATCTTTTAGAAGCGGTTTGTAATGTTGCTACGGTTTTCTTTGCCATGATATATTGTTGTTTGAATTTTATTTTAAAATTCACAAATCAAACATTTGGAATTTATAAAAAAGTCCTAATTATTTAATTTCTTTGTGAACTGTCATTCTCTTTAAAATTGGATTAAATTTTTTAATCTCTAATCGGTCTGGAGTGTTTTTTTTATTTTTAGTCGTAATGTAACGAGAAGTGCCTGCTACACCAGTAGTTTTGTGTTCTGTACACTCTAAAATTACTTGAATTCTATTACCTTTCTTTGCCATCTTGCTTTATTTGTTTAGGATAGATTATTTAATAAATCCGTTAGCTTTTGCTGATTTTAACACAGCTGCCAATCCATTTTTATTGATTGTTTTAATTGTAGATGCTGCTACTCTAAGAGTAATCCATCTGTCTTCTTCGGCAAGATAGAAACGTTTTTTAACTAAGTTTACAGAAAATTTTCTCTTAGTTTTATTCATCGCGTGGGAAACATTATTTCCTACCATCGCTCTTTTACCAGTAAGGTCACAAACTCTAGACATTATACTTTTCTTTTATCGTTATTCTAAATAAGGGTGCAAACTTACGGAAAATAAATTGTAGTAACAAAAAAATTATTGCAGATTTTTTCCTTTTTTTTCTATTTACTTTTAATCGAGTGGAAAGAACGCCCTATTTAATAGTTGTTTTAGATTCAAATTTATTAAGAGGCATTTTTTAAAATTTCTTTGAGCAGCATTTCAAATGCTTTATTTACTGTTCTATCTATGACTTTTTGACGTGGTTGACCGAAATTAAATTCTTCACAAATAAGTCCGTTAGGCGTTGCTAAAGCGATAAAAACGATTCCGATAGTTGCCTCTGAATCGCCTTTACTTGGACCGGCATTTCCAGTTGTTGCAATAGCATAATCAGTTTGCATTAATTTTTGAATTCCGATTACCATTTCTTTGGCCACTTGGGCACTTACAACTGAATATTTAGTTATTGTTTTTTGTTGAACTCCTAACATTGCAATTTTTGTTTCTGTTGCATAACTAACAACACTTCCTTTAAAATAGTCTGAAGCGCCTGCTACACTGGTTAGTACTTGAGCAATTTTTCCTCCAGTGCAACTTTCGGCAGTAGAAATAGTTTTTTTATGTTGTGTTAATAATCGCCCTAAAACTACTTCTATTGTTTCATTATCATCAAAACCAACTATAAGATCTCCAATTATTTTGGTTAATAATTCCACATTATTTTCAATGGCTTGTTCGAGCACTTCTTTATTTTTTCCTCGTGCTGACAATCGCAAACGAACTCTTCCTGGTGAGGGCAAATACGCTAATTTTATGAACTCTGGAAGATTGTTTTCCCAATCCTCTATACGCTCAGCGATAACACTTTCTCCTTCACCATACGTTAAAATTGTTTTGTGTATTATGTAAGGACGTTCGTATTCTTTAACAATTTTTGGAACAATTACTTCTTCAATTAAATACTTCATTTCATACGGAACTCCTGGTAAAGAAATAAAAACTGTATTTTCCTTTTTCATCCACATTCCGGGAGCTGTGCCCATTTTATTGAATAAGATTTCACATTTAGAAGGGACGAGTGCTTGATCGCGATTCATTTGTGTAATTGGCCGTTTGAAAAAACCTTCAATTATATCGGTTACGTGATTTAAAACAGCTTGATTTACTACTAATTCATCATCAAAATAATCGCAAAAAGTATGTTTGGTAATATCGTCTTTTGTTGGTCCGAGTCCGCCAGTTATAATTACTAAATCGACTTTATTTTGTAGTGAGGAAAACGTATCTAAAATGTGTTTTTTATCGTCGGATATAGAAATCATTTCGGTAATTTGAATTCCGATTTTATCTAATGATTTGGCTATAAAACCCGAATTGGTATCGACTATTTGTCCGATTAGAATTTCATCTCCAATGGTGACTATGGTTGCTTTCATAATTAGAGTGACTGAGTAATTGAGTTGCTGAGTTTTGTATTTATTGTGAACAAAAAATAAAATGGAAACCTAATTTAGCCCAGATTGTTTGGAAATCCTCGTGCGCTGCGGCGGACGAGATTGGAAAGAAAGCTGGAAAATGGCTTACTGATAAAACCCAAGCCATTCGCTTCAAAAAATTAAATTTCGAAATCTTTTTTAATTTCTTTTATAGCTTTGTCTACTTGATCTTCAATGCTTTCAAAAGTAGCTTCAATTTCTTTTTTCTTGCCTTCTGCTTTTGACCAAGATTCTACTTGAAGAATTTCATCGTATGCCATTGATAAACCAAGTAAGTCAAGAGTTGGCTTGATTTTATGAGCATAAGCATAAGCTAGTTTGTGATCTTTGTTTTTGATTCCCAAATCAATTTGTTTCAAATCTTGAGGAACTTCTGTAACAAAAAGCGAGATGATTTGCATTACAAATTCAGGATCATCATCTGAAAGTGCGTATACTTTTGATAAGTTGTAGTTTAATGCCATTATTATTTTACTTGAATTTTAAACATTTTTTTATCTTCTATAAATCCTTCTAAAACATCATTAGGTTTAACAACAGCAACACCTTCAGGGGTTCCTGTAAATATAATATCACCAATTTTTAACGTGAAATACTGTGAAATATGAGCAATTAATTCGTTTATTTTCCACAACATAAATTTTGTATTGCTTTTTTGAACGGATACATTATTATTCCTTAACTCAAAATTAATATTTTCTAACGAACTAAAAAGTTTTATCGGTAAAAAGTCACCAATTACCGCTGAACCGTCAAAACTCTTTGCTTTTTCCCAAGGCAAACCTTTTTCTTTTAGCTTGTTTTGTATATCGCGTGCTGTAAAATCGATGCCTAAACCTATTTCATTATAATAATTTGATGCAAATTTAGCGTCTATATGTTTACCGACTTTATTTATTTTTACTAAAATTTCGACTTCGTGATGAATATCCGACGAGAATTCTGGAATCACAAATGGATGTTGTTTCAATAAAATAGCTGAATCGGGTTTCATAAAAACCACAGGTTCATCAGGACGTTCGTTTTGAAGTTCCTCGATGTGTTTGACGTAATTTCTTCCGATGCAGATTATTTTCACGTGTTCAGTGATCAGTATTCAGTGTACAGTTTACAGAGTTCAGTACTGATGACTGATCGCTGCAAACGGACCTCTATTTTGTATTTAATTTTCTCAGTTTAATTGCTGTTAAAACCTTTTTGGTATATAATGGAAAATCGGCTCCTTGAATCCAACCATAATAACCTGGTTCTTTTTCTAAAACATCTTCGACTAATTGTCCTTTATTTTTTCCGAAAGTAAGAATCTCTTGTCCTTTATCATTTAGAGCAATAAACCCAGCAAAATCTACCGATTTTTTACGAGTGGTAAATTCGGAGAGTGATTTCATATCATTATCTAAATCATCATAACGATCAAGTTGTGCTTTTAAAATTTCATAGGTTGCCATTGTATCAGCTTCGGCAGAATGAGCATTTTCAAGACTTTTTCCGCAATAAAATTTCAAAGCAGCACTTAATGTGCGTTCTTCTTTTTTGTGAAAGATGGTTTGAATATCAACTGACACTCGGTTTTTCATATCAAAGTCGACGCCAGCTCTAAGCAATTCTTCGGCTAAAAGTGGAATATCAAATCGGTCCGAATTAAATCCAGCCAAATCAGAATCTTTAATCATAGTATGAATTTGAGATGCTAATTCGTTGAATGTTGGTTCGTTTGCCACTTTTTCATTACTTATTCCGTGAATTGCTGTTACTTGCGGTGGAATTGGAATAGTCGGATTAACTAACCATGTTTTGCTCTCTTTATTTCCGTTTGGAAACACTTTAAATATTGAGATTTCGACAATTCTATCCTTAGCAACTTCGATACCTGTTGTTTCCAAATCGAAAAAGCAAATTGGTCGGTTGAGTTTTAATTCCATTATAAATTATTAACGGACAAATATAAAATTTTGTAGTTACCGTTTATCGGATTTTTCGAAAAGTTTTCTTTTTTTAATTAAAAAACCCTTTCGTTTTAGGAAAGGGTTGAAATATAATTCTTTAGGTTTTAATATTCTCTATTTACATCAAAAGCTTCTAAATAGTCGGCAACTCGTTTTACAAAACTTCCACCTAACGCACCATCAACTACACGGTGATCGTAACTGTGTGATAGGAACATTTTTTGACGAATTCCGATGAAATCGCCTTCTGGTGTTTCAATAACGGCAGGCACTTTACGAATGGCTCCAAGTGCTAAAATTCCGACTTGCGGTTGATTGATAATTGGTGTTCCGAACACCGATCCAAAAGTCCCAACGTTGGTAACTGTATATGTTCCGCCTTGTGTATCGTCTGGTTTTAATTTTCCTGCTTTAGCACGATTGCCTAAATCGTTTACAGCTTTTGCCATTCCAACAAGGTTCAATTGATCAGCATTTTTAATTACGGGAACAATTAAATTTCCGTTAGGTAATGCAGCAGCCATTCCGAGATTGATGTTTTTCTTTTTGATAATGTAATCGCCATCAACAGAAATATTCATACCTGGAAAATCTTTCAAAGCTTTGGCAACAGCTTCCATCATAATTGGAGTGAAAGTTAGTTTTTCGCCTTCTCGTTTCTCAAAAGCTACTTTTACTTTTTCACGCCATTTTACGATATTGGTCACATCGACTTCTATAAACGATTGAACATGCGCTGAAGTTTGCACCGAAGCGACCATATAACCTGAAATTAGTTTTCGCATTCGGTCCATTTCAACAATTTCGTCACCACCATTTATAGAAACTGGAATTGCTTGAGTGGAAGGTTGTGTAATTTGAGTTGTCGGTTGTCGGTTATCCGTTATTGGTAATGTTGCAACTGCTGGTTGACTTCCTTTATTTTTTATGAAGTTTAAAATATCTTCTTTGGTAACGCGTCCGTCTTTTCCTGAACCAGAAATACTCTCTAATTCGACTATAGAAACACCTTCTTCTTTTGCAATGTTTTTTACTAATGGTGAGAAGAATTTATCCGATCCCAAAGTTTCGAGAGAAAAATCGGCTAGAGTTGCACTTTCATTCGTTATAGCAATTGTTTTTTCTCTAGAAACTTCTGGATTAACTGCAATTGGAGTTGCAGCTTCTGATATTTTGGCTTCCGCTTTTTCAGAAGTGACACCAACAGATTCCGTTTCTATAATTGCAATAGTTTGACCAACTTTTACCACATCGTTCACTTGAAATAAAATTTCAACTAAAGTCCCCGAAACTTCGCTTGGAATTTCGCTATCTACTTTGTCAGTGGCGATTTCTAAAACGGCTTCATCAGTTGCAATAGTATCACCAACGTTTTTTAACCAGTTAGTAATAGTTGCTTCAGCAACACTTTCGCCCATTTTGGGTAATTTTAATTCAAACTTTGCCATGTGTGTATACTAAAGTTGTGTTTTGTATTTCGAATGCAAAATTAATAAAAGAAAAGACGATTTACACTACTATTCACAAATTATTATTTGTCCGATATCGTTTGCGTTGTTGCTTCCTATTAGAAATTTAGAACTTCCAATATAATTTTTAAATGTGATATTTTGTGATTTATTCTCCATCATAAATGCCATAATTTCTGAGTTATTATATGATTTTGTGTCAAAAATGATTTCAATATTCATAGATTTATCATTTTTAAAATAGTTAAAATCAGAATAGTATTCGGTACTTTTTAGAAGATTTAATACTAAATTGGTTTTGGTAAACACAATGTATTTATCAGTAATTACAATTTTATTTTTTTGCTGATTTTTCTTTACTAATGAAAAAAGAAAGGCTCCAATTTTCATAAACAAATCGAATACAACTGATTTTTTAAAATGCTTTTTATAAAAAAAATTCATAGCTTCTTGAAAACGTTTGATATATTTTTCGTCACGAACAGTGCTTTCGCCTTTGTAATGAATTACCGTTGTTTCGTGAAAATAATAATTTGATTTTCCTTTTAGTAAGACCCTATAACTCAAATCGATATCGTCGGAATACATAAAGCAATTTTCGTCAAAACCACCAATTTCATTGTACAATTCGCGTTTCATAATCATAAAAGCGCCAACAAGAATTTCGACTTTTCCAGTTTGATTTTCATCTAAATTTTGTGCGTAATATTTTCCAAATACATTTGAAATTTTATACAAACCAAAAATTTTAGTAAATGCTACCCAAGGAGTTGGAATTCCGCGTTTGCTTTCGGGTAAATAACTTCCAGTTCCGTCAATCAATTTGCAGCCTACGATTCCAATGTTTGTTTGCTTTTCTGCGAAAGCTAACACTTTTGTAAACGTATCTTCGGCTACTAAAGTATCTGGATTTAATATACAAATGAATTCGCCTTTAGCTTCTACAACTGCGATATTATTGCCTTTTGGGAAACCTAAATTTACTTTGTTTTGAAAGAGTTTTATATTCGGGAAACGTTGTTGCATCATTGCACAACTGTCATCGGAAGAATTATTATCGATAACAATAATTTCGCCATCAATACCTTCGAGTGCTTTTTGAACACTCAAAACACATTGCTCTAAAAAGTAGCGAACGTTGTAGTTGAGGATGATTATTGATAGTTGCATGATGCGAATATAATTAAAACTTTAATTTTAACACTCGTCAATGACTATTTATAGAAAAACTTATTATCTTCGAAATTCAAAAAATTATTATGAAATATATTATTAATGTTATTTTACTTTTTTTATCTGTATCCCTTTTTTCTCAAGAAGATATTAAAACCAATTATGACAAAAAAGAAGTTTATATCGAAATGCGTGATGGAACAAAATTGTTTACGGCAATATATACTCCAAAAGACATTTCTGCAGAAAAAAAATATCCTTTTTTGATGCAAAGAACTTGTTACAGCATTGCGCCTTATGGAGAAGAAAACTTCAAAAAAACATTGGGCCCAAATCCTTATTTACTAAAAGACAAGTATATTTTTGTATACCAAGACGTTAGAGGTAGATATATGAGTGAAGGTGCTTTTACGAATATGACACCACAAGTGACTCACAAAACAAAAAAAGATATTGACGAAAGTACCGATACCTATGACACCATAGATTGGTTAATTAAAAATATAAAAAACAATAATGGAAAAGTGGGTCAATATGGCACTTCCTATCCTGGATTTTATGCAGCCGTTGGAGCTTTGGCTAATCATCCCGCTTTAGTTGCTTCTTCTCCACAAGCTCCAATTTCTGATTTCTTTTTTGATGATTTTCATCACAATGGTGCTTTTTTGATGGGATATTTCAAAATATTTCCTGTTTTTGGAGTTCAAAAAACAAAAGCTGAAAATAAAGCGTGGTATTCTGACCAATCTATCAAAATGACTTCCAGAGACGGATCAATTTTTTACAATGAAATAGGCACATTAAAAGAAGGAGTAGATAAATATTATCAAAATAACTTTTTCATGCAAGAAATTGTTAGCCATCCTAGTTATGATGAATTTTGGCAATCTAGAAATTTACTTCCACACTTAAAAGGAATAAATCATGCGGTGATGACTGTTGGTGGTTGGTTTGATGCTGAAGACTTAGCTGGACCTTTGAATATTTACAAGACCATTAAAAAAAACAATCCGAAAGCAAAAAACACCATTGTTATGGGACCATTTTCACACGGTGGTTGGTCTAGAGAAAACGGTAAGCATTATCATAATGATATTTATTTTGGAGATAGCATTGCCACTTATTATCAAAAAAATATTGAATATAAATTCTTCAATCATTATTTAAAACAAAAATCTAAAGATGCTGCTGCACTTCCCGAAGCTTTCATGTTTGATACCGGGAAAAAAGAATGGAAACAATTTGCGACTTGGCCTCCTAAAGAAAGTTCCAAACTCAATTTCTATTTTAGCTCAAATGGAAAATTAGCAAATGGAAAATCTACTACTAATTCATATTCTGAATATTATAGTGACCCGAGCAAACCAGTTCCTAGTAGCATTAATTATGCAGAATACAATGGCAATACACCAAGGAATTATATGAGTGAAGACCAAAGATTTGCTTTAAGCAGACCAGATGTAGTAACTTTTACAACCGATTATTTAACTGACGATGTTACTTTAGCCGGTGAAATTATGGCAAAGTTAAAAATCGTGACAACAGCAACAGATGCCGATTTCATAGTAAAACTAATCGATATTTATCCTGCTGATGAACCTCAAGATAAAGATAAACCAAATGTGCTCTATGCGAATTATCATCAAATGGTAAGAAGTGAAGTTATGCCAGCGCGTTTTAGAAACAGTTTCGAAAAACCTGAACCAATAACTCCTGATAAAACCTTCGAAGTGAATTTTAGACTACAAGATGTTTTACACACCTTTAAAAAAGGGCATAAAATTCAAATACAAATTCAAAGTACCTGGTATCCTTTGATTGCAGTAAATCCTCAAAAATTTCTAGAGAATCCATATCTAGCCAAAAAAGAAAATTATACCAAAGCATTTATTAAAATTTTCGATGAGAGTTATTTAGAAGTTGAAATTTTAAAATAAACTATTATTAGCTGTCAGAAATGCCAGCTTTTTATTTGGCATTAAAATAGTGTATCATCACAAAGAATGAACTATTTTTGCATTTCTAAATCATAGCATGAATTACTTATCAGTAGAAAATATATCCAAATCGTTTGGCGAAAGAAACTTGTTTAAAAACCTTTCGTTTGGAATTAATAAAGACCAAAAAATTGCTTTCATAGCCAAAAATGGTTCTGGGAAAACCTGCATCATGAAAATTCTTAATGGAGATGATATGCCCGATACTGGACAAGTAGTGATTCGTAAAGAAATCAAAATGGCGTTTTTGTCACAAGTTCCTATTTTGCAAGATGAATTAACAATTGAAGAAAGTATTTTTGCTTCGGATAACGAAATTTTGCACGTCATTGAACGCTATGAAAAAGCATTAGAAAACCCAGAAGACAGCGATGCTTATGAAAAAGCTTTTGACGATATGGATCGCCATAATGCGTGGGATTTTGAAACGCAATTCAAGCAAATTTTGTTTAAATTGAAGTTGGAAGATTTTAAATTAAAAGTCAAAAATTTATCTGGCGGACAAAAAAAGCGATTGTCATTAGCGATTATTTTAATCAATAGACCCGAATTATTGATTTTAGACGAACCTACTAATCACCTTGATTTAGAGATGATTGAATGGTTGGAAAGTTATTTTGCAAAAGAAAATATTACGTTGTTTATGGTAACTCACGATCGTTTTTTTTTAGAACGTGTTTGCAACGAAATTATCGAATTAGACAACGGAAAATTGTACCAATACAAAGGTAATTATTCGTATTATTTAGAAAAGAAAGAAGAGCGAATTGCTTCTGAAAACTCGAGTATTGATAAAGCGCAAAATCTCTTTGTGAAAGAATTGGCTTGGATGCGACGACAACCGAAAGCACGAACTACTAAATCGAAATCGCGTCAAGATGATTTTTATGTGATTAAAGAAAAAGCTGAAAGTCGAAGAAAAGAAAATGTGGTGGAACTCGAAATTAACATGGAGCGTTTGGGAAGTAAAATCATCGAACTGCATAAAATTTCGAAACGATTTGGCGATAAAGTAATTCTAGAAAATTTTAGTTATGATTTTCAACGTGGCGCCCGAATCGGTATTATTGGTAAAAACGGAACTGGAAAATCGACTTTCTTGAACATGTTAACCAAAACCATTCCGGTTGATGGTGGAAAAGTAGTAACTGGCGACACGATAAAAATTGGCTATTATACGCAAAGCGGAATCAATCCGAAACCAGGTCAGCGTGTGATTGATATTATTAAAGAATACGGCGAATACATTCCGCTTACAAAAGGAAAAATTATTTCGGCATCGCAATTGTTGGAACGCTTTTTATTCGACAGCAAAAAACAATACGATTTTGTAGAGAAATTGAGTGGTGGCGAATTGAAACGATTGTATTTGTGTACGGTTTTAATTCAGAATCCGAATTTCTTAATTTTGGATGAGCCTACAAACGATTTGGATATAATTACGTTAAATGTATTGGAAAGTTTTTTATTGGATTTTCCAGGTTGTTTGCTTGTTGTTTCGCACGACAGGTATTTTATGGATAAAATTGTGGACGATTTGTTTGTGTTTAGAGGAAACGGTATTGTAGAAAATTTTCCGGGAAATTACTCCGATTTTAGAGCGTATGAAGATTCGTCTGAACCAGCAAATAAAGACGATAACAAAGAAAAAACAAATTGGAAAGTAAATACTATTTCTAGCGGTTTGAATTTTAATGAACAAAAGGAATTCAATAAAATAGAAAAAGAAATAAAAGATTTAGAATACCAAAAGAAACAAATTGAGCAATTATTTTCTGATGGTAAAGTAGCAGATACCGACTCGAGCGAAAGCGAACAGGCGAAGCAAATAGAAGCTAAAGCCAACGAATTGCAAAAAGTCATTCAAACAATGGAAGAAAAAGAAGAACGTTGGTTTGAGCTTTCTTCTAAAATAGAATAAAAAAATTGGCTCGCAAAGTCGCAGAGCCGCAAAGTTTAAATTGCGCCTTTGCGCCTTTGCGAGAAAAATATGGTACACATCATAAAATCCTATATCAACTTCCTCTGGCGGTCCAAAAATCAACACGGAGTACATTCGCCATTTGTTTTTGATTTGGTTACGAAATGCTTTTACGACAAACTAAAATATCCTGAGTATTCGATTTTAAATGACTACCGAAAAGTATTACTTCAAAACAAAAATACTATTGAAGTCACTGATTTCGGTGCGGGTTCCAAAGTTTTTAAAAGCAATACAAGAGCCATAAACCAAATTGTGAAAAACGCAGGAATTTCTGTAAAAAGAGCCGAATTGTTATTTCGATTGGTGAATTATTTTCAACCAACAACCATTTTAGAAATTGGAACATCATTAGGATTAGCGACTTCAGCTTTATCATTAGGACTCGAGGCGAAGACGAACAGAGCGAAGCTAAATAGAAAAGCAAAAATTACAACTTTAGAAGGTTGTCCTAATACAATGGCAATTGCAAAAAATCATTGTCAATTCCAAAATCTAAATAATATCGAATTTATTATTACTAAATTTGAAGACTATTTAAAAACCTACAACCTACAACCTACAATCTACAACCTAATCTACTTCGACGGCAACCATTCCAAAACCGCCACTCTAGATTATTTCGATTTATTACTTACCACTATTACTAATGATACCATTTGGATTTTTGATGATATTCATTGGAGTGTAGGAATGAATGAAGCATGGGAAATAATAAAAAATCATCCTAAAGTTACCGTTACCATTGATACTTTTCAATGGGGAATTGTATTCTTTAGAAGTGAGCAAGAAAAGGAACATTTTGTGATTCGGGTTTAAAATCTGTAACAAAAGGATACCAAAGTCTACTTATCGTTATAAATTAATTATTATGGAAAACACTAATTTCTTAAAATCAAAACAATTTCAATTTTTATTACCTTTTGTTGTAATTTTGGGTATAATAACTATAGCTAAAGCAGGTTATACCTTTGGACAATGGCTGCATCAATAAATCAAATAAGCTCAATTTTAAATTTTTTATAATTCTGAAATCAAAAATCGTTAATCTTCATTCTAAAATCAAATGGCAAATCCATTAATTAAAATAACCAATATTAAAAGAGATTTCGTTCTTGGCAGCGAAATTATCAATGTTTTAAAAGGAATCGATTTAGAGATAAATAAAGGCGAATATGTAGCATTAATGGGTCCGTCAGGTTCCGGAAAATCGACTTTAATGAACCTTTTAGGATGTTTGGATACACCAACATCAGGTTCCTACATATTAAATGGAAATGATGTTAGTCAAATGCACGACGACGATTTAGCTGAAATTCGTAACAAAGAAATCGGTTTTGTTTTTCAAACATTTAATCTACTTCCTAGAACTACTGCATTAGATAATGTTGGTTTGCCTATGGTGTATGCTGGCTTTTCTAAATCGGAACGAAATAAAAGAGCTACCGAAGTGTTGACACAAGTAAATTTGTCTGATAGAATGGACCATCAACCCAATCAACTTTCTGGTGGACAACGTCAAAGAGTAGCAATTGCTCGTGCTTTAGTTAACAAACCTTCTATTATTCTTGCCGACGAACCAACCGGAAATTTAGACAGTAAAACATCAATCGAAATTATGAATCTTTTTAATGATATTCATAAAAACGGAAATACTGTAATTGTGGTGACTCACGAAGAAGATATTGCAAAATATGCGCATCGAGTTATCCGTTTACGTGATGGAATGATCGAAACGGATACTTTAAATGTTGACCATCTTTAAAATCTGAAGCTAATTGCTTGGGCATTTTTGTCGTCCATTTTCCTGCTTTACTTCCAAAAAAATTGTAAAAACAATTTGTTTTTCCATCCAATCAGGGCTATAAAATTATCCATTTTAATTTTTGTTATCTTTGAAAATTCAAAATTCAAAGTTCAACATTGAATATTCAACATTCAATTTTGAATATTGAACAAAATACATCTCAAATGAAAGTATACACAAAAACTGGCGACAACGGAACCACAGCACTCTTCGGAGGAACTCGCGTTTCTAAAGATCATATTCGAATTGAAAGTTACGGAACCGTTGACGAGTTAAATTCGCACATCGGATTAATTCGTGATCAAAATATCAATCCATTATATCAAAATGTCTTAATTGAAGTGCAAGATCGATTGTTTACAGTTGGTGCCATTTTAGCAACTCCACCAGAAAAAGAAACCTTAAAAAATGGTCAACCACGACTTCAAAACCTAGGAATAATCGAATCGGATATCGAATTTCTTGAAAATGAAATTGATACAATGGAAACCCAATTACCTCCAATGACTCATTTTGTTTTACCAGGCGGACATACAACTGTGTCATATTGTCATATTGCGCGTTGCGTTTGCCGTCGTGCTGAACGATTAGCAGTGCATTTAAATGACATTGAACCCACTGATGAAATGGTAATTAAATACTTAAACCGACTTTCTGACTACCTTTTTGTGTTGGCACGAAAGTTGTCTTTAGACCTTGACGCAGATGAAGTGAAATGGATTCCGAGGAAGTAGTGATCAGTTCTCAGTAATCAGTTCTCAGTAAAAAAGTTCTAAGCATCAAATTCTGTTTTTAGGTTTCAATTTTATACAATTATTATTTAAGTAAATTATAGTTGTTTTAGTAGTAAAACTGAACACTGAACACTGAACACTGAACACAAAAAAAAAACGTTCTTAACTTTAATTAAAAATAATTCATTTTTTACTTGACTTTTTCAGTAATAAATTTATTTTTGCATAAATTATAAAATCGAAAGCAGATGTATTGGACATTAGAATTAGCATCTTATTTAAGTGATGCGCCTTGGCCAGCAACCAAAGATGAGCTTATTGACTACGCTATCAGAGCCGGAGCTCCACTAGAAGTGGTTGAAAATCTTCAATCAATTGAAGACGAAGGCGAAATATACGAATCAATGGAAGAAATTTGGCCCGATTATCCCACAGACGAAGATTATCTTTGGAATGAGGATGAATATTAAAAAAAATAAACAAACACAACAAGAAAAAAGTCTCCTTCGGGGCTTTTTTTTTGTTTAAATTTGCATCCCGAAGTTTCGGGACTTTAAAAATAAAATAAAAAACCATTATGAGTTTCATAAATAGTATTATAAAAGCATTTGTTGGCGATAAATCGGAGAAAGATGTCAAAGCCACTCAACACTATATCACCAAAATTAAAGCAATTGAACCAACTCTTACTTCTCTTTCACACGATGAATTAAGAGCAAAAACAGCTGGTTTTAAAGAACAAATAAAACAATCTCGAGCCACACTTGATGCTGAAATTGCTGCTAAAAAATTAGAAGCTGAAACTACAGAAGATATTGACCTAAGAGAAGATATCTACAATGCTGTTGATGCGCTTGAAAAAGAAGCATATGATGTAACTGAAAAAGTATTGAAAGATATTCTTCCTGAAGCATTTGCTGTAATTAAAGAAACAGCTAAACGCTTTAAAGAAAATACTTCCTTAACAGTAACTGCAACACCAAAAGACAGAGAATTATCGGAAACAAAACCGTATATTACTCTTGATGGAGAAACCTCAACTTGGGCAAATTCATGGAACGCTGCAGGAAAAGAAATCACTTGGGATATGATTCATTACGACGTTCAGTTGATTGGTGGAATCGTTTTACACGAAGGTAAAATTGCCGAAATGCAAACTGGTGAAGGAAAAACATTAGTCGCTACTCTTCCACTCTATTTAAATGCTTTGACAGGAAATGGCGTTCATTTGGTAACTGTAAATGATTATCTAGCTAAACGTGATAGTACTTGGAAAGCGCCTTTATTTGAATTTCATGGTTTAACAGTTGATTGTATTGATAATCACCAACCGAACTCTGATTCACGACGAAAAGCCTACGAAGCCGACATCACTTATGGAACTAATAACGAATTTGGTTTTGATTACTTAAGAGACAATATGGCGCATGCTCCCGAAGATTTGGTGCAACGCAAACACAATTTTGCTATTGTAGATGAGGTCGATTCGGTTTTGATTGATGATGCACGAACTCCATTAATTATTTCTGGCCCTGTTCCTGATGGAGATCGCCATGAATTTAATGAATTGAAACCAAAAGTGGAAAATTTATTTAATTTACAACGTCAATTGGCAAACGGATTTTTATCAGAAGCCAAAAAATTAATTAAAGAAGGTAATTCTAAAGATGGTGGTTTTCAATTATTGAGAGCGTATCGTTCCCTTCCTAAAAATAAAGCGTTGATTAAGTTTTTAAGTGAAGAAGGTGTGAAAGCACTTTTACAAAAAACAGAAAATCAATACATGCAAGATAACAATCGCGAAATGCCAAAGGTAGATGAAGCGATGTATTTTGTTATTGAAGAAAAAAACAATCAAGTCGAATTGACTGATAATGGCATCAAATTTCTATCAAAAGATACAGATGAAAATTTCTTTATTCTTCCAGATATCGGAACTGAAATTGCTTCAATCGAAAAACAAAATCTTGAAAAAGATAAAGAAGCTGATGCTAAAGAAAAATTATTTCAAGATTTTGGTGTAAAAAGCGAACGAATTCATACGCTAACACAACTTCTAAAAGCGTACACATTATTTGAAAAAGATGTAGAATATGTGATCATGGACAATAAAATTCTTATTGTTGATGAACAAACTGGTCGTATAATGGACGGTCGTCGTTATTCGGATGGATTGCATCAAGCCATTGAAGCTAAAGAACAAGTAACCATCGAAGCAGCAACACAAACTTTTGCAACAATAACTCTTCAAAACTATTTCAGGATGTACAGTAAATTGGCTGGTATGACTGGAACAGCAGTTACTGAAGCTGGTGAACTTTGGCAAATTTATAAATTAGATGTAGTTGAAATTCCGACCAATCGTGGAATGACCAGAATTGATAAAGAAGATTTGATTTATCGTTCTGTACGTGAAAAATTCAATGCAGTTATTGAAGACGTAACGCAATTATCACAAGCTGGAAGACCAGTTTTAATTGGAACAACCTCGGTTGAAATCTCTGAATTATTGAGTCGAATGCTAAAAATTCGTGGTGTTGCGCATAACGTTTTGAATGCAAAAATGCACAAGCAAGAAGCACAAATTGTGGAAGAAGCTGGAAAATCTGGAGTCGTTACAATTGCCACCAATATGGCGGGTCGTGGAACCGATATTAAACTTTCTCCAGAAGTAAAAGCGGCTGGTGGATTAGCAATTATCGGAACTGAACGACACGATTCTCGTAGAGTTGACCGACAGTTACGTGGTCGTGCTGGTCGTCAAGGTGATCCAGGAAGTTCACAATTTTATGTCTCTTTAGAAGATAATTTAATGCGTTTATTTGGTTCGGATAGAGTTGCCAAAATTATGGACAGAATGGGATTGAAAGAAGGCGAAGTGATTCAACACTCGATGATGACCAAATCTATCGAAAGAGCTCAGAAAAAAGTCGAAGAAAACAACTTTGGTACTCGAAAACGTTTGTTAGAATATGATGACGTTATGAATGCACAAAGAGAAGTGGTTTACAAACGTCGTCGTCATGCTTTACATGGTGAACGATTGAAATTGGATATTGCTAATATGATGTACGATACTTGCGAAGTAATTGTAACTGAAAATAAAGCAACTAATGATTTTAAGAATTTTGAATTTGAATTGATTCGTTATTTCTCAATAACTTCACCAATTACATCAAGCGAGTTTGATAAACTTTCTGAAACGGAATTGACTGGAAAAATATACAAAGCGGCCTTGGTTTATTATACTGAAAAAACCGAAAGAAGTGCACGCGAAGCGTTTCCAATTGTAGCAAATGTTTATAAAAACGAAGGCAATAAATTTGAACGTATTGTAGTTCCGTTTTCGGATGGAATAAAATCGTTGAATGTAGTGACCGATTTAAAAAAAGCGTTTGATAGTAATGGAAAACAATTGGTCGCTGATTTTGAAAAAAACATCACACTTGCCATTGTAGATGAAGCTTGGAAAAAACATTTACGCAAAATGGACGAGTTAAAACAATCGGTTCAATTAGCAGTTCATGAGCAAAAAGACCCTCTACTAATCTATAAATTTGAAGCATTCAACTTGTTCCGAGCGATGCTTGATGGTGTTAATAAAGAAGTGATTTCGTTCTTATTTAAAGGCGATTTACCTCAGCAAAATAATAACATTCAAGAAGCTAAAGAAGTTCGTCAAAAGGAGAAATACACTGAATCTAGAGATGAAATAAAAAACAATGAATCGGCTTCACAAGAAAATAGAGAAGCTGGGCAAACTCAACAACGTCAGATCACTGAAACCATAGTTCGCGATGCTCCAAAAATTAATAGAAACGATACTGTTACTATCAAACATGTCATGAGTGGTAAAACAGAAACCATGAAATTCAAAAAAGCCGAAAGTATGGTTGCTAATGGAGAATGGGTTTTGGTGAATGAATAAAAAAGTGATCAGTGGTCAGTTGGCAGTGGTCAGTTGAACTTCATAAATAGATAATCCTTGATTGATAAAACAATTGAGGATTTTTTTATTTTTAATTTATTTTATTATATTTACAATACATAAAAGATAACTAAACTATTAAAAAATAAAATCATGGCAAAGAGTCAAGACGCTAAAAAAACAGTAAAGAAAGAACCTCTTAAAACCGCTAAAGAAAAAAAGGCTGAAAAAAGAGACAAGAAAAATTCTCCTAAAAGAGATTAACTAATTTATACTTAACCGCAAGGTTCGCTGAGTTTCAAGCAAAGGTCGTAAGGAATAATTCTTTGCGACCTTTGCGGTTCAATTACAAGTTGTCCGGAAAAATCTTCCCTGGATTTAAAATATTATTTGGATCAAACACAAATTTTATACGTTCCATTAATTCCAAATGAACTTTAGAAAACGCAATATCCATAAAGTTTTTTTGCACATAACCTATTCCGTGTTCTCCAGATAATGTTCCTTTTAAAGAAACCGTTAATTCAAATATTTCACGAATTCCTTTTGGCACTTCTGTTATCCAATTATCATCAGACATCTCAGATTTAATAATATTTACATGCAAATTTCCATCGCCAGCATGACCATAACAAATCGATTTAAATCCATATTTAGAACCAATTTTTTTGATTCCATTTAATAATTCTGGCAAAACATATCGAGGCACAACAGTGTCTTCTTCTTTATAAACCGAATTCGATTTTACAGCTTCAGCAATAGAACGACGCATTTTCCATAACGCATTTTTTTGATCTTCAGTATCTGCAAACAAGACTTCATCGATTTCAAATTGTTCAATTACCGTCATTATTTTTTCAACTTCTGAGAATAAAATCTCTGGATAATTTCCATCCACTTCAATTAACAAATGTGCTTGAATTTCATCTCCTACTTGAATACTCAATCCATCTACAAATTTCAAAGCCCAATCAATAGCATCTCGTTCCATAAATTCTAAAGCACTTGGAACAATTCCGGCTCTAAAAATAGCTGAAACGGCTTCACAAGCTTGACTCGCTTTATAAAACGGAACTAACATTAATACGTTATGCGAATTTTTTGGAATTAATTTCAAAACAATTTTGGTAATTACACCTAGAGTTCCTTCACTTCCAACCATTAGTTGCGTTAAATTATAACCCGTGGAGTTTTTTAGCGTGTTCGCTCCTGTCCAAATTATAGCACCAGTTGGTAAAACCACTTCTAAATTTAGAACATAATCTTTGGTAACACCGTATTTTAAAGCACGAGCGCCACCAGCATTTTCGGCAACGTTTCCGCCAATCCAACAACTTCCTTGACTACTTGGATCAACAGGATAAAGCAATCCTTTTTCGGAAACAGCTTCTCTTAATACTTGTGTGATTACGGCAGGTTCGACAGTTATTTGAAGGTTTTGTTCGTCGATTTCTAGAATTTTATTTAAACGTTCTAGTGACAATCCGATTCCTTGATAAATACACAATGCGCCACCGCTTAAACCTGTTCTTGCTCCCATTGGCGTGACAGGAATTTTAAATTCGTTGGCTACTTTTAAAACTTCAGCAATTTCTTGAGTATTAGCAGGTTTTACCACAACATTTGGCGGAAAAACATAATCTTCGGTTTCGTCGTGACCGTAATGATTTAGTGTTTCTTGATCAGTAAAAACATAAGATTCACCAAGTAATGTTACTAGTTTTTGATATAATTCGGGTGTGATTTGCATGATTTGATAAATGAATAGTAAAAATAAGAAATTTCACAGAGATAGACAAAAGTTATTACACAGAGAGGCGCGAAGGTTTGCACAGAGGGATACGAAAATTTCATTTGAAAAAGTAAATTTACAAAAGACAAATCCTAATTAGCCCCGATTGAAGGAAATGCCACGCATGACGAAAAGCGGGAAAAGGGATAACAAAAAAGCCCAAACCATTCGCTTTTAAAGAACAACTTTTTTCTTCTTCAAATTAGGTAGAAAGTAACAAATGATTCCGATTATTGGAAGAAAAGAACACACTTGATATACAAAACCAATGGAAGAATAATCGGCTAAAATTCCGAGTAAAGCCGAACCTAAAGCTCCCATTCCGAAAGCAAAACCATAAAAAAGTCCGGATACCATACCCAATTTTTTAGGTACTAATTCTTGAGCGTAAACAATGATTGCAGGAAAAGCAGAAGAAATTATCAGTCCAATGATAATCATCAACACATCTGTCCAAAATAAATCGACATAAGGCAACAACAATGCAAACGGAGTTGCTCCGAAAACGGAGAACCAAATGATGTGTTTTCGTCCGAATTTATCGCCTAAAGGTCCGCCAACAATAGTTCCGACAGCATAAGCAATCAAATAAATAAACATGTGGAATTGTGCTTGTTGTATGGAAAGATTGAATTTATCAATAATGTAAAAGGTATAGTAGGTTGAAAGACTAGCCGAATAAAAAAACTTAGAAAAAATTACAATCAATAAGATGGCAATAGCGATTTTGACTTTGCGTTTTGGCAAACTGTGCAGATTAATGAATGGTTCTATTTTATGGTTTCGTAACATCAAATGATCGCGGTACCAATAGGCAATTTTATTTAAAATCAGTAATCCAATTACAGCTGCAATAACAAACCAAAGAATATATTTTTGTGAATTTGGAACTACAATTAAAGCCACTAATAATGGTCCGAGTGCAGTACCAAAATTTCCACCAACTTGAAAAATTGATTGTGCTAAACCTCTTTTTCCACCTGAAGCTAAATTAGAAATTCGAGCCGATTCGGGATGAAATATAGAAGAACCAATTCCGATTAAAATTACTGAAGCAATAATCCAATAAAAGTTATTTGCAAAAGCTATAGAAATTATTCCTGCGAGTGAAAACAACATTCCGTAAATTTGAGAAAAAGGCTTCGGATATTTATCGGTATAATAACCTACAAAAGGTTGTAAAATAGAGGCTGAAAATTGAAATGCGAAAGTTATTAGTCCGATTTGCGTGAAGGTTAAATGATAACTTTCTTTTAAAATGGGATAAATAGACGGAATTATAGCTTGAATTAAATCGTTGATTAAATGCGCAAAACTGATTGAAAAAAGTATAGAAAAAACAGTTTTTTGAAGTAATTGATTGTTGTTTTCTATTGAAGTTGTTTGGGTTTGCAAAATCATTTATTTAATACTGCAAAAGTACTTTTTTAACTGCAAAGACGCAAAGTTTTAACGTAAAGTTCTCAAAGGAATTATTTTATGTAAATTTGTATTAGAAAAACTTTTAAAATTGAAACAACCTTCAAAAAAATCGGCTTTATCTGAAAAAGATGGTGTAGTGCAACCACATACGTTGAGTTCATCGTCTGTATCAGTAATTAAAGAAATGCGCAGAAAACAACCTTCGGCGAATGATTTAATTACGGGTATTTTAAAAGGCGATAAAACCGCTTTGAGTCGAGCTATTACTTTGGTTGAAAGTACAAATCCTGAACATTTAGAAAAAGCAAATGCAATAATTCAAGCGTGTTTACCACATGCTAATCAATCGGTTCGTATAGGAATAACTGGTGTTCCGGGTGTTGGAAAAAGTACGTTTATTGAAGTATTTGGAAAACATTTAACATCCTTAGGAAAAAAAGTAGCGGTTTTGGCTGTCGATCCTAGTAGTACAATAAGTCACGGAAGTATTTTAGGAGATAAAACTAGAATGGAAGAATTGGTGAAAGATAAAAATGCTTTTATTCGTCCGAGTGCTTCTGGAGAA
The DNA here is from genome assembly GCA_031408335.1 of Flavobacteriales bacterium. Taxonomy (GTDB): domain Bacteria; phylum Bacteroidota; class Bacteroidia; order Flavobacteriales; family Flavobacteriaceae; genus Flavobacterium. Next base: position 84,820 of record JANNWH010000015.1, on the reverse strand, counting down.
ACATTAGGTGGTGTTGCTAGAAAAACACGCGAAACAATTATATTATGTGAAGCTTGTGGTTTTGATACAATCATTATAGAAACTGTTGGTGTTGGACAAAGCGAAACGGCAGTTCACAGTATGGTTGACTTCTTTTTATTATTAAAAATATCGGGGGCTGGCGATGAATTGCAAGGAATTAAAAGAGGAATTATGGAAATGGCGGATGCTATTGTCATTAATAAAGCTGATGGTGATAATATCAATAAAGCTAAATTAGCGAAAACCGAATTCAATAGAGCGTTGCATTTGTTTCCGGCAAAAAAATCGGGTTGGATTCCGACAGCTTCCACATGCAGTTCATACACAAAAGAAGGAATTGATGGAGTTTGGAAAACGATTTCTGACTACATCGAGTTGGTTAAAGAGAACCATTATTTTGAACAAAAACGCAAAGATCAAAACCAATTTTGGATGATGGAAACGATTAATGAACAATTGAAATCGAATTTTTATAATCACCCTGAAATTATAAAAGAATTGGAAGAAAACAAAATTGCCGTTGCAAACGATGAAATGTCACCTTTTGCAGCGGCTATGATTTTGTTAGGAAAGTATTTTAGATAAAAAAATCCCAAACAAATGAATTGGGATTTTAGAACTCTGTCAAAGTTTTAAACTTTGACAGAGTTTAATAACAACTTAACTATTCCGCTTTTGATGTGATTTTACTTTTTAATCACTCGTAACGTGTTGTAATTATCATCTTGTGTAACAATAACATTGTACACTCCTGATGGATAATCAGTACCAATTTCTAAAAATGATACATCTTTATTTTCTACTGTTTTATCTTCTAAAATTCTACCTAACATGTCGTAAACTCTAATTTGAATTTTCGATTCGCTCGATGTTTTTACATCAAGTAAGAAACTAGAAACAAACGGATTAGGATACGCAATGGCTTTAAACAAAGTAGTGTTGTAAGTAACATCTGTTCTAAATACTGCTGGTGATATTATGGTACACATACTCCCGTAAGGACCAAATCCTGGTTCACTTGTCATTTTAACAGCAACCTCAACCGTATAAGTTGTACTTGGCAATAATCCTACAAAATTATTTAGTTTGAATTTATTTAAACTATTTGTGTAAGGCGTTGTGTAAGTTACACCATCATACAATCTAAAACGATAATTTGATGCTCCTGAAACAGTATTACAGTATATAAATTGCGAACCATTAGCAACTGCAAATCCAGAACATTGCGATGGTATTAACTGAGTTGTTGGATAAGGTGGTGTAGTTATATTACACGCAACATTGTAAGGTAAATATGTTCCGTCTAAATTTTCCAATGCTACTTCAACACTGTAAGTTGTTCCATATAAGATACCTGTCAATTGTGTCATTCTGAATTTATTTATATTTTGAGTGGTTATTTTTGGAACACCAACTGGCAGTAATGAACCATCTAATTCAGTAATTCTAAAACGATACCAATTAACATAAGGAACATATGTTGTGTTAATCCATTGGTTCATTGCTGTTAATGTAGTTCCGCATTGCGCTCCAATTGTACTTACCGGATTTGGTGTAGTTACTGTACAAGGAGGACCATAGGTGTTTAACCATACACCACCAACTTTAACATCAATATCAATTGAGTATTTTGCATTATAAATGATACCAGGCACATTACACAAAGCAATGTTATTTATATTTCGATCTTTAAATAATGGTGGCGCAATTGGTAAATTGGTAATCATATCAACTTGCGTAATTCTAAATCGGTAGTCTGATGCTCCTGTATACCAATTACATAATATGGTTGTTGCTAAAGTAGGTAACGCTGAACCACATTGTGAACTTTGTATTTGTGTAGTTATATTGGCAGCACAAGGTGTTTGAACTACTGCTAAAAATGTTGAATTTGGTTGCGTTTCAAATCCAGTATCTAATAATACATAACCATTTGTTGCAGGATTTGCGTCTAATGTTACATTAGCTCCAGTCGGAATAATTGTTATTCCGCTCGAGGCAATCCACGAATTAGAACCTGTATAAGTTGTTGTGTAAACTCCAGTAATGGTAACTGTTGGTGAACATTGTGCCCAACCAAATTCACAACTTATGAGTACTAATAATGAAAATATAAGTATTTTTTTCATGGTATTAGTTTTTAGTAATTTGTGATTTTAGAATTGTGTTTTCTTTTTTCAAAACCTCAATTTCTTTTTTAATTTTAATAAGATACAACGTCAATTCTTCAATTTTTTCCATTTGAAGTGCTTGCATTTTTCCTAAATCCAAACCTTCATTTACAAGTTCTTGTGCAGAAGGAATATTTGGTAAATGATTGTTTTCATCAATGAATTTTTCAACTTCAGAAAGTGGTTTCAATTTGTAATCGGCAGCAAAAACATAATCAGCCCAAGCTGGAGAAGACGCTACAGCCACTTTTACTTTTTCTGTCAAAATTCCTTGCTCAACATACAATTTATATCCTACTGGAGTAGTTACATTACCAACACGAACTGAACCTGTTTGTACATCAACATTTCCTTCAAAATAACCAGCAAAATGATTGGGTGCTACTGGTGCATAACCTGCAATAGCTCTACTCCAAATACCAGAAGGATTTAAAGCTACATAACCAGATGTACCTGTATTAAAAATCCCTACTGTTGACTCATTCAAACCAATAACTGCAGTATTATAACCATTCGCATTTCTTGCTTCACCTAACACCCCAATATTATTTAATGGATTTGCAGTAACAGCAGAACCAGCGACTCCAAATACACTTCCGTTACCAGAATGTGTTGTATAAGTTCCTTTTCCAAATACACCAATGGCTTCAACATCTCCTCGATCAATTCCTTGTTGAGTAAGTGCTGCTGCTGTCATTTCGAAAGCTTCTCCAAAAACACCTACAGAAATACCTTTTCCACTGATCGCAGTTTGTAGTCCAGCAGGTACTGATGCAACTGTTAGTCTTGCCAACGGAGTTGCTGTTCCAATACTAACATTTCCGCTAACATCAATTCGCATTCGCTCTAAACTTGCAGTTGCGAATGCCATAGTGTTGGCTAATGGTCTAAAAATTCCGTTTCCTCCTCCACCATCATTTTGTGCAGTAAATGGATCTGAAACACTACTTTGAAAACCAATAGCTGGATCGGCAGCTGTGTTTCCTTGAGCAGCTAAAATTCTTGCTCCACCAGCCGATGGTGAAAAAACAGAAGATCCTGCAATTTGTTGTGCAAAAGCACCTGATGTTGAAATTGCAATCAATAGTGTTGTTGCAAAAATGTTTACTTTTTTCATAATATAAAGTTTTTGTTTTCCCTACTCTATAATTGGCTTTTCGGGTTGCGCCATGAATTAATTTTGTACCTCAAAAAGTACATGGCAAAACAACAATCAATGCCAAAATGGATCGATGAGCATTAAACTAAAAACATTAAGAGGTTTTAACTAAAAAAATACCGTTGTTTAACGGATAACAAAAATGTGCGAATAACTGTATTAAAAAATTTAAAGTGATTGTTTCTTTGTATCGAAATAAAAACTATTTTTAAAAAACCTTAAAACTTAAAACTATGACAACAACACAACAACTCCGATTAATTATTGCAGCTTTACTTTTAGCACTAGCAGTAACTTTTTTTTATTACAACTCTCAAGATGTTGTAATTACAGCAGATAATAGTGTCTGTATGGATTATGATAAATACAATCCCAGTACTTTAAAAACAGGCTTAGTAGGCGACATGGTTTCAATATACAGAGAAAATCAATTAGAAGCTATTAAAAGTTCTTCTGGCATGGCGATGGACGATGCCTATTCGATATGGTTTGATTTAGATTCGATAAAAAAATTCATTTATCATATTGAAAAAGGTGTCGAAAAAAATGGTGATAATACAAAAACAAATAAATTAGGTTTGCGTATGTATTACGCTTCGTATCCGGATAAATCAACTTGGAAGGCAGGAAAATACGATGATTTATCTGCTTTTGATGGCGATGCAACTAAGCAAGATTACGAATTTAAACATACTATTGTTATTTTACCAACAATTCATGTAGGCGGAAATGAATTAGATTTTAATCCGTTTAACGCTGCAACTTACACTACTGGTTTACCAAAATATACCAAACCAAAAAACGAAAATCAAGAGCCAGGTGATATTGACACAAGTGCAGCTTCAAAAGTCGATGTAATTGCTATAACAGGTTCGAAAGATGCTGCAGATCCTATTGATCGTACAACTGCAAAAAATCATGGTGCTCTTTATCCTCCAGGAACTCCTCCTGGCTTATCTTTTGAATAGAATAATATGTCTGAATTACAACTTTTTTTAAGAGCTTATACAATAGTTCCTGTTTTATTTTGTGCAATTATAGGTATTATAAAATACAATGAAGTTAAAAACACTCACTGGAAATGGTTAGTATATTATATAGTAACCATTTTCATTCTAGAGGGTTTTAGTGTTTGGTTTTTAGAATATCATCAAGAGTATAGAAAAAATTATTATAATTATTTTGTAATTCCTTTTGAATTTTTATTTTTTTATTGGCTCTATGCATTTAAAGAATTTAATAACAAACGATTGTTTTGGATTATTTGCTTGATTTATTTTTTATTATTTGTAATTGTTGAAGTGTTTAATTTTGAAAAGACGAGAATTATAAATCAGACAAGTTATTCAATTGGAGTTTTACTGCTTTTTTATCTTGTTTTAAAAGAGTTCTTTATTCAAATTCAGTCAGATAAAATTTTAGAATTTACAAAAAATAAAATGTTTTATATTAATATTGGTGTTGCATTATTTTATGTTGGCACATTACCTTTTTTTGCTTTTGATGGTTTCGCATATGAGAATACTGTGAAAATTTGGTGGAATTATTTTACATTATTTCAATTACTAAACTATTTTTTCTATTTAATAATAGCTGCTTCGTTTATATGGGGAAAACCACATTCATCATAGAGTTAATTATTTTTAATATTTTTATTATTGCCTTTCTAAGTGCAATAGTCATCTACATTCGTCAATACCATCTTAAAAAAAAAGAACACAATATGCTTTTACACCATCAACACGAAGAACACCAAAAAGAACTCTTATCCACACAGCTCGAAATTCAAACGCAAACCATGCAACATATTGGTAGGGAAATTCACGATAATATTGGTCAGAAATTAACCTTGGCTAGTTTGTACACGCAACAATTGGCGTATGAAAACAAAGCACCACAAATCAACACCAATATTGAAAACATTAGTTCTATTATCAATGAATCGCTTTCTGAATTAAGAGAATTGTCTAAATCATTGACTAATAACGCAATCGACAGCACTACGCTATCAAAATTATTAGAAGAAGAATGTGCTAAAATAAATGAAGCAAAAATTTGTACAGTACATTTTACTTCTTCATCCGATAAAATAAGTTTAAATTATCAAGTAAAAAGTGTTTTGTTACGCATTACACAAGAGTTTATTCAGAATAGTATCAAACATGCCAATTGCAAAAACATAAAAGTATCTTTAAATACTATCAATGAATTTCTTATTTTAACTTTAAATGATGACGGAAAAGGTTTTGACTTGAATGCTATTGTTAGCAACGGAATTGGATTAAGCAATATGAAAAAACGCACCGAAATAATTGGTGGAAATTACAACATACAAAGCAATGAATACGGAACAAAATTAGTTATTGAAATACCATTAAATTCATGAAACACTCCATTGTAATTGTCGATGATCATACACTAATAGCCCAAGCTTTGCGCGGTATAATTCAAAATTTTGAACAGTTTGAAGTGCTATATGAATGTGAAAACGGAAAAGTTTTAACCGAAAAATTAAAGGATAATAAGAACATTCCTTCAATTGTACTTTTGGATATTAGCATGCCTATTATGGACGGATTTGAAACCGCAAAATGGCTCAAAGAAAACCATCCCGATGTATTGATTATGACTTTAAGCATGCAAGACGATGAGCAAAGTGTGATTAAAATGATAAAAAATGGAGCCAATGGTTATTTATTAAAAAACACACATCCTGCCGAATTAGAAAAAGCCTTATTAAAATTAATTGATGATGGTTTTTATTATCCAGATTGGGCTTCGCGATTGGTTTTTAAAAGTTTAAATGATGATAAAAAAGCCATTTCAAATACTATAAAACTAACTGATCGAGAAACCGAATTTCTTAAATTCACAGTCACTGAAATGAACTACAAAGAAATTTCCGAAAAAATGTTCTGCAGTCCCCGAACAGTAGAAAGTTACCGAGATAGTTTATTTGAAAAACTCGAGTTAAAAACTCGTGTTGGCTTGGCAGTTTATGCTTTAAAAAATGGGTTTTTAGAATAATTGGAATAACTATTCTTCTTCGAATTCTGCCATTTCTTTGTCATAGAATTCTTCAGCAAGCGTAATTAAATGTTCCATTTCACTTTCGAGTTCTTTTTCATCTTCGCCTTCTAAATCTTCAATAAATTCGACTTCATCATCTTTTAAATTGATAATAAAACGAGGGAAATCGAGGTGAATAATAAAAATATCATCCGGAAAATCGGAGTTGTCGGCTAGAACAAATTTTGGTAATTGCATAGTATGTGGATTTGATTATTTGTTAAATTGGTTATTCGAAATCAAATTACCGATTAGACAAATTACCGAATAAACTTTTAAAAAAACTATTTATCAGACAAAATCACTGGTGCGCTTCCTTTTCCCATAAAAATAATTTTGGTGTTAGGTGAAGTTGCGATTTCTTTTTGTGCTTTTATTTGTTCGTATTGGAGTTGTTTGTCGGTTAAACCAGAAGAAATAATTCGCTGGTAATCGGCTATACCTTGTGCTTCCACTCGTTTACGTTCGGCTTCTTGCTTTTCTTTTTGAAGTACGAAAGTCATTTTTTGAGCATCTTGTTCAGCATTAATTTTACTTTCAATAGTCGTTTTTACAGATGCTGGTAAATTAATATTTCGGATTAAAAGTTGTTCTAAAAATAAGCCTCTTGATTTAAAATCGGCTTCGATACTTTTAAAAATTCGCTGTTGAAATTCGCCTCTTTTAGTCGAATATAAAGCAACAGCATCATAATAAACAGCGTTGTCACGAATACGAGTTCGGGTAACTGGACGTACAATTTTATCGGTATAATTTTCTCCAATTCCTTTTAGTATTTTTGGCGCATCAGCAGAAATAACTCGGTACAAAACGGTTAAATCAATCACTACTTCTAATCCGTCATTAGATAAAACGCGAATAGCATCATCGCCCTCTTGAGCACCTTCGCTATGAATTGCCGACATGGTGTAATTTTGTGTTTGAACATCAAAAGTAGTAATATCCATTAACGGATTTATGATATTCAATCCACTTTCTAAAACATCCGATTGCACATTTCCGTACAACGACTTCACTCCTACTTTTCCGGCGTTAATTTGTTTGAATGTGGAGGAAACAATTCCCAACAAAATAATTACAAAACCTGCGATTCTGAAAATTCTTGAAAATTTTGAAAGTGGATTGGAAACGTCTTTAAAAGAAAAACCAACAATAATTAATATAATCCCAATAATAATTAATAGTATCATTTTTATAAATATTTATATTATACGCTGATTATACGTAACAATAGTATATAAGTTACAGATTTATTGATTTATACTATGATGTGTCCCCAATTTTCACCCGTTCGTATGCGATACAATTGTTGTGTAGTAATATTAAATTGTTTGGCAATCATTACTAATCGTGTTTTGTTGCCTTCTCGTTGTAGCATTTTTTTGATACGAATTACTTGAGTAGAAGTTAGTTTTCGGCCATCGGCTTTAATATTGTGTGCTAAGGTTTTAGCTTTTCCAGCTATTACACACGGATTTTTTATATGATGTGCTGTGAGTTCTGCTTGGTTTGCCCATTTCAAATTTCGCACATGATCATCAATTTTATCATAGTTTAAATGTAAAACAAACGTTTGATCTTCATTTTCTTTTGGCAAAAAATAATCGGCTACTAATCTGTAAAATAAAAAATGTTTGCTTTTTCTAATACCATCAACTCTTATGCTATATTTAAAAACTTTGTAACCTTCAACTATTCCTCCTTTTAATTCATTACCTTCTTTAAAATTATCTTTGTAGCTAATCAAACGACCATGATTTGAGATTGCATAGTTAAGTTGTAGTGGAGCATCTATAATAATTTGCTTGAATTCTTCGTTTCTATAAAATTGTATCATAAATATCAGTTTTGGGAACTTTATTCAAAAGTAACGTTTTTGTAATTAAATGAAAACGAATATACAAAAAAATTGCAGCAGACGACAATCCGGCAAGTAAACCAATCCAAACTCCAACAGCTTTCAATTCGGTATATTCGCCTAAATAATACGATATTGGAAAGCCAATTATCCAATAGGCCACAAAAGTGATATACATCGGAATTTTCACATCTTGTAAACCACGTAATGCACCAAGTACTACTACTTGAATACCATCAGATATTTGGAAAACCGCAGCAACTAAAAGCAGTTTTGCAGCAATGGTAACCACTTCTGCATTATCTAAAAGTTGCGTTTGATCATTCATATCTAAAAATAATGGAGGCAAAATTTGATGAAAAACAACAAATAAAACTGCAAAAATAATTTCAATTAATATGGCTAATAAAAATACAGAACGAGCAATTACAATCAAGTTTTTATAGTCTTGCAATCCTTTTTGATTGCTCACACGAATCATAGAAACCACACTCAAACCAATCGCAAACATAAACGTCATCGATGCCAAACTCAGTGCAATTTGGTTGGCTGCTTGACTTGTTTTCCCAATATTTCCGCAAAGCCAAATAGCTGCTGTAAAAAGCACTACTTCAAATAACATTTGCATAGCAGAGGGAAATCCTAAGTTAACAATTTTTTTTATTGTTGCTTTTTTTATAGCATCTAAATTAAATCCTTGAAAATATTGCTTTAATTTTTCTTGTTTATACATTATGAAATGCATGAAGATAACCATCAATATTCTAGAAATTACAGTTCCTAATGCCGCACCAATTATTCCCATTTTCGGAAAAATCCAAACGCCATAAATTAAAAAATAATTAATGATGACGTGAATAATATTCGCTAAAACAATAGCATACATAGAATATTTTGTCATTGCTAAACCATCTGCAAATTGTTTGTACCCTTGATACATAATTAACGGAACCAACGAAAAAGCAACCCAATCTAAATAAGGTATTGCCAAAGTAATAACTTCTTTGGGTTGGTGAAGCAATTCCATTATTGGTGTTGAAACCACAACCAATCCAAAAAGCAATATTCCTAAAATGGTACATAAAAATAGACCATGATGAAAAGCAGAACGTATTTTAATGGTGTCGTTTTCTGCGTCAGCTTCGGCAACAATGGGAGTTAATGCTGTAGAAAATCCAATTCCGATTGACATGGCAATAAAAATTAAACTATTTCCTAAAGAGACTGCAGCCAATTCGGTCGAACCTAATTTTCCAACCATAATATTATCTACAATTCCGATCAAAGTATGACCAACCATACCAATAATTACTGGATAAGCCAATTGCAAATTGTATTTAAATTCTTTGGTATATTGTGCTAAATTCAATTTTTTTTAATTTTCAACAAAAGTAGTTAGATAAAATAGTTGCTGAACCATTTTTTTACTTTTATATTTAATTGAGATAAAAAAATGAAAAACTTTTTCTCAGTTTAACTCTATTTTCTTAAAGAATTGGCGATGCTCAAAATTTTTTTCAAACCAATTTTAATTCATAGAAACTTTTGAATTAAAAAAAGTGCTGAATTAAATTTCAGCGTGTTTTTTTAACCTTTCAATTGTTCACGATACATTTCAATATTTGCTTTTACTTTCGCATCCAATTGTGGTTCAACAATATCGGTTAGTTTTTCCAACTCATCCAAAATAATTTTGGCAACAATATAACGAGCAATGCCTTTATCGTCAGCCGGAATTACATACCAAGGTGCGTTTTCATTAGACGTTTTATTAATCGCTTCTTCGTAATACTTCATATAATCATCCCAACGTTCGCGTTCTTTTAAATCGCCAGTCGAAAACTTCCAATTGTCTTCGGGAGTTTCCAATCGTTTTAACAATCGCAATCGCTGTTCTTCTTTACTCATATGAAAATAAAACTTCAACACTTTAGTTCCGTTTTGCGCAATATGTTTTTCAAAATCATTGATTTGTTCAAAACGATTTTCCCAAAATTGAGGCGTAATATCTTCTACTTTTTCAATTCCAGGTAAATTTTCAAACAATATATATTCGGGATGCACACGCGTTACCAAAACATTCTCGTAATGCGTTCGATTAAAAACAGCAAACTTCCTTTTTTCGGGCAATGCCAAATAATGACGCCACAAATAATCGTGTTCCAACTCGGTCGAATTGGGTATTTTAAAACTATGAACAACAACGCCACGCGGATTAAATTCTTTAAAAACTTCGCGAATCAAACTGTCTTTTCCACTCGTATCCATGCCTTGCAAACAAATTAAAAACGCATATTTATTATGCGCATACATTGCATCTTGCTTTTTGCTTAACTTAATTTGGACTTTATCCAAAGCCAATTCCTCTTCTTCTTTATCCGTATCAATCGTTAATTTTGTAGGTAATTTGGATAATTCAATAGTACCAACAACTTTAAAATCATCTGTAATAATCGAGTTCATATTTTATTCATTTAAAAGTATTATTTTTGGGAAGCTATTTCCTGCTTTCGCCTTTATCTTGCTCCGTAAACTACGCAAGGATATCGGCTCTATCAGGGCTATTCCGAAGTATCGGAAGTAAACATCAACAAACTTATGGAAAAATTTCAACTTTCGGTACTTTTTAAAATTATTGGCTTAGGCTCGGCATCTGGATTAATTTATCAAAACAATTCTATTATAGCAATTGGCGATAACAGTTCGTATTTGTATGAATACCAAATGAATTCCAAAAAATTAGATCGATATCCATTAACTCAAAATCCAGAAGAAAATATACTAAAAAAACTCAAACCCGATTTTGAAGCCATCGCCCAATTTGAAAATAATTTATATCTATTCGGATCCGGTTCAACAAAAAATCGCAATAAAATGATACAAGTTGATGCTGTAACCAAAAAAGTAATAGCTACAACCGATTTATCCGATTTGTATTTAGGCATGCAATCGTTTGGTGAAATAAAACCAGACGATTTTAATATTGAAGGTGCAATTTTCAATGGCGAAACTTGGTTTTTATTCAATCGAGGCAACGGAAAAAATACTAAAAATGTAGTTTTTTCAATTGATGGTAAAAATCTTGCTGGTCAAATACGCATACTTTCCAACGATTACAAACTTCCAAAAATAAAAGAAGTGAGAGCTAGTTTTACTGATGCTGTTTTAGTTAATGATAAAATTTATTTCTTAGCAACAGCCGAAAATACCGAATCTACTTATGATGACGGTGATGTTTTAGGAAGTATTATTGGTCGCATTGATATAAAAACTATGGAAATCGATTTTACTGAAAAAATAACCGACACACTTAAATTTGAAGGAATTACGCTATTTAAAAAATCAGCAACTTCAATAGAATTTTTACTCTGCGAAGATAATGATACTGAGGTATTGGAATCGAGTATTTATAAATTGAGAATAGATAATAGATAATAGATTTTTAATCCGTTTTCAATATTAAATAACAGAAAACTGAACTCTGTAAACTTTTTTTCAACCTCGTCCCAACCTTTTTATAAAATAAACGCTCTTTATAATAAAGACATTTATAGTGATAAACGAAACCCTATTAATAGCATGCAAAAAAATGCATCGAGATGCGCAAAGGCAAGTGTATGAATATTTGTCGCCAAAGCTCTATCGCACTTGCAAACGCTATTTAAAAAAAGAAGAAGATATTGAAGAAATTTTAGCCGACGCATTTTATACCATTTTCACTAAAATGGATCAATTAAAAGAACTTGCCGCTTTTGAAGCTTGGGCTAGAAAAATTACGGTTAACAATTGTCTTCATCAACTAAAACGCAACATCAACTTCAATATTTATTTAGAAGATACCAAGCTCAGTATTCAACCTGAGAGTTTGCCTGAAACCAATTTAGAAGAAGAAGATTTACTAAAATTACTGAATCATATTCCAGAAGGATGCAAAACTATTTTTAACCTTTTTGTTATTGAAGGATACGGACATAAAGAAATAGCAAGTATGTTACAAATATCAGAAGGAACATCAAAATCACAATTGAATGTAGCTAAAACAAAATTAAAAGATTTAGTTAACAATCTGTATTACAAAAACGCAAAATAAAAAATGGAAAATCACGATAAAATTTTCAATCAAATAAAAACTGCTGCAGAAAAAGCAGAAATCAATGACTTTCCTTCGATGGAAAATGTTTGGTCGCGAATAGAAGGTAAATTGGATAAAAAAGTATTAAAAAAAGAAAACACACTTTGGAAAAAAATTGCTATTGCGGCTTCTTTACTTTTATTTTTTTCAATAGTGTACCATTATTTTAGTCCCGAAAAAATAGTGCAAATTCATAAGAATGATATAGTAATAATCGACTCAACAAAAAAAGTGTTGCCAAAAAAAGAAATAGAGTTAAATGAATCAACAAATCCAACTATCAAAAAAAATGCAGCACAAATACTAGAGAAACAAATCGCTGCTCAAAACCAAATAGTAGCAATTTCTCCTGGTGCTGTAAAAATTGAAGAACGCAAAATTACATCTAATTCCGATTCTACAACGCAACGTTCTCCATCAAATTCCCCAAACTATAATACCGTTTTTAGTTCAAGAGGAGTTGTATACAAAGACGATGAAGTACTAGTTTTAGGAAACAAAGACAAGAAAGCAAATCAAGTTAGTTCTAAAAAACTAGATCCGTTAATTGTAATTGATAATAGTGCATCTAAACAAGACATTAACGAAATTGAAGCCGATGATATTGATACTATTACTATTTTACCAGATCCGTTATACATTATTAACGGTGTGAATTATTCTGAAAAAGAATTATTTGGACCAAAACCTACAAGTCCGTATGCGCCACTTTCCAATTTAATAATCGAAACTGTTACGGTTCTAGAAAAGGAAGAAGCAACAGCCATTTATGGTGAAAAAGGAAAAAAAGGTGTCGTCATTATAACCACAAAAACTGGAAAACCTTCGTTCAAGAAGCCTTAAAAAAAGCATTTAATCTTTAAATTTTTATATCATGAAAAGTACAAAACTTATTTCATCAGTCATTGCTATGCTCTTTTGTTTGATAACATTTGCGCAACAAAAAACAATTACAGGAACAGTTTCAGATAATTCTGGACCTTTGCCAGGAGCTAATGTAGTTATAAAAGGAACTACAAAAGGAGTACAAACCAATTTGGATGGAAAGTACACAATTAAAGCTAAAATAGGACAAATAATAACATTTAGCTATATAGGATTAGACGATCAAGAAAAAATAGTTGGTGCATCCAATGTAATTAATGTAACGTTAACGCAAGCTAATTTAAAATTAGAAGAAGTTGTAGTACAAGGTTATAGAACTGTTAGTAAAAAAACTGCCGTAACTGCACAATCAACAGTTAGTTCAAAAACTATTGAAAACCGACCAAATGCATCTGTAACAAATTCGCTTCAAGGTCAATTAGCTGGTGTAACCATAACAACTGGAACAGGACAACCTGGAAGTAAATCTACCGTTATAATAAGAGGAGTTAGCTCTATAAATTCAAATCCAGATCCATTATATATCCTTGATGGAGTTCCAGTAAAAAGCGATGACTTTAGAAAAATAAATCCCAATATCATTAAATCTGTTGATGTTTTAAAAGATACAGCAGCAATTCATCAATATGGAAATAAAGCTTCTAATGGTGTTATCGTAATTAACACTAAAAACGGCATTTTTAAAAATCTTACCAAAAAACAACTCGATAAAAAGCTTAAAGAAATTAATAAATTTGAAGCAGATTTAGTTACAGATGAACCAAATGATGAAGATTATGATTCCTTTGTAGAAAATGCTTTTGAAAGTCCGAAAACTGCTCCACTTTCCACTTTTTCTATCGATGTTGACAACGCTTCCTATACTAATGTTCGGCGTTTTATAAACAACGGACAAACAGTTCCCAAAGATGCAGTTCGTGTTGAAGAGATGATGAATTTCTTTAAATACCAATATCCACAACCAAAAACCGAACATCCTTTTTCAATCAACACTGAATACAGTGAGTGTCCGTGGAACTCAAAAAATAAATTGGTTCGTATTGGTTTACAAGGAAAAAATATTCCGTCAGAAAATTTACCAGCATCCAATTTAGTTTTCTTAATTGATGTTTCTGGTTCAATGAGTGATATGAATAAATTACCATTGGTAAAAGAATCGTTAAAAGCTTTAGTAGCGCAATTGCGAAATGAAGATACTATTGCAATAGTTGTTTATGCTGGAGCTGCAGGTTTAGTTTTATCGCCAACTTCTGGAGATAAAAAACAAACTATAACTGATGCGTTAGATAAACTAAATTCTGGTGGAAGTACAGCTGGTGGAGCCGGAATTCAATTAGCATATAAAACTGCCGAAGAAAACTTTATTAAAGGCGGAAACAATAGAGTGATTTTAGCAACAGATGGCGATTTTAATGTTGGTGCTTCCTCCGATGCTGAAATGCAAACTTTAATTGAAGATAAAAGAAAATCGGGTGTTTTCTTAACTTGTTTGGGTTACGGAATGGGAAATTACAAAGACAGTAAATTAGAAACACTAGCAGATAAAGGAAATGGAAACTATGCCTATATTGATACCATTCAAGAAGCCAATAGGTTTTTAGTAAAAGAATTCAAAGGTTCAATGTTTGCTATTGCTAAAGATGTGAAAATTCAGATTGAATTCAATCCAGTTCACGTTCAAGCCTATCGATTAATTGGTTATGAAAACCGAAAATTACGTCCCGAAGATTTTAAAAATGATGCTATTGATGCTGGAGAATTGGGAAGTGGACACACCGTTACGGCTTTATATGAAATTATTTCAACTACTACCAAAAGTGATTTTTATACCGAAGCATCCGATTTAAAATACACAAAAGTTACGCCAACTGAAACGCAATTTAATGATGAACTAGCTACTATTAAATTTCGTTACAAAAATGCTTCGCCAGTTCGGTTTTCAACCTCGGGTCCAGATGGTGACAAAAGCATTGAATTGGTTCAAACAATTGAAAACAAATCTAATACAATTGAAAATGCTTCTTCAGATTTTAAATTTTGCTCTGCTGTAGCTTGGTTCGGATTAAAATTAAGAAGTTCTAAGTTAATCGATAATTCAAAAACTGAAGATATAAAAAAACTGGCAAAAGAAGGATTGGCAAATGATATTGAAGGTTATAAAGCCGAATTTATACGATTGATAGAAGGTGCAAAAACAATAGCGAAATTATGAAAAATTGTTAGGTTAAATAATTGGTTAATTGAAAAACCCGATACGTTCATTGAATTTATCGGGTTTGTTTTTCTATTGTCAGAAATGAGAAAAGATGAAACTATTTCTCTATCTCTTTCAGACTTTCCATTTTTTTATGAGCTAAAAATCCTTTGATATCTTCAAAATGCTCTTTCACCCGTCTGTGTCCGAATTCAAAAACTTTAGTTGCCAATCCGTCAAGAAAATCTCTGTCGTGTGAAACTAAAATCAACGTTCCGTCAAAATCACGTAAAGCATCTTTAATAATATCTTTAGTTCGCATGTCTAAATGATTGGAAGGTTCATCTAATATCAACAAATTTACAGGTTCTAACAATAATTTAATCATCGCCAAACGTGTTTTTTCACCACCCGAAAGCACTTTTACTTTTTTAGTTACATCATCACCATGAAACATAAAAGCTCCAAGAATGTCTTTTATTTTGGTACGAACATCGCCAACAGCAATATCGTCAATAGTCGAAAAAATAGTTCCGTTTTCATCTAATAATGAAGCTTGATTTTGAGCAAAATAGCCAATTTGGGCGTTATGACCAATGTCTACACTTCCGCCATTAATTTCAATTTCTTTCATAATGGCTTTAATCATAGTCGATTTTCCTTCGCCATTTTTTCCGACAAAAGCTACTTTATCGCCACGTTCAATTACGATATTCGCATCCTTAAAAATTAAATGATCGCCGTACGATTTTTCCAAATCTTTAACAATTACAGGATATTGTCCGGATCGAATAGAAGGCGGAAATTTCAATTTTAATGCCGAAGTATCAATTTCATCAATTTGAACTGGAACAATTTTCTCTAACATTTTAACACGAGATTGTACTGACAAGGTTTTAGAAAAAGTGCCTTTAAAACGGTCAATAAATTCTTGATTATCAGCAATCATTCGTTGTTGTTCATCATACGCTTTTTGTTGGTGAACACGTCTATCTTTTCGAAGTTCTAAATAATGTGAATATTTGGCTTTATAATCGTAAATTCTTCCCATTGTTACTTCGATAGTTCGGTTGGTAATGTTGTCAACAAACGCTCTATCATGCGAAATAACCACCACAGCTTTAGCCGAATTGATTAAAAAATCTTCCAACCATTGAATACTTTCCATATCCATGTGATTGGTTGGCTCATCGAGTAAAATCAAATCGGGTTTTTGCAATAAAATTTTTGCTAGTTCGATTCGCATTCTCCAACCACCTGAAAACTCTGATGTTTGGCGTGTAAAATCGTCTCTTTCAAATCCTAATCCGGTTAATATTTTTTCAATTTCGGATTCGTAATTGATTTCTTCGATAGCATAAAATTTCTCACTTAAGTCTGAAACACGTTCGATTAATTTCATATAATCGTCACTCTCATAATCGGTGCGAATAGTTAATTGTTCGTTGATTTCATCTATTTCGGCTTTCATTTTAAAAATTTCACCGAATGCTTTTGAGGCTTCTTCCATTACAGTTGAGCCTTCTTTTGTCAATAAATGCTGTGGTAAATAAGCAATAATTGCGTCTTTTGGAGCTGAAATATTACCAGTTGACGGTTTGGCTTCTCCTGCAATAATTTTTAAAAGAGTTGATTTTCCTGCTCCATTTTTACCCATTAAAGCAATTTTGTCGTTTTCATTAATAGCGAAAGAAACATCACTAAATAAAGTGGTTCCACCAAATTGAACGGAAATATCGTTGACTGTAATCATTGGGATTATTAGATTGTTAGAATTTTAGACTTCTTAGATTTTTGAAGGTGCAAAGATAGAATTTAGTTGCAAAGTTTCAGAATAACAAAGTAACAAAGTTTAATGTGAAAAATATTTTGTTGCTTTCACTAGTAAGATATCAATCAATTCTGGTTGGAAATAATTATATTTATCTTCTCTGGATAGAATTTTAATTTTATTTCTAAATTTATTTGAAGTAAATTCATTTATATGTTTTGAATGATTTTTTTCCATAACAATTATAATAGCTGCCCAAACTAATAAGTCTACAGGCAAAGCATTTGTAACTAGCTCCGCAAAGTCTCCGACTTTGAGGAAGTGAAAAAAGGTCTCCTGACCTTTACTTAAAACTACCAATAATAAATACTAGAAATCGATACTGGTTTTAAAACATCAATTACTGGATTATCAAGTTTTGTGATTTCAATAATTCCAGTATCATTAACATAATTTGATGCACTTGAATAGATATAATGTGATGCTTTTGACACAATTCCGGCTCGTACTGGATTTAAATGAATATAATCTAATTTAGACCAAAAAAATTTCTCAGAATAAATTTCTTCAGGATGGCTTCCATATTGCCAAAATTGATATTTTTCATTTCTGGAATGACTTTTACAAGCAAACTCAAACCTTTTTAACATCCAATCGGCTCTACTCTCTGGTTCAGTTTCAATTTTATTTAAAATGGTCTTTGCTGTGAATTTTTTGAAATCTCTAATTAAATCTGATAATTTATTGTTTTTTGATTGAATAACTAGATGTATATGGTTCGACATTATTACAAATCCATACAATATCATTCCTTTATTTTTAATACAAAATTCAAGACTTTCAATAATACAATCATTATAAGATTTTCTAGAAAAAACATCAACCCAATCTACAACAGTTGCTGTTATATAATGTGGCTTTGCTTGATCTCGAATTATGTTTCCTTCTTTTTGGCTCATATTATTTATTTCAGTCAGAGACTGATTATCGCATCCTCAAAGTCAAAGACTTTGCGGAGCTTAAAATATATATATAAAAATTTTATATACTCAACCTAAAGTCCTCTATCACTGGATTCGCTTTTCCGAAATCGACTTCTTGAATGAACAATTCTACTGCTTTATCGGATTGAATACTCGGAATCACATTTGCCTGATTGTTACTTCGGATAACGGTATTAACACCAATTGCTTCAATTTTTTGTTGTAAAGATTGTGCAAGCATTTCACTGCCTGAAAATATTTTAATTAAGCCCATTATTTGAATTTTGAATTATGAATTTTGAATTATAAATTTTTGATGGTAATTCTCTTTCTGAACACTGCCAACTGAACACTGAACACTACTCCTCTTCCATTTCAAAGAAAGTAGGTTCAATCATAATTTTGTCTGCTAATGATTCTACTCGTTCTGTTAATTGTGAGCAAAAGAAAAGTCGTTGTGTTTTTTCAATACTGCTTGACAATCGTTGTACTATGGCGTCCATTCTATTTCTAAAAAGAACATCGGCATCATCTACAATAAACATTTTAATAGTATTGATATTAAATCCAGCCGAAGAAAACATGGCATTTATTTTAGTAGGAGTACCTATAAGAATATCCAATCCTAATGAAATAATATTCTTGTCATAATCGATATCACCTTTATCATGAACACCTAAAATACTTAAATCGTGATACGTACCAAATTTTAAAAATAGTTCTTCCATTTCTAAAACACGTTCTTTATTTTCAACAATAATCATAGTTCTGGTGCTTTCACCAATAGATTTTTCCATTCGCTGGATCACATTGAGAACAATTGTAATCGTTTTTCCTGATTTTACTGGCGATTGAATTACCGCATCTTTTCCGCTTTTAATAGTCGAAAAAGTTTCGTTCTGCATATCATTAGCTTCGGTTAGTCCGTGTTCAATGAGTGCTTTTTGGAGATTGGAATTTATTTTTTTTAATTGCATTCTTCAAGTGATTAGGCAAAAGGCAATAGCCATTAGGTTACCATTCTTTATATTCAATTCTATTTTTACTATTGCCTTTTGGCTTGTGGCTAATGCCTACTTACTCGCAAACAACTTCACATCTGTTTCCGAAATTTCGCTTCCGCCAAGGATGATTAATCGCTCCACAACGTTTCGCAATTCTCGGATATTTCCAGTCCAATCGTATTCTTGCAATAATTTGGTTGCAGCAGCAGAAAATATTTTTTGAGTATTTCCTTGTTCTTCGGCAATTTTTGTTGCAAAATGTTCGATGAGTAAAGGTATGTCATCTCTACGTTCATTCAATGCTGGAACTTTAATTAAAATTACAGCCAATCGATGGTACAAATCTTCACGGAAACGACCTTCTTCAATTTCTTTTTTCAAATCTTTATTGGTAGCCGCAACCACACGAACATTGACTTTTATATCTTTATCAGCTCCAACTCTTTGAATTAAATTTTCTTGCAAAGCACGTAAAACCTTCGCTTGAGCAGCTAAACTCATATCGCCAATTTCATCTAAAAAAATAGTTCCGCCATCGGCTGCTTCAAATTTACCAGCTCTGTCTTTTATGGCAGAAGTAAATGCACCTTTTACATGTCCAAATAATTCGCTTTCTATTAATTCTGATGGAATAGCAGCACAATTTACTTCAATTAAAGGGAAATCAACACGTTCACTTTTTTCGTGTAATTGATGAGCAACAAGCTCTTTACCTGTTCCGTTTGGCCCAGTGATTAAAACTCTAGCATCGGTTTGTGCTACTTTATCGACCATTTGTTTGATGAGATTAATTGGTTGTGAATTACCAATCATTTCATAATTCTTGCTGACTTTTTTCTTCAGAATTTTATTTTCTACAACCAATTGCTTTTTATCTAAAGCATTTCGAACTGTATTCAACAAACGGTTCAAATCAGGTGGTTTTGAAATATAGTCGAATGCTCCTAAACGCATAGTATTGATAGCGGTTTCCATATCGCCGTGACCGGAAATCATGACTATTGGAATTTCAGGCTTTATTTTTTTTACCGCTTCAAGTAATTCCTCACCGTCCATTTTTGGCATTTTTATATCGCAAAGCACCAAATCGTAATCGGTATTTTTGATTTTTTCGAGACCTTGAATTCCGTCTTCGGCTTCATCGACTTGATAGGTAACGCTTTCTTCGGAAAGTATTTTTGTTAATACTCTTCGGATAGAGGCTTCGTCTTCTATAATTAGTATTTTGCTCATTGTTTTGAGTTACTGAGTAACTGAGTCGCTGAGTGACTGAGTTTTCTCTAATTGTAATTTATAAAACTTGATGCTAAAAAACTCAGCTGCTCAGCTACTCAGTCTCTCAGCTTCTTTTTTTTTAATATTTAAGCCATTTATACAATTCTTTCCAGCTTGGTTTTTTTCCATACATTAAAATTCCAACACGATAAATTTTAGCGGCAAACCAAACAACTGCAAAAAATGTTGCAAAAAGTAAAGTCATTGAAATAACGATTTGCCACCAAGGCACTCCAAAAGGAATTCGCATCATCATAACAATTGGCGATGTTAAAGGAATCATTGAAAAAACAGTTGCAACGGTTCCGTGTGGATCGTTCATGACAGTAAAAAATCCGATATAAACTCCTAAAATTAATGGCATAATAATAGGAAGTAAAAATTGTTGCGAATCGGTTTCGTTGTCTACTGCAGCTCCAATTGCTGCGTAAAATGAGCTGTATAAAAAATAGCCTCCAATGAAATAAAATATAAATGATATTAGCATTGTTGCAATTGGAAGATTCCATAATTCTTTGATGTACATTTGAATTGTTCCAGCCATTTCTTGTTGCCCATTTTGGATAACTTGTTCTTGTATATTTGATGTTGCGCCCATTTGAACTCCAAAAATGGATGACAAAATAAACATAGCTGTCATTCCTAGAATTGCCCAAATTATGAATTGTAAAATTCCAGCTAAAGAAGTTCCAATGATTTTTCCCATCATTAACTGAAAGGGTTTTACCGATGAAATTATAACTTCTATAATTCGTGATGTTTTTTCTTCGATAACACTTCGCATTACCATATTTCCGTAAATAATTATAAACATCATAATTAAATAACCAAAAGCACCGCCGATTCCGATTTTGATTTCGTTTAAACCTTTTAATGCTTCTTCACCAGAAGCCTTATTGAGTTTAATAGAAACATCTGCTTTGGCTTGATTGATTTTTAAAGTGTCTAAACCTTCTATTTGTAAATTTTCTGCAGTTATTTTTTTAGAAATTATTTCTTCTAAATCTTCAATAAACATAACACCTGGACTATCATTAGATATGTACTGAATTTGTTTTTGAAGTGATACATTGTCTGTAATATTAGGAATTACAAGAAGTCCTTCATAACTTTCATTAACAATACTATCTTTTAAAACTTTTAAATCAATAGATGAAAAATTGATATACTTATATTCCTCATCGCTTTTAAACTCATTGACATATTTACCCGTTTTGTCATGAATGGCAATAGTTTTTAAATCGGCTTTCATCGAACTAAGAAAACCAACAAAAACTGCAATTCCGACAAAAAGTAACGGACTCAAAAATGTCATTACAATGAACGATTTATTGCGGACTTTGGAAATAAATTCTCTTTTGATTATTAGGGTTAGTTTGCTCATTTTTCTTTTGGACTTCTTAGGTTTTTAGAATTCTTAGATTTTTAGACTTGTTTAGACTTCTTAGGTATTTTAGCATCTAAAAATCTAACGATCTAACTTTCTAAGAAGTCTATTCTGTTACTGTTTTAATAAAAATATCGTTTACGCTTGGAATTTTTTCGACAAAATGAGTGACTTGTCCACATTGAATTAAAGTATTTAATAATTCATTTGGAGTGGAACTACCCAGATCAATTTCTAATTTTAATTCGTCGTTTAACGATTTAAAATCGGTTTGAGAAAGCTTAAATTTTTGAGATAAATCATACATCAAGCCTTCAATATTATTGCTTAAAATTCCAACTTCATAGCTATTGGTTCGGAATTGTTTTTTTACATCACTTAATTTTCCTTCTATTAATTTATTTGATTTATGAATTAAGGCAATATAATCACACATCTCTTCGACGCTTTCCATCCGATGAGTTGAAAAAATAACCGAAGTTCCTTTTTTGTTCAACTCGATAATTTCGTCTTTAATTAAATTGGCATTTACTGGATCGAAACCTGAAAAAGGTTCATCGAGAATCAGCAATTTTGGTTGGTGCAAAACGGTGACAACAAATTGAATTTTTTGTGCCATTCCTTTAGACAGTTCTTGAATTTTTTTATTCCACCAGCCTTGAATTTCCAACTTATCAAACCAATAATCGAGTTGTTTTTTGGCATCGAATTTAGATAAACCTTTAAGTTGTGCCAGATATAAACATTGTTCGCCGACTTTCATCGATTTATACAAACCACGTTCTTCGGGCATGTAACCAATGTATTGAACATCTTCAGGTTTTAGAATTGCACCATCAAGAATTATTTCTCCACTATCGGGCATTGTTATTTGATTGATGATTCTGATTAATGATGTTTTCCCTGCGCCATTTGGTCCAAGAAGTCCGTATATACTTCCTTTTGGAACTGAAAGAGAGACTTCGTTTAACGCGGTATAATCTCCATATTGCTTAACGACTTTGTTTACTTCGAGTATATTGCTCATGCAGAATTTAAGTTTTTGTAAAAGTACTGAATTAGTAGGATAATGAAAGTTTTTGTTACAAAAAAACCCACCCTTATTTTGACACAAGGATGGGAAAAATTGCTATGAAAAAGAAATTACTTGTTACCAAGTAATAGCCAAATGTAAAATTAATTTTTCGATTATGAAAACATATCTTTAACTTTTTCGAAAAAAGATTTATCACTCTTTTCTGGATGTGGAATAAAGTTTGAATCAGTAATAGATTTTTCGAAGAATTGGCGTTGTTCTTTGTTTAAAGTTTTTGGAGTCCATACATTCACATGAACTAATAAATCGCCACTTCCGTAACTATTTAAACTCGGAATTCCCTTACCTTTCAGACGCAAAATCTTGCCAGATTGAATTCCTTCTTCCAATTTAATTCTTACTTTTCCATTTATTGCTTCTATATCTTTAGAAATACCTAAAGCTGCTTCTGGATAACTTATGTATAAATCATAATGAAGATTTTCACCTTCACGTTTTAGAAATTCGTGTTCTAATTCTTCTATAGCGACAATTAAATCACCCGGAATTCCGTTTCCAGGAGCGTCATTTCCTTTATTAGAAACTTTTAATTGCATTCCGTCAGTAACTCCAGCAGGAATTTTAATAGAAACCGTTTCGTCTTCTAAAATCATTCCGAATGCATCAGCATTGATAGGTTTACTTTCGATAGTTTGACCTGAACCTCCACAAACATTACAAGTAGTTGCAGTTTGCATTCGTCCTAAAATGGTATTGGTGACTCTTAAAACTTGACCTTGTCCGTTACAAGTAGAGCACGTTTTATATTTTACACCAGGAGCTTGTATTTTACGTTTTACTTTAACTTTTTTCTCAACACCATTGGCCACTTCTTCTAAAGTTAATTTCACTTTTATACGAAGATTACTGCCTTTTACTCGGCGTTGTCCGGAAGAATTTCCGCCAAATCCACTAAATCCACCACCACCACCAAAGGCACTACCAAAAATATCTCCAAATTGACTAAAAATGTCATCCATATTCATTCCGCCTCCACCACCATATCCACCAGCACCATCAAAAGCTTGATGTCCGTATTGATCGTATTTAGCTTTTTTATTTGGATCACTTAATACTTCATAAGCCTCGGCACAAAGTTTGAAGTTTTCTTCAGCAGCTTTATTTCCGGGATTTTTATCGGGATGAAATTCTATTGCTTTCTTTCGATACGCTTTTTTAATTTCTTCGGGAGAAGCACTTTTTGAGATACCTAATATTTCGTAAAAATCTTTTTTCATTTAAAAACCATTTATAATAATTAAAACGTGATGAAACACGTTTTCAAAAAAATTGAGATATAAATCAATTTCCTAAGACAACCTTTGGAAAACGAATAATTTTGTCTCCAAGCTTGTATCCTTTTTCTATAACATCAACAATTTTTCCTTTTAAATCTGGTGTTGGTGAGGGAATTACGGTAATAGCTTCTGCAAAATCTGGATTAAAATTATCACCAGCTCTAACTTCAACTTGTTCTAGACCTTTAGAAACTAAAGCGCTTTTTAACTTTTCATGAATTAATTCAACACCTTTTAACAATATTTGGTCTTCCGATTTAGAAATTTCTATAAAGGCTCTGTCAAAATCGTCTAGAACAGGTAACATTGACACTAAAACATCTTGGTTGGCAGTTTTGTATAAATCGATGCGTTCTTTAGTAGTTCTTTTTTTAAAATTTTCAAATTCTGCGAAAAGACGTAAAAATTTATCTTTTTCTTTGGACAAATCTTCTTGTAATTGCTCTTCAACACTTAATTCTGCTGCTGATTCGACTTCATTTATCACTTCTTCAATTACATCTTCAATCGGTTCTTTTTCAGTATTTTCAGTATTCATTGTACTTTTATTTTTAAATATATCCTTGATTTTCATTTTTTTTAATTCTTACAAACAGTTTGCAAAAGTACTGCCAATTCTTTAAAAATGTCAAATTGTCATTATTAAAATTGAATTATCAATTGAAAATTGGATTTTTGAAACCTTACGATGGGATTTAGCCCCGATGGAAGGAAACGCCGTGCGTGACGACAGCGGGAAAATGCCATGAAAATGAGCCCAAAGTGATGCTTTTAATTAAAAAAAATATAATAAAAAAATTTAATATAATTTTAAGACTAAAACGTTGATTAATAGATTAAGTTTGTAAATATAATGAGCAAAAGGTTAGTTATATTATTAATTCATTCCATTTTATATTACAAAAAGTCGTTATAAAAGATAGCGACTTTTTTTTTATTTAAGAATATCTTGAATTGCCTCTTTAATATTAGGAAAGCGAAATTGAAAGCCTAAATCAACGATTTTTTTTGCACTTACATTTTTACTTGAAAACAATAAAACTGACATTTCTCCTAAAATAAATTTCATAAAAAACTGAGGAATATTTGGCAAAAACAATGGTCTTCCGAGTGTTTTTGCTATAGTTTTTGTCAATTCGGAATACGAAACTGGATTTGGTGCTACTGTATTAAAAATTCCTTCCAACTCATTTTGAATAGCAAAATAGTAGGCATTAACTAAATCCTGAATATGAATCCACGATTGAATTTGTTTACCATTTCCCATATTTGCACCTAATCCATATTGAATAGGTTTTAACATTTCTGGTAAAGCGCCACCATTTTTAGCTAAAACAATTCCCGTTCTTAGTTTGCACACTTTGATTTTTAACTGTTTGAATGAATCGGTACTTTGCTCCCATTCTTTTACCACATTTGCTAAAAATCCAGTTTCAGATACTTCTGTTGTCGACTCACTATACGATTTATTAAAACTTTCTGGATAAATTGCTGTTCCAGAAGCGGTAATAAATTGTTTGACTTGATGCGGATTATTTTCTAAAGTGGAAAAAAGCAATTGTGTGGTTTGGATTCGACTTTCAAGAATCTCTTTTTTATAAGAAGCTGTCCATTTTTTTGAAATACTAGCACCAGCTAAATGTATGATTACATCGACATTAATAAGGCAATTTATATCTAGTATAGCTTGATTCGGGTTCCAATAAAAACCGATATAATTAGGTTTAACGCTAATTTTATTTTGAGAAGTAGTTAGATAATTAACCGAATGTCCTTTATTAATTAGTAAAGAAACCAATTCTTTTCCGATTAATCCGGTAGCGCCAGTGATTAAGATTTTCATTATTTTTTATTCAAAATTAGCTGAAAACAGTTTAAACTATTTGTTAATTATAATGGTTTTAACTTATGTTTATTATTTAACTTTAATACTCCACTCGAAATTTAATTCTGAAACTTGATCACCATTTTCATTAACACCGCAAGATTTCATCCAAAAAGTTTGACCTTCACCAGAAGCAATTGTTTTTTGAATAGCTTGTTCTATTAAATGGCCATCATTGCAGATAAAAGTAATTTTTCCTGTTGCTTTTTTTGAAAAATTGCCATTATTATTGGCTACCAACATGGATATGTTTTTACCACTTTTTTTAATTTGACTAATTACCAAAGCGCCAGTTGATAATTCGGCTGCCATTGCTTGTACAGCAAAATACATCGATTTAAATGGATTTTGATTGATCCAACGATGCGTAACCGTTACGACACATTTATCGTTTGAGAGCAATTTAACTCTTACACCACACCAAAAAGCAGATGGTAATTTAAAAAACAAAAAAGCATTTAATTTAGAAGGAGATAATTGCATAAGGTGCAGATTTTGTTGTAAAAATACATAAAATAAGCTAAAAGAGTTAAATTTTTAATATGTTAATATTTTGTTAAATATTAGTACTTTGCATTGCATAGTATCTTTTTTTAGACTTATCTTTGTATAAGAAATTAATATACTATGAATAGTATTGTTAAAAGAGTTTTAATCATCAATCAAAAAAATCAAAAACAATGACAAGTAACGAAAAAAATACCTCTGCATTAATTCACTTAAGTACATTATCGCAGTATTTCATTCCGTTTGGAAATTATATTTTTCCAATTATAATTTGGAGTTCAAAAAAGAACGATTCTGAGTTTGTAGATTATAATGGCAAACAAGTTCTGAATTTTCAATTAAGTATGTTTTTATACACATTATTATTATTGTTAATTAGTATTCCAATTTTAATTTTTACTGTATTAAAAAACTTAACTTTTAATGAAGTTTTCAACAGTCATGATTTTACGATAGAAGATTATAATCATGAAAATATTACTGGAATAGTTGTTTTAGCAATTACAGCAATAATCGTTTTTGGTTTTCTTAAAATTACCGAATTTATTCTAATCATTTATGGAGCCGTTAAAGCTTCTAATGGAGAAAATTATAAATATCCTTTAACAATTTCTTTTTTCAAATAAAAAATTATCATCAATAATCAATCAAAAAATGAACAGTTTAATCTTGCTTGTGAGCAGACAGGCTAAAAAATCAAAAATCGAATTATGAACATAGAAAACACAAAAGCACAAATGCGAAAAGGTGTTTTGGAGTTTTGCATCTTATCCGTATTACGAGATAAAGAAGCCTACACTTCTGAAATATTAGACACCTTAAAAAACGCAAAATTACTTGTAGTAGAAGGAACAGTTTATCCGCTATTGACAAGATTAAAAAATGACGGTTTACTCAACTATCGTTGGGAAGAATCAACTTCGGGTCCACCTAGAAAATACTATGCACTTACCGAATTAGGAAAAACATTTTTAACTGAATTAAATGGCACTTGGACCGAATTGTCTGATGCAGTAAACATAATAACTAATCAAAAAAAATAATCATGAACAAAACAGTAAATATTAATATTGGTGGTTTAATTTTTCATATCGATGAAGATGCATTCCAAAAACTGACACGCTACTTTGACGCCATAAGACGTTCTTTATCAAACTCTTCTGGACATGAAGAAATCATGAAAGATATCGAAATGCGTGTAGCTGAACTTTTTACAGAAAGACAAAAAAGCGATAAACATGTTATCAATATAAGAGATGTTGATGAAGTTGTTAAAGTTATGGGACAGCCAGAAGACTATAGAATTGATGACGATAATTCCGAATCTAATTCTAAAGATTTTACTTCTACAACAACTAGAAAAAAATTATATAGAGATAAAGAAAAAGGAATGATTGGTGGTGTTTGTGCCGGACTTGGATACTATTTTGGTGTGGACTCTATTTGGATCAAAATAGTATTTATTCTATTGGTTTGGGCAGGCGGATCAGGAATTTTAGCGTATTTTATCTTATGGATTATTACTCCGAAAGCAATTACAACAACTGAAAAACTAGAAATGACTGGTGAACCTGTAACTATTTCTAACATAGAAAAAAAAGTTAGAGAAGAGTTTGAAAGTGTTTCTAACAAAATTAAAAGTGTTGATTATGACAAAATGGGAAACCAAATAAAATCGACTACTGAAAATGCTGGTAATAAAATTGGTGATGCTTTTTCAGCAATCTTCGGAGCTTTTGCTAAAGTTCTAGGTGCTTTAATTATTGTTTTTGCATCTTTAAGTTTATTGGGAGTTTGTATTGCATCTGTCTTTTTATTGTTTTCTTCTTCCTTACCAAATAATACTGTTTTTAATCACATAAATACGCCTATAGGATTGGAAACTCCGCTATGGATTCAGGGTATTCTATACCTTTTAGCTTTCGGAATTCCGATGTTTTTTATCTTAATTTTAGGTTTAAAATTATTAGTAACCAATTTAAAATCAATTGGAAGTGTTGCAAAATATAGTTTACTAGCACTTTGGATAATTGCAGTTGGAATTTTAATTTCTTTAGGAATAAAAGAAGTTGGACAAATTGCTTATGACGGAAAAGAAGTTAAAAAAGAAACCATTAACATCAATGCAACCGATACTTTATTTATAAAATTTAAAAACAATGATTTTTATTCAAAAAATAATGACGAACATAGAGATTTGTGGTTAACGCAAGATGAAAATAACAAAGAGGTAATTTATTCGAATAATGTAACTATCCAAATAATGAAAACCGATGAAGCTTTACCTTACATTCAAATTGAAAAATTAGCAA
Organism: Flavobacteriales bacterium; assembly: GCA_031408335.1. Lineage (GTDB taxonomy): Bacteria > Bacteroidota > Bacteroidia > Flavobacteriales > Flavobacteriaceae > Flavobacterium. The sequence continues at coordinate 55,834 of JANNWH010000015.1, read as the reverse complement.
ACGGAAAATCGCCTGCTGAAGCAAAAAAACGTGCAGAAAAAATTAAATATGATTATAAAATTATAGGAAATCAATTAATTCTTGATAATTATCTTTTAACCGAAATTGGAAATAAATTTAGAGACCAACACATCGAAATCTATCTATATTTGCCTAAAGGAACTTACTTTAAACCTGATAATAGTTTAGAAAATTACGACCGAACCGATAATGATTATTTTGATTTACATTACAGTTCAGATAATTACACTTATAAAGTTGATGAATCTCAAGTAAAATGCTTAAATTGTCCTGCTTATGAAAATGAATATAATGATGTGGAAGGAAACCAATTAGATCAAGATTCAACTGCTACTATTCAATTAAATAAAGACGGAATTTTAATTAAAAGAAGTACTTCTAAAGATGGTTCAGATATTGATGAAGTGAAAAAACCCGAAGAAGTGAAAAGTGTAACAATAAATAAAGAAGGTGTAACCATTAAAACGAAATAATCATGATAAAATTTGTCCTATTTTGTACCAAAGTTATTCTAATTGCAATTATAGCCTTATTTGTAACCTCATGTAAATATGATATCGATTTAGGCAACGGAATTAACGGAAGCGGAAATGTAATTAAAGAAAAAAGAACCCTTACTGAAACTTTTACAAAAATTGAGGTAAACAGAGGAATTGAAGTAATTGTAGAACAGGCAAATGAAACAGAAATTGAGGTAGAAGCTGATGATAATATTATCAAACACATTACTACAAAAGTAGAAAATAATGTTTTAGTTATTACTACTGATGAAAGCATTAATTCATCCGATTCTCAAACAGTAAGAGTTAAAATGCCAACTATTACTAGTATTGAATCAACAAGTGGATCCAATATTAAAAGTAAAAATACTTTAAGAGGAACGCAATTAAAAGTCGATTCTAATAGTGGAAGTGAAATAGAACTTCAACTCGAATACGATGCTGTAACTGCCGAATCGACAAGTGGAAGTGAAATTTCTCTTACCGGAAAAGCTCTAAAACTAGATACAAGTTCATCAAGTGGAAGTGAAATAAATGCCGATAATTTGATTTCAAATACTATTGTTTGTGATGCATCTAGCGGAAGTTCTACTTCAGTTCATCCTTTACTGAGCTTGAAAGCGAAAGCCTCGAGCGGAAGCTCTATAAATTATAAAGGAAATCCTAAGACTGTTAACGAAGAAGAATCCTCTGGTGGTGACATTTCAAAAAATTAAATTTAAAAAACATCTCATTGAAAATTGAGATGTTTTTTTTATAAATTTGGAACATCAATAATTCTTATTATCTATGAAAAAACATATTATTCTATTTACATTATTTTTTATTACTTCTATCACTTTTGCGCAAAAAAAAGATAAAATTAAAGGATCTAAGATTGTAACTATAGAACAAAAACAAATTGAAAATTTTACAGGACTTGAAGTAACCGATAACATTCAAGTAATGTTAACCGATGGAAATGAGTGTGCACTTGAAATAGAAGCCGATGATAATTTACACGATGCAATAGCTATTTCATTTAGTGGAAGTACTTTGCGATTGTCAACTTTAAAAAATATTATTGGCTTTAAGAAATTGATAGTTCGATTAACCTATACCGCAAATTTTAAACTTGTAGTTGCTAAAAACGAAGCACAAGTTACTTCTCTCACAGCTATTGAAAATAACGAAATTAGCTTTAGAAGTTATGATTATGCCAAATTATTTTTGAATGCAAATACAAGCAATTTTAGTTTAGAATGTGATGATAAATCTGAAGTAGATTTGAATTTAAAAGCACAAAAAGTAACTCTAATCGTTAGTAAAAACGCCAAATTAAAAGCAATAATTAAATCGAAAGAAATGATTTTTGATATGTATCAAAAAGGAGAAGCTACTATTGAGGGTGATGTTGTCGATGTAAAGCTTCTATTGAACAACAATGCAACTTTCATTGGAAAAAATTTAACTGTTCAAAATATTGATATTACTACCGAAGGTGCCACAAGTGCTAGCGTTAATGCAACAAAAACTGCTATCATTGATGCTTCTGGAAAATCAGAAATTCAATTGTATGGCGATCAAAAAATTGAAATGAGAAGGTTTTTGGAAAGCGCAGTATTAATGAAGAAATTGCCTAAATAAAAATTAGAATTTAGTTTTATTTTATTTTTTAGATATGAATTTTAATTCTATATTTGCCAACGTTAAAACCGTAATACAATTCGGGGTGTAGCGTAGCCCGGTTATCGCGCCTGCTTTGGGAGCAGGAGGCCGCAGGTTCGAATCCTGCCACCCCGACCAACAAAAGCTGAACTTTTAAGTTTGGCTTTTTTTATGAATTTAAACGAGCCAAATGAAAGTTTTAGTTTATGGTGAAGTAAATCCATAAAAAAATAAAAATGCCCTTGAATTTCTGTTTTTGTTGAGCAACGTTCGCCAATTCAGGATCACGCAAGTGATGCTAACTGCCCAACAAAAATCTTTTCATTTATTTAGAAAGACTTTTTTGATTAATAATAACTTTCATTTATAATTAAATCCATTTTTCTATTCATTTTCAGTAGAATTTATTTCAATAAAAACTTACCTTTGCACTTCAAAAATTTATACAACTATGTCAGATACTATTGAAAAAGTAAAATGCCTAATAATAGGTTCTGGTCCTGCCGGTTATACTGCAGCAATTTATGCTGCCAGAGCCAATATGGATCCTATTTTGTATCAAGGAACTCAACCTGGTGGTCAATTAACAACCACTAATGAAGTGGAAAACTGGCCAGGAAATCCTGAAGGTATAACAGGTCCGCAAATGATGATTGGTATTCAAGAACAAGCACAACGTTTCGGAACTGATGTTCGAGATGGCTGGGCAACCAAAGTTGATTTTTCGGGTTCAATTCATAAAGTGTGGATTAATGATACGAAAGAAATTCATTGTGAAACTGTAATTATTTCTACTGGAGCAACTGCAAAATATTTAGGAATTCCATCTGAACAACATTATTTACAAACTGGTGGTGGCGTTTCGGCTTGTGCTGTTTGTGATGGGTTTTTCTATAGAAATCAAGAAGTAGTTATTGTTGGAGCTGGTGATTCGGCTTGTGAAGAAGCGCATTATTTATCTAAATTATGTACTAAAGTGACAATGTTGGTGCGTAGTGAAAAATTTAGAGCTTCTAAAATTATGGAACAACGCGTTTGCAAAACAGAAAACATTACAATATTAATGAATCATGATACTGTTGAAGTTTTAGGCGACGGACAAGTAGTTACAGGTGTAAAAGCTAAAAATAAAACAACAGGTGATATTTTTGATATTCCATCAACTGGATTTTTTGTAGCTATTGGTCACAAACCAAATACCGATATTTTTGCCGATTTTTTAACGCTCAATGAAACTGGGTATATTGTGAATGTACCTGGAACTTCTAAAACCAATATTGAAGGAGTTTTTGTTGGTGGTGATGCCGCTGATCATGTATACAGACAAGCAATTACTGCAGCAGGAACAGGTTGTATGGCGGCTTTAGATGCAGAAAGATATTTGGCTAGTAAAGAATAATTTACACCTGACAGGTTTTAAAAACCTGTCAGGTGTGTGATAAAAAAAGCCGTCTTGTTTTACACAAGACGGCTTTTTTAATATTTAATTTTTCGAAAATTAATCATTCATCGAAATCAGAAACTCCTCGTTATTTCGCGTTTTCTTAAATCGGTCGTTGATAAAATCCATGGCTTCAACCGGATTCATATCAGCTAAATATTTACGCATAATCCACATTCGTTGAATGGTTTTTTCGTCCAACAATAAATCGTCACGACGCGTGCTTGACGACGTTAAATCGATAGCTGGAAAAATACGTTTGTTAGCAATTTTTCTATCTAATTGTAATTCCATATTACCAGTTCCTTTAAATTCTTCAAAAATAACTTCGTCCATTTTAGAACCCGTTTCTGTTAATGCTGTTGCAATAATACTTAACGATCCACCATTTTCGATATTACGTGCAGCTCCAAAAAAACGTTTTGGTTTTTGAAGCGCATTTGCATCAACTCCACCACTCAATACCTTACCAGATGCTGGTTGCACGGTATTATAAGCTCTCGCCAAACGTGTAATCGAATCCAATAAAATAACCACATCGTGACCACATTCTACCAACCGTTTTGCTTTTTCCAAAACAATATTTGCCACTTTTACATGACGATCTGCTGGTTCATCAAAAGTAGAAGCAATCACTTCACCACGAACACTACGTTGCATGTCGGTTACTTCCTCTGGACGTTCATCAATTAATAAAACAATTAAATATACTTCGGGATGATTGGCTGCAATGGAATTAGCGATGTCTTTCAATAACATCGTTTTTCCGGTTTTGGGTTGCGCAACTATCATTCCACGTTGTCCTTTTCCGATTGGTGAGAATAAATCGATAATTCGTGTGGATATCGAAGTGTTTTTTCCAGCTAAATTGAATTTTTCTTCGGGAAATAAAGGGGTTAAATGTTCAAAAGAAACTCGATCTCGGACCACTTGCGGATCGTGACCATTAATTTTTAAAACACGGACTAGAGGAAAGAACTTTTCACCTTCTTTTGGTGGTCGTACCACACCTTTAACTGTATCACCAGTTTTTAAACCGAACAAACGAATCTGTGAAGTCGACAAATAAATATCATCGGGCGACGCTAAATAATTATAATCGGAAGAACGCAAAAATCCGTAACCATCGGGCATCATTTCTAAAACACCTTCACTTTCTATAATTCCGTCAAATTCATAATCTGAATCTCTGAAATTATTGCTTTTTTTGTTTTTGAAATTGGGATTTTGGTTTCCGTTTCCATTTTGATTGGAATTTTGTTTGTGTTTTTGATTTGGATTTGAAGGCTTTTGAAATTGTTGTTCCTGATTCTCATCAATTACAGATTCGGTAGATTCTTCTTGATTTTCTTCTGCCTCTTGTTGTTCATCAGAAGTAATAACAGGTTTACTAAATTTTTCTTTCTTCTTGAAAGCAGTTACGCCTCGGTTCGAAGTCTTAATCGGAATTTGCTCTTCTAGTTCGCTAATGTTAGAGTCAATTTCTAATGGTTCGTCAACTATTTCATTAACCTCAGCTAATTTATCGTTTGAAAACAAATCTTGACGATTTTTTGGAATAATTACCTTCTTTTCAATCGAAATTCGTGCTCTTTTAGGTTTATCGTCCGATTCTATTTCTTCAGCAAATTCAATACTTTCCGTTTTTTTAACTTTAAGCGTTTTTGCAATTGGCTCTTTCTTAACCAAAGGCTTTTCATCAGAAGTAGCATCTTGTTGTGATAAAATCATATCAATTAGCGCTTCCTTTTTTACTCCGTTAAATTTTATGGTTTTAGCCAATTTGGCAATTTCTTGAAGCTCAGACAGCTTCATTTCTTTTAATGCAGAACTATCAAACATAAATGTTTATATATTTTTAAAATTGAATAACAATACTTTAATGTGTAGAGATTTTTTTCTGTTGGAATGTCCGTGTTTTTGAAGTACTTACGGATTCGTTATGCAATAATACGAATAATTTTCAATCATGCAATAGTTTTTCTAAAAAAGAAAATATATTTTTGCTTCACAATTAAACCAAAAATGATTCAGCGAATTCAAACCATATATTTAGTAGTAGCATTTATTACAACCGGAATTCTTCCTTTTGTTTTTCCGTTATGGACCGCAGCAGCAAAAGAAATCTTTTTTATGGGAAACATGGTTTATGCTGTTTTGTTCGGATTGAGTACTACTTTATCATTGTTAAGCATTATTTCGTTTAAAAAAAGACAACAACAATTTGTTTTTGGCAGATTGAATATCATATTGAATTTAATTTTATTAGGATTATTTGTATATCGTTCGCTAAATGTATCTGGAGAAACAGCGTTAGTTTCTGAGAAAGGTATTGGGATGTTCTTACCTATTATTTCTATCGTTATGCTAGTTTTGGCCAACAAAGCTATCAAAAAGGACGAAGATCTCGTAAAATCTGTGGACCGATTGAGATAAACCTATAAACTTAGTTTATTTAGTGCGTTAAATCCGAAGCGAAAGTTTCGGATTTTTTTTGAATTAATCAGAACAGCAACCATACAAAATTTTAAACTCTCTTTGTAATCTCTGTGTTTCTCTGTGAAATATTTATTTTTTTTTACACAGAAATACATAGAGATTACACAGAGCGTCTTTTTAATCGTAAATAAAACTGCCAACTGAACACTGAACTCTACTTTTTCCCAATCTCCACAATTTCCAATTGCTGAATTTTATCACCATCAATTTCAAAACGCAACATCGTTCGAATTTGATGAAATCCGTAAATGCCACATGCACCCGGATTCATATGCAACAAATTTAACGTTTTATCAAATTGCACTTTTAAAATATGAGAATGTCCGCAAATAAATAATTTGGGTGTATTTTTCTTGATTTCGTCTCTAATTAACTGATTGTACTTTCCGGGATAACCACCAATATGCGTAATCCAAACGTCAACTCCTTCGCACCTAAATCGGTTGTGCAACGGAAATTCCATTCGGGCTTTGTCATCATCAATATTTCCATAAACGCACCGCAATGGTTTTAACTTTTTGATAGTATCAGTTACAACCAAATCGCCAATATCTCCAGCATGCCAAACCTCATCCGCTTGACGAACATATTTTAAAATAGTTTCATCAATATGACTGTGCGTATCGGAAAGTAATAGAATTTTTTTCAAAATAAAAGTTGCTGAGAAACTGAGTTACTGAGTTATGGAGCACAAATATAACAAATCAATTTAGCAAAACTTTACACATTAAATCAATTAAAAACTTTGTAAATTTGTAAGCTTTTATGAATTATGAATTTTGAATTTTGAATTTTGAATTTTGAATTTTGAATTTTGAACACTGAACACTGAACACTGAATACTGAATACTGAATACTGAACACTGAAATTGAGATACTTCATCGAACTAGCTTACAACGGAACAAATTATCACGGTTGGCAAATACAACCCAATGCTAATTCTGTACAAGAAACGCTTATCAAAGCATTATCAACTATATTAAAAAAGGAAATCGATATTCTTGGAGCCGGACGAACAGATACGGGCGTTCATGCTAAACAAATGTTTGCGCATTTTGATTATGATACTGAAATTAATATCTCGCAATTAATTCATAAACTCAATTCTTTTTTACCGAAAGATATAGCTGTTTTAAATATTTTTTTAGTTCACAATGATGCTCATGTACGATTTGATGCAACCAAAAGAACCTACGAATATCATATTCACCAACAAAAAGATGTTTTTGAAAACGAAAATAGTTGGTGTTATCTAAACGAATTGAACATTGAAAAAATGAATGAAGCATGCAAAATACTTTTTGAATACACAGATTTTGAATGTTTTTCTAAAGTCAATACCGAAGTCAATACGTTTAATTGTGAAATTTTTGAAGCGCATTGGCAACAAAAAGAAAAAAGTTTAGTATTTACTATTTCGGCCAATCGTTTTCTGCGAAATATGGTTCGAGCCATTGTTGGTACCATGATAAATATTGGTCTCGATAAAGTATCTTTAGAAGATTTAAAAACAATTATTGAAAGTAAAAATCGAAATAAAGCTGGTTTTTCAGTTCCCGCTCACGGATTATATTTAACCAAAATTGAATACAAATTTCTTAATGCTTTAGGCAGTAAGCTGTAAACATTAACCAAAAAAACAAAGCGTAAAGCCTATAGCTTATAGCATGTAATATGAAAGCAAAAGCATTTGATACACATCTTTTTAAAAGGATATTAAAATATACCAAACCCTATAAAAAAAGGTTTTATGGAGTTATTGCATTTGCTATTTCCCTCTCTGTTTTTGCTGCTTTGCGTCCGTATTTATTAAAACAAACCGTCGATAGTTTTATTGAACCTAAAGACAAAAACGGACTCCTATTTTATGTGACATTAATGGGAATAATATTGATTTTTGAAGTTTTATCCCAATTTTACTTTGTTTTTTGGGCCAATTGGCTTGGACAAGATATAATAAAAGACATCCGGATTAAACTCTTCAAACACATGCTGAGTTTCAGAATGAAATACTTTGATACTTCGCCAGTCGGACTATTAGTGACGCGTTCAGTATCTGATATTGAACAAATAGCACGTATTTTTAGTCAAGGTTTATTTATGATTATTAGCGATTTATTAAAAATGGTTGCGGTTTTGATTTTTATGTTTTTTATGAATTGGCAGTTATCATGGACAGTAATTATTGCGATGCCAATTTTAGTTTATATCACCAGAATTTTTCAAAAAAAGATGCAAGTTGCTTTTGAAGAAGTACGAACTCAAGTAGCTAATTTAAACACTTTTGTTCAAGAACGTTTAACGGGAATGAAAATCGTTCAGCTTTTTAACCGAGAAACCATCGAATATGAAAAATTCAAAGAAATCAATCAAAAACACAATACAGCTTGGATAAAAACCATTCTTTATAACTCTATTTTCTTTCCAATTGCCGATATTATTTCATCGTTAACTCTTGGAGCCGTTGTGCTATACGGTGGTTTTCATATAATTGGCGGCGATGTTATAACAACAAAAGGCGATTTGTTTTCGTACACCATGTTTATCGGAATGTTATTCAATCCACTTCGTCAAATTGCAGATAAATTTAATGAAATGCAAATGGGAATGATAGCTGCCAATAGAGTATTTGATATTTTAGATTCTGAACAAGAAGTACAACAAAACGGAACTATTATTGCTAAAAACTTTGAAGGAAATATTCGTTTCGAAAACGTTCGCTTTAGCTATATTAAAGACGACGAAGTGCTAAAAGGAATCAATTTAAATGTTAAATCTGGTGAAACTATCGCAATTGTTGGTGCAACAGGAGCTGGAAAATCAACAATAATTAATTTATTAAATCGTTTTTACGAAATCGATTCAGGTGCCATCTACATCGACAATCAAAACATAAACGAATTCACTTTAGAAAGCTTACGAACAAAAATCGCTATTGTTTTACAAGATGTTTTTTTATTTGCAGATACTATTTTTAATAATATTACATTAAATGATTCTTCTATAACCAAAGAAACAGTGCTAATAGCTGCCAAAAAAATTGGTGTTCACAATTTTATAATGAGTTTACCCGATAATTATAATTTTGATGTAAAAGAGCGTGGTGTTATGCTTTCCTCTGGACAAAGACAACTAATTGCATTTTTAAGAGCTTATGTGAGCGATCCAAGTATTTTAATTTTAGATGAAGCAACTTCTTCCATTGATACCTATTCGGAAGAGTTAATTCAAAGTGCAACCGAAACCATCACGCAAGGCAGAACTTCAATAGTAATTGCTCATCGTTTGGCAACTATAGTCAATGCTGATAAAATTATCGTTATGGAAAAAGGAAAAATCGTTGAAGAAGGAAATCATTTTGAACTTCTTAGTAAATCGGACGGTTATTATAAAAAATTATATGATTCGCAATTTTCTATCGATATTGAAAACGATTTAATTTAACTAAAAAACTAAAATGGCATTTACTATCGCAATTTCTGAAGCAAGAACTTCACTTAAAAAAAATACTTGGCTCAAATTATTTATACTCTTTTTCTCCATTTGTTGGATAAATTCTTATATCGGAAACACGGATACAGCCAATTGGTTTCTCGAAAATACTTTGGTTTTTCTTTTCTTAGGATTCCTAATCTATAGTTATAAAAAATACCAATTTAGCGATTTAGGTTACTTACTTATTTGCATTTATTTGTGTTTGCATGTGTATGGATCAAAATATACGTATGCCGAAAATCCTTTTGGTTATTGGATTAAAGATTATTTTGAATTATCACGAAATCATTACGACCGAATTGTTCATTTTAGTTTCGGATTTTTATTAGCCTATCCGATGCGAGAAATGTTTTTAAAATGGTTGAAATTTCCAAATTGGGTTGCTTGGACGTTACCAATCGAAATCACTCTTTCGATAAGTGGTTTTTATGAATTGATAGAATGGGCAGTTGCCGACGTGTTTTTTAAAGCACAAGGCGATGCTTATTTAGGAACTCAAGGTGATATTTGGGATGCTCAAAAGGATATATTCTTAGCTTTTATTGGTGCTATAATAGCAACAACTGTAGTTTCTGTTATCAAAAAAGGATTAAAAGTTCATTAATTTTTTGAAGTAAAACCATTAGGATAACAAAGTGATTTCTTTATACAAGGTAAGAAAAAAGAAACCAAAAAAATACTTTAAAAATTAAATTTTTCCCAAAACTTATAATGTCATAAAAATGTATTAGCATCTGATAAAAAATTATAAAATGAATGAAAAGTAGTAGATTTGGAAAAGTAATTTATTCCTAAAAATGAAAACACATCTAGCCTTATTACGTGGCATCAACGTTTCTGGTCATAAAATGATTAAAATGGAAGCGTTAAAAAAAGCATTAGAATCGATTGGTTTTACTAATGTGATTACTTACATACAATCGGGTAATATATTTGTATCGACAGAAGAAGAAAGTCCGAGTAAAGTTGGTTTTCTCATCAAACAAGAAATTTTTAAAACTTTCGGACATGATGTTCCTGTAATTGTGATTGGAAAAGATGATTTACAAGCGTGTTTGGACCGGAATTTATTTTTAAACGAAGCTGAAATTGATTTAAAAAAATTGTATGTTTCATTTATTTCTTCAGAATTGCCCGAAAATATGATTACACAACTCAATTTAAACTTCATAAAACCCGACGAGATTCAACTCGATGGTAAACGCATTTACTTAAAATACGATACTTCGCCTGCTAAAACGAGATTGGATAATAAATGGATTGAAAAAAGTATGAACGTAGTTTCAACAACTCGAAATTGGAATACCGTAAATAAATTATTAGAAATGTTTATGGTTTAAAATAACACAACATTTTTGAAAGAAACAACATTAAACTTTTAATTTCTTAAACTTTAAACTTAAATTTTTACTTTTGTGAAAATTTTTATTATGACAGTTTTAGAAAAAATGAGTTCTGCCGAAGCAATTGCTTTAGAAGATAAATACGGAGCTCACAATTATCATCCACTTCCAGTTGTTTTAAGTAAAGGTGAAGGTGTTTTTGTTTGGGATGTGGAAGGAAAAAAATATTACGATTTTCTTTCAGCTTATTCAGCTGTAAATCAAGGTCACTGTCATCCAAAAATTGTTGGAGCAATGATGCAACAAGCGCAAACTTTAACCTTAACTTCTCGAGCTTTTTACAATGATAAATTAGGCATTTACGAAGAATATATTACCAAGTATTTTGGATTTGATAAAGTACTGCCAATGAATACAGGAGCAGAGGCGGTTGAAACTGCTTTAAAACTATGTAGAAAATGGGCGTATGAAAAAAAAGGTATTCCTGAAAATGAAGCTCAAATTATTGTTTGTGATGGCAATTTTCATGGTAGAACTACTACTATTATTTCGTTTTCTAATGATGAAAATGCAAGAAAAAATTTCGGTCCCTATACAGCAGGATTTGTTAAAATTCCATATAACGACATCGATGCATTAGAAAATGCGCTTAAATCGTCTGCAACTATAGCAGGTTTCCTTGTTGAACCAATTCAAGGTGAAGCAGGAGTTTATGTTCCTGCCGAAGATTATTTAGCGAAAGCAAAAATGCTTTGTGCTACAAATAACGTTTTATTTATTGCTGACGAAGTTCAAACCGGAATCGCAAGAACAGGTTCGATATTAGCAGTTTGCGGTAATTGTACGTGTGAAAATAGTTGTGAAAAACAAGCAACCTATGTTGCGCCAGATATTTTAATTCTTGGTAAAGCACTATCTGGTGGTGCTTATCCAGTTTCCGCAGTTTTAGCCAACAATGCTATTATGAATGTGATTAAACCTGGTCAACATGGTTCTACATTTGGAGGAAATCCAATTGCTGGAGCTGTTGCAATTGCTGCTTTAGATGTTGTGAACAACGAAAATTTAATTCAAAATGCGCGTCGTTTGGGTAAAATATTTAGAGAAAAAATTGGCGAGTTTGTAAAAACATCCAATATTGCTACTTTAGTGAGAGGAAAAGGATTGCTGAATGCTATAGTGATTAACGATACAGAAGAAAGTGAAACCGCTTGGAATATTTGTATGGCGTTACGTGATAACGGTTTATTAGCCAAACCAACTCACGGAAATATTATTCGTTTTGCGCCACCTTTAGTAATGAATGAAGAACAATTGTTAGATTGCGTTTCAATTATCATTTCAACATTAAAACAATTTGAAAAGTAGTTTTTAAACGAGTATAAAAAAAAATCCGCTTTGTTTTGAAACGTAGCGGATTTTTTTATTTTGTAAATCTCAAGACTTATTGTCCCATCATTTCTCTAATTCTTTGTTGCATTACTTCTTGATCTTGCATTCCTTCAAGTCCAAATTTAGCAAACATCCAAATAGTCAATAGTAAATAAATAGCACTTAAAACAATTCCGATTATAGCTAAAATTCTACCTATGTTTAGGTTGGAGTAATTACTATACGATTGTGGATTGATCTCATAAAGCGCTTTGTCTTTTTTGGCTAAAACCAAAGCTACTATTCCTAAAATTAATCCTACTACTCCATAACAACAGCAAGTTAAAATGGATAGTATTCCTAAAACTAATACCGCAGTTGCATTAGGTAATTTTTGATTTGTTAATTCGTTAAAATTTGATTGTTCCATAAAATAAGTATTTAGTTGTTAATGAGTTAATTTGTAAAAGTAAGCGGTAATCATTATTACGGCATTAGTAATAGCCAAACCAATTATTAGTTTTTGATAATTTCTCGATTTGTCAATGAAATGAAGTCCTAAAAAAGCAAAAAAAAGCACCGTTGTATATATGGCAGGAAACATAGTAAAAGCACCAACAAAATCACCTTTCAAAAGTAAAACCAAGGCTCTTTGTGTTCCGCAACCAAAACAATCAACTCCAAAAAGTTTTTTGTTAAGACACGGAATCATATAATCTTCTAAAGCCATAATAATAGTTTCTACAATTTTACAAATAAATTTTTAATATCTAGTAAACTAATTAAAGTTTTCTATTTTTGATTTCTAATTCATCGTCATGAAAAAACTATTAATTCCATTAATTATTGTTGCTTTACTAATTGCTTTCTACATCCCAAAAGAAGGGAAATTAAATGTGATAGTGATGGCAATTGCAGTTGTAGTTTTTATGTTTGGAATGATGAAGATAAGTTCAAAAACATCGAGTAAAAATCAAGAAGAAGATGACGAATCAATTTAATATAGGTGATAGAGTTTCTGTTTTAGATGAAGCTATTAATGGAGTAGTAGTAAGTATCAATTCTAACGAAATTACCATTGAAACAGAGGATAGTTTTTTGATGACATATTTTGTCAAAGAGTTAGTTAAAGTTCATAATACCAATGAATTAATTAATTTTAACAGAAGTGAAGCTTTAGATAAAAAAAATACCGACTTACAGCCTTCAAAAAAACAAATTGAACTTCAAAAAAAGTTTGAAAAAGTAGAAAGAGGTGTTCCTGAATTTGATTTACACATCGAAAAACTAATCAATAATTTTAGAGGAATGAGCAATTATGATATACTGACTTTACAATTAGAAACAGCCAAAAGACATATTGAATTTGCTATCAGAAATCGCATTCCTAATATTGTTTTTATTCATGGTGTTGGAGAAGGTGTTTTAAAATCGGAGTTGGATTTTATGCTCAAAAATTACGATCAAATTTCTTTTCAAGATGCCAATTATCAAAAATATGGATTGGGTGCCACCGCTATTCATTTAAAACAAAATGTAAAATAGCAGGATATTTTCGCTAAAAAAATCTGTTTTATCAAATGTAAAACAGGTTTTTTTAGAAATTATATTTTTAAATCGAGGTTACAAAACTTCCATATAAATAATCATCACCTAAATAAAAAGTACTTGTTCCTCTTTGAAAAGTTAACTTTTTTAAACGAATGGTATGTCGGTAACTAGTAGTTGTTTCCGTTGTAGTAACCACTTCAATTATTCCACTAACATTTGAAACGCCATTTTGAGCATTCCACTCTTGAAGCACTGTTGGCGTTGTTGGTAGTGTTGTTCCACAAAAATAATTAGCTGTAACAGCACTATTAAACAATTTATAGGTTACTTTATTGGTTGTACTTATAAGTGCGGTTTGAGTTCCAACTGTATTTGGATATAAGCTTTGCGGAATCTCTAAAGTAAACGATTCACTTCCACTAAAGTTATAAATAAAACTACTTGACGGACATTTTTGAACAGCATCTTCATCAAATCCAAAAGGCAATACAACAGCATCTGTTTGATAGTTACCAAATGGATATGTTTCATAAATTAATGTTCCGTTTGGTCTATTAAAAGTAATGTCTTTAAAAACAATAAAATGATTGTATTTTGAGAGGGTTGTTGCATTTGTAGTGGGATTTGTAATATTGATTTGAGTAGTGATAATTTCAATTCTTCCTGTATTTGCTGTCCACTCTTCAACTACGTTAGGTGATGAAGCTGGAATGGAAGCACAAATATTTTCAGCAGCAACTGTTCCGTTATACGATCGATAAATAACTCTATTTGTGGAACTCAAATTAATAATCCTTGGCATTCCAACTGGTGTTAGTTCGTTGATAAAAGCATTTTGATTATCTGGAATTTCTAAAGCTAAGATTTCGGTATTATTCAATTTGTAATAAACGTTATTTAAATTACATTTAACTACTGTAGTGGCAGGAAAATCAATAGTATCGACTGTTAATTCTCCATCATCACAACTATTTAAAAACAAAAACAAAGAGAGTAAACCAAAAAAATTTTTCATTTTATACATATTTAAAACAAAAATAGAAATTTTACGGATTAATCTTTGAATTTATCGATTAATTAACGAAGTGTTTTATATTTGCAATATGAATAAAATTTATCTAGATAATGCTGCAACAACTGCAATTCGACCTGAAGTGATTAAAGAAATGGTTCGCGTTTTAGAAGATAATTATGGAAATGCTTCCTCATCACATAGTTTTGGTAGATCGGCTAAAAACGAATTGGAAACTTCTAGAAAGTCAATCGCAAAACTATTAGGATGTTCTGCAAATGAATTAATTTTTACCGCAAATGCTACAGAAGCATCTAATTGGATACTTAAAAATGCTGTTACCGATTTAAAAGTACAACGAATTATCACTAGTAAAATTGAGCATCATGCGACTTTGTACACTGTAAAATATTTAGAAAGAGAATTCGGAATAGAAGTCGATTATGTCAATATTCTTCCAAATGGAGCTATTGATTATGCGAATTTAGTGACTTTACTTTCATCAAACAGCAAAACTTTAGTGACATTAATGCATGTCAATAATGAAATTGGAACTGTTTTAGATATTGCTAAAGTTGGACGAATTTGTTCTCAACATCAAGCGCTATTTCATTGCGATACTGTACAATCGATAGGGAAAACCGAATTTAATTTACACGAACTTAATGTCGATTTTATAGTGGCTAGTGCACACAAATTTCATGGTCCAAAAGGTGTTGGATTTGCTTATGTTAAAAAGGGAATTGCTTTACAACCAATGCTTTATGGAGGCG
The DNA here is from genome assembly GCA_031408335.1 of Flavobacteriales bacterium. Classification (GTDB taxonomy): domain Bacteria; phylum Bacteroidota; class Bacteroidia; order Flavobacteriales; family Flavobacteriaceae; genus Flavobacterium. Next base: position 40,180 of record JANNWH010000015.1, on the reverse strand, counting down.
AACAAGAAAAAGGAATTCGCGCCGGAACAGAAGCAACGCATCAAATAGTTGGAATGGCAAAAGCGTTAGAATTAGCGTATCAAAATTTAGAGACTGAAAGAAATTTTATTTTAGAATTAAAAAACTATTGTATTTCGCAATTGCAAACTAACTTCCCTGAAATAAGCTGTAATGGAACAGATACTTTTTATTCCATTTTGAATGTATTATTACCATTTTCTGAAGAAAAAACCGCTATGATTTTATTTAATTTAGATATCAAAGGAATAGCTGTTTCTCGAGGAAGTGCCTGTCAGAGTGGAAGTCAAAAGCCTTCTCATGTTTTAGCAGAGATTTTGACCGAAGAAAGTAGCAAAAAACCAAGTTTGCGAATATCTTTCAGTCATTATAATTCTAAAGAAGATATTGATGCATTAATCGATGGATTAAAAGGAATTTAGACTTGATTATTTAGAATTTTATTTACAAAATCTATACATTCATCACTGCTTTTTTCGGTAGTAAGTATTCCAAAACTAGAATTGCTGTAAGGTTGGTATTTTTTCAAATTTGAAACAGAGAATAGTCCCAATGTTGGTGTTTGTACAGCGCAAGATAAATGCATAATTCCACTATCAGCACCAATGAATAGTTTAGTATTGGCAACAAACGCTCCAATTTCACGAATTGATTTACTGTAAAAAGAAGGTGCTTTAAAATCAATTTTGGAGCAATTTTCAAAAGGCAAAACTTCAACAATATTATAGTTAGGATATTTTGCTAGTAATTTTTGATAAAATTCTTCCCACCAAGATTCAGAAAGGCATTTCTCGCCAGTTGCAAAAGTAAAAATGCAAATCGTTTCTTTAGTATTGGCTACTAATTTTGATAATATTTTTTTACCTTTTTCAACTTCTAAAGTACTTAATTTAAGATCTAATGATGGAATTGGTTTAGCTCCGCTCTGTTCGGCTCTGCCTCGAGTGTCATTTACATCAAATCCGAGTTGACTTACATTATTTCTAAAACTGTAAATTGGATATTTTGCAATGTGTTCATAATCAATAGATGTATTTTGAATTTCTTGATCATAATCACCAAAAAATTTAAATTTTGAATTCGAAAATTTTGTTGCCAATCTTCCAGATGATGAGTTTTTATCGACATTAATCACTAAATCATACTTTACTTTTTTAATTGCAATCCAACTTTTAACATACGTTGCAAATTGTTGTAAAGGTTTGTTAGGAACCTGAATTATTTGATCAATGTTTTCGTAATTTTTAAAAATGATTGGAGCCACAGTACCTTTCACTAATAAATCAATTTTACAATTAGGAAAAGTGGCAATTACATCTTGTACAAGTGGCGTAATTAATAGTAAATTTCCAAGTCTCTTGTTTGGTCGAATTAGTAAAACAGTTGTAATATTGGGTTTATTTGTTGCATCAAAAGCGTAATTTAAACTGGAATTTCCAATGTTTTTAGTCAATTTCTGAGTTATAGTTCTTCTAATTTGATTGATTGCTTTTGAAAAGTTCATAGCCTTTTTTTAAAACTTAACAGATACCGTTTTCGTTTCTCCATTACGAACATAAACAACTGGTAGTTCATCACCAACATTTATTTTGCCTAAACATTCCATGTAACTATAGACTTCTTTAATATCACATGTGCCAATTTTAGTTATAACATCACCTTCTTTTATTCCGGCAACATCTGCAGGTCTTCCTTCGGTAACGCCATCAATATGCAAACCATCGCCATGATCAGTATAATCGGGCATTACACCAAGTGTTACTTTGTATTTTGGTCTGGTTTTTTGTGCAGTTATTTTGGTTTTAGTAAACTCAATTTGACTTTCATTACTGATATCGCTAAGAAGTCTAAAAGCATAATCAGTGCAATTTTTGACGCCAAAATAATTGATTTTTTCTTCATCGTCAGATGGTTTGTGGTAATCAGAATGTGTTCCAGTAAAGAAAAACAAAACCGGAATATCTTTTAGATAAAAAGAAGTATGATCGGAAGGCCCAACACCACTCTCATCTAACGTAATATTGAAACCTGCAGGTTTATTTTTTTCAACCAATTTGGTAAAAATCGGACTTGTTCCAACGCCTCCAACCGTCATTTCTTTTTTGTCATTCAATCGTCCAATCATGTCAATGTTTAACATTGCAATTACATTTGGATATTTTGTTTTAATGATTTCTGCCAATTTTTTAGAACCGATTAAACCATCTTCTTCCCCAGAAAATAGAGCAAAAACATAGTTGGCTTTTTCAATTGTTTTATTTTGAGAGAACATTCGTGCTAATTCTAAAACTCCAGCAACACCAGAGGCATTATCGTCGGCGCCATTGTGAATTTCACCTTTTGAATTTGGCTTAGTAGAATTATTGTGTTCGTTCAATCCCAAATGATCGTAATGAGCGCCAATTACAATAGTTTTTGATGCTTTATTGTCAAGATATCCAATCACATTTCTACCAGAATTATCGCTAACTTGCAAGGAATCATTCGGATTTAATTTTAATTTATAATTGAAATTTTGAATGTAATTGTTCTTTTCAAAGGGTTGTAATCCCAATGATTTTAATTGTTTAACTAAATAATCAGAAGCTATTTTCTCTTCTTTAGAACCGGTTAATCGCCCTTTTAAATCATCAGAGGCTAAATAAGTAATGTGTTTTTTAAGTTCGGATGTTTTCGTATATTCAATTTCATCTGTATCAACCCAATCGGCAATAAAAACATTAGTTTCTCTTTTTTGTTGTTGCTGGCGATTACTCGAAAATACTAATTTTTTCCCATCAGGAGAAAACATCGGAAAAGCATTAAACTCACTTTCATAAGTAATTTGTTTTAAATTATCGCCATTTAAATCGATCATGTACAATTGAAAATCGTAACCTCGAGTAGAGTGATGATTGGAAGAAAATATAATTTTTTTACTCGAAGGATGAAAATAGGGAGCCCAATTGGCTTTTCCTAAATTGGTTATTTGTTGTAAATCACTTCCATCAATGTTACACGTGTAGATTTCCATCTCGGTTGGAGCAACAACATTTTCGTTTAATAAATACTTGTAATCCGCAATTGCTTCTTCAGTTTTTGGTCGAGAAGAACGAAATACTAATTTTTTACTATCTGGAGAAAAGAAACTTCCTCCATCATATCCTAAACCCGTAGTAATCTGTTTTAGATTGGTTCCGTCAACATCCATTGTCCACAATTCTAAATCGCCACTACGAGTGCTAGTAAAAGCTATTTTTTTTCCGTCGGGAGAAACTACCGCTTCGGCATCATATCCGGGAGAATCGGTTAGTTTTTTGACAATTTTTCCACTTAAATCAGAAATATAAATATCAAAATCAGGATAAACAGCCCAAAGGTATTTTCCGTCATGTGGTTTTGGAGGTAACGGACAAGCTTCATTTCCTTCGTGAGTAGAAGCATATAAAATGTGTTTTCCATCAGGCATGTAGTAGGAACAAGTTGTTCTTCCTTTTCCATTGGAAATGAGTTTCAAACTATTTTTAGTAAACTCTTTTTCTTGTAAATCGAGCATAAATATTTGATCACAAGGAATTCCGGCTGCGATATTGGAAACTTGTAGCGTTAAACTTTTGCTATCGGGACTAAAATACGCTTCAGCATTATCACCACCAAATGTTAATTTTTGTATGTTTTTTAGGTTGCGTTCTTGAGCTACAGAAACTAAAGATATTATTGAGAAAAGTAATGATAATTTATTAATTGATTTCATGCATTTAAATATTAGAAATGCAAAAATACTAAAACAGAATGACTTTAGAAGCTTGATATTATGTTAAGGATTATATAAAAAATCCGTCTTATTTACACAAAACGGATTTTTAAATTTAAAACTTTGTACTTCTAACTTACAAATGTATTACTTCACCATAAGCATCTGCTACAGCTTCCATAACCGCTTCACTCATAGTAGGATGTGGATGAATGGCTTTTAAAATTTCATGTCCTGTAGTTTCTAGTTTTCTGGCAACAACAGCTTCTGCAATCATATCGGTAACACCTGCACCAATCATGTGACAACCTAACCATTCGCCATATTTGGCATCGAAAATCACTTTTACAAATCCGTCTGGAGTTCCAGCTGCTTTAGCTTTTCCGGATGCTGTGAAAGGAAATTTTCCGATTTTTAATTCGTATCCTTTTTCTTTAGCTTGTTTTTCGGTTAAACCAACCGAAGCAATTTCTGGAGTAGCATACGTACAACCGGGAACATTACCATAATCAATTGGATCAACATGTAAACCTGCTATTTTCTCCACACAATTGATTCCTTCAGCAGAAGCAACGTGAGCTAAAGACTGACCTGGAGTAACATCGCCAATAGCATAATAGCCTGGAATATTAGTTTGATTGTAGGCATTTACCAAAATTTTATCTTTGTCAACTGCAATTCCAACTTCTTCCAATCCTATATTTTCGATATTAGTTTTGATTCCAACTGCAGATAATAACATATCGGCTTCCAAAACTTCTTCCCCTTTTGCAGTTTTTACAGTAGCTTTTACACCTTTTCCAGATGTATCGATTTTTTCAACTGATGAAGAGGTCATTATTTTCACTCCTGCTTTTTTCATCGAGCGTTCCATTTGTTTTGAGATATCCTCGTCTTCAACAGGTACAATATTTGGCATGAATTCAACAATAGTAACTTCTGTTCCCATTGCGTTATAAAAATGCGCAAATTCGACTCCAATTGCACCAGAACCAACAATAATCATCGATTTTGGTTGAGTTGGTAATGTCATTGCTTGACGGTAACCAATTACTTTTACACCATCTTGAGGAAGATTTGGTAATTCACGAGAACGAGCTCCAGTGGCAATAATAATATGATCGGCAACATGTTCAGTTACTTTATGATCTATATCAGTAACATCAACTTTTTTTCCTGCTTTAAGTCTTCCAAATCCTTCTATAACGTCAATTTTATTTTTTTTCATTAAGAATTGTACTCCCTTGCTCATTCCGTCTGCAACATCTCTTGAACGCTTAACTACCGCAGAAAAATCTTTATCAAATTCTTTTACAGTTAAACCGTAATCAGATGCATGTTTTAGGTAATCAAAAACTTGAGCTGATTTTAGCAATGCCTTGGTTGGAATACAACCCCAATTTAAGCAAACTCCACCCAAATTTTCTTTTTCGATTATGGCTACTTTAAAACCTAATTGTGAGGCACGAATAGCAGTAACATAACCGCCAGGACCACTTCCTAAAACAATGATATCGTATTTCATTTCTATTTTTTTATTTGTTTTTTTAGGTGAAATGGAATTCGCTATTAAGCTCATTTCATTTTTCTATAGTTAATTTGAAGTTGCAAATTTACGGAAATATTTTTAAAAAATTAGGTGCGCTTATTTGTTTATTTGTTCAAAAAGATTAACCAAAATGGTGAATTAAGTTATTTATTTTATAAAAAACTAATTCAATTTATTCCAAACTGGAGCAAGCTTTTAAACAATATCAGTTCCAGATTTAAAAATAACTTTATAATCAATCTTATCTTTATGGTTTTTTATAACTAATAAACTTTACCTATTTTTGCACCATGAGCAAAAAGAAAACCGACAAAATTATATTTGAAAATATTACTGTACTAGACGCAGGTTCTAAAGGCGTTTCGGTTGCTAAAGCACCTGAAGGACAAGTAATTTTTATACCTAACGTAGTTCCAGGTGATGTAGTAGACGTGCAAACTTTTAAAAAACGCAAAGCCTATTTTGAAGGTAAAGCCATCAAATTTCATTCGTTTTCTGAAAATAGAACAGAACCAGTTTGCCAACACTTTGGTACTTGTGGTGGATGCAAATGGCAAAATATGAAATATGAGCAACAGTTGTTTTATAAAAATAACGAAGTGTTTAACAACCTAAAACGTATTGGTAAAATTGAATTGCCAATTTTTGAACCTATTTTGGGTTCTGAAAAACAATTTTTTTATAGGAATAAAATGGAATTCGGATTTTCAGATACACGTTGGTTGAATGAAAAAGAAATCCAATCGGAAGACCAATCGTTAAGCAAAAAACCAGCGTTAGGATTTCATATTCCAAGAATGTGGGATAAAATTTTAGATATTTCCAAATGTCATTTGCAAGAAGATCCATCAAATGCAATTCGGAATTCAATTAAAGAATTTGCTACTCAAAAAGACATGACGTTCTTTAATGCCCGAAATCACGAAGGATTATTGCGAACATTAATGATTCGCACTGCTTCAACTGGCGAATTAATGGTTTTGATTCAGTTTTTTGAAAACGATAAAACCAACCGTGAATTGCTATTGGATTTTATTTACGATAAATTCCCGCAAATTACCTCGTTACAATACGTTATCAACCGTAAAGCCAATGATACATTGTATGACCAAGAAATTAAATTGTACAAAGGTCGCGATTACATTTTAGAAGAAATGGAAGGTTTGAAATTTTCGATTAATGCCAAATCGTTTTACCAAACCAATTCTGATCAAGCGTATGAATTATATAAAATTACTAGAGAATTTGCTGGTTTAACTGGCAATGAAGTGGTTTATGATTTGTATACCGGAACTGGAACTATTGCACAATTCGTTTCCAAACAAGCTAAAAAAGTAATTGGTGTAGAAGCTGTTCCGGAAGCAATTGCTGATGCAAAGGAAAATGCAAAACGCAATAACATTACCAACTGTGAGTTTTATGTTGGTGATATGAAAAACGTTTTTAATGAAAGTTTCATCGCTAAACAAGGAAAACCAGATGTGATTATCACCGATCCGCCAAGAGACGGAATGCATAAGGATGTTGTAGAACAAATTATGAAAATCGCTCCCGAAAAAATAGTATATGTAAGTTGTAACAGCGCAACACAAGCACGCGATTTGGCTTTAATGGATGAAAAGTACAAAGTTACACGAGTGCGGCCAGTTGATATGTTTCCGCAAACACATCATGTGGAAAATGTTGTACTTTTGGAACTTAGGAAATAGTGCTCAGTATTCAGTGCTCAGTCCCAAAGCTTCGGGAGAGTTTGCAGATTGCAGATACAAAAATTGGTATTGTTATTTAAAATTGATTTTTGAAATTGTTATTGTATTATAAAATTTATGAAAAAAATATTTTTACTATTATTAGTTCTCGTTTTTACAACTAGTTGTGAAAAAGATGATATTTGCGATGTTACTACTTCTACAACACCACGATTGATAATTCAATTTTATGATGTTTCAAATCCAACTATACTAAAACCAGTAACAAATTTAGGAATTTTTGCTCCTTTATTTACAACTGGAATTGGTTTTACGGCTGTGAGTAAAATTGAAGTTCCTTTAAAAACAACTGAAGATTCAACTATTTTTAGTTTTGTGCAAAATGGTTCTGATACCAACACAACCAATGATAATACGGATGTAATTCAAATTAACTATTCTCGAAATAATGTATATGTATCACGTGCTTGTGGTTATAAAACTATTTTTACTTTAAACAATCCAAACGGAATTGTGAAAACAGATGCAACAACACCAGATGGCTTTTGGATACAAAATATTATCGTAACAACTTCTAATATAGAAACTGAAAATGAAACACATGTTAAAGTATACTTTTAGTTTAGTTATATTATTGGTTTGTTTTATTGGAACTGCGCAAGAATCAGAACAAAAAGATAGTATTATTCCAAAAAAAGAACGTTATGGTATTCGATTTGGAATTGATGTAGTAAAATTAACGCGAAGTTTTATTGAAAAAGACTATCGTGGAATTGAAATTGTAGGCGATTATAAACTTACTCGCAAGTATTATATTGCTGCCGAAATTGGTAACGAAAGTAAAGTTACAAATGACGACCAATTAAATTTTACAACAACTGGAACTTATTTTAAAGTTGGTTTTGATTATAATTCTTATAAAAATTGGCTCGGAATGGAGAATATGATATATGTTGGTTTGCGATATAGCGTTAGTTCATTCAGCCAAACTTTGAATAGTTATGAAATTTATAACCCAAATACTTACTTTGGTGAAAACGTTGAAATCGATTCTGGAGAAAAATTTGAAGGATTATCAGCACAATGGATTGAAGTTGTTGCTGGAGTAAAAGCCGAAGTTTTTAAAAATATATATGTCGGATTTAGTTTCCGATTGAATAATTTAGTTTCAAATAAAAGACCAGAAAACTTTGATAATTTACATATTCCAGGTTTTAATAAAACATCAAATGGAAGTTTTGGTGCAGGATTTAATTATACAGTTTCGTACTTTTTACCGTTGTATAAATCGGTTATAAAAGCGAAAAAAGAAACTGCGAAAAAGAAGAATTAAATTATTTAATCTCTTTAATCCCTTTTATAAACAAAGCTTTTACAAACAATTTTTCACCATCTCTAGTGTTAATAGCTTGAAATTTTGGAGCTAATAAAGTTGCAATAACAGCAGCTGTAAGTGGTTTCCATATTCCAGATAAATTAGTGTAATCTAATAAAAAATACCGCAATCCAATAAAGAGTATTGCAAATCCTACTAAATTGAAAACTACTGCTTTTGTTTTTTTACTCATAATTTTATTTTTTTTCTGAGAACTGAGAACTAAAAACTACTCCTCTTCCCTATTCATATATTTCCCTTTTTTACTTCCTTCATACATTTCGTATTTAACCAAACGTGCTTCTAAACTTCCGTTAAAAAGTTTAATTTTTCGAGAAGGTCGTAATCCAATAAACTTCAAAGCCTCCAAATTTCCCGTAATAAACCATCCGTTTGTTCCGGGATAATGCTGTTTCATTGTATCGCCTATTTCTCTATAAAAACGTTCCAGTTCTATATCTAAACGTTCACCATAAGGCGGATTAAAAAGCAAATGCAAAGTTCCTGTGGTTTCTTTTTCGGTATCAAAAAAGTTTTTCTGTTCTATAGTGATGTATTCGCTTAAATTGGCATTTGCAATATTGTCTTTCGCTTTATTAACAGCACTTGGTGCTTTATCATAGCCTTTTATAGTGTAATGAAATTCGCGTGTTCGTTTTAACAAACTGTCTACAATTTGGTCGAACAAATCGTTATCCCAATCGTTCCATTTTTCGAAAGCAAATTCTTTTCGGTTGATGTTTGCGGGAATATTACTAGCAATCATTGCCGCTTCGGCTAAGATAGTTCCCGAACCACACATTGGATCTAAAAAATCGGATTGTCCATCCCAACCTGAAAGCATCACCATTCCGGCTGCTAAAACTTCATTTATTGGAGCAATATTGGTTGCTGTACGATAACCACGATGATGAAGTGAATCGCCAGAAGTATCTAATGCAACCGAAACCTGATCTCTATCGATATGAATATTAATTCGCAAATCGGGAAAATCTTTATCTACACTTGGACGTTGACCAGTTCGTTCTCGAAATTGATCGACAATAGCATCTTTCGATTTTTGAGAAACGAATTGCGAATGTTTAAAATTATCCGAATGAATTGTTGTATCAATTACAAACGTTTGGCTGGCATTTATATATTTAGACCAATCCATACTTTGGATTCCTTTGTACAAATTTTGATCGTTGGTCGCTCTAAAATAATAAATTGGTTTTAGAATTTTTAAAGCCGTTCGTAACGATAGATTGGCTTTATACATAAAACCTTTATCACCTTTAAAACTTACTGCTCGCGTACCAATTTCGACTTCTTGCGCACCTAAAATTTCTAATTCTTTAGCCAGTATTTCTTCAAAACCAAAGAAGGTTTTGGCAATCATTTTAAAATTTTCCATTTTCAATGTAAATTGTACAAAACCAAGTAAATTATCTAGCCCTGATTGCAGAGAAAATAGTATGTTTTTTGATAAAAAAATATACTATTGAAACGAAAAGCAGGAACAAGGATAACCGATAAATCCCGAACCTTTCGCTTCTAAAATTAACAAACTTTGGTTTTATCGTGCAAAAATACACTAAATTTGCATGTTACAAATTATATGAATACTAATTAATGTCTAAAATCGAAAATCAACAATCTAAAATCAACACCCGAGGCTCAGCCGAACTGAGCGAAGCTAATCTAAAATCTAATTGGTTCGCCTCATGGTTTGATTCGCCTTATTATCATATTTTATATAAAGATCGAAATTATAGGGAAGCACAGATTTTTATGGATAATTTGACGCATTATTTGAATTTACCAGAAAAAGCCAAAGTACTTGATTTGGCGTGTGGAAAAGGTCGGCATTCTATTTATTTAAATCAGTTAGGTTATAATGTTATTGGCGCCGATTTATCGGAAAACAGTATTGCTGAAGCCAATAAAAATGTGAATGAACATTTGCATTTTCAAGTGCATGACATGCGAGAACCTTTTGATGATAAATTTGATGCTATTTTTAATTTATTTACCAGTTTTGGGTATTTTGAAAATGACGATGATAATATAAAAACATTGATTGCCATAAAAAATAGTTTGACCGAATATGGTTTTGCAGTGATTGATTTTATGAATGTTAATCAGGTGATCCCAAATTTAATTCCAGAAGAAACCAAAACGGTTGATGGAATTGATTTTTTTATAAAAAGATATGTTTTAGACAACCATATTTATAAAGAAATTGATTTTGAAGATAACGGAGAAAAATTTCATTTTACAGAAAAAGTAAAAGCCTTAACACTAGATGATTTTCAAGAAATGATGAATGAAGCTGGTATTTATTTGTTAGATACTTTTGGCGATTATAAGTTGAAGAAGTTTTTAAAGAATACGAGTGAACGACTGATTATGATTTTTAAGTAAGAGAATAGAAAATAGATAAAAGAATATAGATAATAGACTTTAACTGAATGAATTACATTTTACCTTTATTATCGGTTTTGTTAGGTTACGGAATTGCGATTTGGTTGCGACCAAAAGCAAAAAATAACTTAAAACTGCTATTGGCGTTTAGTGGTTCGTTTTTGTTGTCGTTAACCGTTATTCATTTGCTTCCAGAAGTGTATGAATCTCACAATCATAAGGTTGGGATTTTTATTATGTTCGGAATTTTATTTCAGATTATCTTAGAATTTTTCTCTAAAGGAGCCGAACACGGTCATGTTCATGGTCATGATAAATTAACACAAATGCCTTGGTTGTTGTTTTTTAGTTTGTGTTTGCATGCTTTATTAGAAGGTTTTCCGGTAAGTCATCATCACGAATTGGCGTTTGGAATTGCGATTCACCATTTACCAATCGCAATTATTTTAACTACGTTTTTTTTAAATGCCGAATTGAATAAAAACACTTTGTTCTTCTTTATGTTGAGTTTTGCAATTATGACACCATTAGGAACATTAATTTCGGATAGTTTTCCAATACTAACCACTTATTATACCGAAATAACTGCAGTGGTTATCGGAATATTATTCCACATTTCGTCTACAATTATTTTTGAAAGTAGTGAAGGTCATAAGTTTAATATTGCTAAAGTTTCGATGATTATATTTGGAATTGGATTGGCTTGTTTTTTGTAACATATAACCACAAAGTCGCAAAGTCGCAAAGTTTTTTTCTATTTCTATATGTTTTATTTGCTAAATTTGTACTTGATAAAAAATCTTTGTGCCTTTAGGCCTTTGTGGCAAAAAAAACAAAATGAACTTCACTAAAACAACCGAACAATCATCCAAATACGAACATTTAGAAAAAATGTCGGTTGCCGATTTATTGTACAATATCAATAATGAAGATAAAACGGTTCCGATGGCGGTTGAAAAAGCCTTACCACAAATTGAAAATTTAGTAATTCAAATAGTTGAAAAATTAAAATTAGGTGGACGACTTTTCTATATTGGCGCAGGAACTTCGGGACGATTGGGAATTGTAGATGCTTCTGAATGTCCGCCAACTTTTGGTGTGCCTTTCGATTTAGTAAACGGAATAATTGCTGGAGGCGATAAAGCCATTCGAAAAGCAGTTGAAAATGCCGAAGACAATACTACACAAGCCTGGATTGATTTGCAAGAACAAAATATAAGTTCAAACGATGTTGTGATTGGAATTGCAGCATCGGGAACAACACCGTATGTAATTTCTGGATTAGAAAAATGCAATCAAAACAATATTATAACGGGTTGCATTACATGCAATGAAGGAAGTCCGTTAGCATTAATTGCACAATTCCCAGTTGTGGTTGTGGTTGGACCTGAATTTGTTACCGGAAGTTCGCGTATGAAAGCAGGAACGGCTCAAAAATTAGTATTGAATATGATTTCGACTGCAACAATGATTCAACTCGGAAAAGTAAAAGGCAATAAAATGGTCGATATGCAATTGAGTAACGATAAATTGGTTGATCGTGGTGTGAAAATGATAATGGGAGAAATTCCTGTAGATTATGAAAAAGCATCCGAATTACTAAAAGAATTTGGAAGTGTACGAAAAGCAGTGGATAACTGGAAATAACAATTTTGATATAAAATTTAAAAAATAAATTATGAAAAAACTGATTCTAGTACTAACAATTTTATTTTCTATATCGTCTTTCTCTCAAGAAATAGTGAAAGAAAGAGGTCGCTATTTTGTAAACGGAAAACAAATTTCAACACGAGAAACCAGAGAACTATTAACATCAAACCCTGAAGCACTTAAACTTTTTAAATCGGGTAAAAGTAAAGAATCTACAGGCGGACTTTTAATTGGTTTTGGAACAGCTTTAGTAACAGTCGATTTAGCAATTGGTTTATTTTCGGATGTAAAATATCCAACTGTAGCTACTTATATTGGAGTTGCCTCTTTAATTGCATCCTTTCCTGTTTTGGCTGGGAAAAATAAAAAACTGAAAGACGGAATTGATTTATACAACAAAGGAGCAAAAAAAATAGGTCAAATCGATACCGATTTTGAACTCAATGTTATTGCTAATCATAATGGTTATGGAATTCAATTTATATTTTAAATGGCAACCAATAAAGAACTCTTAGCAAAAGGTGTAAAATATTTGTTTGCGGCTTTACCACTTATGTTTATCGGACCAAGTGTTATGTATAATGCATTTATGAACAAAAAAAATGATTGGCATTATGCTGTTTTGATAATTGGATGTGCTATTTGTATTACTGCAGTATTTTTGGCTTTTAAAGGAATTAAAACAATGACAGATGCAATTTTTAATGATGATAAATGATAGTTATTTAGAAAGCGTAAAAAAGCAATTTCTCTACTATAAAACATTAGGAGAAAAAGCGATAAATCAATTGGAACCAGAACAATTATTTATTTCAATAAATGACGACACCAATTCGATTGCAACAATTGTACAACATCTTTCTGGAAATATGCTTTCGCGATGGACTGACTTTTTAACAACTGATGGAGAGAAAGAATGGCGAAATCGAGACAGTGAATTTGAAGAAACAATTACATCTAAAGAAGAACTTTTACAAGTTTGGAATAAAGGTTGGAACTGTTTTTTCTCTACCTTAAATTCGTTACAACCCGAACAACTAACAACAATTATTTATATTCGTAACGAAGGTCATACTGTTGTTGAAGCCATCAATCGGCAATTGGCACATTATCCGTATCATATTGGACAGATTGTTTTTTATGCTAAAATGCTCAAAAAAAACGAATGGACGAGTTTATCGATTCCGAAAAACAAATCTGATACTTATAATTCTGATAAGTTTTCGAAACAAAAAAGCATTAAAAATTTCACTGATGATGAACTGAATAAATTCCTAAAATAAAATTCCTAAATACAATGAGATTCAATATACATTATACATTATTTACTATACTAATTATCACATTACTAACATCTTGCTATAACCAAGAACGCAATTGTACCAATTTTAAAACAGGCAAATTTGAATTTACCCAAGAAATTAAAGGTAAAAAACAAACCTCTACTTTTATTCGAACGGATAACTTACAAATTGAAACCTACAATGGTAAAACGGATACTGCAACTGTGCGTTGGGTAAACGATTGCGAGTTTGTGCTTCAAAAATTGCATCCAAAAAATAGGGAAGAAAAAAAAGCTATCAGTATGGAAATAGTGGCTACCAAAGAAAAAAGCTATACTTTTGAATATTCGTTTGTAGGCGAAGCACAAAAACAAATAGGAACTGTAACAAAAATCGATTAATCGCGTAAAACAACTTTATAATTTAAACTTTTTAAAATAAAATGATCGAATTAATTTCCAATCCAAATGCCTGGGTAGCATTATTAACCTTAACTTTTTTAGAAATCATTTTAGGAATCGATAACATCGTTTTCTTATCTATTGTTTCTGGAAAATTAGATGCAAAAGACCAACCAAAAGCACGCCGAATCGGACTTTTATTAGCAATGGCTTTTCGTATTATTTTATTGTTTGGAATTACTTGGGTATTGAGTTTGCAAGCAACACTTTTCCATATTGATTTACGATTTTTTGAAGCACACATTACCGGACAAAGTTTGATTATTTTTGGTGGAGGATTATTTCTTTTATATAAATCAGTTTCAGAAATTCATCACAAAATGGAAGGCGAAGAAGAAGGCGGAACAGCAAGTGCTGCGTCTAGTTTATCAAAAGCGATAATTCAAATTGCATTATTAAATATTGTTTTTTCGTTCGATAGTATTTTAACAGCAATCGGAATGATAAGTATGAAAGGAACTGCAGAAGGCGGTTTTGGATCAGAAGGAGCAATATTTATTATGATTTTAGCTGTGGTAATTTCAATTATAATTATGATGATTTTTGCTGGACCCGTTTCAAAATTCGTCAATGAACATCCAACTATACAAATACTTGGTTTGTCGTTTTTAATCTTAATTGGTGTTATGCTTTTAGCAGAAGGTTCCCATTTAGCACATTTCAAATTTGGTAGCGATACAGAAGTTGGTATTATACCAAAAGGCTATTTGTATTTTGCCATTTTCTTCTCGCTTTTTGTAGAATTCTTGAATATTAAAATGCGCAAAAACAGCAAACCAGTCAAATTGCATAATAGTACAATTAAAGATAAAGAATTAAGAGATACTGATTTAACCAATTAGAAGCAAAAGGTTCGGGCTTTATCAATAATGGTAATTCCTGCTGCCTTTCCAAAACTTTTTACAAAAGGTTTTTCCCTTGCATCAGGGCTAGAAAGTAAACTATTTTATTGTTTGTTAACTTATTACACCTGACAGGTTTTTAAAAACCTGTCTGTTTTGGAATTAATTTATTATCATTTCCCATTCATCCTAACATCATACTCAAAATCTTCAACTTCTAAAATTTTAAACTTACTACTATCAATATGATTCGGATTAAGAATAAAATTAAACTCTTTTGTAATTATTGCTGAAGGTAGTTTTAAAACAGCAGTTGAAGCCTTAATCAATAAATTACTTCCAAAAACTTTTGAAGCAGACAAAGCAGGTACATTATTCCAATTGATTGGAAGACTATCGACAGAAAATTCTTCAATACTATCATCTGGAATTTCAATAACCGAAAAACACAATGATTTCGGAACATCAACCAAACTGATGTTAACAGTATATTCTACCAAAGCTAACGCTCTACTTTCGGCAGTATACAAACATGAAATTCCTTGGTTATTCCAACGTCCACCAAACAATCGTGCACCTTCACCAAATAAATCTTGAGAATACTGCTTTTTCCCTAATCGATAGACAATCATTATGAAAAAACACCGTATTCGATACGACCAATAATATTTTTTATTTCTTCTCTACCAAATTGATTATCAACAATATCAAAAGGCATTTTGTTTCCTAAAGCACTATTTGGGCGAAACATCCAATCATTAAACTTTGTTTCATCTTCAAAAACGGTATAACCAAAAGAATACAAATCTGAAAGTGCTAAAATACGTTCAGCAACAGTATCACTGTATTTTTCTTCCCCTTTTTTATTGATTAAAGTAGCTCTAGTTACTGATAAAGCCTGAGATAACTTATCATAATCAAGCTGAGCTCTGAATTTTAAACGCTCTAAATTAGATTTATTCAAACCCTGTTGCAATACACTCATTTTTTCAAAAGGAGTCATTTGATCTTCTGGAATATTAAATACTCCAGCCAACATAATTGGATGTGAAGTAGTAAAATAATTAGTTTGTGGCTCATTAACTGAACTTGAACTGATTTCTTTTTTTGGAAGTTTATATTTTGCCATAGTATATTTTTTTACTACTTAAAGTACAAATTTATACTTTTTTTATAAAACAACAAAAATTTGATGAACTTTTTTAAGAAATCTATTCAAAACTCAATCCAATCTGTCCATCATCATCTGTTTCTGTTTGAATATCATCATTTGAATCTATTGTTTCAGAAACATTATCTTCATCAGTAACTTCCATTTCTTCGGGTTGAATTTCTTCGGGTTCTTCGTAAGGCAACGATTCTAAAAGATTTACTTGTTTTAGTTTATCTGTTGTTAATTGGTTTCCAATGGCTTTAATTCCTTTTACAGCAATAAATTGTTCTAAATCGATTGTTTGATTGTCTTTTTGAACTCCTTTTACTTTAGCGAAAATAACTTCTGCAACTGGTCGCCAATCGGTAGAAACAATTTCTAGTTGTGATTTCTCATGTTCGGTGATGAAAATTTCTTCTTTGTTTTCGTTTTCAACTAAGAAACGTTTTACAAAATAACGCTCTTTTTCTCCATCATAATAAATGGTGGAAATTGGTTTTTTGGGATGCCATTTTTCCATTACAATCATGTCTTCGTCAAAATGAGTGGTCAACTCCGGAATAATAGTTTTTAACTTTCCTGATTGATTGATTAATAACAAACGATCATTCGGACGAAATTCGCCTAACAACTCACCTCTTCCATCTACATTCAAACGTTGCACTGTATCATCAAACCACACTTTTCGTGGTCGTAAAGTTGAAATTCCTTTTTCTTTTAATTCAATTTTTTTGATTGGATATTTGGTCACTGTATTTCCGCGTGAAGCTCTTCCTTTAATCGCAATATCGGTAAAATCTAAATCCCATTTCAATTTCTTAATATTTCCAACTTGGCGTAATAATATGGTTACCACCTCAGCTTCACCATTCGGATTTGCCGAAAAATATAATACTTGTGATCCTGCTTTTTCTTGTGATAAATCGTAAAATTTATCGCGTGTTACACCCGAAACATTGAATCGTTTGATAAACGTCGAACCGTTTTTCCCGTCGCGGTACATCATATTGTAAATGGTTCGCTTATCGTTTTTATCAAAAACCGCAATGTGAATAATATCTTTACCAACAAATTTCTTATCATCCACTTTAGCAATCATCATTTTTCCGTCACGTAAAAACACAATCACATCATCAATATCAGAACAATCACCAACGTATTCGTCTTTTTTCAAACCCGTTCCAAAAAAACCTTCTTCTTTGTTTACATATAATTTTGTGTTTCTTAGAACCACTTTTGTAGCTTCAATATTTTCAAAACTTTTTAATTCGGTTTGACGTTCGCGACCTTTTCCGTATTTCTCTTTTAATTTCGTAAAGTAGTCAATTGCAAAATCAATTAGATTATCTAAATGATGTTGCACTTCTTTCATCTCATCTTCTAAATTGGCAATAAAACCATCGGCTTTATCGGAATCGAAACGAGTAATACGAATCATCGGAATTTGTGTTAGTTTTTGCAAATCATCTTCAACAATTTCTCTAACAAAAGATTTTTTGAAAGGTTCAAAAGCTTTGAACATATACTCATACAACGATTCTTTATCCGAATACAATTTGAAATCGATGTACATTTCTTCACGAATGAAAATTTTCTCCAAAGTAGAAAAATGCCATTTATTTTTGAGTTCTTCCAACTGAATTTCCAACTCTTGTCGAAGCAAATCAACGGTTCTTTCCGTCGAAATTTTCAACATATGAGAAACGCCAACAAAAAGTGGTTTATTATCTTCAATCACACAACCTAAAGGCGCTACCGATGTTTCGCAAGCAGTAAACGCATACAATGCATCAATCGATTTATCGGGAGAAACACCTGGAAATAAATGAATTAAAATCTCCACTTCGGCAGCGGTATTGTCTTCAATTTTCTTGATTTTGATTTTCCCTTTTTCATTGGCTTTCAAAATACTATCAATTAATGTTGATGTATTGGTTGAAAACGGAATTTGAGTAATCACTAAAGTCTGTTTGTCCAATTGCGAAATTTTGGCTCGCACCCTAACACGTCCTCCACGCAAACCATCGTTATAATTCGAAACATCGGCAATTCCGGCCGTTTGAAAATCGGGAAATATAGTAAATGGTTTTCCTTTCAGAATTTTTATAGAAGCATCGATTAACTCATTAAAATTATGTGGTAAGACTTTTGTAGATAGTCCAACTGCAATTCCTTCTGCTCCTGAAGCCAAAAGTAATGGAAACTTTACAGGAAGATTATTTGGTTCGGCACGACGACCATCGTATGACATTCCCCAATCGGTAATTTTTGGCGAATACAACACTTCCAAAGCAAATTTAGAAAGTCGTGCTTCAATATAACGAGAAGCTGCTGCGCTATCGCCGGTAAGAATATTTCCCCAGTTACCTTGACAGTCGATTAGTAATTCTTTCTGACCAATTTGCACCATGGCATCACCAATACTAGCATCACCGTGTGGATGATATTGCATGGTATGACCAACCACATTGGCAACTTTGTTATAACGACCATCATCCAACTCTTTTAACGAATGCATAATTCGGCGTTGCACGGGTTTAAATCCATCTTCAATAGCAGGAACAGCACGTTCTAGAATTACATACGAAGCGTAATCCAAAAACCAATCTTTGTACATTCCTGTAACTTTGGTAATGGTATCTTCGGGGTTTTCGTCGTTATCGTAAAAATGATTGCCACCAGTGGAAACGATGTCTTCAAAGCCTTCGTCGGTATTTTCGTCGTTGGTTTGCTCCGCCTGTTCGCTATCGCTCGAGTCGTTTATGTCGCCGTTGGTTTCGTCTTCGTTACTATTGTCTTCTTCTTCGTCTTTCATTTAAGCTTGTTTTTATCCGAAAAAACATCCGTATTTATCTTCTTTTACAATTTCAAAAAAATCATCAATATTGCTAACTTCTGGTTTTTGATATAGTTCCCAATTTCCATTTGCACGTTTCCAAAATAATTTCCAAATTTCTTGTGATTTATAATATCTTGCTTTCGCAAATTCAATATTCATAATTTTACTTTTGTCTATAAAATTTGGTCGAATTTCAAATAATATTAACGAATTATTTGTAAATGAATACCCTATATCTAATTGATTTCTTACTTCAACTGGTGGACGAATATTTTCTATATTAGTTTTTATTGTGTTTTCAACGATACTAATAACTGTCATTTCTTATCTATTTTTGATTAAAGCAATTAAATCTTCTTTACTTGGTAAAATAGTTTTGTATTTACTCGCAAAAATTTGTTCGTTATTTTCTGGCAAAGTATATTCTACAACAAAATCGCTTTTGTTTTGGCAAAGTACAATTCCAATAGTTTTATTTTCACCTTCCAAACGCATTTCTCTGTCATAATAGTTGACATACATTTGCATTTGACCTAAATCTTGGTGTTTTAATTCGCCAATTTTTAAATCTATTAACACAAAACTTCGTAAAATTCGATTATAGAAAACTAAATCTATTCTAAAATGTTTATCATCAAACGTTATTCTTTGCTGGCGTGCAACAAATGCAAATCCGTGACCTAATTCCAAAAGAAAATTCTCTAGTTTATTGATAATTTCTTGTTCTAATTCTGATTCAGAATAGTGATTTAATTCAGGCAATCCCAAAAATTCTAAAATGTATGGATCTTTAATTATGTCTTTTGGTTGTTGAATAATTTGTCCTTCTTCTGATAATTTTAAAACGCCTTCTTTATCTCTACTTAAAGCCAATCTTGTGTATAAAGCAGAATCATATTGTCGCTTTAATTCACGTACACTCCAATTGTATTTTCCAGATTCAATTTCGTAGAAACTTCGTTCTTTTTCATCATCAATTCTCATTAGAAAAACATAATGTGTCCAAGTAAGCTTGAAAAACGAAATAAGTGTCTGATAATCAAATTTTTTGGATTCCACAATCACTGATTGTGGAATTGGAGATTCCAATTCCACAATCAGTGATTGCTTTTTTTGAATTTGTAATATCCGTAATAAAGTCTCGGAATTTGAATATATTAAAAAGAATTTTCTGATTTGTTCTAAGTTACTCAATGAAAATCCTTTGTCAAACTCATTTGTCAATTGTTCCGAAAGTCCTTTTAGGATTTGTTTTCCGTATTCGGCTCTTTCTTTTCCACTTTGCTCTTCTTCAACAATCATTCTTCCAATTTCGAAATACGTACAAGTCATTGTTGAATTTACCGTACGCAAAACTTGTTGTCGTGCATTTTGTAATAACGCAACAACTTGTTGGAATAACACTTTATTTTGAAGTTCTTTTGACAAAAATTCTAATTTTTATTTACTTCTCCACCAATTCCTTATCCAATTCCACTTTCAAATTATTGATTATAAACACTTGTCTATCTGGCGTATTTTTCCCCATGTAGAATTCTAATAAGGTTTCTATGGATGTCGCTTTGTCTAACATTACAGGATCTAAACGAATACTTTCGCCAATGAAATTTTTAAACTCGTCGGGGGAAATTTCTCCTAATCCTTTGAATCGCGTGATTTCTGGTTTTGGTTTTAGTTTTTCGATAGCGTCTCTTCGTTCTTCATCTGAATAACAATAGATGGTTTCCTTTTTATTTCGCACACGGAATAAAGGTGTTTGCAAAATATACAAATGTCCTTCTTTAATCATTTCTGGAAAAAATTGCAGGAAAAATGTAATCAACAACAAACGAATGTGCATTCCGTCAACGTCGGCATCGGTTGCAATTACGATATTATTATAACGCAAATCTTCGATGCTTTCTTCAATGTCTAAAGCTGCTTGTAGCAAATTGAATTCTTCGTTTTCGTAAACGATTTTCTTCGACATTCCATACGAATTCAGTGGTTTCCCACGCAAACTAAAAACTGCTTGAGTATTCACATCGCGACTTTTGGTAATGGAACCTGAAGCCGAATCTCCTTCGGTAATAAAAAGCGTACTTTCTAAACTACGTGGGTTTTTTGCATCGGTTAAATGCACCCGACAATCTCGTAATTTTTTATTGTGCAAACTCGATTTTTTAGCTCTGTCTTTGGCTAATTTACGAATGCCCGAAAGTTCTTTACGTTCGCGTTCGGCTTGCAAAATTTTACGGAGCAATTGATCGGCAATTTCTGGATTTTTATGTAAAAAATTATCGAGTTTGGTTGTGATGAAATCGTGAATGAACGTTCTAACTGTTGGACCTTTCGGACCAATATCATTCGAACCTAATTTGGTTTTGGTTTGACTTTCGAAAACAGGTTCTTCTACTTTTATAGAAACTGCAGAAACAATAGATTTTCGAATGTCGGAAGCTTCAAAACCTTTGTTGTAGTATTCGCGAATGGTTTTTACAATTGCTTCTCGAAAAGCATTTAAATGCGTTCCACCTTGCGTGGTATTTTGACCGTTTACAAACGAATGGTATTCTTCTGAATATTGTGATTTAGAGTGTGTTAGTGCAATTTCAATATCTTCACCAGAAAGATGAATAATTGGATACACCATGTCTTCTTCGGCGATGGTTTCTTCTAATAAATCTTTTAAACCGTAATCAGAATAGTATTTTTCACCATTGTAATATATTGATAATCCTGTGTTTAGGTAACAATAATTTTTGAGCATTTTGATCACATACTCATTTCGGTATTTATAGTTTTTGAAAATAGTTTCGTCGGCAACGAAAGAAACTTTTGTTCCTTTACGTTTGGTAGATTCTACAATATCTTCTTCGAGAGTTAGATTTCCTTCTGAGAATTCGGCTGCTTTTTGTTGGTTATCACGAACCGATTCGACACGGAAATAATTTGACAATGCATTCACAGCTTTTGTTCCAACTCCGTTTAAACCAACTGATTTTTTAAAGGCTTTCGAATCGTATTTTCCACCAGTATTCATTTTAGAAACTACGTCGACTACTTTTCCGAGAGGAATTCCACGTCCATAATCACGGACCGTTACTAGTTTATCTTTAATAGTAACCTCAATCACTTTTCCCGCTCCCATTACAAATTCGTCGATGCAATTATCGATAGTTTCTTTAAGGAGAATATAAATTCCGTCGTCTGGTGACGAACCGTCTCCGAGTTTCCCAATGTACATTCCGGGACGCATTCGGATATGTTCTTTCCAATCGAGTGAACGAATATTATCTTCGGTATATTGATCTTGCTCTTGCATTTAAAAAGTAGTGATTTTAACTTCGTTCTGTTCAAATCATGTTAACACATAATTCTCGGATGTGCTAATATAGTGAATGTCGTACTGTTTTTAAAATGATTTTTGTAGAAGTTATTAAGATGATATTGACAACTTTTTTTAGAAAAGAAGATAGAAAATAGAGATAAGATGAAAGAGAAAAGACATTGAAGAATTAATTAGAAATCTTTCTATATTCGTGCTCAAAACCAAAGTTTTTTAATTCTAAAAATTTACTAAATTCTCGTCTTGATGGTGAAATTATAAAACTTGTTGAATCTATTATTTTTGAATGAATTTTAGTTATAGAATCCATTTTTTTTAAATCATCATTTGAATATAATTCTCTGATTATTAATTTGTTTTTATTCAAACTTACTAGATTAACTTTCCATAAAATCGAATCTTTTTGATTTAAAATTAAATATCCGTTGATGCGTTTTGCTTTTTGAGCATTTGAAAAAACAAAAATAGTATCTACACTTTTTGAGGATAATTGAATAGAATCTCCAATCAATTTATAATCGAAAATCTCTTTTGATTCTTTTAAAATATATTTATCTTTTACAATATCAAAATCTTGTTTTAAAGAATCCAATTGATTTTTGTGAAGTTTAAATTTTCTAATACATTCGGTAAAAACGATACTTTTAGCAATATTTAAATATATAGAATCGGAGTTCATATAAATTCCATGGTATTTATTTGGTATAGAACTTAATTCAGAATCGTTTATTGGTTGCGGATTTTCAAAATAGAAATTATTTCCGTTAGGCATCGAACTTTCTCTTTCTTTACAAGAAATAAATAGAATAACTAGAACAAATACAAAAGTTAATTTTTTCATTGGAAGTGTTTTATTTTTCAATCCAATTGTTGTGCCAAAATTAAATTTAATCATTTATGTTATGTCATTTCGAGGCACGAGAAATCATATAATCAGAATCACTTGATGTGATTTCTCGCACCTCGAAATAACTAAACAGCTTAGGTTTTGCCCCAGATTGCAACGGAAAGCATTTTTTAAATCAAACGCTATTTTTTGTTGTTGAAAAAAGCGACCAAAGGAAGCTATTTTTGCGACTTACAAAAAAAGGGTTTGGTAAAAAATCTTGAAGAGAAAAGCGGGAATAGGCACATGAAGAAGTTGAAAGGAAATTTGGGTCTGCTATTTTACAATTATGTTGTATATAACTATTAACTTTCTATTAATGAATAATAGCAATGATTGATTGCCTTTATTTTCGAGAGAAATAGTATAATTTAATGGTTTTGAATTAAATTCGACAGATTCTTTTTGAGTATCACCACTAAATCTATATTCTAAATAATCATGGTCAATATTGAAGTCGGCAAACTTTATTTCAAAAATCTCTTTATCTGAAAAAGCACCAACATTTGGAAGTATCAACTTAGAGTCGTTTTTAAAAAAATCTGGGAAGTATATTGGCAAATTGATATAATCAACTTTCGTTTTTTTATGAGTTAACAACCATTTTTCATCATCTGGATAGTGATTTAAAAAAAACAGTTTTGGCTCCGTAAAAAAATAAAAATCATTGTAATTAGAAACAAACTGACCAGTTTTTGACGAGATGTTACCAGCAGCCAGTGTGCAATCTACTAATTTCCATTCTCCATTGATTTTAACTACATTCCAACCATGATTAGTTTCTAATTTAGCGCCTATTTGAGATGGGTCGCTTTTTAAATTTCCCCTAATCAATTTACATTCCAGACCTAACTTATTTACCAATTCATTATACAATGCTGAATATCCGTAGCACACAGCAGTTTTTTCATTAAAAGTAGACAACGCTATATTTGAATTAAACTTTTTGTCCTTTTCAATTAGTTCTTTCTCTGTCTTATATGAGAATGCCTGAAGATTTTGAGATTGGATTTTATTTGCAAATTCAACATCATAGCTAATGTTTTTACAAACCCAATAAAACGCAGCTCTCGCTTTATCAGATTCTGAAGGAAAATCAGAATTTATTTTTAAAACTAAATCATCAATCTTAGTCAAATTTGTTGGATATGCATTAACAATACCATCAACATTTTCAAAACTTTGTGAGTAAAAAAAGTTAGATGTTAGTAAAAATAAAATTAACTCAAAGTTTCTAAAATTCATGAAAAATGAATTAAACATTAAATCTAAAATGCATCACATCGCCATCTTTTACTATATATTCTTTACCTTCGACACGCAGTTTTCCCGCTTCTTTAACTTTAGATTCGGATCCGAAATTAGCAAAATCTTCGTAAGCAATTACTTCGGCACGAATAAACCCTTTTTCGAAATCGGTGTGAATTACGCCAGCTGCTTTTGGAGCAGTATCGCCCACTTTAATTGTCCAAGCGCGAACTTCTTTAACTCCGGCAGTGAAATACGTTTGTAGGTTTAACAATTTATAAGCAGCGCGAATTAAAACGGCTGAACCTGGTTCTTTGAGACCTAAATCTTC
The DNA here is from genome assembly GCA_031408335.1 of Flavobacteriales bacterium. Taxonomy (GTDB): domain Bacteria; phylum Bacteroidota; class Bacteroidia; order Flavobacteriales; family Flavobacteriaceae; genus Flavobacterium. The sequence continues at coordinate 15,369 of JANNWH010000015.1, read as the reverse complement.
TAAAAACATTTGACGTTCTTCGTAGGTTTCTAATTCGGTTATATCGGCTTCCGTTCCCACAGCAAGAACGATGACTTCGGCGTTTTCGTCTTTTACTAATTCGCGAACTTGATCAACATATTTGTTTCCGGTTGCAGCCGAATCTTCATCTACATTACAAACGTATAAAACTGGTTTTGAGGTAATTAATTGAAAATCTTCCAGTAATACTTCTTCGTCATTATTTTGAGGAGAAACAGTTCTAGCTGATTTTGCTTGTAATAAATTTTCACGAATTCGGTCTAAAAATGCTTTCTCTACTTGTGCTTCTTTGTTGCCAGTTTTTGCTGCTCGATTCACTTTTTCGAGACGTTTTTCAACAGTTTCTAAATCTTTTAATTGCAGTTCGATATCGATGGTTTCTTTATCGCGAATTGGATTTACATTTCCATCTACGTGGATGATGTTGTCGTTATCAAAACAGCGCAAAACATGAATAATAGCATTACATTCTCTGATATTTCCCAGAAATTGGTTTCCTAAACCTTCGCCTTTACTTGCTCCTTTTACTAAACCTGCAATATCAACAATGTCGACACTTGCCATTTGAACACGCTCTGGTTTAACTAATTCCTCTAATTTGTTAATTCGCGAATCGGGTACATTTACTACGCCAATATTAGGTTCGATAGTACAAAACGGAAAGTTGGCACTTTGCGCTTTGGCATTGGATAAACAATTAAACAACGTTGATTTTCCTACATTTGGTAATCCTACAATTCCTGCTTTCATTATAAATTTTATTTTTTAAAGTGTGCAAATGTAACGTATTATAAACAATATCAAAAGAGTTTAAAAAGGATATTGATTTTCTTAATCTTCAAAAATCTCATCTTCAATTTGATTGATTATTTTTAATTCTTCATCAGTAGCAGTTAATCCTGAATGATTCCAATAATTGGATAATATCACATTTTTTTTATTAAATAAAGTTTTGTCTTTATAAACCTCGCTCTCTTTGTAGGAATAATTTTGATTGCTGAAATTTGTTGTTACAAAATAATTTCGAACTTCGATAGATTTTGAATTATTTCGTTCTATTTTTTCAAAACCGATTTCTTCTTTAGAACTTAAAAGATAGTAATTTGTAGAATCAAATCGGTAAATTGTTTTGAAATGAGATTTATAAATGTTTTTTGAACCAATAGCCGTTTTATCTCTGTATTTTGAAGCAGAAATTGGGGAAATATTTGCATTTACTTCAATAATTATTTTTTTACTTGGATCGTAAATAATGATAAAATCATCAAGCATTCCTCTTGAATTTTCAGTTGGAGTAGCACTCATCTCGTAAAGTTCTTTGTTTTTGGAATATACTTTGATTAAAAAATCAAAGTCTTTTTTTGCTTTTAATTCTAAAAGCGGATTTAAATATTTAAAGTTATAATAATTCTCCATTATATTATTCAAATTATAACCTAAAAGATCTATAGAAACATCTTCTTCGAGCAAACCAATCGATCTATTTTGCTCAACTAATATATTGGTATTAAAAGTTTTTGTACGGTCGAATATTTGAAAATTCATGATACCATCATTATAATAAGAATAAGTACCATTAAGTTTAAAAAACTCTCTAGAATATACTTTTAATCGTGCTGGTACGGTTAATTTTTTTATTGAATTGGTAATTAACGATTTAAGAATTTTTTGAGGATGTTGCTTTGTTAAAATAATTTCATCCAAATCATTTACATTGTTTTTTAAATATATAATAGTTTCATTATCTTTTAATGAAGTAGATCTTATTGTAATTCCTACATAAGATGTATGCGATAATTGAACACTCGACGGACTATTTAAAATAAATGTTACTTTTCCATCTGAATTGCTTATTAAAGTTTGCTTGGTTTTAAGTATAAAAACGGTTGCGTCTTCAATTGGAAGTTTAGTATCAGCATTTATTAATTGTATTACTTTCTCACTATTTTGAGAAACCAATTGATAACTAAAAAATAAAAACAACAGCACAATGAAGTTTTTCATTTTAATTTAGATTTAAACAAATTTAATGAAACTGTGTTGTATGATAATCGGTGACTAACTATTACTTATTCAGATAGTTCTTAACAATTTAAAAAAAATCCTGAAAGTTAATTTTCAGGATTTATAGGTTATTCGTTATGTAAAAAAGCTTGTCGATTTAAAAGTGTTTCTTCACTCTCAACATGATTATCGTCGGGAATACAACAATCAACTGGACAAACAGCTGCGCATTGTGGTTCGTCATGAAAACCTTTACATTCAGTACATTTTCCAGGAACAATATAATAAATATCATCTGATACAGGAGTTTGAGCTGCATCAGAATCAACTTCAGTTCCGTCTGGCAAAATCACTTTCCCTTTTAATTTGGTTCCGTCTTTGTAGCGCCAATCATCTGCACCTTCATAAATTGCAGTATTCGGGCATTCTGGTTCGCAAGCGCCACAATTTATACATTCGTCTGTTATTATTATTGCCATTTAATCTTTAGTTTATGAGTTTAGAAGTTTATGAGTTTAGAAATCCATTAACTTTTATAAACTTTTGGCTAGTGCCTAATTACTATTTACTTAATTTTGTGCAAAATTACAATCAAAACCATTCATATCCAAGTTACTTATGTTACAAATCGATAAAAAAAAGTGTTTTATTGAATTAGGACGATTTTTAAGCCAATTTTCACTAAATAATAACATTAAAAATGATACTGTTTTAAATAATGATATGTTTTTTGATGAATTTATTTCTCTAATTCAATTGTCGCAATCGCATAATGGCTGGTTTACACCAGAAAATGTTTATTTTTCTATTCAATCTTGGGCAATAGCTTTAGAAGAGGTCAATATAAATAAATGGTTATCGAACTATAATTTTTCTACTATTCAATCTAAAACAGTTGGATTAATTATGGCAGGAAATATTCCACTTGTAGGATTTCATGACTTTTTTTCTGTTTTAATAGTTGGACATAAAGTTGTGGTAAAAACGACATCCAACGATCAACATTTGATGAAATTTTTAGCGAACTATTTAATTTATGTAAATATAAATTTAAAAGAATTTATTGAATTTACCGATGGGAAATTAGAGAATTACGATGCAGTTATTGCCACAGGAAGTACAAACACTGCTCGCTATTTTGATTATTATTTTAAAAATACACCTTCTATTATTAGAAAGAATAGAAATTCGGTTGCTATTTTAAACGGAAAAGAATCGCATCAAGACTTAGTGAATTTAGGAGAAGATATTTTTCGCTATTTTGGACTAGGATGCCGAAATGTTTCTAAACTCTTTGTTCCGAAAGGTTATGATTTTGATACTTTTTTTAATGCCATTTACGAACAAAAAGAAGTGATTTATTACGAAAAATATGCTAATAATTATGATTATAACAAGGCCGTTTTTTTAATGAGTAACTTTAAATTATTGGATAACGGATTTTTAATTTTGAAAGAAGATGCGAGTTATTCTTCTCCAATTTCGTCTGTTTTTTATGAGTTTTATGAAAGTTTAGATAAATTGGCATCACAACTTCAAAATGAGAGTAATCACATTCAATGTATAGTTTCCAATAATTTGTTGCCAAATAGCATTTCATTTGGACAAACACAACAACCAAACCTATGGGATTATGCCGATAATATAGATACTCTTTCGTTTTTAATTAAAATATAGATAAAACATTACTGATTTTCTACTAATGATCTTCAATTTAAATTGTTATAAACTACATCGTTATTGTTGATAACCTCTTATAATTATTGCCAATTGTAATCGCTATTTCGTTCGCTATTTCCGAAATTTGCATCATTAATTTTTTGGAATATTTACTATGAAAAAACTCAACTATAGCGCAGGACCATGCATTTTACCACAAGAAGTATTTGAAAAATCGGCTCAAGCAATTTTAAATTTCAATAACTCTGGACTATCTATTCTAGAAATTTCGCACAGAAGTAAAGACTTTGTTGCGGTTATGGAAGAAGCTCGAGCATTGGTTTTAGAACTTCTAGGTTTAGAAAACAAAGGATACCAAGCCTTATTTTTACATGGCGGTGCTAGTTTAGAGTTCTTAATGGTTCCTTATAATTTAATGAAGATTGATGGCAAAGCCGCTTATTTAGATTCAGGTACTTGGGCAAATAATGCTATTAAAGAAGCAAAACTTTTTGGCGAAACTCAGGTAGTAGCTTCCTCTAAAGAAGAAAATTACAATCATATTCCTAAAGACTACTCTATTCCAAGTGATGCTAATTATTTTCATTGCACAAGCAATAATACCATCTTTGGAACCCAAATGAAATCGTTTCCAAAAACAACTATTCCTATAGTTTGTGATATGAGTTCGGATATTTTTTCAAGAACTTTAGATTTTTCACAATTTGATTTAATTTATGCAGGAGCCCAAAAAAATATGGGTCCAGCAGGAACTACATTGGTTGTTATTAAAGAAGAAATTTTAGGTAAATCAGGAAGAACTATTCCTAGTATGTTAGATTATGAAAAAAATATTAAAGCAGAAAGCATGTACAATACTCCTGCCGTTTTTCCAATATATGCATCACTTTTAACACTTCAGTGGTTAAAAAACCTTGGAGGAATTGCTGCAGTTGAAAAAATTAATAATGACAAGGCGGCTTTACTCTATTCAGAAATTGATAGAAATCCTTTATTTAAAGGAACTGCAGCAAAAGAAGATAGAAGCACTATGAACGCTACATTTTTGTTAAATGATGAATCTCACGCACCAACTTTTGACAAAATGTGGAAAGAAGCAGGAATTTCAGGATTATCTGGTCATCGATCTGTTGGTGGTTATAGAGCCTCTATGTATAATGCTTTGCCTTTAGAAAGTGTTCAGATATTGATTGATGTAATGAAAGAGTTGGAAGTTATAGTAAACGAATCGGTAGTTACTGCTGAATAAACATAAACAAACTATGAGAACGAGATTGCTTCGTTACTCGCAATGACAAATAAAATGAAAGTATTAGCCAACGATGGTATTTCTAAAAGCGGTATAAAAGCATTAGAAAAAGGTGGATTTGAAGTAATAACTACAAAAGTAGCTCAAGAACAAGTTGCCAATTTTATAAACTCAAATAATATTTCTGTAATTTTAGTTCGGAGTGCTACCAAAGTACGTCAGGATATAATCGATAATTGTCCTAGTTTAAAAATCATCGGTCGCGGTGGCGTTGGTATGGATAATATTGATGTTGATTATGCTAGAACTAACGGAAAACACGTAATTAATACGCCTGCATCGTCGTCAGAAAGTGTAGCCGAATTAGTATTTGCACATCTATTTTCAGGAGTCCGATTTTTACATGACTCTAATAGAAATATGCCTTTAGAAGGTGATACCAATTTTGAAGGTTTGAAAAAAGCCTATGCAAACGGAATTGAACTTAGAGGAAAAACACTAGGAATTATTGGTTTTGGTCGAATAGGACAAGCGGTGGCGAAAATGGCTTTAGGATTAGGAATGAAAGTAATTGCTGCTGATAAATTTGTTAGTAATGCTGATATAAAAGTTGATTTTTACACTGGACAATTTATTAACGTAGATATTATTACTGAGCCTTTAGAAGACGTTTTTAAACATGCAGATTTCATTACTTTGCACGTTCCTGCTCAAGAAGGCTATGTTATCGGAAAAGAAGAATTACTTCAAATGAAAGATAATGTTGGTATTGTAAATTGTTCTCGTGGTGGTGTAATTGATGAAGTAGCCTTAATTGAAGCATTAGAAAGTGATAAAGTACTTTTTGCAGGTTTGGATGTTTTTGAAAACGAACCAACTCCAGAAATACAACTTTTAATGCATCCAAGAATTTCTTTAACACCACATATTGGTGCTGCAACTTTAGAAGCACAAGATAGAATTGGTACTGAACTTGCCGAACAAGTTATTGGACTGCTAAAAGGAAAATAAAAAACAAATTTCAATTGAAATAAAAAAAGAATCTGAGTTTTAAAGCAATTTAAAATTCAGATTTTGTGTTTTGTAGAATAATCTTGACATTTTAAAATTTTATTAAATCTTTCTTATATTTGTTGCTAAACTAAAACAAAAAACTATGTTTGAACAACTTACACAATTAGTAAAACAATTTGGTGGAGATGCTGTTGTAAATAATACTGCAGTTCCAAATGAGCAAAATGAAGCAGTTATGGATCATGCAAGCAATAACATTTTAGACAGTTTGAAAAATATAGCCACACAAGGTGGTGGAGCTGATTTAATAGGAAGTTTATTTCAAGGAAATAATGCTGCAGATGCTTCAAATCCAGTAGTTCAAAAAATTACAGAACAATTGTCTGGTAGTTTAGGTGATAAATTTGGCCTGAGTAACGATGCAGCTTCTGGAGTAGCCGGAAGTTTAATTCCAAAAGTGCTTGGTTCTTTGATTGGAGGAGCAAAAGATCCAAACAATCCAGGAATTCAAATATCGGATATAATTGGCGCAATTTCTGGTGGAAATAGTTCTGCTGGAGGCGGAATAATGGATGCTATTTCTAAATATGGTGGACAATTTGGATTAGATCAAGATGGCGATGGACAAGTTGGAATGAGCGATGCAGTTGCAGCAGTTTCTGGAAAAGGTGGCGGCTTTTTAAGTGGATTATTAGGAAAACTTTTTGGAAAGTAATATTCGTTTCTATAAAAAACATAGAAAACCATCACAGTAAGTGGTGGTTTTTTTTATTAAAAAAACTCTAATTAATTGAAGTAAATAATTGATTTTTAGTAATTTTACATTCAATTCATATGTTATGAAAAAGTATCTCTTCTTTGGATTAGTTTTTACCTTTATTATTAGTTGTTCTACTCAAAAAAATAGTGCAACCAGTTCTTCTGATTCGATTTCTCAAAAAAAAGATACTATACAAATTGCTAACCAAGAATTAGAATATGAAGTTATAATAATTGACGTTGGATTTTATTCTTGGTTAGCAAATCAAGCAAGACCAAGAGGTTTTTATTCGGAAGGTTATTTAGAAAGTAGAAATCAATTGTTTGTTCAAGAATGGAATAGCAGAGCAAGGCAACCGCAACGTTATGATCAGAACTTGTATGAAATGCAAATTGATTATGATAGAAATACTCATTATGGTTATGAAGTGAACTACTTGCTTTTTAATTATTTCACGTTTTTTCAAATCAATTACAAACAACAATTGGTTCCAGGATTTTCTCCAAGACTTTAAATTGACTAAATTTGCCTAATTATTATTAAGCATGTCTGATTTTAAACAACGTTGGAATATTAAATCAAATTGGCAAGTATTTGTCATTATTGTTGTGTTTGCGATAACTGGTTCTACTTCGGCCTATTTATCAAAACCGGTTTTGTCTATTATAGGAATTTCAAAAAATGAGATTTCAGGTTGGATTTATTATCCATTATACATTATTCTGATATTTCCAATTTACCAAGTACTTTTGGTTTTTTTCGGATTTGTTTTTCGGCAATTTGACTTCTTTTGGGCTTTTGAGAAAAAAATCCTTCGAAGTTTGAAACTAGGTTTTATTGTAGATTGGTTTGAAAATAAAAAAGAAGCCTAAAAGTTCCTAATCTATTTAATTTTCTTTTTTTATAATGTAAGTATAAATCCAAGTTAGTGTAAAAGTTGGAATTACATCGGTTCCTGGAAGAATTTCTTCTAAAAAACCAAAAGCAGCTGCTGCTTTACCTGCATTACCTTTGTACATTGAAGCTAAAATTAATCCAGAAACTGGTGCCCAAATAACATCTAAAACTTCAGCTAAAACAGGAATTACATAAGAAACCATGCCAATTAAGTCAAAAAATATTCCCAAGACAAGTTTCGCCATTTTATTTGACTTTAGTTGAGGAACAGTATCAATTTGTACTTTATTTGTCATTGTATTGTATAATTTAAAATTTCGAAAAGTAGTTATACAAAACTAATGCCAAATACTACCACAACTTTGCGTGAGGGATTAAGGCTTTGATTGAGCTCTTTTTTATGTAATGCAATGAAGTAAAAAAAGCGAGTGCCGAAAGCCCGACCGAGTTGAAATTATAATTTCTTTTTCATAGCAATTTTTCCCAACACGGTCACGCCCAACTACTCCTTATTTACCATATTAAAAAAATCATTCCGATTTTCTTTTTCATTAAAAATCCCACCATATTGAATGGTTGACGTAAAACTCGATTCGTCTTTTATACCACGACTAGAAACACAAAGATGTTTGGCTTCCATAACCACAATTACATTTTCGGTTTCTAAAACTTCTTTCAGATAGTTGAAAATTTGCATAATTAAACGCTCTTGGACTTGTGGTCGGCGCGAGAAATAATCGACAATTCGGTTTAATTTAGACAATCCAATTACTTTTCCGCTCGATACATATCCAATGTGTGCTTTACCAATAATTGGTAAAAAATGATGCTCGCAAGTAGAATTGAAACTGATATTGGCTTCTACTAACATTTTATCATAGTGGTAACTGTTATCAAAGACCGATATTTTTGGTTTATTTTGAGGATTTAAACCAGAAAAAATTTCTTTAATAAACATTTTTGCAACGCGATGTGGAGTTCCTTGTAAACTATCGTCGGTCATATCCAAACCCATTTCTTCCATAATATGGTAAAAATGTTTTTCGATAGATTTCATTTTTTGGTCATCCGATTTTTCAAATGCATCAGCACGTAATGGTGTTTCGGCAGAAGTCATTTGATGATTATCGCCAATCAATTCGTAAATCTCTTTTTCAGTTAATGTGTTCATGGCTGTTTTTTGTGTTTAAATTGTTTAACAAAATTACAAATAAATTAAACAAAAACGAATCTTTAACTTTTATTTATATATTATTGTATGACAAAAAAAATTATGGTAGTTAAATTAATAAAAATACTTTGTTACTTTGTGAAAAATTGACCTAATGATAATTGCTAAAAATATACGTAAATACTACAATAATTTACAAGTGTTAAAAGGTGTTGACTTGCATATTAAAAAAGGAGAAATTGTTTCCATAGTTGGTGCTTCAGGAGCAGGAAAAACAACACTTTTACAAATTTTAGGATCGTTAGACAAGCCTTCAGATGAAACCACTACTTCGTTACAAATAAATGGTGAAGATATTTTGAAAATGAATGACAAAAGCATCTCAAAATTTAGAAATACACATTTGGGATTTATTTTTCAGTTTCACCAGTTATTACCCGAATTTAGTGCTTTAGAAAATGTTTGTATTCCGGCTTTTATTGCTGGAAAAGAAAAAAAGGAAACCGAAATAGAAGCCAAACGTCTTTTAAATTATTTAGGTTTAGCTGAAAGAATAAATCACAAACCAGCAGAATTATCTGGAGGTGAACAACAACGTGTTGCTGTTGCTAGAGCATTAATTAACAAACCTGCTGTAATTTTTGCCGATGAACCTTCTGGAAATTTAGATTCTGCTTCGGCCGAAAATTTACATCAATTATTTTTTAAACTGCGAGATGAATTTGGGCAAACTTTTGTAATTGTTACGCACAATGAAGAATTTGCAAATAAAGCGGATCGAAAATTGGTTATGGTTGATGGATTGATATCTAATTAATATTGAGATGTTACTACTTTTTTTATCTTGGATTTATATACTTTTAACTACAATTAATTTAGGCTTTTTTACTAATAAATTTTTAGTTATAAAAAACACCGATTTTGTAATTACTTCTATTTTAGGTTTATTTACAACCACAATTATTGCAAGTATTTGGGCAATTTTTGGACGAATAAATATCGAATTTCATTTGTTTTTTTTAGTGCTCAATTTATTTATTTTCATAAAATATAAATCAGAAGTCAAATTAATTTATTTTAATTTTAATGAACAATTAAAGCAGTTAACCTTTTCTTTAAAAGTGTATTTAATTGTAATTACTTTGCTAATTATCGCACAATGTGCATCAATTCCGTATGTTATAGATAACGAATCGTATTACATACAAACCATAAAATGGCTCAACGAATATGGCTTTGTAAAAGGTTTGGTCAACTTGCATTTCTTTTTAGGTCAAGTTAGTGGTTGGCACATTACACAAAGTGTGTTCAATTTTTCTTTTCTCTACAACAACTTTAACGATTTAAGCGGATTTTGTTTGCTTTTAGGAAATCTTTTTGCCATCGAAAAATTAAACAATTATTTTACTAACCAAAACAAAAACTACTTAATTGTTGGATTATTTCCAATAGCTACTATTTTCTATTTTCAATTTATTAGTGCTCCATCGCCAGATATTCCTGTTTATGTATTTTCATTTATTTTGTTCTTTTATTTTTTAGAAAATTTCAAAAACGTAACTGTCGAGATTTTCAATTTAATCACAATTTTAGTGTTATTCAGTATTTATATTAAAAACACTTCGGCTGTATTTGTGTTGATTCCGATATTCCTTTTTGTGTTAAACTATAAATTTCTTTCTAAAAATATTGTAAAACCATTTGCAATTGCATTTTTAGTATTAACCTTATTCATAACTAAAAATCTGATTATTTGTGGATCGCCTGTTTTTCCATCAAAATTTTTTGAAATAACCACTTTAGATTATTCTATTCCCGACCAAATTGAACACTTTTATTACGACGAGTTAAAACTTTATGGCTATTTTTTGACTTCGCAACAATATGATTTGATGTCAAAATGGGAACTGCTTATACAATGGCTTTCATTACCAAAATTAAATGGATTATTTAATAAGGCAATTGTTCTGTTAATTATCATTTGCCCGTTTTTTATTTATCGTTTTTTCAATAAAAAAGCAGTTTGGATTTTGTATTTTCTGATGATAATTCAGCTTTTAATTTTATTTGCCACTTCGCCACAATACCGATTCTTTATGAACTTTATTCTTTACTTTTCGATATTTTGCTTGGTCTGTATTTTTAAAAACAAAAAGGCAATTACTTTTTTATTGTTCACTTCGCTCGTTCCAACAATTGTTGTTTTATTTTTTCCCATCAATTTAAACCAATTTTCGAATTATAAATTTATGTTGGAAATTAGTAATTTTTCATCAAAAAATATTATTTTTCCCTATAAAAACTCCAAATATGATACCGCTTTTGAACCCATAGTAAATGGAAATCTTAAGTACAATTCGCCAATTGAAAATTCCTTTTTTTGGGGAAGTGGTGATGGCGATTTACCTTGTGTTAATAAAGATCAAATTGCCTATTTTGAAAAATATTTTTATATAAAACCTCAACTGCGAACCAAATATTTAAAAGACGGATTTTATCCTAAAAAAGTCAAGCCAAGTGAACCCTAACGAACTCAAAACCTTTCTAGACGAAAAAGTAGATTTGTATAATAATCCGAAGTTTATTGAAAGTGATCCAATTCAAATTCCGCATCAATTTTCACTTAAAGAAGATATTGAAATTACTGGTTTTTTAACCGCAACTATTGCTTGGGGAAATCGCAAAATGATTATTTCAAATGCTACAAAAATGATGAATTTAATGGGAAATTCTCCTTACGATTTTGTTATAAATCATCATGATTATCATCTAGAAAAACTAGAAAATTTTGTACATAGAACCTTTAATAATCATGATTTAATGACTTTTATTAAAGGATTGCAACATATTTATTTACATCATAATGGATTGGAAGAAGTTTTTTCTAAAAACAAAGAAGCGCATTCCATGCAAAAAAGTATTTCCGAATTTAAAAAAACATTCTTTGAAATAGAACACTTACAACGTACACAAAAACACATCTCCGATCCTTTAAATAATTCGGCTGCCAAACGCATCAACATGTTTTTGCGTTGGATGGTTCGCAATGATAACAAAGGTGTTGATTTTGGGATTTGGAAAACAATTTCTAAATCTTCACTTTCGTGTCCGTTAGACGTTCATTCTGGAAATGTAGCACGAAAATTAGGTTTACTTACTCGAAAACAAAATGATGCAAAAGCACTTTACGAACTCGATACCAACCTACGATTACTAGATAAAAACGATCCTGTAAAATACGATTTTGCTTTGTTTGGTTTGGGTGTTTTTGAGAAATTTTAATTTGGATAGTTTTTAGATTGGGATGTGCCTTGATTAAACAATAGTTGTATTTGACATCTCTGGCATTAGCATTTGTAGGCGAGTGTCAATCAATTGAAAAATCCTTAAAAAGAAAAGCTGTCTGAGCGAAGCGAGTTCTTTTCTTTTAGGATTTGAAATTGAAATTGACCGCCGAAAATGCGAAGCCTTGATTTTTTGTTTCTTTTGCATCAAGGCAAAAGAAAATTATCTATTTTTGCTAAAACCATAACACAACTACAAAACATGCTTATAATTGGAATTGCTGGCGGAACAGGATCAGGAAAAACCACTGTCGTTCATCAAATTATGAATGAATTACCTGAAACAGAAGTCGGAATTATTTCTCAAGATTCTTATTACAAACAAAACGTTGGCATGAGTTATGAAGAACGCAGCAATATCAATTTTGATCATCCTAGAGCCATCGATTTTGAACTTTTAGTACAACATCTAAAAGAATTAAAAGCCGGCAAAGCCATAGACCAACCTGTTTATTCCTTTGTAACGCACAATAGAACCGACGATACTATTTCGACACATCCACGAAAAGTAATGATTGTGGAAGGAATATTAATTCTAGCTAATCCTGAACTTCGCGAATTATTTGACATTAAAGTTTTTGTTCATGCCGATTCTGATGAACGATTAATTCGTCGTCTAAAACGTGATATTGCCGAGCGTGGTCGCGATATGGAAGAAGTACTTAATCGCTACCAAACCACATTAAAACCAATGCACCAGCAGTTCATCGAACCAACAAAAGCATTTGCTGATATTATTATTCCAAACGACAAATACAATACCGTTGCCATCGATGTAGTTCGTGCGGTAATCAATCAAAGACTGACTTAATAATAAATGAAAACTTGGTACACTAATTTAATAGCTAATTATCCTTTTCTGAAATTTATCGGAAATCGATACACTATTGTACTGCTTTTTTTTATGGTTTGGATGCTTTTTTTAGACAATACATCCTATTTGGAACAACGGGTTTTAAACAAGCAAATTGACGAACTCGAAAACAATAAAAAATACTATCAAGACGAAATCAATAAAGACAATAAAAATATTAAAAATCTAAAAAATCTGAACCAAGTTGAACATTATGCACGCGAAAAATATTACATGAAACGCGACAGTGAAGATATTTATATTATTGAATATGAAGAAGACGAATTGCGTAAAAAAGATTCTATTGCGAATTTACAGTAGCATCACTTTAATATACCTGACAGGTTTTAAAAACCTGTCAGGTATAAAATAAAAACACCGTGAATAACAAACAATTATTTCAAGATTTCGAGCCTATTTCTTCCAAACAATGGAAGCAACAAATTCAGTACGAGCTTAAAGGTGCCGACTATAACGAAACGCTCGTTTGGGAAAGTCCAGAAGGCATCAAAGTAAAACCCTTTTATCATCAAGATGAATTTGTTGCTAAATACCAAATAAATACACCAACTAAAGGGTTTAATATTCTGCAAAATATTTTTGTTCATGATGTAAAAAAGTCAAACGAACGTGCCTTAGATTCTTTAAATCGCGGAGCAGAAAGCATTCGTTTTACTATCGAAAATGAAACTATTTCTATTACCGAATTAATGCAACAGCTTCCGATAGAAAATACAATTTATTATTTTAATATGCCTTTTCTTTCGGTAGATTTCGTTTCCAAACTAAATGATTTTAAAGTTAAAAATAACGCAAATTTTATTCTACAAACCGATCCAATTGGTCAATTGTGTAGCGACGGAAATTGGTTCAACAACCTCGATTCCGATTTTGAAAAATTGAATGCAATTGTTAAAAATTCTCCTCCTTTGGAGGAGTGCCTGAAAGGCGAGGTGGCATTTCTTCCTTTCCTTAATGTCAATTCCAAAATTTATCAAAACGCCGGAGCCAATATGGTGCAACAATTGGCATACACATTGGCTCATGTAAACGAATATTTCAATCGAATTCCAAGTATCAATTCATCAATAACTATTGAAGTTTCCATCGGAACCAACTACTTTTTTGAAATTGCCAAATTGCGTGCCTTGCGATTATTATTTACAACACTTGCCAACGAATACCATCACAATTTTGATTGCAATATCATTGCAACACCAACTAAACGCAACAAAACCATATACGATTACAATGTAAATATGTTGCGCACCACAACCGAATGCATGAGTGCCATTATAGGAAATGCGAACGCTATTGCCAATTTACCTTACGATAATTTGTATCATAAAGACAACGAATTTGGCGATCGAATTGCCCGAAATCAACTATTGATTTTAAAACACGAAAGCTATTTCGATAAAGTTAATAATCCTGCTGACGGAGCTTATTATATCGAAAACCTAACCGAACAATTAGCCGAAAAAGCATTGTTGTTATTTAAAGATATTGAAGCAAAAGGCGGTTTTATCACTCAATTAATAGAAGGAAACATCCAAAAGAAAATTCAAGAAAGCGCACATAAAGAACAAGAGTTGTTTGATAGTGGAAAAGAAACCTTACTCGGAACCAACAAGTATCCCAACAAAAACGACAAAATGAAACACGATTTGGAGTTGTATCCGTTTGTAAAACAAAATCCGCGTAAAACGTTAATTACACCCATAATTGAAAAAAGATTGGCAGAGAAATTGGAGCAAGAACGTTTATCTCAAGAATTATAGCTATGAGAAAAAACATCCAACATATAAGTTTAAAGCCATCAGCCATAAGCCATAAGCCTTTAGCTGAAACCGACAACTTTCTAACTGCTGAAAACATCGAACTCAAACCAATCTATTCACAAGAAGATTTAGAAGGTTTAGAGCATCTCGATTTCGGAGCAGGTTTCGCGCCCAACCTCCGCGGACCTTATGCAACTATGTATGTGCGTCGACCATGGACGATTCGGCAATACGCCGGATTTTCAACAGCCGAAGAAAGTAACGCTTTTTACAGAAGAAACTTAGCGGCAGGTCAAAAAGGTTTATCTGTAGCTTTCGATTTAGCTACACATCGCGGTTACGATTCGGATCACGAACGTGTTTTTGGCGATGTTGGAAAAGCGGGAGTGGCTATTGATTCGGTTGAAGATATGAAAATATTATTCGATCAAATTCCATTAGATGAAATGTCGGTTTCCATGACAATGAACGGAGCCGTTTTACCAATCATGGCGTTTTATATCGTCGCAGCGGAAGAACAAGGTGTTGCTCCAGAACTACTTTCTGGAACCATACAAAACGATATTTTGAAAGAATTTATGGTGCGAAATACCTA
>JANNWH010000014.1:0-96673 GCA_031408335.1 Flavobacteriales bacterium | reverse complement strand
TCCAATAAAGTATGGTTATACCAGGCAGTACTTTTTTGTGCACTCGCAAAGGATGTGATAAAAAAAAGGAATAAAAGGAGAAAAGACTTTATCATTGGTTTATATTTTGATTTAAAAATTGCGTTAGATTCTTGATTCTGCAAAAGCATGACCGCTAACTATTCTATAACCTCAAAAGTAGTAATAGGAGTTGATTTGTTTTTCAATGTAAATTCTCCATTAGTTATACATTTAAATGATTCTTTAGCAATTAGAAAAACTTCTTCCGAAATAATAATTTGTCCTGCTTTTGCAACACCTTGTAATCGTTGTGCCACATTTACGGCATCGCCAATTACAGTATAATCCAATCTTTTTAGTGTTTCTGAACCTATATTTCCAGAAACCATTTCACCCGAATTGACACCAATAGAAATTTCGGGTTTATAGATTTTATCACCCACTTTTATTCCGTCTATTTTGGCTATTTGTTCTTTTACTGCCAAGGCAACATCAATTGCTCTATCCAAATGGTATTCGCCTCTAAAAACTGCCATAACAGCATCACCCATAAATTTATCGACATGTCCGTTTTGAGCAATAATTTCGGTTACAATTTTATCAAATATGCCGTTTAGTAAAGTAACTACTGTATTTGGGGGAATTTGCTCTGTAATAGCAGTAAAACCACATACATCAATAAACAATACCGATGCTTCTAACAATTCATTTTTAAGAATACTGGCTTCAAAACCTTTGGTTGCCATGAAATTTAATACATTTTCATCAACATACATTTTTAGGATATTATTTTCTTTGATGGCTTTTAATGTTTCCTGCAATTGTTTGACATGAACAATGGTTTTTTCCATAGTAACCTCAAGGTCTTCAAAATCTACAGGTTTGCAAATAAAATCAAAAGCACCACGGTTCATTGCGGTTCTAATATTTTGCATATCGCCATAGGCTGAAACTACAACCGCTTTCAACATCGGATTGGCTTCGGGTAAATGACTTAATAATGTCAATCCGTCCATAACTGGCATATTGATATCACTTAGGATAATATCTAAATCGGGATGTTCGCTTACTTTAATAAGCGCTTCTTCACCGTTTTGTGCAAAAATAAATTCGTAAATATTCTCCCGAATTTTCTTTCTGAATTTTTGCTTGACCAACATTTCCAAATCGGCTTCGTCGTCTACTACTAGTATTTTAGTCATTGTTGAGAATGTTTCTAAGTTTTTCTTTTAATAAATTGAAATCGAGTGGTTTGGTTAAAAAATCATTGGCACCATTTTCCATAGCCTGTCTGTGATTTTCATCATCGCCATAGGCTGTAATCATCATCACTATTGGTGGTGGCGCAGCATAATCATGACGTATTCTTGATAATAAATCAATACCACTCATACCTGGCATGTTAATATCGGATAATATTAAAACCACTTCCGAACTTTTAGTTTTTAAATATTCTAATGCTTCTTCACCCGAAAGTGCAAAATCAAATTCGAAATCGTGATGACGCAATTCTTTGCGAAAATGTTGCAAGAAAAGTGGTTGAACATCGGCTTCATCATCTACAATTAGTATTTTCATACTTTCTTAATTTTAGTTTGTAAAATTGTCATTTAAGTGCTCGTTTTTCAATTTATAAATATATAGGATTTTATTGATAAAAATGCTAATAAGCTATTCTATTGGAATTTGTATTGTAAAAATTGTATATTCCTTTTCTTTACTATCAATTAAAATTTTTCCGTTATGCCCTTTTACAACGATGTCATAACTTAACGATAATCCAAGTCCAGTTCCTTCGCCAGTTGGTTTTGTTGTGAAAAATGGTTGGAGTATTTTATCTTTAATAGCATCTGGAATTCCAACTCCATTATCTTTTACCGTAATTTCAATATAATTATCCTTTTGACTTGTGGTTACACTAACAACTGGTTTAAAATTTTCACCTGCTTGTTTTTGCATTTGATGTGTGGCATAAAAAGCATTGGTAAACAAATTTAATAAAACACGTCCGATGTCTTGAGCTAATAAATTCACTTTTGGTAATGTAGGTTCAAAATGGGTTTCCAAATCAGCATTGAAACTCTTGTCCTTAGCACGCAATCCGTGATAGGCGAGACGCAAATACTCATCGGCTAGTTTGTTAATATCGGTCGGTTCTTTTGTTGTGCTTCCTGATCGACTGTGTTGTAGCATTCCTTTTACAATACCATCAGCACGCTTGCCGTGGTAGTTTATCTTTTCCAGATTTTGTTTAACATCTGATGCGATTGCTTTTGCTTCTTCAATATCGCCTTTGTTTAATTCTTCATTCATTTCATCAAGAAGTTCTGAACTAACTTCACTAAAATTATTGACAAAGTTCAACGGATTTTGAATTTCGTGTGCAATACCAGCTGTGAGTTCACCCAAACTAGCCATTTTCTCAGATTGAATGAGTTGGGTTTGGGTGGATTTTAAATCTGACAATGTTTTTTCAAGAACGTTATTGGCTTTTTGCTTTTGATGATTATTCCGATACAGCAGCAGAGCAACGACTAAAAATACTCCTAGTCCAAGAAGTAAGGCATACATTGTATTTCTGCTTTTTATTTGCTCGCTTTCTTGCGCTAATTCTTGCAAGCGTCTTTTTTGATTAAAATCGGCATTTTTAAAATTATTAAGTCCTTTAATATATTCTCCTGTAAGACTATCTTGAATTTTATTTGCATTTAGTAAATAATCATAAGCAAGTGCCGTATTATTTTTTAATTTGTAAATTTTAGAAAGTTTTCGATAGCCATCAGCGATATCACCATCATTTTTAATTAATTCCGCTATTTTTAGACCTTTTAAAGTGTAAACCAAGGCAGAATCTAATTGACCCGTTTCCCGAAATAACACGCCATATTTTCGGTTGGTTTCGCCAAAGCCAGGTTGAGTAGAGGGCTGGTTGCTTTGTTTTAGTGCTTTTCGATAATAAAAAGTGGCAGAATCATATTCTTTTTTATCGAGATAATGCTGAGCAATTCTATTGTAAACAACAAAATAGTTTTTTTGGTACGGTGAGTTTTTATAGATTTTCAATGCTTTTTGAAAATAAATAAAACCTGAGTCTGGTTTATTATTCCCATAATAGAAAGATCCAATATTTCGCGTCGCAAGAGACAGTAGTTTTTTGTTGTTCAGTTTTTTTCCTATTTTTAGTGCTTCGAATAAATGATACTTTACTTCTTTTTTTGAATTAGTTCCAAAATAAACACCTGACATCTCAAAATGTAACATTCCTATAATGGCTTGACGGGCTTCTTCTGGGCTTTTAGAATAGGAAAAATTGGAATATCCCCAACCATTTTTTGCGCTAGTAGGATCTTTGGCAATTTTAAATGCTAGCAAATAATTATTATAAGCATTAGTCCGATCAAATCGCGAACAATATCCAATCTGTTCATAAGCATCGGCTTCATATAATTTAAGATTCAGCTTTTTAGCTAATTTAAGTTGTGCATTATGATAAGGCAAAGCCAAATTAGGCTCGACATCTTGGTAATAAAATCCGAGTTTTCTATTGATATCCATCCGGATGGTATCGTTGGGGGCAGACCGTAACGCATTTAATAAACTGTCACGTTCTTTCACCGAATTTTGTGCATTTGCCAGGATTGGCAATAGCATAAATGCAACTATTTTTAAAATTGATTTCATACTGATTATTTTATAAATGTAATAAAATTTTAAATGTTGTTCCTTCATTTTCAATAGTTGCCACTTTCAACTCACCACCATGCGCTTTCACAATATCATAACTCAACGATAATCCCAATCCAGTGCCTTGTCCTGTTGGTTTTGTAGTAAAGAAAGGTTGAAATATTTTATCAAATAATTTCATAGTTATAGATTTAATATTTTTTAAAGGTTACTTACTTCTGTAAAAGGCAAAATACTCATTGTATCATTTAAAATTTCATTATTTTCCCCGCTGTGAATTAGTATACATTGGCTGCTAGGTTGCAGCTTTTGCCAATATTTCAAGCCGCGAAACATATTACTTTCTATTTTTTTACTCGATTTTATTTCAATGGCTATTGGTTCGGTTTCTCGTTCTAAAATCAAATCTATTTCGTTTCCTGCACTATCTCTAAAATAGTACATTCCTTCGTTTTGGGCTGTATTAAAGTTGTTCTTTCTTATTTCAGAAAGTACCCAATTTTCGAAAATTGCTCCATAAGCGTTGTGTTTTTGCAATACTATTTCTGTTTTAATTCCCAATAAAAAGCACAACAAACCCGTATCGTAAAAATACAATTTAGGACTTTTTACAATTCTTTTATTCAAATTATTGTGCCATGGTTGCAATTGAAATAGGATATAGGAGTTCTCTAATAAGCCCAACCAAGCTAAAATGGTCTTTGTGTCAACGCCTGTTTTCTTTGCTAAATCGTCTCGGTTGAGTAGTTGTCCAGCATAATTGGCACACAAATATATAAAGCGAGTAAAAGTTGCTAAGTTTGTAATGTTTCGCAAAAGTCTAACATCCCGTTGTACGTAGGTTTGTACATAACTGTTCATCCAAGTATTTGCAAAAAGTTTTTCATTCCAAATTTCAGGATAACCACCGGTAAGAATGAGTTTGCTGATGTTGTTGTCAGTTAGTTTTGCATTAACCAATTCTGCATAACTTAATGGTAAAAGTGACAGATAACCAGCTCTACCAGCCAATGATTGTGAAACTTGTTCTTGCAATAAAAAGTTATTGGAGCCAGTCAAAATGAATTGTCCACGAGTAGGATTGCTGTCTAATATTTCCTGTAAATACCTAAAAATATTTGGCACACGTTGCACTTCATCAAAAACAGCTCCGTTTGTATATTGCTTTAAAAAAGCTTCTGGATTTTGTTCCGCTTCAAACTGTACGGTAGGATTTTCAAAATTAACATAGGGTTTATCTTGAAACAACAGTTTACTCAAAGTTGTTTTCCCACTTTGTCTTGGTCCAGTGAGACACAAAGCTCTGAACTGTGTGAGTGCCATTTTTGCTTCTGACAGTATCAATCGTTCAATCATATCAATTCCATTTTTACAAATATATGTAATTTAAGTATAAGCACTCCATATTTACAAAAAAATGTAAAAATAGAATTTAAGAAATAGGTATTAAAATTTTAAATGTTGAACCTTCACCTTCATTGGTTGTAACTTTCAATTCTCCACCATGCGCTTTTACAATATCATAACTTAAACTCAAACCCAATCCAGTTCCTTGACCTGTTGGTTTTGTGGTAAAGAAAGGTTGAAATATTTTATCGAGCACTTTTTGCGGAATACCATTACCGTTGTCTTTTACAGATATTTCAACTTTATCACCAACTTTTTTTGTTGAAAGATTTACCGTTGGTTCGTAAGAATCTAGACCTGACAGGTTTTTAAAACCTGTCAGGTCTTCTTTGGTAATTTGCTTTTTCTTTTCATCTACCACATAAAACGCATTGGTAATCAAATTCAAAATTACTCTACCAATATCTTGTGGAATAATGTTGATGTTGCCAATGGTTGCATCAAATTCGGTATTCATAGTTGCATTAAAACTTTTGTCTTTAGCTCGCAATCCGTGATAGGCGAGTCGCAAATATTCATCAGCAAGTTTGTTGATGTCGGTTGGTTCTTTTACCGCCGAACTACTTCGTGAATGTTGCAACATGCCTTTTACAATCGCGTCGGCACGTTTGCCGTGATGGTTTATTTTTTCGAGGTTTTGTTTGATGTCTGCCGAAATGGCTTTGGCTTCTTCAATATCACCTTTGTTTAATTCTTCATCCATTTCCTCTAAAAGTTCAGTACTAACTTCAGAAAAATTATTCACAAAGTTCAATGGGTTTTGAATTTCATGCGCAATACCAGCCGTAAGTTCTCCGAGTGATGCCATTTTTTCGGATTGGATGAGTTGGGATTGCGTGGATTTTAAATCTTCCATTGACTGATTTAATGAGGCGGTACGTTCCTGAACTTGTTTTTCCAAAGTTTCATTTTGTAAGAATAAAATGGACTCTTTTTCTTTTGAAAGTTTTTGTACCCGTTCCAGATTAAGCCTTAACTCTTGGCTGCGTTTACCAAAGGAGTAACCTAAATAAATAGCTAGCACTATTGGGTTAAGCATAAAGGCAAAAGGAATAAATTTTGTTAGATTTAACTGTAATAAACCTATTCCACTCAAAACGAGTGTAGTCCAAAAAATAATAGAAACAAGGCTAGAACTTATAACTAGGATGCTACCAACTCTATTATCTTTCCATGATTTTAAAGCTATTCTTGTAGTGGCAATAAATGCAAGAGTTGCCCACATTGGAGCTACAGTGCCTGGGTCGTATAAGAAGTAACAACCTATAGCCATTATCGCTAAGAAAACTATGGTTTTATAAACAATATCCAGCCGTTGGTTAAAAATCTTGTACATGCAGTAAAGAGAAATACTAACGGAAACAACAACAGAAGTATCTAAGAAGAAGACAATCCAAAAAACATTACTTTGATAACCGAAGGTCCAGATTACACCAACAATAAACAGAATTAAAAAAAATATTGAACTAGCAAAGTATCCATTTATGTTTTCGCTCGGGAAAAATAGGAAAAACGATAAGAAAATGATGAACATCAAAATAGCTATTCCTAAAGTGATATACCAATTATTGAAATTTTGTAGATTGAAAGCGATTCTATTGTTTTTTACAACGTCTCTGGAGTTTGCATTGCTTAGAGTTGAGGCTGCAATTCTTATATACCCATTTGTGTTAGAATATATCGGGAATTTATATTGTGCATTTACATAGCGTACTGCCAACACCTGTTCCTTTCCTTGTTCTAGTGGCAGTTCAAGTATTTGTGCGTAAGGGTTATTGTTTATGACTTGATTGATATCTGAACTCAGTTTTCCTAATTGGTGAATCAACCTGCCATCTAAATAAATTTCAGAGGCACCGAATTGATTGATATTTAAAACAAGTGCTTTATTTAAAGTACTGTCAGCTTTAATCTTCTTTCTAAACCAAACAATTTCCCCACGGTTGGCAATGGCATGTTTTCCATCGGGCATGTTTAAATTGTAAAATTGAAACTGCTTCCAGGACGAATCATCAAACGCTGGCTTTGCCCAATCTTTGTTATCTCCTTTTTGGTAACGCCATTTGTCGAGTTTAACCCATTTGTTGTTGATTGTAGTATCCAAAATAGCTACATCTTGTCCATTTGCAAAAAAGGGTAATAGCAGCAGGCAAATTTTTAAAAATGTTTTCATTTTTTAGTTAATTGGTATTTGAATAATAAATGTTGAGCCTTCTCCTTCTTTTGTTTCTACTTTTAATTCTCCACCATGCGCTTTCACAATATCGTAACTTAAACTCAATCCTAAACCAGTTCCTTGCCCTGTTGGTTTTGTGGTAAAGAATGGTTGAAAGATTTTATCGATTGCGCTTTGTGGAATTCCGTTACCATTGTCTTTTACTGATATTTCAACTTTATCACCAACTTTTTTAGTGCTAACAGTTACTGTTGGTTCGTAATTTTCAATTCCTGAATGTTGTTTTTCATTAGTCGCATAAAACGCATTGGTAATCAAATTCAAAATTACTCTTCCTATATCTTGAGGAATGATTTCAATTTTGCCAATGGTTTCTTCAAACTCTGTTTTCAATGTGGCGTTGAATGATTTGTCTTTAGCTCGCAACCCGTGATAGGCGAGACGCAAATATTCATCGGCTAGTTTGTTGATGTCGGTTGGTTCTTTTACTGCTGAAGTAGTGCGAGAATGTTGCAACATGCCTTTTACAATCGCGTCGGCACGTTTGCCGTGATGGTTTATTTTTTCTAGATTTTGTTTGATGTCGGCTGAAATAGCTTTGGCTTCTTCAATATCGCCTTTGTTTAATTCCTCATCCATTTCATCCAAAAGTTCACTACTGACTTCAGAGAAATTATTCACAAAGTTCAACGGATTTTGAATTTCATGTGCAATTCCAGCGGTAAGTTCACCGAGCGAAGCCATTTTCTCAGATTGGATTAATTGGGATTGAGTGGCTTTTAAATCCTCGATAGATTTGGTAAGCTGATTGGTTCTATGCGACACTTTTTCTTCCAATAATTTATTTTTATCCCTTAATGATTGTGCGCGCCAATAAGCAAATCCAATCATGGTTCCTGTAAATCCAAAAAAGTAACCCAGATAAGCCCACCAGGTTTTCCACCAAGGTGGCAAAATGGTAAACGCATAATCAAAAGATTTGCTCCAATCTCCGCTTTCGCCAAAAGCTCTAACCTGGAAAATAAATTTTCCATCGGGTAGGTTGCGGTAATCTGCTATAGTTCTTGTTAAAGGAACACTCCATTTTTCATCCAAACCTAGCAATCGGTAACTGTATTTGATTTTATTAGTAGTTGCTAAATCAATCGCAACGTATTGAAAGCTCAGGTGATTTTGACCAAATGGTATTCTTGGGTTAATGGGATAATTCTCAAAAGCCTGAACCCCATCAAATTTTATATTTTGAGCGGTGCTGTCTGCAGGATTGCGAAAATCAGGTACAATTTCATTAATATACAGTTGTCGCAAGCCAACAATTGATGGTTGTTGAGAGACTTTGTTTACATTTTTATCTAGTTTGTTGACACCTCCGCCTAGTGTGGCGATCCATAGGTTTCCAGACGTATCTTCAAATGTTTGCCGTAACTGATTGCTTGATAAACCGTCAGCTTTGGTAAAATTTTGAAATGTTTTGCCATCGTATTTGCTTAATCCACCATTTGTTCCTATCCAAAGAATACCTTGCTTGTCTTCGTAAACCGATAAAACACTATTACTAGCCAAACCTTGATCTGTGGTGAATTGAGTAAAAATTCCTGAATGACCCTTTTTTGATGGTTGATACTTAATAAGTCCATTACCGTTTTGTAAGGTAAACCAAATGGCACCATTCTTATCTTCTAAAATTGTACTAGTGTTTCCAAGATCTCCTAGTCCTTCGGCTGCAGTAAAATGAATAAAGCTGCCCGATTGCCCATCTGCGGAAGGTATGTACTTAGTAATTCCCCGTTGATGCCTAAACCATAAGTTCCCTGATTTATCTTCTAGGATAGCATTTGTGGTGGTGGGAACATATCCTTCAGTTTCGGTATAATGAAAAAAAGTGCCCGATTTGCCGTCTGCATTAGGTTGATACCGGGTAAGTCCCCTGTCGCCCCCAAACCACTTATCTCCTCTACTGTCTTCTAAGATCGACCATACACTATTGCCTACAATCCCTTCGGCAGGAGTAAAACGGAGCGATGACGTACCATCATATTTAATTACACCCTCTGAAGAACCAAACCATAGATTGTTTGATTTGTCTTTGTAAGAGCCAAAGTTAAGAGAAGGATTTAGAAAATAACTAAAGCTTTTACCATCATACCTATTAATTCCTCTATTTGACCCAAACCATAAATTGCCTTTAGGGTCTTGTAAAGCACTCCAAGTAAAATTATCGGCTAGCCCTCTATTTTTATTATATCGCAAAAAAGAATTGATAGGAACACGGTTGATGCCACCGCCATTTGTCCCCATCCACATACTGCCAGATTTATCATCTATAAAGATAATATTGCTAACTGTGTTATAATAAAGTCCTTCGGATTCAGAGATATAAACAAATCTTTTTCCGTCGTAAATACTTACTCCACCAGCTCGGGTTCCGAACCAAATTTTTCCCGACTTGTCTTCTACAATAGAAGAAATCGAATTATTGGCAAGAGCATTGGAAGAAAACAATTCAACTGGAAAATTTGTAAAGGTTTTGCCATCAAATTTACTGGCGCCACGCCGGGTACCAAGCCACATTTGGCCTGCTTTGTTTTGCATAATAGATCGTACAGTATCGTTTACGAGGCCTTCTTTTTTTGTATAATGCGTAAAAGACCTGCCATCAAATTTATTTATTCCTCCACCAAAAGTGGCAAACCATAAATCACCCGATTTGTCTTGGATTACATCGTTTACATCATTATTGGATAACCCTTCGTTGGTTGTGTAATTGACGAAGGTTCCTGCACTGCTATCCTCTTTTGAGGGTGTAAACCTGCTCACTCCATAATGGGTTGCGAACCAGATATTGCCTGACTTGTCCTCTATTATCTTGCTGATACTACCATCTGCAAGCCCTTCGGTAGTTGTGAAATTTACAAAGGTCTTGCCATCAAATTTACTCACTCCTTTATTGGTGCCAAACCAGAGTTGCCCTTTCTTATCCTGCATAATGGAATTGACATTACTTCCTATAAAACCATTAAAACCTTTATACGTAACCAATGATCTACCATCGTATCGGCTAACCCCGTTATTTAGAAGTCCCATCCAAATATATCCTGTCTTATCTTGAAATAAAGACTGTACAAACTGGGATTGCAAACCTTGGTCTACACCTAAGAACTGTATATCATACAATACATCACTATTAAGACTTAATGGCAGCATAGGCGTAATTTTTGGAGAGATCCCTTTTGCAATTTTGCCTTTAGCAACTATCGGTTTACCTGAAGGAATGGTATCACCTAACTGATTTTTTAACACATATCCTTGTGGGCTGTTTGTTGCATTGTATTTGATGAGTTGGCGCTCATCCAAAGATATTTTTTCTAGGTTTTCCGGTACAGGATAACTATTATCGATCTGTTCAGTAGCACTTTTTATGAATGTTACTTTTTCAGATTTTGGTTGGGCAATACTGTCTGGGTTTATTCTTTTCCCAATCGCAGGAATAGGAATTCCGGTAATAATTGGTTTACCATCCTTAGTGGTTATAGGTTCCACAGGTAGACCAGTTAGCTTATTCACTTTGTAGCCACCTTTTGGGTTGGCTTCCCAGCTTTTGGGTGGTGAAAATGGAGAAGGTGGTTTAGAGCCATCATCTTTGGGTGCATTATTGCAAGCCGCCAATAAAAGTAGTAGCAGGAAGAATTTTAACTTTCCTAATTTTTTTGTTAATGATGTTACTGCTGCCATTTTATACTGGTAACAGAATAGTGAATGTTGTTCCTTCATTTTCTTTTGTATTAACTTTTATTTCTCCGCCTTGTGCTTTTATAATATCATAACTCAAGGATAATCCTAAACCTGTTCCTTGACCAGTTGGTTTTGTAGTAAAGAATGGTTGGAATATTTTATCGATTGCGCTTTGCGGAATTCCGTTGCCGTTGTCTTTAACTGCAATTTCAACTTTGTCACCAACTTTTTTAGTAATGACAGTTAACGTTGGTTCGTAGTTTTCAACACCTGATTTCTGCTTTTCATTCGTTGCATAAAACGCATTAGTAATCAAGTTCAAAATCACTCTTCCCATGTCTTGCGGAATAATATTGATGTTGCCAATAGTATCATCAAATTCGGTATTCATTGTAGCATTAAAACTTTTGTCTTTCGCTCTCAATCCGTGATAAGCGAGACGTAAATATTCATCAGCGAGTTTGTTGATATCTGTTGGTTCTTTCACTGCCGAACTGCTTCGAGAATGTTGCAACATTCCTTTTACAATAGCATCGGCGCGTTTACCGTGATGGTTAATTTTTTCGAGATTTTGTTTGATGTCGTCTAAAATTTCACCAACCAATTCTTCATCTCTTTCTTCTTTGTTCTTGGTTCTTTCCTCTTGAATTTCGTCAATAAGCTCGTTACTCACTTCACTAAAATTATTCACAAAGTTCAACGGATTTTGAATTTCATGAGCAATACCTGCGGTGAGTTCGCCAAGAGATGCCATTTTCTCGGATTGGATTAATTGGGTTTGGGTGGCTTGTAAATCGGTAAGTGTTTTTTCTAAAACTTGATTGGCTTTCTTTTTAGAATGAAATCGATTGTATACTCCGGCGACTATCAATAACAATAAAACAGCAATTCCAATTGAAAAATTTCTGGAAAGCGAAGAAATTTTATTGTCGTTTTCTAATTTGGAAATCGATAATTCACTTTCATTCATTTGCTGCTCTGTTTCAAAACTGATGGTTTGAAATTTTTTCTGGTCGGCTAATAAAATATCTTGTAAAGAAATAAACGATTTATAGGCATCTTTTGCTTTGGCATTTTCGCCTGTTTTCTCATACAATTCAGCCAATAATTTATAATCTCGCAATACTGACGAACGCACTATTTTTGCCCTTTGGATATTTTTTAAGAGGTAAGAAATCGCATCACCCTCTCTATTTTGTTTGATTCTTAGTAAAGCCAAATAATAATCGGGTTCAATTATACCTGGCGCTTCATTAACATTTAAATTATTTTCAGTAACCAGTTGCCAGCATTTTTGTAAAAGTGAATCGGCTACTTTTGTATTGCCTAGTTTAGTATTATATAAAGAGCGGAATTGCAACATAAATGCTTTACCCGCATAATCATCCATAGCAACTGCTTTTTCAGCAATTTTTAAATAATAATCAACGCTGTCCAATTGATTGGAAAGCATTTTTGCGTTTGCAATATGTCTAGCGCTAAATAGTAGTGTTTGGTTAATAGGATCTTTTTCTCCAATTACTTTATAATACGCAATTGCTTCTTTAAGCACAATTTCACCATTTTTAATCGATTTATTATGATCGCCCATTAATCGATAGTAATCACTTAAAATGGCCGAATTGTTTAACCAGCCATCTTTACCTATAATCACGGTAAAGCCAAAATAATCGTATATTTTTAAATCCTTAGTATCTAAATAACTAAGCGACTTTTTCATATTGTACATTGCCGATTCATACAAGCCAATAGTTCGATAAAAACCACCAAGTACATAATAACAATTGGCTAGTGAAAGGGAATCTTTATCTTTTTTATATTCGGTTACCTTTTCTGTAAAGAATTGAAAGCCTTCTATAAGTTTTTCTGAATTACGATAAGGAAATCTTAGTTCACAAAGAATAGCGTTTCTTAAAAACTTTAAGTCTGGAGTAGTACTTTTTTCTATTTCCCTTAAAGTTTTTCTACCATATTGAATCGCTCTTATTTTATCATAATTGGTTAAATTTGATATAATATTAATCTTAACCACAAAACATAAATCTTCATCAGTTCCTTTTTTAAATTCTTGTGCTACTTTTTCTATTTGTGAAATTTGCTCGTTGTTTAGAACTGTCACAAACATAAGTTTGCGTGCGGCATTAAAAGTAATCGTGTCTAGACCTTTTGGAGTATTACTTTTTTTAAAGAGCGAAATGACTTGGTCTACTTTAGTTTGCTGTGCTACTGTTTCGTTAGTAAATAAAAATAAGAGTAGAGGAATAAGTAGTCTTAAAATCATGTTTTTTGGTATCATACTATTTTTTATTAGGCAATTGAAAAATAAATATTAATCGATAAATGGATTTAAAATTTCGAAACTTAAATTTAATATTATATAAAGAAACATAAATATTTTTTTATTTCTAAATATTGATAAGAATAATCCATGTATTTTATTAAAAACTTTACAATTGCATAAAATAAAAATTACAGCAACTACTTTAACTAAAAATTAATATTCGTTTTGTTGCGCCTCTATTTTTAAACAGTAATTTTATATCCTATGAAAAAAAATAGTAAAAAAGGGTTTTTCTTTAAGGTTTATGAAGCGCCAA
Source organism: Flavobacteriales bacterium (assembly GCA_031408335.1). GTDB lineage: Bacteria > Bacteroidota > Bacteroidia > Flavobacteriales > Flavobacteriaceae > Flavobacterium. The sequence goes on along the minus strand of JANNWH010000014.1, from coordinate 83,077 downwards.
ATCAATCGCCCTTTGATCGACTTTTTGAAATCTTTAAAGAATTAATCACGCACACTTCAGGCGATTTTGACGAAGCCATCAATTGGTTGCGGCAGTTGGATGTTGAATATAAATTGACCGATGCCAATTACACCGTTGATGATTTTATTGAAGATTTAAAGAAAAAAGGTTACATCCGAGAGGAACTTAAAGACGACGGAACTTCGGGAACTGGAATTACAGCTAAGACCGAAAGAGCCATTCGGCAACAAGCTTTAGATCAAATTTTCGGAAATTTAAAACGCTCTGGAACCGGAAATCATAAAACAAAATATTCAGGAAGTGGTGATGAACAAACGGGTGAATTTCGCGATTACCATTTTGGCGATGGATTAGAAAGTATTTCATTAACCGAAAGTTTGCGAAATGCTCAAATCAACAATGGTGTTGATGAATTTCGGTTGACCGAAAACGATTTGGTTGTCGAAGAAGCCAAATTCAAAGCTCAAATGAGTACGGTTTTAATGATTGATATTAGTCATAGTATGATTTTATATGGCGAAGATCGAATTACTCCAGCCAAAAAAGTAGCCATGGCGTTGGCCGAATTAATTACCACACGCTATCCCAAAGACACTATCGATATTTTAGTTTTTGGCAACGACGCGTGGACTATAGCCATTAAAGATTTGCCGTATTTGAAAGTGGGTCCGTATCACACCAACACCGTTGCCGGTTTGCAATTGGCTATGGATATATTGCGGCGAAAACGAAATACCAACAAGCAAATTTTTATGATTACTGATGGTAAACCTAGTTGTGTTCGTGAAAAAGACGGAACGTATTATATGAATAGCAATGGTTTGGACGAATACATCGTTGAACAATGTTACAATCAAGCACAGCAAGCCAGGAAGTTGCACATTCCAATAACCACATTTATGATTGCCAATGATCCGTATTTGCAAAAATTTGTCAACCGATTTACAGAAGCCAATCAAGGTAAAGCATTTTACACCGGCTTAAAAGGATTGGGCGAAATGATTTTTGAAGATTATGAAACGAATAGGAAGAAGAAGATAAAGTAGGAGAAAAGAAGAAAGAAGAAAGAAAAAAGAAAATAGATACTACGATATACATAATACGAAGTAAAATTTAAAACTAAAATAAATATTAATAAAGGTACTTAGCGAACTTTGCGTTATCATCCTGAGCTTGTCGAAGGACTTTGCGCACTTTGCGGTTAAATAATTAAACATGAAAATAGAAAACATAACGACACTAGCAGCATTAAAAGCATCAGAATACGTTTCAAGAAGTATCAAAGATGAATTACGTGATAATCTTAGAGAAAAAATAAAATCGGGAAAACCCACATTTGAAGGCGTTCACGGATTTGAAAACACGGTTGTGCCCGAATTGGAACGAGCCATTTTATCGCGACACAATATCAATTTACTCGGACTACGTGGCCAAGCAAAAACACGATTGGCTCGTAAAATGATTGAGTTGTTAGACGAATACATGCCAATTGTTGCAGGCTCAGAAATTAACGACGACCCACTTAATCCTATTTCACGTTATGCCAAAGATTTGATTGCCGAAAATGGAGATGCAACTCCAATAAAATGGATTCATCGCAGCCAACGATTTTCCGAAAAATTAGCCACACCCGATGTAACAGTAGCCGATTTAATAGGTGATGTTGATCCAATTAAAGCGGCTAATTTAAAGCTTTCATATGCTGATGATAGAGTAATCCATTTCGGAATGATTCCACGTGCCAACCGCTGCATTTTTGTGATTAACGAATTACCCGATTTACAAGCCCGAATTCAGGTGGCTTTGTTTAATATTTTGCAAGAAGGCGATATTCAAATTCGTGGATTCAAATTGCGAATGCCATTGGATTTGCAATTTATTTTTACAGCCAATCCCGAAGATTATACCAATCGCGGGAGCATTGTAACGCCTTTAAAAGATAGAATCGGCTCACAAATTTTAACGCATTATCCAGAAACGATTGCTATCGCCAGAACCATTACCGAGCAGGAAGCTAAGTTGGATGTTTCTCAAACAGAAATGATTCATGTTCCCTCATTAGCAAAAGATCTATTAGAACAAATTTCGTTTGAAGCTCGTGAAAGCGAATACGTCGATAACAAAAGTGGTGTGAGTGCTCGAATGAGTATTACAGCTTATGAAAATTTACTAAGTACGGCAGAACGTCGTGCTTTAAAATCGGGAATGGATGCAACGACTGTTCGATTATCTGATTTTATGGGAATTATTCCAGCTATAACAGGTAAAGTCGAATTGGTTTACGAAGGTGAACAAGAAGGAGCAGCTATTGTAGCACAACATTTAATTGGTGATGCTATACATACATTTTTTCCTGCATATTTTCCAAAAATAGAAAAATTAGAACGCGATTTGGATGCGAGTCCGTATGCGAAAATTTTAGAGTGGTTTTTTGCAGAAACGGGTTTTCAGTTGCTCGACGATGCTTCGGATGTTGAATACAAAAAACAATTGGATGCTGTTACACCTTTAGAAGATTTAATTCAGAAATACCAACCTCAAATAGCTATTGAAGATAAGTATTTTCTAAAAGAGTTTGTGCTTTGGGGATTGGTAGAACATGATAAATTGAGTAAAGATAGAGTAGAAGAAGGCTATCAGTTTAAAGATTTGTATGGAAGTTATATTAGTAAGTTGTAGGTTTCTTGAAAATTAAGTTAGCTATAGAATTCCGCGAATTTAATTTGAATTTACGTATTTTTTTTGAAGCGAAAGGCTTGGGCATTTTTTGCTATCCTTATTCCCGCTTTTCACAGTATCTGTCATTGTCAGGAAAATAGAAATAAAATTCAAGTTTGGTTTACACAATGACAGGATACTTGCTCCAATCGGGGCTAGGAGAGAAAAGTCTTTTGTGTTATTTATTCGTAATTTCGACTGGATTTTGCTTCGCAACATCCATAAAAACTCCGTTTTGATAATGCATTAAAAACAAAAAAATGCTCAAGTAAAACTTGGCATTTTTTCTTATTTTAATACATTCATCCGTGACCTCGACTGGATTCAAACCAGTAACCTCTTGAGCCGTAATCAAGTGCGCTATTCAGTTGCGCCACGAGGCCTTTTTTGTGGGTGCAAAGATAAGTATATTTGTGTAACTTGCAAACCATAATTACTTTAAAATAAAAAATAATGCCTCTTAAAAAATACATTCGTGATATTCAGGATTTTCCAAAACCCGGACTCGGATTTAAAGACATTACACCTTTACTCATCAATCCACAAGCAAGAAAAGAAACATTGGAAGTTTTATTATCTTCATTAAAAGATAAAAAAATTGACAAGGTAATAGGAGTGGAGAGTCGTGGATTTTTCTTCGGAATTTTATTAGCAGAAGCTTTGAACGTTGGATTTATTCCAGTTCGTAAACCTAAAAAATTGCCTTATGAAACAATATCCGCGACCTATGATTTGGAATATGGAACCGATACACTTGAAATTCATATTGATGCCATTCAAAAAGGAGATAAAGTTCTAATTCACGATGATGTTTTAGCCACTGGCGGAACTGCAAAAGCCGTTTGTGAATTGGTGGAACGTTTGGGAGGTAAAATTGTTCAAGTGAATTTTTTAATGGAATTAACTTTCCTCAATGGAAGAGAAAAATTAGGAACTAATGCTATTTTTGCTGCGATTACATATTAATTTAAAGCTCTAATAGTCACATAATAACGATAGCCAATAATTGCCATTTGCCATTTTTTTGCTTTCGATAAATCCAGTTTTTGCTTGGTAAAACAGGGTAGAATAAGTTTGTTGAGTTTCGCTAAAAGTTTATACATCACAATAGTCTTTGTGCAAAAATAGTAAATTAAGTTAAAACCACCTCGTCCTTCGGACACTCCTACAGAGGAGAAGAATAAAAAAGACTACTCAATTGGAGTGGTCTTTTGGTAGTAAAATTTAAATAAATTTCACAATTTAAGATTTTTGAGTTTTTAAAGTCGACTTCGCTTTATCTAAATCTTTCTTTGCTTTCTCCATTTCTTCTTTGGCTTTGATCATTTCTTCTTTAGCTTTAATCATTTCATCGGTTGTTTTGTCTAAATCGGATTGTAATTTTTTATCAGATGAATTTGGCGCAATTTTATCCAAATCCATTTGCATTTTCTCCATTTGTTTTTTGAAATTTTCTAAACCATCTTGATTTCTAAAATCAAACTCTTTATTGTTAAAATTGAATTGTTCGCCATTTCCTTCATAAATATTAACTTTATTTTCATTCTTAATTTTTTCAATTTCTTCTTTAGAATAATCATCACCACCTTCAATTACTTCTCCATTCTCAATTATTAATGGTTTTTTGCCTTCTTTTTTGATAATTATTTTAGAATTTGAATTGCCAAAACTTTCTCCATTTGGGAAACTAAAATTAAATGATTGCGAATAAGGATTTTCACCTTCATTACCAAAATTAAACTGTTTCATAAAATTTTCATTTCCTGAAAAGTTATTAAAAAAGTCATTTTCATCGAGCATAGTAGAAGAATTTGATGGTTCTCCAAAACCTAATGTTTCACCTTGTCTAAAAAAACGGATGGTATTTATTGGTTTTTGATTGTCTAATTCCATTGCACCTTTATTCCCTTTTCTATCCGAATATTCTACTTTAATAGCTGTTATTTCCTCTTTAGAATTTCGTTTGATATTAGAATACTTAATAGTTATTCCTTTATCAGCCAATGCTTTACTATCGTCTTTCATTTCACTTTCTGGAGTGTCTTTATTCCAAGTCATGATAATAGTGTCATTGTATGAATTATCAGTTGTGGTAAATGATTTTTTCTCTTGTGCTATAGTATTTGATTGGAAAAATATAACTAATAGCACTGAAATAATACAGGTAAAATTTCTACTACACTTTTTCATAATTTTTATATTGATTAGGTTAAACTTCATAACAAATTTATAAATTGATTATTATTGGAAAAAAAGATTTACAAATTTTTAACTTTTTTTATTTATATTTAGCATTGATTTAATTTTTATGATTAATCAAATGTATACCAAACTCAATTTTCACTATCGTACTTTTTGCATTTTTGCAGCAGTCGATTTGGAAGTAATAAAAGATTTAAAACCAAATTTCAAAAGCAAATCGGGGAGTAGTTATTACTTTACAGAAGTTGGAGTCTACCGATTGTCCAATCATTGGGGAAGAGCTGCCAATTGCAAATGGAGATTAATTTCGGATGCTAAAAACACCAACAGAACCAAGTTGGGCTTTGCCAATTGGAACACATTTTATCCCGATAATGATTTTGAAAAACTCTATTTTATTGAAGTCGATTACGATAAACAATCAGTGAATTATTTTCACAAGAAAAATGAAAACTATTTATCAGATAAAATACTGAGGACTTCAACCGAAACAACAAAACGCATCAAACAAATTAGAATTCTTTTTCAAGAAACCGCGTGGACAAAGCATTTAAAAGACGAAAACCCTGAAGTTTTACGAAAAGAAATCATCTATAAATTAATCACTTCTACAAAATCATTTCAAGAAATTAGAAGAGAATATCTTTAAATCAAAAGTCAAAAGTCAAAAGTCTATCCAGAAATTTCCTTACAAAAGTCTATTGTCTATTTTTCTATTATCTTTTCTCTCTCCACCAATCGAATTACCCAAAAACCAAGTAAAGTTCCAATTAAGCCTAAAGTTCCCATAAAAAACCAATTGGTTTGGTAGCCAAAAACAGAAATAATTTCCATGCCAACTTTCGCACTTAAAATATGCGCCAAACTAAAACTCATGGTAAAAATTGCCATGTATCTGCCTTCGTGACCTTTTGGAGCGCGACTAATGGCAAACGAATTGGAAAACGGAAACGCAAACATTTCGGCGAAGGTCATAAAGAGCATCATAATGATTAAAATTCCAGCCCAAGTATTTACTAACATCAAAAATAAACTGATTCCCATTAGTAAACATCCGATAGAAACCACTTTAATTTTATTTAATTTATTACGTTCAATATAGCTCACAATTGGCATTTCTAAAAAGAAAACCAATATACCGTTTAATGTCAATAATAAGCCAGTTTGAAATTCTGATAAATCAAATTGTTCTCTGTGGTATAACGGAATTGTTGTAAAAAGTTGAAAAAATAAAATTCCTGTAATGATGCATGTAATAAGGAAAATCCAAAAGGGTTTGTCTTTAAAAACCGATTCTCTGTTCGATTCTAGTAGTAGTTTTTCTTCTAATGATTGAGCAGGTTTTTTCTTTTCTTTTACTAATAATGCAAAGATTACAATCGCTAAAATACATGTTGCGCCATCAGCCCAAAACAAACCTTTGTAACCAATATTCATAATTATTAATCCACCTAATGCTGGTCCGGCTGCAAATCCGAGATTAATTGCCAACCGAACTAATGTCAATGCTCGCGTTCTGTTTTCAGGTTTAGCATACGCTCCAAGCGATACAAACATGGCGGGACGGAACATATCGGCAACTACCATTATAGCAAACATACTGAAACACAATCCTTCAAAACTGCTGACAAATTGGATTCCGAAAAATAGCATTCCACTAACTAATAAGCTAAAAATCATTATTTTATAAAAACCTATCTTATCGGATAGTTTTCCGCCAAGCCATGAACCCAGCATTGAACCAATTCCAAACCATACCATAATCCAACCGACTTGACTGTACGAAAAATGCAAATCTTCTTTTAAATATTTCGATAAAAAAGGCAACACCATAGTTCCCGCTCGATTGACAAAAGTAATGATGGCAAGTATCCATATTTCTCTTGAAAAACCTTTAAAATTATTGATATAACGGCGGAAAGCGTTTTTTAACATGAAAAAGAATTCTGTTTAGCGTTGCTCAGTTCGACCAAAAGGTCTCGGATTGCAAAGGTAAAAAACTTTATGGCTTTGTCAATTGCTTCCATTGTAACTTTTAAACTATTTTTGCCAAATGCAATTCTTCAATTTACATACACATAAATTTACTGACAGTTCTGAAATTTTGGAATTGGTAAATCAATATCCATGGGAATTTGATACTACTATTCCGAATTATTCAATCGGAATTCATCCATGGTATATCGATGAAACTAGATTGGAAAATGATTTAAAAATTATAGACGAAAAGTTACAGTTAAATGAATGTTTGGCACTTGGCGAATGTGGTTTGGATAAACGAATTGAAATTCCGTTAGCATTACAACTCGAAGTTTTTGAAAAGCAAATTACTTTAGCAGAAAAACACCAAAAACCATTAGTTTTGCATTTGGTTGGAGCATTTCAAGAGTTGATTGAGATTAAGAAACGATTGCAAATTTCGGTTCCGATTATCATTCACGGATTTTCTAAAAACGAACAAGTTGCGAAACTATTAATCGATAACGGATTTTATTTGTCTTTCGGAAAATATTTATTGCGCAACCCAGAGTTAAAGGAAGTTTTTCAATCGATTCCCAACGACAAATTCTTTTTAGAAACCGATACAATTGAAGAAACGCTAGAAGACGTATACGAATTAGCAGCAAAATATAAAAACGTAAAGATGGACGATTTGATTGCAATTGTAAATTCAAATTTCACTGCAGTTTTTAAATCAAATTTAAAATAGTACAAATTAAAAAAATGAGGACGAGATTGCTCCGTACCTCGCAATGACAAAAATGGAAAAATGGCAAGAAAGAGCGGAACTTTTATTTAAAGAAGAAGGATTAAGTAACCTAAAAAAAGCAGATGTTTTAGTGGTCGGACTTGGCGGCGTAGGTTCTTTTGCAGCCGAGTTTTTAGCTCGAGCTGGTGTGGGAAATTTAACGATAGTTGATGGCGATGTGGTTGATATCACTAATATTAATCGTCAGTTACCAGCTTTACATTCTACAATAGGAATGCCGAAAGTACAGGTTGTTGGCGAACGTTTGATGGACATTAATCCGGAATTAAATTTAACTCGAATTGAAGAATTTCTATCTCCCGAAAGAGCCCTTGAAATAGTTGATGAGAAATACGATTACGTTTTAGATTGTATTGATAGCATCACTCCCAAATTAAATTTGATTATTTCTAGCAAAAGAAAAAGAGTAAAAATTATTTCTTCAATGGGAGCTGGCGGAAAAATGGAAGCGGCGAAAGTCAAAGTGGCTGATATTACCAATACTACGAATTGCTTTTTGGCGAAAACCATCCGACGCCGATTGAAAGCAGTGAAAATTGATAAATTAAAAGTGGTTTTCTCCTCTGAAATTCAAGATGAAAGTAGTTTAAAAATGACTGACGGTTCAAATTTCAAAAAATCTTTTTATGGCACAAATAGTTATATGCCAGGACTTTTTGGCTTGTATATGGCGGAAACTGTGATTCGGTATTTATTAAAAAATGATAATCAAATATGATCAAAACCGTAATTTTCGATATGGATGGTGTAATTATCGATACAGAACCTGTACATCATTATGCGTATCATCAACATTTTAAGCAATTGGGAATTGAAATTTCTCCCGAAATGTATGCTTCATTTACAGGAAATTCTACTAAGAATATTTTTGAGAAGTTAAAAGCTAAATATCAGTTAAATGAAGATGTTTTAACTCTAGTAGAAACTAAAAGAACCATTTTCAACGAAGCTTTTGATTCTAAAGATGATTTGTACTTATTGGATGGTGTAGAAGATTTAATTAAAGATTTATGTGGAAACGGAATTCAATTGGTATTGGGTTCATCTTCTGCGAAAGTAACCATCAAACGAATTTTCAATCGATTTGATTTGCACAACTACTTTTCTCATATTGTATCTGGAGAAGATTTTCCGAAGTCAAAACCACATCCTGCTATTTTTCAGCATGCGGCTTTTGTTTCACAAACTCCACTCGAAAATTGTATTGTAATTGAAGATAGCACTAACGGAATTTTAGCAGCTAAATCAGCTGGAATTTATTGTATTGGTTATGATAGTGTGAATTCTGAGTTGCAAGATTATTCTAAAGCCGATCGAGTGATCAGTCATTTTAATGAGTTGAGTTTTGAGATTATTAAGAATATTTCCGTTTAGTATTCTCCTCCTTTGGAGGAGTGCCTGAAAGGCGAGGTGGAAAAATATATAATTATGGAAGAAATTTTAACATGCATCAATGATATTCCAATAAAGAGAAATTTTGTAGAAAATCTTCCCTATAATAGTAAATTTAAATCTCGAGCAAGAGCATTAAGAAAAGCGGGAAACTATCCTGAAGTTGTATTCTGGCAACAAGTACATAAAGGTAAATTTTATAAAATCGATTTTGATCGACAAAGAATAATTGGAAATTTCATAGTAGACTTTTATGTAAAAACTTTAGGATTAATTGTTGAAATTGACGGTGAAAGTCATAATGATAAAGAAGATTATGATGAAAAAAGAGAAGTTTTTTTAATGTCTTTTGGATTATTAATTTTTGAGACTACTAGTATTCGTGTTCTTCATGATTTGGATAATGTTATGAAAGAGTTAGAGTTTTTTATTATTAAAAATTATTCTTAAATACAATTATTCTAACCACCTCGTCCTACGGACACTCCTCCAAAGGAGGAGAATGTTACCCAACAGTTTCTTTATACACTCTCAAACATCGTTCTCTTGCAAATTTGTGTTCAACAATTGGTTCAGGATAGTCAGATGTTTCCCATTCAGGAATCCATTTTTTAATGTAAATATAATCTTTATCAAACTTTTTTATTTGTTCCGATGGATTAAAAATCCGAAAATAAGGAGCTGCATCAACACCAGATCCTGCTGCCCATTGCCAATTACCAACATTGCTCGATTGTTCATAATCCAATAATTTTGTAGCAAAATAGGTTTCTCCCCAACGCCAATCGATTAATAAATGTTTACATAAAAAACTGGCAACAATCATTCGCACGCGATTGTGCATGTGACCACTAGCATTTAATTCTCGCATTCCAGCATCCACAAAAGGATAACCTGTTTTTCCGTCGCTCCATTTTTTAAAAAGTTGTTCGTTATTTTCCCATCGAATTGCATCATATTTTGGTCGAAAACTCGAATTTGTGGTTTGAGGAAAATGCCATAAAATTTGCATAAAAAACTCACGCCAAATTAACTCTTTGAAAAAGGTTTCGTTTTTGCTTTTGATGGCTTTCGCAATCATTTTTCGAATGGAAACGACACCAAAACGCAAATATATACCTAAATAGGAAGTTTTATTTAAAGCAGGGAAATTTCGTGTTGCTTCGTAGTTATCAATTAAAGAATTTGAAATATCAAAAGGTGTAACTTTAATTGAGGAAGTTTCAAATCCAATAGCTGTTAAACTCAAAAACGGATAGGAATGATGTGTTATTTTATCGAGTAAATCCTCCGAATTATAATGAATTAACCGAATCTTTTTGAAGTTCTCTTTCCATTTATTGGAGTACGGAGTATACACAACATAAGGTTTTCCGTCATCTTTAACCACTTCACTTTTTTCAAAAACTACTTGGTCTTTACTAGTTTTGAATTCGATTTTGTGCTCTTTCAATAACTGAAATAATTCTAAATCACGTTTACGAGCATAGGGTTCATAATCGTGATTGGTATAAACGGTATTGATTGTATTCTCAAGAATTATTTTCTGAAAAATTTCAAATGGTTTGCCATGAAAAATGGCTACAGATTTACCGACACTTTGCAATTGAGATTGGATTTTTTCTAATTGCTGATGTATAAATGTCACTCGTGCATCATCTTTTGGCAATTCAGAAAGAATAGATTCATCAAATATAAAAATAGGTAAAACAGGCTCTCCACTATTTAAAGCATGAAATAATCCAACATTATCATCCAATCGTAAATCGCGTCGAAACCAAAATACATTCATAAATAAAGTTTGTCTTCTGAAATTGTTATTTTTTTAAGTCACTAATAAAGTTGACATTCCGCCATCAACATGAACTATTTGTCCCGAAATCCAACTGCTCTTCTCGCTTAATAAAAATCCAGCAATTTGAGCCATATCTTCTGAAGTTCCAAATCTTTTTAAAGGATGTCTTTCGGCCGATTTTTCTCTTTTCACATCGTTATTTAAGAATTTATCTGCTAAAGGAGTATCAGTTAACGATGGAGCAATTACATTAACTCTTATTTTTGGTGCGTATTCGGCAGCTAAAGCTTTTGCGAAACCTTCAACCGCTCCTTTGGCTGCAGCAACACTCGTGTGAAAAGGCATTCCCATTGTTGCAGCAACGCTACTAAATAAAACAATGCTTGATTGTGGTGAAGCAGTTAAATTTGGTAAAACCGACTGAATTACTTTCACCAAACTAATAAAATTTATTTGTAAATCGCTTTCAAAAGTTTCGATTTTTAATCCTCTAAATGGTCGTAAATTAATACTGCCAGGACAATATACTAATCCATCTATAACTTCTGGTAATTTTAAAAGATCTAAACTATCTGTAATTGCATCAAACGGAATGTATGTTACATTTAATTCCGATAGGTTTTCATCGGTTCTTGAAGCAATAAATACTTTATTTTCACTTTGTAATTCTTTAGCTATAGCTAAACCAATTCCATAGGAACCTCCTATTATTAATATGTTTTTCATTTTTATAATTGTTTAAATTCGCCAAACATTTCAATTAGTTTTTTTCTTCTGTATTCGAAAATCTCATTCAATTTTGGTTTTACTATAAATGGATGAACTAATTGACCTAAAATTCCCATTGGCACTTTATAATCAATAATGTCTTCCATTTCAACTCCACCCGGAATTTCTTTAATAAAATGTTTGTGATGCCAAAACGCATAGGGTCCGAAACGTTGTTCATCAACAAAATATTTTTTGTCAACAACATGCGTAATCTCTGTAATCCATTTTGCTGGAATTCCGAAAACTGGTGTTACAATATATTGTATAATTTGACCAGGAAACATTGGTCTGTCTGCGCCAGAAAGAATCTTAAAACCCATGTATTCAGGTGTTATTTTTTGTAAGTTTTTAGGATCCGATAGTAATTCCCATGCTTTATCCAAAGAAATCGGTAAATTTTGTTTGGTCTGTTTTCGGTAAATTTTCATTTTATAATTATTTTTAAAGATACAAATTTACAAAATGTTTAACGATATATTCAATATGTTAAACAGAAAACATCATGATTTAAGTTTAAATTAACATATACAGAAAATACAATTTGTAATTTTGACAAAATTAAAATCTAAATTATGAAAAAAATTATCTATCTATTGGCAATGCTAATTGCAAATTATGCTATTGAAGCACAAGTTAAAACCCCACAGCCAAGTCCTAAATGTGTTGTAAACCAAGTGGTTGGGTTAACAGATGTAACTGTTGATTATTCAAGACCAAGTGCAAAAGGCAGAATTATATTTGGCGATTTAGTTCCATTTGGTAAAGTTTGGAGAACTGGAGCAAATGCTAATTCATTAATTACTTTTAGCGATGATATTGTAATAAATGGTAAATCGTTGAAGAAAGGAAAATACGCTATCTTCACTATACCAAAAGCCGACGTTTGGGAAGTTGATTTTTATACTACTACTGATAATTGGGGAGCACCAGAAAATTGGGATGAGAATAAAGTGGCTCTTAGTGTACTAGTCGATCCAATTCAATTGGGAAATAATGTTGATAGTTTTACTATTGGAATTAATAATTTAAATAATGATAGTGCCACATTGGATATATCTTGGGAGAAAACGATGGTTTCAGTAAAATTTGAAGTGCCTACACAAAAAACGGCTATTGCTAGTATTGAGAAAGTATTAGCTGGACCAACTGCGGGAGATTATTTTTCTTCTGGCCAATATTTGTTACAATCTAATGGCGATTTAAATAAAGCGTTAGAATATCTTAATGTAGCTATTTCAAAAGTAAAACCTGGAGCTGATATTCCGTTTTGGTACCAAAGACAAAAATCGTTAATTCAAGGTAAGCTGGGTGATAAAGTTGGTGCAATTGCAACAGCAAAATTATCATTGGCCGGAGCCGAAAAGGAAAAGAACGATGATTATGTAAAAATGAATAATGAAAGTATAAAAGAGTGGAGTAAAAAATAATTTTTCCTTTTTAAAAGAACCACGAATTCATATTAGTTGAATTCGTGGTTTTTTTATGAGATTATTTTATTTTTTTGATTGCTGAAGAATTGTATTGTAATAGAAAAAATAACGGTTAACATTGCACCAATAAAGTTCAACCATAAATAACCTAATTTTTCTTGTCCGGCTGGTTGACTAAAAATAGCAAAATAAAAGATTAAAAATATGATTGATTGACTTATACATGCTGATAAAAACATCGAATTTGCTTTAACGTATTTGATGTAAAAACCGACAAGGAAAATACCTAAAACAGTTCCGTAAAATATAGAACCAATAATATTTACAAGTTGAATTAAGTTTTCAAATAAAGCACTAATACAAGCAAATCCAATAGCAATAATTCCCCAAAGTAAAGTAAAATATTTTGTTGCATCTACGTAATGTTTATCCGATTTTTTTTCTTTTAGATTTCTTTTGTAAATATCAATAGCGGTTGTTGAAGCTAAAGCTGTTAATCCAGATGCTGATGACGACATAGCTGCTGACAGAATTACAGCTAACAACAATCCGATTAATCCTTTTGGTAAATAATTCAATATGAAATACAAAAACACATAATCTTTATCGTTTGTTTCTGCTTTACTATCAGCTTTACTAATTAAATCTTTTGCTTGTTCCCGTAAATCTTTTTCTTTTCCTGAAATGGCAACCAATCGATTTCTTAAAATTGGATTGTCGTAATTTTGATTTAAATGATCCATATACAATAAATTGTATTCTTTCTTTTCTTCGGTAAGATCTAAAAGTTGTTTTTCCAAAACATGGTATTGATTGGCATATTCCGATTTTTCAATAATTTTTTTATTTAAAGGATTAAAATTAAGTGGGACATTATTGAATTGAAAAAAAACAAAAACCATTACACCTGTTAATAAAATAAAAAATTGCATTGGAACTTTCAGAAAACCGTTCATTATTAATCCCATTTGACTTTCTCGAATAGATTTTCCAGATAAATAGCGACCAACTTGCGATTGATCGGTTCCAAAATAAGATAACATTAAGAAAAATCCACCAGTAATTCCCGACCAAAATGTATAACGACTTTCTGGATCAAAAGAAAAATCTAAGATATTCATTTTGTCATTTGCTCCAGCAATATGCATCGCATTACTAAATGTCATATCGTTGGGTAACATGTTTAAAATTAGAAAAAAAGTGATAATCATTCCACTCATTATCACAAACATTTGTTGTTTTTGAGTTACGTTTACCGCTTTTGTTCCACCAGAAAAGGTGTAAATAATGACTAATATTCCAATAATTACATTTAACAAAGTTAGATTCCAACCTAATAAAGTTGATAAAATTATTGACGGAGCATAAATGGTTAATCCAGTACCTAAACCACGTTGAACTAAAAATAGGATGGAAGCCAGTGAACGTGTTTTTAAATCAAATCGTTCTTCTAAATATTCGTATGCGGTAAAGACTTTTAATCGGTTGTAAATAGGAATAAAAGTCACACAAATTACTACCATAGCCAATGGCAAACCGAAATAAAACTGAACAAATCCCATTCCGTCATGATACGCTTGACCTGGAGTAGATAAAAAAGTAATGGCACTAGCTTGTGTTGCCATTACAGAAAGTCCAACTGTCCACCAATTGGTTTCTTTGTTGCCTAAAATATATTCTTCAACATTTTTACTGCCTTTTGTTTTATAAACGCCATAAACTACTATTGAAAGTAGAGTAGCGCAAAGTATGATCCAGTCGAGTTGTTGCATGGTTTAATAAAAAAGTTGCATTAGAATAAAAAAAATAATGATGTAAAGTACATTAATTATCAAAAGCCATGAATAACTTGTTTTCCAACGATTTTCTTTTTCCATAATTAGTTACCTATTGCTATTATGTTTGCTAATAATCGATATGCTCCTGCAACACCTTCTGGTAGTTCTCTAAAAAAACTAAGTCCGGTGTAAATGTAATTTCCTTTACCATATTTTGCTACTAGTAAAGCTCCGTTTTTTGGTGATTCGCCTTTATCATTGGATGAAATTATGGCTGTAAAATTTTTATCCCATTCATTCGGATAATACAATCCTTGTTCTTGTTTCCATCCTTTAAAATCGTTTATGGTAATTTTATTTGGATAGTTTAGTATAGGATGTTCGGGTGCTAAAAATCGGACTTCTGCATTTTCTTCAGTAACTCTATCTCGTGAAATTTTTAAAGGAAAAGGACTGAAATCTTTAGCAACCATATCATCAGTAGTATTATATTGTACAATCATTGTTTTTCCATTCTTTACAAAATCTAACAAAATAGATTGTTTAAAAGCAAGACTGTTGACCACATTATAGGCTCTAATTCCGGTCATTACTACATCAAAATTCAATAGTTTTTCACTTGATATTTCCTCTGGTTTTAAAATTGTCACTTCATATCCCATTTGAATTAAACTTTTTGGAACTTCATCACCAGCTCCCATAATGTAGGCTATTTTTTCGTTATTGGTTTTGATATTTAGTCTTATAGCTTTAGTTTCAGACGATTTTAGAACCATTTGCTTTGAAATATGAGTATAATTAATATCAATTTTTTCTTTATTAAATAATTTGTTATCAACTGTAATAATACTATTTAATGTCACTTCTGAAGCTTCTTTAGAAGGAGTAACCGTAAAATTCACTACTTTTTCTTCTCCTTTTATTGCTAAAGAAAAAGCTATTTCTTTTGGAAAAACGGACCAATTATTTGGAACTTCCAATTGTATCATTCCATTAATTAAATCTCTTCCAGCTTTTATTTTTACATTTATTACTTTAGGTTTATCAGAATTAAAAATAGTTACTTTTTCATCAATTTTAGAAGTTATAAGCGGCACAACATCAAGTGGTTGATACACTTCACCAATAACATCGTCATTGTATTTATAAATGATATTGCGTTCAAATGGAATTGGAATACCATTAATTGCAATTAAAAAAGTAACTGTTAAATTTCGAATTATATCGGGTTTTCCTATGTTTTCCTGATTGTCAACACGATACATTCCTGTAGTTCCTTTTTCATTTAACCAATACGGTTCAGTGTAATTAAGATTTTCAGGAATGATTACTTCAAATTCATAAATAGTAGACTTGTTAAATTCTAATTTTTTTGATTCAAACGGAATTAAAGAGTTAGGTAATGAAATTGATTTTAACTCCATTTCAACAGTGCTTCTGTTAATTGTTTCTACTTTTAAATCGAGTTCAGCACCACTTATTACTTCTTGAGTTTTTGCAACTGCTTCTAAAAACAGTCCAGCGCAAGAAGCAATAACTTTCTTTATTTCTTCTGATTTTATTATTTTCCAGTGTTCATTATCTAATTTTTGAATTAAATCGTAGGCTTTTACTAATTCCGTAATACTTGCAGCAGGATTATTATAATCGAAATTCTTCTGAACATTAGCTAAAATAACACCAATTGGGTTACCATTTTTAACTCGGTTCCAAGTGGTGTCAATACCTTCAAAAATATTGGTTTTATCTTGTAATGATTCGCCTTTTAAGAATTCTAAATATTCCGTTTCTTCACCGCGAGTTCCGGTACTTCCGAATCCTTGTGATTGGTGTTTACTTCGACTTAACGCAGCAATTTCTTGATTTGATTTTCCGGTAGATTGATAATAAACTCCAATTTTTAATTCGGCTAAATTGGATTTATCCGCTTTTTCAAATTTTTCTTTGCTTCCATAAAACCACCACGAAGTATTAAAAAACATACGTTTTGGTTGCCACGTTGAAACCAATTTTAGTTGATTTGGAAAAAAAAATGGATCATTAACTTTATCAAACGCATCAACACTTAACAAAGCTGATGCTGTGTGATGACCATGAGTTGTACCTGGCGAACGATGATCAAATCGATTAATAATTACATCGGGTTGGAATTTTCGAATTGCCCAAATAACGTCGTTTAACACCTGATCTTTATCCCAAATTTCTAGTGTTTCATTTGGATTTTTAGAATATCCAAAGTCGTTTGCTCGAGTGAATAATTGTTCGCCACCATCAATTTTTCGTGCTTCAATAAGTTCTTGAGTTCTTATTACGCCTAATAATTCTCTTAATTCTGGACCAACTAAATTTTGTCCGCCATCGCCACGTGTGAGCGAAAGATAACCAGTTCGAGCTTTCTTTTCATTGGACAAATAAGAAATTAATCGTGTGTTTTCATCATCGGGATGTGCAGCAATATAAAGAACAGTTCCTAAAAAATTAAGCTTTTGTATTTGACTATATATTTCAACTGCATTTGGCTTTTGAGGTGGTTGAGCAACCAATTGAAAAACCATAAAAAGTGGTAAGAAAGAAATGTATTTTTTTTGCATTTGCTATTTGATTTTACATCGGAACCAAATATATGAATTTATGTAAGTTGAAAAATGCTTTTTGATTTTCTTTAACAAAAATAAAATTGAAATTAAAGATGTCCCGATTTTGATCGTTGGTTGATGTAATTTAATTGATGTTCTGCTACGTAATTTCTAAACCAAGTTAAAAGTGAATGGTAGTATTTCAGCAGATTTTTTATATTAATCTCTGGATTATTGTCAACCGGAATTGTAACAGGCATTTCGTTTATGTATTCGTATAATTCGGGATAATTATCTCGAATAACCATTGTTAATTTCAGTATTTTGGCGTTAATTTCGGCTTCCGTCTCCATTGATTTTTCTTAAATTTAGAATGTAAAATTAGTTATAATTGGCAAAATGTTGTGTTAAATAATGGTAAACTTTTTCGGTAGGCAAACCAACAACATTTGTATACGATCCTTCAATTTTTGAAATTCCAACTAACCCAATCCAATCTTGAATTCCGTATGCTCCAGCTTTGTCAAAAGGTTGGTAATTTGTTATATAGTAATGTATAGCTTTTTCAGATAACTCATTAAAAGTAACTTTTGTTACATCATATATAGTTTCAGATGAATCAATAGTAGTAAAACAAACCGAAGTAATTACTTGATGCGTTGTATTGGATAACTCTTTTAAAATTTGAAATGCATCGTCATAATTTTTGGGTTTCCCTACTGCTTTGTTATTTAACCAAACAATAGTATCGCTCGTTACTAATAACTCATTTTCTTTTATTTCACCATCAAATGCTTTGGCTTTTAATTGTGCCAAATAATTGGTTATTTCTGCTGCTTTTAACTCTTTTGGATATAGTTCTTCAATTTCTTTCAGTCGAATTTCAAACATAAAGTTTTTAGAAATATCTAAATCTTTAAAAAACTGTTGCCTTCTTGGTGAACCCGATGCGAGTATTATTTTATACTTTGGTAACATTGTAAATTATATTTTGATTAATTACAATTATTGATAGTATCCCGAAGAAAATTACGAATTTTAAAACGGTACTAACATGATTAAAATCCTTTTTAATTTTTGCATTCCACATTTGAATTGAACAGTAAATTAAAGGTGTTAGTATAAAAATTAATGCAAATACAGATGCAAAATACAAACTGTTTTGCATAACGTTAGCATATAAATAAAAACCTAAAATAACAATGGAAATAAGTAGTAAAACAAATACTACTTTTGAAGTTTTATGTATGCCAATCACAATTGGCAAGGTGCTCATTTTTAAATTATAATCGCCATTTACATCTTCTAAATCTTTAACAATTTCACGAATAAAATTTAACATAAAAGCAAAAATGGCATAATCTTTTAGTATGGAAAACACTAGCGACATTTTTTGTACATTTCCATCATAAGTTGCTGGATATAAGTCGAAAAATCCAATTAGTAAAACACTAAAACTAAGTAAAGAAGCTACTAAAATATTACCAAGAAGTAATGTTTGTTTTAAAGTTGAAGCATAAAAATAAAGTAATGCTGCAATTAAAATGAAAAGCACTACAAATCCTGGTTTCTGAATTACATTAGACAAATACATTCCGATAGCAACTCCTGTTATAGTTAAGCCTACATAAATATAATATGCGTTTCCTTCAGAAATTGAATTTCCAATTATAGTGTTTTTTGGGTTATTAATTATATCTGTTTCTTGATCAAAAATATCATTAATTACATAACCACCAGCTGCAATTAAAACAGTCGATACAACTAATAATGCATATTGCCAATCACTTAGTGAAAGCCAAATGTCTTGGTATTTTAGAAAACCATAACGAAAAACAAGTTGCATTAAGGCGAGTAGTAGTAAGTTTTGGTAACGAATGAGTTTTAGGTATTTCATATTGAGTGTTCAGTGTTCAGTGTTCAGTGTTCAGTGTTCAGTGTTCAGTGTTCAGTGTTCAGTGTTCAGTGTTCAGTGTTCAGTGTTCAGTGTTCAGTGTTCAGTGTTCAGTGTTCAGTGTTCAGTTTAATTTAGTTAAACAATTTACGAATTATTTGAATTTACTCCAAATTTTTGAGGATTTTGTATCATATAATTTATGAGTTTTCCGACTTCATTAGAATCTTGGATTAGTTCATAGAAAATGACTTGAGTTATATATTCACAATTGTATGAGAATTCAAGCCATACTTGTGTTTCTGAATTTTCTGCATCGGCATCTGTTAGTTTACTGTGAAAATGTTTTGGATAATCTCTTTTTCTGTATGCTTCTGCGATATTTGCAGAAACACTCCTTGAAGAACGTCTAATTTGATCAGTTAAAGAATATGTTTCTTCTTTTGGAAATAATTTTGATATGTTATATATTTTCATTGCTAAGGCAAATGATTTTTGATAGGCTAATAAGTCTTGAAATGTCATTTTATTTATTTAAATCTAAAGTAACTGTCAACTGTCCCGAAGCTTCGGGACTGAGCACTGAACATTACTAATCAAACTTTCCATTATAATACAAATGCCATTTTCCTTGTACTTTCATAACTTGTTCAATTACATCACGAACAGCACCTTTTCCACCATTTCTATGAGAAATATAGGTTGAAATCGCTTTTATTTCAGGAACTGCATCTTGTGGACAAGTTGGTAAACCGACTAATTGCATGACATGAAAATCGGGAATATCATCGCCCATATACAACACATTTTCTGCTTTAACAGTATACAATTCGATGTATTCTTTAAAGGTTGCTACTTTATCGGGAGTTCCTAAATGGATATCGGTAATACCAAGATTTTTTAATCGAATACGAACGCCTTCATTACTTCCACCCGAAATAATGCAAACTTTGTAGCCACTTTCTAATGCTGCTTTCATGGCAAATCCGTCGCGAATGTTCATTTCACGAAGCATTTCGCCTATTGGAGAAACGTGAACGGTTCCGTCGGTAAGTACTCCATCAATATCAAAAATAAAAGTAGTGATGGAATTCATGAGTTCTTTATAACTTTTTGCCATTGTCAATTATGGATTTAGTGAGTAATTTGTAAATTTCTTTTTGATTTTCATTGGTAAGAAAATTCAAATGTAAGTTGATTGTTTGTGAATCGTTTCGTTTTGCGGGTCCAGTTTGAGCATCAATTGGAGAAAGCTTCATCACTTTATTAGCAGTTTCAGTAATTAACGGTTTTAAAATAGCAAAAGAAACTTGATTTTCATCACAAATATCGTTTCCAATTTGGTATAAATGATTCGAAAAATTATTTACAAAAACGGCTGCAATGTGTAATGCTTTTCGTTGTTCGGAAGTTATTTTATATACGATATCTGAAATAGAAAACGCAATACTATCCAAAACTTTATATAGTGATTCTTGTTCGATTTCGAGGCAAATTGGAATTTTTCTAAAGTCTATATTTTTAGTTTTTGAAAAAGTTTGAACTGGATAAAAGGAACCTCGAACGTTTTTAGAATCCAAATCAGAAATGGCAATACTTCCAGAAGTATGTAACACCATTTTACTCGAATAAGGAATTTTGGACGAAACTTCTACAACAGCATTATCAGAAACAGCTATTATGTACAAAGAAACTTCTTTTAAATTAGCATAATCAGAAGTAATTTTGCTAATTGGCATTAGATGCGAAATCGCTTCTTTATTTCGAGCAAATACTTGAACTAATTTGATTTTCCGACTTTTTTTGAAAGCTTTTATCAAATGTTGTGCTACATTTCCTGAACCAATTATCACTACTTCTAACATTTTGCTAAATTATTAATTTTATTTGAATAAAAATATTTAGTCAACGTCTCTTAAAAAACACTTAAATCGACAACTATTAAACCTAAAAATCAACAATTTTATTTTACTTTTGTGCTCCCGAAGACACGGGAATTAAAACTATTATATTTTTCAATGGAAAAATTAAAATCTATTCTTTTCTCAACTCGTTTAATGGCTATGTTATTTTTAACGTATGCCGCTTCAATGGCAATTGGAACCTTTATTGAAAACGATTATAATACCGATACTGCTAGAATAATTATTTATAATTCATGGTGGTTTGAAGCGATCCATCTGTTTTTCTTTATTAATTTCTTCGGAAATATGAAACGCTATCAGTTATTTAAAAAAGAAAAATGGGCTACTTTATTGTTGCATTTTTCTTTTGTATTTATTATTTTAGGTGCTATAATTACACGTTACATAAGTTATGAAGGAATGATGCCAATTCGAGAAGGAGCATCTTCAAATCAGTTTTTTTCTGATAAAAATTATTTAACCGTTTTTATTGATGGTGATTTCCGTGGTCAAATTAAACGACGTACAATTGAAAAATCTTTGTTATTATCTCAAGCCACTAATAATAACTTTTCTATCAATGAAAAATTCGATAAAACTCCTTTTGAAATAAGCTACAAGGATTTTGTAATGGATGCAAAAGAAACCGTAGTTGCATCCAATAAAGGAGATTTGTATATAAAATTAGTAGAATCTAGCGAAGGTTCTCGACACGAACATTATTTAAAAGCGGGTGAAGTTCAAAATATTCATAACTTACTTTTTGCTTTAGATATTCCAACCAAAGGCGCAATAAACATCGATTCTAAAAACAATACAATAACCACTCCTTTTGATGGTCAATTTATGAGAATGGCTGATAAATTTCAAGGGAAAGTAGTCCGAGATTCGTTGCAAAAATTGATGTATCGTTCGTTGTATAGTGTTGGTGGCGCACAGTTTGTTTTTCCGGAAGTTCCTTTAACAGGAAAGAAATCTTTTAAATCGAGTGGTGATTATAAAAATAAAAAAGGGGAAGATGCTTTAACGCTATCCGTTGAATCAGATGGTGAAACTAAAGAAATTACGCTTGTTGGTTCTAAAGGAAGTATTGGTCAACCCAAAGTTGTTAAAGTTGGCAAACTCGATTTTACTCTATTCTACGGAAGTAAAGTGTATAATTTGCCATTTAGTATTAAACTGAATGACTTTATTGGGAAAAAATATCCAGGAACTGAAAAAAGTTATTCTTCTTACGAGAGTAAAGTCACTGTTCTTGATCAGCCTAAAAGCTTCAATTCACACATTTACATGAATAATATTCTAGATCATAAAGGTTATCGTTTTTTTCAAGCGTCATTCGATCCAGATGAAAAAGGAACAATACTTTCTGTCAACCACGATTTTTGGGGAACTTTAATAACCTACATTGGTTACTTTATGTTGTTTTTTGCTATGATGGCAATTTTATTTACCAAACATTCTCGTTTTGCAGATTTGAAAAGAAAACTAGAAAATGTAAAATCTAAGAAATCAAAACTACTTTCTGTACTCTTTATTTTATTTTCTTTAAATGGATTTTCTCAAAATCATCCAACAAATAATGCTAATATTAATTATTTAGATTCTATAACCAAATACAAAGTACCCGAACTTCAGGCGGAAAAATTTGGACGATTAGTAATTCAAGATGATGGTGGAAGAATGAAACCAATCAATACTTTTTCGTCTGAATTATTGCGAAAAGTAAGTAAAAAAGACGGTTATAACGGAATGAATTCTGATCAGGTATTTTTATCTATTAAGCAATTTCCTTTTGCATGGATTGAAGTTCCGTTGATTTACATTAAAAATGGTAACGACAGTATTCGAAAAATAATAGGAGCAAAGCCAAAAGATAAATATGTTAGTTTTAAAAGTTTTTTTGATGCCAAAGGAAATTATAAATTGTCTCCTTATTTAGATGAAGCCTACAAATCGGCAATTCCGAATCAATTTCAAAAAGATTTTATAGAAACCGATAAAAAAGTGAATCTTTTGAATTCAGCTTTATTTGGTAGTATTCTAAAAATTTATCCAATTCCGAATGATAAAAATAATAAATGGGTTTCTAACTTAGAATTAAACGAACTAACCGGAACCGCTTTAGATACTATTAAATCGGCTTTTCCTTTGTATTTAGAATCATTAGCAAATGCTTCAAAAACTAAAGATTATACATTAGCAAATACCATGGTTTTAGGTTTGGAGAAATTTCAAATAAGATATGGTAGTAAAATCCGACCAAGTGAAGACAAAATTTCATCAGAAATACTGTATAATAAATACGATGTTTTCAAAAACTTATTTTGGTTGTACATGACTTTTGGTTGTATTATGCTTTTGATTGTTATTGTAAATATCTTTTTTGAAAGCAAAATACTTCGCTTTGTAGTAAACGGATTTCATATTATTATTGGTTTGCTTTTCGGAATTCATACTTTAGGATTAATAGTTCGTTGGTACATTTCTGGTCACGCACCATGGAGTGATGCTTATGAAAGTATGATTTATGTAGCTTGGGCAACTATGTTTTTTACATTGGCTTTTGACAGAAAATCAAAATTAACAATCGCCTCAGGAACGTTTGTAACTTCAATGATTTTAATGATTGCGCATTGGAATTGGATGGATCCAGCCATTGCTAATTTGCAACCTGTTTTAAATTCGTATTGGTTAATGATTCATGTTGCTGTCATTGTAGCAAGTTATGGTCCGTTTACATTAGGAATGATTTTAGGATTGGTTTCGTTAGTACTTATGCTATTTGTTAATGAAAAGAATAAGGTGAAAATGGATTTGCATATTCAAGAGATTACCTATATCAACGAAATGGCTTTAACCATTGGACTAGTAATGTTAACTATTGGTAACTTTTTAGGCGGACAATGGGCAAACGAAAGTTGGGGACGTTATTGGGGTTGGGATCCAAAAGAAACTTGGGCTTTAATTAGTATTATGATTTATGCTTTTGTTATTCATGCACGATTTGTTCCTGCTTTGCGAGGCAAATGGGTTTTTAATTTGATGAGTGTTTTGGCTTTTTATTCGATAATGATGACGTATTTTGGTGTGAATTTTTACCTCACAGGATTGCATTCTTATGCCAGTGGTGATAAAGTAGTAACTCCATCTTTTGTTTTCTATTCGCTTGGATTTGTTATTGTTTTAGCGACGTTTGCTTTTATAAAATACAAAAAGGTTTTGAAGAAATAATGTTATTCATTTAATAAAAGGATTAAGTCATATTTAATCATTTATATATATTATTAAGAATTATTGTTTTAGTATAAACAAAGTACTATTTTTATATAATTCCAGACATTTTTGCCATTTGTACCAATGCCGTTGAATCTCTAACTCCCATTTTGTCAATCATCTTTCCACGATGATTACCAACGGTATTTATACTAATAAATAATTTTTCAGCTATCTCTTTTGTATCCAAATCATCAGCGATTAGTCTTAAAATCTCTTTTTCCCTTACAGACAATAAATCTTTATTGGAATACAGTTTATCTTGGGAATGAAATGTGTGAATATATTCACTGTTTTCTCCATGTGAGATCCGTATCCAATATTCCCTAAAATTCTTTTTAAGAAGGTGATTGATGTTTTGAACATAATTAAATGTGTAATTAAATTTCCTATTTTCATCGTAATGAATTGGAGAACCTTTCGAAAAAAGGCAGATTGGTTTGCCATCCAAAAGCGTGTATCTAATGCCACAGTGAAAGATTTGTATGTTCATTCTTTGAGCAAAAGGAATCTCCTCTAGCATTCCAGTGAACCACTTTACGGAATCGGTAAAAAAAGTCAAATACTCTTTTTCAAGCAAGCTCATAATCTGAATCATTCTCTCAGCTTGAGGTACTTCGGGAAGTTCACCCCAAAATTCTTTTTCTCCTACTTCTAAAACTGGAGTGTAATTGAGGTGATCAAATATCCCAATAACCGCATCGGTACCTCTTATTCCGTTAAGTAGCAGATTCGCTTCTTCTCTAAATCGTTCTACCTCTCCAATAGTATCGTTCATAAAAAACGAAGATGACATGGCAACAATCTTTTTATACAGGAAATCTGCATCCTGCATCTTTCTCAAACTATTTTCCTGCATAACTTTTTAGTATGGTTTTTTCCTTGTTTTCCAATGTTTTATAACGGCACATTTAATTTGAAAACGGAAATGCTTTTATAAAATGCTAATGTAGTGGATTTTATCTTTCTCCTATAAAATTACTCTTGAAAAATGATGATTATCACTATTTCCAATGCTAATAGCTAAAGTTAGTTTTACTCTATAAAACAAAGTAACTAAAACAAGCAAAATAGTAGCACTATGATAGCAACAACTACTTATTCAAAACGACAAGTTATAACAGTATTTAAAAGTAGCGATACTAAGTTTTGTAACTCAAATAATGATCTTGATTCACTAGTAAAGCTGGTTCAATCTAAAAGCGAAAGAGGCTTTCACACTTTATATACTATGTATAGTGGAGCACTTTATGGAGTGATTATAAAACTTGTTAAACGAACAGAAGTAGCTGATGATTTATTGCAAGATACTTTTGTAAAAATATGGAAATACATTGGTAGTTATGACAATTCTAAAGGTTCTATATATACTTGGATGTTAAATATAGCTAGAAACCATGCCATTGATTACTTACGTTCATCAAGTTATCGGAATCAAAAGCTTCAAGTAGAAATTGATTTTTTTTCTCATTGTAAGGATACTATTGGAAATACAATTTTAAACAGTTGCTCTATAGAATTTTCTGACTTTAAAAACAAAGCATTACAACTTGACTCAATATATTCCGAAGTGATTGATTTAATTTACTTTTATGGCTGGACACAAGAACAAACGGCTGAAATTTTAAAGTTGCCATTGGGAACAATAAAAACTAGAGCAAGAAAAGGACTTAGTTTGTTAAAAATGCTTTATCAACAATAGAAAGTTATTTTTTTATAATTCGCATACTATTAAATAATAAAATAAACAAATGAATATAGGAAACTATATCACAAGTGGGATACTTCAAGATTATTGCCTTGGAGTACTTACAAATGAAGAAGAAAAAAAAGTAGAAATCATGTGTCATGATTATCCTGCTGTAGCAAAAGAACTACAGCTATTACAAGAAACACTTGAAAAATATACAACAAACAATAGTGTTTTTCGTCGGGATGAATTACGAATGAAGGTTTGGGAAGCTGTAAAAAAATTATGGGAAGAGAATCCTTAATAATAGATAACGGATAGCTTATTATAAGGAAATCTTTGTCAAAGCTTACTACTTTGACAAAGATTTTAAAAAGCATATTATGAAATGGAAGTATAAAATTTACTTACAATAAATATAATTTATTTACACTTTTCCTAATGCATATAATTGTTCCATTGTTGGCGTTTTACTTCCACCAGCTGGTTCTAATGTAATTCCGAATGCTTCGGCATCGCCAGTAGTACTTACAGCAAAAATCCTATTGTTATCCGATTTGAAATCTTCTAATAATCCAATACTTGTTGGTGTTAAAGTCGGACTCAATTTTAGTGACCAAACTTGATATACCATTCCGGTTGGAGGTTCTGGTAATCCAGCAGCATCAACATAAACTACTTGAGTTTCTTTATTCCAATATACTTTTGCATACGATGTTGGAGAAACTGCTTGTCCGCCAAGAGTTATAACGGTGTTTTTGGTATCTCTAATAATATCTAAAGCTGCTTTTGTTTCTTTTATTTTACCTTCAGAAGTTGCAACAGCCTCGTTCAATTTTACTTTTTCTTTTTCTATAGTTACTATTTTATTTTCGGTAGTAATTTGTTTGTTGTATTGATAACCAATTCCAATTAACAATGCTAAAGATGCTGCCCAACTTAAATATTGCGAAAGATTTGATTTTGGTTTCATCGTAACAATACTAACAGGTTTTAAACCTAATTTAGTTTTAATTTTTTCATAAATTTCTGAAGAAATGGTAGGAGAAAAGCTACTGGATAATTGTAAAATACTATTCTCAATCGATATAATTTCGTTTTTTATTGCACTATCTGATTTTGATAGTTCTGCAATTTGATTCATTTCATTTTCGTTTAATACACCATAAACGTAAAGCTCTAAATCGCCTGAATTTATTGTTTCTATTGTACTCATTATACTTTTAAATAGGTTCTTAAATCATTGATGCAATTTCTATTTTGCGTTTTTACAGTTCCCAACGGAATTTCTAATTCGTCGGAAGCTTCTTGTTGTGTAAATCCTTGAAAGAATAATAATTCAATCAATTGAATACACTTTGGTTTTAATTTAGCAACAAATTCTCGAATTCCAATAGTATCGATCCTATTGATTAATTTGTTACTGTCGTCCAATAGATGTACGAAATTATCTGCTGATAGGTTTTTTTGACTGTTGTTGAATCCTTTAGAGCGCAATTTATCAATTGAAGTGTTCCTTGCAATATTAAGCATCCAAGTATATAGCCTTCCTTTACTTTCATTATAACTATCAATACTTTTCCATATTTTCACAAATACTTCTTGTAAAACATCTTCAGCATCTT
This sequence comes from Flavobacteriales bacterium, assembly GCA_031408335.1. Taxonomy (GTDB): domain Bacteria; phylum Bacteroidota; class Bacteroidia; order Flavobacteriales; family Flavobacteriaceae; genus Flavobacterium. Next base: position 55,235 of record JANNWH010000014.1, on the reverse strand, counting down.
CGCTCTCTTTTAAAAAATTTGAAATTACCGAAAATAAACTCTTCGAATACATATCATATAGGATAGTAAACGCCCGTTCATCCTTCTTAAGGATTAACGGAATTAATTCTTCTTGACTCATTGTTTTTGTTTTTTTGTTGTTGTGAACATATACGAGAGTTTTTTTGTTTTGGTTTTATAAATATAATTTTTTTTTCAAAACAAAATTAATTTATAAAAAATAATTTATAAAATATTGTAAAACAGATGTTTGCGAATTATTTTATGTTTTATAAATCCAAATGGTAAGCTTTCTCGTAAATCTATTTTTAACCCTTTAAATTAATTAAAATGAAAAAAACAAAGATTGTATTAGTTCTGTCGCTGGTGGCGATTACAGGTCTGGTTTTTATGGCAGCCGATCACGCAGATGCTCCAGCTGTAACTGGTAATGCAAATGACATTACCGATGTGTATGCTTTTCAAGGGCAAGATCCCAACAACATGGTATTTGTAGTAAATACCCAAGGATTGTTATCGCCAGGAGCTACTGCTACTGCTGCTTTTAACGAAAATGTTATGCAAGAAATTAACATTGACACGAATGGTGATAATGTTGAAGATTTAGTTATCCAAGCTATTAGAGACAAAAAAGACATGTATTTCTTTGGTCCTTATGCACCAGAGTCTACAGGAGTAAACAGCGAAATTGATGATCGTGAAGAATCTGGAAAAGTAAAAATTACACCTTATGGAAGTGATCCAATTATCAAAACTAAAAATGGGATGAAATTTTTTGCTGGTCCAAGAGATGATCCTTTCTTTTTTGATTTGAATAAATTTAGATCAATTTTAGCAGGTACTTCAACTGTGTTTAGTAATCCTGGTACAGACAGTTTTGCGGGTACAAATGTGTTATCAACTATAATTGAGTTGCCAAAATCAATGTTAGGTAATTCCTCTACAATTAGCATTTGGGCGACCACTAATAGAAAACAATAATTAATTTAAATAAAAAATATAAAATGAAAACATTAAATTTTAAAATTATAGCCTTATCATTTATTTCTTTATCAGCTCTTTTTGTTAGTTGTGATAATAATGATAGTATAGACGAGACTAATACTGATCAATTAGCTAGACCGGGAAGAAAATTTTCAGGTACCTATGTACAACAAGATCAAATGGCACGACCAGTTACAAATACAGTATTTATTGCTTCTGGAGCACCGAAAGATGCATTTAACTTTGCTATTCCATCTGCAATGGGTGCTGCTTATCAAGGTGTTTTTCAGTCAAGATTATTAGCTTTAAATCCAGGTTATACTACCAATGCATTGGGTCAAACAGCTTCTCAATTAACTGGATTGTTAGCAACAGATGTTTTGAATGTTAGTAAAGTTGCTCCAACTACTTTCTTTGATGGTACTAATATTTTAACAGGAAGAGCTTTGGCAGATGATGTGATTAATGTTGATTTATTATTAGTTTTTGGCGGACCAACTGGTGCTTCAAATCCTGGATTAACATCGGATAATGTTAATTCAAATGACAAAATTTTTTTGCCTTCATTTCCTTACTTAGCGTCAGCTTGGTAAAATAAATTAATCAGAGTGCAATAAGTATTGCACTCTGATTTTTTCAATTAAAATAATATTTTTTCAATTATTAAAACCAAAAACAATTTTTACTCGTATATCCTTTTTTAACTCATTAAAACATATAACAATGAAAAAAACAAAAATGTTCGTAGGTCTATCGTTAGTTGCGATTTCAGGTCTAATTTTTATTGCTGCCGATCACGCAGATGCGCCAGCAGTAACAGGTAATGCAAATGACATTACCGATGTGTACGCTTTTCAAGGGCAAGACACTAACAACATGGTATTTGCAATAAATACCCAAGGTTTATTAACTCCAGGAGCTACTGCTGCTGCTGCATTCAATGAGAATGTAATGATTGAACTTAATATTGATAATAATGGCGACAATGTTGAAGATTTAGTTATCCAAGCTATTAAAAGAGGAAACAAAATGTATTTCTTCGGACCAACTGCTCCAGGAACAACAGGCGTTTCAAGTACTGTTAAAACTAATGCTCCTTCTGGAAATGTAGATATTTCTACTTACGGAAGTGCTCCAATTATTGCAACACAAAACGGAATGAAATTTTTTGCTGGTCCACGAGACGATCCTTTCTTTTTTGATTTAAACAAATTCAGATCAATTTTAGCAGGAACATCACCCGGCGGATTTAGTAATCCTGGAACCGACAGTTTTGCTGGCACAAATGTTTTAGCTACAATAATTGAAGTTCCAAAATCGATGTTAGGTACATCTGCAACCATTAATGTTTGGGCAGAAACAAAACAAAAACAATAATAATTAAAATTTAAAAAGTAAAAAAAATGAAGACAAATAAATTTAAAGTAATAGTGTTATCTGTTTTAACAGCTGTTGCATTTACAAGTTGTGATAATGATGATGATGCTCCAGCAGCAGAAACCGATTTTTCAGGAACTTATTTACTAAAAGATCAAATGGCACGTCCAGCAATTAATACTGTTTTTATTGCATCTGGTGCTCCAAAAGATGCATTTAATTTAGCAATTCCTTCAGCTCAGGGTGCTACTTATCAACCTATTTTTCAGTCAAGATTATTAGCTTTGAATCCTGGTTATACTACAAACTTACTCGGATTAGATGCTGCTGCTTTTACAGGTGTTTTAGCAACTGATGTTCTAGGTGTTGCAAAAACCGGACCTACTTCTTTCTATAACGGAACACAAGTTTTAACAGGTAGAGGCTTAGCTGATGATGTAATTGATGTGGAATTGATTTTAATTTTTGGTGGACCAACGAATGCTTTGAATCCAACATTAACTTCGGATAACGTAAATGCTAATGATAAAGCATTTTTACCATCATTTCCTTATTTAGCTGCTTCTTGGTAGTATAAATAATAACAGAGCGCAGTACTTATTGCGCTCTGTTTTTTAACAAAACAACAAAACAACAAACAGAATGAAAACGCTACAAAAACTATTGATCCTTGTTTTTGCTTCTTATAGCATAATAAGTTGTGAATCAAAATCAAATCAAATTACAAATCAAAACGATTATAATAAATATTTAGATAGTAAAGACAGTAAATCACTCGACTTTGCTAAAAGTGAAATCGATTTTTGGCAAAAAAAATTCGATGCTACTCCAAATCAAATTACTTTTTTAAGTCCAATAGCATCCAACTATTCTAAGCTTTTTGAAATTACTGGAAACATTGATTATTTAATTAAAACAGAAGAATTATTAATAAAATCTAATGAAACCTATAAATATTCAATTGTAGGAACTATTCGTTCTTTAGCCAGAAATTACATTTCGCAACATCGATTTAAAGAAGCACTAGTTTTAGCTAATAAAGCTTTGGCTATTGGTGAAGGAATGAAAGAAACTCAGAAATTGCTTTTTGATGTCAATATGGAATTAGGGAATTATTCAGAAGCTGAAAAAAACCTGAATGCAATTAAAGATTTTAAAGATTTTGATTATTTAATTAGAATTTCAAAATGGAGCGATCACAAAGGCGATTTAAAAACAGCTATTTCTTTTATGGAAAAAGCTAAAATCGTTGCTGAGGTAAACGAAAATAAAGATCTGATAAAATGGACTTATTCTAATTTAGGTGATTTAAATGGTCATGACGGAAACATAAATGCTTCTTATAATTATTATCTAAAAACATTAGCATTAGAACCCAATCATAGTTATGCTTTAAAAGGAATTGCTTGGATTGCATTTTCTCACGAAAAAAATACTGCAGAAGCAAAACGAATTATTGATAAAATTTCTCAAAAACATGATACACCCGATTTTTATTTATTAAAATCAAAAATTGCTCAATTTGAAAATAATACTTCAGATAAAAAAGAAAATTTAGATAAATATTTCAAAATGCTTGAGAATACTAAATATGGTGCGATGTATAATAAATACAATACTTTAATTTATGCTGATGATAAAATAACAGCTTCAAAAGCACTAGAAATTGCTAAAATTGAAGTAGCACAACGACCAACTCCAGATTCGTATGATTTATTGGCTTGGGCATATTTTAATGTTGGTGATACCAAAAAAGCATTTGAAATTGCACAGCAATATGTTTATGGAAAATCATTCGAACCAATGCTCAATTATCATCTAGCGGTAATTTATAAAGCCAATAAAAAGGGTGATGAAGTAGCATTAATTAAAGAAGAATTAAAAGGAAGTGAATATGAACTTGGTCCAATTTACACTAACAAAATAGTGCAATTATAATGAAATCAATTTTATCATTAGCTCTTATGTTTATTATGTTTTCTTCATACAGTCAAATTCAAAAAGGTATTGTTTTAGATAGTAATTCAATTGCAATTGAAAACGCATACATTGTTAATTCAGCTTCTCAATCGCACGCTCATACAGATGAATTTGGTCAGTTTTTTATCGATAAAACAGCAATAAATGATATCCTTATCATTTCATGTTTAGGTTACAAAAAAATAAATTACACGGTTAATTCAAACGAAATAAGAATAGTTTTAGAATTAGATAATTATAAATTAGATGAAGTCGTTATTCAATCAAAATTGAACGCAATGAATGTAATATCTAAAATTGATTTGCAAACAAATCCGGTAAATTCTTCTCAAGAAATCTTGCGAAAAGTACCCGGATTATTCATCGGTCAGCATGCTGGTGGAGGCAAAGCAGAGCAAATTTTCCTGCGTGGTTTTGATATCGATCACGGAACTGATATTGCGATTTCTGTTGACGGAATGCCGGTAAATATGGTTTCACATGCGCACGGACAAGGTTACGCCGATTTGCATTTTGTGATTCCAGAAACCATTGAAAAAATCGACTATGGTAAAGGAACTTATTATGCTGATAAAGGCGATTTTGCGACGGCTGGTTATGTGGCTTTTCAAACTAAAGAAAAATTTGATAAAAGCGCAATAAGTATCGAAGCAGGTCAATTTAATACGATACGAACTGTTGGAATTTTTAATCTTTTAGAAAACAAGAAAAATCAAAACGCCTATTTTGCAACCGAATATGTTTTAACAGATGGTCCGTTTGATTCGCCTCAAAACTTTAAACGAATTAATCTGTTCGGAAAATACACCAGTGTTTTAAATAACAACAGTAAGATATCAATTATTGGATCGCGTTTTACCAGTAAATGGGATGCTTCTGGTCAAATTCCGCAACGATTAATCGATAACGGTTCTATTTCCAGATTTGGCTCTGTTGATGATACTGAAGGCGGAAAAACCTCACGAACTAATTTTAATATTGCCTACACTAAGCCAATTAATGAAACAACTTTTGTGAAATCGAATGCGTTTTATTCTAATTATGATTTCGAATTGTATTCAAATTTCACCTTTTTCTTAGAGGATCCAATTAACGGTGATCAAATCCGACAAAAAGAAAGTAGAAATATTTATGGTTTGAATTCAGAAGTCAATAAAAAAGTTACAATTAATAATTCTAAAGCTTTATTTCAACTTGGATTCGGATTTCGAGCAGATGAAACAACCAATACCGAACTTTCACACACAGTTAATAGAAGTACAACATTAGTGAGTTTGAAATTAGGTGATATCGATCAAACCACTATTTTCTCGTATTTAAATTCGGAATTTGATTTTGGTAAACTAAAAATAAATCCAGCAATAAGATTTGATTATTTTAAGTTTAATTACCAAGACAAATTAGCTATTAATTATAAAACGCTAAGTGAAGATAAAGTAAAATTATCTCCAAAACTAAATTTTATCTATTCGCAAAATGCTAATTTTCAGTTGTTTTTAAAATCAGGTTTAGGTTTCCATTCTAATGATACTCGTGTTGTTGTAGAGCAATCTGGAAAATCAATTTTGCCTACTGCATTAGGTGTTGACTTGGGAACTATTTTTAAACCTTTTCCACGACTCATAGTCAATACTGCGCTGTGGTTTTTAGATTTAGAACAAGAATTTGTTTATGTTGGCGATGCCGGAATAGTAGAGCCAAGCGGAAAATCACGTAGACTAGGAATCGATTTTGGATTGCGTTACCAACTCACCAATTACTTGTTTTTTGATACCGATTTAAATTATACTTATGGAAGAAGTATAGACGAACCAAAAGGACAAGATTTTATTCCGTTAGCACCCGATTTTACTTCTACAGCTGGATTAAATTTAACTAAGTATAAAGGTTTTTCAGGCGGATTTCATTATCGTTATTTAAAATCGCGTCCAGCAAACGAAGACAATTCGATTGTAGCCAAAGGCTATATGGTTTCTGATTTAAATTTAAATTATGATTATAAAAATATCACTTTCGGAATTTCTGCAGAAAACATTTTTAATACCAAATGGAATGAAACGCAATTTGCAACCGAATCGCAATTGCAAAACGAATCAGAAAGTGTTGAAGAAATTCATTTTACTCCTGGAACACCTTTCTTTTTAAAAGGAAAAGTAACGTACAGATTTTAATTAGGTTTAGCTTCGCTCAGTTCGGCGTAGCCTCGAGTGTTTTGTTTGTTGTTTAAAAGCTCAATAATCTTTTTTATTGGGCTTTTATTTTAATTTATTTTGTTAAAAATTTAGGATTCTAATCAGATATAATTATTTTTGTTTTTTAATTTTTAAAAATTTATTTATGAAAAATTTATTTTCTTTAATTTGTGGTGTAGTAGTTCTATTTTGTAATCAAAGCAATGCTCAGGATAATAAAAATAAATTACAAACAACTTCACCTATTTCTAATACTAAATCTGTAGAAACAAAAAGTACAAAAACAATGAACAAGCCTACTATTTATTCATACAAAGTAAAAGATATTGACGGAAAAGAATTTGATTTTCTAAAACTAAAAGGAAAAAAAATACTAATTGTTAATACTGCATCAGAATGTGGCTATACTCCTCAATATAAAGAATTAGAAGAGTTATATCAAAAATATATAAAAGAAAATTTTGTAATTGTCGGATTTCCTACAAACAATTTTGGTGGTCAAGAGCCTGGTACAAATAAGGAAATTAAAGCATTTTGCACTAAAAATTACGGAGTTACTTTTCCAATGATGGAAAAAGTATCAGTAGACGGAAAAGATAAGTGTGATATCTATGAGTTTTTAACTCAAAAAGGTAAAAATGGTTTAGAAGATAGTACAGTAGAATGGAATTTTCAAAAGTACCTAATTAATGAAAATGGTGAATTAATAGCTGTATTTCCATCTAAAATTACTCCGATGAGTGAAGAAATTACTAGCTTGATTAATTAAAACTAAATAAAATTTAATTTCATAATTTAAAAAGCGATTTTCATTTGAAAATCGCTTTTTTTTATACCATTTTTTGCATTATCACACTGTGCAACCATCGGTCAAATTTAAATCCAGATTCTTTAATTATTCCAACAATTTCAAATCCGAATTGCTCATGAAAAGTTATACTACTTTGATTCTCTGAATCGATTACACCAATTATAGTATGCAGTTTTTGAGCTTTAGCCAAATCGATTAATCCCTTCAACAAGAGTTTTCCAATCCCATTTCCTATGAACTCTTGAGCTACATAAACCGAATGTTCTACTGTAAATTTATAAGCTTCGCGAAAGCGAAATTCACTGTAATAGCCAAAACCCACTACTTTATCAGCAATTAAAGCAACAATAATAGGAAAACCTTTACTTAATTTATCTTCAAAAATGGCGATTTGATTGGTTAATGTTCTCGGTTGATAATCATATAATGCCGTAGAAGTTAGAATATTATAATTAATGATTTCTAAAATGGCTTGAGCATCTTCAATTTTATAAGGTCTGATATTAATTTCCATCTTTCAAAAATAACATTTCTACATCATTTAAAAAAATCTTAAAATAAGAATTATTACTTTACAACTTTGTAACTTTGTATTGGTTTTTTTAGGAATAAACTTCTAAACTTTTTAAACTCCTATACTTAAAGAATGATTTACCCAAAAATACCTTTGGCACAAACAATTATCGAAATTTTTCGTGCAAAAGGAATTCAACACATAATAATTTCTCCAGGTTCCAGAAATGCTCCATTAACTATCGGATTTACAACTCATCCAAGTTTTACGTGTTATAGTATCGCCGATGAACGTTGCGCTGCTTTTTTCGCTTTGGGAATAGCACAGCAAATAAAAAAACCAGTTGCTGTTGTTTGTACATCGGGCTCGGCATTACTAAACTATTATCCCGCTTTTGCTGAAGCATTTTATAGTCAAGTTCCACTTATTGTAGTCTCTGCAGATCGTCCAAAAAGTAAAATTGATATTGGTGACGGACAAACCATTCGACAGACAAATGTATTTCAAAATCATTCGCTTTTTAATGCTAATTTGGATGAAAATGCTTCAGATGAAAACGATTTTTTAATCGATGAAGCCATCAATATAGCAATTTTAAAATGTGGACCAGTTCATATTAACGCACCTTTTGAAGAACCTTTGTATGAAACTACAGATTCACTTTTAGTTGCTCCTAAACTACTTTCAGCAACAAATAAAAAGTTTACAATTGACGATTCAATTTCAGGATTTGCTAACGATTGGAATTCAGCAAAAAAGAAACTGATTTTAGTCGGAACTAATTATCCAAATGCAATTGATAAAGCAATTATTGACCGATTAGCCAATGATAATTCGGTTGTAGTAATGACCGAAACAACTTCTAATTTACATCATGAAAATTTGATTACCAATATCGATACTATAATTACACCTTTTACTCACGATGATTTCCTAGATTTCCAACCCGATATTTTAATAACATTTGGCGGAATGATTGTTTCTAAAAGGATTAAATCTTTTTTAAGAAAATACCAACCAAAACAACATTGGCATATTGATGCATTACGTGCGTACAATACTTTTGGCTGTTTGACAAAACATTTTAAAGTTACTCCAAATGTTTTTTTTAACTCATTTTTTAGTTTAACCGAAAGAATCGAAAGTGACTACAATGCTACAACGCATCAATTACAACTTTTAAGATTAAAAAAACATAAAGAGTATTTAGAGAAAATACCGTTCTCCGATTTAAAAGCTTTTGAAATTATTTTGGAAACTTTGCCAAAAAACACTCATTTGCAAGTTAGTAATAGTTCGGCTATTCGATATGCGCAATTGTTTTTAATTGAAAGTTCAGTAGAAGTGTTTTGTAATCGAGGCACAAGCGGAATTGACGGAAGTACATCAACTGCAATTGGAGCAGCATTAGGAAGTAAAAAACCAACGGTTTTAATCACTGGAGATATCGGATTTTTATACGATAGCAATGCGTTATGGAATAATTATATTCCGAAAAATTTTAAAATTATTTTAATTAACAATGGTGGTGGCGGAATTTTTAGAATTTTACCTGGACATGCAGAAACGCCAGTTTTTAATACCTTTTTTGAAACATCTCATTGTTTAACGGCTGAGCATTTGGCTAAAATGTATGGTTTTGACTATCATATTGCAAGTAATAAAATATCATTAGTTAAAAAATTAGAGGAAATGTATCTTCAAAATGATAAACCATTTTTATTGGAAGTTTTTACGCCAACACTAGAAAATGATGAAATTCTATTGCAGTATTTTAAGGAGTTGGTTTAAGATTTTATTAATTTAAAAGTTGTATTATCTTCTAATTTTATAAAATAAGTTCCAGTTGATAACTCACTAATAGAAACTGAAGTAGTGTTGATTTCAAAATCTTTAATTTTTTCACCTAAAACTGTGTAAATTTGACCTTTAGAATACATTTTAGCATTGTGTATATAAAAATAATCAGAAGTTGGATTTGGATATAATTTAGCAGTTTCAACATTAAATGATGTAACATCTAAATTGGTGCTATTGATTTTTGCTAGAATTGGATAAAACTTAAATGGATTCGTTTCCACATGCTGAATGGCATCAAAATTTGTAGTTCCTCGAACTATTCCAGAAACAAATATATCACCTAAATTATTTGTCGTAACCCCATCAAAACGATCAGTATCTGCTCCTCCTGCAGTTTTTGCCATCAATATTGTTCCGCTTGGATTATATTTAAGAATCAATCCATCCTGATAAATAGTTGACACTGTAGTTATATTGTTTCCCCAATTTATAGTTCCGGATGTACTTCCTGCAAAGTAAATATTACCAAAATTGTCTAAACTAAGAAAATTTCTTTTACCAACATAAGCTTTTCCATTTACAGGAGCTTCACGAACCCATTGGAAAACTCCTGTAGAATTGAGTTTGGCAATAAAAAAATCATAACCACCAATCGGACCTGAAGCTGTGATATTATCAAATGAATAAGCTCCATTTAGAGTTGAACTAAAATAGACTTCATTTTGACTTTTAGCTTTTACTTGTGGTTCTAAACAAGAAAAATCTTGTACAAATTTTACCCATTGATAAACTCCAGTTGGAGAATATTTTGCTAAATAAGAATTGTATGAAAAAGTGGCTGGCACGGTTACATTCGCAAACTTTGAATTGGAATTGGCACAAGAACCAGCTGTATAAATATATCCTTCATCGTCAACACTAACTGACGAAATTATACTTACATTTTGTTGTTCAATAGTTAAAAGCACATTGCCATTTGTGTCTAATTTTTTTACATATGAAAAATTATAATTGGAATAACCTATATAAAGCGAATCAGTGTTATCGATTGCAATGGAATTAAAATAATTTATGGATGTATTAAAACTCGATATTTCAATATGCCATAAAAGTGTTCCTGCAGCATTAAATTTTAGTAACAAAGGTTTTACAGTTTGAGAAGTTGTCGAAATAGTAGTGTTGTCAATAGTCATAGATTGAAAATAAGCAGCAGCAACATAAATATTTCCAGATGAATCACTCTGAATATCATATACCTGGGCTTTTCCAGTAATGGTTTTAGAAAACAGTAATTGACCTGAATTATCATATTTGTTATAAAATATATCACCATATGAACCATTATTGGTATACAAATTATTTACAAATCCGGTTACATATATGTTTCCAAAAGTGTCACAAACTGTAGTATATCCTATTGAAGATGGCGACGAATTGAATACAATAGGAGGCGTTTTTACCCATTCAAATGATTGTGAATTAATAATGAATGTAGTTAATAATGCAAAAAGCAATACTGATTTTTTCATGTAAATAGTTTTAAATCAAAAAGTTAAAAGTATAAAATTAAATTTAAAATCGATGTTTTTTCCAATATTTCTTTCCGTAATCACAAAAAATTTCTTCACCCGATTTAATTTTTTTAATCGCAATTAAACAAACATTTTTGTTTTCGTCTAATGTTATTTTAGCATTATTTTTAAAATTTGATTTTGTAAAACCAATAGCATCATTAGCGTATTTTGCAAAGCAATTCGTATGCATACAATCTAAAATACTTCCGTTTAATAAATTCATAAAATACTTGTCATTTCCTTGTTTTGCTCTTGTATCAGATTCATTATTAGATAAAATATCTCCTTTAAAAATTGCAATTATTTCCTCTTTATAAATGTCAATTGCGGTAAATAAGCCATTGCCTGAATTGACAAGTTGTGATTCATTTACATATAAATAATCAATTTCCTCAGCCTCTATTTTATTTTGATCAAGAATTGACATTGGTGTATTGATTAGTGTAGTTTTCAAATATAATCAATTAACAACAATTCATAATTTGTAATTCATAATTGCTTCGCCAGTTCAAAAAATAAAAATTTTATTTTTTTCGGGTCGCAATTCAATTTCGTACCTTTGCACAAATTACCATAAAATGATAAAGATAGGCCAATTTAATACCTTACGAATAGATAGAGATACCCAAGTTGGTTTGTTTTTAATGGATGGAGATGACGATGTATTATTACCTAATAAATATGTTCCTGAGCATTTTGAATTGGATGACGAAATAGCTGTTTTTGTTTATTTAGATCACGAGGAACGTCCTGTTGCAACCACTTTAGAACCTTATATAGTTTTAAACGAATTTGGTTGGTTGCGGGTCAATTACATAAACGAATTTGGTGCTTTTTTAGATTGGGGATTAGAGAAAGATTTGTTTGTTCCTTTTAAAGAACAAGCACGTCCAATGGAACAAGGCAAACGCTATTTGGTGTATTTGTATATGGATGAAAAAACCAATCGTTTAACTGCATCTAGTAAAACCAATCAGTTTTTAGATAATGAAAATATATCTTTAGAAAACAATGAAGAAGTCGATATAATAGTTTCACACATTACCGAAATTGGAATTAACGTAATCATAAATGAAAAGCACAAAGGATTAGCTTATAAAGATGAAGTATACAAAGAAGTAAAACCCGGTCAACGATTAAAAGGGTATATTAAAAATATTCGTCCCGACGGGAAAATAGATGTTTCGTTTAATAAACTTGGCTTTGAAGCTATTGAACCTAATGCAGAGAAAATTATAACTGAATTAAGAGCAAGTCGTGGTTTTTTACGATTAAATGATAATTCGCATCCCGAAGATATCAAAACTGTTTTACAAATGAGTAAAAAGAATTTCAAAAAAGCTATCGGAAATCTCTACCGTCAGAAGCAAATTGAAATTAAGGATGACGGAATTTATTTGATAAAAGAATAAAAAATTGATTTATACAATTTCTACTTTAGGATTAATTTTCTGAATTTCTTTTAGAAAAATATCACTATTTTTTGGAGATACAAATACATCATCAAAATTGTTTATTGTGATGATAAATCCTTTGGTGTCAAGAGCTGGTTTCATTGAAACTGGAACAAACATTCCTGAATGACGCTTTATTTTTTGAATTTTAGAAATGTCAATTCGACCTCTAAATGGTCCAGATCGATACAATAAAAAATTGTTTTTTATTACATATCGTGTATCTAATAATACCCAAATAATCATAGCAGTTGCTAATGCAAGAATGATAAAAGGTGCAATTGAGAATTCGCCTTTTGTGAAATTATAGCCTAACATTGCAACCATAAACAGCACAACACTCCATAATATAACTATGGTAAATGCATTTTTAGACGAAAGGAAATTCTTCATTATCAAATTTTATTTTGCTATACGCAACACAAATTTACATTTTTATTTAATATAAATGTTTCTACTACACTAAATTACTACTGAAGTTTGTATTTTAGACTTTATCCATCTTACATTCTAATTGAAAAATCACAACTAATTTTTAATAAATTTGAAATTCTGAAGAGGTAATAACTTAAATACTTTTTAATGTAAATGTTAATACTATGGCTATTTTGTTCATTTGTATTTGATTTTTTATAATCGTTTACTCAAAAAATGGTTTATTTTTACACTATAATATTAGTAGCTACTTTTTTTTAACACTAATTAAAATTTAATGAGTACAATTGATTGGATTACTGCCAAAAAATTTGAAGATATAACCTATAAAAAATGCAATGGCGTTGCTCGAATTGCTTTCAACAGGCCTAATGTTCGCAACGCTTTTAGACCAAAAACAACTTCCGAATTATACCAAGCTTTTTACGACGCTCAAGAAGATACTTCTATTGGTGTTGTTTTACTTTCTGCCGAAGGTCCATCTTCTAAAGATGGCGTGTTTTCTTTTTGCAGCGGCGGCGATCAAAAAGCGCGTGGTCGCCAAGGATATGTTGGCGACGACGGAATGCATCGTTTGAATATTTTGGAAGTACAACGATTAATTCGTTTTATGCCAAAAGCAGTAATTGCTGTTGTTCCAGGATGGGCAGTTGGCGGCGGACACAGTTTGCATGTGGTTTGCGATTTAACTTTAGCTAGTAAAGAACATGCGATTTTTAAACAAACAGATGCTGATGTTACTAGTTTTGATGGCGGCTATGGATCGGCGTATTTAGCAAAAATGGTGGGTCAAAAAAAAGCAAGAGAAATTTTCTTTTTAGGAAGAAATTATTCTGCTCAAGAAGCTTTTGATATGGGAATGGTAAATGCTGTTATTCCTCACAATGAATTAGAAGATACTGCATACGATTGGGCTCAAGAAATTTTAGCCAAATCGCCAACTTCTATAAAGATGTTGAAATTCGCTATGAATTTAACCGATGACGGAATGGTTGGTCAACAAGTTTTTGCTGGCGAAGCAACACGATTGGCATATATGACAGATGAAGCCAAAGAAGGAAGAGATGCTTTTTTGGAAAAACGAAAACCTAATTTTGAAAAGAAGTGGCTGCCGTAAATAAGTGTTCAGTGTTCAGTAATAATATAAATAAATGGAAAACTTTACAAACGAAACAATAAATACGAAACAACTTCCTAAATTTGAAGATGTTGTATACACTACTTTGCATAAAAACTACTGGAAAGTAACTTTGCTCAATAGCTCGATTTTATTCGTTATCGTTGGCATTGCACTTGTTTTTGGTTTGGTCTTTAAAGCAGAAATGAAACCAAATCAATCACTATTTATTATTTTGTATTTTGTGATTTTAGCTCTAACTGTATTCTTTTTACGCCTTGGTTTTATAAAAAAAGGTTATGCTTTTAGAAATCATGATGTGTTATATAAAAGCGGCGTTATTGCAACAAATTCAATGGTAATTCCTTATAATAGAGTGCAACATGTAGCTTTACATGAAGGGTTTATTTCACGCATTTTTGGTTTGGCAACAGTTGAAATATTTACAGCGGGTGGAAGTTCAAGCGATTTAGAGATTCCAGGAATTCCGAAAGAAGAAGCCGAAAATATTAAGCAATTGTTGATGGGAAAAATTCAAAAACAATTGTAATGGAAAACAATTTTAATTCGCCTCAAAAGCAATCTCCAATTGGAGTGGTTATTATGTTTGTCAATACATTGCAACATTATATAAAAGCCTTTTGGCCGCTTTTGTTAGTTTGGGCTTTCAAATCAGATGAGATAAATAAGAATTATGTAGTTATAGGAATTGTTCTAATTACTGTTACTATCGGAATTGTAGCTTATCTAAAATACATCAATTTTACTTTTTTTATTGATGATGAAAATGATGAGTTTATTATTAATGAGGGAATTATAAACAAAACAAAAACAACAATCCAACTTAATAAAATTCAACAAGTTAATATAAATCAAACTTTAATTCAAAGACTAATTAATGTGTATGCACTTGATGTTGATACTGCTGGGAGCTCTAATAAAGAAGGAAAAATAAAAGCCATTTCTCACGAATTGGCGTTGGCTTTAAAATCAAAATTAATTAATAATGAGAGCAAGTCAACAGTAAATTCTCTTGAAGAAGTTAAAGTATCAGAAACAAAAATAAATACGAATCCATTTTTGAAAATTAGTTTTTTAAGCTTGATAAAAGTAGGACTAACATCCAATTATCTTAAAAGTTTCGGATTAATTTTAACGTTCTTTTTTACCATTTATCACAACCTTAAAGAAGTTGCTCATAATTCGAATATCGATAAAAAAATAGGCGATTTTTTCACTAGTGATGTCGTGATTAACTCCATTTCGTTACTAATTGGTACCGTTTTAATTGCCATTTTTGTTTTCAATATTTTAAGAATAATAATTCGTTATTTCGGCTATAAAATAACCAAACAAAATGGATCTCTTTTATTGTCTTTCGGATTAATAGATACTAAAAGCACAATAATAAAACCCGAAAAAGTTCAAATTGTTTCTGTTTCTAGAAATTATTTCCAAAAGAAATTAGATGTTTTAGAAATGAAAATAAAACAAGCTTCTGGCGAAGATAAAAAAAGTAAAAAAGCAGTAATTGAAATTCCAGGTTGTAATACCAATGAAAGTAATGAAATATTACAATTGTTATTCAGTCAAATTCCACAAAAAGGGATAATGTTACTACCCAATTGGCGAAAACTTGGTTTTTCCATATTTTTATTTATTGTAGTGCCTGTAATTGCTTTTTTTGTATTTGGAAATTATGTTGAAAAATCAATTTTAGAATTTTCAAATTATACAATTCTTTATACTATTTTTATTGGATCAATTTTATTTTTTGGATATCGAAATTACCGTCTTTTTGTAAACGATGATTTTATTATTAAACAAAATGGCGCTTGGGATATTGTAAATAATATAATTGAAATAAATAAAATTCAAGGAATTACAACCTCTCAATTGTTTTGGCACAAACCTATCAATGTTGGTTCGCTAACCATACATACTGCTGGAGGAAATATTGCTTTTCATCTGGGAGATTACAACAAAATTAAAGGCTATGTCAACCTTTGGTTATACGAAATTGAAACGTCCGACAGCAATTGGATGTAAAATATAAAAAGCTTTGTGCCTTAGTGCCTTCGCGGTAAAAAAAGAAATATGAAACACTGGATCCAAGCCGCACGTCTTAGAACATTACCATTATCTGTTTCCGGAATTTTGGTTGGGAGTTTCTACGCAATGTCGCAAGCTATTTTTAATTGGAAAATAGTAATCTTTGCTTTGTTAACTACACTCGGACTTCAAATTCTGTCCAATTTTGCAAACGATTATGGTGATGGAATTAAAGGAACTGATAATAATGATCGAGTTGGTCCAAAACGAGCTATTCAAAGTGGTTTAATTTCGCCACAAGCCATGAAAAGAGCAATCATAATTATGGCAATAATTACACTTTTGTTTGCTATTTGCCTTATTTATTTTTCTTTTAAAAACAGTTATTTATACTACTCTTTAGTGTTTTTATTTTTAGGAATTTTAGCAATTGCTTCTGCTATTCGCTACACAGTTGGAAAAGGAGCTTATGGTTATAGAGGTTATGGCGATTTATTTGTGTTTATTTTCTTCGGATTAGTAAGTACTTTCGGAATCTATTTTATGTTCTCAAAAACTTTTGATTGGTTATTGTTACTTCCTGCAACTGCAATTGGTTTTTTAAGTGTTGGCGTTTTAAATTTAAACAATATGCGTGATGAAGCTTCAGATGCCAAATCCAATAAAAATACTTTAGTCGTAAAAATGGGAGGAGCTTGGGCAAAAAAATACCACTTTTTCTTAGTTATTTCTGCTATGATTTTAGTTTTAGTATTTGCTTTTTTAAACCATTTTAATTTTGATCAATACTTGTTTGTTGTGGCGTACTTTCCTTTGTCTAGTCACTTAATAACTGTTTATAAAAATAAAAAGCCAAGATTATTAGATCCCGAATTAAAGAAATTAGCCATAAGTACTTTCATTTTATCCTTGTTGTTATCCTTAGCTTTAATTTTTCTAGTATCCGATTTAATCTTGTATTATTTAGAACAGTATTTTTAATTTTAATAGTAAATAACTATGAAAATAACCTTTTACGGACATTCGGCTATCGGAATAGAAGTCAGTGGAAAAAATATCTTAGTCGATCCTTTTATTTCAGGAAATCCTAATGCTTCTCATATCGATATCAATACATTAAAAGCCGATTATATTCTGCTTACTCATGCTCACAACGATCATACGCTTGATGTAGAAGCGATTGCAAAACGAACCAATGCGATTATTGTTTCTACCTACGAAGTCGCTGCTCATTTCGGAGAAAAAGGATTCCAATACCATCCCATGAATCACGGCGGAAGTTGGCAATTCGATTTCGGAAAAGTAAAAGTGGTTAGCGCAATTCATTCTAGTTCTTTTACCGATGGCAGTTATGGCGGAAATCCAGCTGGGTTTGTAATCGAAGGTGAACACAAAAACATCTATATTTCTGGCGATACCGCTTTAACAATGGATATGAAACTTATTCCAATGAGAACCAAACTCGATTTGGCGATTCTTTGTATCGGAAATAATTTTACAATGGATGTAGATGACGCGCTAATAGCAGCCGATTTTGTCGATTGTGACAAAGTACTCGGAATTCATTACGATACTTTCGGTTATATCAAAATAGACCACGACGAAGCCAAAAAGAAATTCTTCGATGCTGGTAAAGATTTAATGCTACTCGATATCGGTCAGAGTATTAAGTTGTAGTTGAAGCTAATCCAGCTCTGCGCTATATCTTTTGTTGCGTTGCACTCCACAAAAGGATACCGCTGCGATCTGGGCTAGCGTTTACTGCTACTATGAAATTTTCCCTAAAAATCCCATTCATTTGAAGGCAACTTATCAAAAATATAATCTCGAATTTAAAAAGCCTTCAGGAACTTCCCGAGGTATTCTAACGCAAAAAGAAACCTGGTTTATCATTCTCGAAGAAAACGGTAAAAAGGGAATAGGAGAGTGTGGTTTATTACGTGGACTAAGTTGTGACGATCGTCCCGATTACGAAGCAAAATTACAATGGACATGCGCTAATATTCATTTAGGAATTGACTCGCTTTGGGAAGCACTAATCGAATTTCCTTCCATACAATTCGGAGTCGAAATGGCGTTCCAATCTTTAGCTTCCGAAATGCCTTTTTTATTGTTTCCATCTTCGTTTACAAAAGGAGAAAAATCAATATTAATAAACGGATTGGTTTGGATGGGTGAGGAGGGATATATGAAGCAGCAAATTGAAGAAAAAATTGCTCAGGGTTTTAGTTGTATCAAACTCAAAATTGGCGCCATCGATTTTCAAAAAGAACTCGATTTATTACACTTTATTCGTCAGAATTTTGATGAGAAAACTATAGAAATCAGAGTCGATGCTAACGGTGCTTTTAGTCAATCAGAAGCTTTATATAAATTAAATCAATTAACTGGTTATAAATTACATAGCATAGAGCAGCCTATAGCAAAAAATCATGCTGACAGTATGTCAGAGTTGTGTAAAATTACTCCAATTCCAATTGCTTTAGACGAAGAGTTAATTGGTGTATTTTCTTTACAAGAAAAAGAGCAATTATTGATTAAAATTAATCCACAATACATTATTTTAAAACCCAGTTTGGTAGGCGGATTTCGAGGCACAAACGAATGGATTACATTGGCCAAAAAACACCAAATTGGTTGGTGGATTACCTCTGCTTTAGAAAGTAATATAGGATTGAATGCAATTGCCCAATGGACGTATTTGCAACAAAATTCTATGCCACAAGGATTAGGAACGGGAGGTTTATTCACCAATAATTTTGAATGTCCATTATCAGTTTCTAACGGTCAATTGTGGTATAAAAAAAAATTGGATTGGGAATGTGATTTAATTTAAAATTAAGTATTTAAGTTATTCGGGTAAAGAATCTTTTTATTGCTTTAAATTACCATTCAGCAATCTGTAAATGAGAACGGCTGAGCGTTTAGCTTCAATAGGTAAATAATCAATATTGGCGGTTTCTTTAATCGTATGACCATCAGCTCCAGGAAGTCCTATTCCATCCAACGCCATTTCAACATAAGTGCTTGCAAATGAAATGTCGGCTGCGCCAGCTTTGCGTGGATTGGTAGCCGTTTGTGTTCCAAAACCGAGATCAACACTTACTTGATTAAAATAACCCAATAGTTTTTTATTGCCTTCAGTTAAGGTCATTGGAGGATAACCTCCATCGCCAAAATCGATACTAGCTGAAGTTCCAGGATAATTGGCTGCTGCAATATCCGTCATTATTTTTTGTGCTTTTTCTAATTGTGTTGCAGATACGGCTCTTAAATCACCTTTTACATACACCTCTTGTGCAACAATATTGTCTTTACCAAAAGCAGTTCCAGTATTAGTGGAAGCATCATACGCTATTTTATTTCCACCTAAAATTACACCCGGATTGATGGTTAAATTTTCTTCCTTATTCAGCTGAATATAAAATTCATTAAGAATTCGTGATGCATTATAAATAGCACCAACACCAACATTATCTGTAAAAATTTGAGAAGAGTGTGCGGCATTTCCTTTAACGGTAAGAATCCAATCAGCAGCGCCGCGTCTTGATGTTAAAGCGGTTGTTGCAAGTCCATCACCATCTTCATAACAAATGGCAATATCGGCTCTTTTTGCCGCTTCTACAATTTCGAGTTTAGAAAGAGCAAGTGGTTCGCCACTCAACTCTTCATCGCCTGTCATCACAATTTCGATATTCATGTTTTTAAGTACTCCGGCATCGAATAATGCTTGCAGCGCTACTATCATTATAACATCGCCACCTTTCATATCAGCAACTCCTGGACCATGAATAATTGAGTCATTTACCATGGTATAGGATTGAAACGGACTGTCTTTTTCAAATACAGTATCAAGATGACCAATGAGTAATAATTTGGGTCCTTTTGTTCCTTTATGAACTGCCACCAAATGGCCAGCACGATTAAAAGAATCACCCGAAGCCCAACGAGTTTCAAACCCAATGGTTTTTAACTGCTCCATAAAAACGTTACCCACTTTGCGAATACCTTCAAAATTCATAGTTCCACTATTTATGTTTACTACTTTTTTCAAAAGTTCAATGGCTGCAGGAGTTCTTGCATCAACAGCAGTTAGTATTTTTTTTTCATTTTTGGATTGTCCCAAAAGTGAGGAAGTAAAAATTAATAATAGTAAGATGATTTTAATGTTCATAAGATAGTTTTTAGTTATGCTAAAGTACAAAAAAAAGCCACCTGAAAATTCAAATGGCTTCTTCCTTATTAACTTAACTTAGAACTAAAAACAATAGCTATTTTCCGCCACTAACTTGGTGGTAATAGTTTCTCTTAATGCCACAATGTTTGGCATATTGGTGTATTTGGTAAAACGGCGTAAACCCATAAGCATCATACGTTGTTCATCGCCTTCGGCAAAAGAGATGATACTTTCTTTTCCTTTTTGAGTAACCACATCTACTGCTTTGTATAAGTATAACTTAGCCATAGCTATTTGTTCTTTCACTTTATCTTCGCCTTGTTTTTTAGCCATTTTTTCTGTACGTAACAAGGTGCTTTCGGCCATATAAATTTCAATTAAAATATCGGCTGCAGCCATAAGTAATTGTTGGTGTCCGTCCAATTCGGGACCGTATTTTTGTACTGCACCACCAGCAACCATTAAAAATGCTTTTTTTAATTTTCCGATAAGTTCTTTTTCTTCAGCAAATAATTCAGAGTAATCAGGCGTATCGAATGAAGGAATTCCCATTAATTCTTCTTGAACTTTAGAAGCTGGTCCTAATAAATCAACATGACCTTTAAACGCTTTTTTAATTAGCATTCCAACCGATAACATTCGATTTATTTCGTTCGTACCTTCGTAAATTCTAGCAATACGAGCATCACGCCAAGCACTTTCCATTGGTGTATCTTCAGAAAATCCCATTCCGCCATAAATTTGAATTCCTTCATCGGCACAATTTTGGACATCTTCTGAAACGGCAACTTTTAGGATAGAACATTCGATTGCAAATTCTTCAACACCTTTCAATTCTGCTTCTTGGTGCGAATTTCCATCTGCTTCACGCATTTTAATTCTGTTTTCAATATCTTTTGCAGCTCTGTAAGTAGCACTTTCTCCAGCATAACAACTGGTTGCCATTTCGGCTAATTTATAACGAATAGCACCAAAAGTAGCGATAGCAACATCAAATTGTATTCTTTCATTAGCATAATTAACTGCATTTGAAGTTACTCTACGTTGCGCATCCAAACAAGCAGCAGCCAATTTAATTCGTCCTACATTTAAAGAATTCATTGCAATTTTAAATCCGTTTCCTCTTTCAGACAACATATTTTCAACTGGAACTTTAGTATCCGCAAAGAAAACTTGACGCGTTGAAGAAGCACGAATGCCTAATTTATGTTCTTCTTCATTCATCGTAATTCCGTTATTCGAATCATTTTCAATAATGAAACCAGTAATATTTTTATCATCACCAATACGAGCAAAAACGATGAATACAGAACAAAATCCAGCGTTTGAAATCCACATTTTTTGTCCAGTGATTTTATAATGCGTTCCATCTTCAGATAAAACAGCTTTTGTTTTTCCTGAATTAGCATCACTTCCTGCTCCTGGTTCTGTTAAGCAATACGCACCAAACCATTCGCCAGAAGCTAATTTTGGTACATATTTTTGCTTTTGTTCTTCGTTTCCGTATAGTGTTATTGGCATTGTTCCAATTCCGGTATGAGCACCAAAAGCGGTTGAAAACGAACCTGTTGCACCTGAAATATAATCACATACTAAACAAGTATCTACAAATCCCATTCCCATTCCGCCATAAGCTTCTGGAACAGCTACGCCTAAAAACCCCATTTCTCCTGCTTTGCGCATAGTAGATTCGGTGTAAGCATAATCCTTTTTCTCGAATTTATCTTTGTGTGCCCATAATTCTTTATCCGCAAATTCTTTTACAGAATCACGCATCATAAATTGTTCTTCTGAGAAATCTTCTGGTGTAAAGATGTCTTCACATTTGGTTTCTTTAACTAGGAATTGTCCTCCTCTTGTAATATCGCTCATTTTTTTTGGTTTTAGATAAAAGATGCAAGAATCAAGAAGAAAGATCTGAATCTAACTTGACAATAAATCCTGATGTCATCTTTTGAAATTCAATTATTTTATTTTCTATTTCTATAGTTTTTTCTATTGGTAAATAAGAATTTTATTTGCAATCAACAATTGTGTTTGTAATTCAAATGACGAACCTAAACTAACATTCAGATAATATTGAAAATGTTTTTTATTTCTATTTGAACCCTCTGCAATATTTGATGGCATTGAAACAGCACATCTATTCATTTGATTTACCAATCCATAAATCTCATTCTTTGGAAATGTTAATCCTATTTGATGAATATCTGAAGCTATTTCCTTCGATAATATCCAAATTTTAAGGTTTTTAAAGTTGTGGCGCATATTTTATTTTTTTGGTTTATATTTTTCATCTTAATCTTGATTCTTGATTCTTGACTCTCGCTTCTTTCTTCTTTTTTACAATAATTCATAAATCCCAGCACTTCCTTGCCCTGTTCCCACACACATAGAAACAATTCCATATTTATCGCCACGGCGTTTCATTTCATCAAATAATTGCACCGATAATTTTGCTCCGGTACAACCTAAAGGATGGCCTAAAGCAATTGCACCACCATTAACATTTATAATTTCAGGATTTAAGTTTAGTTCACGAGTAACTGCTAATGCTTGCGATGCAAAAGCTTCGTTTAATTCAATTAATCCAATATCATTTAAATTCAAACCTGCTTGTTTTAATGCTTTCGGAATCGCTTTCACTGGACCAATTCCCATAATTCTAGGTTCAACACCAGCAGAGGCAAAATTTACTAGTCGTGCAATAGGAGTGATGTTTAATTCTTTAACCAATTCTTCGCCCATAATTAAAACAAAAGCAGCACCGTCACTCATTTGAGAAGAATTTCCTGCAGTTACAGAACCATCAGCTGCAAAAACAGGTTTTAGTTTGGCTAAAGCAATTGTATTGGTATCGGCTCTAGGACCTTCATCTTTGGCTACCGTATACGATTTGGTTTCTTTCTTTCCATTTTCATTGATGAACGTTTGCTCGACAGTAATCGGAACTATTTGTTTATCGAATTTACCTTCTGCTTGCGCTTTTAATGCTTTTTGATGAGAGTTAAAAGCAAATTCATCTTGATCTTCACGAGAGATATTGAATTGCTTGGCAACTGCTTCTGCTGTAAGCCCCATTCCCCAATAATAATCCTCGTTTCCTGCTTTCGCCACTGCGTAATCTGGAGTTGGTTTGTAACCTCCCATTGGAATGAAACTCATGCTTTCTGCTCCACCTGCAATGATACAGTCGGCCATTCCGCTTTGAATTTTAGCAGTTGCCATTCCGATAGTTTCTAATCCGGAAGCGCAATATCTGTTAACGGTTACACCAGGAACATCGGTTACTTTTAATCCCATTAGGGAAATCAACCGACCTACATTTAAACCTTGTTCGGCTTCTGGCATGGCATTTCCAACCATTACGTCATCAATTCTTTTTTTGTCGAAATCTGGAAATTGAGCCATCAAATGTTCGATTGTTTCTGCAGCTAATTCATCAGGACGTTTGAAACGGAAAACTCCTTTTGGTGCTTTTCCAACGGCAGTTCTGAAACCTGCAACTATGTATGCGGTTGTGTTTTTCATACTATATTTTGTATTAATAAAAATCTATTTTTTTTATATTGCCTCGTAGAGGTAAACTGTTATTTGTTGTGATTTTATTTCTTTTTTTGAAGCTCCGTAGGAGCGACCTGTTAATTATTCAATCCATTCAAAAACATATTTTTCATTATATTCAATTTCAAATTTTTCTAAAAAATCTAAATATTCATCTTTAAATGTTTTTTTCTTATGGTGTTCTTCTTGGTTTAGAATGTATTTAACAACATTATCTAAATTGCTTTTAGAATAAGAAAATACTCCAAAACCTTCTTGCCAATTGAATTTTCCGTTTATCCATTTATTGTCGTTTATAAATTTTGACGAAACTGCTTTTATGTCTCTTACTAAATCTGAAATTAAAATGTTTGGTTTTATTCCCACCAAAATATGGATATGATCTGGCATTGCGAAAATAGCTAGTAATTTTTGTTCTCTATTGGTAACGATACCTGTAATAAATTTATGCAACTCTTCACGGTTTTCTTTAGAAATAAGGTTTTGTCTTCCTTTAACTGCAAAAACAATTTGAATATAAATTTGTGAATACGTATTTGCCATATAAACAGGTCGCACCTACGGAGCTTTTTGAATTTAACATATTTTAAAAATGATTGTAAATCATTTTCTAGTAACAGGTCACCTCTACGAAGTTTAATTTCTTAACGGTTTTCCTTTAGTTAACATAAACTGAATTCTTTCCAATGTTTTTCTTTCAGTACAAAGGGATAAAAATGCTTCTCTTTCAATATCCAATAAATATTGTTCACTAACTAAAGTTGGTTCTGATAAATCGCCACCAGCCATAACATAAGCTAGTTTATTGGCAATTTTTAAATCGTGTTCGGAGATGTATTTTCCAGCCACCATTTGATTGGTTCCAACTAAAAACATTCCGAGTGCTTGTTTTCCTAATACTTTTACATCTTTGCGTTGAATAGGTTGTGTATAGCCTTGTTCAGACATTTGTAATGCTATTTGTTTAGCAACTGCAATTTGTCGGTCTTTATTTACAACGACAATATCTTTTCCTTTTTGTAAAATTCCTAAATCAAATGCTTCATAAGCTGAAGTAGACACTTTTGCCATTGCAACAGCTAAGAAATATTCTTGCAAGACATTCAGTTCAACATCATTTTTATGGAATAAATCAGATGCACGTAACGCCATTTCTTTAGATCCACCACCACCCGGAATTACACCAACTCCAAATTCAACCAAACCAATATAACTTTCGGCAGCAGCAACCACTCTGTCTGCGTGCATGGTCATTTCGCAACCGCCACCTAATGTCATTCCGTGTGGCGCCACAATAACAGGAGTAGACGAGTAGCGCACCCGCATCATAGTATCTTGGAAATACTTAATAGCCATATTTAACTCTTCGTATTCTTGTTCGACAGCCATCATAAAAATCATTCCGATATTGGCGCCAACAGTAAAATTGGCTGCTTGATTTGCAATTACTAAACCATTATAAGAAGTTTCGGCTAAATCAATTCCTTTATTGATAGCAGTTAAAACGTCGCCACCAATGGTATTCATTTTACTTTGGAATTCTAAATTCAAAATACCATCGCCAATATCAGTAATAACAGCTCCGCTATTGCTCCATACTTTTTTGCTTTCTCGGATATTGTTTAAGATGATAAAACTATCTTGTCCTGGAATTTTGTTTTGAGATTTTGTTGGGATATTATAAAAATAAGTAGCACCTTCTTTAATTGAATAAAAACTAGAGTTACCAGAACCTAACATATCTGTAACCCATGTAGATGGCTCATAACCTTCGGCTTGCATTAATGTGATTCCTTTTTCAACACCAATAGCATCCCAAATTTCAAATGGTCCATTTTCCCAACCGAAACCTGCTTTCATAGCATCGTCGATTTTGTAGAATTCGTCGGTAATTTCAGGAACTCGATTAGAACAATAGGCAAACATAGCTGCGAAATTTTTTCTGTAAAAATCACCTGCTTTGTCTTTTCCTTTTACCAAAACTTTAAAACGATCAATAGGTTTGTCGATAGTTTTTGTTAATTCTAAAGTAGCGAAGGAAGCTTTTTTAGCAGCTCTATATTCTAAAGTATTTAAGTCTAATGATAAAATATCCTTTCCTTCTTTTTTGTAGAAACCTTGACCGGTTTTGCTCCCCAACCATTTGTTTTCCATCATTTTATTAATGAAATCGGGCAGTTTGAATAAATCATGTGCTTCGTCGTTGGGACAGTTTTCGTAAATTCCGTTGGCTACGTGCACTAACGTATCTAAACCAACAACGTCAACAGTTCTAAAAGTAGCCGATTTAGGTCGACCAATTACGGGTCCGGTTAATTTATCCACTTCTTCAATGGTTAATCCCATTTCATTTACCAAGTGAAATAAACTTTGGATTCCGAAAATTCCGATACGATTTCCGATGAATGCCGGAGTGTCGTTAGCTATTACAGAAGTTTTTCCTAAATATTTAGATCCATAATCAAATAGAAAATCCAATACCATTGATGAAGTTTTCGGACCTGGAATAATTTCAAACAATTTTAAATAACGGGCAGGATTAAAGAAATGCGTACCGCAGAAATGTGCTTGAAAATCATCACTTCGTCCTTCACTCATAAAATGAATTGGAATACCGGAAGTGTTTGAAGTTATTAATGTTCCAGGTTTACGGAATTTGTCGATTTGTTCAAATACTAATTTTTTGATATCCAATCTTTCTACAACTACTTCTATAATCCAATCATAATTGGCTATTTTTGACATATCATCAGTAGTATTACCAGTTGTAATTCTGTTGGCAAACTTCTGATTGTAAATAGGAGAAGGGTTTGATTTTAAGGCATTTGCTAGATGTTCGTTTACAATACGATTGCGAACTGTTTTACATTCAAGACTCAATCCTTTCTTTTCTTCAGTTTCAGTTAATGCATTGGGAACGATGTCTAGTAGTAATACTTCCAAACCGATGTTAGCAAAATGACAAGCAATACCAGATCCCATTATTCCGGATCCTACTACTGCCACTTTTTTAATTATTCGTTTCATATTATTTGATCTATTTTTAAAATATTTTTTTTTCTGCAATCAAATCATTTATAATATCAGATACTTCCATAAAATGATTCAGTTTTTCTTCTGATATGTTTTTTTTAATTACTTCATTAAATTTAAGAACAGTTGATTTTGATAATTCTCTTTTTTCTTTACCCAAATCGGTAAGATAAATTAAAACACCACGGCCATCTTCAGGATTTTTCATTCTAAATATTAATCCTTTTTCTTCTAATGTTTTTAATGTTCTTGTTAAGCTTGTTGCTTCCATTCCCATTCGGTTACTTATAAATGTTGATGGAGTTCCATCTTCTTTATCAATACTAAGCAAAGCAAAACCGATTGCCATTGAACCATCAAACTTTGAAGCTTCTTCGTTGTACATTCTAGCAACTGCCTGCCAAGTAGCACGAAGTATATAATCAATGGTTTTATCTTTCATATAGTTTAATATGGAAATACAAATATAACATAAAATACTATGCGCGCATAATAAATTATTTGTTTTTTCAAAATTTAACAAATAACAAAAAAAACTCCCCAATTTCTTGGAGAGTTTTTAATTTAAAAAAAATATTATTTACTTCATTTTTCCATTTACAACCGCTACAGCAGCTCCGACAACCGCGGCAATAACTACAGATGCAACAATGTCGATAACCAACAATTTAAAATCTATAGTTTCGGAATACATATCTTTAAAGAAGCCAATACTTAAACTCATAAATAAAGCAATTCCAATTGCCATTTTAATTCCAGCCATGTATGTGGAAATTCCTTCACCTTGCGAAAAAACATAAGAAATTAAAAATCCAAAAGACATACAACCTAAGAAAATAAACAACATGTTTTCTGGTCCTGAACCTTCAGGTGGTGGAAATGTGTCTTTTAGTGCTATTCCCCAGATTAGCCATCCCATAAGGAAGTCAACAATTCCGCCAACAATTCCGCCTACAATAAAGTTTTTTACATTCATAATTTTAGTTTTATTGGTTAATTTGATAAAATTATAAAAAATTAACAAGTGTTTAACCTTTTTAAATAGTTACTTTTCAACTATTTAAGATTCTAAAATGTTTATAACATAAAAAAAACTAAAGTCTGATTGTTTTAATTATAGATTCTTTCGTACAACCCAGAATATTTTTCGAGTACTACTTTTCGTTTTAGTTTCATAGTTGGTGTAAGATGTCCAGCAGGAATAGTCCATAAATCTGGTGTAAGTTCAAAACGTTTTATTTTTTCCCAGCTGCCAAACTTTGTATTGATTGTATCAATTTCTTGTTGAATACGTTCAATAACTTTTGGGTTTTCTATGATTTCTTCGTTGGTTGATCCAATTGAAATATTATGAAGTTTTGCCCATTCTTTTAAAAACTCAAAACCAGGTTGAATAAATGCGGCAGGCATTTTTTGTCCATCACCAATAACCATAATTTGCTCAATAAATCGCGATTGTTTCATAGCATTTTCCAGTAATTGTGGTGCAATATATTTTCCGCCAGAAGTTTTGAACATTTCTTTTTTTCTATCTGTAATTTTTAGGAAACCTTCACTATCAATTTCACCAATATCGCCAGTATGAAAATAACCATTTACAATTACTTCATTGGTTTGTTTTTCATCTTTAAAATAACCCATCATTACATTTGGACCTTTACAAAGAATTTCGCCATCTGGAGCAATTTTAACATCAACGTTATTTATAATTTTTCCAGCTGTTCCGATTTTGAAACCACAATTACGTTGATCGTTTACAGATATTACAGGTGATGTTTCGGATAGACCATAACCTTCCATAACCGGAATTTCTGCAGCAGCAAATATTCGAGTTAATCGAGGTTGTAAGGCAGCACTACCATTTACAATTAAATCTAATTTTCCGCCAAGACCAGCTTTCCACTTACTAAAAATGAGTTTGCGAGCTATTTTTAATTGCAATTCATACCAAAAACCGTTGGCTTTGTTAGGTTCGTATTTTAAACCCAATTCAATTGCCCAAAAGAATATTTTCTTTTTAATACCTTTAAGTTCAGAACCTTTAGCAATAATTTTTTCGTACACTTTTTCTATTAAACGTGGAACACCAGTCATTACTGTTGGATGCACTTCTTTAATATTGTCACTAATTTTTTCGATTGATTCTCCAAAATAAATGGAACAACTCATGTATTGATATATATAAGTTACCATTCGCTCGTAAATATGACAAATCGGTAAAAAGCTTAAAGCACGACTATTGGCTTCTTGAAACGGAATTCTATCGGCTGAGTCCAATACATTAGAAACAATATTATTGTGGGAAAGCATAACGCCTTTTGGTTTTCCAGTTGTTCCCGATGTATAAATTATAGTGGCTAAATCTAATGATTTTACATTATTTTTTCTTTCGTTAACTATATTTTGATTGGTGCGATCTTCACCTAATTTTAAAATTTCTGACCAGTTTTTGCATCCTGAAATTTCATTAAATGAAAAAACATCTTTTAAATTTGGAACATTATGTTTGATCGCATTTAGTTTATCTAATACTTCAATATCAGAAACAAAGCAATAAATGGCACCACTATGATTTAAAATATATTCGTAATCAGTCTCAGAAATTGTTGGGTAAATTGGCACATTTTGGGCTCCAATTTGTAAAATTCCAACATCCATAATATGCCATTCTGTTCTGTTATTGGAGGAAATAATTGCAATTTTATCGTTTGGTTTAATATCCAATCGCAATAAAGCTCTCGAAATTACATTGGCTTTATCAATATATTCTTGCGTAGATGTTTTTACCCAAACATCATTGTATTTAGTTACTAAACAATCAGGTATGTTATTTTTTTCTAATTGATAATAAGGAAAATCGAAAAGACGAGTAATAGCAATCATTTAATATAATTTTATCGCAAATTAATTAATAATTTACAGATTAACAATTAATTTTAGAATATACTTAATCAATTTAGTAGTTTTGCACTGAAATGGAACACTATTAAATGAATAAATTTCCTAGATTTAACGAATATAAAGTCTTGATTTACAGAATTGGATTGGCTTATCTATTCTACATGATTGCTCGAATTTTGTTCTACATTTATAATGAAAAACTAATAAAAATTGATTCCCTTTTTGATTTTGTTTCACTTGCTTTTCATGGTTTAGCATTTGATACCACAAGTATATTGTATGTAAATGCTTTATTCATTGTTTTATCGATTTTACCAATTATAATTACTACCAAAAAGTACTATCAAAAGGTGTTGTTTTACCTGTACTTTATTTTAAACTTATTAGTATATTCATTAAATTTTATCGACTTTATATATTACAAATACACTTTTAATAGAAGTACTAGAGCATCATTAGATACACTTCAAGATGAAAGTAATAAAACTGCATTATTTTTCAACTTTTTGCAAACATATTGGCATGTTTTCTTTTTGTTCTTTTTATTTTCTTTTTTATGGATATACAGCTTCCAAAAGATAAAAGTAAAACAGGAAAAACCAAAACCAAATTTTAAATATTTTTTTGCTTCTATTGTCAGTTTATTATTAATTGCAGCACTATGTATTGGAGGAATTCGTGGTGATTTCAGAAAAAGTACGCGTCCAATTAATATGTTAGATGCAAGTCGCTATGTTACAGATGCATCTCAAGCTGATTTTGTTTTAAATACACCTTTTGCTATTATCCGGACTTGGAATACCAATTCTTTTAAAAAGGTAAATTTAGTTGATAAAGCAGTTGTTGATTCGCTTTTGGTTCCGATTAAACACTATAAAAACAATCCGAAAACGAAGCCTAATATTGTCATTTTTATTTTAGAAAGTTATGCCAAAGAATACATAAGTTCGTTTAATAAAGAAATGAAAATTCCAAATTATAATGGCTATTCGCCATTTATAGATTCGCTAGCACAACACAGTATGATTTTTACTAATGGTTATGCTAATGGTTATAAGTCGATTCACGGAATGTCGTCGGTAATTGCTGGAATTCCCTCTTTTAAAGATGCGTTTACATCATCACCTTATCCAAAACAAAAAATTGAATCGTTGGTTTCTATTTTGAAAGAAGAAGGTTACGATACTTCTTTTTTTCATGGAGCACCAAATGGTTCTATGGGATTTTTAGGTTTCGGAAACATATTGGGTTATGATCATTATTATGGTAAAACAGAATACAATAATGATGCTGATTTTGATGGCTCTTGGGGAATTTGGGACGAACCTTTTTTTCAATATTTCAACACCACTATTTCCAAAAAGAAACAACCATTTATGGCAACTTTATTTTCAGTTTCTTCTCATGAACCTTATATAATTCCTGAAAAATACGAGGGTAAATTCCCAAAAGGAGATAATCCAATTCATCAATGTATTGGTTATTCGGATTATGCATTACAACAATTTTTTAAAGTAGCTAAAAAGGAGTCTTGGTACAAAAACACTATATTTGTCTTAGTTGCCGATCATGATAATTTAATTTATTACAGTGAATATGGTCGAGAGCAAAATTTTCATACAGTGCCAATTTTATTTTTCTCTCCAAATAATAAATATGTAGGTTCTGATAATAATTGGGCGCAACAAATCGATATTTATCCAACATTATTAGACATGATTGGTTATGAAAAACCATTTAGAAGTTGGGGACGAAGTTTAATTGGCGAGTCTAAAGTTCCTCCGTTTGTGATGCGTTATTCATCGGATCATTATCAGATGATGAGTGGCAATTATTGTTGTGTTTTTGATGGCGAAAAAGCGATTGGTTTTTATAATAAGGAAGATAAAGATTTAAAAATTAATTTAATTAGTAAACGAAATTCAGAAATGAATATTTTAGAAATGCGATGCAAGGCTTTTTTACAAGATTATATGGAACGTATTATAGATACAAAACTAACTTCTGAATCAAAATAAAATGAGTACTAAGAAGAAAATAATTATTGGAATTTTTCTAATTGTATTGGTTGGCGTTGGCAAGTATGTTTATGATATGAACATCAATCACAATTTTGAGACGATAACTGAAAATAAAGTCTACAAAAGTGGTGTAATTCCTCCTGATGAAATTGCTGATTACGTAGCCAAATACAATATAAAAAGTATTGTCGATTTGCGTTTTCCTGGGACAGGTGATGATGTTAATAATCCAGAAATTCCCGCCGAATTAACTGCCGAAAAAGAGGCAATAAGTAAAATTAAAGGGGTTAATTATTTCAATAATGGATCCGATCAGGTTCCGACACAAAAAAATTTAGATATATTTTTTAAGATAATGGATAATCCTGATAATTATCCAGTTTTATTGCATTGCTATCATGGTGTGGGAAGAGCCGAAATGTATTCGGCAATATACAAAATTGAATACGAAAATATGAATCGAGATGAAGCCAGAACATCGACACGATTTTTAACCAAATGGAGTTCGTTTGATTTAGGAAAACCCAAAGGCGATTTTTTGCATCTGTATAAAAGTAGAAAAGAGTTGGAGCAGGAAAAGTAATTCTTATTTACTTTTCAATTTGGCAATAATTTTTAATAATCCTTCTCGGTTTTTTGCTTCGTGGTAAAATTTAGGTAGTTTTTCTAAAAGTGTAAAATGAGTTCTGTCTTTGTGTTCGCGTAAAGTAGCCGAGATATAGCTTTCTAAATAATCTAAATGATGATTATTAAATGCATAAAAAGTTTCATTTTTGAATGAAGATTGTAACCAAAGTTCTGCTTCAAAATACTGATTTGCAGGAATTTCTATCGAAGTATTTTTGTTTACTAATGTTGAAACTTCTTTGTTATAACCACAATTTGTACAAAACAAACGCGCTTTTTTAGTTTCAAAATAAGCTTTTGCAATTGCTTTTTTAGAACAAGCTGAGCAAGCTACCAACACTTCATTGTAAAAGTGGGAAAGCACTAAATTTTCGTCCTGAAAGCGATTCGATTTATTCATTATTGTAAAGTTTCATATTAATTTAATTCCACTTTATACAATTGACCATTTTTTTGAAAAATTTTAAGATTACTGCTTCTCCATCCACAATCGTGCATTTACAAACGCTTCAATCCAAGGAGAAACTTCATCATTTCTCTCTTTTGGATAATGTGCCCAATTCCATGGGAATGTTGATCTTTCAATATGCGGCATCATTACTAAATGTCTTCCCGTTTTGTCGCACATCATTGC
This sequence comes from Flavobacteriales bacterium, assembly GCA_031408335.1. Classification (GTDB taxonomy): domain Bacteria; phylum Bacteroidota; class Bacteroidia; order Flavobacteriales; family Flavobacteriaceae; genus Flavobacterium. The sequence continues at coordinate 21,988 of JANNWH010000014.1, read as the reverse complement.
TGTGTTGTAATCGGAACCGTTTGGATTGGCAGGATAACCTTCATAACCATATTTCGCTACAATATTATATTGACTTTCTTCATAAGGTAATTTGAATTTTCCTTCTCCATGAGAAACCCAAACTCCAAGAGTGCTACCAGCTAATGTTGATAACATCACCGATTTATTTTCTTGTACTTTAACCGATGTAAAAATACTTTCGTGTTTATGGGAATCGTTATGAAGCATTTTTCCGTGAATTTTATGCTCAGGATTGACCAGTTCTAATTCCATAAACAACTGACAACCATTGCAAATTCCCACAGAAAGTGTATCTTTTCTTTTAAAGAAATTATCCAAAGCGGTTTTGGCTTTTTCGTTATATAAAAAAGCTCCAGCCCAACCTTTTGCCGAACCTAAAACATCCGAATTTGAAAATCCACCAACGGCGCCAATAAACTGAATTTCTTCTAAAGTTTCTCTTCCTGAAATTAAATCGGTCATGTGAACGTCTTTTACATCAAAACCCGCTAAATACATAGCATTTGCCATTTCACGTTCGGAGTTACTTCCTTTTTCACGAATAATTGCTGCTTTAGGACGGTCAATGCGAGGCGGTTTTGCCGAAGCAATCTCATCAATAATTGGAAGTTTTCCTGTAAAATGAGTCGGAAAAGTATACTGTAACGCTTGATTTTTATAATTTTCAAAACGTTCTTTAGCTTTATTGTTCTTGCTTTGTTTTTGATCGAGTAGGAAAGAGGTTTCGAACCAAACGTCTCTGTAATGTTGAATGTTGAATTTAGAATGTTGAATGTTCAAGTATTCGGAATTTTCAACCGAACCAATTTTGAAATACTCAATTTCATTTAATTCAGCTTCAAATATTTTATCCTCTTTTGCTTGAAGTACAATTCCGATATTTTCGGAGAATAAAATTTTTACCAAATCTTTTTCTGAAAAAGAATCAAACGAAATTTTAGCTCCTAAATTGACATCGGCAAAACACATTTCTAATAAAGTAGTAATTAATCCGCCACTTCCAATATCATGTCCTGCAACAATCTGATTGCCTTTAATTAAATTCTGAATTGCATTAAATGCTTTTTTGAAAAATGCCGCATCTTTAATCGTTGGTGTTTCAGAACCAATTTTATTCAGAGTTTGGGCAAAGGAACTTCCTCCTAATTTAAAATCATCTTGTGATAAATTAATATAGTAAATCGAACCGCCATCACGTTGCAATACAGGTTCTATTACTTTAGTTATGTCGTTGCAATTTCCTGCAGCAGAAATAATTACAGTTCCAGGAGCAATCACTTCGTCATTCGGATATTTTTGCTTCATTGAAAGTGAATCTTTTCCGGTTGGAATATTGATTCCGAGTTCGATTGCAAAATCGGAACATGCTTTTACGGCTTCATACAATCGAGCATCTTCGCCTTCATTTTTACACGCCCACATCCAATTGGCTGATAAAGAAACGCTTTTTAAATTGTCTTTTAATGGAGCAAAAACTATATTCGATAAAGCTTCACCAATAGCATTTCTGCTTCCAGCTTTTGGATCAATTAAAGCCGAAATTGGAGCGTGACCAATAGATGTTGCAATTCCTTCTTTTCCTTTATAATCTAGAGCCATCACACCAACATTATTCAATGGTAATTGTAATGGTCCAACGCATTGTTGTTTGGCTACTTTTCCACCAACACAACGATCCACTTTATTGGTCAACCAATCTTTACAAGCAACAGCTTCTAATTGAAATAGTAGCTCAATATAAGTTGGAATTTTTTCTGTTTGGTAGTCAAAATCAGAATAATTTCTTGCAATTGTGTTATCGGTCATTATTACTTTTGGCGAACTTCCAAACATATCTTCTAAAGCAAAATCCATTGGCTTAGCACTAGTTGATTTACTCTGAAAAGTAAAACGATGATCGTCAGTTACATCACCAACTTGGTACATTGGTGAACGTTCTCTTTGGGCAATTCGCTTCAAAAAATCAATAGCTGCCTCGCCAATCACCAATCCCATTCGTTCTTGACTTTCGTTACCGATTATTTCTTTAGCAGAAAGCGTTGGATCTCCAACAGGAAGTGCATCCAAATCGATTAATCCACCAGTAGCTTCAACTAATTCGGATAAACAATTTAAATGTCCGCCTGCACCATGATCGTGAATAGATACAATCGGATTTTCATCACTTTCAACCAAACCACGAATAGCATTGGCTGCTCGTTTTTGCATTTCAGGATTGGAACGTTGAATAGCGTTTAATTCGATTCCTGAACCAAAAGCTCCAGTATTGGAAGAAGAAACTGCTGCTCCGCCCATTCCAATTCTGTAATTTTCGCCACCAAGAATTACAATTTTATCACCTACTTTTGGTTCGTGTTTTAGTGCTTGTGATGCTTTTCCGTAACCAATTCCGCCTGCTTGCATAATGACTTTATCGTAACCTAGCTTTCGTGGAGTTATACTGAGCTTGTCGAAATGCTCTTGATGTTCAAAAGTTAAAACAGAACCTGTAATTAATGGTTGTCCGAATTTATTTCCGAAATCAGAAGCACCATTTGATGCTTTGATTAAAATATCTATTGGTGTTTGGTAAAGCCATTTTCGTTCTTCAAAACCCAATTTATTTTCGTGTAAACGCGAATACGATGTCATGTAAACAGCTGTTCCTGCTAATGGTAACGAACCTTGTCCACCAGCCAAACGATCACGAATTTCTCCACCAGAACCAGTTGCAGCTCCATTAAATGGTTCAACAGTTGTTGGAAAATTATGGGTTTCTGCTTTTAAAGAAATCACCGATTCGAATTGTTTTTTTGAATAAAAATCGGCTTTATCCGCGCTTTTTGGAGCAAATTGTTCTACAATTGGACCTTTAATAAAGGCTACATTATCTTTATAAGCAGAAACAATATCGTTGTGATTTTCAGCCGATGTACTCTTTATCATTTTGAATAAAGAAAGCTCTTTTTCTTCACCATCAATAACAAAAGTGCCATTAAAAATTTTATGACGACAATGTTCTGAATTTACTTGAGAAAAACCAAAAACCTCAGAATCAGTGAGTTTTCTATTTAACTTTTTAGATAGATTTTCTAAATAATTAACTTCATCTTGACTTAAAGCTAAACCTTCTTGTTGGTTATATTCAGCAATGTTTTCAATTTCTAAAATAGGTTCAGGTTGGATATTAATGGTGAAAATATTTTGATTCAATTCGGAATACTTTTGAAAAAGCATTGGATCAAAATCGGTAAAATCAGTAGCTACTTTTTGAAATTCTTCAATTCTAATAATACCTTGAATTCCCATGTTTTGAGTAATTTCAACAGCATTGGTACTCCAAGGAGTTATCATAGCAGCACGAGGACCAACAAAAAAATCCGCGAGAACGGATTTTTCTATTTTATAGCTATTTGCAAATAACCAATTTAGTTTTGTGATGTTTTCTGCTGAGAATTCGCTTTGCGCTTGAACAGCAAAAATAGTAGTTGTTTCGTTGCCGAAAAAATGAATCATTGTTTTGTTGTTTTGTAGTTGTGCAAATTTATAATAAAAAGCGCAAATACAAAAATGTCTTAAGAATAGTTTTTAGCATAATTTATATGACTACATTAGCTATTCTAAAAATAAAAATATGATAAATAAAGTAGTTTGTTTTTTAATTCTGTTTACATCTTTCAGCTTCTTTGGACAAAATGCAAGATTTGACATTTATAATAATACAACTGGATTTTTATATTTCGCACAAGATGTTGATAAACAATATGAAAATGTTGAAGGTTCTCCTTATGTTGACAGTAAGTTTTATGCTTCTCAAGTTATTGGAATTTCAGGACCAACACCTCCCATTAGATATAATGCTTACAAAGATGAATTGGAATTTGTTGACGGAGATAAAACCTATTATGTCTCTAAAGCAGATAGTTTGGAAGTAAAATTATCTAATAAATCTTTTAAATATCTTGAATATCAAATTGATAATAGATTTGAGATGGGTTTTTTAGTTGTACTTCTGAATGATATAAACGGAAAATTTTCTCTTTATAAAAAAGAAAAAATCACACTTGTTCCTAAGTATGATTCAGGTTCTGGATATCGTGATGCTGTGCCAGCTCATTTTAAATTAGAGGAAGAAAAATTTTACATAGGGTTTTCTAAAAAAATTAGTTCTGTAAGCAAAAAGGAAAAAGATATAATTTCTATACTACCAGATTATTCCCAAGAATTGAAAAAATTCATAAAAGAAAATAAGATTTCTTTTAAAAATGAAGAAAACCTTATACGATTGGTAAAATTTATGAATACATTAAAATAAAGGTGATTTTTATAAATCTATTTATTGGCAATAGCAAGTAGTAAGGTATACAATTGGACTAGTAATCGAACTATTTCCAGCAGCATCTTTTGCTTTTAAAGTTATAGAATAAGTTGTAATTGGAGTTAATCCAGTAATTGTAGCACTAGTGGTTGAGACAGTTGTAGTTAATAATCCGTTTAAATAAACTTCATATCCAGTAACCCCAATATTATCGGAAGAATTTGACCAATTTATTGTAAAACTTGTCGACGTTAATGCAGAGTTAGTAATACTCGATGGAATTGTTGGCGGAGAACTATCTATAAAAGGTAAAGTTAAAGGACTTATTGTATTACTATTTGAAGAAACGTTTCCAGCAAGATCTTTTGCTTTAACATAAAATGAATAGTTGGAATTACTATTTAAACCAGTTATTAAAGCTGTAGTTGTTGTTACTGTGGTTCTTAATAATCCATTCATATACACATCATAAGCGGTTACACCAATATTATCAGTAGACGCTGTCCAGTTTAGTGTTAAGCTTGCAAATGATATATTTGATGCTGCTAAATTTGTTGGATTTGTTGGCGCAATTATATCTGGAGTTGGATTCCAAATCATAGCTACATATTCAGGATGATCTATAAACGGATTTCTATTATTTTGTCGAGCATAAATAGCATTATTTCTTACAATTTCTCTTGTGCTTACTGGATCTTGATTGTGCCAACTAATAAGCATGTTTAAAAAAGAAGTTGTAAAAACTTTATCACTGGAATCATCAAACATATCAAAGGTATAGTTTGCTACTGTATTTTCGTATCGAGTTGCAAAATAAAAATACATTCGAGCAATATCGCCTTTGAATTCGTTTAAAGGTTCAAAAACAGTTCCTGTATAATCAGGAACAGCGCTGGTTCCGCTTTTGCTTCCGTTTAAAGATGTCCAACTCGCGGTTGCTACATTTCCGTGGGGATTATTAGAACGCATTCCGTTTACAAAACCATCAGTTGGAGTAACAAAATGTGCATCAGAAACCATCGGTGATGCCGAATTAAATACCGATTGCGGAATAATATGCTCTCTATTATAACAATCACCTTGAATAGTGTAGTTTCCACATTGATTTGTACTGTATATAAAAGTTACAGGATCTGAACCTGTTGGATTTTCCGAATACATATCGATAACAGTATTGTCAAAATCATATTGATTGTCGCGGTCAGAAGTTGCATAAGTAACCCACAAAGCATCATAACTAAGAACAGTTTGCACTTTTATTTTATTGTGCAATTGGGTTTTTAATGGATAACCAGTTCCAGTTGCTGTGATGTAATAGTTTGGCGGAATTTGCGCAAATGCAAACATTGATAACAAATATTCCGTTAAAAGAAATATTTTTTTTAAACTTAATTGTAAAGGCATGCCAAAATTATTTTTAAACTTTTAACCTTTAAGAATAGTCAAAAGATGTAATTATTAAAATTTATAGTGTTTTTAATTTTGGCGGATAAAAGTAGTTATTTTAAAAGGTATTTTAAGGAACAAATTGATAAGCACCCAAATCGGTTGATGTAGTTCTATTTATATTTAAAATATCAAGTGGAACTAAAGCGGTTGACGCTGCATCAAATGGTAAATTCAAATCTTCAGAAAGCCAAAGTTGATTATTGTTGATGTCTTCAAATCTTGGATTAAATAGTGAGGAATTTGTTGCAATTGAACAGTTTACATAATGAGTTGTATCTGTACTAAATTGGTATAACGGATTGTTTGTAAACTGATTGTTTATATTATTAAATCGAATTAAACAATGATTGAATTTATAATTAAATGCAGCACCACCTTCGGTTTCATTATCCAATAGCATTTCTATTTGATTGCTTCCATAAATAATACAATTATTAAAATTGGCTTGCGTTAGATCGTGGACATAAATTGCAACATCATCTTCAAAATAGTTATTTAATAAAACGGCTACTTGGCTCGAACTACTAAAATTATTGTTGAATGTACAATGCGTAAAATTATAAGTTCCACCATAAGTACATGCTAATGAAGCTTGTCCGCAATAATTGACAACTAAATTTTCGCCAATTACATTTGATTTTCGAGCCAAAATTCCTAAATTGGAGCAATTATAAATCTGAGAATTTTTAATCGTAAGTTTAGGAAAATCAGTTGTATTGGTCGTTGTTGCTAAATTTCCACAAAGAATTCCTACTGTTGCGTTTTTTAGCGTAAGATGGTTTATCACATTTAAATTGGAAGTCGAATAATTAATAATTGCGCCCCATTGCCCTGGAACATCTGTATAAATTGGTTCCAATCGATCACCTTCAAAAATGACTTCATTTTCTAAAGCCTCGGTAGTAGAAACAGCTCCATTTATATTTAAAACTGCATTCTTACCGATAATTAAACCAGAATTCGCATGAAAATGAACTCTTGCACCAGCGTTTACAGTTAGTGTTTTTCCATCGGGAACAAAAGCATAACCATAAATGACATAGGGTTTTGAATTATTCCAAGTGAACTCGTTTCCGTTTACTGGATCAAATTCATCTAAATTACTTCCAACAGCAATTACATTTTCATTATCATCATCAACATCAACACCTAAATTGATAGCTTCGTAAAGAAAATTTCCTGTTGTACCAGTTCTTTGTGGATAAATAAAATATGCATCTTGTATCAAAGTCACCAAATCTACATCTTGTGGAGAACCACTACTATTGGTGAATTCAATTTTATCAGTATATAAAAAATCGGTTGGATTGGCACTTGCAACATCGGCGGTAACTTCTATAAAAATGAACAAACTATCTTTAGCCAATAATTCAACATTACTAAATATTTTGCCTTGTGCTCCAACATCGCCAGTCATTCCATCTACCATTATTCGGTATTTAGAAGCAATTCCTCTAGCTAATTTAACTTGCGGAATAGAAATATCTTTATCACTTCTGTTGTATACTTTTAATCGATACGTACTTGAACCAATATTGGTAAAAACAGTATCTAAATAGACCGTATCTTTTGAAAACTCTAAACCGCCTATGCTTGTTTCAAATTGAAAATCATTTCGACAAGAAGACATTACTATCAATAGTCCAGTTAAAAGTATAAAAAGTAGTTTGCGCATGAATTGTTGAATTTTGGTAAAAGTAGTTATTTAATTTAAAACTAAAAATTTGTGGTTTAGAATTGTTTAAAAAACGAAAAAAAATCAAAAATATTTTGTCAATGCAGTAGTTTCTTATAATTGGTCATCTAAAAATTGGTATTTTTACAAAAAAAAATATGTTCGATAAAGAAGCTATTATTTCAATGTGTAATGAAATGTCAAAAAACACCTTAATGTCGACTTTAGAAATGGAGTTTATAGACGCTGGAGAAGATTTTTTAACGGCAAAAATGCCAGTAAATTCGAGAGTGCATCAACCAATGGGATTATTACATGGCGGAGCAAGTGTCGCTTTAGCTGAAAGTGTTGGAAGTGCAGCATCAATGTTATTTGTGAATCCCGAAAAACAAGAAGTTCGCGGAATTGAAATTTCGGCGAATCATTTGCGAAGTAAGAGAGAAGGAATTATTTATGGAACTGCGCGGATTATTCACAAAGGACGAAGTATTCATCTTTGGGAAATAAAAATTGTAGATGAAGAAGGAAAATTGGTGTCGATTTGCAAATTAAGTAACATGATTTTACCTCGAAGATAAATGATGTCTTTATTCCAAAAAGTTGCCAATCAATATACTAAAAAACTTCCTTTTGTAGTGTATTGTAAATCTAATTCTGATAAATTTATTGGTGTTTTTCAACAAGATGATTCGTTGCATTTGATCGAAGATTTTTCTGAAAGTGGTTTTGCTTTTGTTTCTTTTAATGGAGAAGAAAAGTATATTATTCCTGTTGATACATCGGATATTTATGTAGATAAAGTAAGTACTGATGCTTTTTATTTATCGAATTCTATTGATTTTATAATTCCAGACTTAGAAAAAGAATCATTTAAAACACTAGTAAAAAAAGGAGTAGAAGCAATTAAAAATGGTGATTTTAAAAAAGTAGTTCTTTCAAGAAGTGAAGTTCATAAAATGCCTAATTTAGATATTGAATTGTTGCTAAAAGGATTACAGTTTAATTATCCAAATGCATTTAATTATTGTTTTTATCATCCTAAAATTGGATTATGGATTGGAGCAACTCCAGAGCAATTGTTGCAAAAAGAAGATTTGAAAATAAAAACCGTTTCATTAGCTGGAACACAATTATTTTCTGAATCAATTGTATGGGAATCGAAAGAAAAACAAGAGCAACAATTTGTAACCGATTTTATCGTGGCTAGTTTGAAAGAATTTTGTAATGAAATTTCCGTTTCTGAACCTTATACCTATAAAGCTGGAACTATTGCACACATAAAAACGGATATTAAAACCAAATTAATTTCGAAAAATGATTTAGGGAAATTGATTTCAAAATTGCATCCAACTCCTGCTGTTTGCGGTTTACCAAAAGATGTTGCTAAGCAATTCATCATCAAAAATGAAGGTTACAACAGAAAATTTTATACTGGTTTTTTAGGCGAATTGAATATTGATTGTCTTACTTTTAAAAAAGAAAATTCTGATTTATTTGTTAATTTGCGATGTATGGATTTTGAAAATAATTTAGCTACTATTTACGTTGGTTGTGGCATTACAAAAGATAGTAATGCGGAAAATGAATTTATTGAAACAGTTAATAAATCGATGACAATTAGAAAAATAGTAAATTTGTAATTTAATAAAAATTAAAATGATGAAATTAGATATTTTAGCTTTTGGCGCACATCCAGATGATGTTGAATTGGGTTGTAGCGGAACTATTGCCAAAGAAATTTCACTCGGAAAAAAAGTGGGTATTATTGATTTAACTCGTGGCGAATTAGGAACTCGAGGTTCGGCTGAAATTAGAGATGCCGAAGCAGAAAAAGCAGCTAAAATACTTGGAGTTCATGTGCGCGAGAATTTAGGGATGCGTGATGGATTTTTTATCAATGATGAAAAACATCAATTGGAAATTATTAAAATGATACGGAAATATCGTCCAGAAATTGTGCTCTGTAATGCAATTGATGATCGACATATTGATCATCCAAAAGGAAGTCAGTTGGTTTCGGATGCTTGTTTTTTATCTGGTTTACGCCGAATAGAAACCGAATTAGATAATAAAAATCAAGAAGCATGGCGACCAAAGTTAGTCTATCATTATATCCAATGGAAAAACGTAGCACCTGATTTTGTTGTTGATATTAGCGATTTTATTTCCATTAAAATGGATTCGATAATGGCTTACGATTCGCAGTTTTATAATCCGAATACAAAAGAACCTGAAACACCAATTGCAACAAAAAATTTCTTAGACAGTGTTAAATACAGATCTCAAGATTTAGGAAGAATTATTGGAACAGAATATGCCGAAGGATTTACCGTTGAAAGGTATTTGGCTGTCAATAGCTTAAGCGATTTGATATAATTTTTAATCTTTTTTCTTTGTAAAATAAAACTTTTGCAATACATTTGCTATCGTTAAAATGGTGGTTGTAGCTCAGCTGGTTAGAGCGCTGGTTTGTGGTGCCGGAAGTCGCCGGTTCGAACCCGGTCATCCACCCAAATAACTTAAAAGCTTCCAATTTTGTTGGAAGCTTTTTTAATTTATATTGAATGAAAAAAATAATTTTATTGGTATTATTTCCTTTGTTGTCTATTGCTCAGATAGAAAAAACTATCAAGTTAAAAGTGGCTGTTATGCAAAATTTTGTTGCTAAAGCAGAATTAGGTGAAACATTATTTTGGCAAACAAAAGGTAAAATCACCTATGCAATTGTTAATTATACAGAAGAACAAAACCCGATTTTTAAAGAGTTGTTTATCAATCAATACAAAGAATTATTGGCTATTTATAAAGTAATGAATGTTTCTGAAGACACTAAAGATACTGCTTTGTATGTTAAAACGTTAATCCGTCAAGAAGAAGATTACAGAAATTTATTGACCAGAGAGCAATTAAAATTGTATTTGGATAAGTTAGCCGATTTTGAAAAAAATAATCCTCAGGCACATGACTCTTACTCTTCTTTATTTTTTTCTGAGAATTTATTAAATGAATATAAATCGAAAACAAATTGATTTTTCGAATTTAAAATTCTTAAAAGTTAAAATCTATTAGTTTAGTAAATTACTTCGAACTATAGCCATTGGGATCATAGGAGTTTTACTTTTTTTTCTTCGTTAAGTCAATAGCAAAGTTGGCATTGACTATCAGTCCAGAATTGTTTTGAAAAACGTTTTGTCCATTTATTTGTCTTCCAAATTGTAGCGTTTGATTTAAATAACCGCCCTCAATTCTTATCATATTATTAAATTTATAACCTAATAAAAAACCTATTCGATTTTGGTCAAAAATATTAGCATTAACGTTTTCTCCAAATCCAATAAATATCTCATCATAAACAGCAACATAGGGTGTTTTGTCTTTAATTTCTTTACCTTTTAATGGCACTTGAAGTCTAACCATATACCTAATTCGATTTAATAAAGGAAATTCATCTTCGGTGTTCCTACTTGCTGAACTGTATCTTCCAACAAATCTTTGTTCTAGCATAAAACGGTGAGAAAAATCTATTATTCCTTCTTTATGCGAAAGTTGTACCATTTCAAAAATTCTATGCTCTGTAAAATCCCTACCGAAACTATTTAATGGATATTCACCATACGGAAAAGTTTCTATCCAAGCATAACCCACTCTGAACAACACACGTGGATTTAAATTGTAATTTACGCCAACTCTTAATAGACCTTGTTGCCAATCGGTAATTGCATTATCTCTTCGCCATTGGTACTCAGTATGCAGGCCAAACTTATCTGACAACTTAAATGTACCGAAATAATTATACCAACCAATTGTATTATTGTGGTTAAGTCTTGTGTTTTGAGCTAACGATATCTGAGAGACACAAGACAAAATAACGAAAAGTAAAAATCTATAATTCATATCGATTTAATAAAAAAGGGTTAAGTTGCAAACCTAACCCTTTTAAGTTAATTATTTAGTTGGAGGTGAAAATGGCAGTGCTGATTTATGCACAATAATTCTAAGTTTCCCGTCTTTTCCTTTTTTGAAAACCCAAGTTTTATCAACCATTACCTCTTTGCCATCTTTTCCAGTAACCCAAACATTACCCATAGTAATGGCAATAGAACCGTAAATTTGAATGCCTTCATTTTTGTCTCCTGCATTGTCGTATCGTGCTTTAACCCAAGGAGTCAATGCAAAACCTTTATCTGTAGGATAATCAGTGTCGCCACCTATAAAGTAGGCTAAGGCGCCTTTTTTATCGTTTCTAAAAGTTTTGTCGCCAAATGCTAATGTTGGTTTGAAAAACACTTTACCATTGTCGTAATTGTAAGCAGAAGAAAGCACGTCACTTGCAAAGGTTTTGTAATCGCCACCATCTTCTTTCAATTTTCCGATTTTCACTAAAGCGTCACACCAAGCTTGCTGGGCTGCATTTACCTCGTCGTAAGTAATAACAGTTTGAGCACCTTCTTCTACATACACTAAGCCCAAATCGTCAATTACTTTTTGTACTTGTTCGTTAGTTTGTGATACAATTTTGTCTGTTTGTTCTTTTGCTTCCTGTTTAGCTTGGTTGCAAGATGACATAATACTTGCAGTTAAAAGCACTACTAAAATCATTTTCAATCTGTTCATTTTTTTATTTTTATTTTTTTTTACCTACTTCTTGAAACGGTGTTCGGCTTGTCCGTTGTATATAAATATTTTCTTATATGCTATTATTGATTCAACCTATTTTAAGTCAGAGTCTATAAGTTCTATAGTATTGTTGTGGATAAACTGTTCTTGTATAAATTGTATGTTCGTGTTTTTATGTTAATTTATAGGAATAGTTTTGGATGTAATGGTATTATCAAAAACACGATTAGAACCAACTATTGGTGTTGAATTGATTAGAGTATCTTCTCCTGTTTTAGTTTCCACAGCCTTTACAATATCAATAAACAATAGTGATTTTGACTGAGCAGTGATAACGCTAAATATCTCTTCTGAAAAAGCACCATTTTCCAGCTTGTAAGAAATATTATTTTCATCAATTGTTGCTGATGCAATTAATTTTTCTTCTAAAAGAAATTTCACCAATTCTTTTGCGCTTTCTTGTTTTTTTAAATAAATGATGATGTTAACCATTGGTTTTATTTTTTGGATAGTATTTCAATTGTCCTAGTAAATATTTTGTTTTACCTTCAAATGATTGTATTTTTATGAATTAATGATATCAATTAATCAGACAAGACATCCTTTTGTTTTAGGGCATTGTGATTCGTAAAATAGGTTATTTTTTTACTGTTTTGTTGTTTTTAATTTAATTTAGAAGGAATGGTGCTTTTCCGTCAGTAATTATTATTTTACTATTTGTAGATTTTGATAGTTCTAAAAAAGCTTCAATGCTTCTAATCTTAATAATTTGATCAGTTAAACCTTCTGAAAGTATTTTTTGAGCATCTCTTGATCCAGTTGCTTCAATGGTTTTTCTTTCAGCATTTAATTTTTCTTGTTGCAAAATAAAAATCATCCTCATAGCATCTTGTTCAGCTTGTAGTTTCTGTTCGATAGAACTTGCCAGACCCTCAGGTAATTGAATGCTTTTCATCAGAACAGCTTGAACATATATACCCTGGGCAGACAGTGTTTCTTCCATTTTATTTTTAATTGCATTTTCTATTTCTACCCTCATTCCTGAATGCATATCTTTTGCGAAATATTTTGAACATACATCTGCCGAGGCAGATCTAAATACATTAGATATAATAGTTTCATATCCAAGACCAATGCTACTAATTATTTTTGATACACTATTTTGATCTACTCTGTAAAGAATAGATATTTCAGAAGTAACACTTAAGCCTTCCTTGCTTGGCAAACTCAACGATAATTCAATATCGTTTATCTGAATATTTGTTTTAATAACTTTAGTAGTAAGTGGGTTAAACCAAACAGCACCTTGTGTATGACTTTTTTCAGAAAGTATACCTAGTCGTTGTTTTACTCCAACTTCTCCAGGTCTTATAACAGCACAACTTGTAAAAGTTATGGATGTAATGATAATAGAAATAATTTTAATTGTTTTCATGTTTTTTTTTATTTAATAGTACAAATTTCAGAATTATAATTCATAAATTTTTATTTATATTTGTAATGTAAACCATTAATTTTTTTTATGAATTACACATTAAATCAATTACAGATATTTTTAAAAATCGTACAAACACAGAGTGTAACGAAGGCTTCGGAAGAATTACACCTTACTCAGCCAGCAGTTTCTATTCAGTTGAGAAATTTCCAAGACCAGTTTGATATACCCTTAACAGAACTGGTCGGTCGAAAAATTTACATCACTGATTTTGGACTTGAGATTGCGGAGGCAGCTGAAAACATAATCAACCAAGTATATGCTATAAACTATAAAACTCAAGCTTACAAGGGAAAATTAACAGGACGTTTAAAGATTTCAGTAGTATCAACTGGAAAATATGTAATGCCTTATTTTTTAACTAATTTTATGCAACAACATTCTGGAATAGAATTACTAATGGATGTTACTAATAAAAATAAAGTGGTTGAGAGTTTGGAAAATAATGAAGTTGATTTTGCATTAGTCTCTATTTTACCAAATACATTAAATATTGAAAAACTCGATTTACTTCAAAATAAGTTGTACTTGGTGGGAAGTTCCGTAACAAAATTTACAAAAACCACTAACATAAAAGAAATATTTAAAGAGTTGCCTTTATTATTTAGAGAAAAAGGATCAGGCACAAGACAAACAATGGAGAGTTTTATTGAACGGAATAACTTATCGGTTTTAAAAAAGATGGAGTTAACCTCTAATGAGGCAGTAAAGCAATCATTATTGGCTGGTTTGGGATATTCTATTATGCCGTTGATCGGAATTAAAAATGAATTACACAACAATGAATTGCAAATTATCCCAATCAAAGGTCTTCCAATTAAAACAACATGGAGTTTAATATGGTTAAGGGGAAAGAAACATTCTCCGGTTGCTAACTCTTTTTTAGAGTATTTAAAAAAAGAAAAATCTCAAATCGTACACGATAAATTTAGTTGGTATGAACAGTATTAAGCGATAGGCTCTTTATGTTTTTTTTCGGAAACTGAAAACGATTTTTCAAAAAAATGAAAATGTCTTTTCCTGATATAGGTTAACAACTTTTGTTGTCAAATTGTTTTTTATTTAAATACTGATTTGTAATGGGAATATTGAAAAGTTTAAAAATAATCTTTATAAGGGCGGATTCAATTATCTAACGCAACATTGTTAGTTATTTAGTTAGTATCAAAAATAGATTTTTGTTTAAAATCTGCATCATTTCAGAAAGACTTTATTGACTTTTATTTTAATTAATGTGTGTGAAATCTATTCATAAGTCTGACCCAATCTTTCAAACAATCGAACCACTCTTGGGTCTTTCATATCCATTTGAACATCCCGTAAATAAAATTTTATAAAGTTTAAATGAAAATCGTGATTTTCGATGGCCTGATCAAAATAACGAAAAGCAGTATCCCATTCTCCAATGCTTCCATATAACTGCCCTATTAATAAGTTCCCCGTGATATCAGAACCGTCTATTTTTTTCATTTGTTCAATGATTTCCATGGCCTTCATTTTATTCCCCATCAATCCATAACATATCCCGAGAGCAGTTAGATTTTGTAAATCGGGATATAACTTAACTGCCATTTCCAATGTAGGAATCGCATCTTCGTATCTTTTTGAATAGATGTAACTATGTCCAACCCAAAAATAGCCGCCCGGGAAATATGGCTCGAGATCAATGAGTCTTTTCCCCAGCGCTAAAATTTTTTCAAGATCACCTACCACCCAGTATGGAACTCCTATATAATAAAGATTTAGCAACGAGAATGGATCCAGGCTTTCCGCTTTGATTGCATATTCTATTGCCTCTTTATTATTTCCTAAAAATGCAGCGCAAAAACCCAGTTGTATATAAATTTCAGCACTGTTAGGATTGATGGCGATGGCCTTTTTAAATTCAATTTCCGCTTCACGTACCTTCAATTCACAGTGCACTTTTACACGGCCAACAGCCAGGTGGCTTTCAGCAATAGCGTCATCCAGTTCAAGAGATTTATTTGCGTATTGAATCGCTAATGGAAGGCTTTTGTCAGGTGATGACCAGTTTTGATGTCCTAAATTCATATAACTAAATGACAAGCCGGAATAAGCAATGGCATAGTCCGGATCTAAAGCAATAGCAGCCTGAAAATATTCAATGGCTTTAAAAAATCCATCAGGTGTGAACTTATTTACATGAAAACGTCCATTCAAATACAACTGATAAGCTTCGACATTATCGGTGTAACGCTTAAGAACAGCATCTTTTTCTGTTCCTAATAATTTGATTTTGATGGCATTAAGTATGGCAAGTGAAATTTCATCCTGTATAGCAAAAATGTCTTCCAGTTCTCTGTCAAATTTTTCTGAGTAAAGATGAAAACCATCCGCTACGCTGATGAGCTGTGCCGTTACACGCAATTTGTTTCCCGATTTTCTTACACTTCCCTCTAGGATATGGCTCACTTTCAGTTGTTCACCAATAATTTTTAAATCCATGTTTTTCCCTTTGAAAGCAAAAGAAGAAGTTCTTCCTATCACTTTTAATTCAGATACCTGCGCTAAATCGTTGATGATGTCTTCACTGATACCATCGCTGAAAAATTCCTGCTCAGGATCGCTGCTCATATTGACGAAAGGCAATACTGCTATACTTTTTTCGATAACAACGGTGGCCTGTATTTCAGGGACAAAGATGTTACCACCTGCCACAATCACCTGATACATCCGGACGGGTAGACTGACATTCTTCAGGATGGCTTCTTTAGCAAACCGGGTTGTGATATCGGCATTGTTGGCGATACTGCGGTGTACAGATTCAGATATAAAAATACTGCCCGGGCTAGCAGACGACTGAATTCGGGCTGCAATATTGACCCCATCTCCAAACACATCGTCATTTTCAAAAACCACCTCTGCCAGGTGAATGCCTATACAAAGCTGGTATTCATTAGCGGCATTGCAGGCCTCCATGATTTTAATGGCAGCATAGACTGCATCCGACACAAGACTAAAACTGGCCATAACACCATCACCCAGTTCCTTGATCCATCGACCATTGAATTGGGTGATGATGGGCTTGTGGATTTTCCTGTTTTTCTCCAGAATTTCAAAAGACTTCTTTTCATCATTACCCATCAAAGCAGTAAACCCGACAATATCGGTGAACATGATTGCGGCGAGTTGGCGGGATTGAGACATAAATGATAAGTTTATTTAAAGTTTTCTTTATTTTAAAAGCTCATCAAACACTAACGAAATATAATAAATCTGACCTACATAAGGTGAACCAAAACTGGTGCGGTAATCTTTACCTCCAAGGTTGGTGCCTCCAATTTTTAGAATTGTTTTAAGGGAAGTTAGCGTATAATTTACCTGTGCATCCAGCACACCAAAGGCAGGTATAGAGGCTTCGCCAAAGAGTGATTCCCAATGGAAGGCTTGCTGATATCGGTAATTCAAATTGAACCCCAAATTCCTGGTGAGCTTCTGGTTACCCACGCCAATACTAAAACGGTTTTCGGGTGTATTAAATTGGGCAAGAAAACCTGGTTCTAATTGTCCAGAGAAAGTGGTGTAATTATAATTTCCATTGAGCACAAAATTTCTGTTGAGGTTATACGTAAGACCCAACCCAACACCATACGAAGTCAACTCATTGGGTGAATTCGTTGCCAGGACCCATGACTGGCCAGCATTTACTTGTGCACCCTGGTGTGTTGTTGACACTTTACCAACTACCACTTGTGTGCCCGCGAAATCTGTATAGGTAGAATAATAGTAATTCAAGTCAAATAGTAAATCACCAACCAGAATACCTTTGTATCCAATTTCAAAAGTCTGCTGTTGCTCGGCTTTTATAAAACTAACATTGGCTGTTTCAAGTGTTACGTTTCCTGGATTGGACAGTATGGCACCGGTAGTAGGATTCAATGAACCACCTTGTATTAAAAAATTATCATAAGATTCCTTTGTCCAAGCGCCTCCATTGTAAACTCCATATCGTGATGCTATGGAAGGAACACCACCTAAAATTATCCCATCGGGGTTGTTAAAATAAATAAACTGACTAATCAATTCAGGAAAACGGAAGCCGGTTTGATAGCTTGCCCTAACATTGTGATTTTTATTAGGCGAGTAAACCATGGATAGCCTGGGAGTGAAACGTCCTTCGAAGTCTTTCATTTCATCATAGCGAATCGAAGTAGTAACTTTGAGTTTTTCAGTTATGCTTTTAGCAATCTGTGTGTAAACACCATATGAGTTTGTCATTAATGGGTTAGCGTTATTCTGATCTTCCGGAGCATCATCGAAAACTGTACCTTTGCTAAACACACTCATATACCTGAAATTTCCACCCGCGATGACTTCTGCCCATTTGATTTGTTTGAAATTGTAGTACAAATCGGTTTGCCACAAGTTGGCACTGCTGAAAAATCCAGCTCCCGGGGGATTTCGTTGAAAATAATTTGATCTGACTTCATCAATCGTGTTCTGTAGAGAAGCAACATATTGTCCCGTGGTTGGGTTTATCATAAACCGATCTGCATAGGAGCGGGCTGCAGGATGATTATTGGCAGCAACCCCAGGTGCTCCGCCCAAAAAAGCTGTTATATAATCCGGTACCCAACCTGTGCCATCAGCACGAATAGACGGATTATAAGATTCATTTACATAAGCACCCAATGCGCCTAAATTATAGGAATTAAGCGCTACAGTTCTTGTAAAGTAGTTTCGTACAAAGAACTGATCGCTTTTAAGTTCCAGTTTATAGACTTGTGTATTGTATCGTCTAAATGCAAATTTCACATCAGATTGTGCGAGCGCGCTGGCTTGTGCAAAACGAGCGGCCCCAATTAATTCCATTTTATTATTTATTTTATAGTGAATGGCTATATCTCCTTTAAGTACCCGTGCTTCTTGGTTGTCCAACAAAATATTTTCAGAAAATCCTGTTCTCCTAAGGGTGCCAATTCCAAAATTATTGATAGGGATAGGTGCTTCATCACCTTGTAGATTTACACCATCAAAATCGGGCATCCCACTAAGATCAATTTCTGAACTTGGGTTATTTCTATCTGTCTTATTATCATTGGCCGTCCAATCAGTAGCATTCAGGAAATGAAAATTTACTTTGAATGCGACTTTATCATTAAATATTTTGGCGTACCGTATAGCGTAAGTTCCCATGGGATCAGTGCCGCCAGCTTTCGAATTAGTTACGCCTTGTTTCACCATCGTACTCAACCCTGGATAATCAAATGGACTTTTACTTTGTAACAACATGATGCCATTGAATGCATTGGGACCATATAAAGCTGAAGCTGCACCTGGTATTAACTCCAGACTTTCGATGTCTAGTTCTCCTGGTGCCATGACAGAACCAACAGCCCAACCGATGGTAGGATCTGCTATATCCATTCCATCAATCAATTGCACAAAACGGGTATTACCTGTTCCGGCAAAACCACGGGTATTTACTGATGTATTTGTTAAACTAGAGCTAGTTACTTGCACACCTTTCATATTGGCAAGAGCATCATAGTAATCGGGTGTGGCGGCTTGTTTTATCGAAATAATGTTTAACTTTTCGATTGTCACAGGAGACTTCATGATATTTTCTTTCATCCGTGATGATAATACTACTATTTCCTGCTGTAATATTGCCTCTTCTACCATAATCATATTAATGGTGGTCTTATTACTGGTCACCTCAACTTTTTCTGTGCGGTATCCAACATATGAAAAAGAGATAGTAAAAGGTTGAGCTTGATTAATTTTCAATGTGTATTGTCCATTATTGTCTGTAACGGTTGCAACTGTAGTCCCTACGACAATAATGTTAACATCTTGTAGAACCTTTTGCGTGTTTGCATCTTTTACAGTTCCTGTTACTTGCGATTGGGCGAACAGATTTACAGTGAAAGACATAACAAATGTGAGAATGAGCAATTTCTTTACTATTAGTTTCATAAGTTAGTGAATTAATTTGATCCAGTCAATAATGCTTTACTTTATTAATCTAAACATTTGCCATGGCAAAAATACCTCTGGATATTTGATCTGTCCTAGTTGTTGAATAAATATTGAATGTTTTAATTTGTTTGTTGTCATAGCCTGACCGTAAAAATTCAGTCGCTTGCTTTCTGTTGCGAGCTACGGAATCGTTTACTTACCGCTAAGATAATATTTTTTGCGAAACATAGACGTATTAACTATAAAATTCGCAATCTTGCCAAACGGCTGTTGGTGGTAGCCGTTATTGTTTTTAAGTTTTTTAGTAATGATATTTTAGTTGTATTTAATTTTTTAAATATTTTTGAGATTCAAGAAATATTTCTATATATAAATTTGACCTATCATTTTCGTTTAAAGGTCCAGGTATTGAATGAACCATACCTTTCATCTCTTTATGAATTGTAGGAACCTTTGCATTTTTAAGTTTCTCAGCAAAATCCCTTCCAGTATCTTTTAATGGGTCAAACTCACAAGTAATGATATAGGCAGGCGGTAAATTTGTTAAACTATCTGAATAATATGGGAATGCTAATGGGTTTGTTCGGTCAGCTTTATTTGGAGTATAACTCTCTAGTGCATAATTCATTTCAGGTTCTTCTAAATAGTATCCTTTTTTCAATTTTTGATAGGCAGTTGTTTTGAAAGGAGGGTAGCATGCTGGGCATTCCAAAACTTGATATTTAATATTAGTCAAATTCTGTTTTTTTGCCTTTATCGCTACAATAGATGCAAAGGTAGCTCCAGCACTTTCGTCTGCAACAATTATTTTATTAGGGTTTCCGTCCCATTTTTTCGATATTTGAAATTGTCCATAGAAAAGCAGCAAAACAATCATTGTTTGGAACTGGGTAAGGGTGTTCAGGTGCAACCCGATAATCAACTGCTACTACAATACCATTATATAATTTGGACAACCGGGTTGCGTAAGATACAGAAAGGTTTGTCCAAGGCAACACGAATGCTCCCCCGTGAAAATAGACTATAACTGGACTATTTTTATTAAAGTGCTTTGACTTAAAAATGTATGTGGTAAGACTATCATTTGTAATTTTAAGTGTATCTACGCTTATTCCTTCCAAATTTATAGGCATCGCATCTATAAAATGGCTTCGTTCTACTACTGTCATTTTTTTTAGCCTTTCAGCTACATCATCAGTTGCAGCTAATTTTAAAAAAACAGCTTGTCCCCAATTTAAACGCCCATTAGGAGTAAATGTTAGATAGTAAATATACCCAACAATAGCAATGATAGTAACCAGAACAATAAGTGAAATGTATTTTATTATTTTCATAATTAAGGTCAATTGATGAGTAAATTTAATTTAATTTTTAGAAAGTATGGTAAGCGGTTGCCACAAACTATTAGATTTCAGAAAGTTTTTTTGTACGTAAAAAGAAGACCCCTATTATCACAAGCCATATTAGCCAGCTTGTACTTCCAATAAAGCCAGCCATATCCCATACAGGAAAACCTTTTATTACTGTTGCAAATAATTCAGCTTGAGCCAGCAGGTAAATAACAGCACTAATAATACCCAGCCAATTTACCCACTTTGGCATCAGTTTTAATTTGGCAAATGAAATGGTGATCATCACTGTCCATGCAATAGTAAAAAGTTGGCCTAAATATTCGCCAAGTATTACACCGCCAAACTGGTGAATGGTTTTAAAGGAAACAATGGCAGCAGCTTTTGTTGCTTCGTCTGTTCCATGCACAAATGTGCCAGCCAATACTGGTACAACAAATGTCCATCTTAATAAGCCAATCATCTGAACAATTAAACCAATTACACCAATGGTAGTAGCCATGCGTGCCAAAGGAGCTTTGTTTTCAAATTGTTGCCCGATCATGATATAAGCTGGTAGCAAAGGAATACCGGTTATGGCAAAAGCAAACCATGTCCATATAAGAGAATTTCCACCTTGGTAAAATTTTGTAAGGATGATTCCGGTGTCCTGCCTTAGAATATCAGGATACTCAAAAATGGAGGTTAACATAGTGTAGGGAATGAGCAATGCAATTGCACCTGTAATGAGTAAGATTCCGATTGTTTTGTTGTTATTTTTCATTTTGTTGTATTTTTATTGACAATGTAAGGGTGTGTCAAGGTTAAGTCCCAGTTGAACTGTGCCTAATTTTGTTTTTATATTTATATTTTTAAAAGAAGATTGAATAACTGATACCAGGTGTTGGATTGATTTTTACTTCATGCCCTTTGGCGGCAACGCCAATTGCACCAATTCTTAGGTTAAGTCCTTTCCACACCATCCAACGAAAACCTGCTTCCATGCCAAGTGCATTTTCATTTTTGTAATCAAGGTTCAATCCTCTTAAATAAGATGCACCGGCATAAAAGGAAGAAGGATTTTGCTTTTTGCCAACGGGCAGAAACCAAAGCGTTGCACCTGTTTTAATAAACTTGGTGGTTACGCCACTTTCAAATGCAGT
>JANNWH010000013.1:0-41646 GCA_031408335.1 Flavobacteriales bacterium | reverse complement strand
CAATGGCAGCCGTTTTAAATTTAGAAGATAAAATTGTAGAAGATATTTGTGCCTCTATTGATGGAATTGTAGTAGCGGCGAATTATAATTGCCCTGGGCAATTGGTGATTTCTGGTGAATATTCCGCAGTGGAAAGAGCGTGTGAAGCAATGAAAGAAGCAGGTGCAAAGCGAGCTTTAATTTTACCAGTTGGTGGTGCTTTTCATTCACCTATGATGGAGCCGGCAAGAGCAGAATTGGCTGCTGCAATTGAATCGACTACTTTTTCTAAACCAATTTGCCCTGTTTATCAAAACGTTACAGCAAATGCAGTTTCTGATCAAGACGAAATTAAGAAAAACTTAATCATCCAATTGACAGCTCCTGTAAGATGGACACAATCAGTTCAACAAATGATAAAAGATGGCGCCACTAGTTTTACCGAAGTTGGACCAGGTAAAGTTTTAGTTGGATTGGTTGGAAAAATTAACAATGAAGTGGAAACGATTTCAGCTTAATATAGTTAACAATCACAGTCGCAGTTTTCGGTAAAGTAATATAGAAATACAATCCTCATATACGATTTGTTTTTGGGGATTTTTTTATATTTGGAAATCAAAGGTAACACTATGTCTCTACTCATTCAAGTACTTCAAAATATAAAAGATGTCAAAGTAATTGATTCCGATATTGATTATTCTGAGTATGTGGCTATTGATTTATCAGCTAATAATGCTGAACTAACAAGAATTGATATCACAATTGCAGTGGATTTTGAAGCATATATAAATAATTATCTTTTGAAAAACAAAGCCAAAGTTGCCTATGGAGGTTATCAGGAAATTCGAAGTATATATCAAAGAAGTCCCATTTTTAAAAATGATTTATCCGACGAAAGGAACATTCATATTGGTTTGGATTTGTGGATAAAAGCAGGAACAAAAGTATTGGCCGCTTTAGACGGAACGATTCATAGTTTTCAAAACAATACAGCACTTGGCGATTATGGTCCAACTATTATTTTGCAACATCATATAGAGAATTATACTTTTTATACTTTATATGGCCATTTAAGTTTAGAAAGTTTAAACCATAAAACAATTGGTACTGAAGTAAAAAAAGGAGAAACTATTGCGACTTTGGGTTCATCGCCAATAAACGGAGATTACGCTCCACATTTGCATTTTCAGATTATTATTGATATTCAAAATAAAACTGGCGATTATCCTGGTGTTTGTAGTAAAAAAGATTTAGAATTTTATTCTCAAAATTGTCCTGATCCAAATTTATTATTGAAAATTGTTTAGTAAAAAAATCGGCATTTTATTTGTAACTTACACACTCTAAATTAAAACCTCTTATTATGAAAAAAATAATCACAGTAGTTGCATTTGCTTCTTTACTCATTTCTTGTAAAGAAGAAACCAAAGACAAAGTTCAAGAAGCAACCCAAGCGGTTTCATCAGATGTAAAAGAAGCTGTTGATTCTGCAAAAGTAAAAATGGAAACCGCAGTCGATTCTGCAAAAGTAAAAGTGAAAGATAAAGTAGAAGATGCTGTTAAAAAAGGCGCCGAAAAAGTAGGAAATGCTGCTGATAAAGTAAAAAATGCAGTTGAGAAATAATTTGAAAGTCCTTATTTAATTTGTAAGGACTTTTTTTTATTTCTTCTTATAATTAATAATAAAAACACCTAAAATTATTAATAGCGTTGCTACTATAAAATCAGTTGTGATAACCTCATCTAGAAGTAACCAACCTAAAAAAACTGCAATTATTGTATTTACATAATTCAATATGGAAACTTGAAGGGCACTCACTCTTTTCAGCGCATAATGGTAACAAAAAAAAGCCAAAACAGAGCCAAAAACTGATAAATATAAAGTGGCGAAAATACTTCTGAAACTCCATAAATTTATATCAACATTAGGTGAAAAAATAAATGCTAAAAATAGTTGTATTATTGTTGCTATAGAAAATTGATAAAACAAATTCAATGCTATATTATTCGATTTATGTGTGTGCTTTTTTAAAAAAATAGTTCCTGCCGACCAACTTAAAATAGCAATACTTAAAAATAAAATTCCGGTTTTATAATTTGGATCTAAAATAGCGCTCAAGCCATCTCTAAAAATAAATACAACTCCACAAAAACCTAATAAAACTCCTATAAATCCTTTCCAATTTGGCTTTTCTATTCCAAAAAATATACCAACAATAAAAATAACAACAGGCGATAATGCACTCATAATAGAAGTTAATCCACTAGGTAATGATTGTTCTGCAATTGTTGTAAATCCGTTAGCTACTACAATCATTAAAATAGCAGGAATGAATTGATATTTAAAATTATCCCAACCAATCCAAGAAAGTTGTTTTTTATAAAGTAGTATTCCTAAAATAATTAAAGCTGCAATTCCTTGTCTAATGGAAGTAATATACCAAGGTTGCATGGTTTCAACAGCAACACGAATTCCTAAATAAGTTGTTCCCCAAACAATCCCAACAATTACTAAACAAAAAAATAATTTTAAATCGGGTTTTTGGTGCATTAATTTGTTCATTTGGAGTTATGAAGCAAAAAAAATTGCCTTATAATAAGTACTAATTTTTAACTATTTTTTTTACAACTCTTTTACTTTCGGTTTCTATTTTTATAAAATAGATTCCATTTGAAATAGTTGTCATATCCAATAAAATTTCATTATTATTTCTAATAAAATCTTTTTGAAAATATATTCTTTTTCCAGTTATATCAGTTACTTCAATATTTTTGAAATCAATATCGCCGATTTTTATATTAAAAACTCCATTTGAAGGATTTGGATAAATTACAAAGTTATTGTTTTCAAACTCAACAGAAGCGAGTGTTTCTGGAAGTGCCGTACGCCAAACACCACGTCCAAAAGTTGAAGCAGTGATGTTGTTATCTACAACGTTTATTTCTAAATCGGTAACTTTTACATTTGGTAAATTAGCTTCAAATGGAGTCCAATTTGAATAGGTATCGTCTATATAATAAACCCCTAAATTAGTGCCAACAAATAATGGGTTTTTAGAATTTAAACCCTGATGTTTGATAACAAATTTTCCAATTGCTGGCAAACCTGGCGCAATACTAACAAAATTTGCACCTCCATTTACTGACTTCATTGCTTGACCAGAAGTTCCAGATGTTGTAATGTAAATAATATTACTATCTGATGAATGCACACAAATAGAACTTATTGATGAGGTTGCAGTATATATTAATGTAAAATCAATGCCTTTGTTTGTACTCTTATATAATTGAGATCCGTTAACAACATACATATTGTTTACATTGTTTGGATCAATTTCTATTAATTCTAAATTACCAGTACCTAAACTAGTTGTGTTTTGGATCGTCCAAGTAGTTCCAACTAATTTGAATAGTTTTGTAAAGCCCGAATAGACTTCCCCTAAATTATTAATAGCTAAAGGCGTTACCCAATTTCCATTTGTTTCACCAGAAGGCAAACCTGAAATATAAGTCGAATTACTGATTCCACCTGTAGTGTTTTTATAAAATGATTGACCATATTGAATAAAACCATACATAATGTTTTGATTTATTGGGTCAATTGCTACATCCATTCCATCGGCTCCTTGTGTTTTCTTCCATTGATTATTATTTATAAAAGCATGACAGCCATTATCTTGATGTCCTGTAAAAATTGTTGACGAATTTTGTTTGCCTACTGCCAATTTATATATTATCTGATTTTGAATAGACTTAGTTAAATCGGTAAAATTTACTCCTGCGTTTGTTGAAACATAAATTCCTCCATCGTTACCATTGTATAATTTATCGCCAAAAAACCTTAAAATATGAATATCAGCGTGAGTCACTGCCGATGGATTAAACGTAACTCCTCCATCGAGCGATCTAAATACATGTAAACAACCTGTATAAATTTCTTCAGGGTTGGTAGTAGAAACGCCAAGTGCTAAATCATACCAAGCTTGCGTTGATCCACTAAAAAGATTGGTAGATGTTGTATTTGTAGCTACAAAAGTATCTCCAGAGTTTACAGATTTATAGACTCCTTGAAAACCATTGCTTGAATTAGCACTTAAAACATAAATATAATTTGGATTTGCTGGAGTAACATCTATAACGAGTCGCCCAGATGAAGCTGGCAAACCTACTCCTGAAACTGTAAATGTTGCTCCAAAATCGATTGATTTATAAAGGATAGAACTTGTTACAGCGTAAACAACTGAAGGATCTGTTGGTTTAATCTTAATGTCTTTTACCGTTCCGTTTAATGTTTTTGTCCAAGAAGTTCCTGCATTTAAAGACCTAAAAACACCACTTTTTGTGGCAACCCAAATCATATTTGAATCGTTTGGATTAACATAAATATCAGACGCACTGGTTGCAGCTATTGTTCCCGTATTTGTCCATGTTGATCCTCCATTTGTTGATTTATAAACTCCTACGAAATAGGTGTCTGAATGATCTCTATCGCCAGTTGCAATGTAAATTATGTTAGAATTATTTGGGTCTATTGCGATTCCAGAAACTCCAATTTGAGGAAATTCATCAAATAATGGGATAAAGGACACACCTCCATTTATCGATTTCCATATTCCACCAGCTGGTGTTCCTACAAATATAATATTTTGATTATTTGGATCAACTGCTATAGCTTGAATCCTGCCTTGTCCAGGAGAATTATAAGGTAAAGTACCAAAAACAGGTTGCCAATTACTAACCTCATTAATGCTTGTTGTACTAGAGTTTTTGTTTTGTTGCTTTTCATTAAATAGGGAAAGTAATTCATTGTCGGAAAGAATAGTTCCATCATCATGAAGCTGATTTTCTTGATTAGTGTACCATCTCATAAAAGGCTTATGACCACTACCTTGTATAGTTGCATCATGTGTTTTCCAATGGTTATCGAAACTAGCTTTCATTTCTGACAACGTTGCAGTACCGTTTTTCGAACCAAGGTCTAGCATCCACGGTGCATCAGAATTGTATTGAGCTAGTGCAAAATTTAGTGTGAATAAAAGTAATAGTGTAATTAATTTTTTCATTGTATTTATTTTATGACAGGTTCTATGTAGTAAATTTTAAAAATTATAGTTTATTTTTCAGCTTAATAAAGCGATAACAAACTTATGAAATAAAAAGATAATTTTGATGAAATTAAATTATTTTCTTATCTTCTGCTCCCATTTCCAAGCACTTAACAAACTATCTTCCAAAGTTGATTGTGCTTTCCAACCTAAAACATTATTGGCTTTATCGGTATTCGCATACGCAGAAATTACATCGCCTTCTCTTCTTCCAACGATTTGATAGTTTAATTTTCTATCTGATACTTTTTCAAAAGCAGTAATTACTTCTAAAACCGAACTTCCTGTACCAGTTCCTAAATTAAAAATTTCAACCTTTTCGAGATTTTGTTTATCCAATAAACGTTGTAAAGCAACTACATGGGCTTTTGCTAAATCAACAACATGAATATAATCACGAATAGCTGTTCCGTCAGGTGTTGGATAATCATTACCATAAACGGATAATCGTTCACGCAATCCATATGCCGTTTGCGTAATAAAAGGCACTAAGTTTTGCGGAATTCCAAGAGGCAGTTCTCCTATTTCAGCTGATGGATGTGATCCTATTGGATTAAAATAGCGTAACAAAATCGAGTTTACATTTGTTACTTTTGAAACATCAGTAATGATTTCTTCACCAATTTGTTTGGTATTTCCATAAGGTGACACAGCAGTTTGTATCGATGCATCTTCGGTAATCGGCATACTTTTGGCTTGACCGTAAACCGTGCAGGATGAACTAAAAATAAAATTTGCAGAAGGTAAATCTTTTAACTCTTGTAAAATATACACTAACGTATTGATATTATTTTCATAGTACAATAACGGATTTTCAACACTTTCGCCAACAGCTTTAGATGCTGCAAAATGAATTATACCTGAAACATCGTTATATTTTCTAAAGAAATTTTGAACCGATGATTTATCACGTAAATCCATTTTTTCAAATACCGGTTTTTTTCCTGTAATTCGTTCAATTCCGTCTAAAACTGCTTCCGAAGAATTGGACAAATTATCGATGGCTATTACTTCGAAACCTTCATTTTGTAATTCGACAATTGTGTGAGAACCTATAAAACCCAAACCTCCCGTTACTACTATTTTCATTTTCTAGTTGATTTGTTGATTTGTTAATTTAGTTATTCGAATTAACAAATAACCAAATCACCAAATAAACAGCTATTTAACGTATTCCAAAACACTATCTGTTATAAACTTAATCTGCTCATCATCCAATTCGGTGTGCATTGGTAATGCAATCACTTCTTTACACAATTGATTAGTAACTGGAAAATCTTCTTCTTTATATCGGGAATCTGAATAGGCTTTTTGACTGTGTAATGGAATTGGATAATAAATCGCACACGGAATTCCTTTTCCTTGCAAATGCTCCAACAATCCATCGCGTTTTCCATTAGTTATTCGAATCACATATTGATGAAAAACGTGGCAATCGCATGTGTCACAAATGGTTGGTGCAACAATATTTAAATTTATATTTAATTTTTCGGAATATTTTCGAGCAGCATCTTGACGCGCTTTATTATAGGTATCTAAAAGAGGTAATTTTACTTTTAAAACCCCAGCTTGAATACTGTCTAATCTCGAGTTCACTCCAACTACATCATGATGGTAACGCTCGTACATTCCGTGGTTTGCAATTCCTCGCATACTGTGGGCTAAAGCATCATCATTAGTAAAAATAGCTCCACCATCGCCATAGCATCCTAAATTTTTGGAAGGAAAAAACGATGTTGCTCCAACGTGTCCAATCGTTCCAACTTTCTTTTTAGATCCATCTTTCGATGAAAAATCAGCACCAATAGCTTGCGCATTATCTTCAATAACAAACAAATTATGTTCGGCTGCAATTTCCATAATCGCGTCCATATTTGCTGCGCGACCAAACAAATGAACAGGAACAATCGCTTTGGTTTTTGGTGTAATCGCATTGCGAATTCCGTCCAACGAAATATTCATATTATTCCGATCCACATCGACTAAAACTGGAGTCAATTGCAATAATGCAATAACTTCAACAGTTGCTGCAAAGGTAAAATCGGCAGTAATTACTTCATCACCAGGTTTTAAATTCAAACCCATCATAGCTATTTGCAACGCATCGGTTCCATTAGCACATGGAATTACGTGTTTTACTCCTAAATAATTCTCTAAATCTTTTTGAAACTGATGAACCAAAGGTCCGTTTATGTAGGTATTAGTTTCTAAAACTTCTTGAATTGAGGAATTTACCTCCTCTTTTATTTTTTCATATTGACTTTTCAAGTCAACCATTTGTAGTTTTTTCATGCTATAAAATTTCAAGATACAAAAGTATGCTTTTTCTTATTATTAGTAGCGAATCGTTTGTGCTTTTTTGTGGTCGCATTTCCTGCTTTTGTCACGCAAGGCGTTTCCTTCAATCAGGGCTAATTGGTAAACGCCTTTTGTAAAATAAATTGCTTAATTTAGCCACACAAATTCACATCGATGTTTTTTCTATATAATTTAATTATTCTTTTTGCTTCTCAAGTTTTAAAAATCTTGGCGCTTTTCAATCCGAAAATGAAACTTTTTGTCAATGGTAGAAAAGAGGTTTTTTCTTCTTTACAAAGCAAAATAAATGCAACAGACAAAACCATTTGGTTTCACGCAGCATCATTAGGCGAATACGAGCAGGGATTACCTGTAATTGAAAAAATTAAAGTACAATTCCCAAATCATAAAATTATTATTACTTTTTTCTCACCTTCAGGCTTTGAAGTAAGAAAAAACAATACTGTTGCACATGTTACTGTTTACTTGCCATTAGACACTCGATCAAATGCAAAAAAATTCATTGAAACAGTTCATCCTGAAATGGTTTTTTTTATCAAATATGAATATTGGCCTAATTATCTCAACGAATTAAAAAAACGTCACATTAAAACCTATTTAATTTCGGGCGTTTTCAGAGAAAATCAAGCTTTTTTTAAATGGTATGGTGGGTTTTACAGAAACGCGTTGAAAACCTTTGATTACTTTTTTGTTCAAAACGAATCCTCTAAAAAACTCATTCAAAGCATTGGATTCAATAATGTAAAAGTGTCGGGAGATACTCGTTTTGATCGCGTGGTTTCCATTTTGGAACATGATAATTCATTGGATTTTATAGATTCCTTCGTTTCATTCGGAATGACATCAAAAGCAACTACAATTGTCGTTGGAAGTTCGTGGCCAAAAGATGAAAGTTTATTGGTGAATTTCATCAATAGTTCACCCAAGTCTACAAAATTCATTATTGCTCCACACAATATAAAAACAGAACAAATTGAATATCTCAAATCGCAACTAACAAAACCAACTGTTTTATTTTCGGATAAAGAAAATCAAAATCTTTCAGAATTTCAAGTTTTTATAATAGATACAATAGGAATTCTAACCAAAATATACAGTTACGCCGACATTGCCTATGTTGGTGGTGGTTTTGGAAATCCTGGTGTTCATAATATTTTAGAACCCGCAGCTTTTGGAGTTCCAATTATAATCGGACCCAATTATTCGCATTTTGCAGAAGCTACAGCTTTGGTCAATTTAGAAGGTTGCCTAAGCATTTCAAATCAAAATGAATTAAATAACGCTTTTTCTCTTCTCTTAAATAATGAAGAGGAACGTCGCGAAAAAGGACACATTTGTCAAACTTTTGTTGATATGAATAAAGGAGCAACTGGTGCTATTTTGAAACAAATTCTTAATGAAAGCATAAATTAATTTCTAAAAAACTCAAAATTGGTAACTTGCGACAAACTTAAATTACTATTTATGAAATTTATTAAACTACTCCTTTTATTATTCGTCATTCAAATCCAAGCGCAACAAGGCGGAATGTGGGTTCCTTCGTTATTAAAAGGAATGAACGAAACTGAAATGAAAAACCTCGGAATGAAAATCTCTGCTGAAGAAATTTATTCGGTCAATAAATCAAGTCTAAAAGATGCAGTTCCACAATTTGATGGCGGTTGTACTGCTGAAATGATTTCGGATAAAGGATTGCTTTTAACCAATCATCACTGCGGATTTGATGCCATTCAAAATCATTCAACAGTAGAACACGATTACCTTCGCGATGGTTTTTGGGCTTACAAAATGGACGACGAAATACCTAATAAAGATATGGTAGTTATGTTCGTTGTTCGAATTGAAGACATCACAATTAAAGTTTTAGAAGGTGTTGCTCTACTTACATCGGAAGCTGATAAACAAAAAAAAATCCAAGCAAATATTTCTGAATTAAGTAATTCGTTACCAAAAGAAACTTGGCAAGAAAATAAAATTAGAACCTTTTACGACGGAAATCAATATTTATTATTCGTAACGGAAACATTCAAAGACATTCGTTTTGTGGGAGCACCTCCAAGTTCGATTGGAAAATTTGGCTCTGATACCGATAATTGGGTTTGGCCACGACATACTGGAGATTTTTCTCTTTTCAGAATTTATGCCGATAAAAATAATCGCCCTGCAACTTATTCAACTGACAACATTCCTTATAAACCAAAACATTTCTTTCCAATTTCGATTGGTGGTTTAAAAGAAAATGATTTTACAATGGTTTTGGGTTATCCAGGAAGAACTCAAGAATATTTACCTGCTATTGCTGTTGACCAAATTGCAAACACATTAAATCCAGCTAAAATTGAGGTTCGTGATGCCACTTTGAAAGTCCAAAATAGTTTTATGAGAAAAGATCAAGCTATTAAAATCCAATATGCTTCAAAAAATGCTTCAATAGCTAATTCGTGGAAAAAATGGATTGGTGAAAGCAAAGGATTAAAAAAATCGAAAGCTGTTACTTTAAAAAGAAAATTTGAATCTGAATTTCAAGAAAAAGTAAATAAAGCATCAAAACAATCAGAATTTGGAAATTTACTTTCTGATTTCGAAAAAAACTATACTGAAATCAAAGAGTATGCATTAGCAAGAGATTATTTTTCTGAAGTAGTACTAAGAAATACAGAAATTCTTTCTGTTGGATATAAACTGTATCAACTTGAACAAATCTATACTACTAAAGGAGAGCAAGCTTTCACCGATAGAAAAAATAATCTTTCTAACGGAATTGGAGATTTCTATAAAGATTTTAATGTTAATGTAGACCGAAATGTTTTTGAACAATTAATTAGTTTATATGCTTCAAAATCTCCAAAACAGTTTTTACCAGAATCATTAAATAGTGTAGATGCTTCAAAATTAACTGCTGCTGTTTTTGAAAATTCTAAATTAACTTCACTAACTACTTTCAAAGAACTATTAGAAGGTGATTCCAAAACTGTGCTCGAAAAAATCAATAATGACAAAGGGTATCAACTAGTTAAATCTATGTCAGATGCATATACAAAAAATGTAATGCCAAAATATGATGAGTTAAATTTGAAAAACATCGCTTTACAAAGAACCTACATGAAAGCAATATTAGAATTAAGTCCTAAATCAGCTCGAATTTTTCCCGATGCCAATAGTACTTTGAGAGTAACTTACGGAAAAATAAAAGGTTACAAACCAAACGATGCAATATATTATGAGCCTTTTACATATTTAGATGGAATAATTGAAAAATATGTGCCTGGAGATTATGAATTTGATGTGCCGCAAAAATTAATTGAATTGTACAATACCAAAGATTATGGTAAATATGGTGTAGATGAGAAAATGCCAGTTTGTTTTATTGCAACAAATCATACAACTGGAGGAAATTCTGGTAGTCCAGCTTTAGATGCTTATGGAAACTTAATTGGTTTGAATTTTGATAGAGTTTGGGAAGGAACAATGAGCGATATTTTTTACTCTCCCGACATTTGCAGAAACATTATGGTAGACGTTCGTTATGTTTTATTTATAATTGATAAATTTGCTGGAGCTAAAAATATCATTAACGAATTGAAAATCATACAACCAGCTAATAAAAAATAAATTTTTACAATTTTAATGTTTGGCACGAAATTTGTAAAAAAAATATTCGGAATTCAAAGAGAAAAAATTTAAAAAAAGTTAAATAAAAGTTTTTCCAATTAAAAAAATTTATATCTTTGCTCCGAATTAATAATTAACCTTTTATAATAATTAAGATGAAAAAAGTATTTTTAAGTTTAGCTATCGTTGCTGCATTAACTGTAGTATCTTGTAAACAAGCTGACGCTGCTGCTGATGCTGCTGCTGATTCTGCTGTTGTTGCTGTTGATTCAGCTGCTACAGAAGCTGTAGAAGTTGTTGACTCAGCTGCTACTGCTGCTACTGATTCAGTAACTGCTGCTGCTGATAAAGCTGTTGAAGCTGTTAAAGAAGAAGTAAAAAAATAATTAAAAACTAATGTTTTTAAGAATTTTAAAGCCATCTGCTATGCATGATGGCTTTCTTCATTGTTTACCTTTCGTAATCATTCCTAAATTATTTTTTTTGATACTATATAATTTAAAAGCTCCAATCGTAAAGAAAGGAGCTTTTTTACTCAGAGCGGTCCCGAAGCTTCGGGATTGAACCCGCAACAAATCAAAGTTTTCAAACAATATCATTTATAATCAACTCATCGTCAATCAAGCGTTCAATAAACTTCTTTGATTTCATCCTTTTTATAAATTGTTCTAATTTATATGCCTTATCACTTGATTCACAACCGTAACTTAAGGATAATTCCCAAGGAATTCCTATCGCCGTAAAAGAACTTGTATAAAACCCGGAATTGTGATCTAAAAACCTTTTTTCAACATTATCTGTTGTTCCAACATAGAATCGATTGAGATTATTTGAAAGCAAAATATATACAAAAACATAAAAAATAATTATATAAAAAAAGCTCCAAACATAGTTTGAAGCTTTTGTACTCAGAGCGGGACTTGAACCCGCACGAACATTGCTGTTCACTGGATTTTAAGTCCAGCGTGTCTACCAATTTCACCATCCGAGCAGTTTGCTTTTCGATTTTATATCTAATTTTTAGAAAAAATTAATTAAATATAGCACCATCCGAGCAGTTGAAATTAAATTAATTTCATATAGTAAAGAGCGAAAAACGGGGCTCGAACCCGCGACCTCGACCTTGGCAAGGTCGCGCTCTACCAGCTGAGCTATTTTCGCATTTCAAATTTTATAAGAACTATAATACTTATACAGTATTGCGGATGCAAATGTAATACTAAAAATGAATTATACAAAGGTTTTTTATAAAAAAATAAATGGAAAAAGATAACTTATTGAAAACCCTTTCTTTACTTTTTTTGAATCATTCTTTTTATTTCATTTAATTTCATTAATGCCTCAACAGGTGTTAAAGTATTGATATCTAAATTAAGTATTTCTTCTTTTATTTCCTCTAATAATGGATCATCGAGATTAAAAATACTCAATTGTAGTTCTTCTTTAGAGGATTTTATTCCGTGCAAGACTTCACTAGAGTGATCTTTCTCTAACTTCTTTAATAATTTTTGCGCCTTTTGAATTACTAATTGTGGCATTCCAGCCATTTTAGCTACATGAATTCCAAAACTGTGAGCACTGCCTCCTTTTACTAATTTTCGTATAAAAAGAACGTTGTCTTTTAATTCTTTTACAGAAACATTATAATTTTGAATTCGAGTTAACACTTCACTCATTTCATTCAATTCATGATAATGAGTAGCAAATAACGTCTTTGGTCTTGCCGGATTTTCATGTAAAAATTCAGCAATCGCCCAAGCAATGGATATTCCGTCATACGTACTTGTTCCTCTTCCTATCTCATCTAAAAGAACCAAACTTCTTTCGGAAATATTATTCAAAATCGAAGCTGTTTCATTCATCTCTACCATAAAAGTAGATTCTCCCATCGAAATGTTATCACTCGCCCCAACTCTAGTAAAAATTTTATCTACAATTCCCATTCGCAATGCTTCAGCAGGAACAAAACTTCCCATTTGAGCTAATAAAACTATTAACGCAGTTTGTCGTAAAATTGCTGATTTTCCGGACATATTTGGACCAGTAATCATAATTAACTGTTGCGATTCTCTATCTAAAAAAACATCATTAGCAATATACGGAACTCCAACTGGCAACTGCTTTTCTATTACAGGATGACGTCCATTTATTATTTCTAAATCGAACGATTCGTCCAAAACTGGACAAACATAATTGTTATCAATAGCCAATTGCGCAAATGAAGTCAAGCAATCCAATTGTGCTACTAAATTGGCATTTAATTGAACTGGTTTTATGTAAGTTGCAATCCAAGAAACTAATTCATCAAACAAACGACCTTCAATTTGATGTATTTTTTCTTCAGCTCCAAGAATTTTAGTTTCGTATTCTTTTAATTCTTCTGTGATATACCGTTCAGCATTTACTAAAGTTTGTTTTCGAATCCATTCGGAAGGAACTTTATCTTTATGCGTATTTCTAACTTCAATATAATATCCAAAAACATTATTAAAAGATATTTTTAATGACGAAATACCTGTTAGTTCTGATTCTCTTTTCTCAATTCCTTCCAAATATTCTTTTCCCGAAAAAGCAATAGCTCTTAACTCATCTAATTCTAAATTAATTCCTTTAGCAATTGCATTACCTTTTGAGATAGCAACTGGTGCATCGGGATTAAGTGTTGTTTTTATTTTCTCGCGTAGCAAATCACATGCATGTAAACTATCACCAATAACTCTAACAGCCTCTTGTTTACTTTGGAGTGCGATGGTTTTTATTGGAATTATTGAATCAAGCGAATCTTTAAGATAAATTACTTCACGAGGAGAAGCTTTAGACGTTGCAATCTTTGATATCAATCGTTCCAAATCGGATATTTGTTTAATCTGATTTTGAATATCTTGAAGTACTTCTTGATTTTCTTTTAAATAAGTAACTACTTCATGCCGATTTCTAATTTTATGTAGTTCTTTTAAAGGTAATGCTAACCATCTTTTTAGTAATCTTCCACCCATTGGCGAAAGAGTTTTATCAATTACATCTATTAAAGTTACTGCATTAGGATTGTAGCTTTGATATAATTCTAGATTTCTAATTGTAAATCGATCCATCCAGACATAAGCATCTTCGGCAATGCGCTGAATTGATGTAATATGTTGAATTTTATTGTGTTGTGTTTCTGATAAATAATATAAAATGGCACCAGAAGCAATAATTCCGTCTTGTAATTCTTCAATACCAAATCCTTTTAATGAATTTGTCTGAAAATGTTTTATTAAATTTTCAGTAGCATAATCTTCTTGAAAAACCCAATCTTCAAGGTAAAATACGGTAAAGTTTTCGCCAAAGATTTCTTTAAATTGATTTTTATTATTTTTCTGAATTAATACTTCACTTGGATTAAAATTTTGAAGTAATTTATCGATGTACTCATCATTTCCTTGAGCTGTTAAAAACTCTCCTGTTGAAACATCCAATAATGAAATTCCAATTTGTTTTTTTCCAAAATAAATAGAAGCTAAAAAATTATTAGATTTTGATTGTAAAACCTCGTCATTCATTGAAACTCCGGGAGTAACTAATTCGGTTACACCTCTTTTAACAATTGTTTTTGTCATTTTAGGATCTTCGAGTTGATCACAAATAGCAACCCGAAGTCCGGCTTTTACTAATTTTGGCAAATACGTATTTAAAGAATGATATGGAAATCCAGCCAAGGCAGTTTCGGTTTCCGAACCAGCACCTCGTTTTGTTAAAACAATTCCTAATATTTTTGAAGCTCTAACTGCGTCATCCCCAAAAGTTTCGTAAAAATCACCTACACGAAATAATAAACAAGCATCGGGATACTTCCTTTTTATTTCATTGTATTGTTTCATTAAAGGTGTTTCTTTGGTGCTTTTTTCTTTTGATGCCAACGTAATTGTATGTAAAAATGAGTCTACGAATTTAATTATTTAATATTAAAATTCACCATTAACATTTTATTTAATAAAAATTTAAAAATCATTGTGATAATTATTGTAATTTTTGTATAAATTTGTCTCATTAAATTATTAATTTTAAATAAAAATGAAAAAAATTTTACTATTAGCTATGTTTGTTACTTTTGGTACAATGATATCAAATGCTCAAACTAAAACGAAAATTTCAAAATCTACAAAAAAAATTGAAAACACTGTTGCACCTAAAGCAATAAATTCTGTTGTAGATGGTCCCGGAATTCTTTTTGAAAACGAAACCATAGATTATGGGACAATTCCTCATAATGCTGATGGAAAAAGAGAATTTGTTTTTACTAACAATGGCAATAAACCTTTACTTATCGAAAGTGCTCAAGGATCATGTGGTTGTACAGTTCCAACTAAACCAGAAGGTGCAATTGCTCCAGGAGCAAAAGGTGTTATTGGTGTTAAATACGACACTGCAAGAGTTGGTGCATTTACTAAAACAGTTACATTAAAATCTAATGCTACTGGACAAGAAACTAAAGTTCTTACGATTAAAGGAATTGTTGAACAAGATGCTCCAGGAACTCCTGCTGCTGAGCCAACAAAAAGCTAGTTAGCACAAAATACATTTAAAAGCTCTCATTTTGAGAGCTTTTTTTTTGAATATCTTTACCAAAAAAAATGCGAAAATTAGAAAATAACGAATTAGTAAGGAAATCTGTTCAAGATTTTAAAAATGCGAACAAAACTCCAATTATAATTATTTTAGATGATATTAGAAGTTTACATAATATTGGATCTGTTTTTAGAACTGCAGATGCTTTTTTAATTGAAAAAATATATTTATGTGGTATAACTGCTGTTCCTCCAAATAAAGAAATTCATAAAACTGCGCTAGGTGCAACCGAAACCGTTGCGTGGGAATATAAAAAAAATATAGTTGAAGTAATTGAAAAATTAAAATCTGAAAAAGTTAAAACGTATGCAATTGAACAAGTAGTTAATGCGGTTTTTTTGAATAATTTTAATCCCGAACAGGATAAAAAATATGCTTTAATATTTGGTAATGAAGTTTTTGGTGTTTCTCAAAAAGCAATAGAATTGTGTGATGGAACTATAGAAATTCCGCAATTAGGAACCAAACATTCTTTAAATATTTCTGTAAGTACTGGAATTGTTGTTTGGGATTTGTTTCAAAAAATGAAATCAAATTAATTTATCTTTTTTTGTATCTCATTCAAAATAAAAACATAATCTGCTTGATTTTTCACAAAATCTTTTTCGGAAACATCTATCACCAAAACATTTAAATCTTTTTGAGTATTTATATAATCTAAATAACCATTATTGATTTTTTCTAAATATTCTGCCGGAATTTCTTGCTCATAACTTCTACCTCTTCGTTTTATATTTTGTAGTAATTTTTCAGTATCCTGATATAAATAAATATACAAATCGGGTTTAGGCATTTCTTTATAAATAATATCAAAAAGTGTTTTATACAAACGAAATTCATCTTCAGCCAAAGTCACTTTTGCAAAAATCAACGATTTAAAAATATGATAATCGGCAACTATAAAGTCTTTAAACAAATCAAATTGTGCTAAATCATCAGAAATTTGTTGGTATCTATCCGCCAAAAAAGACATTTCTAACGGAAAAGCAAAGCGATTTTGATCTTTATAAAATTTTGGTAAAAACGGATTATCCGCAAATCGTTCTAACACTGTTTTTGCATTGAAATCTTCTGCAACTTTTGTTGTTAATGTTGTTTTACCTGCTCCAATATTTCCTTCAATGGCTATATAATTAAACCGACTTAAATCAATTTTATTTAATGGACAATTTAATTTTGAAACTATACTACAACTTCCATTATCAGTACAATTATTTAAAATATCTAAAATTGTAGTTTTATCTATAGGATGTATCCAATCAGAAATTAACTCTTGTAATGGCAATAAAACAAACAATCTTTCCTTCAATAAAGGATGTGGCACTTTCAAATTGTCTGAAAAAATTACTTCTTCATCAAAAGTAATAATGTCAATATCAATAATCCTTGATTTATATACTGTAGCATTTTCTCGTACTCTTCCCATTTTGCTCTCAACTTTTAAAATTTTCTTTAAAAGTTTATTTGCAGATAAAGTTGTGTGCATTAAAACGGCACAATTAAAAAAATTATCACTATCAAAACCCCAAGAATCCGATTCATATAGTGATGAAACCTTAATTATTGTTCCAACTTCATTATGCAAAAATTCTATACATTGTGTAATGTTTTCAAGTTTTTGACCTTGATTTGAACCTAAAGAAAGTAGTACTTGATGCTGCGATTTCATATGTCGCAAAATAACAAAATTCATTTTAGTTTAAAGCGCATTTAATTGAAGTGTTGATAACTATTTTTATCAAAAAAAACAGTAGTCTGTAACAAATTATAAATCTTTGCTACTTATTAAAAAAAATAAATATTATGAGATTTTTAGGAAATGTATTAGCAACAATCGTTGGATTATTTACTTTTTTTATGATTTTTTTCTTTGGGATCATGCTAGTTGGAGCTTTATTTGGAAGTGATACTGAAACAGTTTCTGTTGAAAAAAATTCTGTAATTAATCTAGACTTATCTAAAGTAGATAATGATTATGCCGGAAAAGTCAATTATGATGACATGCCTTTTTTGA
This sequence comes from Flavobacteriales bacterium, assembly GCA_031408335.1. Classification (GTDB taxonomy): domain Bacteria; phylum Bacteroidota; class Bacteroidia; order Flavobacteriales; family Flavobacteriaceae; genus Flavobacterium. The sequence continues at coordinate 24,009 of JANNWH010000013.1, read as the reverse complement.
ACAATAAAGACAAACACAATGGATTAACTGATATTTTAAATGCCATTGAACATGCAAAAACAGATGATGATATTAAAGGTATTTCTATCTTGAATAATGAATCAAATATAGGAATTGCACAAACAAAAGCATTAAGAGATCAATTAGAAGATTTTAAAAAATCAGGGAAATTTATTTATTCCTATGCCAATGTGTATTCTCAAAAAAATTATTATTTAAATTCGGTTGCCAATACTATTTATCTAAATCCAATTGGCGAATTAGAATTTAAAGGATTAGCCACTGAAATTATGTTTTTTAAAGATTTTCAAGAAAAGTCTGGTTTAAAAATGGAAGTAATTCGTCACGGAAAATACAAAAGTGCAGTAGAACCATTTCTAGAAAATAAAATGAGTGATGCTAATAAAGAACAAACTTTAGCATTATTAAATTCAATTTGGAAATCGGTTACTTATGAAATTTCAAAAACACGAAAAGTTTCTGAAGTTCGATTGAATGAAATTGCTGACGGACTTTTAGCTAGAACTCCACAAATGGCGTTGAGAGAAAAATTAATTGATAAAATTGCCTACGAAGATGTGTTTCATTCCGACATTAAGAAAGCGTTAAAAGTGGAAGCAAAAGAAGATTACAATTCGGTTTCTATTGAAGATTATGCTGAAAAAGTGGCTACAACCTCTAAAGATTATTCGACAAAAGATAAAATCGCAGTTATTTACGCTCAAGGTGAAATTGCAAGTGGCGAAGGCGATGTTGATGTTATTGGAGAAGGTTCAATGCGACGTGCTTTAAAAGTAGCGAGAAATGACGAAAATGTTAAATCTGTTGTGTTGCGAATTAACAGTCCTGGTGGAAATGCTTTAACATCAGAACTTATTTGGAGAGAAATAGAATTGACTAAAAAAGTAAAACCCGTTGTTGTTTCTATGGGAAATTATGCAGCATCTGGTGGATATTATATTGCTTGTAATGCTAATAAAATTTTTGCTGAAGGAAATACAATTACCGGTTCCATTGGTGTTTTCGGAATGCTACCAAATTTTACTCAAGCTGCTAATAAATTAGGTTTGAATGTGGAACAAGTAAAAACGAATGCAAACGCCTCTGATTATAGTCCGTTTAAACCTTTAGATGATAATTACAGAGCTTTTGCTCAAGAAAGTGTTGAAACAATTTACAGCACTTTTGTAAACAGAGTTGCAAAAGGCAGAAAAATGTCTTTCGAACAAGTTGATGCAATTGGTCAAGGCAGAGTTTGGAGTGGAAATGATGCTTTAAAAATTGGTCTTGTTGATAAAATTGGTGGAATGGACGAAGCTATTAAAGAAGCTGCGTCTTTAGCGAAAATAAAAAAATATAGAATTCAGGATTTTCCAGAATATGAAAAAAGTTTTGACGACATTTTAGCTAATTTTGGATTGGCTCAAACTAAAGAAAATATGATAAAAGAAGAAATTGGAACCGAAAATTATATGATTTTACAACGCATTAAAAGACTACAACAACTAAAAGGCGTTCAAGCTATTATGCCTTATGAAATAAAAATAAATTAATCAAAAAACGAAAGAGTTAGTCGTTTTAATCCGTCATGTACTAAACAAGACGGATTTTTTATTCCCTATAATTTATGAAAACTTTACTAACTAAATAAATCATTAATCATTAATTTTGTCGTCATTGTTTAAAGGCAAGGTTTTTGCTTTTGAAACTTGTTTTAATATAAATAAATCATGGTAAAGAAAATTTTAAAAATTGTTGGAGTTGTTTTATTAATCCTAATTATTGCAGCAGTTGCGATTCCGTATTTATTTGAAGATCAAATTAAAGAAAAAATAAGAGCTGCCATTAACGAAAATTTTGATGCAAAAGTGACTTTTAAAGAAGCTGATTTGAGTTTGTTTAAAAGTTTTCCTAGAGCCAATGTTTCTGTTGAAAAACTATCCATAATTAACAAAGCCCCTTTTGAAGGCGACACTCTGGTTTCATTCGAGGAATTAAATTTAAAAATGTCGGTAATGGAACTTTTTAATAGTGATGATGAACCTATAAATATTGAAGCCGTTTCGTCTAAAAACGGATTAGTAAACATTATTTTTAACAAAGACGGAATAGGAAATTATGATATCGCTTTTAAAAATAAAGAGAAAAAGAACGAAGGAAAAAACAACCCTTTAGCTTTAAAAATTAAAGAATATGAAGTAGAAAATTTCAAATTCAAATTCACCGATGAAGCTTCAAAAATAAAATTGGTTTTAGATAGTATAAACCATTCTGGAACCGGCGATTTTACTAATGATGTTTTAGATTTAGACACTAAAACAACTGCTAAAATTTTGTTGAATATGGACAAAATGAACTATATAAATAATGTAGCCATTTCATTAGATGCGATTTTAGGAATTGATTTGAAAAAAAGCAAGTATTCTTTTAAAGAAAACAAAGCTAAAATTAATGATTTGCCTCTCGAATTTGATGGCTTTATCCAGCTAGTTGATGCTGGTCAAGTGTACGATTTGAAATTTAAAACACCAACTTCATCCTTTAAAAACTTCTTAGGATTAATTCCAGCTGCATACCGAAGCAACATCGAAAATGTAAAAACAACAGGTGAGTTTTCGGTTGTCGGATTTGCCAAAGGCACTTTAACCGATACAACTGTTCCAAAATTTAACATTGCAATTGCTTCCAATAATGCCTCTTTTCAATTTGCTGATTTACCTAAATCGATTAAAAATATTGTCATCGACACTAAAATTATCAACGAAACTGGTGTTATGAACGACACTTACATCAATTTGGATAAATTATCTTTTGCTATCGATCAAGATGTTTTTAATGCTAAAGCAACTATCAAAAATGTAGCAACAAATGCTTTGGTTGATGCCGTATTAAAAGGAACTATCAATCTTAACAATCTTTCAAAAGCCTATCCAATTAAATTAGATAAACCGCTTACCGGAATTTTAAAAGCCGATGTTACTACTAAATTTGACATGAAATCGGTAGAAACAAATCAGTATCAAAATATTTATAATGCAGGAACTATGAGTTTGTCTGGCTTTAAATATACCGATGAAAACGGAAAAGGAATGAACATTAGCAATGCATTGGTTCAGTTCAATCCAAGCAGAGTTAATTTGCAAGAATTTAAAGCTACTACAGGCAAAAGCGATATTAATGTAAATGGTGTTTTAGAAAATTTTTACGGATTTGTATTTAGAAACCAAGAATTAAAAGGAAACTTCAACCTAAGTTCAAATTTGTTAGCTGTTGCTGATTTTATGACAACTGCTGAACCTACAAAAAATGAAGCTAAGAAAACAGAAGCCATGAAGATTCCCGCTTTTTTAAATTGTTCGCTAACTGCAAGAGCAAACACGGTTTTATACGACAATTTAACGCTTAAAGATTGCTCAGGAAAACTTATTGTTAAAGACCAATCGGTGACATTAGAAAATATCAAATCTAATGTTTTTGGTGGACAAATTGGAGTAAACGGAATGGTTTCAACAAAAGAAAAAACACCAAAATTCAACATGAACTTAGGATTAAATCAAGTTGATATTGCACAAACATTTACCCAATTAGAGATGTTGAAAAAAATTGCTCCAATTGCTGGAGTTGTAAACGGAAAATTAAATTCAACCATTAATCTTTCTGGGAATTTAGATGCAACTAAAATGACACCCGATTTAAAAACAATTTCTGGCGATTTATTAGGTCACTTCCTATCTACAACTATAAATTCAAGTAATTCAAATTTATTAAACACTTTGGATGGCAATTTAAAATTCATCGATATGAAGAAATTAAATTTAAACGATTTGAAAGCTGCTTTGTCATTTAAAGACGGAAAAGTAACCGTAAAACCATTTAATTTAAAATACCAAGATGTTACTATTGCGGTTGGCGGAACGCATGGTTTTGACCAATTAATGAATTACAATTTAAAATTAGATGTTCCTGCAAAATATTTAGGTACAGAAGCGAATGCGTTAATCGCAAAATTGTCTCCTGCTGAAGCTTCTAAATTGCAAAACATTCCAATAAATGCTATTCTTGGAGGCAGCTTTACAAAACCTACAGTAACAACCGATATTAAACAAGCAACTACTAGTTTAGTTACCAATTTGGTAAAACAACAAAAAGATAAATTAATAGGTAAAGGAACTACAGCATTAGGAAATTTACTTGGAGGAACCAAAAAACCAACAGACACAACAAAAACTCCCGATAAAAATCAGGAAGTGAAAGACAAGGCAAAAGATTTACTGAATGGTTTGTTTAAGAAAAAAGAAAAACCAAAGGAGAATCCGTAAAAAACTCCATTTTGTCATTCCTGACAAATTAAACTCACAAACTAATCTTCACCACATAACCTTCAAAGGTTCTTATATTAAAAACCGTTCCGTCTTCAAAGATTAAATATTGTCCTTTAATTCCAGTTAGTTTTCCAGTAAAATTTGGTGATTTATCTAAATTTAAACTGGTTACTTTTTTAGGATATTCTAAAACAGGAAAAACCAATTCGTATAAATCGTCATTCTCAGGATGATAGTATTCTTGTACTTCCTTCGGAATTAAATACTTTAAACTTGAACGTTCTTTAATTAAATCGGCAACTTCTATTTCGTTTTTTAGCATTTTTTGCCAATTCGTTTTATCGGCAAAATGATTTTTCAGCGCCACTTCTGTTATTCCAGCTAAATACCTGTTCGGAACTTCCACAATTGGAATTGCCTGAATCGCACCTTGATCAATCCAGCGTGTTGGTACTTGCGTTTTTCGTGTAACGCCAACTTTTACTTCGCTCGATAATGCTAAATACACAATGTGAGGTTGCAATTGCACTCTTTTTTCGTAGTCTAAATCGCGATCTTCAATATCTAAATGTGCCGTACTTAACTCGGGTTTCATAATCCAATCGCCAGCAGACGCGCTACTCATAAAGCAATCGTAGCAAAATCCTTGACGAAAAATTTTTTTCTTTTTTCCACAATTCAAACATTGATAACCTAAAAAATTAATTTCAAGCGACTTGTTTAACAACTGATTTAAATTCAGAAAACTATTCTCAAAAACCAAATAGTATTGAATTGGATTGGAAAATTCGGTTTGCATTTTAGTAAGAACACCTTCGTAAGTCATGGGTACGTTTTTCGAAAATAATTACAATATATTTACTATTTTAGCGTAAAGTTATAATTCGTAATTCATAATTCATAATTCCAAATTAAAAAATGCCTTTTCCAATAATCAATTCTATCGCTTCCTGGGTTTTAAAACAACGCATTCATCAAATTGAGTTGTTTTTAAAATATCCTCATGAAGTACAACAAGAATTGCTAATGAACTTAATTCGTTCCTCTGAAGAAACAGTAATTGGAAAACAATATGACTTTGAAAGCATAAAAAACTACACCACTTTTGGTGATCGAGTTGCTATTTCAACGTATGAAGAATTTGATTCTTTAATTGAACGAACTCGAAAAGGTGAACAAAATGTTTTTTGGTCGGAACCAATAAAATGGTTTGCCAAATCGAGCGGAACAACCAATGCCAAAAGCAAATTTATTCCTGTAAGTGAAAGTGCATTAAACGATTGTCATTTTAAAGGAAGTAAGGATTTATTGTGTATGTATTTGAACAACAATGAAAATTCGGATTTATTTTTAGGAAAAAGTTTACGCCTTGGAGGAAGTTCTCAAATTTATGAAAACAACAATTCTTCTATTGGTGATTTATCTGCAATACTAATTGAAAACATGCCAATGTGGGCAGAATTTAGTAGCACACCAAGTAATAAAATTTCGTTAATGAGCGAATGGGAAACCAAACTAAACGCCATTATAAATGAAACTAAAACAGAAAACGTAACGAGTTTTGCTGGTGTTCCGTCATGGATGTTGGTTTTATTAAACAAAATTCTGACAGAAACGAACAATACACAGCTTTTTGAACTTTGGCCCAATTTAGAAGTGTATTTTCATGGTGGAGTAAACTTTGAACCTTATAAAGAGCAATACCAAAAAATACTTCCTAATAATAATTTTAAGTATTATGAAATTTACAATGCTTCGGAAGGTTTTTTCGCCATACAGGATTTAAATTATTCTAATGATTTATTATTGATGTTGGATTACGGAATTTTTTATGAGTTTATTACCATGGATACTTTTGGAACTTCAAATCAAAAAATTGTATGTTTATCAGATGTTGAATTAAATAAAAATTATGCTATTGTAATCACAACTAACTCTGGTTTATGGCGATACTTAATTGGTGATACTATTCGATTTACTTCATTAAAACCATACCGAATTAGAGTTACAGGAAGAACAAAGCATCATATTAATGTTTTTGGTGAAGAATTAATGGTAGAAAATAGCGATCAAGCAATAGCTAAAACATGTTCTGCTTTAAATTGTGAAGTAATAGATTATACTGTTGCTCCAATTTTTATGAGAGGCAAAGAAAAAGGTGGTCATGAATGGATGATTGAATTCAAAAAACAACCAGAGGAAATAGCCAAATTTCAGCAAGTTTTGGATGAAATTCTACAAACCATCAACTCTGATTACGAGGCCAAACGCTATAATAATATGACTTTAAATGAATTAAAAATAAATATTGCCCGTCCAAATTTATTCTACGATTGGTTGAAAGAAAATGACAAATTAGGCGGACAACACAAAATTCCGAGGTTATCCAACAAAAGAGATTATCTCGAACAATTAAAAGTAATGCAAATCAATGTTTCAAAAAACAACTAATGTTTAAAAAAATGAAAAAAGTAATTGTAATTATAGTTTTGAATTGTTTTTTATACTCATGCGGACCAAAAAGAATGAGTTGTTACAACAAACGATGTGTTGAAACTTCGGTTAAAAAAGAGCAGCAAAAATCGTCTCAAACTAAAGTATAGTTGAGCAAAATTAAAATTAAAAGGCGCAAATTCTTGATAAAATTTGTGCCTTTTATAATGTAATTAAATTACGAAGCGATTTCCAAACGCTTTAATAAGTTTTTATTTAAAGTATCTTGCGTGTATTCTTTGTCAATATGAAGCACTTTTTCATCCGAACTTGGCAAATCATACATCGCATCTGTTAGAATCGCTTCACAAAGCGAGCGCAAGCCACGAGCTCCTAATTTGTATTCTAAGGCCTTGTCAACAATATAATCTAACGCTTCATTATCGATGGTGAATTTAACTTCATCCATGGCAAATAGCTTTTCGTATTGTTTGATTAAAGCATTTTTTGGTTCGGTTAAAATAGAGCGTAACGTTTCTCTATCTAAAGGATCCATATGAGTTAAAACGGGAAGTCGACCAATTATTTCCGGAATCAATCCGAAATCTTTAATGTCTTTCGGAATGATGTATTGCAATAAATTATCTTTATCAATATTATCAGTATTTTTGGAAGTGGCATATCCAACAGCGGTTCTATTTAATCGTTTGGAAATAATTCTCTCAATTCCGTCAAAAGCGCCACCCGCAATAAACAAAATATTTTGTGTGTTTACTTCAACGAATTTTTGGTCGGGATGTTTTCTTCCTCCTTTTGGTGGAACATTAACAACGGTTCCTTCTAATAATTTCAATAAAGCTTGTTGTACACCTTCGCCAGAAACATCTCTTGTAATGGATGGATTGTCGCTTTTGCGCGAAATTTTATCGATTTCGTCGATAAATACGATGCCGCGTTCGGCTTTGGTTACATCGTAATCGGCAGCTTGTAATAAACGAGTTAAAATACTTTCGACATCTTCGCCTACATACCCTGCTTCTGTTAAAACGGTGGCGTCAACAATTGCTAAAGGAACGTCAAGCATTTTAGCAATGGTTTTGGCTACTAAAGTTTTTCCGGTTCCGGTTTGACCGACCATAATAATGTTTGATTTCTCAATTTCTACGTCGTCATTTGCCTTTTGTTGCATCAATCGTTTGTAGTGATTGTAAACTGCAACAGACATCACTTTTTTGGTTTGATCTTGACCAATTACATATTCGTCAAGGAACGCTCTAATTTCTTTAGGTTTACGTAAAATTAAATCGGAAGCAATTTTAACACTTGCATTAGATTTTAATTCTTCCAATACAATTCCGTGTGCTTGTTCAATACAACGATCACAAATATGTGCGTTGATACCAGCGATTAATAAATTGGTTTCTGGTTTTTTTCTTCCGCAGAAGGAACATTCTAATATTTCTTTTGCCATTTTTTTAGTGCTCAGTGTTCAGTGTTCAATTGGCAGACTGAATACTGCCAACTGAATACTGAACCTTTTTTATTTATCTTCTTAAAACCTCATCTATCATTCCGTATTCTTTTGCTTCATCGGCAATCATCCAATAATCGCGTTCAGAATCTTTGTGAACTTTATCGAAAGTTTGCCCTGAATGGTGTGAAATAATTTGATACAATTCGTCTTTTAACTTCAACATTTCTTTTAAATTGATTTCCATATCAGTGGCAACACCCTGAGAACCACCAGATGGTTGATGAATCATAACTCTTGAGTGTGGTAAAGCCGAACGTTTCCCAGCAGCACCAGCACACAATAAAACAGCTCCCATAGAAGCTGCCATTCCGGTACAAATTGTAGCTACATCGGGTTTGATATATTGCATAGTATCGTAAATACCGAGTCCAGCATACACGCTTCCACCAGGAGAATTAATGTAAATTTGAATGTCTTTGGAAGCATCAACTGATTCTAAAAACAACAATTGAGCTTGAATAATGTTTGCCATATAATCGTCGACACCAGTTCCCATGAAGATGATTCTATCCATCATTAAACGTGAAAAAACGTCGAGTTGAGAAATATTCATTTGACGTTCTTCAATAATATAAGGCGTCATGCTACTTACTATTTTATCGTAGTACATGCTATTTACGCCGTGTTTTTTGGTAGCAAATTTTTTAAATTGTTTTGCCATTTCGAGCGAAGCTCTCGGGTCTTTTCCGTAGTTCATTTTAATGAGTTTGTAAGTTTAGAAGGTTTAATTTATAACTATTTATATGATTTTAATAGTTTACTATTATTGCAAAGGTCGTACCTTTTATTTTATGTGACAAACTGTCTTATTATATAATTATTGTGAATTAGCCCAGATAGTAGTGGAAATCCTGTCATTGCGTAAACGGTGGCATGATGAGATTGCTTCGTTCCTCGCGATGACAGATTGCAACGAATAGCTGGAATAGCTTCACATAAAAAAGCGTCAAAATCAATGTTGACTTTAACGCTCAAATATAGTAAATTTTTATTTATGCTTCGCCATACATTGCTTTGATGAAATCGTCGTAGTTGACTTCTTTGGTTTTGGCATTTACTTTGTTTTTGTATAGTTGTAGTAATTTTTCGCTCATTACTTGTTCAGAAAGTCGTTTTACTTCGTCTTGATTTGACATTACACGCGCTACAATTCCTTGAACATCTTCGTCGGTTGGATTCATTTGTCCGAATTGTGCCATTTGTTTTTTAATCACTTCTGTGGTAAAAGCTTTTAAATCTTCGAAAGTAACTTGAAGATTGTTTTCTGCCATAATTTTACCTTCTATCAATTGGTAACGCAAACCGCTTTCAGCTTTTGCATATTCCACATTAGCTTCTTCGGCTGTTAATGTATGTTCACCAGCAGATTGAATCCATCTTTTTAAGAATTCAGCTGGTAAATCAAATTTTGTGTTTGCAATTAAAAACTCAGTTACATCGTTAAGGAATTTTTGATTAGATTGCTGAATGAATTGATTTTCTGCATCTTCTTTGATTTTTGCTTTCATCTCTGCTACAGAAGTTACAACTTTTGATCCGAATAATTTATCAAATAATTCTTGATCTAAAGTTGCTGGTTCGCTAGCGATAACTTCGTCGATTGCGAATGTTACATCAACGTCTAAACCGTGAACATCGTCGTGAGAAATTTTTAAGTAATCCATTAATTTGTGATCATCGTTGAATAAACCTTTGGTTTTTAAAGTTACGACATCGCCTACTTTTTTTCCAATAAAACTAGCCGCAGTTTTTTGGTCGGCAAGCATTTCTAAATCTAAAGTAGTTCGGTTATTGATTCCTTTTTCTTCGTTAAAAAAAGTTCCTGCAACATCATTGCCTAATGCAACTTCATTTTGAGAAATAATTTTTCCATATTGTTTTTGAATACGAGCAATTTGCGCATTCAACATAGTTTCATCGGCAATGATTTTATATTGAGTGATCGTATTCATTGTAGATATATCAACCGAAAAAACTGGTGCTAAACCCAATTCAAAATCGAATTTAAAATCATCCTCATCCCAATTAAAATCTTCTGATGCTTTAGGTAGCGGATTCCCGAGTACATTTAATTTTTCTTGTTGTAAGTATTTATTTAAATTTTCTTGTAAAACCTTATTTACTTCTTCAAGTAAAACAGCTTTTCCATATTGTTTATGAATTAAACTCATTGGAACAGTTCCTTTTCTGAATCCTTTTATAGCTGCATTTTTTTTATAATCTGCTAATACTTTTTCAACTTTTGGAGCATAATCGGCTTTAACAATTTCTACAGTAACAATAGCATTTAAAGCGTCAATAGTATTTTTTGTGATATTCATTTTTTGAGTTTTATTGTTCTTTTGAAGACCAAATAGATTTTAAATTGGACTTTTTTAGTGATTTATTTATATTGAAATTGGGTTGCAAAATTATAACATTTTAGCAACCCAAACAATTTTATTTTAGCGATTATTTTGTTTTGTTTCCTTCACCTGTTAGCTTAAATGCTAACGATTGTGAAATAGACAAAATGACACTAAAAAATAAGGCTGTCCAAAATGAACTTACAGAAAATCCATCAATAAAATGATCGCAAAACATAATTATAATTGCATTGATTACTAACAAGAACAATCCAAGTGTAAAAATGGTAACTGGCAGTGTAAAAAGAATTAAAATTGGTTTTACAAAAAAGTTTAAAAGTCCAAGTACTATAGCGACAGTTAAAGCAGTAGAAAATTCATCAACAACAACGCCTTTCATAAGATAGGAAATAATCATTACAAGTAAAGAGGTGACTAATATTCTGATAAGTAGTTTCATAAAAAAATTTTATACGTATAAAAAAAGTAAATATCATAAAAAAAATATAAAATGTAACATAAATTTATTTTTTTTATCTTAAATTTGTTGCTCATTAATTAAAAAAAAACTTATGAAAAAATTATTACTTTCAGCTATTATGTTGGTTTCTATTGCTGGAAACGCTCAATTAGCTTTGGAAACTTTTGGTGGCGCTACTTTTCCACCAACTGGATGGACTGCCGATACAAATGTTGCAACTAGACCATGGCGTTCAACTGTAGATTTAACTCCTGCTGCTCAGGCAACCTTTAACATTAATGGACCTTCAGCTTTTATTGATTGGATTGCTCAAGCTCAAGACGCTAATTTAACAAGTCCGTCATTCAGTTTAGTGGGATTTACGGCAGCAACATTTGAATTTAAAGCAAAAATTGGATATTCTTATATGATTGCTCTAGCTTCTGGAGATTTACGTGCAAGAGTTTCAATTGATGGTGGTGCAACTTGGACTATCGAATGGACTGAAGAAGATGGTGGCTGGTTAGATGATGGTGATGGTGATCCTGATACTGACTTATACGACACAAAAACAATATCATTAGATATGGCACCTTATCTTGGTCAACCTAATGTTAGGATTAGATTTAATTATTTTGGAAACGATGCTGATGCTGTTTCTGTTGATGACGTTAGAGTTTTTGGAAGTTTAGGTGTTAATGAAGTTTTATCTTCTAGTTTTTCAACTTTTCCAAATCCAGTTAACGATATAATTACTTTAACCAATTCAGATAATGCTACAATAGATACTATTTTAATTACTGATATTAATGGTAGAAGTATTAAAACTATTACTGTAGAAAATTTATCTGAAGTTCAAATAAATGTTGCTGATTTAAATTCAGGTATTTATTTTATGAATATCAATTCTAATGCTGGTAAAGCAGTTAAGAAATTTATTAAAAACTAAGAATTAATTATAATTCAATTAAAAAGTCTTCATTTTGGTGAGGACTTTTTTTATTTTAAAAAAGCACTCGATTTCTCAAAAAATAATTTTGGGTTTTCAGCATGAAGCCAATGTCCTACATCAGGAATTGTTTCTAATTGACACTTTGGAAACTGTTTTTTTATTTGCACTAAATCGTCATCTAAAATATAATTTGAGTTTCCACCACGAATAAACAATGTTGGTTTATCGAAATGATTTTCGTTAGGAAGCGCTGTTCCAATTTGATCTATTTTTTTATTAAAAACAGCTAAATTGAAACGAAAAGCCAATTGACCTGGTTCTATCCAAAATAAATTTTTCATTAAAAACTGTCGCGTTCCTAGATCGGGAATATATAAAGACAAGGTTTCTTCAACAGCTGTTCTGTCTGGTTTTGTAGAAAAATCAACCGCATTCAATCCATCCAAAATTTCTTGATGATGTGGTTTATAATATTTTGGTCCGATATCGGCAACAATTAATTTTTCAATGTTATTTGGATAAGTTGAAGCAAAAAGCATCGCTACTTTTCCGCCCATAGAATGACCAATTAAGGAAATTTCATCCAATTTATGATATTGACAATAATCTAAAACATCATTCGACATCAAATTGTAGCTAAAATCTTCTGAACGAAAACTTTTTCCGTGATTTCTCATATCCAATAAATGCACTTGAAATCCGTGAGTTGCATATTGCGACCCAAGTGTTTTCCAATTGTCCGACATTCCGAGAAATCCGTGAATAATCAGCAATGGTTTGCCTTGTCCTTCTATTCTTGAATATAACATTTTTAGCAATAATAGTGTTAAGAATTTACTTCAGCTTTTGTAAATACATATTCACCACATTATCCAAGCCTAGATAAAGTGCTTCTGAAATCAAGGCATGACCGATAGAAACTTCCAATAATCCAGGAATGTTTTCTTTAAAAAATTTAATATTGTCCAAACTCAAATCATGTCCAGCATTTATTCCTAAACTTAATTCATTAGCTAAAATAGCTGATTTTGTATAAGGTGCTATTCCTTTTTCATTACCAAAACTGTACTGAAGTGCAAATTCTTCTGTATACAATTCAATTCTATCGGTTCCGATGGCTTTTGCTCCTTCAATCATTTTTAAATTTGCATCTACAAAAATAGAGGTTCTGATACCGTTTTGTTTAAACTCTTGAATTACTTCTGTTAAATACGATTGGTATTTTATTGTATCCCAACCTGCACTTGAAGTAATAGCACCAATCGCATCCGGAACCAAAGTTACTTGAGTTGGCTTTAATTCGAGAACTAAATCAATAAAATTATGTTGTGGATTTCCTTCAATGTTAAATTCGGTATAAACAATTGATTTTAAATTGCGAGCATCTTGATACCGAATATGTCTTTCATCTGGTCGAGGATGAATTGTTATTCCATGTGCCCCAAATTTTTGAATATCCTTAGCAACTTGTAATAAATCGGGAACATTTCCGCCTCTGGCATTTCTTAATGTGGCTATTTTATTGATATTTACACTTAACTTTGTCATACTTGTTTAGAAATAGATATGTTTTAGAAATCTGTTTACAAAAATACAAAGTTAAAATAAAGAATTATGTTCTAAATTTTGATTATTTTGCAGGCATTATTAAAAAAGTACTATGACAGAAATTAACGATTATATAACAAATGATTATAAAGCTATTGAGAGCCAAGAGACAATTGCTGATGTTCAAGATTTTTTTGTTGATGTTTCTTTTTCCCATTTTCCCATTTTAAACGAAGGTACTTATATTGGATGTATTGCATCTGACGATGTTGAAACTTTTGATTCTGACAAAAAAGTAGCCGATTATAATTATGCACTGGAAAGATTTTTTACTAGAAAAAACATGATTTGGCTTGATGTATTAGAAGTTTTTGCTAAAAATCACACTAATGTTGTTCCGGTTTTAGATGAAAACAATTCGTATTTAGGTTATTACGAATTAGAAGATATTGTGAAATTTTTTCATGAAACACCATTTTTAAAGGAGCAAGGCGGGATTATTGTTGTTCAAAAAAATATTTCTGAGTATTCAATGAGTCAAATTACTCAAATTGTTGAAAGCAATAACGGAAAATTATTGGGTTTGTTCGTTTCTGAAGCTAATCTTGAAAAAATTCAAGTCACCATTAAAATTGCCATTGGCAGTATGAACGATATTATTCAAACTTTTAGAAGATATAATTACGAAATCATTTCAGAACACCATGAAGATAATTATTTGAATAGTTTAAAAGAAAGATCAGAATATTTAGATAAATATTTGAATATCTAAGTTATGAAAATAGCCATTTTTGGACAATATTATCAAAATGACACGCGACCTATTATTAGAGACATATTTGTATTCTTTAATGCAAACAATATTGAATTAGTAATTGAAGAAACTTTTCTCAAAATACTTTACAGTGAAGAAATAATAAAAAAAGAATATAAAACTTTTTCTAGTTATAGAGATTTAGATTCAAGTATTGATATTCTAGTAAGTATTGGCGGTGACGGCACAATATTAAGAGCTGCAACATTTGTAAGAAACTCTGGAATTCCAATAATTGGTATTAATGCTGGCAGATTAGGTTTTTTAGCTAAAGTTCAAAAAGAAAACATCGAAACTTTTCTTCAATTAGTAATTGAAAAAAAATATACTTTTTCGGAAAGAACTTTGTTGAGTTTGGAAGGTATAGCTAACAATGACGATATAGTAGATTTAAATTTTGCTATGAACGAAATTACTGTAAGTCGAAAAGACACTACATCGATGATTACAATAGAAACGTATCTCAATGACGAATATCTAAACTCTTATTGGGCAGATGGCTTAATTATTTCAACTCCAACAGGATCAACAGGTTATTCATTAAGTTGTGGCGGACCAGTTTTAACTCCTGATGTAAAATGTTTTGTAATAACTCCAATCGCACCACATAATTTAAACGCAAGACCATTAGTGATTACAGATGATACAGAAATAAAATTAAAAGTTTCAGGTCGAGAAGAAAATTATTTAGTTTCACTCGATTCTCGAATAGCCTCAATAAATAAAAACACCATATTAACGATAAAGAAAACCGACTTCAAAATAAAAATGATTGAAATTTCTAATGAAACTTTCTTAAAAACACTCAGAAAAAAACTACTTTGGGGTGAAGATAAAAGAAATTAATTAATTTTTTACATAACATCTTTCGTTTTCATCGTTAAATAACCCCATAAATTTAATTATGTTAAAATTATTATTTATAAATACTAATATCATGTTTTATTAGTTTTTATAATTATTATATTTGCACGCTATTTTTTAATTAATGAAAAGAATATTTTTAATCGTTTTTATTTTTGGATTATCTAAATTAAATGCCCAAATAAATGAAGTTGGTGTTTTTTTGGGCGGCAGTAATTTTATTGGAGATGTAGGTAAAACTAATTATATTTCTCCAAATGAAATTGCATTTGGAATACTATACAAGTGGAACAAGAGTCCTAGACACGCTTATCGATTTTCATTGATAAAAAGCACATTGTCTGCAAATGATGCGGAATCTAAAGTTCCAGGTAGAAAAAATAGAGATTATAGTTTTGAAAATAGCATTATTGAGGCATCAGTAGGAATAGAGTTTAATTTTTTTGATTTTAATTTACACGAATTATCTCAAAAAACTACTCCTTATGTTTTCACTGGAGTTACATATACCGGATATGATGGCCTTTTTTTTACAAATAACAAAACTAAATCTGATGCTAAACACGCTGCCATTGGAATCCCAATGGTTGTTGGAATAAAATCAAATATTTTTCCAAAACTAATAGCAGCATTTGAAATAGGAGCACGATATACTTTTGCAGATGATATTGACGGTAGTAATCCTACTAATGAAAATTTAGAATTATTGAAATTCGGAAATATAAACAGTAATGACTGGTATGTTTTTACTGGTTTTACATTAACTTATACTTTCGGAGAAAAACCTTGTTACTGCCTTGATTAATGATATGAATTTACTTGAAAAAATAAACATTAAGAATTTACCTAAACATCTTGCCATTATTATGGATGGAAATGGACGTTGGGCTAAACAGAAAGGTTTATTAAGGGCTATTGGTCATGAAAATGGGACAAAATCTGTAAAAGTTACTGTTGAAACTTGCGCTAAATTAGGAATTGAAAATTTAACACTTTATGCTTTTTCAACTGAAAATTGGAACCGCCCAAAACTAGAAGTAGACACCTTAATGAAATTACTAGTTCATTCATTGAAAAATGAATTAAAAACACTCCAAGAAAATAATATCCGTTTAAATTCAATTGGAAATTTAAACAAATTACCAAAATCTATTCTTAAAGAGCTCAATGAAGTTATTGATTTAACTAAAAATAATTCTAGAATGACACTTACCTTAGCGCTAAGTTATGGTTCAAGAGAAGAAATAATAAATGCAGTAAAAAACATAAGTGATAAAGTTAAAGATAATATAATTTCAATCGATAGTATTGATGAATCAATTATAAATCAGCATCTTTACACGCTTAATCTACCCGATGTAGATTTACTAATTAGAACAAGTGGCGAACACAGAATAAGTAATTTTTTACTATGGCAAATAGCCTATGCAGAATTTTATTTTATAGATGTATTATGGCCTGATTTCAAAGAAAATGATTTATATGAAGCCATTATTAGCTATCAAAAAAGAGAACGCAGATTCGGTCAAACAAGTGAACAAATTAAAAAAAATAATAGTGTTAAATAAAATTTTAGGTGCGTTATTATTTTGCTTTTTTATTGGAAATCCATTTTCAATGCATGCCCAAGAAAGAGTTCCATTTGATCAAGGAATTAAATACATATTAGCAGACGTAAATGTAACAGGTAAAATAACTTTTAACAAACAAACTGTAGTCACTTTTGCAGGGCTAGAGAAAGGTCAAAATATTACAGTTCCTGGTGAAGAAATTAGTAATGCAATAAAAAAATTAGGAAAACTTGGCCTTTTTAGTGATATCGATTTTTATGTAAATGAAATAAAAGGTGATAGTATTTTTCTAGAATTATTTATAATTGAATTGCCTAAATTAAATGACGTTAAAATAAATGGAGTTAAAAAAGGTAAAGTTGAAACAATTATAAAAGAAAATGATCTAGTCAAAGGCAAGATTGTTAATGAAAATTTAATTACTACTACTAAAAATTATCTTGAAAATAAATATAAAAAAGACGGCTATTTCAATACTAAAGTAGTTATTAACACCATTTCAGATACATCAGTTGTTAATGAAGTGAAAATGGTAGTTAATATTGATAAAGGTCAGAAATTAAAAATTAAAAAAATAAATTTTGATGGCAATACTAAGTTTAAAGATGCTAAACTTAGAACAGCTATGAAAAATACAAAACAAATAAATAGAATTCGCATTTTCAAATCTTCAAAATACATAAAAGACAAATACAAAGAAGATTTAATAAGTGTTGTAAATAAATACAAAGAAAAAGGATATCGTGATGCAAGAGTAGTTTCAGATTCTGTTTGGCTAGATGATAAGAAAAAGAAAATTGCTATAAATGTTAAAATAGAAGAAGGAAATAAATATTATTTTGGTAATATTAAATTCCTAGGTAATTCTGTATATTCTGACCAATTATTAAATCGAATAATAGGAATTAAAAAAGGCGAAGTATATAACGGAGTTTTATTAGAAAAAAGAATTGCCGACAAATCAAAACCCGATGGTGAAGACATTACAAATCTTTATCAAAATAACGGTTATTTATTTTCTAATGTAAATCCAGTTGAAGTAAGAACGGAGAATGATTCTATCGATTTTGAAATTAGAGTTACAGAAGGTCCTTTAGCCTATTTTAATAAAATTACAGTTGTTGGTAACGACAAAACAAATGATGCTGTAATATATAGAGAATTACGAACCAGACCAGGTCAAAAATATAGTAAAGAAGAATTGGTAAGAACCGTTCGAGAAATTGGTCAATTAGGTTTTTTTGATGCTGAAGCTATTGATCCAAAATTTAAAAATGTAGATCCAACAGCAGGAACAGTTGATATTGAGTACAATTTGGTTGAAAAAGGATCAAGTCAAATTGAACTTCAAGGAGGTTATGGTGGTGGTGGCTTTGTTGGTACATTAGGATTATCATTTAATAATTTTTCCATCCGTAATGTATTCAAAAAAGACGCATACAGACCTTTGCCAATGGGTGATGGGCAAAAAGTTGCTTTGAGAGCTCAAGCAAGTTCTTTTTTTCGCACTTACAGCTTATCCTTCTCAGAACCGTGGCTTGGAGGTAAAAAACCAATTAATTTTTCAACCTCATTATCTTACAGTAACCAGTTTTTATTTACGGGAGCAGCTGGAAGTGCCGATAGAGATAAAAGTTTCAACATCGCATCTATATCAGTAGGTATTGCAAAAAAACTGACGGTGCCAGATGACTATTTTGTATTATCAAATGCAGTAAGTTTTCAATATTATGACTTAAATAATTATTTTACTAATTTATTCTCATTTGGAAATGGTTCATCAAGAAACCTTGCTTTTACTTCTGCACTTACTAGAAATAGTAAAGGAGTTAACCCAATTTATCCAACACGTGGATCTGAGTTTAGTATATCTGCTAAATTTACTTTACCCTATTCATTATTTAATGGAGTTGACTATGGAAATTTAGGGAATTTAGTAGAAAATAAATATATTTATGACGGCGTAGAATATTTTGACGCAAATAACGTTTTAGTTACACCTGGAAGTTTTTTAACCGAAGTTCCCTCACAAAGCAATCCAAGACCTACTACAACTACAAATCTGGCAGAAGCTGCTGCAGACCAAGGAAAGGTGGATCAAATAAAATTTAGATGGCTTGAATATTATAAAGTTAAATTTAAAGCCGATTGGTTTACAACTATTTATGATAAATTAGTGTTGCGAACTTTAGGAGAATTTGGTTATCTTGGCGCTTACAATTCCGATAAAGGTGTAAGTAATGATCCAAATGATCCAAATAGAACTTTATCATTTGGCGTTGTGCCTTTTGAAAGATTCTTTTTAGGTGGTGATGGATTAGCAAATTTTGCATTAGACGGAAGAGAAGTTATACAATTAAGAGGTTATCCAAATCAATCATTATCGTCTTTGAGTGGAGATCCTATATATAATAAGTTTACATTAGAGTTAAGATATCCTCTTACTTTAAAAGGTGCAGCAACAATATATGCATTAGGATTTTTAGAAGCAGGTGGTTCTTATACAAATTTTAAAAAGTATAATCCTTTTGCTTTACAAAGATCGGCTGGATTCGGATTGCGTGTATTTATGCCTGCTTTTGGACTATTAGGAATTGATTTTGGACATGGTTTTGATGCTGTTCCAGGTGCAATATCTAATCAAAAAAATGGTTGGGAAACACATTTTATAATTGGTCAACAATTTTAATTATATTTGTTACGATTTATTAAACAATACATTATGAAAAAATATTTTTTAGTAGTACTAGCTTCAAGTTTTCTTATATTCACATCAGTGGCTCAAACTAGAGGTGTAAAAGTTGGTTATATTGATATGGAATATATTCTTGAGAAAGTTCCAGATTATGCTGAGGCTAAAAATCAATTAGAACAGAAAGCTCAAAAATGGAAACAAGAAATTGAAATTAAAAAAATTGAAATTAGCAAACAAAAAGAAACTTTAAAATCAGAAAAAGTTTTGCTAACAAAAGAACTTCTTGAAGAACGTGAAGAAGAAATTGCATTTCTTGAAACGGAGCTTTTAGATTTTCAACAAAAAAAATTCGGTGCTAATGGTGATTTAATTGTACAAAAAGCGGTATTAGTAAAACCGATACAAGATCAAGTATTTAATGCAGTTCAAGATATTGCAGAAGCAAAAAAATACGATTATATATTTGATAGATCATCTGACCTAACCATATTATTTGCTGCCAAAAGACATGACATTAGCGATCAAGTAGTTCGTGCAATAACTCGAACTGAAAAAAGAGAACAAAAAAGTAAAAAAGAACTGAAAAAAGAAGCAGAAGAAGAAAGAAAACAAGAAATGATTGACGATAGTCCTGCTTTAACAGATAGACAAAAAATTCTAGATGATAAAAAAGCTGCCCGATTAAAACTAGTTGAAGATCGTAAAATAGCCGCAGCAGAAAAGAGACAAGCAGCTGCTGACAAAAGAAAACAATTGCTAGAAGATAAAGCTGGTAAAAAAAGTGGCACAGTTTCTGATAAATCAACAACTGAACCTGAAAAAAACACAGAAACATCAACCCAACCTAAAGAAAATGCTTCTGATACCGAATCTGATAAAAAAATTGCTGTTGCAGAAAAGAAACAAGAAGCGGCCAATGCTAAAAAGAAAACTTTAGAAGATAGACAAAAAATTCTAGATGATGAAAAAGCTGCCCGATTAAAACTAGCTGAAGATCGTAAAATAGATGCAGCAGAAAAGAGACAAACAGCTGCTGACAAAAGAAAACAATTGCTAGAAGATAAAGCTGGTAAAAAAAGTGGCACAGTTTCTGATAAATCAACGACTGAACCTGAAAAAAACACAGAAACATCAACCCAACCTAAAGAAAATGCTTCTGATACCGAATCTGATAAAAAAATTGCTGTTGCAGAAAAAAAACAAGAAGCAGCCGATGCTAAAAAGAAAACTTTAGAAGACAGAAAAAAAGTAGCTGAGGAAAGAAGATTAAAAGTAATTGCCGATAGAGAAGCTGCAAGATTAGCAAGAGAAGAAGCGAAAAATAAACCAAAATAAATATAAATAATAATTAATACTTTTTAAGAATGACAAAACAATTGAAAACATTAGTAATAGCAGCAGCAGTTGCTTTTTTTGGTACACAAACTACAAATGCACAAGCAAAAGTAGCTCACGTAGATACTAATGAAATTATGGGCAAAATGCCAGCTGTACTTGATGCTCAAAATCAATTAAAAAAATTGAGTGAAACCTACGATAAAGAATATAAAACTTTAGTAGATGAATATCAAGCAAAAATTAAAAAATACGATACCGAAGTAGCAACGGTTTCTGAATCAATTAATCAAACTCGCCAAACTGAGGTTCAAGACATGATTAAAAGAATCAATGATTATAAAGAAACTGCTCAATCAGATTTACAAAAAAAAGAAGGTGATTTGATGAAACCTATTTTAGAAAAAGTAAAAGCATCTATTCAAAAAGTAGGTAAAGCTAAAGGATATCAATATGTTTTGAATTCTGCTGATCTATTACTTACTGATGGTCCAGATTTGACTACAGACATTAAAAAAGATTTAGGCTTTTAATAAATCATTAAAAAAAATTAAAAACTGCTCCTACAAATTGAGCAGTTTTTTTTTACATTTGTTTCAATGACAAACAATAATCCTATCGGACTTTTCGATTCTGGCATTGGAGGAACATCCATCTGGTTGGCAATACATGATTTACTTCCAAATGAAAACACAATATACCTTGCCGACAGTAAAAATGCGCCTTATGGTCAAAAATCAAAAGAGGAAATAATCCGTTTAAGCATTAAAAACACCGAACTGCTTCTCGAATTAAATTGTAAAATAATAGTTGTTGCTTGCAATACTGCAACTACAAACGCAATAGCTACACTTCGAGAAAAATATGAAATCCCTTTCATCGGAATTGAACCTGCTATAAAACCTGCAGCACTACATTCTCTAACTCAAAAAATCGGAATTCTAGCAACTAAAGGAACCCTAAATAGTGAACTCTTCTATAAAAATGTCGAGAAATTTCAAGACATTCAAATTGTAGAACAAATTGGTTACGGATTAGTAGAACTCATCGAAAACGGAGAAATGAATTCGCCAGAAATGAAAAAATTGCTACAATCGTATCTTCAACCAATGATTCAACAAAACATCGATTATCTTGTCTTAGGATGCAGCCATTATCCGTATTTAATCCCTCAAATTAAAAAAATACTTCCAAAAAATATCAAGATAATCGATTCTGGTGAAGCAGTAGCAAAGCAAACCAAAACCATTTTAAGTGAAAAAATTGGGCTAAAAAATCCAAACTCTATTCCTTCGCATCTCTTTTATACCAACACAAATCCAAAAGTACTATCGGCTATTTTAAAAGACAACTATTCTATTATTGCTAAAGATTTTTAGCCGAAAATTTTAGTAGCGAATGGTTCTGGCTTTCTTGGTTCCCTTATTCCTGCTGCTTTTCCAAAACTTTTTTCAAAAGGTTTTTCCCTTACATCAGGGCTAGAGAAGTTATCATTTACACAAAAAAATAACATCTTAATTACAAAACAGATTAAAAATATAAAACCAATAGAAATCAGTATCTTTGCAAAAAATTTAGAATGGAGAGCGGGAATAGAAATAAAAAAAATAGCAGTACGAGTAAACCGAATAGCAGTAGAAAAATAACAACTCCTAAGCCAAAAGCTGCTTTGCAAAAAAGGTCTCAAAAACCAGCAAAAGTAATAAAAGCTCCAACAAACAATGTCCCAAAACCATTAAAGTCGGATGACATTCGTTTAAATAAATATATTGCAAATTCCGGAGCTTGTTCTCGACGCGATGCAGATATTTACATACAATCTGGAAATGTAAAAGTAAATGGAATTGCAGTGACCGAAATGGGTTACAAAGTAAAGCCTGGCGATGTTGTTATTTTTGATGGCGCTACAATTACACCAGAAAAAAAAGAATACATCCTTTTAAATAAACCAAAAAACTTTACCACTTCTAACGAAGAAGATGCCGATTATAGAAACGTTTTAGAATTAGTTAAAGGTGCTACAAAAACCAGAATTCAACCAATTGGTAGAATGGATAAAAATACAACTGGCTTGCTTTTATTTACCAATGATACTGATATGATTCGTAAATTTAGCTTACCAAATCAAAAATCTCCAAAAATTTATCAAGTATCCTTAGATAAAAATTTAAAATTTGAAGATTTAGAAAAAATATCAAACGGAATTACTTTAGAAGGCCATCGCCTTTTTGTTGATGAAATTAGTTATATCGATGGCGAACCAAAAACCGAAATTGGTCTCAAACTTAGAACACCAAATGTAAAAGTGGTTCGATCAATTTTTGAAAATTTTAAATACGATGTGCTTAGAGTTGATAGAGTATCTTTTGCTGGTTTGACAAAAAAGAATTTACCAAGAGGTAATTGGAGACCACTTACTGAACAAGAAATTATTAATTTAAGAAATAATAAATAATTTTCTATTCAAAAACTCCATATGATTACACAAAAAAATTTATCTATAGCACATTCTTGGTTTGAAGCATTTAATTCACATAACCTTGAAAAATTATTGTCATTATATGATGATGATGCAGAGCATTATAGCCCAAAACTTAAAATCAAACATCCTGAAACTAATGGTTTAGTTGTTGGAAAAACAGCACTCAGAAATTGGTGGCAAAACGCTTTTGAAAGCTTACCTTCGCTACACTATAAAGTTACATCGTTAACTTCAAATCCTGAAAGAGTTTTTATGGAATACATACGAATTGTTGAAGGTGAAGATTCTATTCTAATAGCCGAGGTTCTTGAAATAAAAGATTCAATTATTATTTCATCACGGGTCTATCACGGATAAATACCATCGCAAATGCTGATGAATTTTATATATTCTCAAACAAACTTGCTTTTCTAATTCACCGCCGGACAGTTACAATGGTATTTCTCAGGTTCACAGAACAAGTTGATTCCTAAAGTAATTTGATGGAATCCTCCGTTATCAAATCTTACATTACCTAACAGATGAGAATACGTGTAGGCAAACACAAACTTCTTGTAATTTATTCCCAACAATGGCGTTATGTATTGTAGTTTTTGCGTATTTACTGCATTGCCTTCTACAAACTGTGCTCCATCTAAGGATCTTCTATATGAT
>JANNWH010000012.1:0-195746 GCA_031408335.1 Flavobacteriales bacterium | reverse complement strand
CGTATCACAATTTAATGGATTTAATATCTCACATATTTGGTAAGTGATAGTATAGGTTCCAGCAGGAGTGTTTACAGGAATAGAAATCACACCCGTTGCAGGATTAACAGAAGGAACCGGAGCACCAGGAGTTAAAGCAGTGGCAGGAGTAACAACAGTAATATTCACTTGAGAAATCGTTACCGGTGTACCATTTAAAGTATCAGGACCATTTCCATTAGAAGTTAAAACATTACCAGCATTAGTATTTCCATTAGTACCATTTGTAGATGGAATAGTATCATTAACCGCATCAATAGCTGCAGCACTTACAGTTACAGTAACTATAGCCGTATCACAACTACAAGTAGCAGCAACGCCACATATTCTGTATGTTAATGTGTAATTACCAGCTGGAGTTCCAGCGTTAACTACTACGTCTGTACCAACTAGTGTTATTCCTGGATTAGTTGAAGAAACGAAAGTAGTTGTTACTTGTGATGGTACTACGAGTACACCATCAAGAGTGTCATTTACAAGTACATTAGTGAAAGAAGTTCCACCAACAATTCCGTTTATTGTTAATCCAGCATCATCATTAGCTAAATAAATTGCTGCATGTATGTTGATTATTTGAGATGCTGTACTTGTGTTGTTACATAAGTCAGTTGCTGTCCATGTTCTTGTGATAGAATAAGAACCATTACAATTTGGAGTAGTTGGTGTGTCTACAAAAGTTAGAGTTACATTGCTACATGTATCCGTTGCAACAGCTTGTTCAAATGAAGGAGTTGCAGTATAAGCAATTGTTGTTGGGCTAGGAAGACTAGCAAAAACAGGAGGAGTAATATCTCTAACTGTTATAGCTTGACTAACTGGAAGTGAAGCATTACCACAAGTATCAGTTGCAATCCAAGTTCTAGTTACTGTATAATTACCAGGGCAAGTTGGACTTCCTGCTACTGTTGCATCTGTAAAAGTAATTACAGGAGCAGTTCCACCACAAGAATCTGTTGCAGTTGGAGCAGTAAAGCTAGGCGTTGCAGGACAGTTAATTGTTGCATTTGCACCTTGTCCAGAAAGAACAGGAATAGTAGTATCTTGAACTGTAATAGCTTGACTAACCGGAAGTGAAACATTTCCACATGAGTCAATTGCAATCCACGTTCTAGTTATTGTTCGGTTGCCAGCACAAGTTGGAGTTCCAGCAGTTGTAGCATCTGTAAAAGTAATTACAGGAGCAGTTCCACCACAAGAATCTGTTGCAGTTGGAGCAGTAAAGTTAGGCGTTGCAGGACAGTTAATTGTTGTATTTGCACCTTGTCCAGAAAGGACAGGAATAGTAGTATCTTGAACTGTAATAGCTTGACTAACCGGAAGTGAAACATTTCCACATGAGTCAGTTGCAATCCACGTTCTAGTTATTGTTCGGTTGCCAGCACAAGTTGGAGTTCCAGCAGTTGTAGCATCTGTAAAAGTAATTACAGGAGCAGTTCCGCCACAAGAATCTGTTGCAGTTGGAGCAGTAAAGCTAGGCGTTGCAGGACAGTTAATTGTTGTATTTGCACCTTGTCCAGAAAGAACAGGAATAGTAGTATCTTGAACTGTAATAGCTTGACTAACCGGAAGTGAAACATTTCCGCAAGCATCCGTTGCAATCCACGTTCTAGTTATTGTTTGGTTACCAGCACAAGTTGGAGTTCCAGCAGTTGTAGCATCTGTAAAAGTAATTACAGGAGCAGTTCCACCGCAAGAATCTGTTGCAGTTGGAGCAGTAAAGTTTGGTGTTGCAGGACAGTTAATTGTTGCATTTGCACCTTGTCCAGAAAGAACAGGAATAGTAGTATCTTGAACTGTAATAGCTTGACTAACCGGAAGTGAAACATTTCCACATGAGTCAGTTGCAATCCACGTTCTAGTTATTGTTTGGTTACCAGCACAAGCTGGAGTTCCAGCAGTTGTTGCATCTGTAAAAGTAATTACAGGAGCAATTCCACCACAAGAATCTGTTGCAGTTGGAGCAGTAAAGCTTGGTGTTGCCGGACAATTAATGGTTGCATTTGCACCTTGTCCAGAAAGAACAGGAACAGTAATATCACGAACTGTTATGGCTTGACTAACCGGAAGTGAAACATTTCCACATGAGTCAGTTGCAATCCAAGTTCTAGTTATTGTTTGGTTACCAGCACAAGTTGGAGTTCCAGCAGTTGTCGCATCTGTAAAAGTTATAACAGGAGCAGTTCCACCACAAGTATCAGTTGAAGTTGGAGCAGTAAAGCTTGGTGTTGCTGGACAGTTAATGGTTGCATTTGCACCTTGTCCAGAAAGAACAGGAAGGTTTATATCATGAACTGTTATGGCTTGACTAACCGGAAGTGAAACATTTCCACATGAGTCAGTTGCAATCCAAGTTCTAGTTATTGTTCGGTTACCAGCACAAGCTGGAGTTCCAGCAGTTGTTGCATCTGTAAAAGTAATTACAGGTGTTCCGCTACAATTATCAGTTGCAGTTGGAGCTGTAAAACTTGGAGTAGCAGGACAGTTGATAGTAGCATTAGTACCTTGACCAGAGAGGATTGGTAATGTATTATCGATTCTTGTGTTATATGTTGTTGTATTACTTTGGCAACCATTTGAAACCAATACGGTAATTACTGCCGAACATGTTCCAACTGTTGTTGCGGTTTTAGTTAATGATCCAGCACAGTTATTAGACGAACCCGTAGCTGCAATTGCTGCTGCTTGAGCTGCTGCGGCTGTAGGATAACAAGCTGCAATAGTTCCAGTAGTAACAGTAGGTGCACATGGTACACAATAAGTTGGTGTTGTAACATTTTGAAATGTAGCAACACAAGCCGAATTTTGATAATCAAGACGTGAAGTACTTACTGTTTGTGTACTGCATATATTAACTTTAGGGGTTAAACGGTATCGTATTGTAATAGTTTCAACATTTAAGAAATCAATATTCCATGTTATAACCTGACCAACTTGAGTAAAACTTCCTTTTGTGACTGTTATAGAACCGGGAACTAAATCGAAATTGGCACTTATTGTTTCTGTTTCAAAAAGAGGTGTTCCTAGTTGTTGCGCTACCCATGATAATTGAGTGAAAATTTGGGTATAAATTCCAGATAAATTAGCACCACTCTGAGTAATAAAAGCATTACCTCCAGTCTGAATACCATTCATACAAAAGGTAGCATTGGTTTCATCTGTTCCAGAAATTCCTCCAAATAATCCAATTGCAAATATCTGATTGTTATATGTTGTGCTACCCACTACATTAGTTCTTGCATTGTTTGCTGCAGTAATAGTACTTTGTATACATGTTCCACCAGTTCCAGATCCACAAGTGGCTCCACCAGTACCAGTTCTATTGGCAACACCATCAGATAAAACAATCATGCTTCTTGATGTTAAACAATTAAATGTTCCAGCACTCATTACAGCATCACCTTTAACAATACCATCTTGTATGTTGGTACTACCACTTCCATTTAATCCGTTAACGATTGTTAATAATCCAGCTTGTCCAGAAATTGCTGTTAAATTTGCTCTAATAGTTGCTGTAGAGCTGTAGGTTACAATACCAATTCTGTTTAATCCAGTTGGATTGTTTGCCGGAAGAAAGAATGTATTAATAAAATTAACAGCAGCATCTTTTGCGTAATCCATTGACGTTTGAGTATCTCCCGGAATAACATCTTCCATACTTCCAGAAACGTCAATAACCAATGTCGCTTCAAGTGGTCTAGAAACTGGATTGGCTCCTGTAATGTTTAATTGTACATCTATAACGTTACATGAAGTAACATTAGCAGTAACCGTTTTAACAGGTGTTACCGTTTGTCCTAAAACAAGTGTAGTTGTACATAGAACTACTAGTACAAAATATATTTTTTTAATTCCTTTTATGTGATTACTAAATAAGTGTAAAAATTTTTTCATTTTAAATTATTTTAAGGTGAACAACCTGATACTTTATTTTAATTTCTATTTATCTTCGTTTGGATTGATAACTAAAGTGTGTAAAATTGTATCCACTTTGTATTTAGAATTTAATCTCGATTTAGCAATAACTTGCGTGCAAGCCCACTTACCAATAGATGTACCTTTGGGTACAATTATATGAGCAAAAAACACAAATGTTTCTCTAGGATTTAGCCTAACTTCGTTTAATGGCTTTAAATTTTTATCTAAAAATTCTACATCAAGAATAACGTTCTTTTCAGAACTACTTGCATCTGGATTGGAGCAATTTTTATTCACATTTACGTACGATAACACATATGTATCAACAGAATTCCCTAAGTTAGAAATAACCATTTTATAATATGTTCCTTCAGGCGGAGTGCTTCTTGAGGTTCTGTTTTTTTCAACTTTTAATTCTGCAACACTACCTGTTTGTCCCAATACTATTGAAGTGTTAAATACAAAAAACAATAGAAAAGTAGTTTTGCAAAATGTAACGTTTAATTTACTTGAAGAAGTTTCAGAAATTAATTGACTTAATTTTGATAAATGTGTAGTAAAAAAATCGATAACGTTATTCATATTAGTATTAGTTTTCATATTCTTTTTATTTAAAATATATTTAATTGTATTTGATAATTTTTAACACCTATTAGTACTATTTTTAAATTCATAGGTTATTAACAATTTTGCTTTAATTGTTTACAAGGCAAATTTATTTTCTTATTTCATTAACAAATAATTTAATCTTTGAACTACTTCAAAACTCGTTGAAAAGCATTTTTTTTGTTTTTTTTGTTACTTTATACACTTATTTACTGGTGTTTTTAATATTTATATTTTTAATCCATTCATTAATTTTAAATTCAAATCAGCTTTTAATTTATATTTCTTTTAATTAATTTTAACTTTTATTTTTGGTATTAAATTTTTGTCGAAAATAATACTCATTATTATAACCACCTAACAAAATATCGATAAAGTGTATAAAAGTAACGTTTAATTACATTAATATATAATATTTGTAATTATATTCTTATAATATTTAATTTTAATCTACTTCAAAATCAAAAATTAAAATTCAGATAATATTTCTATAACTTTTATCAAAAGCACTTAAAAGCATTAGTATAAAAATTAAATGTGCCATTATAAATCATGATTCATAATTGAAAGTGTTTAAAAAAATCATTTAATTTTAAACTTTTTTTCATATATTTATAAAACTGTTTAATTTGTTTTTCAATTCCAAAAAAAATATAATGAAGTCTATCCTATTAATTCGTCATGCCAAATCATCTTGGGATTTTCCGCTAAAAGATTATGAAAGACCTTTAACTGAAAACGGAATTAAAAAAGCTATTGCTGTTGCAAAAAAATCTTTAAACTATATTCCATTAGATATAATTATTTGGAGTAGTTCTGCTAACAGAGCAAAAAGTACCGCACTATTATTTATAGAAAATTGGAACCTCGATAAAAAATCTATTCAGTTTTTTGATAATTTATATACTTTCGAATTAAGAAATCTAGAACAAATTGTTAAATCTTGCCCAAATGACTGCAATAACCTAATTCTTTTCGGTCATAATAACGCTATTACCGATTTTGTTAATAAATTTGGAAATGTTTTTATAGATAATGTACCTACTGCTGGTTTTGTTTCAATTATATTTGAAACTAACGATTGGAAAAACATTTCAAAAGGTAAAACAGATAAAATTTTATTTCCTAGCCATTGTTAAACTATGAGTTCAAATTTAAATTATAAATACATCGATAGAGAAAAAAGTTGGCTTGCTTTTAATGCAAGAGTTTTACAAGAAGCTGCCGACGATAGTGTACCTTTATTAGATAGATTACGCTTTTTAGGTATTTTTTCCAATAATTTAGATGAGTTTTTTAGAGTGCGTTTTGCTGCCATTCGACGTTTGAGTTTATCTGGAGAAACAGGTGAAAAAGTGCTTGGCGGAATTTCTGCACAACAATTAGTAAAAGACATCACCGCCATTGTTATTAAACAACAATCAGATAGTTTACGCGTACTAGAAATTATAGAAAGTCAACTCGAAAAACAAAATGTTTTTATTGTTGATGAAAAAAATGTTTCTAACGATCAGGAACTTTTTATAAAAGATTTTTTTATCCAAAAAGTAAGTCCAGAATTAGTTACCATTATATTAAATGATTTAGCTGAGTTTCCATTACTTAAAGATACAATGGGTTATTTAGCTATAAAATTAGTTATGAAAACCGACAAAAAAGCAACACTTTTAGGTCTTGTAAAACCAAAACAAGAAATTAGGTATGCTATTGTAGAACTCCCAAAAAACATCAATCGTATTGTTGAACTTCCTGCTGTAAAAGAAAAACAATATATTATGATGCTTGATGATGTTATTCGTTTGAATCTAAGCAGCATTTTCAATATTTTTGATTACGAAAGTATTTCAGCTCACATGATTAAAATTACACGCGACGCACAACTTGATATCGATAGTGATATGAGTAAAAGTATGCTTCAAAAAATAGCAACATCTGTAAAAGATAGAAGAATAGGCGAACCAGTTCGTTTTGTTTACGATAAAACAATTGGAAAAGACACCTTAAATTTTTTCTTATCCAATATGGGAATCGAATCAACAGATAGCATTATTCCCGGCGGACGATACCACAATCGTCGCGATTATATGAGCTTTCCAAATTTAGGACGATTTGATTTATTGTACCAACAAAAAGATCCGCTTCCTGTTGAAGGTCTTTCATTAGATGGAAGTATTTTAAATAAAATAGCTAATAAAGATTATCTAATTTCTGCTCCATATCAATCGTTTTCCTATTTAATAAAGTTTTTACGCGAAGCGGCTCTCGATCCTAAAGTAACAACAATAAAAATTACACTGTATCGCTTAGCTAAAAATTCACAAATTATAAGTTCGTTAATAAATGCTGCAAAAAATGGTAAAAAAGTAACAGTTCAAATTGAATTACAAGCGCGTTTTGATGAAGCGAGTAATATTTCGTATGCTGAACAAATGCAAACTGAAGGTATCGAATTAATATTCGGAATTAAAGGTTTAAAAGTGCATTCTAAAATTTGTATGGTAGAACGAATTGAACAAGGCAAACTAAAACGATACGGATTTATTTCAACCGGAAACTTCAACGAATCGACAGCTAAAATTTATACTGATGTGACACTTTTTACTAGTCACCAACAAATTTTAAAAGACGTTTCTAAAGTGTTCGATTTCTTTGAAGTCAATTATCGTTTGCATCGCTATAAACACCTAATTGTTTCTCCGCATCATACACGATCTAAAATTTATAAACTAATTGATAAAGAAATAGTTCATGCTTTAGCTGGAAATTCTGCTTATATCAATTTAAAAATGAATAGCTTATCCGATTTTGCAATGATCGATAAATTATACGATGCTAGTAAAGCTGGAGTAAAAGTTAAATTGCAAATAAGAGGAATTTGCTCTCTAATTCCTGGCGTAAAAGGCATGAGCGAAAACATAGAAGCGATAAGCATTGTTGATAATTTTCTGGAACATTCCAGAGTTTTTATCTTCGGAAACAATAATAATCCAGACGTTTTTATTTCCTCAGCCGATTTTATGACTCGTAATCTCGATGGTCGAGTAGAAGTAACCTGTCCGATTTTAGACGAAAACATAAAAAAACAATTAATAGATAATTTCAATGTTGGATGGAAAGGAAACGTAAAAGCACGTTATCATTCCGAAAAATTAGATAATAAATACCGTTTGAGAAATGCTGATGAACCAATTTTTCGTGCACAACTCGAAACCTATAATTATTATAAAAGCCATACCAACGAAAATAATTAACTTTATTTTTAGGTGCCTAATCCAGCTTTCCGTTACAAGTTTTTATTGTGTTGGTAACAATTTAAAATGTTTATAATAGCTTCCGTTGGTCGCTTTATAAACTTAAAAATTGAAAACCATCAAAAACAAAAAGCTTTCCACTTTAATCTGGGCAAGAAAAGTATGAAGTTAGAAGTACGAAGTTAGAAGTGCGAAGTTGTAAGTTGTAGGTTATAAGTTTAAGTGCATTGTCACTGTAAAAAGTATAAAATTTATATTACAACCAACAACATACAACCCACAACATAAAACCCACAACACACAACAAAAAAATAATGATTACAATAAAAAAATATGCAGCTATCGATATTGGTTCCAATGCCATGAGATTGCTTATAACCAATATAATTGAACAAGATGAAGTACCAACTCAATTCAATAAATCGGCTTTAATTCGTGTGCCAATTCGTTTAGGACAAGATGCTTTTACCGTAGGTGAAATTTCGGAAGAGAATGTTGAAAGAATGATTGATGCCATGAATGCTTTCAAATTATTAATGAAAGTATATAAAGTCGAAAAATACAAAGCTTGTGCAACTTCAGCAATGCGCGAAGCCTATAACGGAAAAGAAGTTGCCGAAATAATTAAAGAAAAATCAACAATTGATATTGATATTATTGATGGTAAAACAGAAGCAGCTATTATTGCATCTTCTGATTTACATGGTTTGTTAAGCACAGACAAAACCTATCTTTATTTAGATGTTGGTGGTGGAAGCACTGAATTTTCATTATTTTCTGAAGGAAAAATGGTGGCTTCAAAATCATTTAAAAACGGTACTATTCGGTTGTTAAATAATATGGTAAATGATGTTGTTTGGGTTGAGATTGAAAAATGGATAAAATCAACTTGTGAACCTTATGATAATGTTACGCTTATTGGTTCTGGTGGAAATATTAATAAAATTCATAAATTATCTGAAAAACATCAAGACAAACCTTTATCTTATGTATATTTATCTGCTCAATATCAATACTTTAGTTCTTTAACTTATGAGCAACGCATAGCCGAATTAGGCATGAATACCGATAGAGCTGATGTAATTATTCCTGCAGCACAAATTTATTTAAATGCAATGAAATGGAGTGGAGCACGACAAATTTATGTGCCTAAAATTGGTTTGGCAGACGGAATTGTAAAAGCATTATACAACGGAAAATTGTAAAGAAGTATTTGATGTAACTAAATTAGTTAAGTTAAATCTAGAATTAATAGGATAATGAAGTGTCAGTCTGAGCTTGTTGAAGACTAATTAAAGAAGCACTTCAACAAGCTCAGTGCGACATTTGCTAATAATTAACCCACAAATTAAAGAATATGTATATGAAAACTCTAAAATTACTTTTCGGACTATCGTTTTTTTTACTTTTCATTTGCTTCGCTAGTTCGCATATACTCGTGTCTTGTAAAAAAGAAGAAAACACTACTTCCAATTATTTCAAATCGAATGAAACCGGAATTCAAACAGGCGGTATAAAAATAATTACAATCGATTCTCCAAAAGGAAAATTGAAAGTATGGACCAAACGTTTTGGAAATAATCCGAAAATTAAATTATTGCTTTTAAGCGGAGGACCAGGTGCTTCACATGAGTATTTTGAATGTATGGAAAGTTTTTTACCAGCTGAAGGAATCGAATTTATTTATTACGATCAAATTGGAACTGGTTTGTCTGATAATCCAAATGATACTACTATGTGGGATTTAACGAGATATGTTGAAGAAGTAGAGCAAGTTCGGAAATCACTCAATTTAAATAAAGATAATTTTTATGTATTAGGACATTCTTGGGGCGGAATTCTAGCCATGCAATATGCATTAAAATATCAAGATAACTTAAAAGGATTAGTAATTTCAAATATGATGGCAAGTTGTCCTAAATATGGAGAATATTCTAAAGTTTTGCAAAAACAATTAAACCCAGATGTGTTAAAAACCATTAAAGATATCGAGGCTAAAAAAGACTATTCAAATCCAAAATATATGGATTTACTAATGAATAATTTCTACAACCAACACATTCTTAGAAAGCCTCTTTCCGATTGGCCAGAACCAGTAAATAGAGCTTTTAGCAAAATGAATCAATCACTTTATATTACCATGCAAGGTCCAAGTGAAATGGGAATTTCCGGAAAATTAACCAATTGGGATGTGTCTGAAGAATTACCAAAATTAGTAGTTCCAACATTAGTAATTGGAGCAAAATACGACACAATGGATCCAGAATACATGAAATGGATGGCATCGCAAGTTAAAAACGGAACTTATTTATATTGTGCTAACGGAAGTCACATGAGTATGTACGACGACCAAAAAACATATATGAAAGGATTGATTGATTTTATTTTAAAAGTGAATAAGTAAATGATAGCGTCACTTCGAGTGTCCCGATTTTTATCGGGATGTATCGAGAAGCTTACAAATCCAAATCAAACAACTTTTTCAAAACTTCTAAATTCGGGTTAATTTCGTTTAATCGATTGTATTTATCAATTGCAGTAAAAGCTTTTTTACTGTCAATTTGTTCGTTTACAACAATTTCAATACTAATTTCATGGTTGTGTAAATGACTTCTTAAATACGTTAAAAGCTCGTGTTTTTCTCTTTCAAAATCAATTTTTGAACCATCGTTAGGCATTTCATGAATAATTTTAAAACCATCTAATTTTGGATCACTTATGCGTAATAGTGATTCCATTATGCGATGTCCTTTTTCACTCAATCGATCAGCAAACTTAAACCAAAAAGCTTGCATTTGGGTTTCTGTAAATACTTCACTTGGTAAATGAACTTCTTCTTTAACTAAACCTTTTTGCGCTTCTTGTAACTCTTTTTTAGCTTTTATACTTGCTAAAGAGAGTGAAGAAACTTTGGTTTCAATTATCGGTTGGTTGTTAGTTGTTGGCTGGGTTATGGCAAGAGTCGAAGCCATTTCATCAATTTTAATTGAAGCTGCTATAGAAGTTTCTTCAATTTGATTTGCCTTTTCACTTTTCTTGTCTGAATCATCTTCCAATTTATGGCTTCCCACTTCCATCTTCCCGCTTCCATCTTCCTTACTAACATTGTCATCCTGTCCTGAAGCCACGGGATGTCGAAGGACAACTTCAGCAATAGAATAATTATTATTTCTAAAATAAGTGGGTGGAATTATAAAGTCAACTTTTTTTTTTCTCCATCAAAGTCGATAGAGCAAAGTTGCATTAGCGCCAGTTCAACCAGTAATCGTTGATTTTGAGCTACTTTAAATTTTAAATCACAATCGTTGGCAATTTCAATTCCTTTTAACAAAAAATCTTGACTGCATTTTTGAGCTTGTTCGCCATATAATTTTTGCGCTTGTTCACCAACTTCTAATAAAACTAATGTTGCTGGATTTTTACAAACCAATAAGTCTCTATAATGTGATGCCAATCCAGCAATAAAATGATGTCCGTCAAAACCTGTTGCTAAAATATCATTATAGGAAATAAGGACTTCAGGAATTTTATTTTCTAAAATTAAATCGGTGATTTTAATATAGGTTTCATAATCCAACACATTCAAGTTTTCGGTAACCGCTTGTCGTGTTAAATTATTTCCACAAAACGAAACTACTCTATCAAAAATAGATAACGCATCACGCATAGCGCCATCGGCTTTTTGTGCAATAATATGTAAAGCATCCTCTTCAAAAACAACACCTTGACTTTGAGCTACTTCTGCTAAATATGCTGTAGCATCTTTTACAGTAATTCGTTTAAAATCGAAAATCTGACAACGCGATAATATGGTCGGAATAATTTTATGCTTTTCAGTTGTAGCCAAAATAAAGATAGCATGTTTTGGCGGTTCTTCTAAGGTTTTTAAAAAGGCGTTAAAAGCTTGTGATGACAACATATGTACCTCATCAATAATATATACTTTGTATTTTCCAGTTTGAGGTGGAATACGAACCTGATCTATCAAACTCCGAATATCATCAACCGAATTGTTTGAAGCAGCATCCAATTCAAAAACATTAAATGCAAAATCTTCATTCGGATCATCATATCCAGGCTGGTTAATTTTCCGTGCTAAAATTCGCGCACAAGTTGTTTTTCCAACGCCTCTTGGTCCAGTAAATAAAAGAGCTGAAGCCAAATGATTCGTTTCAATTGCATTCAATAATGTAGTAGTAATAGCTTGCTGACCAACAACATCTTTAAATGTTTGCGGACGGTATTTTCGAGCCGATACTACAAATTGTTCCATGAATTTTTATTGGAATACAAATATAGATTTTATAAGTCAAAAGTCAAAAGTCAAAAGTCAA
Organism: Flavobacteriales bacterium; assembly: GCA_031408335.1. Classification (GTDB taxonomy): domain Bacteria; phylum Bacteroidota; class Bacteroidia; order Flavobacteriales; family Flavobacteriaceae; genus Flavobacterium. The sequence goes on along the minus strand of JANNWH010000012.1, from coordinate 183,601 downwards.
AAGTTTTAAAATAATTCCAAAATCCTAAATTTGCAAATCCTAATTCCTAATTCTTTATCTTTGCACCGCAGACCGCCTTATCGTCCCGATTTATCGGGAAGGAAAGTCCGGACACCAAAGAGTAGCATAGCGGATAACATCCGTCGTTTCGAGCAATCGGAAAAGGACAAGTGCAACAGAAAGCAGGTACAGGTTAAGCTGTAGTGAAACCAGGTAAACTCTATGCGGTGAAATTTCAAGTATATTGGTAGTTAAGAATTACTCGTTCGTTGCCAAAGGGTAGAAAGATGGATCCCGATAGTAATATCGGGACTAGATAAATGATAAGGCGTCGATTTATCGATGACAGAATCCGGCTTACAGGTCTGCTTTTTTAAATAATATAGTATGAGTGTTTTGAAATTGTTATTTGGTAATCTGTTCTCTAAAAAACCTTTAGAGAAAACAATAATGGATTCTAAATTGGGAAAATTGGTTTGTCAGTATAAGCCTGATAATGTTTATTTTACTTGGGATACAGAATATAAAATAAAAAACAACAACGAAGAGCCAATTTCTATTTGCATTGATGGTGATTTGAATGGACCATTTTCAAATGTCTTACAAAAGACATATCAAATAATTGATTCGCTTTCTGAATTATCTTATGAAGTTCAGAATCAAATTGATGTTGAATTCTCGGAAAGAAAAATTAACTTAACCCGAGATTATAGTTTTAAAGATATTTTTGTTCATATAAATGAAGAAACTAATAAGGTTGATTTCGAATTAGAATATTATTCGAATGATGCTGAAATTATGATTTCTGTAGAATTTATTAATGATAAAATAGATGTTATCGAGTTCTATTAGTCTTCGTCAATCTTTTCAATTCCTTCATTTTTATCTTCCAACTCATAAAACGAAAACACCGAACCACCATAATTTTTTTGAAAAGAATAATGCATCATGTGATCGAGTTTTGTGCGTTTAGAATGTTCTATAATTAGCATTCCCTCTACATTTAATAGTTTATTTTCAAAAATAAGAACAATAAGTTTTTCAAATTCCTTTTGATCAATTCCATATGGTGGATCAGCAAAAATAATATCGTAACTTCCTTTATGTTTTTCTAAAAATTTAAAGACATCGTTTTTAATAGCAGTAATATTCAACTCAAACTCTTTTGCCGTTTTTTTGATGAAATTTACACAACCCATATCGCCATCAATAGCTATTATTGCTTCACATCCACGTGAACCAAACTCGTAGCTTATATTTCCAGTTCCAGAAAATAAATCCAATACTTTTAAATTCGTAAAATTAAAATGATTGTTCAAAACATTAAATAATGCTTCTTTACTCATGTCGGTCGTTGGACGAACAGGAAGATTTTTAGGTGCTGTAATTCGTCGCCCTTTATATTTGCCTGAAATAATTCTCACGAGTGAAGTAATATAAAGTGTTCGCGGTTTTCATTTTCTGTAAAAGAGTTTTTAAAATCAGAAACATCAAATAATGAAACGTTTCTAATGTATTTGAAAGCCATTTTGTATAAAACATCATTCTCTTCAACTTTACCTAATAGTTCTAATTTAAAATGCTCTGGATTCATTTGCAATTGTTCAGCAGTGAAAAGAATATAATAAATAAAATCTTCTGGTGTTTTATAGTCAAATGAATTGTACAAATGTAATTTTTGATTTTGCAAAATTATAATTTCAAAATGATTTTCACTTACGTAGATAAACATCTTGCGTTCCTCATTGTTTTTTGATAAATCGAGTAATTTAGACACCAAAATACTATTGGCATGCTTATAATCAAACGAACCATATTGGTCTATAAAAAAATTATTCATATTTACATACGGAATATAAACGTTTTTCATTTCGTAGTTGGAGATATCGTCAAAAGTAAAAAAATCAGATTCAAAAACTTTGGTGTTGTATTGTAAATAGCTTCCTAAAAATTCTTCATCAAATAAGGCAATTGGAACAAATGTGGAAAGATTATTACTGTGAATTATTAAAATTTCATCGTACTTATGACTCAATTCTGGGTTTTCTCTAAAAACGGTAGTAAACAAATCTTCAATATTAGCACTTCGTTGAAAACTATCAAAATGGATGTTTTGTAGTACTATTGGTTTTCCACTCAATGTATCAAAAACACAAAATGTTAATCCATTCAATGAAACTTGAATAGTTAATTTTTTATAGGTTTTGTCTGTAATACTTGATGTCATAATCGATTTTAACATCGCAAACTTACGAATAAAATGGTATTTAAAATACTTTTAAAACGTTCACAAATTATTCTAAATAAAAAAGTGCCCAATATATTGAGCACTTTGATAAAATTTATATTTTTTATTTTTCTGGATCTATTGGAGTTCCATTCGATAAACAATAATTGGAGTAGGTTGCCCAATTAGCACCCGCAAATGGAACAAGTCCTCCCCAACCAGTTTCTGTTTGTACTACAGCACCAGTTTCATTAAATCTTTTCATTACCGAATGTGCAGCTACAATAATACACTGATCTTGAATGCCATTGATTGCATTAAGCGGAACAACAAAAGAATAGGAAGTTACAGCAGTTGCATTCGTAAAATTAACTTTGTAGTTAAATCGACCTGGAATTGGATTTCCATTACCAGCCTGAGGAGCAAAAGCTAAATCACCAACATACAGATGCAGTTCAGTAAATTTCCAATCTCCTGTCGCGAAGTATTCTACTTCAAAGTGAGTACCGTCGTTACTGATTTCAAGGTAACCTGCCAAAATGTTTTGACCAGCATAAATAGGTTGCGTTACGTAAGTTGTCCCTAGTCTTTGAACAACAGAAATTGTAGTAACTGTTTTAGGCATTTTTTGAACAGTTTCATCCATACTATCATCTTCGTTACAAGATATAAATGACAATGCCATTAGCAAAATAATAATTTTTTTCATGAAAATAATTTTTAAGTTAATATTAATAATAAATTTGGTTTAGTGAATTTATATACTTATCGATTAAAGTAAAAATAAAGTCGATGAAGTGCTTAATAATAGCTAATATTTTAGGTAATTGTAAGAATAATACATAAATTTAAATTCGTTCATTTTAGTTCTATTTCTTTATTTACTTTTTCATTACTTTGCGTTAAATCATATTTGATTGTGAGTACAAAAAATTTCTATTCTATTTTGTCTAAAAACTTTCCGTTTAATCCCACAATTAAGCAAGATGCTTTCTTTCAAAAAATAGCTGCATTCATCACAAATACTAATAACGATGCAATTTTTGTACTTAAAGGTTATGCTGGAACTGGAAAAACAACAGTCATTTCTACCATAGTAAATAATCTTATCGAAATCGATAAAAAATACATTTTGCTAGCACCAACAGGAAGAGCTGCAAAAGTAATTGCCAATTATTCAAACAAACCAGCATTTACAATTCATAAAAAAATTTATTTCCCAAAAAAATCAAGTGGAGGAGGAGTTTCGTTTACGATGCAACAAAACAAACACAAAAATACAATTTTCATAATTGATGAGGCTTCAATGATTTCTGATCAAAGCAACGAAAGCAAACTCTATGAAAACGGAAGTTTATTAGATAATTTGATTTCTTATATTTATAGTGGCGAGAATTGCAAAATGATTCTACTTGGCGACACAGCGCAATTGCCACCAATACATTTAGATATTTCTCCAGCTTTAAATACCGATACTTTAGAACTCAATTACGACAAAAAAATAGATTGGATAGAACTCGATGAAGTAATGCGACAAGAATTAAATTCTGGAATCTTATACAATGCTACAGAATTAAGAGAACTTTTAAAAGATACATTTATCACCGAATTCAAATTCAAGCTTAAAGGATTTAAAGATATTGTTCGTTTAACGGATGGTTACGACATTCAAGATGCTATCAATCAGGCGTACAGCAACTATTCGATTGAAGACACCGCATTTATAGTTCGTTCCAACAAAAGAGCCAATCAATACAATGAGCAAATACGAACCAAAATTTTAGATAAAGAAAGCGATTTGTCAACTGGCGATTATTTAATGGTAGTTAAGAATAATTATTTTTGGCTTAAAGAAAAAGACGAAGCCGGATTTATTGCCAATGGAGATATTATTGAAGTGTTGGAAATATTTGGTTTTAAAGAATTTTACGGATTTAATTTTGCTAAAGTTAAGATACGAATGGTTGATTATCCCAATCAGATTCCGTTTGAAACCGTTTTGATTTTAGATACTATCAAAAGCGAATCACCTTCATTAACTTACGATCAATCGAACAAATTGTATGAAGAAGTAATGAAAGATTACGATCATTTAACATCCAAATACGCCAAATTTCAAAAAGTAAAAGAAAACGAATATTTTAACGGATTGCAAGTCAAATTTTCCTATGCAATTACTTGTCATAAATCGCAAGGTGGACAATGGAATACGGTTTTTGTCGAACAACCTTATTTGCCCGATGGAATTGATCGAGATTACGTTCGTTGGTTGTATACTGCTATTACTAGAGCCAAAGATAAATTGTATTTGATTGGTTTTAAAGACGATAGTTTTGAGTAATAGTATTTGATAAATGTGAACTTTTGACAAATGAATCCTAAAAAATATACTATATTTGATACTATAAAAAATAAAATCATGGCTGAAATTAAACCTTACCTAACCTTTAACGGAAACTGTGAAGCTGCATTTATGTTTTACAAATCAGTTTTTAAAACGGAATTTAGTTTTATTGGTAAATTCAAAGATATGCCCAGTATGGGCGGACCAGAATTGAGTGAAATCGATGGCGAAAAAATAATGCACGTTACTTTACCAATAGGAAAAAATTCTGAGTTAATGGGAAGCGATACTAGTTCTCAACAAAACCATGTGATTATGGGATCTAATAGTGCAATATCTTTAAACGCTGAAAGTAAAGAAGAAGCAGACCAATTATTCATAGGACTTTCAGCAGATGGAACCATCACAATGCCAATGGAAAATACATTTTGGGATGCTTATTTCGGAATGTTTACTGATAAATTTGGAATTCATTGGATGGTAAATTTTGATACTGTTCCACAACAATAATAATAAATGAATCTAGAAACAATACTATCAGTTTGTCTCGGAATAGGTTTAGCATCAGCATCAGGTTTTAGAGTTTTTTTACCTGTTTTTGCTTTAAGTTTGGCTTCTCATCTTAATTTAATTCCACTCAACGAAAGTTGGGTTTGGATTGGAAGTTTACCAGCTTTAATTAGTTTTGCAGCTGCAATGGTTTTTGAAATTTTTGGTTATTTCATTCCGTTTATTGATAATTTATTAGACACAATTGCAACACCTTTAGCTGCAATTGCTGGATTTGTAGTAATGGCTTCTACTTTAATTGATGTTTCGCCAACTATAACAACCATTTTAGCTATTATAGCTGGTGGCGGAACAGCTTCTGCAATGCAAGTATTAACCACAACAACACGATTAGCATCATCAGTAAAAACTGCAGGAATAGGAAATCCAATAGTTGCAACTGCAGAAACTGGAACCGCAATAACCTTAAGTTCTTTCGCCATTTTTCTTCCAATAGTTGCAATTGTACTTGTAGTTATTATCTTTGGAGTAGTATTTTGGATTTATAAAAAGTTAAAAAAATAAACTTCTAAACTCGTAAACTCATAAACTTTTTTATGAAAGTAATTGCCGTAATTCCTGCTCGTTATGCTTCAACTCGTTTTCCTGCAAAATTAATGCAAGATTTAGGAGGTAAAACCGTTATTCTTCGCACCTACCAAGCGGCAAAAAACACCAATTTATTTGATGATGTTTTTGTGGTTACTGATTCGGATTTAATTTATGATGAAATAATTTCAAATGGAGGAAAAGCAATTATGTCAATTAAAACGCATGAAAGTGGTAGCGATAGAATTGCAGAAGCTGTTATTGAATTAGATGTTGATGTTGTAATAAATGTTCAAGGCGATGAACCATTTATTGATGCAACACCTTTAGCGCAACTTATTGATGTTTTTAAAAATGATCTAAATTTTAAAGTAGATTTAGCTTCACTAATGCGAGAAATTACATCCGAATCTGAAATCAATAATCCAAATAATGTAAAAGTGGTAGTAGATCAAAATCTATTTGCATTGTATTTTTCAAGATCCGTAATTCCATATCCAAGAGAAAAAAATGAAAGTGTTCGTTATTTTCAACACATTGGAATATACGCTTTTAGAAAACAAGCTTTACTAGATTTTTATTCCTTGCCAATGAAATCATTAGAAGCTTCTGAAAAATTAGAACAACTTCGGTATTTAGAATTCGGAAAGCGAATTAAAATGGTTGAAACAACTCATGTTGGAATCGGAATTGACACGATTGAAGATCTAGAAAAAGCAAGAAAAATAATAGCTTCTAAAAAATAAATTCCAACATTTATTCTAATTCTTCATTGTCAAAGTAACCTTTGCTTTTTACTTTTGTAGAAAAGAAATTCAAAAACAAAACTACAAACGATAAAAAGAACATCGCCTGAATACTTACCAATACTTTAGCATAAGTTGTTATTGGATAATAATCGCCAAATCCAATCGAATTAGCACTTACCACACTAAAGTAAATAGAATCGAACCAATGTTCAAATGGCACATTCATATTGTTACCTAGCGTATACAATACGCCAAATGAAACTACAATTTCAATATAATTAAAAAACAATAATAGCATCGAACGTTTATATGATCGAGGTCGATTAAACAAGTCGGAGGCAAAAATTAAAGTCGGTATATACAAAACCGTTTCGAGCAAAACATAAATCATAATCCATACAATACAATCCATATCTTGCCAACCATTTTTTAAAATCAGTAGCGGGAAAGCAACTTTTGCAATAACATAAAAATCGAGTACTAAATCTTGATAGACGTAACCCAATCGACTGGCAAAATATTTAATGTAAACACCCGGAAAAAATAATTGTGAGGAAGACAAAAAAAGACGAACAATTTTTTCAATTCCATTATCGTATTGATGATCATTATTCCAAATCGCTCTAATGTTTAGTATACGTCTTTCAATCGGATTGAACTTTGGCTTGTCTTTTATAGTGACTTTTCCAACTAGTAGTTTTTTTAAAATTTTTTTCATTTCACTAGTTTCTTTATGGTGAACAATTCGTTGTGATCTTCTACTTTTGGATACATTCGCAACGAATAATTTTCATCGAATTTCTTTTTATAATCTAAATTCCGGATTCTGTCTTTTTCACTAATCACCATTGTGTTAAATAAAATAAAACCCTCAAAATTCAATAAAAAATTGATTCTTTTAATAAAAAAATCTTCAAATAAAAAATTAGGCATTGTTGTATCTTGAAAAACATCTATGATAATTAAATCGTATTTTTCTTTTGTTTTAAGAACATATTCAAAGGCATCATCAATTAGTATCTCTAGATTTTTAATTTTATCTAAATGGAAATATTTATTTGCAATTGGAATAATTGTTTCATCTATTTCGACACCAGTAATTTTACCTTTAAACTTTATTTCATCAATTAAAGTCATAATAACACTTCCGCCAGCAACACCAAGAATAAGAATGCTGTTGAATTTTCTTATTCGCTCAAATCCAATATATTTAAGTCCTTTTCTTAAAATACGTTGCAAACTTCCATAAGAGTAATTAGTGTTTTGACTATCAAGAACCAATTGACCATTATTCCAAGTTACTTCAATCGTTTTACTAATTGAGGAGTTTTTTTTATAAACATTTATTGGTAAGAAATAACTAAAAAATTTGGAAATCATAAATGTATTTTCGAAATAGATAAAAGATAATATGCTAAATTTACACAAATTATTTTAGATGAAGAAACAACTTTACCAATTTATTTTTTTTCAATTAATGGGTTGGAAAATTAATGGAATTCTGGATAAAAAAATCAAGAAATGTTTGTTCATGGTAATTCCTCATACGAGTTGGCATGATTTCTATTTAGGAATTTTTACACGAGGAATAACTGGTGTGCCAATGCATTTTGTAGGTAAAAAAGAATTATTTCGATTTCCATTTGGATGGTATTTTAGTTGGATGGGAGGAAAACCAATTGATCGAACAGGAAATTTAAATAAGGTAGATGCCATTGCTAAAACCTTTGATAATTATGATGAATTGCGATTAGCAATAGCTCCAGAGGGTACGAGAAAATTAGTAACCGAATTAAAATCGGGATTCTATTATATTGCCTTAAAAGCTAATGTACCAATTATTCCAGTCGCTTTTGATTTTGGAAAGAAAGAAGTGAAATTTGGAGAGCCTTTATACCTAACTTCTAATTTCGAAGCAGATTTGGATATTTTACTCCAAAGTTTTATAGGTGTTAAAGGTAAAATTCCTGCCAACGGATTTCAAGTTAATTAGTAGCAAATGAATTACATAGAACTTCATAAACAGTATAAAGAAAATGCTCTTTTCGGAAGATACATTACACTAAATGATTTACAACCTCTTTTATCAAAATTTTCAATAGTAATTATTGGAAAATCCGTACAAGGCAAACCAATATATAAGTACGAAATTGGAAATGGAAAAACTAGAGTTTTCATGTGGTCGCAAATGCACGGTAACGAAAGTACTACTACAAAAGCTCTTTTTGATTTTTTTAATCTAATACACTCTAATGATGAAATAGGAGTTACGTTATTAAATGAATTTACTTTTTGCTTTTTACCAATGGTAAATCCTGATGGAGCTGAGTTGTATACTCGTGAAAATGCTAATGGTATCGATTTAAATCGCGATGCATTGCATTTATCGCAACCTGAAAGTAATTTGCTACGAAAAACATTCGACGATTTTAGTCCTAATTATTGTTATAATTTACATGATCAACGAACTATTTACGGAGCTGGAGATACAGGAAAAGTCGCTACAGTTTCATTTTTGGCTCCATCATTTAATATAAATCGTGATGTAAATGAAGCTCGTTCAAAAGCAATGAATGTAATTGTTGCAATGAATAAGGAATTACAGAAACACATTCCGAATCAAGTCGGGCGTTTTGATGACGAATTTAACAACAATTGCATTGGAGACACTTTTCAGAATTTAAATGTTCCAACTGTATTATTTGAAGCGGGTCATTATGAAAATGATTATTATAGAGAATATACTCGAAAAATGATTTTTATCGCTTTAATTTCTGGTTTACAGTTTATTTACGAAAACGATATAGTTGACAATGAAAACGAACTATATATGAAAATTCCGCAAAATAAAATCAATTTTTATGATATTGTTTGCAGAAATGTCAAAATAAATTATGATAATAAAGAAATTATTACGAATTTTGCAGCTCATTTTAAAGAAGAATTAATTGATGGTGAAATCCAATTTAATGCTTACATAGCTGAAATTGGTGATTTAAAAGGGTTTTATGGTCATTTTCAATACAATGCACATAAAATGCTTTACTCAGATAATGAAGATTCTATTCCTAAAATTGATAAAAAAGCTACATTTTGTTTGGGAAAACAGGTGAATTTTGTTAATGGTTTAATTATTTAACAAATGTTTTGTCTTTATTATAAACAAAATCTATAAAATTGTATTGCAAATAAAACAATAATATAAATACTTTATTATGAGTAAGTTCCGTTTAGACGAAGTTGATCACCAAATTCTTGAAATGTTGATTGATAACACAAGAGTTCCTTTTACTGACATTGCAAAAAAATTATTAATTTCCGCCGGTACTGTTCATGTTAGAGTAAAAAAAATGGAGGATGCTGGAATAATAATGGGATCTTCATTAACGCTAGATTATGAAAAATTAGGTTATTCGTTTATTGCTTATGTTGGTGTTTACCTTAACAATACTTCACAAACAAAATTTGTATTAGAACGAATTAACGAAATTCCGTTTGTTACTGTAGCTCATGTAACTACTGGGAAATTCAACATTTTTTGTAAAATTAGAGCTAAAGATACCAAACACGCAAAAGATGTTATCTTTATGATTGATGATATTGATGGAGTTTATCGAACAGAATCAATGATTTCACTTGAGGAAAGTATAAATGATAAAAAACGATTGATGCACACCATTTTTAAAAATTTGTAATTCATCTTTTTTATTAAAATACTAACCTCATTCACCTTTGCGAATGAGGTTTTTTATTAGGTTTCCTTTTTTTACAATTATAGAAAAATATAGTAGTTATGTATACACTCCCAAAAATAGAGCGATTCAATCAAAATGTATTATCAAAATATCATATTTACAATAGTGTTTTTATCACTTTGCCATTTGATGCTATTGATAATACAGGTGTGTTATTACCATTGTTTAGTGAAGTCTGTTTAAATGGGTTTAAAAATAATTTGACTCCAATTGAAATAGTTAACTCGTTTTCTCAAAAATATTTAGACGCTATTTCTGAAGATGATAAAATTAGTCTGATGTTTCGATTTATACAATATGTTGAACGCCAAATAGTGCTTTTTGATGCAATAGAAGATGCAGCTTTCCCAATTGTAAATAATATGGAAGGACATGGTTCATTGCGGGATAGTAACGAAAAAGCGGTTACTAATGAAATGAAAAATGAATTAATTGATTTTTTTGATAATTTCAATATTCGTCCAGTATTGACTGCTCATCCAACTCAATTTTATCCTGGTTCAGTACTCGGAATCATAACCGATTTAACTGAAGCAATTCGGAAAAACGATTTAATAATAATTAAACAATTGTTAGCGCAATTAGGGAAAACACCTTTTATTAAAAAAGAAAAACCAAGTCCCTACGATGAAGCTGTGAGCTTAATTTGGTATTTAGAAAATGTGTTTTATCAAACCTCAGGCGAAATGTTGCAATACATTCAAAAAAATATTTATAAAGAAAAACCGATTGCAAATACAATTATTAATTTAGGTTTTTGGCCTGGTGGTGACCGTGATGGAAATCCATTTGTTACATCACAAATTACATTAAATGTTGCAGATAGATTACGAACGGCGATACTCAAATGTTACTATTTAGACATTAGAAAGTTGAAACGAAAATTAACTTTTTCGGGAATTGATGTCATCATTTCTGAAATTGAAAATAAAATATATCGTTCTGTATTTTACTCTAATGGAAGTATTTACATTACGTTACCTGAATTATTAAATAAGATAAGCGAAATCAAATCAATATGTATTGAGAAACACCAATCATTGTATTTAGATGATATAAATGATTTGCTTAATAAAGTCACTATTTTTGGATTTCATTTTGCTTCTTTAGACATTCGACAGAATAGTAAAATTCACAATAAAGTGATTCAAACTATTTTTAATTTTTTAGAAAAAGACACTAAAGGAATTTCAAATTATTTTACCTTAAGTGAAAATGAACGAATAATTGCCATAACAAATATCTCAGGTAAGATTAGCACAGATTTTTTTGAAGATGAAATCACCAAACAAACTATCGAATCAATTGAAGTCATGAAACAAATTCAAGAAAATAATGGCGAGTTAGGTTCTAATAGATACATTATTAGTAATAATGAAAGTGCTTTAAATGTATTGGAAACTTTAGCTTTGTTCCGATTGTGTAATTGGGAAAATCCAACGGTTGATATTGTTCCCTTATTTGAAGTAATAGACGATTTGCAAATGGCATCTTCCATAATGGAACATTTGTATTCAAATGAATGTTATGCTGCGCATTTAAAGAAACGAGGAAATAAACAAACGGTAATGCTTGGATTCTCTGACGGTACCAAAGACGGAGGCTATTTAATGGCTAATTGGGGAATTTATAAAGCCAAAGAATCAATTACCCGTATGTCAAGAAAATACGGAATAAAAGTTGTTTTTTTTGATGGTCGTGGCGGACCACCTGCTCGTGGTGGTGGTAAAACTCATAATTTTTATGCATCATTAGGATCGAATATTGAGAATAATGAAATTCAAGTAACTGTTCAAGGTCAAACCATAAGTTCTAATTTTGGAACATTAGATTCCTGTCGTCATAATTTAGAAAATCTATTAAGTGCAGGAGCATCCAATCAAATTTTTAATAAAAATGAAAATAATTTATCATCAGATGATATTGCAATAATCGATGAATTATCTGAAATTGGATATGAGAAATATTTAAGTTTTAAAAATCATCCTAAATTTATTTCCTATTTGGAGAAAATGAGTACGTTGAATTATTATTCTAAAACCAATATTGGTAGCCGACCTTCAAAACGAAACTCAACAGAAAGTTTAAATTTTGCCGATTTAAGAGCAATTCCTTTTGTTGGATCATGGAGTCAAATGAAACAAAATGTTCCTGGTTTTTTTGGAGTAGGTTCTGCTTTAAAACATTTTGAAGATACCAATCAATGGTATAAAGTGCAAAATCTTTTTGATACATCGCTGTTTTTCAGAACTTTATTAGAAAATAGCATGATGTCGTTAGCCAAATCATTTTTTCCTTTAACACATTACATGAAGAATGATGAAGAATTTGGGGATTTTTGGCAAATTATATTCAATGAATTTTCTGAAACCAAACGCTTGTTATTAAAAATAGCCGGACATCAAGAATTGATGGAAAATTATCCAGATGGAAAAGCATCTATTAAAATGCGAGAAGATATTGTATTACCTTTGTTAACGATTCAACAATATGCTTTAATGCGAATTAATGAAATCAAGAAGGAGGGAAGCAATTCTAAATTACTTCAAGTATATGAAAAATTAGTTATGCGATCCTTATTTGGAAATACTAATGCAAGTAGAAATTCAGCATAATCTTACCTAGCCTATGAAAATAAACGAAATACAATCAACGGAATATGCTCAATTTTATGAGAGTTATATTAAAAATGTTTCCAACGAATACGATTTATTAGAAGAGTTAGAAATTTCACTTCATAGATTAATTAAGTTTGTGCAGGATATTCCAATGGATAAATTTGATTATCGTTATGAAGAAGGAAAATGGACTATTAAAGATATTTTGCAACACCTTATAGATGCGGAACGTATTTTTGCGTATCGTGCTTTGTGTTTTGCACGAAATGATAAAACAAATTTACCAGGTTTTGAAGAAAATGATTATGTTGTTGAAGCCAATGCAAATGAAAGAACTATAATGCAATTATTAACTGAAATGTCGGCTGTTCGACATGCAACATTATTGCTTTTTAAAACTTTTTCAGAAGACCAATTATTACGGATTGGAATGGCAAATAAAAATAATATGTCAGTTAGAGCTTTAGGTTTTGTTATAATTGGACATCAAAATCATCATCAAAGAATTTTTTCTGAAAGATATTTATAGAATTTTCTAAAAATTAAAATCCCAAATTTCAATAGTAGTAATTGAAATTCGGGATTTTTTATATGGAATTAATAATTAACTATTCTTCATCATCATCGTGATCAAAATTGTCAGAAGATTCAAAGTCATCATCATCATCATCATCACTATCATCTTCATCATCCGATCCTCCTTTGTCTTTTAATAAATCTATTTCGTCGTCATCATCATCGTCATCATCGTCATCATCATCTAACCCTTTTACAGGTATAATTGGCTCAATAACAGAATCAATATCATCTTCTTCATCGTATTTCTCCATTCTACTTGCTAATTTAGTACTCACTTTTACTAAATAGATAGTGTCAATAGTTCGAACTTCAACGGCTTCAATTAATTCATTTTGAGCATTTCTAAAACGAATAATATCAGAATCGTCATAACCCTCAGGAAATTTTTCAACCAATAAGTTTAGAATGTCACCCGTTAATTTGGCATAATCAACAATTATTCTTTTCATACAACTACGATTATAAATCTAATAAATAAGCAAAAATTAGTGGAACAACAATTGTTGCATCCGATTCGATAATAAACTTTGGAGTGTGAATATCTAATTTTCCCCAAGTAATTTTTTCGTTAGGAACAGCACCCGAATAGGAGCCATAGCTTGTAGTAGAATCGGAAATCTGGCAAAAATAACTCCAAAACGGAATATCATGCATTTCCATATCTTGGTACAACATCGGAACAACACAAATAGGAAAATCACCAGCAATTCCGCCACCAATTTGAAAAAAACCAACTCCTTTTCCCCTTGAATTTTTTGGATACCAATCGGCCAACCACATCATGTATTCAATTCCGCTTTTCATAGTTGTTGGCTTGAATTCACCTTTAATACAATAAGAGGCAAATATGTTTCCCATGGTACTATCTTCCCAACCTGGAACAACTATTGGCAAGTTTTTTTCTGCGGCTGCAATCATCCACGAATCTTTCGGATCAATTTCATAGTATTGTTTTAAAACTCCTGAATTTAACATTTGATACATAAACTCATGCGGAAAAAAACTTTCATTTTTGTCATTTGCACCTTTCCAAATCTTGTAAATATGTTTTTGTAATCTTCTAAACGCTTCTTCTTCAGGTATACAAGTATCAGTAACTCTGTTGTAATGATTTTCTAATAAATCCCATTCATCTTGCGGACTTAAATCCCGATAATTCGGTACTCTTTTATAAGAATTATGTGCCACTAAATTCATAATATCTTCTTCAAGATTTGCTCCAGTACAAGAAATAATATGAACTTTATCTTGTCTAATCATTTCTGCTAGTGACTTTCCTAATTCTGCTGTACTCATAGCACCTGCAAGAGTAATCATCATTTTTCCATTTTCAAGTAAATGCTGTTCATAACCTTTAGCTGCATCGACTAAAGCTGCTGCATTAAAATGCAAATAATTTTTTTCAATAAACTGACTTATAGGTCCTTTACTCATTTTTTTTTAATCTGAATTTATTTCAGATTCTATAATTTTGTTAGTATTTCAATCTTTCCGATTTGATTTCAAAGAAAAACTATTTTTTTAAAACTTCAAACAGTTTTTTAATTTTTTCTACAATTTTTTTAATCAATTATTAACAGTCAATTGTTTGCTATTTCTTAGAATAACCTAATATTTTTAATACATCATCAGAGGTTTGTTGTTCAGAAAAAACTTCGGTAGCTAAAATTCCGTTTTCATCTCTATCGATTAAAATGTGTTTGGGTTGTGGAATTAAACAGTGATGCAATCCGCCATAACCTCCAATAGTTTCTTGATAAGCACCTGTGTTAAAGAACCCAATATATAATGGTTTTTCTTTGTTGTATTTTGGTAAATAAATGGCGTTCATGTTTTGTTCAGAATTGTAATAATCATCGCTATCACAGGTCATTCCTCCCAATAAAACTCTTTCATATGATTCGTTCCAACGATTAACCGATAACATGATAAATCGTTTGTTAATTGCCCAAGTATCTGGTAATGTAGTAATAAATGAACTATCAATCATGTTCCATTTTTCTCTATCGTTTTGTTGTTTTTGATACAACACTTGATAAATAGCTCCGCCACTTTCACCAACAGTAAACGAACCAAATTCTGTAAATATATTTGGAACATCTACTTCTGCTTCTTCACATGCAATTTTGATTTGGTTGATAATTTCATCAATCATATATTGATAATCATATTCAAAAGCCAATGAGTTTTTTATTGGAAATCCACCACCAATATTCAATCCATCGAGTGTTGGACATTCTTTTTTTAATGCAATATATACTTTAATACATTTCACCAATTCGTTCCAGTAATAGGCGTTGTCATTGATTCCTGTATTGATAAAAAAGTGAAGCATTTTCAATTCTAATCTATCATTTTCTTGAATTTGTTTTTTATAAAAGGCAACAATATTTTTATATCCAATTCCCAAACGAGAAGTATAAAATTCAAATTTTGGTTCTTCTTCGGCAGCAATTCGAATTCCGATTTTGAATTTTCCTTTTATTTCTGCTTGAAGTAAATCCAATTCTTCATAATTGTCAATTATCGGAATTGCATTTTTATGACCATTATTAATCAATCGTGCAATATTAGATATGTATTGATCTCTTTTAAAACCATTACATATGATATAAGTGCTTTTGTTTATTTTACCATTTTCTAATAAATTTTCTACAATATTAATGTCAAAAGCTGAAGACGTTTCTATATGAATATTATTTTTAAAAGCTTCATTCATAATATATTGAAAATGAGAGCTTTTGGTGCAATAACAATAATAGTATTTCCCTTCATATTTATTTTTTTCCATTGCTTTACGAAACCAATTTTTGGCTCTGTTAATATTGTTGGAAATTTGAGGTAAATAAGTAAATTTTAAAGGAGTTCCATATTCTTCTACTAATTTCATTAAATCAATATTGTGAAATTGAAGCGCGTGTTCTTTGTTTAAAGTAAACTCTTCTTGCGGGAAATAATAAGTCTGATTTATTAAGTCGTAATATTTGGTATTCATTAAGTTTTTTTTGTTTTTAGATAATACTAATTGAAGTCGTAATTATATATCTAAATTCAAACTCTAATGTTTGCATAAGCAATTGGTAAATCTAAGGTAAGCGATTTAATGATTTTTAAAACAGTATTTAAGTTTATCTTTATTGATGTAAAATCACACGTTTTAGACAACACAAAAATGGTCCAGTTTTTAGCAAAAAAATTGCTTTCATTAGTATTTAATGGTTTTTTTATCATCATGACAAATGTAAAAAATTAAATTAGCGAAATGTAATATTGTTGTAAAAAAAATTATAATTTATAATCGTTAAAACTTTCAATAATTATTTCATTTTCAACAAATTGATTAATCTCAATTTTACCAATACCATTTAAGAGCACAAATTGTACTTTTCCATATTCATTTTTTTTGTCGTGCACAAGCAAATTTAGGATGATTTCTATATCATTTTTATTAAATAAAATTTCTTTAAAAATAGATTTAATGGTTTTTTTTATTTGAAGATACGCTTCATTTGACAGTAAGTTTTTTTCTTTTGACAAATAACTTTCTAGTATCATTCCAACAGCAATTGCTTCACCATGTAATAATGGATTTGAAGTTTCTAAAAAATGACTTTCAATGGCATGACCAATAGTATGACCAAAATTCAACGCTTTTCGGACGCCATTTTCAGTAGGATCTACTTTAACAATATCATTTTTTATCTCAACAGAACGATAAATTAATTGATCTAAATCTGTAAAATCGAGCTCTTTTAAATCAGAAAACTGATTCCAATAATTGGCATCACAAATTAATCCATGTTTAAGCATTTCTGCTAAACCAGAACGCATTTCTCGTTGTGATAAAGTTGATAAAAACTCCGTATCAATTATTAATAAATTTGGAACATTAATAACGCCAATTTGGTTTTTTAAATTCCCTAAATCAACTCCGTTTTTACCGCCAATTGCAGCATCTACCATTCCTAATAATGTAGTTGGCACATGAATAAAGTCTATTCCTCTTTTAAATGTAGAGGCAACAAATCCACCAATATCTGTAATTACACCACCACCAAGGTTGATTAATACACTTTTTCTATCGGCTTTAAAATCGGTTAGTATATTCCAGATTTCTACACAAGTGGTTATGTTTTTTAGGCTTTCATTGCTCAAATCTTCTGCATCAATTTCAATTATTTCAATCTCAATTTCAACAGCGAGATTAGCTAGAAATTTAGGAATACAAAATTTGTTAGTGTTGTTATCAACTAAAACAAAAATAGAAGAATATTTTTTTTTCTCAATAAATTGATTTAATTTGGAATAGCCATTTTCATTAAAACAAATAGAATATCCGTTGGCAGTTATAGATTTCATTATAAAAATAATAATAGAGTTTCTGTTGTGTTGATTTGCAAAATAAGATAAAATTTAGTTATAAAAGAATTTTATATTATGTTAAAATTGGCAGTAAATTATATTTCACATTTATAGATTTATAAAAAAGTCATATATTGCACACATAATTTATTGACCAAATTAATAGAAAGAAATTAAAATTATGAATGTATCAATTAAATGCACTGTTTCAAAAGTTTTGTTATTAATGGTATTTTTTGTTTTAACTATATCATGTACAAACAGCGAAACACCAGTTTTAACTGAATCACTACCACAAGGATTGTTTATTAAATTTAATTCAACTGGTAATCAATATGTTATTAATAATCCGCTAACTATAAATTTGACTAACAAAAAAATTGATGCACTTCAAGGAACAAACGCCAATTTAGTAAATATTACACTTTATATGCCTTTAGAACCAACAATTGGCACACATTTTATGACTGATATGCCTTCTGATGACGATTCTTATGGAGGATATTTGGTTGTTGGAAATAGTATTGATATGTTGTCGAACAATGGGTTGATTACAATTACCAGAATAACTGATGATGAAATTTCTGGAACCTTTAACTTTTCTGGATTAAATGGCACTTCAACAGTTGAAGTTTCTAATGGTTCTTTTTCTGCCGATAGATAATCTTAAATTATTTTTATGATATTAAAATGTTAGAATTTTCCTAACATTTTTTTTATTTCATCTTTTGTACTAAATATTAGGTATATTTGTTTAGTATTTTTAAAAAAAAATTAAACAAAATTTATTAAAATTAAGAAAATGTTTTTCTCAATTAGATATGGTTGCATAAAGCCTGACTAAACACTAATTATATAACAAAACATTTAATTACTTTATTTAAATTCTATTATACATTCCGTTTTATGAAAACTTCAATAGTTTGGTTTAAATCCGATTTGAGACTCCATGACAATGAGGTTCTTATTAAAGCAATTTCTCAAAGTGATAGCATTGTTCCTGTTTATTGTTTTGATGAATCCCATTTCGAAACCACTTCATTTGGCTTTAAAAAAACAGGTAATTTTAGAGCGCAGTTTTTGTTGGAGTCTTTAATTGATTTAGATTCTAATTTAAGAAAAATTGGATCTGGATTAGTTATCCTCAAAGGTAAACCCGAAATTGAAATTCCTAAAATTGTTTCACATTATAATGCATACAAAGTTTTTGCCAAACGCGAAGTTTGCTATGAAGAAAGTCAAACAGAATTGTTACTTCAATCAGAACTTTTTAAGATTCGTTGCGAATTAGATACATTTAGTACAAGTACTTTATATCATGCAGAAGATTTACCTTTTTCTATTAAAGATATTCCAGATGTTTTTACAAATTTCAGAAAAAAAACAGAGAAAGATGCATTCATTAGAGTAGCTTTTGAAGAACCTACAAAAATTAATTCTCCTGAAATTTCAGTGCCAATTTTACCTACGTTTCAAGAATTAAATTTAGAATTTTCATCCATTGATAAACGTGCTGCAATTCAGTTTATAGGTGGAGAATCAGAAGCAATTAAACGATTAAATCATTATTTTTTTGAAACTAAATCCATCTCAAATTATAAAGAAACCCGGAACGGATTGGTTGGCGAGAATTACTCGTCTAAATTTTCTGCATGGTTATCTTTGGGATGTATTTCGCCACGTTATATTTATCAAGAATTACAAAAATATGAATTGCAATTTGGTGCTAATGAATCAACTTATTGGTTGGTTTTTGAATTGTTATGGCGTGATTATTTTCGATTTATGATGAAGAAATACAAGGCTAAGTTTTTTCAACAAGCAGGAATTCAAGAAAAAGGAATTTCAGTAAATAAACACAATATTAATGAACTTCAAAACTGGATTAATGGAACAACTGGTGTCGATTTTATTGACGCTAATATGATTGAGTTGAAATTAACCGGATTTATGAGCAATCGTGGTCGACAAAATGTAGCGAGCTATTTGTGTAACGATTTAAAGTACGATTGGCGTTACGGAGCAAGTTATTTCGAGCAACAACTAATTGATTATGATGTTTGCAGTAATTGGGGAAATTGGGCATATTTAGCTGGAGTTGGAAATGATCCAAGAGGAAATAGATATTTTAATATCGAAAAACAAGCCAACGATTACGATAAAAATAAAGTCTTTAGAAATTTATGGTTGAATAAATAATTCATTTTTTTATTTTTGGTGGAATGATAAAAAATATTGCCAATTCAAAATAATAAAGACTTTAATAATAAGCAAACTCTGCATACATTTGCCTAACAATTATACTTCATGGATAAAATTTTCAATAATACAGAAGTTGCTTTTAGTTTAAAAAGTGACACCGAATTAGACAGAGCGTATTTTCTTTTCAAAATGATTTCTAATGAACCTTTGGTTCGGATTGGAACTGCTGTAACCAATTTTGCTCTAAAAGCGCATTTGCCAGTTGATGGATTAATACGAGCAACCGTTTTTGATCATTTTTGTGGCGGAATTAATGAAGAAGATTGTTTATCAGTTGTAGATAAAATGTTTACCAAAGGTGTTTCTTCTGTATTAGACTATTCTGTTGAAGGAAAAGAGGAAGAAGTTCAATTTGATGCCGCTTTGGAAATGACTTTAAAAACAGTTGAATTTGCGAAAGAAAAACTTTCAATTCCGTTTGCAGTTTTTAAACCAACTGGTTTAGGACGATTGGATTTATATGAAAAAGTTGGAGAAAAGCAACCACTTTCTATTGAAGAACAATCGGAATGGAATAAAATTGTAGCACGATTTGAATTGATTTGTAAAACAGCTCATAGTAAAAATGTGGCACTTTTAATTGATGCTGAAGAAAGTTGGATGCAAGATGCAGCTGATGATTTAGTTGAAGAGATGATGCGAAAATACAATAAAGAAAAAGTGATCGTTTTCAATACTTTACAGATGTATCGTTGGGATCGATTGGATTATTTAAAAGCATTGCATGAATGTGCAAAAAAAGATGGGTTCTACATCGGAATGAAAATTGTTCGTGGCGCATATATGGAAAAAGAACACAAACGTGCAGAAGAAAAAGGTTATCCAACTCCAATTTGTGAATCTAAACAAGCAACCGATGATAATTATAACGCAGCAGTTGATTATATGATGAAGCATATTGACAAAATGGCAATTTTTGCAGGAACTCATAATGAAGAAAGCTCGTATAAATTAATGGAAATGCAGGCTCAAAACAAAATTTCTAAAAATGATGGTAGAATTTGGTTCGGACAATTGTATGGTATGAGTGACAATATTAGTTATAATTTAGCAGCTGATGGTTACAATGTGGCTAAGTATTTACCTTTTGGACCTGTTCGTGATGTGATGCCTTATTTGATTCGTCGTGCCGAAGAAAACACTTCTGTTGCTGGACAAACGAGTAGAGAATTGAATTTATTAAAAACAGAACGCAAAAGAAGAAAGAGTAAATAGTGATTGGTTATTAGTAAAAAGAGAAGAGCAGCTAATTACTATTTACTAAAACTCACTAAACTGCAAATTGCTTAAATTTTTATAAATACCATTTTCAATTTCAAGTAGTTCTTTGTGTGTTCCTTTTTCTGATATTTTTCCGTCATTTAAAACCAAAATTACATCTGCTTTTCTAATTGTCGAAAGGCGATGTGCAATAATAATACTTGTTCTTCCTTCCATTAAAGTTTCTAATGCTTCTTGAACTAATTTCTCACTTTCACTATCTAACGACGATGTTGCTTCATCTAAAATTAAAATGCTTGGATTTTTTAATAAAGCTCGAGCAATAGCAATACGTTGACGTTGTCCACCAGAAAGTTTTATTCCACGTTCCCC
Organism: Flavobacteriales bacterium; assembly: GCA_031408335.1. Classification (GTDB taxonomy): domain Bacteria; phylum Bacteroidota; class Bacteroidia; order Flavobacteriales; family Flavobacteriaceae; genus Flavobacterium. The sequence goes on along the minus strand of JANNWH010000012.1, from coordinate 162,014 downwards.
TACTAAAGTGTCAAATTTTTCAGGAAAACCATTTACAAAATTGAAAGCATTTGCTTGTTTGGAAGCATTTATAATTTCTTCTTCGGAAGCATTCGGTTTTCCATAAGCTATGTTTTCACGAATACTTCCTCCAAATAAAATCACATCTTGCGGAACGATACTCATATTGCCACGAAGCTGGTCTAAATCGTAATCGTATATATTTTTATCATCAATTATTATTTGTCCGCTATCAATATCATAAAAACGAAGTAGCAACGAAGAAATAGTTGATTTGCCAGCGCCACTTGGTCCAACAATTGCGATTTTATTACCATAATTAGCAACAAAATTCACCTCTTTTAAAACTTGAATTTCAGGTCGAGATGGATAGGAAAAAGCAACGTTTTTGAAAGTTACATTTCCTTTTATCTTAGCTATTGATGGGTTTTGATTCGAATTTATTTTTTCCGGAATTTCGTCTAAAAGTTCAAATACACGTTCTGTAGCTCCAACTGCTTTTTGAATTTGAGCATATAACTCGGCAATTCCACCAAATGATGCTCCAATAAAAGTAGAATACAAAACGAATGAAATTAATTCGCCTACACCTTTTATTTCGCCATTAATGCACAAATTCACTCCATACCAAACTACTGCGACAATAGCTCCAAATAAACAAAAAATAATGAATGAAGCAAAATAACCACGATATTGTCCGCCTTTAATTGCTAATTTAACAACATCATTAATTTTTCCCTTATAACGTGCAATTTCATACCATTCGTTAGCAAATGCTTTTACATTGGTAATTCCTTGTAGTGTTTCTTCAACAATAACTTGACTTTCGGCTACTTGATCTTGTACTTTTTTAGAAAATCTTCTAATGAAACGTCCAAAAATAACTGCTGCAACTGCTACAACTGGAACTATTGAAAGCATCAATAAAGTTAATTTTAAACTTATAGTAGCTAAAAAAATAATTCCTCCAATAATTAAAATAGTTTGTCTTAAAAACTCGGCAATTGTACTTGTTAGAGTATCTTGGATTTGAGATATATCAGAACCAATTCTGCTATTTAACTCACCAACTCTTTTTTGAGAAAAAAAGTTCATTGGTAATTTTATCAGATTACTATATAATGCTAATCGGATATTCGCTAAAGTATTTTCGGTAAAATTGATAAACAACGATAATCTAAAAAAAGAGAAAAAAGATTGTAAAAGCAAAATCACCATTAAACCTATTGCAATATTTTTAGCTTTTGTTACATCTTTTACAGTAACACAATCGACTAACATTCCTAATAATTTTGGAAAAGCCAATGCCGTTGCTCCTGTTAGTAATAGAAAAACCAATCCAACATAGAATTTCCATTTATTATTTCCAGCATATTTAAAAATTAAAATTGCTTTACTAATAGAACTGGCATTGAGCTTTGCTTTGGGTAAATCGTTTTCTTTGAATCGTGCCATTTTTTAATTTGTAGTGAGTAAATGAAAGAAATTTTATCAAATTGTAATAATAAAAAACTGCTAATTAGCAAATTAAAAGCAGCTATAATTTGAAAATTGGCAGTACTAAAATAAATTATTTTTTTCTAATAATATCTTCTAAAACAGCTTTGTTAGGATAATTAATTACACGTAATGTAATGGTATCGTTTTTTGTAGTTTGACCTTCAATAATATACAATTTACCTTTTTGGTATGATTTATTGCTTTTATCAAAATCAACATCACCATGAGTTAAAGTATTCTTGATGTCAACAGTATCTATCCAATCTTCCGATAATTTTCGTGATGCTTCAATACTATAATTAAAAGGTTTATTTCTTAAGTCGTTTAAAACACGAGCATTTGGCATGTAATTACAACGCACATCCTTACCAGATAATACCATCGAAACAAAAAATAATCCAATAATAAAACCGACAAGATAATAAGCAAAACGCTGATAAAATTTCATTGTAATTTTTTTTGCAAAGGTAATTGAAAGTAGTCAATAATTTGGGTTTGTTTCTTTAAAAAACAATTAAATTTATATCACTATCTGGTAAATTAAACCAATCGCCAATCGCTTTGTTGGTTAAAATTCCATGATACATATAAACGCCATTTTTCAGTCCTTTATTACAACGTAAAGCACTTTCAATTCCGCCGTCTTCTGCAATTTGAATTAAAGAAGGTGTAATAATATTACTTATTGATAATGAAGCAGTTTTAGAATATCGAGACGGAATATTGGGAACACAATAATGAATTATATTGTTTTTTATGAAAGTCGGTTTTTCGTGAGTAGTAATTTCAGATGTTTCAAAACATCCGCCAGTATCAATACTAACATCAACAATTACTGCTCCTTTTTTCATGTGTTCCACCATCGTTTCGGTTACTACAATTGGACAACGATCTTTTCCTCGCATAGCTCCAATGGCAACATCACAACGGCGCAAGGCTTTTAAAAGTGATTTGGGTTGAATTGTAGATGTAAAAACACGTTGATTTAAATTGTTTTGTAAACGACGTAATTTAGTAATCGAATTATCAAAAACTTTAACGTTAGCGCCTAATCCAACAGCGGTTTTAGCAGCAAATTCGCCAACAGTTCCTGCTCCAATTATAACAACATCAGTAGGAGGAACGCCAGTTATATTGCCAAACAATAAGCCTTTTCCAAATTGATTGTTAATCATTAATTCGGCTGCAATCAAAATAGACGCTGTTCCTGCAATTTCACTTAATGACTTTACCGCTGGATACGAACCATCTTCATCTTTTATATATTCAAAAGCTAAAGCTGTGATTTTCTTTTTTGTTAAAGCTTCGAAGTATTCCTTTTTTCTTGTTTTGAGTTGAATTGCAGAAATGATAATCGTATTTGGATTAATCATTTCAATTTCATTCATTGTTGGTGGTTCTACTTTTAATAGCATTGGACAACCAAATACTTTTTTAGTGTCACTAGTTATTTCGGCGCCAGCATCACTGTATTCTTTATCAGAATAACTTGAGCTTTCTCCAGCACCAGCTTCTATTAATACTCTGTGTCCGTGAGAAACTAATGAATTTACTGCATCAGGAATCAAACAAATTCTGCGTTCTTGATAACTAGTTTCTTTTGGAATTCCTATAAAAAGTTCGCTTTTATGACGTGCGATTTCTAGTTTCTCTTCTTGAGGTAAGAGTTGTTGTTTAGTAAAAGGAGTTAATGCCATAGTAACAAATGTTATAGTGGCACAAATTACAAAAAAAACTTTGTTTTATGTTAAAAACAGATGTCTTTTACCATCTGGAAGTAATTTTATTTCAATAACAGAATGTTCATGTGGAATTAAATTCGGAATTTTTTCTGACCATTCAATAAAGCACCAATTTCCAGAATATAAGTAGTCATCGATTCCAAAATCTAAAGCTTCTGTTTCTTTTTTTAAACGGTACAAATCAAAGTGATAAACACATTGATTATTAGGTAATTGATACTCATTAACTAAAGAAAATGTTGGACTACTTGTAGCGTCATTTACACCCAATTTTTTTGCTAATGATTTGATTAAAGTGGTTTTGCCAACACCCATTTCGCCATTAAAAAGAATTACTTTTTGTAGATTTTGAGAAAGAATTTTTTCGGCTACTTTGTCTATTTCTTCAAGTAAAAAGATGATTTGCATACTATTAGTATTCAGTGTTCAGTATTCAGTGTTCAGTTAAAACTGTTAACTGAACACTGAAAACTGACAACTATTCTATTTCGGATTAAAAACTAAAAATGGAACAATCACTTCTTCCAATGAAATACCGCCGTGTTGGTAGGTGTTTTTGTAGTAACTCACATAATAATTGTAGTTATTTACGTAGGCTAAAAAATAATCATTTTTGGCAAATATATATGAACTACTCATATTAATTACAGGTAAACCAATTTTTTTTGGGTCTTTTACTGCATAAACATCTTTGTTTTCATACGATAAACTTCTACCTGTTTTATATCTTAAATTTAAACTGGTGTTTTTATCACCAATCACTTTTGTTGGATTTTTACAGTTTATTGTTCCGTGATCAGTTGTTATTATTAGTTTAAAACCAAGTTTTTGTGCTTGTTGAATGATTTCTAATAATGGCGAATTCTTAAACCAACTCAATGTTAAAGATCGATACGCTTTATCATCAGAAGCTAATTCTTTAACAACATCCATTTCGGTTTTAGCGTGGGAAAGCATATCAACAAAATTATAAACAACAGTTACTAAATTGTTGTCTTTTAATCCTTTGAAGTTTTCAGCTAATTTTTTTCCACTTGCTAAATTGGTGATTTTGAAATAATCTTCTTTGATGTTAATGCCCAAACGTTTTAAATGTGCCGATAAAAATTCGGCTTCATATAAATTTTTTCCACCTTCATCAATATCATTTTTCCAGTATTGCGGAAATTGTTTTTCCATTTCCAATGGTGTTAAACCAGAGAAAATAGCATTTCGCGCATATTGCGTTGCAGTTGGTAAAATAGCAAAATAAGGCACTTCTTTCTCCAATTTATAGTAATTATTTACCGTACTTTCGATAGCTTTCCATTGATCGTAACGCAAATTGTCAATCACTACAAAAAGTACTGGCTTGTCTTTTTTTACCAATTCGGGAACAACCAATTCACGAAACAATGTGTGCGATTGAATTGGTTTATGTGCTTTTGGTTCATACCAATCTTCGTAATTTTTTTCAATAAATTTTCCAAATAGCGAATTGGCTTCTACTTTTTGTGATTCTAAAATTTCGATTAAACCATTATCATTGATATCTTCTAATTCTAATTCCCAAAAAATAAGTTTTTTATAGAGTTCAATCCAATCTTCAAACGAATTCACCATTGCTAAATCCATCGCTATTTTGCGGAATTCTTTCTGGTAATCTAAAGTTGTTTTTTCTGATACCAATCGCGAATGATCTAAGTTCTTCTTTAAACTTAATAATATCTGATTTGGATTGACAGGTTTTATCAAATAATCGGCAATTTTAGAACCTATGGCTTCTTCCATAATGTATTCTTCTTCACTCTTAGTAATCATGATTACTGGAGTTGACGATTTTTTTTCTTTGATTTCTTGTAGCGTTTCAAGTCCGCTCATTCCAGGCATGTTTTCGTCTAAGAAAACAATATCAAAATTGTTTTCGTCAAAAACATCAACCGCATCACGACCATTATTACATGTGGTTACAGCGTAATTTTTTTTCTCTAAAAAAAGAATGTGTGGTTTTAACAAGTCGATTTCATCATCAACCCAAAGAATTTTTATTTTATCCATAATGGCATTTAAATTTAGTGCAATTTAGTTTTTATAGAACGAAGGTTATGCCAATATTATTATAAAAGTTATGGATTAAAATAACTTAATAGAATAACTAGTTGAGTGCAACTAATTAAATTGTGGCAAAAGCCAATTTTCTAGCCAGAATTAAATTCAATTAGTACCGAAATGTCAGTCTGAGCTTATCGATGACTTCATATAAGATACATTTCGACAAGCTCAATGTGACAAATTGCATAAATTAACACTAAAAAACAATTACACACAACGGGTTCAAAGAATATATTAAACTATTAGTTTTTTTATTTAACGTAATTTTCGCTCCAAATCATTTCAATTTTTCTAAATTTGAACATTAAATTATTTTTATGAAAATTGCCATTGTTTGTTATCCTACGTTTGGTGGAAGTGGCGTTGTTGCTACCGAATTAGGTCTTGAGTTAGCGCATCGCGGACACGAAATTCACTTTATTACCTACAGACAACCTGTGCGTTTGGCATTATTAAATCCAAATGTACATTACCATGAAGTCAACGTTCCCGAATATCCTTTGTTTCATTACCAACCTTATGAATTGGCTTTATCAAGCAAATTAGTTGATATGGTTAAACTGTATAAAATTGATTTATTGCACGTTCATTACGCTATTCCGCATGCTTATGCGGGTTATATGGCAAAGCAAATGTTAAAAGACGAAGGCATTTTTTTGCCAATGGTAACAACTCTTCACGGAACCGATATTACTTTAGTAGGCAATCATCCGTTTTACAAAACGGCTGTAAGTTTTAGTATCAACAAATCTGATGTAGTAACATCAGTTTCCCAAAGTTTAAAAGATGATACCTACAAACTCTTTAATATTAAAAAAGAAATTCATGTTATTCCGAATTTTATCGAATTAGATAAAACTAGAAATGAATCTTTAATTTCCTGCCAACGCTCAGTTATGGCTGATAAAGAAGAACGTATCGTTACACATATTAGTAATTTTAGAAAAGTGAAACGGATTCCAGATGTAATTAAAATTTTCTTTAAAATACAACAACAAATCCCTGCTAAATTAATGATGGTTGGTGATGGTCCAGAAAAAGAAAAAGCCGAAAAATTATGTATTGAATTAGGTATTCAAGAAAAAGTTATCTTCTTTGGAAACAGTAACGAAATTGACCAAATATTATCATATTCGGATTTGTTTTTATTACCATCAGAAACCGAAAGTTTTGGTTTAGCAGCGCTCGAAGCAATGGCGTGGAGTGTTCCTGTAATATCAAGTAATTCTGGCGGTTTGCCCGAAGTTAATTTTAATGGTGAATCGGGTTATCTAAGCAATGTTGGTGCTATTGATGAAATGGCTATAAATGCTATAAAAATCTTAAGCAATAATGAAACATTAGCCACGTTTAAAAACAATGCCTTGTCTGTTGCAAAACAATTTGATATTAAAAATATTTTGCCATTGTACGAAGAATTATATCACAATGCCATCAATCAAAAAGTATGAAGAAAGTAATTATATTAGCAAGCATTTTAGTTTTAGCGTCGTGTTCCTCCAAAAAAAATAATGAAACAAATGAACTATATAAAGTCTTAGTTTCTGGAGAATATGGAGGAGGATCATTTCAGTTTTATGAAATTATTTCAGAACCAAAAGAGTTCAGAATGCTACTAGGCGATGACGAACTAAAAAAAATGGTTAAACCAGATGATATCACAAATTCTAATTTTGTATTACTCAATATGGGAGAAAAAACTTCAGGAGGTTATTCAATTGAAGTAGTAAAAGTGGAAGAACTAACAGATAAAATTGTGATTACAGTTAAGGAAAACAGCCCAAAAGCGGGTGAAATGGTAACTACTGCCTTAACAAATCCGTATAGCGTTGTTAAAATAAATTCAAAAAAACGTATCGAAATAAAGTAGCAACGAATTACACTCAATTGGTTAAAATAGTATATTTGTTCAAAACAAAACTAAATGGCTGGTAATAGTTACGGAACTCTTTTTAAATTAACTACTTTCGGTGAATCGCATGGTGAAGCGTTAGGCGGAATAATAGATGGTTGTCCTGCTGGATTAGAAATAGATTTTAATGCCATTCAAATCGAAATGCAACGCCGAAAACCCGGTCAATCTTCAATTGTTACACAACGAAAAGAAGAAGACGAAGTGCAATTACTTTCTGGTATTTTTGAAGGCAAAACAACTGGAACTCCTATTGGATTTATCATTCCAAATACCAACCAAAAATCAGACGATTATTCGCATATAAAAGATTCGTATCGACCAAGTCATGCCGATTATGTCTACGAAAAAAAATACGGAATTCGCGATTATCGTGGTGGTGGAAGAAGTTCTGCTCGTGAAACCGCTTCTCGAGTTGTTGCTGGTGCAATTGCCAAACAAGTACTAAAAGACATAAAAATCAATGCTTTTGTATCTTCAGTAGGTGAAATTTTTATCGATAAACCCTATCAAGATTTGGATTTTAAGTTAACAGAAACCAATGCTATTCGTTGTCCAGATGCTGCAACTGCTCAAAAAATGGAAGAGTACATCAAGCAAATTCGCAAAGATGGCGATACAGTTGGCGGAACCATTACGTGTGTAATTCAAAATGTGCCAATTGGTTTAGGCGAACCTGTTTTTGATAAATTACATGCCGAACTCGGAAAAGCCATGTTATCGATAAATGCAGTAAAAGGATTTGAATTCGGTAGTGGTTTTTGTGGTGCTAAAATGAAAGGCAGCGAACACAACGATTTATATAATGAAGACGGAACTACTAAAACCAATCTTTCGGGCGGAATTCAAGGCGGAATCTCCAACGGAATGGACATTTATTTCCGCGTTGCTTTCAAACCCGTTGCCACTTTAATTCAAAAACAAGAAGTACTAACAACTCAAAATAAAATTGTCGAACAGCAAGGAAAAGGTCGCCATGATCCATGCGTTGTGCCTCGCGCCGTTCCAATAGTCGAAGCTATGGCTGCGCTGGTTTTAGCCGATTTTTACTTAATTAATAAAACCTATATTCCTAATTATTAGAAGCTATTTACTGCTTTCACCTTTATCTCGCTACGTAAACTCCGCGAGGATATCGGCTCAATCAGGGCTAGAATCCATCATTCAAAACAAAACTATTTTAAAATCCGTGTTATCCGCGTTCTATAAATAACCAATCTATGACTACAACCGAAACAAACCAACACCAAAAAAAATCTATTTTCAGCAATCTGACTATGCAAATTCTTATTGCTATGGTCGCCGGAGCGTTATTAGGAATTTACATTCATAATAATCTCAATGACGAAGATGCCAAAAGTTTTAGCGATAAAATAAAAATGCTTGCCACAATTTTTATTCGATTGGTACAAATGATTATTTCACCATTGGTGTTTACCACTTTGGTAGTCGGAATTGCCAAATTAGGCGATATAAAATCGGTTGGACGAATAGGAGGAAAGGCAATGATTTGGTTTTTCTCGGCTTCTTTTATTTCTTTATTAATCGGAATGTTTTGGGTAAATACGTTGCAACCCGGAATTGGATTGGATTTAGGAAACGTCGATTTGTCAACCGCTGCCGAAGTAACGGATAAAACAAAAGCGTTTTCTTTTCAAAATTTTGTCGAACACATTATTCCGAAAAGTATCGTTGAAGCAATGGCAACCAACGAAATTTTACAAATTGTGATTTTCTCTATTTTCTTCGGATTAGCTGCTGCTTCTATTGGCGAAAATGTAAAACCTGTTGTTAACGCTCTTGATAAAACATCGCACATCATTTTAAAAATGGTGAATTATGTAATGAAGTTTGCACCAATTGGTGTATTCGGTGCAATTGCTGGCGTTTTTGCCATTAAAGACGTCAACGATTTATTAGTCACGTATGCCAAATTTTTCAGTTCTTTTATGGTCGGAATTACCTCACTTTGGGTATTTTTATTGCTAATCGGATTTATTTTCCTAAAAGGTAGAATGATTACTTTGCTAAAACGAATCGTGAGTCCGTTAGTTATCGCTTTCGGAACGACTAGTAGCGAAGCCGTTTTTCCAAAATTAACAGAAGAGTTAGAGCGTTTTGGTGTAAAAGACAAAATAGTTTCTTTCATGCTGCCGCTAGGTTATTCGTTCAATCTTGATGGAAGTATGATGTACATGACTTTTGCCAGTATTTTCATAGCACAAGTTTATGGTGTTGAACTCGACACACCAACACAAATGACGATGCTTTTGGTTCTAATGCTTACCAGTAAAGGAATAGCTGGTGTTCCAAGAGCCAGTTTAGTTGTTGTTGCTGCAACTTGTGGTATGTTTAATATTCCGATAGAAGGAATTGCACTAATTCTTCCAATTGACCATTTTTGTGATATGTTTCGAAGTGCTACCAATGTATTAGGAAACGCTATTGCTACGTCTGTGGTTGGAAAGTGGGAAAAGGAATAAGGTAGTCGGGGTTATTAGTGAGTTGTAATGCTAATTTTAAATATTCAGGAAATATAAAAACTTCTTTTTTATTACAATATTACGTACTTTTTTACGTACTTTTGTTGATATATAAAATTTTATGAAAGCTATAACAATCTCAACTTTGAGAAAAGACATGAAAGAATATTTTGACTACGTTTCCAAATCTATGGAAGTAATTATAGTTCCTAGAAATAAAGAAAACGAAGCTGTCGTAATTATGTCTATTCAAGAATATAATTCTTTAAAAGAAACAGAATATTTATTATCGACTAAAAGCAATTCGAAAAGACTTCAAGAATCTATCGAACAAATTAGTGAAGGAAAAACAATTTCTTTTGATTTATAATAACTGAATTTTCTTTTAATGAATATTGAATTTACAAGTCATGGCTGGGAAGATTTTAATTATTGGTTGGATAATGATGATGATATTGTTACTAAAATCAAAGAGTTAATAAAATCAATTCGCCAAGAACCTTTCAAAGGAATTGGAAAGCCTGAGCCCTTAAAGTTTGGTTTAAAAAGTTTCTGGTCACGCAGAATAACCGGAGAACATAGGTTAGTTTATTCTATAACAGGAACTAAAGGAATTGATCAAAAATGTACTATTATTCAATGTAGATTTCATTACGGCGATAAATAAAAGTCGCAACATTTTGCTAGCCAAGAATCGTTACGCAACATGGTAATACTTAATAATTCCTAAAATAGGTTGTCAAAAAATTAAACAACATGATCAAATATTTCTTAACATTATCACTGTTAACTAGTTTTTATTGTAATTGTCAAACTTTAGCATCAGTTACAAAAATTGAAACTTCATACCAAACTTGTTTAGATAAAGGAAAGAATAAGAAAGCATGCTCCTATAAATTCTATAATGAAGCAAATAGCTTATTAAATGTTACATTTAACAATTTGATATTGAAATTAAATAAGCAAGAAATAAATGAGTTGAAAAAGGAACAAAGAATGTGGCTACTCAAACGAGATGTATATTTTAAAGCTGCTCATTATGAAGTTAGAGACGAATTAGGAATTGATGAAGGAACAACGGATTTTGAAATGACATACAATGATAAAAAAAGTCAGTTTGTTATTGCTCGAGCAATTGTATTAATAAACCGTCTTTAAAAAACGTTTACTAACATTGATTCAATAATTTGTTTTTTGGTGTTGGAAATTTATTTTTTATAACTTCGCATTTACAAAACAAAAGTACTCGGTTCCAAAAACCGAAAAAAATTGTAGACTCTTGATATTTGTGAAATAATATAATAAATCACTCCGAATTTAATAACTTAATGCATCAAATTTGAAAGTCGATTTACTAAAAAACAGAAATACTTTTAAACTTCTTTTATTAATTAATTGCTTAACTTTTTTGTTTTGGATTGTTGGTCAAAATATTAATATTTATCAATACCTATTTATCGGAGTCATATATGAACTAATTTGGTTACCAATGATTCTTTGTTTCATTTCAATTCCAATTGCGTCTTTATATTTTTGGAGTCAAGAAAAGTTTAAAATAAAATCAAAATTCTTTTATTTACTGATTTTTTCTTTACTATTAGTATTTATTATATCTAGAAGATAGTATTTCTAGGTAGAAAAACAGTTTTAATTACAAAAACTTTCTACTAATTTCCTCATTTGGCATCATGCAACTTTCATTTTTACCATACCATTTGTATCTGTTTTTGGCAACAAAATCGTAGGCTAAATTCTGAATTGATTTTGGAAAAATACTAAAACCAGCTAGCAACGAAATCCATCCGCCAAATTCTTTAGCTATTTTTAAAACAGCTTGCGCTTTAGTGAAATAAGCAATTCCGGGTTCGTATAATATAACACTATCTGTTTTAGAGGAATCAAAACCAATATGTTTTAAGATTTTTTCTCCCAATTCCGATTGTAAAGCCACAAACCGAAATACATCTTTTTTGTCCTGTTTAATTATATATTGCACAGAAGAATCGCACAAATTGCAAACGCCATCAAATAGAATAATTTTTTTATCGGGAGGTAATTCTAACATACTTATTTTTTTGGGCGTTCTACAAATTCCAGTGCTTCAATACTAACAGTCGACATAAATACACCGTAATTTATAATGGCTTTGTTTTTTTCTATTTTTTCAATAGTACCAACTGCTTTTCCGTCAAACATGCGAACTTTATCGCCAATTTTCAAGATTACTTTTGGAACTATTAATTGTGTTGCAGCTTTAATTTTCTTTTCTTTTTTAACTTGGCGAATTGCTTCCACTTTACTAATCACCTCTTCGTCAATTTGCTTTTTTAGTACTGCTTTTTCTTTAATCTCTTTATTTGTCGCTTTCTTTCGTTTAGAGTTTTCGATTTCTACAATTTTCAAAATCTCACCAATAAGTACTTTTTTGTCTTTGTTATTAAAATACCTTTCCGAAATATCATCCAACTTTTGTCCAATGTAAATCAAACGCTGATTGGCATCATACAATTCCTGATATTTTTCTAATTTATCTTGGATTTTAGCATTAATTGTTTCCATTTTTTTGCCTTCTTCACGAGCTTTTATTTCTTCTTCTTTTAAATTTAAAGATGTTTTTTCCATCTTTGAGCGTTCTTTTTGTAGTGTGGCAATCGTTTTATCAAAACGTACTTTTCCGCCTTCAATTTTCTTCTTAGCTCTGTTGATTAATCCATACGGAATTCCGTTTTTTTGCGCCACTTCAAAGGTAAACGAACTTCCGGCTTGACCTAAAACCAATTTGTACATTGGTTCTAACGATTTTTCGTCAAACAACATATTGGCATTAGAAGCAAAAGGCAATTCGTTAGCTAAAATTTTTAAATTGGAGTAATGTGTTGTTATGATTCCGAAGGCTTCACGATGATAAAATTCTTCCAAAAAAGTTTCTGCCAAAGCGCCACCTAATTCCGGATCAGAGCCAGTTCCGAATTCGTCAATTAAAAATAAGGTTTTATCATTACATTTTTTTAAAAAGTAATTCATATTTTTTAAACGATAACTGTAGGTACTTAAATGATTTTCAATGGATTGATTGTCGCCAATATCGGTTAAAATTCGATCAAATAAAAAGGTTTCGCTACGTTCGTGAACCGGTATTAGCATTCCAGATTGTAACATCAATTGCAATAATCCGACTGTTTTTAAAGAAATAGTTTTACCACCAGCATTGGGTCCAGAAATAACAATAATTCTACTATCTGAATTTAATTCGATAGTTTGTGGAAACGTTTTTTCTTTTTTTATAGAATTATTTAAAAATAAAATAGGATGAAAAGCATCTCTAAAATACAATCGCTTTTCTTCAATAATAGCAGGTAAAACGGCATTGATTTTTGTTGCATACTTAGCTTTGGCAGCAATAACATCAATGTCACTTAAAAAGTCTTGGTATTGGTTTAATAAATTTAAAAACGGACGAATATCGTTGGATAATTGTTTTAATATTCTCGTAATTTCTTCTCGTTCTTCGTATTCTAAATTACTCAATTCACGCGAATATCGCAATGTTGTTTCGGGTTCTATAAAAGCAATGCTTCCCGTTTTAGAACTTCCTAAAATAGAACCTTTAACTTTTCGTCGGTACATCGCTAAAACTGCTAAAACACGACGATTTTCGACAAAACTTTCTTTAATTTCGTCTAAATATCCTAACGAATTGTATTGTGTTAAAGCCATTCCAAAACTCTGATTCACTTTTCCGCGAACCACACTCATATCTCTTCGAATATTGATTAAATCGGGTGAAGCATTGTTTCGTATTTCGCCATATTTATCTACAATTTCATCTATTTTTTGGATGATGTATTTGGTGTATTCAACCTGTAAAGCAGTTTCATTAAGTTTTGGATAATAGTCGTTGAATTTTTTAAAAAACACCAATAAAGCATTTACAGTTTCAGAAAGTGATGCTATTTTTCTAAAGCTTCCTACTTCTAAAAAACTGTTCTCAATTCCCAATAGTTTAATATCATTAGAAATAGTATCAAAACCATGATTTGGAATGGCATTGTTATTTGAAAATGACGAAACATATTCGGATGTCTGCAATAAAGCATTCATTAAAAGTTGTTTGTCTTTAAACGGAATAATTTCCAAGGCTTTTAATTTACCAATTTCGGTATTGCATTTTTCTGAAATGGTTTGCAAAATAGTTGTAAATTCTAAATCTTGAAGCGTTTTATCGGTAATTGAAATCATTTATATTTAGTAAGAGTTCAAAGTTACAAAGGTTAAAAGTCATTTAGCAATAGAATTTTATATTTTTGATAAAAATTTAAGACATGTTAAATGCTATTCGTCCTTCTTGGAGATTTTTTTTAAATGAAGAATTTGAAAAACCTTATTTTAAAGAGTTACTAATTTCTGTTAATGAAGAATATCAATCGCAGTTTTGTTTTCCACCAAAAGAAAATATTTTTGCTGCTTTTAATCAGTTTGATTATGCTGAATTGAAAGTAGTAATTATTGGTCAAGATCCTTATCACGGTATAGGAGAAGCAAACGGATTGTGTTTTTCTGTTAATGATGGAATAGCAATTCCGCCTTCATTACGGAATATCTTTAGGGAAATTAATGATGATTTAGGAACTATATTTATGCCAACTTCTGGCAATTTAGAACATTGGGCAAAACAAGGTATTTTGCTTTTAAACGCATCATTAACGGTTCGGAAAGATGCTTCAAATAGTCATAAACATTTATATTGGAATCGGTTTACGGATGCTGTAATTCAAAACATTTCGGATAAAAAAGAAGAAATTGTTTTTTTGCTTTGGGGAAATTTTGCTCAAAAAAAAGGAATTGTAATCGATAAAGAAAAACATTTGGTTTTACAATGCGGACATCCATCTTTTGCAGCTGTTCATAAAAAATGGTTTGGGAATAAACACTTTAGTAAAACCAATCAATATTTGAAAAGTAATAATAAAGAGGAAATAAATTGGTGATTTACATTTGAAACATTTATATAACACTAAAGTTGTAATAACCACTACCATCTAAAAGATTATTTTCTTCGGAAGTATTAATATTTAAAAAGAGGTTGTTATTGATGCTTTCCGATCGTAAATCAATTATTTGTGTTGATGAACTGTTGTATCCAAAACTAATTCTATATTCACCAGTTGAAAGCAACGGAATTCCCGCTCTAAACTCGTAACCATCACTTGAAGGTGCAAAGATTGCACTAGCATAATAAAAACTTCCACTAGAAATACTTCCAGCTGTTACATCGATAGCACTAGGATTTACATCAACATTTTGCCATATATTGTTTGCATCTTTTTTTTCTAAAAGATAACTAAAATTAAAACTGGCTGCATTTCCAGTTGATTTTCTAATATCTAATAAATTAGTTTGATTAGGAACATTTAACAATCTGTCAATATAACAATTAATGTATATTTTATCATTTATTCGATAACCAATAAATGATTCTTCAATACGAACTAGATTTGGAACTGTTACAAAAACATCACTATAAAAAGTAGCATCATTAGTATCACATGATGTAAAAAACAAATTAAGCAGAAAAAGTGAAAGAAAATAATGTATTTTTTTCATAACTATTTTTTTTTAAAATCGATAACCTAAATTCAAACCAACAATTGATATAACATCGGGACTTTTTTCTCTATTTGAAATATTGGAGCCAAATCCGACAAGGAATTCAACCACAAATGCATCTTTAATATACATTTTATATCCTAATCCGCCACCAATTCCGAAATCGGAGTACTTTGAAACTCGAATTTCATAAAAGTCATTGCCATTTGAATCGGTTGATTTAACAATTTCTTTATAATCACCTCCATTTGATGAAGCAAATAGTTCGGCAAAATAATATCTTTTTTTACTCTTAGAAAGTGCATAGCGTACATACGGATTTATTTCATACTTAGGTAAATTATTTCTGGAACTTTCATTGAAATCATTTTTTGTTTTAGAGCTACTGGAGAAATTAAAATGCATTCCAACAGAAAAATCTTTTCCAAGAAATCGTTCATAACTTAATCCGAATTTACCTGATGTTATAACAGACAACACATCAAAACGAACTTCATTTTTCTTGGTTTCAAGAGTGTTTTCTTGAGCGAAACTCGTGATTGGAATAAAAAATAAAAGAAAAAATATGTATTTCATATCAACCTATTTTAAGAAAGCTAATATACTAAAAAGCGAGTAAAAAATAATAGGATGATTATATTAATTTATAGTCAAAGCGCCTAAAATACTTTCATGCATAAATGGTCCTCCAGGATAATGTGCTGTATAATCTAAATTTAGCCAAATTTGATTCCGTTCATCAATATGATAATGTACTATTTCGCCGTTACTTTCGTTAGGAAAAAGTTCTTTTTTTATTAGATAATTTATGGCTTCAAATTCTTTTTTAGAACCAATTAATATTTCTGGATAAATATGACCATCAGTATGAATTAATCTTGGAACTCCACCAATTGAGCGAATACAAGCTGCCATTAAGATAGAATGATCATCGCAATCACCAGATAAATATTTCACAGATTCACTAGCCGAAGCGATGTAATCTTTTCCTTTTGGATCGCTAACATAATTCCACCGCGTATTGATTTCTTTAAAAACAGCAAAACACTGAATTAATGTAAAATAGTCATTGTATTCTTTTACTTTTTTAAAGTGTTTAGTTGTAGCCATTATTGCGAAATTCCGAACTTTTGGGTTTTCATATTCGATAGCGCGAAGTACTTTTGTTTTATTTGGAAAAGGTAATAACTTTGAAATAATTAAATCTTGCGGATTTGGATTGTCTGACATCGAATACAACATATAGCGATAATCTTCAAAGACACTTTTAAATCCATATCCTCCAAAAACAGTTCCAATAAAAAGAATAATTAAATATAAAAAGATAGAAATTAGCGTAATCCTGCGCATAGCTCTCAATAACACTTGAATAATTAAAATTATAATAGCAAAAAGAACTATTCTATCTAAATGTAATAGCCAATTAAAGTCGATTAAATTTTGGTGAGCAATTAAAAAAACCGGAATAGTTAATAATAAGTTTAAGACAAAAATAATTACTATATCCCAAGGTTTTTTAACCGTGAGTTTATTTTTTAGAAATAGATAATACAATTTTGTTTTTTCTATCATTGCATTCAAAAATATAAAAGCTAAAGTGCTTTTACAATTTCAGCAAAAGTAGCTTTTTTATCAATAATCTTAAGGTCAAATAATTGATTTTGAATTTTTACTACCATTTTGTTTGATAATGGTTTTTGCGACCATTTTGTTAATTGGAGCCATTCATGTATGTCTTCTATTTTTAGTTGGTATTTTTTAGCTAAAATTTTGTCTATTTCAGGTAATTGTTTAAATTTTTTAGTATCCTTATTTATTATTTTAAGAATTTGAACAATTTGTATTGGATTTTTTTTCAAAACTTCATCGCGAACTACAATAACAAAACAAGGCCATGGTGAAGGACAATCGGCAATTTTCCTGAAAATCCCTTTATCAACTAGTGGTTTGGTCATAAATTTTTCCCACATAAAATAATCAGATTTTCCAGATGTTAAACTTTCAACTGCACCATCAATAGTATTTACGATTTCAAATTGTAGCGAATTTGTTTCCCAAACTTGATTATTGGCGTTAACATAAGCCATTAATTGCGAACCAGAACCTAATCGCGAAATGGCAACTTTTTTGTTTTCTAAATCGGAAATAGAATTGTATTTTGAATTTGCTGCGACGTGAATTCCCCATATTAGCGGACTTTCAACATACATTTGCACTATTTTACTTGAATTTCCGGCATTGATATCTTTCAAAATTCCTTCCGTTAAAATTATAGCCATATCGGTTTCGCCATTGCGAAGCATTTGACACATTTTTCCGGTTCCTTCTGCAACATCTGTCCACTGTAAGTCGATATTTGCCTTTTTGAAATCACCATTTTCAATACACAAATGCCATGGTAAATTGAAATGTTCGGGAACGCCAACTATTTTGATTGTTTTCATATTTTTTTACCACAAAAGCACTAAGTCACAAAGGTTATTTATTATTTTCTAATTCATACCAATTGCATAATAAATCGTCATAATAAAATTGCCCGTTTTCTTTCATCCCAATTTTTTGTAAAATTTTGTTGGAACCAATATTATCAACATGAGCTGAGGCATACATTTTCTTAATTTTCATTACTTCAAATCCGTATTCTAACCAAGCTTTTGCTGCTTCCAGAGCAAAACCTTTTTTCCAATGTTTTTCTTGTAAACGATAACCTAAATCGTAAAAATTAACATGATTGTTTTCTGGTTCAGTGATGAATTTGATTCCTGCCCAACCAATTACTTCGTTGTTTTTTTTTATTGCAATGGCAAAACGACCAATACCATTTTTGATGTATTGATTTTGTATGTTTTTAATATAATCAAATACTTCGTCTATAGTTTTTACAGGTTCGTTTCCTAAAAACAAATGAACGTTTGGATTGTTGTCCATTTCGAATAATGCTTTGGCATCGCTAATTTCAATTGGACGATAGTTAAGACGTTCTGATTCAAATAATAAATCCATTTTCTAATTATAGTTTGACAAAATTTAGTGTAACTTTAAATGTGAAATTACTATTCGATAACCATCAGGATCGAGAAACATAATGCCATTTTTATTCCAATAATCATTTTTTGCTTTTAGTATTTCTATGGAATGATGTTGTAAATTTTTAGTTATAATTTCATATTCAATTTTTGTATTTGGATAAAACACCAATATATCTTCCTCTCCAAAATGGTACACAATAATTTCATCCGATTTGGTAAACTCTAAATGCCAGTTTTCGTTAGGTTTACCTATAAAAACGCCATCATAATTATTGTGATTTTCAAAACCACCTAAAACTTCCAATCCTAAAACTTTTGTGTAAAAAGTAGTAAGTTGTTTTAAATTGTTGGTATGTCGAGCGTATCTGAAAGTCATTTTTTTATTTCTTTAAAGAAAATTATATTTGAGATTCTTCGTTCCTCAGAATGACAAGTTTATACTGATTTACTTTGCCAATTTATCCAAAGTATAGGCAATTAATTCGTCCACAGCTTTATAAGGATCATCGCTAAAGGTTCCTGTTGCGCGATTGGCAATAATAGCATTTAGCGACAAGCATTCGTGACCAAGAAGTTTTCCGAGACCATAAATAGCAGCGGTTTCCATTTCGAGGTTGGTGATTTTGTTTGCTGAAAATTCAAAATTATCCATTTTAGTATTCAATTCCGAATCTTGAATTTCCAATCGCAATATACGACCTTGAGGTCCGTAAAATCCACCAGCAGTTGCGGTAATTCCTTTATGGATTTTATCACTTTCAATAATTTTTTCTAATTTTTCGGAACATGAAATGACATAAGGTTTTCCTTTTTTTAAATCCCAATTGGTATGTTTCACAAAAGCGTCTTCCATTTCAAGATTAGAAATTTCGTCAATTAAATAGGAGCGAAGCATATTGTCTAAACCCAATCCGAATTTAGACATCACAAAACTATCACACGGAATATTAACTTGCAAAGATCCCGAAGTTCCTATACGAATAATGTTCAACGAAGTCAATTTTTCTTTTGGCTGACGTGTTTTTAAATCGATGTTCACCAAAGCATCCAATTCATTCATAACAATATCAATGTTATCTGGACCAATTCCGGTTGACATTACGGTAATTCGTTTTCCTTTATAGATTCCGGTTTGGGTTTTAAATTCTCGTTTTTGTTGAGAAAATTCAATAGAATCAAAATTTTTAGTAATTTTTTCTACACGATTTTGATCACCAACAAAGATAATGTCATTCGCAATGTGTTCGGGAAGTAAATTTAGATGATAAACGCTTCCGTCTGGATTTAGTATTAATTCTGATGATTGTATCATTTGTATTTTGTTTGAATTGTTTAAGAGTTTTAAAGTTAGTTTTACTGAATACTAAAAACTGAACACTGAACACTTTTTTAACCTCCAACTCGTTTCGTTTTAAATCCTTTTTCTTGTAAAAGTTTCATTATTTTATCGCGATAATCTCCTTGAATAATGATGGAATCGTCTTTAAAAGTGCCACCAACGCTGAGTTTGGTTTTTAATTCTTTGGCTAAAAGCTTAAAATCGTCGTCAGAACCTTCATAACCTTCAATTATTGTGGTTGGTTTACCTTTTCGTTTTTCAAATTTACAGATCATTGGTTCGGCTTGAATCCATACTTCTGTTTTTTCTTTTGTTATTTCAGGTTCCTCTTTTGATGTTTGATGATCAGGAAATAGTTTTTTTAGTTGTTCTTGTAGGTCCATAGTTATACTTTTTGGAACGCGGATAAGACGGATTCGCAAAAGCGAAACGCTGATTAATACTGATTTTTTATTCTACTTTATATTTTTTTATCTGCGTTTTTACGAATTAAATCCGTTTCATCCGCGTTCCATTTACTAGACTGATTTTTTCTTGTCTTTCTTTTATTTTCAAATACTTTTCTTCTAAATTCTGGTCTTTTTCCAAAATTAAGTAGTAAACCAACTTCACAATCTGTTCCTTTTAAATAGTTTAGTATTTGATTTTCAAATTGCTCTACAATATATTCAACTGCTTTTAATTCTAATATAATTTTGTCCTCAACTATTAAATCGGCATAATAATCACCAACTTCATCTCCTTTGTAATAAACTTTAATTCTTTTTTGAGGAGTTACAGTTAATCCGTTATTTCTCAATTCAATCAACAATGCATTCTGATATACTTTTTCTAAAAAACCATAACCAAGTTCATTATAAACTTCATAAAATGTTTTCAAAATAATATCAGTTAAATCTTTGTGTAATAATTCCATGTGGCGTATATTTTAATTATTTAATTTCGAAAAAATCAGTTTTAATTCGCGTTTTACGAAGTAAATCCGTTTCATCCGCGTTCCATTGTGCCTTATATTGTAAAACAAAAAGACATCAAGCTAACTCAATGTCTTTAAATTGAATTATAAAAGTATATTATTTCTTAATCAATCCCAAATCAACTAATCTTTCATACAAGAAATCACCAGCAGTTATATCATCATATAATTTTGGATTTTCAGCATCAATACAACTATCCAAACAATCTAATTTCATATCACTAACTGGATGCATAAAAAACGGAATCGAATAACGCGAAGTTCCCCACAATTCTCTTGGTGGATTTACTACTTGGTGAATTGTCGATTTTAGTTTATTATTGGTATGACGCGATAACATATCGCCAACGTTAATTACCAATTCGTCTGGTTCAGCAACTGCATCAATCCAATCGCCATTATGATTTTGAACTTGCAATCCTTTTCCTTGTGCGCCCATCAATAGCGTGATTAAATTAATATCACCATGAGCTGCAGCACGAATAGCATTTTCTGGTTCAGATGTTATTGGTGGATAATGAATTGGTCTCAAAATGGAATTTCCATTATAACCATATTGATCAAAATAAAATTCATCTAAACCCAAATGCAAAGCCAAAGCACGCAAGACATAAATGCCAGTTTTTTCTAGCATTACATAGGCTTCTTTACCTACTTCATTAAATCGAGGCAATTCTGTAACTTCAACATTATCAGGATATTCTTCAGCGTATTTGGAATCTTTGTCAACATACTGACCAAAATGCCAAAACTCCTTTAAATCGCCTTCTTTTTTGCCTTTTGCATGTTCTTTTCCAAACGAAACATAACCACGCTGACCTCCAATTCCTGGAATCTCATAACTGTATTTTGTTTCCAATGGAAGTGAGAAGAAATTCCTAATTTCTCCATACAATTCACCAACCAATTTGTCATCCAAAAAATGACCTTTTAGCGCTACGAAGCCAATATCTTCGAAAGCTTTTCCGATTTCATTTACAAATTTTTGTTTACGTTCCGGTTCACCCGAAAGGAAATCACGCAAGTCAACACTAGGAATGTTTTGCATTTTACTAAAACTTTATTGTTAATAACTTACTTTGGAATAATTCCACCCGAGGCATAGCCGAACGAAGCGGAGCTAATCATAGCTACAAAAGTAAGAATTATTTATTTTCTATGATGCAAAGTTATTAACAAATTAAAAATCAGTTTAAATCCATATAATTAGTGTCATCCGCGTTCCAATTTTTTATACTTTTGCAACGTTAAAAACCAAAACAATGAACTTCAACAGAAAAGACCTTTCCAATATCCAACTATTAGATTTATATAAGCGCCTTTTAAAACCTAGACTTATAGAAGAAAAAATGCTGATTCTTCTCAGACAAGGAAAAGTCTCTAAATGGTTTTCCGGAATCGGTCAAGAAGCTATTTCTGTTGGAATTACAGCTGCTTTAGACAAAGACGAATACATTTTACCAATGCACCGAAATTTAGGTGTTTTTACAGGTCGTGATATTCCGTTACACCGATTGTTCTCGCAATGGCAAGGCAAAAAAACTGGTTTTACTAAAGGTCGTGATCGTAGTTTTCACTTCGGCACACAAGAATTCAATATCATCGGAATGATTTCGCATCTCGGACCACAATTAGGTGTTGCCGACGGAATTGCGTTAGCTAACAAATTAAAGAAGAACGGTAAAGTAACCGCAGTTTTTACAGGAGAAGGTGCAACATCAGAAGGCGATTTTCATGAAGCGTTAAACATAGCAGCCGTTTGGGATTTACCCGTTTTATTTGTTATAGAAAATAATGGTTACGGATTATCAACACCAACTAATGAACAATACCGTTGTGAAAACCTTGCCGATAAAGGAATCGGTTACGGAATGGAAAGTCACATTATTGAC
The DNA here is from genome assembly GCA_031408335.1 of Flavobacteriales bacterium. Taxonomy (GTDB): domain Bacteria; phylum Bacteroidota; class Bacteroidia; order Flavobacteriales; family Flavobacteriaceae; genus Flavobacterium. Next base: position 139,443 of record JANNWH010000012.1, on the reverse strand, counting down.
GGAAATAATATTTTAGAAGTGTTTACTAAAATAGCAGAATTAAAAGCCTCATTAGCCGAAAAACCTCGCCCTATTTTGTTGGAATTTAAAACCTTTAGAATGCGTGGACACGAAGAGGCAAGTGGAACTAAATATGTGCCTCAAGAGTTAATGGACATGTGGGCAATTAAAGATCCGATTTCAAATTATAAAGAGTATTTACTTTCTATTAGTGTTTTATCGGAAGAATTGGATTCTGATTTCAAAGCTAAAATCAAAACTGAAATCGATGAACATTGGGCAATAACACAAGCAGAACCAGATGTAATTGCGGTATTGAGTGAAGAGTTAAACGATGTGTATAAAGAATATGATTTTGAAGAAGTTAAGCATTCAGATGCAGTAGAAAACATTCGTGTTGTTGATGCAATAACGCAATCACTACAACAATCAATGGAACGCCATGACAATTTGGTAATTATGGGACAAGATATCGCCGAATATGGTGGTGCTTTTAAAATTACTGAAGGTTTTGTTGAACATTTCGGGAAAGACAGAGTTAGAAACACACCAATTTGTGAAAGTGCTATTGTTTCAGCTGGAATGGGATTATCAATTAACGGTTACAAAGCAATTGTAGAAATGCAGTTTGCCGATTTTGTTTCATCTGGGTTTAATCCGATTGTGAATTTATTGGCAAAACAACATTACCGATGGAATGAAAAAGCCGATGTTGTAGTTCGAATGCCTTGTGGTGGCGGTACTCAGGCTGGACCTTTTCACTCTCAAACTAACGAAGCATGGTTTACTAAAACTCCGGGTTTGAAAGTGGTTTATCCTGCTTTTCCTTATGATATAAAAGGTTTGTTGAATACAGCAATTAACGATCCAAATCCAGTTATGTTTTTTGAACACAAACAATTGTATCGTTCAGTTTATCAACATGTACCGACCGATTATTATACGATTCCGTTTGGAAAAGCGTCACTAATTAAAGAAGGCTCTGATGTTACTATTATTTCATTTGGCGCTGGAGTTCATTGGGCTTTGGAAACCTTAGCAAAAAATCCTATAGTTAAAGCTGACGTACTGGATTTACGTACGTTACAACCTTTAGATTCAGAAGCCATATTTAAATCTGTAAAGAAAACAGGAAAATGTATTATTTTACAAGAAGACACTTTGTTTGGAGGCGTTTCTAGTGATATTTCTGCTTTAATTATGGAAAACTGTTTTGAATATTTGGATGCTCCTGTAAGACGAGTTGGAAGTTTAGAAAGCCCAATTCCTTTTGTTAAATCTTTGGAAGATCAGTATTTGCCTAAAGTACGATTTGAAGAAGAGTTGATAGAGTTGTTGAAATACTAAAAAATGTGACTGTAAAATTTGTGAATTATAAAATAGGAAACGGAAATTATTAATTGATTTATATTTAATTTGAAAAATTAATTAAACCTCGAAGTGTTTTTGATGTCTTACTAATTTAAAACTACCAAAAGCATATTGTTCATGAAAAATAAATACAACTATTTTTACTTAATTTTCCTATTTGTACTATTTATAAATTCAACTTTATTAGCTCAAACTGATTATAATGCGATGGCAAATTGGGCATTTCATCCCAATAAATCAGGAACTTTACTTGATGGTTTTAATATTGATATAGCAGTTATTGATAAAAATCTTACTACTACATCGGTTATTCAAAACACTAATAATGCAATGACTAACACTGGTGTTGATGTATTTTTTGTACATCCAACTGTATTAGAAAACATGAGTAGCTACACTCAAATGGAATCAATTTCAATTGCCAATCAAAATACTTTTATGGTTGCTGCTAGTATTCGTGGTCAAGCAGGATTGTTATCTAAATATGGGCGAATGTTTGCACCACGTTACCGTCAAGCATCACCACCAACGTTTATAAATAATACTTCAAATACATTGCAAGCTGCTATTTTAGGAATTGCTTACAGCGATGTAAAAGCAGCATTTCTTAATTATTTAGCTAATCATAATAATGGAAATAAAATTATATTAGCTAGTCATTCACAAGGTGCTTATTTACTAGGATTTTTGTTGAAAGATGTTTTTGATTCCAATCCAGAGTTGCAACAAAAGCTCGTTGTAGCTGTAATTGCTGGTATTACAAGTAATTATGCTAATACAGATATGGTCACTGGTGGTTGGTGGCAAAACATACCTTTTTGTTCACAGCAAGAGGAATGTGGTTGTGTAATGTCTTGGCGAAGTTATAAAGAAGGTCAAATTCCTAATGCACCACTTGTTTCTCATCCTTGTATGAACCCAATTGTAGTTGCTAATGGTTGGGCGAATAATCAAATGAATTTAAACGATAATTGGACGATGCAGGACAATTTATATTACACCGATGTGCCAAGTTCACTCGAAAATTTTATCATTTTAAGAAATAATGTAACTTATGGAGGAAATGCAGGTTATGTAGCTTTTGATAATTTATATCAAATTAGACATTACCGAGCCAGTTCAAATCAAGTTGGTTTTGTTGTACAACATACTCCAGAAATTAATGATCAACGGCCAAATCATTTGTTAGATGAAGAATCTAATCCAGCATTTGCAACACTTGGTTATCATCAAAAAGATTATAATATATATACTTGGGCATTATTTCAACAAATTGATATGAAGTTGAACAATTGTGGAGCAACATTAAATACAATAGCGTACAATTCTGATTTTTTAGTACACGTTTATCCAAATCCTTCGAACGATTTTATTTATATTAAAAGTAAAGAAATTGATACAAATGAATTGGTTTCTTTTATAGATATAACCGGAAAAATAGTTTTTTCAGAATATTTAAATGAAGCAGGTAGAATATCAGTTCAACAATTAGCTGATGGATTTTATTTATTAAAAACAAAAAACGGAATAGGAAAATTAATAATCAACAGATAAAAAAAGGTATTAAAGAAATAATTACCAAATAAATTATACCATTTAGAGATTATACTATAAAATCTTCTTCACTAACCAATACACAATAATAAATACTAAAACGGTTCCAAAACAACCAAATTTTGTTTTTTTTGCTGCAAAAAATGCGACTACAAGTGCGATTAAGTTTTTCATATTTTTTTTAAATTAATACTTCCCATTCAACAATTCACCACCAATAGCTGATTTAGCTTCAATACCCAATTTTTTCATCATTTCATAGGTCGTACAAACAGCTGCAGAAGTTACCGGAATTCCGCATTCTGCCTGAATTAAATCGATGGCTTCCAAAGATGGCATTTGTACACAAGCAGAAATTACTAAAACATCAACATCGGTTAACTCCAATCGCTTATAAATTTCCAATAAATTCATCGGATTTTGTGCTGCCACTTCTAAATTATCTGGAATTTCCAATGCAATAGAATCGACCACTTCAAATCCTTGGTGTTCAATATAATCAACAACCATATCGGTTAAAGGTCGCATATACGGTGTAATAATAGCCACTTTTTTTGCTCCTAAAACTTTCAATCCGTTAATTAATGCACCCGCAGATGTTACAATTGGAGTAGGGAAGTCGTTAGCGATAGTTTCTTGATGTAAATTCACTTCTGATACGCAATGATAACCGCGTCCCATACTCATAATCGCTACTAAACAGGCATAACCCATAACGTCAACATGTGCGTCGGATAACTCTTGAGCGCATTTTAAACTCATCGCATCCATAGCTTCGAGTTCTTCTTTGGTTACTTTTTTCATTCGCATTCGACTGGAATGAAATGTAAATCGTTCAGGCAAAATGGTTTCACGAGAGCGAAAAATAGCTGGTATTTCGGTTTCCATTGTAACGTTAGAGGAGGGAACTATTTGTCCTATTCTGTATTTCATTTTGTTTAAGTTGCTGAGTAGCTGAGTGACTTAGCTACTGAGATTATTTAGATGCTATAATTATTAAATCGGTTGTTTTTTCGTTGTTGTAAAAATAGTCGATTCGTTCTAAATGGATTATTTTAAAACCATTTTCTTTAAGTGCACATGTTAAATAATCAGCTTCATGGAAATTTTGATACATTGTATCGCCTGTGCTTCCTGTTTTAAAACCTGATTTAGAATTGTCTTCTTCCATTGTGCTGATGTAAAGAATTCCGTTTTCATTTAATTGATTGCTAGCATCTTTTATAAATTGAATCGCTTCAATTTTTGATAAATATGGCAATCCAAAATCACAAAGTACAGCGTCAAATTTCTTTATGATACTCGAAATAGCTCTACAATCCATCAATTGATAATCAGCTGTTGGATTATTGATTTTTGCTAATTCAATCATATTCGGTGCCAAATCGGTTCCTAGTATTTTAAAATCAGGCCGTTTTTCTAACAAGTATTTTGTGATATTTCCGGGACCGCAAGTCAATTCTAAAATGGTAGCATTTTCTTTTGGGAGGCTGTTGTAAAATACATCAAGTGAATCATGATACAATGAAACATCCATAAACTTATCTTGATAACCAATGGCTAGTTTATTGAAAATGTCGACTGCTATTTTTGTTTGATCCATTGTCATTGCGAGCTTGCGAAGCAATCTAAATTTCCTTCACCGTATTAACAATAGTCCCAATTCCTTCTATAGTTGCTTCAACAACATCACCATCGTACAACCATTCTTGTGGATTTCGTCCTGCGCCAACGCCTGATGGAGTTCCGGTTGCAATTATGTCACCAGGTTCTAATGTGAATACTGTACTCAAATCTTCTATCAAATCGTTAATGTTGAAAAGCAGAAATTTGGTATTGGAATTTTGTTTTTCTACACCATTTACTTTTAAGGATAAATTTAAGTTGTGAGGATTTTCAATTTCGTCTTTGGTTACTAAAATTGGACCCATTGGAGCAAACGTATCTTGACCTTTAGAGACAATCCATTGTCCTTCACGACGGCAATCACGAGCAGAGATGTCATTAATAACGGTGTACCCAAACACATAATCCATGGCGTTTTCTTTCGAAATATATTTTCCTTTTTTACCAATTACAACTGCCAATTCCACTTCCCAATCCAATTGAGAGGTGAGTTTGGTGTTTTTAATAATTTCGGTATTGGTGGCAGTAACTGTCGTTGGAGGTTTAGAAAAGATAATTGGTTTTTGCGGCAACTTTCCTGTTGTATCTAATGTTCGAGCACTTTCGGCTACGTGTTCGGTATAATTTAAACCAATTCCGATGATGTTTTTTCTTGGTTTTGGAATAGGAGCTAGGAAGGTTACTTCGCTCATCTCATAAGCTATTTCTTCAAAAAATGCTGGATCGGTTTCGGCAATCATGTCATTAAGTTCTTCCACTAATTCAAATCCCATGTCGATTAATTCCAACATGGTTGATGGTAATGGGAAATTAGATATTTCGCCAAAATCTTCCATATCGATTACTTGATTGTTGTAGATAAATCCTAAACGTGACTCGGTATCTTGTGTTTTATAAGTAAGTAGTTTCATAGTTATTATTTTTCAATATTTAGGGTTTTTATTTTGTTTTCTTTGGTTTTAATTTCAAGAGAATAGCTAAGTTTTTTATGTCCTTCACTTTTGAAACTTAAAATTTCACAAAAATTTATTTCACTTATTTTTTTGGAATCAATACTTATTATTTCATCACCAAAACTCATTTCTTTTGCTAGATTTTCATCCCAAACCAAACCAATTACAAATTTATTATCTAATACGGTTGGTTCATATTTTGGGATATTATTTTCTAAAGAAATCGTTTTATTCGCTTCGAAATATGCATTCTTATTTTTGAAATCAATAATTAAATCTGAATAATTTAAAAATTCTAAACCGATTCTCGAATTATCATCATCAGTGGTATTCAAAACTAAATTTTCGATTGAAGTGTTATTTAATGTTGCTTTTTCAACAGTTAATAAACGTTGTAAAGTTGGCTTTCCTGCACCAAAAATACCAATACTGTTCACGCCTTCCGATTTACCTAGAATTTCAAAAATATTATGTTCTTCAAAAATGTTATAAGCTCTATTGGACATTTCATAAAAACCATCCATTCCGGTATCAATCAAAACCATATCAGATGCTTTTTCTTTATTTTTTCCAATAAAATCAAACTCAATATAGGGTGCTTTTTGACTTCCAATTAATTTAATTTTTGATGATTTTACTGTAGGATTTATATTTTTTATATTATCAGTTAAAGTTATTTTTTTTTGAGTTTTACTTATTTTAATGATAGAATTCCGCAATAAATTACTTCCTATAAATCCATCAATTTCAAAACAGCTTAATAAGTTGTGATTGTCTAAATCGTAAACCAATGCTGCTTGATTTTCAAAGCGTAAGCTTCCAATTTCTAATTTTGGAATTTGAACAGACTGCATAGTCTGATTTAAATTATTGGCATCATTTACATTTATAGTCTTTGTTTTTTCTAAATTCAAATCTTCAAAAACTTTTTTTGAAATTACGTTTGGTGCACCTGTATCTAATAAAAAATGATATTCTTTTCCATTAATCACAACTGGTAAAACTATTTTATTATATACTAGCTCAAAACTAATTACCTCAAAATATTTTTTTTCATTTACAGAGCCAGTATCAAAATTGACTCCTTGAGGAAAAATAGTTGTTGTAATTAATAGAATAAAAAATGATAGAATATTAGTTTTCATTTGTTTAAAGAACATTTTTTTTAATGATAGAATATAAATTATATTATTTGATGTCCATTATTTTCTTCCAATTCTCTAGATTGAAACAATCCCAATCCTTCAATTACTGGTAAATCATTAAACGAAAATAAACAAGCATCTTCTGTTTCAGATAAATTATGATGTTCATGCCAAGCCCAAGATGGAACGCAAAAAATATCTCGTTCCTTCCATTCAAATTGTTTGCCATTGATGATTGTAAGTCCTTTTCCTTTGGCACATTGATAGACGAATGAACCAGTATGTTTGTGTGCTTTTCCTTTGAAACCTGCTGTTAGTAATTGCATTGATGCACTCATGGTTTGCATAACATGACCACCAGTTAACGGATTGGAATAGTGCATGATTATACCGTCAAACGAATTGATTTTATTTACTTTTGAAGCTTCTATTAATGCAGGATAAACCGTTTTCCATGAATATTTAAATAATGGCGAGTAGGGTTTATTCCAACCTGTATCAGCCGGAATAAGTCCAGAAGCACCATAATTTATTGGCGAATAATTTACAGGAAAATCTAACGTTTGTTTGCCATCATAAACTGCATAATCGTTTGCTTCTAATGCATTGATTAATGGAATATCCAAACCATCTTGCCAAATGCAGGTTTTTCCATTGGTGTCAACACCGTGTTCGTGCCATGTGGAATTTGGAGTTATCACAAAATCGTTGATTTCAAATGTAATTTTATTGCCATCAACTACAGTATAACCGCCTTCTCCTTCCATGATAAAACGCAATGCAGAAGCTTTGTGTTTGTGTGCCGAAGTGCTTTCACCTGGACGAGTTACCTGAATTCCGGTGTACAACCAACCCACTGCAGCTGAAACATCTTTACGTTCATCGTTAACTAAATAAACTACTCTTCGACCAGCTTGTTCTGGCGTTACTAGTTCGGATGATTTTAAAACTAATTCACGTAAATCGTCATATTTCCATAACATTGGAACAGAAGAAGAGCGTGGTTCCCATGGTTCAATATCGTTGGCAACTGTCCATAATGCGCCTGCACCTAAAGTTTCGAGTTCTTTATAATAGGCTTCAAGTTCAGGTGTGGTTTGAACTCTAGCTCGACCAATTACATTATCTGAATGTTTTGCTTCCATAGTGTTGACTAAATAAATAATGTCTAAAATTACGATTTATCTTCTAATTGTTCAATTGTTTTCTTGGCATTTGCCAAACGAATTTGCTTATTTTTTTCAACCATTTTATTAGTTGCCCAATGTTCCACTCGATGATGTAATGGAACTAACAAAGCTGCAATACCAACTAAAGCTAATAGCATTAGTATTACATTATGATGTGTTATTTTTTCTAAAAATGGATGAATAATTAAATTAATGAACTCAAATACTATCAATAAACCCACAATTCCAAAAAATTTAATCAATCTTGTATTGGTAATAAAACTTCTGCCTAATAATAAATAAAGTGAAAATAATATTATAATTCCTATACCAATTATAGAATATTGAATCTTAAGTTTACGTTCAAGTTCATTATTTTCAAATTCAATATCTTTTTTGATAGTTAAAAGTTGTTGTTGTTCAAAATTAGACATCTTTTTAATGCTATCTTTTACAGTTTCGTACAGTTGGTAATATTTTACCGCACTATCACTATTGGTTTTTGCATAAATCTTCTTGTACATGTTATAGACATAAATTGATGATGCAAAAGGAATTTTATCTTTTTTAACAAAGGCTTTATTGGTATAATATAATGCGGAATCTAATTTTTTTTCGTCTCTAAATAAATTGGCAATAGCTAAGTTGGCATATAAATTGGCTTCAGGATTTACTTTTGTATAATTTGTGTTTACTACTTTTTTCATGTAGGCATAACCAATTTCTTTATCTTTCATCAAATAATAATGAATGTTTCCTAACGATATAAGTGCAAAATTTTCTATATATTCTTGCTTATATTTTACACTTTGTTGATGTGCTTTTTGCGCATAATATAAAGCCGAATCTTTCTGTTTTTCTGAAAAATAAGAATCGGAAATATTTTTATAAATAGCCGCAGTTATACTATTTTCATTTGATTTTTTACAATACTTAAGTGATTTAAATAAGTAGTTTCGGTATTTATTATAATCATTTGTTTCATCGCAAAGTGCTAATACATTATATCCGAATCCTTTTGCAAAATTACTATTCTCTTTTTCTGCTATCTCTAGGGCTTGGTAGCACAATTCGGTTGCTTGAAGACTATTTCCATTAATAAGAAAAATATAAGCCAAGCTAGAAGTTATTATTGACTCAAGTACTTTATCTTTTTTTTCTCTAGAAATGGTTAGTATTTTTTTAGAATAATTAATTTTATCTTGTTGAGTCAATTCACTTGTGTACAATAAAAGTTGTAAAGTCAACTTACAACGAAGTGAATCAGCAGTAACTTTGCTGATTTCATTTAAAATAGCATCTGCTTTTTTACTTTGTGAAAAAGAAAGAGAAGAAAAAAGGAAAAAAAAGAGTAGTATTTTTTTCATACAAAAGAGTTTTAACCTCTGTTAGAGTTGTTAAAGTTGAAATTATCTTTTATTAAACTCCTCGTGATTGTTAATAAAGGTAATATTTCTAGTAGGCGCAGTATTCACTCGCAAATCAAATATATCAAATCGATTATAATGACCTAAAATATCGTGCATTTGTTTGGGTTGGATGCATTTCTCTAAATCGATATCGGCGTAAATAATTCCTTCATCATCAATTAATGGCGTTCCTATTACTGCGCCATTCGGACCAATAAATCCTGAGAATGCAGAATTTTTGCGAGTTAATAATTCATCTACATTCGGAACGTCTTTGCGTAACGCATCTTTAATTTCTTGAGAAATCGTTGAACACGAAACAATGGTAAATAATTTTCCTTCAAATGAATGTGCACAAGCTCGAATTTTTATTGCTTCTGCCATATCATAATCGGGTGGAGCAACTGGAAGCGAAATGTAATTGGCAATATGTATCAATTCGCCTTGCGTTAATAAGGTAAATCGCGCTAAAGTATTGGTGTTTTCGCCACAAGCTAAGGTTCCGATTGGACCAATTTCGGTATCGTAAACTTTTAAAGAAGAACCATCACCAGAAGTCCAAGTCAGTTTTTCTGCCCAAGTTGGCACTAGTTTTCGGTGTTTTCCGATTAAAATTCCGTAATTATTGATTATTAAATTGGTGTTATAAATTTCGCCATAACTATTACCACGTTCGTTGATTCCAATTACGATGTGAATGTTGTTGTCTTTAGCTGCTTGAAATAAAGGTTTCATTACATCATCTGAAATGGCAACGGAAGATTTATACAATTGCTCGTACCATTTGCTTCCCTGTATTGGTGTCATAATCCAATTCCAATACGGATAACCAGCAACAAATACTTCGGGAAAAGCTATAAGTTGTGCACCGTTTTGACTTGCTTCTTTGATGAATGAAATGGCTTTATCAATTGTTTTTTCAACGTTTAGAAAAACGGGTGAAGTTTGAACGGTTGCGGCTTTGAATTTTTTGAAGTCCATAGTTTTTTGTTTATTGGAACGCTGATGACACGAATTTACAAACGCGGATTTTGACAGATTTTTTTAATTGATAATTCATAATTGATAATTCATTATTTTTTGCTTGATTTCATCAGAAAATGGTTCGGCTTTGATTTGGTTTCTATCTTCAGCGATGGCAACATTTACAAGAGTTACTTCGCCTTCGAGACAGGTTTTTCCTTGTTCGTCTTCAAATTTGAATCCGCAGTTCACCGAAGCGCCACCAAGATGAATTACCCATAATTTTTTGGTTAATAGTTCCCCTAAACGTGCCGCTTTTTTGAATTGCACTTTTAAATCGACTGTTGGAATTCCGTTGGTCTCATGAATTTTAGAAAAAGGTCGGTCGAGTGCTTCTTCAAACCAATCTTCCACTAAATCGTTGAGCATTTCTAAAAAACGTGGATAAAATACTATTCCAGCGTAGTCAACATGTTTAAAGCGAATTTTTTCTTGTTTGGTAAAAGGTTGGTTCATGTTTTTTTTTAAAATAATTTAATTTTTAATTGTATTTTCTAGCCCCGATTGCAGCCGATATCCTCGCTGATAAGCGAGATAAAGGTGTAAAGCGGGAAATAGCTTCTGAAATAAATTCTAAAATTTTTCAACACTAGCTTTCTTCCAAAAGTACAAAAAATCTTTTGGAACTGAATTTTCATTTACTAAACAACCCGTTTCTAATTCGGGAAAGGTTTGAGCAAACGATTCGGTTACATTGCGTTCTACACGAGTGCTGACTAGGTCTCGCGTTACGTTATCAGGATGATTAATTCCGGCAGAAGCCATTAATTCCATTGCACTTTTTACGGTTTCATGTTGGTATCTTGCAACACGAACACTTTTTTCTTGCGGAACTAAACCTTTCATTAGCGTTGGATCTTGAGTTGCAACACCAGTTGGGCACGTGTTGTTATGACACTCTAAAGCTTGAATGCAACCTAAAGCAAACATCATTCCGCGTGCCGAATTGCAAATATCGGCTCCAATAGAAAGGCAACGGATAATATCAAAACCCGAAATTACTTTTCCGCTGGCAATGATTTTGATTTGATCTTTGATTCCGAAACCATTTAAGCAATCGTATACAAATGCCAAAGCATCCCGTAACGGCATTCCGACATGATCGGAATATTCGGGTGGCGCTGCACCAGTTCCACCTTCGCCACCGTCAACGGTTATAAAATCGAGGTAGGTTTTGGTTTGAATCATGGCTTTGCAAATAGAGATAAATTCCGATTTATTTCCGATACAAATTTTTATTCCGATTGGTTTTCCACCTGAATTTTCTCGCAATAATTTCACAAAATCCATTAATTCCAACGGATTTGTAAAAACCGAATGTTTTGGTGGTGAAATGATGTCATTTCCTTTATTTAATAAACGAATAGCAGCAATTTCGTCGGTTACTTTTTCTTTTGGTAATATTCCGCCATGACCAGGTTTTGCACCTTGCGAGAATTTTATTTCGATCATTTTTACGTTTTCTAAAACCGCTCTTTTTTTGAATTCTTCTAAAGAGAATTTTCCATCGGGTGTTCGTGTGCTGAAATAACCTGTTCCGATATTCCAAACTACATCGCCACCTTCTTGCAAATGATAAGGTGAAAGTCCGCCTTCACCAGTATTGTGGAAAAAGCCACCTTGTTTTGCTCCTGAATTTAAAGCTAATATGGCGTTTTTACTTAACGATCCAAAACTCATTGCGCTGATATTAAACAAACTGGCATTATACGGTTTGGAACATTGCGAGGAACCTATTTTTACACGTGGTTCTTCATTCGCTTTTGCAAAAGGAATTGCATTTATACTGTGATTGATCCATTCATAACCCACATTATAGACATCCATTTGAGTTCCGAAAGGTTTTGAATCGGTTTCTTTTTTACTTCTTTGGTACACTAAGCTTCGTTGCAAGCGACTAAAAGGTTTTCCGTCGTTATCATTTTCAACAAAATATTGACGCATTTCCGGACCAATAGATTCTAATAAGTATCGCATTCTACCTAATAAAGGAAAATTTCTACGAATGGTTTTTTTGCATTGGTACATATCGTACAATCCCATTAAAATTAGGGGAATGAAGATTAGAAATAAGAAGCTAAATTTCCAATTGACATAGGTTAGCATCCCAATAATAGATAGCGATGTGATGGTAAAAATTAAAAATGCTTTTCTCATGGCTTAATATTTTAAACACAGATTACTCAGAATAATTTGTGCTAATTTGTGTAATTTGTGTTCTATTTCAATTTAAATCGTTGTATTTTTCCAGTTTCAGTTTTGGGCAATTCTTCTACAAAATAAAGAAGTCGAGGATATTTATATGGAGCAGCTACTTCTTTGAACCACTGTTGTATAGTAATAGCTAATTGATTTGATGCTTTATTATAATCTTTCAAAACCACATAAGCACAAACTAACATTCCACGTTCTTCATCTGGCAAACCTACAACAGCGCATTCTAAAATAGCTGGATGGTCTAATAGTACTGATTCTACTTCAATTGCAGCAATATTGTAACCAGACGAAATAATCATATCATCACCACGTGCTAAAAACCAAAAATAATCATCTTCATCTTGTCTGAAAATATCTCCTGTACAATTCCAACCATTTTGTACATATTCTTTTTGTTTTTCCTCACGATTTAAGTATTTGCATCCAGTAATTCCTCTAACGGCAAGTCTTCCAGCTTCATTTCTTTGAACTTCATTTCCGTTTGTATCAATAATTTTGGCTTTATAACCTGTAATTGTTTTACCAGTTGCGCCAGGTTTCATATTTTGTTCATTGGATGAGATGAAAATATGAAGCATTTCAGTAGCTCCAATTCCGTCTATTATTTTCAAACCAGTTGCATCAAACCAATCTTGCCAGACTTTTAAAGGTAAATTTTCACCTGCTGAAATGCACTTTCGTAGACTTGAGATGTCAAAATCATTTACTTTAGTTGTAATAACGCGCCAAGCTGTTGGAGCTGTTAAGCAAATAGTAATTTTATGATTTTGGATTGCTTCTAATAGCAAATCAGGACTAGGCTTTTCGATTAAAAAGGTTGATGCTCTGTAGTACATCGGAAACAATACTAATCCGCCCAAACCAAAAGTAAATCCAATTGGCGGACTTCCAATAAAAACATCAGATGAAGTTGGTTGAAGTGAATACCGAGGAAAAGCTTCACAAATATTCAAAATGTCTTTATGAAAATGCGCTGTCATCTTAGGCAAACCAGTTGTTCCAGATGTAAATCCGATTAAAGCTACACTATCTGATTTAGAATGATAATTAGAAAATATTTTAGGTTGGGATTGCATTAACGATTCTAATTCGGAATTTCGGTAATAGCAAACTTTTTTTAGAAAATCAGATTTTACTATATTCATTTCTTCTTTTAAATCAGAATCGCAAAGAACATGTGATATTTCGGCACAATCAATAATTGTAGTTAACTCCTTGGAACGAAGTAGCGGCATAGTTGCAACAACAATTCCGCCAGCTTTTAAAATGGCAAACCAACAAGCGACCATCATTGGGTTATTGGCAGAACGAAGTAAAACTCTATTTCCCGATTTTAAATTTAAATTAGCAACTAAAACATGAGCAATTTGATTGGCTTTTTCATACAAATCTTGATACGTCCATGTTTCTTCAAAAGTGCGCATGCATATTGAGTTTCCATGACCTTTTTTGATATGATTGTCCAATAATTCTTCAACACAATTCAACATTTCAGGATGTTGAAATTGAGGTAAATCAGTAAAAACATAATTTGGTTGCAAGTCCAAACTTGGTAGGTTTATGTGGGCAAAATTATCTTCGTAATGCTTCATAATTTTATATTTCTTGCAAAGACGCGATGTCACAAAGTTTTGTCTTAATACTCCAAAGTTTAATTCTATTTTTTATTACTTTTCGGTTTTAGTGCTTTTTTCATTCCTTCAACTTGTTTTCTTTCGCTTGTTTTTAATGGATATAAATGTGAAATTCCGGTTCTATATTGATTTGGAATATCATTTGCTTCAAAATTTTCATAAGCTTGAGCGTTTCGAACAAAATAAGGATCTAAAAGTAAAGTTCTGCCTAAAGCTACTAAATCGGCTTTTCCATTGAGTAGTATAGTGTTAATTTGATCAATATCTTGAATGTATCCTGTTGTAATTGTTGGAATGTGAGCTGTGTTTCTAACTAAATCTGAAAAAGGAGTTTGCCACATTCTTCCTGTTTGAGGTTTTTGATTAGCAACAGTATTTCCGGAAGAAACATTTATAATATCAGCTCCTGCAGTTTTAAAAGCATTTGCAATTGTAATGACATCTTCTTCTGAAATTCCGTTTTCAGCCCAATCGGATGCAGAAATTCGAACCGACATAGGTTTTTCTTTTGGAAAGGCAATTCGCATTTCGATAAAAACTCGTAAAGGAAATTTTAATCGATTTTCGATACTTCCGCCAAATTCATCCTTACGAATATTAGTCAATGGCGATAGGAAAGAAGCTAATAAAAATCCGTGATGCGCTTGCAATTCAATCATGTCAAATCCAGCTTTTTCTGAATTTAAAGTGGCTTGTACAAATTGAGAAACGATTAACTCCATATCGAATAAAGTCAATTCTTTTGGAGTTATGGAATTTTCATTGAAAGGTATTGCAGAAGCGGAAAATAAATCCCATTTTTTAACTAAATCACTTGTTTCCCATGGTTTTTTTGTTGCGCCTTTTCTTCCAGAATGACCCAATTGAATTCCGATTTTTGTTTGTGTATTTTGATGGATAAAATCTGTTATTTTTTTCCATTCAACTATTTGATTTTCATTATAAATTCCGGTGCAACCTAAAGTAATACGTCCATTTTCTGAAATTGTTGTCATTTCGGTTAAAATCAAACCTAAACCACCAATTGCTCGTGACGTATAATGCTGAAAATGCCAGTTGTTGACTAAACCGTTTTCGGCCGAATATTGTCCCATTGGCGACATAACTATCCGATTTTGTATTTCCAAATTACGAAGTTTGAATTTAGAGAAAGCTGCAGGCACTTTGACATCCCGAGGCTTTGGGACAGTTTGACAATTGTTTATAGAATTATATTCTTCCAAAACCTTAGCTGTAAAGGACTTATCGCGTAATCGTAAATTTTCAAAAGTCACTTTTTTGGAACGAGTCATGCATCCAAAAGCAAATTGATAAAAAGGATGTTGATTATTTCTATCCATATTCTCAAACCAATCTAAAGATACTAAAGCAGCGTATTGTATCATTTCGACTGTGTTTCTTCTTGAAATATCATATTGTTTAAAAGCCGCTTGAACATCGTTTGGATTTTCCATAACTGCATCAAATAAACCAATAGCTGAATCCATTGCTAATTTTGTTCCAGATCCAATAGAGTAGTGAGCGGTTGCTTTTGCATCACCCAATAAAACAATATTATTATGATACCAATTTTGATTGGTTACATGCGGAAATTGTCGCCAATGCGATTTGTTTGAAATTAATTTATGTCCGTCTAATTCTGCTGCAAAAATGACTGCTATTTTATTGATAGTATCTTCCTCATTAGTCACTTGAAAGTTGTGTTTTTCCCATGTTTCATTACTACATTCAAAAATCCAAGTACTCAATCCTTCTTGGTATTGATAGGAATGTGCTACGATTATTCCGAATTGTGTAGTTCTAAAAAAATAGGTAAAGGCATCTAATGGTTTTGTAGAACCTAACCAAACAAAGCGATTTTTCTTTAAAGTAATTTTAGTTCCAAATTCATTTTGAAATTGAGTTCGAATTGCGCTTCCGATACCATCAGAAGCTAGAATAATATCAGAATCATTGAATTTAGATAAATCAGAAACATCTTGTTCAAAATGCAAATTAACTCCTTCTTCTGTACATCGTTGTTGCAATAATTGAAGCAATGTTTTTCGAGAACAACCGCAAAACCCGTTACCAGCAATGCTTACTTCTTGTCCATCACGAGCGATGATAATATCATCCCAATACGCAAATTTACTGCGAATAAGCTCGTAGGATTGCATGTCGCGTTTTAAAAATTCGCCTAAAGTTTCATCTGAAAAAACTACTCCAAAACCGAAACTATCATCGGGTTTGTTGCGTTCGTAAACATCAATTTGCCAATGAGGCATTGCTTTTTTGGTTAATATTGAAAAGTAAAGTCCTCCAGGACCGCCACCTATAACTGCTATTTTCATGTTTTTATGGAACGCGGATGAAACGGATTCGCTAATGCGAAAACGCTGATAACCGCGGATTTATTTATTTTAACTTCTTTTAATTGAGAAAATTTCTCCTATTTTACTATAATTAGAACCTGCTAATCGAGCAATAGGTTTGTAATTCTCCATGTTAATCTTATAATTATCTAATACTACAGCATCGTCAAAATGCATCATTACAATTCGACCAATAATAATACAAGAGCCGCCTTGTTTGTGATTTTCTAAAAAATAATGATGTACCATTTTACATTCGAAAGTAATTGGACTTTCATTTACTCGCATTGGTTTTATTTTAAGCGATGGAATAGGAGTTAGCCCTGCTAATTCAAATTCATCAATATCAGAAGGAACAGATTGAGAAGTTGTGTTCATTTGTTCAGCCAATTCTTCTGTAACCATATTTACCACAAATTGCTTATTCGCTAATACATTAGTCAATGTATCTTTATTCTTATTATTTCCACGAACAGTTGAAAACATAACATGTGGTGGATCTTCACCAACTGCATTAAAATAAGAAAATGGAGCCAAATTATTAATTCCGTTTTCATCAACAGTAGAAATCCATCCAATTGGTCTTGGAATCACAGAACCAGTGAGTAATTTATATAGAGCACTATAGTCTAAATCATTCGGATCGAACTGCATTTTAATTGAGTTTGTTGTATACAAATTAACAAAAAAATACGGAATTATTATACTAATTTTTTTAACTATATTTAACGTCTAAATTTATCTTATGAAAAAACTAATTTTATCAATCGCTTTATTTTCTATTTTTATTTCTTGTAAAAAGTCAGAACTAGACAATGCAACTCAAAACAAAAATTTTGAAACCTATAAAAATTATTTCATTGATGAATTATGGAAAAACAATCCGGGTTTTGCATCCAGTCAGGGTTTTCATAAATATGATTCGGTCCTTAAAGTACCAACTAATGCGTATAGAAACGAACAATTACAGTTTGTAAAAAATCAACAAGATTCACTTAAAAAGTATTCGGTTGAAGAGCTTGTTAGTAATAATGCAACCGATTATTATATGATAAAAAACTATCTTGACGGTTCGGTGTTTTCTATAAAAGAATTAAAATCTTTTGAATGGGATCCGTCAGAATATAATGTTTGTGGTTCGTTTGCTGAAATGGTAAACGGAAGTTATGATTCATTAGACAATCGATTGCGAAATATTTCTCTTAGAATGGAAAAAATTCCAGCTTATTATAAAGCAGCTAAAAGCAATATTAAAAATCCAACAATCGAACATACGCAATTAGCAATAGATCAAAATACTGGTGGTTTGTCTGTTTTTACAACCGATTTAGTAGCCGCTGTTGCTAAAAGTAAATTGACTTCTGAAGAAAAAACTACTCTTCTAGCCAAATCAAAAACAGCTATAATTGCTATAAATGATTATGTTTCTTGGTTGCAAAAATTAGAAAATAAAACACCAAAATCTTTCCGATTGGGGAAAGATTTATTTGACAAAAAATTTGAATTTGAAATACAATCGGGTTATAGCTCTGATGAAATTTATAAAAAAGCAATTGATCATAAAGCCGATTTGCATAAAAAAATGTTTGAATTATCAGATAAATTATGGACAAAATATTATGGACAAACTCCAAAACCTAACGATAAACTGAAATTAATTAGACAAGTAATTGATAAAATATCATTAAAACATACTACTCCAGATCAATTTCAATCGGAAATAGAGAAGCAAATACCCGAATTAACAGCTTTTGTAAAAGCAAAGAACTTATTATATATTGATCCTTCAAAACCATTAGTAGTTCGAAAAGAACCCGATTATATGGCTGGAGTTGCTGGTGCTTCTATTTCGTCTCCTGGACCTTATGACAAAAATGCAAATACCTATTATAATGTAGGAAGTTTATCAGGTTGGGATGCTCAACGTTCGGAAAGTTATTTACGTGAATACAATGATTATATTCTTCAAATATTGAATATTCACGAAGCTGTTCCCGGACATTATACACAATTAGTTTACAGTAATCAATCGCCAAGTATTATTAAATCGATATTAGGAAATGGAGCAATGATTGAAGGTTGGGCAGTTTATACGGAGAAAATGATGTTAGAAAGTGGTTATAAAAATTCGGATGAAATGTGGTTAATGTATTACAAATGGAATTTGCGTGGTACGTGCAACACAATTTTAGATTACAGTATTCATACCAAGAATATGTCAAAAGAAGTAGCGTTAGATTTAATGTTAAATCAAGCCTTTCAACAACAAGCTGAAGCTGATGGAAAATGGAAACGGGCAACCTTATCACAAGTGCAATTGTGCTCTTATTTTACAGGTTATACTGAGATTTATGATTTTAGAGAAGAGCTAAAAAAGAAACAAGGAGATGCTTTTAAATTAAAAGATTTTCATGAAAAGTTTTTGAGTTATGGTAGCGCTCCAGTGAAATACATAAAGGAATTGATGCTGAAAGAATAGTTGTAGAAATGCACTATTAATTTTAGCATTCTTATTTTTTTAAACTTTTATCGAACAGGAGCTACCATTTTCTTTAAAATAGGATTGTTTAAATTCTTCCAGTTTACGGTGCCTTTTAACAACCAAGAATTTCCAAAAAATAATAAAGCAGTTGTTTCAAAAATAAAGGTTGAGTAAGTTGTAAATGAAGTAGCTTGATAATTTTTTTCATAAATTGTACAACATGCAATTATGATAATGCTGATAATAATTCCCCAGCCACATGTTTTATAAATTTTATTTCTAAATTTTTTCTTATCATCAAAGTTTAATTCAGTCAGACCGGCATCAGATTCTTGAAAAATCTTCAAACAAAAAAAGGCAAAACAGACAAAAAGCAAACCTGCACTACCAAAATGAATCCACTTAAACCATTCTAACCAAATAAGAGGTTTCAAATATTCGTTTCCTATAAAACCATTAAACTCAGTCGGAAATACTGCTACTCCAAAAGAAAATGCTCCCGAAAAGTTAGAAATCTTATTTTCGAGTTTGCTTTTTCCTTTGTATGTTATCAAAAATCCGCCTAAAACACATAAAACACCAATAAATACAATGTGCATATAACTATAAAAATAGTGACTAATAGAAGGTTGCAACCATGCGCTACTTCCTAATAATTTATTTCCTAAAAGTAAGGCAAAGGGAAGACAGAGTCCTAGAATTCCAATGAGTTGTCGTAAAATTAGATAAGAAACGGTATAATCATTATCGTTATTTTTTGTAGTTGCCATAATGTTTTTATTTTTGGTTAACAAAACAAAAGTAAAGTTTCTATTTGTAATTTTTAGCAGGGTTTTCCCTGTTTTTTTATACGATTAATACATATATTTACACTTCTAAAAACAAGAAATCCAAAATGAGTTATTATAAAATTAAAAGTTTAGAGCATTATTTCAAAATGTATAATAAATCGGTACGTGAACCCCGAAAATTTTGGGATAAAATCGCCGATGAAAACTTTACTTGGTATCAAAAATGGGATAAGGTTTTTGAGGTTGATATGAAAGAAGCTCATTTTAAATGGTTTGTAGATGCCAAAGTAAATATTACTAAAAATTGTATTGACAGACATTTAGCTCGAAAAGGCGATAAAACGGCTATTATTTTCGAACCTAACAATCCGGATGAAGCGGCACTCCATATTTCATATAACGAATTATATGCTAGAGTAGCAAAAATGGCAAATGTACTGCGAGAACAAGGAATCAATAAAGGCGATCGTGTTTGTATTTATTTGCCAATGATTCCAGAACTAGCTGTTGCAGTTTTAGCTTGTGCTCGAATAGGAGCAATACATTCAGTTGTTTTTGCAGGTTTTTCGGCTTCGGCAGTTTCTACTCGAATTAATGATTCGGAATGTAAAATGGTTATCACTTCTGACGGAAGTTTTCGTGGAAACAAATCGATTGATTTAAAAGTAATTGTTGATGAAGCATTAGAAAAATCGCCTTGTGTAGATAAAGTTTTAGTGGTAAAGCGAACAAATACTCAAGTTACAATGAAAGAAGGTCGCGATTTATGGTTGCAACCTCTTCTTGATGCTGCTATTCCAAATAATGTAGCCGAAATTATGGATGCCGAAGATCCTTTGTTTATACTTTATACTTCGGGATCAACCGGAAAACCAAAAGGAATGGTGCATACAACGGCTGGTTACATGGTTTATACTGCTTATACTTTTAAAAATATATTTAATTATGAAGAAAACGATATTTTTTGGTGTACTGCCGATATTGGTTGGATAACTGGACATTCGTATATTCTTTACGGACCACTTTTAAACGGAGCAACAACGGTTATATTTGAAGGTGTTCCGTCGTATCCAGATTTTAGTCGTTTTTGGGAAGTAATTGAGAAACATAAAGTAAATCAGTTTTATACCGCGCCAACAGCTATTCGATCGTTAGCAAAAGAAAGTTTAGATTATGTTCAACGTTTTCCTTTAAAATCATTAAAAGTGATTGGCTCTGTTGGCGAACCTATTAATGAAGAAGCATGGCATTGGTATAACGATCATGTAGGAGGAAAGCGTTGTCCGTTAGTTGATACTTGGTGGCAAACGGAAACAGGTGGAATAATGATTTCTCCTGTTCCTTTTGTGACACCAACAAAACCAACGTATGCATCATTGCCTTTACCTGGAGTTCAACCGGTTTTAATGGATGAATTACGCAATGAAATTGATGGTAATCAAGTTACAGGAAGTTTATGCATTAAATTCCCATGGCCTTCAATAGCTAGAACCATTTGGGGCGATCATCAACGGTATAAAGAAACGTACTTTACAGCTTTTCCAGGTAAATATTTTACTGGAGATGGTGCATTACGCGATGAAGTTGGTTATTATAGAATTACGGGTAGAGTAGACGACGTAATTATTGTATCTGGTCATAATTTAGGAACTGCTCCAATTGAAGATGCTATTAACGAACATCCAGCGGTTGCAGAAAGTGCAATTGTAGGATTTCCTCATGATATTAAAGGAAATGCGCTTTACGGATTTGTTATTTTGAAAGAAATAGGAGAGAGTCGCGACAAAGAAAACTTAGTTAATGAAATTAATCAGCTTATTTCTGATCAAATTGGACCAATCGCTAAATTAGATAAAATTCAGTTTGTGAGTGGATTACCAAAAACACGTTCTGGAAAAATTATGCGAAGAATTTTGCGCAAAATTGCTGAAGGTGACTTTAGTAATTTTGGTGATATTTCTACGTTGTTGAATCCAGAAATTGTTGAGGAAATTAAAGAAAGAAAACTATAGGGTTAGTTTTGATTTTAGTTCTTTTTCCATCACTTTATAACCTTCGTTATTAGGATGAACACCATCATCACTATACTTTTTATTTAATCCTATTTTGCTGTCAACCATTGCCGAATAATAATCCACAAATGGAATAACTTTATTAAAAGCATACTTTTTTAGCATTAGATTGAGTTGGATAATTTTATCAGCAGGATATAAATCAGGTCGCCAAGAAAAAGCAGTTGCTGGTAAAATGGAACATAGAAGTATTTTAATTTTGTTTGCATTAGCTAATTCAACCATTGTGATCGTATTTTCAAAAATTTTTTCTATAGAAATTGGTCCAGTATTTTCTGCTAAATCATTAATTCCGGCTAAAATGATAACTTTGGAAGGTTTTATATCGATAACATCTTGCTGAAAACGAAATACCATTTGAGAAGTAGTTTGTCCGCTTATTCCACGATTGATATAATTTGTATTATGAAATAACGTACTGTTTTTTGGTGTCCAAAATTCGGTTATAGAGTCTCCAAAAAAAACAATTCGAAATTCATTATTGAAGGTTTTTTGAAGTTTTTGGTTTTCATAAGCGTATCGTTTTAAGTTGGCAAAATCGACTTTCATATTTTTTAATAACAGAGTTGCTATTTGTTGTTAGTCAGAAACTCAGAAACTAAGATACTCAGTTTCTTACACCAATCCTAATCTTGATTTTAATTTTAAAAACAACAAAGCAATTGTATACGCATCATCAGAAGCTGATAATCGCTCTGTTTTTGACATCTTAAATAAAGAACTCAATTCATCTAAAGAGAAATTTTTATCGTTAATATCATGCAGTTTTTTATACATTACTTCAATATCAATTGCTTCATTTTTAATACGACCACAATCTAGTTTTTCTAACGATTTATTTATCATTTCTACATCAAAATGAATGCGATGACCTACTAATGTGGCGTTTTCAATATACGAAATAAACGATTCTACAGCTAATGGTTCTGCCATTTTAAGTTGGCTACTTTCTAATAAAAAATCATTAGAAATTCCGTTATCATGTAAAAATTTATATTGCGGAATTACAATTTCAAAATGATCGCCAATTAGTATATTATTATTAACAACTGCCATTGCACCAAAAGACATTATTACATCTTTATCCGGGTTTAAACCAGATGTTTCAATACTTAAAGCAATGTATCGATTGGATTTGCCATCAAATTTAGACAGATACGACTTCCAAAATTCGGGATAAGGTTTGTTAATATTTTTAATCCAATCAAACATAAGTTACGAAAATTGAGTCAGTTGAAATTTGTATTTAATCAATTCTTCTAATTCTTTCATAGGAGCAAGTGCGTTTTTTAATTTTTCTTTATCAATTTTTGAAAGCTCATCTAGATTAATAAATTGACCTGAACTGTCATTTTTTAATCCTTCTAAAGTTTTAAATTTAGAGATTATAATGAATGCGTCAGCACAATCTAAATAAATTTCAGAAAATTTCGGGTCAATAATAGCTAACTGTTTGTATCTTAGGTAAGTATTATTTATTCCTTTGCAATTTAAATTTAAAACTAATAATCGTGCACCATCAATTAATGGCATTAATGCTCGAGTTTTTATATCGAATTTACCTTTATTTTCCCCATCTTCTTCGATATTGAATTTTTTAAAGAAATTAAGAGGAGTAGGTTTTTTTAGTGCATCATTCCCTAAATAATCATAAAATAAAACATTATTCTTTGCGTTTTTGAAAATGTTTTCAGTGATCATATCTTCAATTTTTTGTTCGCCAAAGGCCATTTCATAATCAAAGAAGACACTACTAATTTCGTTCGAGTTTTCACCTGGAGTATTCATCCAGCTATTGTATTGTTTTGTCCAGTCTGTCAGCGATTTACACCATTGAATATTGCTTGCTACATGACCTTCAGGCGATAGTGGAAATCCAACTTTCTCAAGTGTTGAAGTTGTTTTTTTAGCTAACTTTATAAAATAATCTTTAATATCTCTATAATTTTCTGCAGCAACATCTTCAAAAACTAAAATACTATCTTGATCCGAATATAATAATTGTTCTTTTCTACCTTGACTACCGATACACAACCATGCAAAACGAGCAGGAGGTGAGCCTAAATCTAAAATAGCTAATTCAACAGCTCTTTTAACAATTGCAAGAGTAATTTCGCCAGCAATACTGCTAATGTGCTGAATTGGTATATTTTTTACTATAGAGGATTGAATAACATCTGTTAATTTATCTCTGACTAGTTTTAAATCTTTTGGGGTAATAGATTTTTTTATTTCTTTTAGTAAAACTCCAGGATTATTAGCTTGTGCCACAACTAAATCATGTTCTGAAATTATACCTTTAATATCAGATTTATCGGTTCCATCTTGCGTTACACAAAGATGCGAAACATGGTGCTTTAACATAATTAATTGAGCTTCTGCAACCGAAACATTCTCAGTAACGGTGATAACTGGTGATGCCATTATTTTATCAATTGAAGAAGTAATTTCAATTCGTCCTGTAGCAATTTTAGAACGAAAATCAGAATCGGTTACAATGCCAATAGGATAATTTTTATCAATAATAAGAGCACTATTAGTAGAATTATCTGTCATTATTTGTGCCACTTGTTTTATGGTAGCATTTAACTCCAATTTTAATGGAGTTTTTGAATAGGTTAATGATTGAAAATAAAGCATATCCGATTGACTATCAGAATACATAACATTGTCAGACATTAATTTACCTGGATTTTCTTTATCGAGTGAATTTTTTGAATTAGCAGCAAAACTTTCCAATAAAAAATTTAAAATTTCAACATTTTGAGCAACAAATGGTTTGAATGCAGCTATAGGAATAGCGTATACAATACTTTCTTCACGAGCTTTTGCAGTCATTTGATAATTATTTTTAGCAAAAAAAGGTCGCAATCCAAAAACATCACCGTTATAACATTTGTTCAGTAAAGTTTCTTCGGCATCTGAAATTACAGTTAAATGAATAACTCCCGAAGCAACTACATAAAAACAGTCGTGTAAAGAATCATTAATTTGAAACAAATATTTATGTTTTTCTAAATTGATAACTCTAATAGAATTTGCAATAGTAATTAAATCGTCATAAGACAAGTAATTAAATGGCTGGTATTCTTTTAAAAAATCTGCAATACGTTCTGTTATGGTAGCATTCATATGTAAAAGTTATTTTATAAAAATAATAAAATTATTGAAACAAAAAAGCTTCGTTATTAAAATAATACTCGTTTCGTTAATAGGTATAATAGAAATCACATCTAGCGATAGAATTGTACTAACAGGATAGAAGTTAAAAATATCTATTTTACATAATATAAATTATAGTTCAAATTTAAATAAATCCAAAAGTGCCAGAATAGCAATCTTTTAAAGCTCTTGCATGATTTTTATCCGGTATATCCTTCCAATAGCAATAGTTAGTTTTAAAGTATAATCTTCAATAAGCCAACTTCTATAATTTTTTGTAACATTTCCGAGGCAAATACAATATTGTCGTATTCTGTATTCAATATCATCATTAAGTAGTTTTGATAATTTTCGCGCGCTCAATAAATCTTCGGTGTTTTCTAAACACATTGTCGCATGTTGTTCTAACGATTTTTCTAAGATGGATTTTGCTTTCAAGTTATTTTTTACAGTAAATTTAAATTCTTCATTAACATCCATAGCAACATTATCAGTTTTTGAAAACTTTTTACGCAATTCTTCTGGCATATTGTATTTAAAATTGCTTTCTATATCGGCATCTTCACGTAAACTTTCTAAATAATATTCAGGTGATTTAAATATATGTTGCCAATCAATAGCATCGTTCCATAAACCAAAACGCAAGGCATTATTTCCCAAATCGATAACTGTAAAATCTTTTTTATGAGGCAGTTTTCTGGAGCCACGTCCAATCATTTGAAAATATAAAGTAATCGATTTTGTAGCCCGATTTAAAATAATACTTTCTACAGTTGGTTCATCAAACCCAGTTGTTAAAATACCAACTGAAGTTAAAATGGCATTGGGAGTTTTTTTGAACCAATGTAAAATTTCTTTTCTATCTTCGGTAGTTGTAGTATTATCCAAATGCCGAATAGTAAATCCGGCTGCTTTAAAAGTTTCATACACATATAACGAAGTATTTATTCCGTTATTAAAAATTAAGGTCTTTTTACCTAAAGCTTTTTCCGAATATGCATGCAATAATTTTTCTTGCATAACCATATTACTGTATAAATCATCAGACGATTTTACGGTATAATCGCCATTAATTCCAACCTTTAATGAAGTCAAACCAACATCATAACTATAGGTTGTTGCTTTTGCAAGAAATCCTTTATCAATTAGGTTTTGAATGGTGTCGCCAACAATTAATTCACTGTAATTTTCATACATTGGCAACTTAATATTCGAGCTCAAAGGTGTTGCGGTAACACCTAAAATAAAAGCATTTTTAAAAGCACCTAATAATTTCCTGAACGAATTGTAATGTGCTTCATCAATAATTACTAAACCAACATTTTCTATTTGAAGTTTTTCATCATTTAGTCGGTTTTTTAGCGTTTCCACCATTGCAACAAAACAACTATATTCGTCTTGATCTGGTAATTCTTTTATAGTACTGTTGATGATTTTATTTTTTACATCAAATCCTTTAAGCATTTTAGAAGTTTGCTTGCACAACTCAATTCGATGTGTTAAAACAACCACTTTCTTATTGTGTTTTTCTAAATAACGTCGCGTGATTTCTGAAAAGATAACAGTTTTTCCTCCGCCAGTTGGCAATTGATACAAAAGATGATAATTGCTTGGTGCATTATCTAATCGTTCAAAAATTCGATCTATATCACCAATTTGGTAACTATAAAGTTCTTTTTTGTCTTCAATTTCTATTTGTGAATCTTTATGAGGCATAGTAATTTTTACAATTTTGCAAAATTACATCTAAAAAAGAGTTTCACAACTATAAATTTGTCAAATGTGTAAAAATTAATAATCAAACCTTTCTACAATAGAATTAAACTCATACTTATTACTCCAATTTTGATTTTCTGTTTCTTGTTGGATGGCTACCACTCGACTTTTAAATTCGTATAAAATTCCATTTTCTATTAAAAAACTATTGGCTTGAACAAAGGAAGTGAGCATACTTTTATAGAAAGCTTCTTGTTTGATTTCTTTTTCTGCCGAAAGTGATTGGGCAATCTCTATAGTAAAAAGCATAATATCAGCTATAATAAATGAATCAACTCCGAGTGTAATAAAATGTTTAATGAATTTTTGAGCTACAGAACGACGCATTTTTGGTCTTTTACCTCGAATTGGATAATATTCATTTGAAATTTTAAGTTTAGCATCTTTTTCTAAATTTTTTTCATTGGGATTAAATACAAAATCATAATATACTTTCACAGCAGAAAATTTATCATAAATTGTCATGACTTGTTCTTCAAGCTGATCTTTGTTTAATTCGGTTAAATACTTTTTTAAATCTCTTTTGCTCATTAGAATGCTAAATTTTTGCAAAAGTACTCACTTTATAGGAGTAAATGAATGTTATTACTTAATTTTGCAAACCAAATAATAGGTTTATATGTTAAAATTTTTCAAGAATCTCGCTTTTATTGAAGGTGTATCAGCCTTACTTCTATTTTTCTTTGCTATGCCTATGAAATATATTTTTGACAATCCAATTTATGTAAAACACATTGGTATGGCTCATGGTATTTTATTTACTCTTTATATAGTGATTGCCACTTTTTTAAAATTTAAAGAAAAGTGGGAACTTCGTAAATATATCGAAATTTGCTTGGCTTCAATTCCACCATTTGGCA
This sequence comes from Flavobacteriales bacterium, assembly GCA_031408335.1. GTDB lineage: Bacteria > Bacteroidota > Bacteroidia > Flavobacteriales > Flavobacteriaceae > Flavobacterium. The sequence goes on along the minus strand of JANNWH010000012.1, from coordinate 111,845 downwards.
CTTTTTATATTGAAAAAAAATATTTAAGAAATGTCTAGACTACTTGAACAAATATTTTGTTGGTGTTATCCTTTTCTATTTAAAAATGGAATGAATACTACTGTAGCTTTGTATAGTAGTTTAATTGTAAATCTATTTATATTATTTTTCCTATCTTATTTAATATATACTGTTTTCAGAATTATTTTAGTTACGATTCTAGCCATTGTCGCTAAAAAATCAAAAACAAAGTTCGATGATTTATTAATTGACAATAAAACTGCAAAATACATTGCTTATTTAATTCCGTTTTTTTTCATATACATTTCGGTTCCAATTATTTTAAAAGATTTTGTGAAGTGGGAAATCCTATTTGGAAAATTAGTTGAAATATATATCGTTTTTCTTTCCTTATGGATTATTAGAAGTATTTTAAAATCGTTTCGAGATTATTTAAAACAGCAACAAAAATATAGCGACAAACCAATTGATAGTTACGTTCAAGTAATCATGATTGTTCTATGGATGTTCGGTTTTGTTGTTATTATTTATGAAATTTTTGATGTCGACAGAACAACTATTTTAGGTACATTAGGAGCCATTTCTGCAATAATAATATTAATTTTTAGAGATACAATATTAGGATTTGTAGCTAGTGTTCAAGTTTCACTTAATGATATGGTACGAATTGGCGATTGGATTACTTTTGATAAGTTTGGTGCCGATGGTGAAGTGATCGAAATTAATTTAGCAACAGTAAAAGTCAGAAATTTTGACAATACAACTACTACTATTCCTACTTACAGTTTAATTTCGGATTCTTTTAGAAATTGGAGAGGAATGCTAGATTCTGATGGTAGAAGAATAAAAAGACATATTTTAGTCAAAGCAAAAAGTATTCGGTTTTTAACAGAAGTGGATTTGGAAAAGATGAAACAAATTCAATTGATTTCTAAATATATTGAAGAGAGACAAACCGAAATCAACAACTATAATAAAACGTACAACGTAGATAAATCGTTATCTATAAACGGCAGAAATATGACAAATTTTGGTTTATTTAGAAAATACATCACCAATTATCTTAATTATTATCCCGGACTTAATAAAAATATGATTCTGCTTTGTCGCCAACTACAACCGACAGCACAAGGAATCCCATTAGAAATTTACACCTTTTCAAAAGACCAAAGTTTTGAACAATATGAATACATTATGGCTGATATTTTTGACCATATTGTTGCTTCAATTAGTTATTTTGAATTGGAAATTTATGAGATGTCTTCAGATACAAATATAACAGAGGCTTAATTTTTTAAACGATCTTCTATAAACTCAATTTTCGTTTTTCCGTGAGCTTGTGGTTTTCCATCCAAACCAACACTAACCATGGTAATGGTGTCAATAGTAATAATAGTTTCTTGTGTCATCATATTTCGAACTTCACACTTTAATGTTAAAGAAGAATTTCCAAATTTAACTACATCTATTCCTATTTCAATAATATCACCCTGTTTTGCAGAACTTCTAAAATTAATTTCCGACATGTGTTTGGTGACAATTCTCGGGCTTTCCAATTGAATTATAGCATAAAGTGCTATTTCTTCATCAATCCAAGCTAAAAGTCTACCTCCAAACAAGGTGCTATTTGGATTCAAATCTTCAGGTTTTACCCATTTTCGTGTGTGAAATCTCATTTTTATTCTTTATTGATTGTAAAATTAATAATTAAAAAAGTGCAATAGAAAATTTATTATAATTATTTAGTTTTTATTTCAAAAACACTACTTTTAATACCTTTGCGTCAAATACTATTTTTACTACAAAAGGCTTTTTTATGACTTAAATAATTGTTAATTTAGTATAATCTATTATATTTGCATTTAAACGAGTAAAATTTATGTTTTTATGAGAAAGAGTATTTTATTAATGTTATTAACGTTTGTTACATTTACTGCTTTTGCACAAAATAATGGCAAAAATCTTAAAAAGAAAACAAATCGAATTGACTCAGAAAAAAATAGCAATTGGATAATTGAAGCCATAGTTGGTAACATTAAAGGTGTTAAACCGTATAACGAAAAATATTTTTCGAGTAAAGCGAATAGTTATTTTGGACAATGGGAACCAAATAGTTTTTCATTAGGAGGAAGATATTTAATGGGAGATATTTTTAGTGTTAAAGCAAGTGTAGGTTACGATTTACTGAGTAATTTTAGAAATGCAAGTCAAATTGACGGAATTGGTAGTTTGCCATTTAAAATGCAACAAATTGGTCTGCAATTTCAAGGTTTCGCTAATGGCGCTAAATTGTTTAACGTTAATGAAAAATTAGGTCGTTGGGGTTTTCTTTTTCATGGTGGTATTAGTATTGTAGCAATGACTTCTAAAACAGAAAATATTCAACCTGGAGCTGTAATTAATGGTTATACATATCCTGATGGTGAAGTTCACAATTATAATGTAACAGAATACAATGGCGGATTAATTTTTGGTGTAACGCCGCAATATAGAATTACTAAAAGAATGGCGGTTCAACTTGATGTTACCACGATTCATAATTACAGACAACATTTTAATTGGGATGGATCGTATAGTGATAATCAAGAAAATTTATCTGGAAGTACAGTTTCTTTGAATTTAGGTGTTAATTTTTCTTTAGATAAAAACACAATACACGGTGATTGGTATTCTGAATCAAAATTAGCGAACAACGCTAAAATAGCTGAACTTGAAAATCGAATTGTTGATATGGAAGCGCTAATGAGCGACGTAGATAAAGATGGTGTTGCAGATTATTTAGATCAAGAAAATAATTCAGTTTCTGGAGTTGCTGTTGATACTAGAGGTAAAATGTTAGACATTAATAGAAATGGTGTTCCTGATGAACTAGAAAAAGGAAAAGATGGAATGAATGGTATTAACTCTTCAGTTGTAAATAAAGATGATGCAATATTATTGTTTATTCAAAAAGGATATGTAAATATATTTTATGATTTAGGAAAAGACATTCCAAATAGTGGTTCTACAAATAATGTTTTTTACTTAGTAAAATTCTTAAAAAACTATCCTGATTCTAAAATTACTTTAGAAGGTTTTGCAGATGAACGTGGAAATACTGCTGCAAACTTAGATTTATCAAATAGAAGAGCTCAAAAATTATACGATATTATTAAAGGCTCAGGAATTGATACAAGCAGAATAAAAATTAAAGCAAGAGGTGTTAATACGGAATTCCTAAGCAATGAATTAGGTTATGATTTGTCTCGACGTGTTTCTATAATTTTAGAATAATAGTTAACAATTGGTTCTTAATAACTAAAATTAACCTCTGTTTTTTTAACAGAGGTTTTTTTTATCTTTAAAAGAAAAAATTATGACTTCTCGAGATAATGCCTTGTTAGAATTACGTGGAGAAACTTTTGGTAATAACACTAATCAATCGACTTCTGAAGAATTATTTCAAAACATAACTTTACGACCAATTTTGAAATTACAAAATGATTTATTTATAGCTGTTTTTATCAATTATGTAATAAAACAGAAAGGTGTATTTTTTAAATTATCACCAGATAAAAAAATGATTTTTATAGAAAACACTATTCAGCGTGATATCAAATTTAGAAATTCATTAAAAGGAATGATTATAGGATTATTTACAATTGATGAATACGAAAACTATATAAAAAACTCTTCCAACATCAATAAAAGAATGATGAATATGTTAATTGAACGATTAAAGAGTCAAGTTCAAGTTTTGGAGGCAGTTACACTATAAATTTTTAAGAAATTGATATATTTTTTTCCAACTAGTTGTTTGTAATACGATATATGAATTTAACTCTTCTCTTTTTGAATTGATTTCTGTTTCTCCTAGTAATTCATCATTGTCGATAAAAATTCCTTTCGCATTTAGATTTTTAGCGAATTCCATGTCGGTCAATCGATCACCAATCATAAATGAATTGATCATATCATAGTTTGTATTATCGATATATTCAGTTACCATTGCAGTTCCAGGTTTACGCGTTGGTTTTTTATCTTCAGGATAGGAATCGTCAATAAAAACTTTAGAAAAAACAATTCCTTCGTTTTCAAAAGCTTTTAATATCTTATTATGAATGTTCCAAAAAACAGATTTGGGTAATGCATTAGTTCCTAAACCATCTTGATTAGTAACCATAACCAATTCGTAGTCTAATTTTCGAGCTATTTTTCCTAAATAACGAAATACTTCAGGATAAAATTCAAGTTCTTCGTAGGTGTTTAAAACATAATCTGGCGGACTAGCTTCATTTACAATAGTTCCATCACGATCAATAAAGAGTATTTTTTTCAATTTTTTTCAATTAAAATTAATTAATCTTCTTCAATTTCATCTGTATTATTAAGTGGAGCTGCATTTGCTCTAATTTCGGTATGACGAATTTCTCCTCCAGAAGTTCCAGTTTGTTGTGCTAAAAACACTGCAACTGCCGCAATAGTTACAACTAAAAAAGAAACTAATTTAGCTTTTGAATGATTTTTGATATTTAAATACAACCCAGTTAACGAAACAACACCTAGAAGATATAAAACTAGAGCTAACTTTTCTGCCATTTCTTCGTGTTCGTGTATGATTTCTTTACCGATACTTGGCATATCTTCAACTAACTCCTCTGCTCCTTCTCCAGTAAACATGCTAAAAAAAGCAAAAACTGCAGCTATAATAAACAATACATAAGCTACATTCTTAGTAGCATTGTTTTTAAAAATCAATCCTGCAATTAATATTCCTAAACCAAAAATACTCCCAATAATAGGAAAATGGTTTACTATCAGGTGTAAATGTGCATCATTCATAATTTTTATAGTTTAAAATTTATATTTTTTATCCAGCTAAAGAAATACCAATTAAAGAGCCAATTCCATATGTAATTGCAGCTGCTGTTAATCCAAAAATAACTTGTCTTGTTCCAGAAAATAAAACCGATTTACCAGTAAATAATGTGATTGCAGCTCCAATTGCAAATAATCCTATAACACTGCTTCCAAGGCTTAAATAGATAGCGTTTTTACCTTCTAAAAACATAAAAGGATACAATGGAATTATTGCTCCAATTGCAAACAAAACAAATGAAGTTATTCCAGCTTCCCATGCAGAACCTTCTAATTCTTCTTTATTGATTCCCAATTCTTCTGTAATTAAGGTTTCTATGGCAGAATTATGAGTTTCAAAAGCTTTATCAGCCAATTTTTTTGCTTCAATTTCAGACATTCCTTTGGCTTGATATAATATAATGAGTTCTTTTTTTTCTTCTTCAGGCGATGCTGCTAATTCTGCTGTTTCTAAAGCAATTTGGTTTTCGTATAATTCTTTAGAACTTTGAACCGATAACCATTCGCCTAAAGCCATCGAAATTGCTCCTGCTAACAATCCAGCGCAACCTGTTAATAAAATGGTATTATTAGAAACTGCTGCTCCTGCAACTCCCATAACTAAACTCATATTAGAAACCAATCCGTCATTGGCTCCTAAAACAGCAGCTCGTAAAGCATTTCCACCAACCGATTTGTGTCTGCTTTCGAATTTAGATAAAAATCCTCCCGAAACATTTAAAGCCGAATTAGTATTAACTGCTTCAATAATTTTTAAATGATTGTGTTCAAAACCTGAAAGTTTCTCGCCAGCTTCAATTTTGTTTTTTACAGTATTTATAGCAAATTGTTTTTCAATTCCGGATAAACTGCTGATTATTGAATTGTATCCAAATAATTTTCCTAGTTTTAATTGTAATTTAGCACGAAAAGATGGATTTGGCGGTACAAAATCTTTTGTGATTTTTTTAATTTCATTAATCATTTGCGCCGCATGACCTTCTTCAATTTGTGCTAACGCCAATAAGACTTTATTCAAATTATCATCCGTTTGAATTGCAGCAATACTCTTATATAAAAAAGCAGTGTCAATTTCTGTTTGCAATTGCGATTTTAGTTTGCTGATATCCATTTAATTAGTTTTGTCAAAGTTAATCAAATAATCATTTAGAGAGACTTATACTATTATACCTATTTTTTAGTTATTATATTATGCTATAATATCACCAAATTAATATGTCATACTTTACTAAAAAAGCTCCCTTTTATTATTTACTTCTTTTTTATCTTATTATTAGTTTATTTTTACGAATCGTTTTACTATTTCATCCTATAACTCAAACTTCTTTTATTGGGATTGATATTATTAAAATTTTTACTTTAGGAGTTGCTTCTGATTTTTTTATTTTTGTAATTACTAGTTCTTTGTTATGGGTTTATTCACTTTTTTTATCCAATTCCAAATACAATAAACCTTATGGATATATTATTTTTGGATGTTTAGTATTGTTACTAATTTATATTTCTTTTTTTAATACTATTTTAGATGAATATGGAGGTTCATTACCCGAAATTGGAATCAGTTTTCTATTATTGAAAGTATTTTTGTTTGGTTTAATGTTGTTTTTGCCAAAATGGAGAAAACAAATTCGATTGGTATTATTTTCAATAACAGTTTTTATTGTTGTCTTATTAATTGTACAAAATGCCATAAGTGAATTCTTTTTTTGGAATGAATTTGGTGTTCGATATAATTTCATTGCTGTCGATTATTTAGTTTATACCAATACTGTTATTGGAAATATTATGGAATCGTATCCTGTAATTCCTTTGTTTGTATGTGTTGCATTAGTTTCATTTATAGCTACTTATGGTATTGTAAAACGATCAAAATCATTTTTAGCTGTCCTGCCTAGTTTAGGTAAAAAAATAAAAAACACTATAATTTATGTTGGGTTATTTATTATTTCACTTTTTGCAATTCCTTTTTTAGCTCAACAAGAAAAATCTCAAAATGTATTTGCTAATGAATTACAAGCTAATGGTTTGTACCGATTTTATTCGGCATTTAAAAATAGTGAATTGGATTATGAAACATTTTACAAAACTCTTCCAAATGATAAAGCCTTTGCAATACTACAAAATCAAATTTCTGGTATTAAAGGCAATTCTACATTAAGAACTATAAAAAGTGATTTGCCAGAAAACCATAAAAATGTGGTTTTAATTACTATTGAAAGTTTAAGTGCCGAATTTTTAACAGAATATGGAAGCACTCAAAAACTCACTCCTTTTTTAGATTCATTGGCTTTAGAAAGTTTGCAATTTTCTAATTTTTATGCTGTTGGCAACCGAACGGTTCGAGGATTAGAAGCTGTTACATTATGCTTGCCTCCAACAGCTGCAGAAAGTGTTATTAAAAGAGATGATAATAAAAACAAATTTTCAACGGCTTCTGTGTTTAAACAAAAAGGATATCAAGTAAAATATTTATATGGTGGCGATTCCTATTTTGACAATATGCAAGACTTTTTTAAAGGAAATGGTTATGATGTTATTGATAAAAAATCGTTGCTTCCGAATGAAATTATTTTTTCAAATATTTGGGGAGTTTGTGATGAAGATATGGCGAATAAAGCCATAAAAGTAATGAATCAAGAAGCTAAAACTGGAAAACCTTTTTTTAATCATTGGATGACTGTTAGCAATCACCGACCATTTACATATCCGGAAAGAAAAATTGAAATCTCACCAAGTAAAAAATGGCGTGAAGGTGGTGTTATGTATACAGATTATGCTTTAAAACAGTTTTTTAAAATGGCAAAAAAGCAATCTTGGTTTAACAATACAGTTTTTGTGATTTTAGCGGATCATTGCGCTTCAAGTTCAGGAAAAACAGAATTGCCAATAGATGGTTACCGAATTCCAGCAATTATTTACGCTCCAGGATTTATTAAACCTACTATAAATACAACTTTAGTTTCTCAAATTGATATAATGCCTACGTTATTTGGACTTTTGAATTTTAGTTATAAAAGCAAGTTTTACGGACAAGATGTTTTGAAATTAGATTACAAACCAAGAGCTTTAATAGCTACTTACCAAGATTTGGGGTTATTAAAAAACGATATTTTAACAGTACTATCGCCAGCAAAGAAAGTAAAACAATATTCGGTTAAACTAATTCCAAAACAGTTGCCAGATAAAGAGTTTAAGCTTTTTTATGAAGAAATACCTATACACAAATTGCGAAAAGATTTGGTTGATGAAACAATATCCTATTATCAAACAGCATCAAAATTACTTAAAGAAAAGAACTATCAAAAATAGTTATTGATTACAATAAACCATTATATTTTCTGATAAACCACTCACTTGCAAGAGCTAAAGCTATTAAAGTCAATAACCAAATCCAATCAATTAAAGGTGTTTTTTTAACAATTGCCTTTTGAACGGCTTTGTAATCGCTATTCTCTAAAAGTACTTTAATAAGTTGATCAACTTGATTAGGAACAACTATTTTTCCTTTAGTCTGAGAAGCTAATTGTTTCAATTTCTCCATGTCTGGATTTACAAATTGTTTTTCAATATCAAAATCTAATATTTCAAATCCACTTGAATAACTAGCATTCGAATTCAATTCTTTTACCGTAAATGAGTATTCTCCAGCTATTAATCCGTCAAGGTTAACTTTAAAAGCATTAGAGTCACGAAGTAAATCGTATTTTTTTACTTGCTTCGTTTTTCTATTTACTACAGAAATAGTCAATCGCGCTTTTTCATCCAATTCGTAATTTTTATTAAAATATTGCGCTGTAATTTCTAATGCATCACCCGAATTATAAAAGCGTTCGTGGTTAACAATCAATGATTTTTTAGAATCGTTTGTAGCTAAAAATTGAATTATTTTATCACTAAAAATATCATATTCTTCATACGATTTTTTATCTAAAAAGCTCTTTCCACGCCATTTCCAACTGTTTTCGCCAAAAAGATAAGCACTTCTAACTCCTTTGTTTTCTGAGAAGGCGAGCAACGGAGCGTTAGTTTCTACATTTCGAATACGAGATGATAATAACACCGAAACATTTTCATTTGTAGCAATAGTTCCAAAAGGGTTTTCTAAAGGCGGAAAATTTTCAAAACCAATATTATCAGTAGCAAACAAATTGAAATCGGGAATGTAATTAGCCAAATAATCTTCTTTTTGTCCCGACATTCTGAATGAAAACGCCGATTGATATTGATTTAAGAAGTTAAAATCGGTATCATTTCCAGTAATAATCCAAGAGTTAATTTTTAAATTTTTATTGGTTTCAAAAACCGATTTAAATTCGGCATTCGGTTGGTAAAATAGTAAAACATTATACTTATTTAATTCTTTTATTTCTAATGCATTAACAATTGTTACTTTTCGTGATGCATTAGTTTCAATACTTCTTTTTAACGCACCCAAATCAGGATGATTTATTGTAGCAATTAATGCTATTTCTGTTTTTTGATCGATGATTTCTACGGCAAATCGTTTGGTGTTATTATACGTGTTTTTTTCAGTTTCCGACGACGAAATCTTAGCTGTAAAAATTTGCAATCCAACTTTATCAGCAGGTAATAAAATAGTAATAACCTGTGCTTTTTTGGATGGCGAAAAAGCAATACTTTGTTTGGTTAAAACCGAATTTCCTTGCGAAATACTAAAAGTTGCATTAATGCTTTTGGTTCCTGCATATTGAAGAAAAACTTCAGCAGGAAATTTATTTTTGTGGAAAGCATATTTATTGACATTGATTTGATTGACTTTTAAATCGAGATACGTAGTTGTATCGCCCACAACCAAAGGATATACTTTATTATTTGTATTAAATCCAAAAACATAATCTTCACCCGAAGTTTGATTTCCATCTGAGATTAAAACTGTTGGAAAAACTACGTTTTTATTGATAATTTCAAGGTTTTTAGCAACTTCATTTATATTGGTTTGCTTGCCTTTAAAATTAATTTCATCTTTTGAAGTAATTGGTTGAAATTCGCTATCAAAACTATAAGTTTGAACATCAAATTTTGCTGCTAAATCAGAATTGGAACTGATTTTTTCAAACATTTCTCTAGCAATTGCATCCGCTTTTAAATCGACTATCGAATTTGAATTATCAATAGCGATAGCTAAAGGTGTTTTAATAGTTTCAAATGTTTTTCGAGATAAAACTGGATTTATAAGCAATAATAAGATTCCGAAAATGGCTAAAAAACGCAATAAAGCCAATAGTTTTGTTACTTTGGATTTGCTTTTTGATTTATAAAAATATTGAAAATAAGATAAACAAGCAGCGATTACAACTGATAGTATAAGAAGAAGAATTGTGTATTTGTTCATGTATTTTTAGTGTTCAGTGTTCAGTTCTCAGTGTTCAGTTTTAAAACTGTTTACTGAACACTGAATACTGTAAACTTTATTAAGTAAGCATTCCGCCATCAACATTCATTACTTGTCCTGTAACATAAGCGCTTAAATCAGAAGCTAGAAATAAGCAAGCGTTTGCAACATCTTCTGGAGTTCCGCCTCGACGCAACGGAATTGAATCACGCCAACCTTGCACCACGTCTTCGTTTAGCTTAGCTGTCATTTCGGTTTCAATAAATCCAGGTGCAATTGCATTACAACGAATGTTTCTCGAACCCAATTCTAATGCAATCGATTTAGTAAAACCAATCATTCCCGCTTTAGAAGCTGCGTAATTAGATTGACCAGCATTGCCTTTCACTCCTACTACACTACTCATATTTATGATTGAACCTTTACGGTTTTTAAGCATAATTTTCTGAACGGCTTTGGTCATATTAAAAACCGATTTTAGATTGATTTGAATAACGGTATCAAAATCTTCTTCCGACATTCGCATTAACAAATTATCTTTTGTAATTCCAGCATTATTGATTAATACATCAATATTTCCAAATTCGGCAATAACATCATCAATTAATTTTTGAGCTTCATTAAAATCAGCAGCATTCGATTTATATCCTTTTGCTTTAACTCCCAACGCATTTAATTCATTTTCTAATAGTAAAGCAGATTCAGCTGACGAACTGTAAGTAAAAGCTACATTTGCGCCATGTTGAGCAAATACTTTTGCAATTCCACTACCAATTCCACGACTTGCGCCTGTTATAATAGCTACTTTTCCTTCAAGTAATTTCATATAGTGTTGTAGTTAATTAGATTTCATTTTTTAAAAGTCAAATATAGCACTATTTTAATATTCAAAAAAAAATTAGATTGCATTTAAACCTATTTCAATTAAATTCGTCAAAAAAACAATTGATTTTCAATGGTAAACAATAGTAATGATTTTCAAAGCATTTATAATCAATACTCTATTTTGGTTTATAATGTTGCATTACATTATTTGCAAAATGTTGAAGATGCAGAAGAAATTACTCAAGATGTTTTTATTCAATTGCATCAATCATTAGATAAATTTAAAAATAATTCGAGTTTAAAAACTTGGATTTACCGCATTGCCATAAATAAATGTCTGGATTTTATAAAGCATAAGAACAGTAAAAAACGCTTTTTTATTTTTGGAACTAGATCAAATTCAGAAGTGGACCTTTTAAATGTTTCCAATTTTGAACATCCCGGAATTTTGATGGAAAATAAAGAAAATGCGATTCTGTTATTTAAAGTTATTAATGAATTAAACGAAAACCAAAAAACTGCTTTTGTACTTTCAAAGCTCGACGGATTGTCTAATACTGAAATTGCAACAATTATGGAAGTAAGTATTTCCTCAGTAGAATCGTTGGTTTTTAGAGCAAAAGCATCATTGAAACAAAAATTAAGTTTAAAATTTGAAAACTACCGCAAGAAAAAGAATTAACAATCGTCTAAACAAACATGGAAAAAGAAAATTATATCGAAACCATTTTAAATAGCACTAATGGAATTACTAAAGTGACTCCAAGTGATGATTTATTTTCCAAGATTGAATTGAGAATTCAATCAAAAAGTACAGTTTCTACATCAACATTTTGGCTTGTTGCAGCTTCAATTTTGGTTTTAATAACGATTAATATCAGCGTTTTGATAAAAAGCAAATCTGTTTCTAAAGAAAGTAAAATAATTTCCTTATCAGCTTCACTCAATAAAAGTAATCAATTGTATTAATGAATATGGAAAAGACAAAACTATTTACACTTGGAATTATTACGCTATTTTTATTAAATTTAGGCACCTTAGGTTTTTTATTTGTATCAGGTCCAAAAGAACATCATCCACCTCACGGACATGGTCCGGATGAAAGATCAAAACCAAGAGCGATTATCATTGAAAAATTACATTTTGATGCAGATCAAATAAAAGAATATGACCAACTTATTCAATGGCATCGCAGTCACATTTCAGAAATGGAAGATAAAATACGAGAGACTAAAAATGAATTGTATTTGCAATTGAATGAAAATCAAATTAATGAAAACACAAAAGACAGTTTGATAACAGTATTAGTTTTATATCAAAAAGATATTGAATCGTTTCATTTTAAACATTTTCAGGATATTAAAAAAATGTGCAAAAAAGAACAATTGGAAGATTTTACGGTATTAACCAATGAATTATCACGATTTTTTGCAAAACCACCACCACCTAGAAATGAATAAAAGAAATTTTTGTTTTATTGTTAGTCTACTTTTATTTCAAATAATTAGTGCTCAAAAAGAAAATGATTCTTTGTTTTTCAATTTAAAATTTGGAGAACAATCTTTGCAATTAAACAAAACGTACATTTCAAAAAACCAAGATACTTTGCAACTTACAACTGTCAAATTTTATATTTCTGATTTGCAAATACTATATGCTGACAACACAGTTTTAAAAGAAAAAAATAGTTATCATTTGTTAGATGTTGAAAATCAAGTTTCACTGAAAATAGCTATCGGTAAAAAAAATGAAAAAGTAATTTCTAAAATTAAATTTCAAATCGGAATTGACAGTACCGCAAGTGTTTCGGGAGCGTTGGCTGGCGATTTAGATCCATCAAAAGGCATGTATTGGGCTTGGCAAAGCGGTTACATAAATATGAAAATTGAAGGTAAAAGTGCGAGTTGTAAAACACGAAAAAATGAATTTCAATTTCATATAGGTGGATATTTAAAGCCCAATTATGCCATGAGAGAAGTTATTTTAGATGCCAATAATCATATAGTAACTGTTGATGTTTCAAAATTGTTTTCAAATATCAAACTAATAGAAACCAACTCTGTAATGATTCCTTGTAAAACAGCTATGGAATTAGCAGATTATAGTATCAAAATGTTTAAAACAGAATGAAGTTTAATTGGAAAATAATATTTGGATTTTTAATTCTGATTTCTTTTGCATTTTCAGAAAAGTTAATAACGCCAATATATTTTGAAATTCCGAAAGGCTGGCCAAAACCGAATTACGATTTTAAAAACAATCCTTTATCAGAAGAAGGTTTTATTCTTGGTAGACAATTGTTTTATGATCCGATTTTGTCTCGTGACAATACGATTTCCTGTGCAAGTTGCCACCTACAACAAACTGGTTTTACACATGTCGATCATGATTTAAGCCATGGTATTGAAGGAAAAATTGGCATTCGAAACTCATTGACTTTGCAAAATTTAGCTTGGAGTAAAAACTTTATGTGGGATGGTGGTATAAATCATTTAGATGTTCAAGCTATTGCTCCAATTACAAGTGAAGTAGAAATGGATGAAACCCTTGAAAATGTAGTGAATAAATTAAATCAGTCAGAAAAGTATCAAGAATTGTTTTACAAGGCATTTGGCATCAAAAAAATTACAGGACAATTTACTCTAAAAGCAATTTCTCAATTTGTAGTTTCTCTTACTACTTCTAATTCAAAATACGATAAGGTCGTAAGAAAAGAAGAAGTATTTACTGATAGGGAGCAACATGGATACGACTTATTTAAAACACATTGTGCAACTTGCCACCAAGAACCACTATTTACAGCTGATAAATTTGAAAATAATGGTTTAACAATAGACTCAACTTTAAACGATTTAGGGAGAATTAAAATAACAAATAAAAAAGAAGATTTACTCCATTTTAAAATACCAACTTTACGAAATGCTCAATTTACTTTTCCTTATATGCATGATGGAAGATTCAAAACCTTAACTGAAGTAGTAAAGCATTATAATTCTTTAGGTAATGATAAAAATTTACCAGCATCATTTGCAAAACCGATGAATTTGACAGCTAATGATAGAGTTGATTTAGTTTTGTTTTTAAATACTTTAACAGATAATGCGTTTTTATTTGACAAAAGATATAGTTTTCCAAGAGAATAAAAAAAACTGCGCAAGAAAAAATACTATACAACGTCTAAATGATATTAACAAAAACTAATAAATATGAAAAAATTGCTTTTATTCTTATTTTTCGCAAGTGCTTCTTATTCTCAAACCAATCCAGCAATTACAGGATGGTTAGTAAATACAACCGGAATCACCGGTCGTCATTATCTTGCAGGAAACTCTACTCCAATTCTTGATGCGGTTTTAGCTAATGTACAAACAGTACAATACAATGCAACGTATTCCTATATCTCTGCAACAGGAATTCCGGCATATATTACTGGTCCATTTCAAGATGGAAATCCTTCTTTAGCTACAGCTCAAAATAAAATTTTTAGAATTCCATTAAACCCTGTTCAAGGTACAGGAGCAGTAGCAACCACACCAGGAAATATTGGTGTTTTTAAAAACGGTGTCGCTTTATTCGATTATCGTGATGGAGTGGCTTGGAATAATACAACTGGCGCAATTTGCGGTGGACCAGGAAATCCAATGTGTCCTGGAGGACCAGGAGCGTCGCAAACATGGAACAGAGATGCAATTCCTGCTGAACGTGCAGGTTTTGATTGTGCCAAAGCCCATCCAGCTATGGGAAATTATCATCATCACCAAAACCCAAGTGCTTTTAATTTAGATTTAGTAGTTATATCTAATGTTTGTAGTACGTATCCATCAGATGGTTTATATGTAATTAATCCTTCGCAACATTCGCCTTTATTAGGATTTGCCTATGATGGTTTTCCGATTTATGGTGCGTATGCTTATGCAAATACTAATGGAACTGGAGCCATTACACGAATGAAATCGAGCTATCAACTTAGAACTAACACTACAAGAACTAATGGACCAGCAATCAATCAAGTTGTTGGAACTCAAACTTTTTTTAACGGGTATTTTAGAGAAGATTACGAATATGTTTCACATGCAAGTGATCCAACGTATTTGGACGCACACAATGGTCGTTTTTGTATTACACCCGAATATCCGGCTGGAATTTATTGTTATTTCACTACTGTTGATGTAAATCATAATTCGGCGTATCCCTACGTAGTTGGACCAACATTTTATGGTAATATAACTGTTGTTACTAATCAACCTATTCCCAGCGGAACAACAACCTTGACAACAAATTCATTTGGCAATTCTGATTTTGAAATTACTATTGCTCCAAACCCAGCTTCTGAATTCATTGCCATTCAAACACAAATGGCTGAAAAAGATATGAATGTTGAGTTAATCGATGTACTTGGAAAAGTTATTAAAACTAGTAAAATTTTACAAGGAAGTACATTGTGTATATTAGAAACAGATACTATTTATAATGGAACTTATTTTGTGAAAATTTCTAATGGTATTAATTCCCAAACTCGTAAAGTAATTATTGAAAAATAGCACTATAAGTGCTTTAAAATAAAAGGTTTAATCTCAATTTATGATTAAACCTTTTTTGTAATTAATAGTCAAATAAAAAAATATTCTATGAAAAAAATATGCCTCACAATTGTATTACTTTTTGGATTGTTGCAAGTCAATTCACAAACCGTTGGATTGACACAACACAGTTCAGGAACTTTAGATGATGGTTATGTTTTATTTGCTCCAAACACATCAAATACTACTTATTTAATTGATAAATGTGGTAAGTTAATAAAAACTTGGCCAAGTACTTATAGACCAGGTCAATCGTGTTATATTTTACCTGACGGAACCTTACTTCGTTCGGGAAATACAAACAATAACACTTTTAATGCAGGTGGGAAAGGTGGAATAATTCAAAAAATTGATTGGAACGGAATTGAAACTTGGAGTTATACCATTTCTAGCACATCAGAATGTCAACATCACGACATTAAAGCGTTACCCAATGGAAATGTTTTAGCGATTGTCTGGGAATCAAAAACGAATACAGAAGCCATTGCACAAGGCAGAAATCCAACAGTAACTACTGCAACAGTCTGGAGTGAAAAAATTATTGAAATTCAACCAGTTGGTGCAACAGGTGGAACTATAGTTTGGGAATGGCATTTGTGGGATCATTTGGCTCAAGATTTTGATGCAACGAAACCAAATTATACAACTATTACATCTAATCCACAATTATTAAACATTAATTATGGTGCAAGTGCAACAAACTCTGATTGGATTCATTTAAATTCGATAGATTATAATCCAACTTTAGATCAAATTGTATTGAGTTCTCACAATTTAGATGAAGTTTGGATTATAGATCACAGTACAACAACCCCACAAGCTGCTAGTCATAGTGGCGGAAATTCAGGAAAAGGCGGCGATTTTTTATACCGATGGGGAAATCCGCAAGCTTATAATAATGGAACAGCTGTGAATCAAAAACTATTCGGACAACACAATGCGTATTGGATTGAAAGTGGTTTTCCTTTCCAAAATCAGCTGATGATTTTTAATAATGGAAATGGACGAACTGGAGGTAATTATACTACTGTAGAAATTATAAATCCACCAGTTTCTGGATTTAATTATACACCTATATTGCCCTATTTACCAGGCACAACATCATGGATTTACAATTTTGGAAACCCAAATAATTTGTATGCAACAAATATTTCGGGTGCGCAACAGTTATCGAATGGAAACGTGCTAATTTGCAATGGACCAAGTGGTGTTTTTACTGAAGTAAATTCAACCGGAACAACACTTTGGCGTTATGTTAATCCAGTAAATGCAGCCGGAATTATTGCACAAGGCACTACTCCTACACAAAATACTGTTTTTAGATGTTCGTATTATCCAAGTAATTATAGCGGTTTTAACGGACATACTTTAACCGCTGGAACTACCATTGAAAACTCCAATACGGTTTCTGCTTCTTGTAGCTTGACTTTAACGGATTCGGATGTTTTGGAATCCTATAAAGTGCGATTGTATCCTAATCCCGTAAAAGATAATTTGTATATTGCAATTGGAAATTTTGAAAACTCTAAATTTAATATTCAATTCTTCAATTCTCTTGGACAAATGGTATATGAAAATAATTATGTAACTACTGAAATTAGCATTCCTGTTACGCATTTTTCAAACGGAATTTATTTTGTTAAAATCACTGATGAAATAAAAACGAAAACTTTTAAAGTAATTATTACTAAATAAAAAAAAGCCTCACAAATTGCAAGGCTTTAAATTATATAATAAAAGATTGCTTCATTCTTCGCAATGACTACCCCATTACTTCTTTTACTTTTTTACCAATTTCAGCAGGAGAATCAACTACGTGAATTCCGTTTTCTCTCATAATACGTTTCTTCGCTTCGGCTGTATCATCAGCTCCACCAACAATTGCTCCAGCATGTCCCATTGTTCTTCCTTTTGGAGCGGTAACTCCAGCGATGAAACCAATTACTGGTTTGCGGTTTCCATCAGCTTTAATCCATTTAGCTGCATCAGCTTCAAGTTGTCCACCAATTTCTCCAATCATTACGATACAATGTGTTTCTGGATCGTTCATTAGTAGTTCGACTGCTTCTTTGGTTGTAGTTCCGATGATAGGATCACCACCAATTCCGATAGCTGTTGTAATTCCCATTCCTTGTTTTACCACTTGATCGGCAGCTTCGTAAGTTAGAGTTCCCGATTTAGATACGATTCCGACATTTCCTTTTTTGAAAACAAAACCTGGCATAATACCTACTTTAGCTTCTTCTGGAGTAATAACTCCCGGGCAATTCGGACCAATTAATCTGCAATCTCTATGTTTTATATAAGCATACGCTTTTATCATATCGGCAACTGGAATACCTTCAGTAATGGTAATAATTACTTTGATTCCAGCGTCAGCAGCTTCCATAATAGCATCGGCAGCAAATGCAGGCGGAACAAATATAATTGTTGTATCAGCTCCAGCCTTTTCAACTGCATCTTTCACAGTATTAAAAACAGGACGCTCTAAGTGAGTTGTTCCTCCTTTTCCGGGAGTTACACCACCAACAACGTTGGTACCGTATTCAATCATTTGTTCGGCGTGAAAGGTACCTTCACTTCCTGTAAAACCTTGAACTATTATTTTGGAATCTTTATTAACTAAAACGCTCATGTTATATGTATTAGATTGTGTTTAAAATTGTTGTGCAAAAGTATAAAAAAGTCATCAGTATTAAGTGTTCAATATTCAGTTTTTTTATGAAAACTGACTCATTTGAAAACCTTTGTATAATTTATCATCTTTAATTTCCCAAATGGCAAAAAAATGTGCTAAAAGCATTTCTTCTCTAGGGTTTTCGATGGTTTTTACAAAATGCGAATAGCGTACAGCAACCCTATTTCCTTCTTCAATAATATGACTGATACGAGTTTTTGAACGCGTATACGCTTTATGTAAATCATCTGTAAGTGCTAAGATATCAGCATGATTCATTTGAATAAAGCCTTTACTGCTATTCCAATCTATAGTAATGTCTGGATGAAGTAAGGCATTTACAGCATCACTATCCAACATTACATCTGGTTTGTAAAATTCAAGGACTATATCTTTTGCTTTCATTTTTTAATGGTATTAAGTAGTTCAGGAATTCTTTTTATGTAAGCCAACTGTTTTAATTTTTCTCTAGATTCTTCTACTGGAGTTCCGAAATAACTTTTTCCGCCTTCAATAGACTTTGTCACTCCGGTTTGTCCTAAAACAACTGCTTTTGCTCCAATAGTAATTCCGCTAGTAGTACCAACTTGTCCCCAAAGAGTTACTTCATCTTCAATAATAACACAACCTGCTATTCCGGTTTGAGAAGCAATTAAACATTTTTTGCCAATTACAGTATCGTGACCAACATGTACTTGGTTATCTAATTTAGTTCCTTCACCAATAGTTGTATCGCCAGTAACACCTTTATCGATGGTGCACAATGCGCCTATTCCGACATTGTCTTCAATAACTACTCTTCCGCCAGAAAGTAATTGGTCAAAACCTTCGGTACGTTTTTTATAATAAAAGGCATCGGCACCAAGAATTGTTCCAGCATGAATAATTACATTATCGCCAATAACAGTATTGTCGTATATTGAAACATTAGAATGAATCAAACAATTTTTTCCAATAGAAACATTATTTCCGACAAAGCAATTGGGTTGAATAATTGTATCCTGTCCTATTTTAGCAGAATTTGAAATAGCTACATTAGAAAATTGAAATGGTCTGAAATGTTTCGTTAGTGTATTAAAATCTCTAAAAGGATCATCAGAAATTAATAATGCTTTTCCGTCAGGACAATCTACATCTTTATTTATTAAAACAATTGTAGCAGCTGATTGTAATGCTTTATCATAGTATTTTGGATGATCTACAAAGACAATATCGCCAACTTCGACAACATGAATTTCGTTCATACCAAGAACTGGAAAATCATCGTTACCAACATAATGGCAATCGATGATTTTAGCGATTTCTTTAAGAGTATGTTTTTTTGGAAACTTCATAATTTTAGTGTTCAGTTTACAGTATTCAGTATTCAGTTGTAAGTAACTGAATACTGTAAACTATTCTTTAACTCTTTCCATATAAGAACCAGTTGCAGTATCAATTTTAATTTTATCACCTTCGTTGATGAACAAAGGAACATTTACAGAAGCACCAGTTTCTACTTTAGCAGGTTTGGTTGCATTGGTTGCTGTATTTCCTTTTACACCTGGTTCGGCATAAGTAACTTCTAAAACGATAGAAGCTGGCATATCAACAGAAAGCGGTAATTCGGTTTCGGTATTAATTTGAACCATAACATTTGTACCTTCTTTTAATAAATCGGGAGCATCGAGAATTTTTTTATCTAAAGTAATTTGCTCATATGAATCGACGTTCATAAAATGATACAGATCACCTTCAGAATACAAATATTGATAGGTTTGAGTTTCTACTCTAACTTCATCAATTTTATGACCAGCAGAAAACGTATTATCTAATACTTTACCGTTAGTTAAACTTCTTAATTTAGTTCTGACAAAAGCGGGACCTTTACCAGGTTTTACATGAAGGAATTCAATAATTTTATAGATGTCGTGATTGTATTTTATACATAATCCGTTTCTAATATCTGATGTACTTGCCATTTTAAAAGTGTATTTGTTAATGTGGTTATTTGTTGATTTGTATTTAGTTTCCTCCTGAATAACCTTTCATGATTCCACGAGAAGAGTTTCTAATAAAGTCTAATATTTCATCACGTTCTGTAGAAGCAGCCATTTCGGCTTCTATGATACCGACTGCTTGTGATGTATTGTAATTTTTTTGGTATAATATTCTGTAAATTTCTTGAATTTCTCTAATTTTTTCGGTGGTAAAACCTCTTCTTCTTAATCCAACCGAATTGATTCCAACATACGAAAGTGGTTCTTTTGCTGCTTTAGTAAAAGGCGGAACATCTTTACGAACTAATGAACCTCCAGAAATCATAGCGTGTTCTCCAATATGAATAAATTGATGAATTGCTGCTAAACCACCAATAATAGCAAAATCGCCAACAATTACGTGTCCGGCTAACGCCACGCCATTTACAATTATGGCATTATCGCCAATGTGACAATCGTGTGCAATATGAGCAGTTGCCATAATTAGGCAATTTTTTCCAATTCGAGTTTGACCAGAAGCAACAGTTCCTCTATTAATAGTTACACATTCTCTTACAGTAGTATTATCGCCAATAATGGCTAAAGAATCTTCACCTCCAAATTTTAAATCTTGTGGAACAGCGGAAATTACTGCACCTGGAAAAATACTACAATTTTTACCAATTCGAGCGCCTTCCATAATAGTTACATTGGAACCAATCCAAGTACCTTCACCAATTTCAACATTATTATGGATTGTAGTAAAAGGATCTATTACAACATTTCTTGCAATTTTTGCTCCAGGATGAACGTAGGCTAAAGGTTGATTCATACTTTTTATTAATTGATTTGTTAATTTGGTTATTTATTAATTTGGATAACAAATAACCAAATTGACAAATTATCAAATATATCTATTGTTTTTTAGCAATTTGCGCCATTAATTCAGCTTCGGCAACTAATTTTCCGTTAGCATAAGCATGCGCTTGCATGTGACAAATTCCTCTTCTGATTGCTGTTATTAATTCGCATTTAAAAATTAAAGTATCACCAGGCAATACCTTTTGTTTGAATTTTACATTATCAATTTTCATAAAAAAAGTAAGGTAATTTTCGGGATCTGGAACTGTACTTAGCACTAATATTCCTCCAGTTTGCGCCATTGCTTCTACAATAATAACTCCTGGCATTACAGGAGCTTCTGGAAAATGACCAACAAAAAAACTTTCGTTCATTGTTACATTTTTCATTCCAACTACATGACTTTCAGACATTTCAATTATTCTATCAATAAATAAAAATGGAGGTCGATGAGGTAAGATACTCATTATTTTATGAATATCCATCAATGGTTCTTTATTTAAATCAAAAACAGGAACATGATTTCGTTGTTCAATTTTAATAATTTTAGACAATTTTTTCGCGAACTGTGTATTCACAAAATGCCCTGGCTTATTGGCTATAACTTTTCCTTTGATACGAATTCCGATTAAAGCTAAATCGCCAATAACATCTAGTAATTTATGTCGAGCTGCTTCATTAGGATAATGCAACGTTAGATTATCTAAAATTCCGTTTGGTTTAACTGAAATACTATCTTTTCCAAAAGCTACTTTTAGATTTTCCATAGTAGATTTAGAAATTTCTTTATCAACATAAACAATGGCATTATTAAGATCGCCACCTTTTATTAAACCTTCTTCTAATAATGTTTCTAATTCGTGTAAAAAACTAAAAGTTCTTGCATTAGAAATTTCCGATTTAAATTCGGAAATATTTTTCATAGTTGCATTTTGAGTTCCTAAAACTTTCGTTCCAAAATCGACCATTGTAGTTACCTGATAATCATCCGCAGGCATAACTAGTAGTTCACTTCCAGTTGTTTCATCAATAAATGAAATAACTTCTTTAACAACATAATAATAACGAATAGCATCTTGTTCTTCAACTCCTGCTTTTTCGATTGCTTCTACAAAATATTTTGAAGAACCATCCATAATTGGCGGTTCCGATTCGTTGAGTTCAATAATAACATTATCGATATCACAACCAACAAAAGCAGCCAAAACATGTTCAGAAGTTTGGATTTTTACGCCTAACTTTTCAAGATTTGTTCCTCTTTGAGTATTGACAACATAATTTGCATCTGCCTCAATTATTGGGCTACCTTCAAGATCAACACGAACAAATGTATAACCATTATTAATTGGAGCTGGTTTGAAAGTCATCTTCACTTCTTTTCCAGTATGAAGTCCAACACCTGTTAATGAAATTTCGTTTTTGATGGTCTTTTGTTTAACCATAATAAATTAATTTTAATATATTTTA
The DNA here is from genome assembly GCA_031408335.1 of Flavobacteriales bacterium. GTDB lineage: Bacteria > Bacteroidota > Bacteroidia > Flavobacteriales > Flavobacteriaceae > Flavobacterium. The sequence goes on along the minus strand of JANNWH010000012.1, from coordinate 89,267 downwards.
TTCTACTTTTTTCTTTAATTCTTCTATTTCTGCAACAATTTTTGGCAGATTTCTAAAATGCACATACGATTTATTCCAATCGCCATAATTAAATGAAGGTGAACCTTGCAGCGTATCGCCATCTTTTACATTTTTACCAATACCAGATTGCGCTTGAATACGAACATTATCGCCAATTACTAAATGTCCGGCAAATCCAACTTGTCCACCAATTTGACAATTTTTACCAATTTTAGTTGAACCTGCGATTCCGGTTTGAGCTGCAATAACTGTATTTTCTCCAATTTCAACGTTATGTGCAATTTGAATTTGATTATCCAATTTAACACCTTTTCGAATAATTGTAGATCCTAAAGTAGCTCTGTCAATTGTGGTACAGGCGCCAATTTCTACATTATCTTCGAGAATAACATTTCCAATTTGTGGCACTTTGTTATACGAACCATCTTCGGTTGGAGCAAATCCAAATCCATCAGATCCAATAATTGTTCCTGAATGAATTGTGCAATTTGCACCAATTTCGGTTTCAGAATAGATTCGTACTCCTGCGAAAAATACACAATTATTGCCTATTGTTACGTTATCGCCAATAAAAGTATTGGGATAAATTTTTACATTATTACCGATTTTCACATTTTTGCCTAGATAGCAAAAACTTCCCAAATATAAATTTTCACCATATTCTACATTATCAGAAATAACAGAAGGCTGCTCAATTCCTGATTTCATTAATTTAACTTGATTGTAATATTCTAAAAGTTTTGAAAAAGATTTGTAGGCATCTTCAACTTTTATTAAAGTTGTAGTGATTTCTTGTTCAGGCTCAAAATTACTATTAACAATTGTAATTGTAGCTTGTGTTGTGTAGATAAAATTTTGATATTTGGGATTAGCCAAAAAAGTAAGAGAACCAGTTGTTCCTTCTTCAATTTTAGCTAATTTATAGACTTCAGCAGTTGGATTACCAACAACTTCGCCTTCTAGAATACCCGCAATTTGTTCAGCTGTAAATTTCATCTTATATAATTATATTTAAAAACAGTATAAGATGGAACTCACTAAAGCTTCAGCTTTTAAATAGGGAATAAAAATATTGGTTCGTTTCATTATGGCAAAAATATAAAATTAAATTAAGACTTAGGCATCTATGAGTACTTTTGGATAACATAAAAAGTATTTAGTAACTATTTTTGACAATGCTTTTAAATACGATTGATCGGAGGCTTCCAGGACATCTTCGATTGTTTTGTCTTTTTTTAATATTCTAATTGGTTCGTCTGATTTGCTATACGCTTGATTGGTTAATTTTCCTTTAAAGATAAAATATTTAAGTTCTTCGTTGGTTAAATTTCTTGATGAATTATATTTTTCTTTAAGACTTATTATATTCTCTTTTAAGGGTTTGTCATCTGTTATTTGAATTTTTAATAGATCTCTTTCAAGAATCATTTTACATAACGAACTCAATACAAAATCATCATTAAATTGCCATTCTTTTATGGCACTCATAATATCATAATCATCTAAATAGGAGAATGTTTGCAATGTATTTGAATCGAAATCATGTATAGAAACTTTATTTTTAATAAAATATAATAGTGGTTGACTGCAATTTAAAAGAATTCCTCTTTGCGTTAATTCTTTTGCACGTTTTAATATTTTTGTTAAAATAATCTCAGCAACTACGCTTGTTTTGTGCAAATAGGTTTGCCAATACATTAATCGTCGTGCAACTAAAAATTTTTCGACTGAATAAATACCTTTTTCTTCTATTACTAAAAAATCATCTTGCACATTCATCATTTGAATTAATCGATCACTATTTATATTTCCTTCGGCAACACCACTATAAAAGCTATCTCTTTTTAAATAATCCATTCGGTCCATATCCAATTGACTGGAAATAAGTTGGTACATGAATTTTTTATGATATTCCCCTTTAAAAATCTGAATGGCTAGCGAAAGTTTCCCTTCAAATTCAATATTAAGCTGGTTCATAAAAAGGAGTGAAATTGCTTCATGATGCACATCTTCAACAATACTATGTTCCATTGCGTGACTGTAAGGACCATGACCAATATCATGAAGTAATATGGCAATTAACAAGGCATTTTCTTCATCTTTTGTAATTTCAATTCCTTTAAACTGTAGCGTTTGAATGGCTTTTTGCATAATATGCATACAACCTAATGCGTGATGAAAACGAGTATGATGTGCGCCAGGATATACTAAATAAGACATTCCCATTTGGGAAATGCGGCGTAATCTTTGAAAATAAGGATGTTGAATTAAATCGTAAATTAAGGAATTCGGAATTGTTATGAATCCATAAATTGGATCATTAAATATTTTGAGTTTATTGATTGAATTCACTTCGGATACTGATTTGTTTGTTCTACCCTTTCGGTCTTATGTCACAAATATAAGCAAATTAACCTGTTGAGTGCAATTAGTTTTTAAGGGTAATTTTCGTCTACCGACGTTTGTAGAATGTTATGGTTTGTTGATTACAGCTTCTTGAATTATCTTTTGAATGTCTTCTCTTATATTTTCTTTCGATAATTTATTTGGCGCATTAGAATCGGGGAAAGTTCTGTTGGATAAAAAGACATAAATTATTTCAGTTTCAGGATCAGCCCATGCAATAGTTCCAGTAAAACCAGTATGTCCGAAACTTGCTTTTGAGATACAACCACAAGTTGGACCTTCGTTTCCGAGTTGCGGTTTATCAAATCCTAAGCCTCTTCTATTTCCTTCTGTACAAAAACTACACGTGTTAAATATATCGAAAGTAGCAGCTGTAAAATAGTTTTTTCCACCATAATTTCCTTTTTGTAAAAACAGTTGCATCATCTTAGCAATATCTAAAGAATTGGAGAAAATGCCAGCATGACCAGCAATTCCACCTTCCATTGCTGCTTCCATATCATGAACATAACCTTGAATTGTTGTATGTCGGAAATACGTATCATTTTCGGTTGGAGGAATGATTTCACAATCAAATTTTCGCAACGGATTGTACATCGTTTGGTTCATTCCTAATGGTTTGAAGAAATTCTCGGTACTCAAAAAATCAATTGATTTACCTGTTACACTTTCGATATATTGTTTTAGAATAATAAAAGTAAAATCGCTGTATTTGTATTCTTTTTTATCTAACAATTTACTATCGATAATTTGTTTCATGATAGAATCGGAGTAATCATTTCTGATAAAAAGATTTTCGGTTACTTGTTTTGAAAAATCTTTAGAATAGGTTTTTCGGTAATATTTTTGCATCGGATTTTTTAAACTATCTAGAGTTGTTTTATAAAAAGGAATCCAAGTTTGAAGCTGAGCATAATGGGAAAGAAGGTTTTTAAAAGTGATATCTTGTTTATTTGAATTTTTAAATTGAGGAATCATATCACCTAATTTGGTATCCAAATTTATTTCTTTTTTATCGTATAATTGCATCACATTTGGTAAAGTAGCGACCATTTTTGTTATCGATGCCACATCATAAATATCACTATTTTTAACTTTAGTAGTTTTGTCATAGGTGTGATATCCAAACGATTTTTGATAAATAACTTTTCCTTTTCTGGCTACAAGTATTTGCATTCCAGGCGTCATTTTACCGTTCATTGCTTTATTGGCAATAGCTTCGATTTCAGCTAATTTTTTAGAACTCATTCCAACACTTTCAGGAACTGTAAAACCAAGTCGGTTCAATTTTTTAGTAAAAAGTCCGTCGCCCACTTTAAACGATTCATTAATAGAAACAGGTAATTTTCCTTTAGCATCAATTGCTCCAAAAATAATTTGAGCAGAAACTTCTTGAACGATTTCTCCATTCTGATAGGAAACAATTACAGTTGGAATGTTTTCGAAAGTACTGATTTTTGATAACGCATATGGTTTGGCAAAAACATCTAAGATTACATTTTTAATTTTCGAAATTTCATCTATTATTTGTAAGTCTTTATCTGAAAATTCGTGTTTTTTCCACCATGCTTTATCTGATTTATGGTAACCAATAATTACAGTGTTATAATCGGATAAATCGTTTTTTAAATTGTCTAAATTAGCTATTTCGACTTCTGTAACTTGAGTATATTTATTTAGTGTAGCTAAAAAAGCATTTCCAAAGTCGTCTCCTAATTTTACATATGCAATTTTAGAATTTGATAAATCGTTTATCGGTAAAAATTCGTTTTTATTTTTTATAACTGTTATTGCATTTTCATACAATTGATAGTTTAATACATTGTTTTCTATAGGATTAAGTGTAGCAACTAAATTCGTAATATCAATAGGCTTGTACTTATTTAAACCTGCTTTATATTTGAATTTCAATATCTTTTTTACCGAAAGTTCAATTCTAGCATCAGTAATTATAGTGTCTAAATAAGCTTGTTTGATTTTTTGAAATGCAATTGGAATATTTTCTGGATTTAATAAGACATCATTTCCAGCTAGTATGCATTCGACTTCTAAAGCACCCGATTTCAAAAAATTACTTGCGCCTTTCATATTCAATCCATCGGTAAAAATCAAACCTTTAAAACCCATTTGATTTTGAAGTATTTCTGTAACAACATTATACGATAATGACGTTGGATAATTTTCTCTACCATCTAAAACAGGAACGTTTAAATGTGCTACCATAACCGATTGCAATCCTTTGTCGAATAATGGTTTGTAGGGAAACATTTCAATAGAATCGAGACGCTCTTTATTAAAACGCAAAACGGGTAAACCCACATGCGAATCAACTTCGGTATCACCATGTCCAGGAAAATGTTTTCCTGTTGAAAAAACACCTTGATTTTGAACGCCTTTCATTAAGGCAATAGCGTTTCGGGTAACTTCGTATTTATTTTCACCAAAAGAACGATAACCAATTATAGGATTATTTGGATTGGTATTAATGTCTAAAACGGGAGCAAAATTGAAATGAACGCCGATTTTTTTACATTCTTTTCCCATGTTTTCACCCACTTTTTCGATAAGTTTAAGATCACGAATAGCACCTAAAGTCATGTTGTAAGGATATTTATAAGTAGAATCCAAACGCATGTTTAATCCCCATTCGGCATCAATAGTAATAAATAACGGAATTTTAGATTTTGATTGTAATCTATTGGTGAGTTTTGCTTGTTTAACAGCACTTCCTTGCAAAAAAAGGATTCCACCTACTTTATTTTCTTCAATTAATTTTTCTAATTCTTTAAAATGAGTTTCATCTTTATTAGAATAAGCAGGAATCACAAATAATTGACCCACTTTTTCTTCAAAAGTTAAAGAAGAATAAATACTATCAACCCATTTTTTTTCTAGCTCAGTATCATCAAAAAAATTAAAACCAATTTTTGCAGAATCAATAAACGAATCTACTTTAGGCTGTATAATTTCATTTTTAACAACTGGTTTATTATTTTTAGCTTTTGTTGAAGAGCAATTAATTACAAAAGATAAAAGTAAAGAGAGTGCTAGTAATTGAAGTATTTTTTTCATTAAAGGATATTAAAAGAAACGACTGTGCCAACTATCAATTGCTGGAATTTCCCAGTTTTCGTTCCATTCTTCAATAGAATTTACAAGATTGTTAAAGACAATAGTATTTTCGGAAACTGCTTTTTCTTTCGCTAATTTTTTAAATTCCAACAAAGTCTTGTAAGTGATAAATTCACCTTGTTTAAAAGCTACATTCATTTTATCAAGTAAATCAACCGAATATTTTTGTTCTAGATTTTGAATAAAAGATACCGAAGCATCGATAGAACATCCAGTTGTTTGTTGCACTTCTTGATTAACAGCAATAATAATAAAGCGATTGTATTTAATTTGAAAAGAAGATTCAAGAGAAGCGCCATGAGCACTCCAATTGGATAGAAACTCACTTAATTCATTTTCAATTTCTGCAATTTCTTCATCAGTAAATTTTCGATTGGATTGGTAAATCCAAATTCGAGATTCTGATGGTAAGTCTTCAAAAGGAATATACATTTTACAATTATAAATCTTGTGCGTTAGCAATTAATTCGGCTATATCCAATACTTTAATTTCTGATTCTTTTTCTTTTCCTTTTACACCGTCTGTTAACATGGTATTACAAAACGGACAACCAGCAGCAATAATATCAGGTTTTGTTTCGATGGCTTCTTCGGTTCTTTCGATATTGACTTCTTTATTTCCGGGTTCAGCATCTTTAAACATTTGAGCACCACCAGCTCCACAGCAAAATCCGTTAGCACGAGAACGTTTCATTTCGACCAGTTCGGCATCTAATTTTTGAATTAATTCACGAGGTGCTTCATATACATTATTTGCTCTACCTAAATAACATGGATCATGAAAAGTAATTCGTTTTCCTTTAAATTGTCCGCCTTCGATGGTTAATCGTCCTGAATCTAAAAGTGATTTTAAAAATTCGGTGTGATGCACTACTTCGTATTTTCCACCCAATTCTGGATATTCGTTTTTAATAGTATTGAAACAATGCGGACAAGCAGTCACGATTTTTTTTACTTCATAAGCATTCATGACTTCGATGTTCATCATGGCTTGCATTTGAAATAGGAATTCGTTTCCAGCTCTTTTTGCAGGATCGCCGGTACAACCTTCTTCAGTTCCTAAAACAGCAAATTCAACGTTGGCTTTGTTCAAAATACGAACAAATGCTTTTGTAATTCTTTTCGCTCTATCATCAAAACTACCCGAACAACCAACCCAAAATAAAACTTCGGGTTGTTTGCCTTGAGCCATCATTTCTGCCATTGTAGGCACAATTAAAACTTCTGACATAATTATTTTTTATTTGGTTATTTGGTAATTCGTTAATTTGGTTACACAAATAACCAAATCCACAAATAACCAAACTTTATTCGTGTTGACCATCGTCAAAAACTTCAATGGTAACATCTTTTTCAATTAAATCGGTAAATTTTCCTCTGTAACGTGTTGCTTTTACAAGGTGATTGTCAATCCAATGGTAATTACCACCACGAGGTTTTCCAAAAACAATTCCGTGGTACTTGAATCCGTGTTTATTCAACCAAATTTCAGTATATTCACGATGTGCTTCAGTTCTCGAGGTAAAAAAGAAAATAATGTGACCTTCATCATACCATTTATTTAATGTAATTAGTGCATCTGGATATATTTCTGCCGTAAGCATTCTTTCTGGTTCTTCGTTTGGAATGTCATCACATACAGTTCCATCAATGTCGATTAAATAATTTTTTACTCCTTCTGGTAAAATTGGACTTAAATGTTGTCCGTTTTGCGTAACCGTTTGTAAGGTTTTGTCAATGTCTTCCGCTTTCATTTTTTTAGTTATTAGTTTTTCAAATTCATTTGACAAATTCCCAAGCCTCACAAAGGGAAAATATCATTTTATTATATTGGTTTCTGTTTATTCGTTTTTCCAATTTAATCGATCTTGTTGATTAAATTGCCATGGTGCTCCGTTATTTTCGATGTTTGCCATCATTGCATTTAGTGATTGTGGAGCAGCACTTTGTTCCATCACTAAATAACGACGCATATCAATAATAATAGATAACGGACTAATATTAACTGGACATTCTTCAACGCAAGCATTGCATGATGTACACGCCCAAAGTTCCTCTGGAGTGATATAATTATTTAATAAAGAGATATTATCTGGAATAAATACCCCATTATTTTTATCGATATTTCGTCCAACTTCTTCCAATCGATCACGCGTATCCATCATAATTTTTCGTGGTGATAATTTTTTTCCAGTTTGATTTGCTGGACAAGCCGAAGTACATCGACCACATTCGGTACAGGTATACGCATTTAATAATTGCACCCAATTTAAATCGTGCACATCACTTGCACCAAATTTACTCGGAACTGCAGTTGAATCTATAGGTTGAGCAGCAAATGGATCAGCATTTGGATCCATCATTAATTTGACTTCTTTAGTCACATTTTCGAGGTTGTCAAATTGTCCTTTCGGATTTAAATCGTCAAAATAGGTATTGGGAAAAGCTAATAGAATGTGTAAGTGTTTTGAAAAATATAAATAATTTAAGAAAACCAAAATGATTGAAATGTGTAACCACCAAAATGTTCGTTCTAACATTTCAACAGCATGGTTGTTCATTCCGTCAAAAATTGGAGAAATGTAAGATGAAATTGGAAACGATCCCGCTTGAATATAATGACCAAATCCGCCAGAAACATTTTGTAAATGATAATCGGATGCATTCATCAATAGGAACAATGACATTAAAACAACTTCAAAATATAAAATATAATCAGCATCTTTTTTAGGTTTTCCATTTAAATCGGAATGAATAAATCGTTTTAATTTTATGATGTTTCGTCGAATCCAAAAAACAAAAACAGCTACTAAAACTAAAAACGCTAAGATTTCGAATGAAGCAATTAAAAAATCATAAACAACTCCTAAGGGAGCAAATACACGATGCGTTCCGAAAAGTCCGTCGATTATAATTTCTAGTAATTCTATATTGATAACTACAAATCCAACATAGACAATAATATGCAAAACACCAGCAATTGGACGTTTTACCATTTTGGATTGACCTAAAGCAATCATAGCCATGTTTTTCCATCGAGCTGAAGAATTATCAGAACGATTTACATCTTGACCTAAATTAATATTACGGATTATCTTTTTTACATTTATTGCAAAATATCCAAATCCAATAATAATTAGAATAGCAAAGAAAATATTATCTAAATAACTCATAGTAATTTTTACTTTTTTAAAGAATCGTTTATTTGTGTAACATACGGTTTGTTTTTCTTACCGAAAAGCGAAACGTTAACATAGCGTGTTGGATTTAAACGCAAATCTTGAAGAAGTAATTCTAATTCTTTTGACGTTTTTGAAAGGTTATTGTAAAACGCTTCATCTTTAAGCATTTTTCCAATTGTGCCTTTACCCGATTCTAAGTCGAGCATGATTTTATCGACACTAGTTAATGTTTTTTGAAGATTTTCGGCAGTTTTTCCTAATTCGGCTTTATTTAATCCGTTAGCTATTTCTGAAAAATCAGTAGAAACTTTATTAAAATTAGCAACTATTCCACCAATTTGCTTTTTATTATCATCTAAAATTCCGTTTAAACTTATTGAAGCCGAATGAAACTGCTCCATTGTTTTACTCAAATTAGCCATACTATTTTTTAAATCGTCTTTTGATTTTTTATCTAAAATTTGATTCACATTTTCTAGCATTAGATTCGCATTATCCAAAAGTTTCGTTATTTTATCTCTAAGAGGTTCTAATTGGCTTGCTAATTCATCGGTTAAACCTAGTTTACTTGAGGGTTTTAAGAAATCGCCATCTTGCGCTAAAACTGAATCTAAAGTATTCGGAATGATTGAAAGTTGTTTTCCGCCTAAAGCACTTGGCGAATATATTTCGGCAATACTTGATTTTGAAATAGGAAAATCGGTATTTATTTGCATTTCAACAGCTATCGCACCTGTTTTATTGTTGATTTTAATGCTATTAACTTTACCAATTGTTAATCCGTTTATAGTTACAGGAGCAGATATTACTAATCCTTCAACATTTTTATATTCAACATATAAAGTTTTATAATTTGTAAATAAGTCTTTGCCTTTTAGAAAGCTATATCCCCAAATAAATAAAGCGATAGCGGCAATGACTAATATGGCTGTTTTAATTTCTCTTGATAGTTTCAATGTATGGTTTTTTACAAAAATAATATATTATTTAATAGCGTCTTGAACTGAAATACTTTTCCCGTCTTTAAAAGCAATCAAATATGCCGATTCGAAACCTTTTGCTTTTGCTTCTTGCAATAATTTTTTAGAATCTTCATAATTTGAAGTTTCACCATACATATATTTGTATAAATTATTAGAAGTAATACAAGAAATATTTTTCAATCCTTTAAAATTACTGGGAGTTAAATCTATTTTTTTTGCACTTGCAGATAATTGCACTTTAAAAATTATTCCGTTAGGAATTGGTTTTTCTTCTGTTTTTGCAATTGGTGTTTTTTTAACAGAATCAGGTTTTGAAACCGTATCGGGTTTTGTAATGACTCTTTGCGAAGGCTTTTCTATAATTGGTTCATTAGTTCCTGCTCCAAAAAAATCTTTTTTATAACTTACAATTGCTTCTGCTATTGATTGAGCTGTTTCGATTTGTCCTTCTTCTGAATCCAATCGAGCGCCTTCTTCAACATTGGATATAAATCCCATTTCAATTAAAACTCTAGGCATATATGCTTTGTGAAGAACCATAAAAGGAGCTTGTTTGACACCTCTGTTTTTTTGTCCCAAACTATTTAAAAAATTATCCTGCACTTTTCCTGCTAAAGCAATACTATTTTCAATGTATTCTTCTTGAAGTAATGTCATGCCAATAACCGATTCTGGTGCATTTGGATCAAAACCTTCGTATTTTTCTTTGTAATCTTTTTCAAGAGTTATTACAGAGTTTTCCTTTTTGGCAGCTGCTAAATTGGATGCGTTTTTAGTCATACCCATTACATACGTTTCAGATCCAGCTGCAGCATTATTTTTATTTGCATTACAATGAATAGAAACAAATATATTAGCATCGGCTCGGTTGGCTATATTGGCTCTTTCAACTAAATCAATAAAAACATCAGTCTTACGAGTATAAATTACATTTATATTCGGATTTTTCTCTAAAATTTTCCCCACTTTTAAAACAACTGCTAGAGCAATATTTTTTTCTATGTGACCATGATATACTGCTCCATAATCGTGATCACCATGTCCTGCATCAAGTGCAACTATAAATTTTGGATTGGATTGTCCAAAGGAAAAAATAAAATTTAAAAACAATATAACAATTGTAATTTTGAATTTATTTATGTTAATCATAGGTTTAAAAGTTAATTTAATGAAAACGACAACGTATTAAATTTATTATTTATATATTTTTGACGAAAATAAATATGTAAGTTTGGCTTTTCAACAATTGAGCCATTTTTTACAAAAATAGTATTTAAACCATTGCGTACAAACTTATTTTATATCGTTTTATTAGCCTATTTTCTAACAATTGGAACTAGTAAACTATTTTCTCAAGAAAATCCTAATAAAAACGCTTCTTTTCCTATTAAAAATCAAGCAAATACAACAAAAAATACAGAAGTTTCTGAGGCAGTTGAAAACGATTTAAAATTGACTACAATTCAAATTCCGGATACTTTACCTAAAAAAAAGTTTTTAGAAAGTAAAGTAAAATATAAAGCAAAAAAATCAGCAAAATTTGATCAAAAAAAGAAACTTATTACTCTTTATGATGAAGCCGAATTGTTTTATTTGGATTATGAATTAAAATCGGGAATTATTGTTTTTGATTATGAAAAAAATGAAGTTTATGCTGGACGAATAAAAGATTCTACCGGAAAATACACTCAACTTCCCTATTTTAAACAAGGAGCCAATATTATTGAACCTGATTCTATTCGATTTAATTACAAGACAAAAAAGGCTTTGGTTTGGAATTCTAGAACGACACAAAGTGAATTAATTATAAATTCAGCCATTACTAAAAAAGAGAATGATTCGGTTTATTTCATGAAAAAAGCCAAAATCACGACTGCCACAAATATAGAAGACCCTGAGTATTATTTTTTAGTGAATAGAGGAAAATTGGTTCCAGGTAAAAAAGTTGTTGTAGGGTTAACAGAAATGTATATATATGATGTTCCTACTCCAGTGATTTTGCCTTTTGCTTTTTTTCCTATAACTGAGAAAAGCACATCCGGTATCATTATACCAAATTATAATTACACCGATCAGCGTGGTTATACTTTACAAAATGGTGGTTATTATTTTGCTTTAAGTGATAACTATGATTTAGCAATTCTTGGCGATTATTATACCAACGGAAGTTATGCACTGCGATTTGAATCCAATTACGCAAATAAATATAAATACAACGGAACTGTAAATTTAAGATACGAAGATTTGATAACTAGTGAAAGAGGTTTTCCGGATTATTCCAAAACAAAAATTTATAACATTCAATGGTCGCATACAAAAGATGCAAAGTCAAATCCTAATTCACGATTTTCGGCATCTGTTAATTTAGGAAGTAGTAGATTTTTTCAACAATCGTTAAATCAGGTTAATGTTGGAAATAATTTAAATAATACCTTAAGCTCTTCTATTTCCTATTCTAGAACTTTTAATTCTGTTCCACAAGTTAATTTTTCATTAACTGCTACACATTCACAAAACTCACAAACCGAGCAGATAAATATGACGCTACCAACTTTACAAGCAAGTGTGGAAAGGATTTTTCCATTTGCACCAAAAGATGGTGTTAAAAAAGGATTTCTCAGAAACATTAATTTACAATACAATATAAGAGGCGAAAACAGAATAGAAACCACAGATTCTTTGTTTTTTAAATCGGAAATGTTTAAAACTGCCTTAACCGGATTTGAACATTCTATTCCGTTAAGTACAAACTTTAAGATTTTTAAACATTTTAGTGTTTCTAATTCATTCAATTACAGAGAAGTTTGGCAATTTAAAACTATTAATAAGTCATATAATTCAACATTAAATCAAGTTGTTAATGCAGATGTAGGCGGATTTGATGCTTATAGAACTTATTCGGTTTCCAACAATATCGGAACAACTATTTATGGAACCTTTAATTTCGGAGAAAATAAAAAAATAAAATCGATTCGACACGTAATGCGACCATCGATTTCTCATAGTTATACTCCAAGTTTTAATAAGTATTATGATAAATATGATTCTGATGGTAGCGGAACTATGACTAAAGAATATACTCGATTTGAAGGTGGTGTTTTTGGAGCTCCGGGAAATAATTTCTCTAACAATCTTGGTTTTAGTTTAAGTAATACTTTTGAAGCAAAGGTGACCGATAGCGATTCTACTAAAACAGAAGCTAAAAAAATAATGTTGTTGAATAATTTTAACTTAGCAGCAAGTTATGATTTGGCTGCCGATTCTTTGCGTTGGTCTCCAGTTAGAATTACTGGTGGAACACAATTCTTTAAACAAAAAATGGATGTTAATTTTGGCGCTACTCTAGATCCGTATTCGATTGATAATAACGGAAGAAGAATGGAACAATTTAATATTGATAATGGTGGAAGTTTATTCAGAATGACTAGCGCAAATATGGCAATTAATTTTTCTATAGTTAGTACCGATTTTGGTAAAAATAAAAAGGAAAAGGGAGATAAAAAAGGCAAAAAAAATAAAATTGGTCTACAAAATGGTGGTCGTGATGATGATTTATTTGGAACTAATACCGATTTTAGTGATAGGCGCGACAGTCAATTTGATGAAACTGAAGAGGAAGAAGAGGAATTTAGTGGTTTTTACAAATCGGAATTGCCGTGGGATTTAAATATGGCGTATTCGATTACCTATGGTAATAACAATAGAGAAAAGAAGATTATCAGTAATTCGCTAATGGTTTCTGCCAATACATCATTAACTACTAAATGGAAGGTTGGAATTTCTACAGGTTACGACTTTGTTCAAAAAGGAGTTACTTTTACTCAATTGCGTTTTGAACGCGATTTATTAAGTTGGCGAATGGATTTTAATTGGGTTCCATTTGGAGACAATGCCTCATGGGGATTTTTTATCGGAATTAAATCGGGTGTTTTGAGCGATATTAAGTGGGATAAACAAAACCAACCTGACCGACGATTGAGATAAGAAAAAAACACGATAATACGAAATAATAAGTAAGAAGTTAGAATTTTGTACATGAAATAGGTTTAGTGATTTTCAGCACAATTTGATGTTAAAACAAGTGAACTATAAATGAAAAAAATAATCATAACAGATAAAGCACCAGCACCAATTGGGCCTTATAATCAGGCAGTTTTAATTGGAAACACATTGTATACTTCGGGTCAAATAGCTTTGAATCCGGTTACAATGGAATTGGTTTTAGAGGATATCGAAACCGAAACCAAACAAGTAATGGAAAACATGAAAGCGGTTTTAGAAGCGGCGGATATGACTTTTGAAAACGCAGTAAAAACTACTATTTTTATTATGGATATGAACGATTTTGGAAAAATTAATTCGATTTACGGAAAGTATTTTGATGAAAAAACAGCACCAGCTCGAGAAACTGTTCAAGTTGCTGGACTACCAAAAGGTGTAAATGTAGAAATTTCGATGATTGCGGTAAAATAGTATTCGGTGTTAAGTTTACAGTGAAAAGTTAAATAACCATTATTTAATTTCATCTAAACCAAACAATAACAATTGTGCTGTGGCTTCATTTGTTGCTAAAGGAACATTGTGAACATCGCAAATTCGAATAAGCATATTGATGTCGGCTTCGTGAGCGTGACTCGAATTTGGATCTTTAAAAAACAACACCATTTTTGTTTTTCCTTCGGCTACTCGAGCAGCAATTTGAGCATCGCCACCTTGTGGACCAGAAAGCATTTTTTTGACTTTAAATCCGGCCATTTCGGCTTTTCCGCCAGTAGTTCCGGTAGCAATTAGTTTTATGTTTTCTTTGGAAAGCAAGTCTTTGTTTTTATTTAAAAACTGAACAATGTCCGCTTTTTTTCCGTCGTGAGCAATTAGTGCTATTTCCATGGATTTTTATTTAACCGCAAAGAGTGCAAGGATTTACGCAAAATTCGCAAAGATTATAGATTTTGTTTTTCATTTTTTACACAGAGTTCACTAAGGAAAAATAGATATTATTAAATATTAAATTCTCTGTGAACCTCTGTGCAATTTCTCTGTGCGCTCTGTGTAAGAGTTTTTGAATTATTTATTTAAAATATGGTATTGTATTAATCCGTCGATTGGTCGTCTTAGCACTGTTCCAATTTTGATATCGTATTCTTCTAATGTTGCTTCTAATTCGTCTTTTAGATAAAAAGCAATTGAACCAACAAAATGTACTAAAACGTCTCTACAATTATCAAATTGCATAATGTAATTTTCGGTAAAATCTTTCATTTCTGCTTGAATTATTTTTTTACAGAAAGGAGTTTCTTTGTGTTTGATTAAGAACTTTGCAAAAGTGGCTAAATAAGCATTTGGATTGGGTTCTTTGTATAAATTATTTTTAATATAATCGGCATCAACATTGTATTCTTCTTCAAATTCTTTAGCTAAATCTTTTGGCATTTGATTAAAATAATAACCACGTAATAAATGACGACCAAAACGATTTCCAGAACAATCATCCATAGCAATATAACCCAATGATTGTACTTTTTGATGCAATACTTTTCCGTCAAAGAAACTACAATTAGAACCTGTTCCTAAAATACAAACAATAGCTTGTTCGTCTTTTGGTGTGGTTGCATAAACGGCTGCATACGTATCTTCATGAACTACCACTTTTGCTTTTGAAAAATACTTTTGGAAAATTTCTGTTAAGAAAATTTTCATTCTATCGGTTCCACAGCCAGCTCCATAAAAGAAAAGATGTGTTGCTTTGTCTTTGTTGTGGGATATGTCAAATTTATCGTTGAGGCGATTGATGATTTCTTCTACATCAAGAACTTCTGGATTTAATCCGAGTGTTTGAGTAGTAAAAAGTACTTTTCCTGAATCGTCAATTGCAATCCAATCGGCTTTTGTTGAACCGCTATCTACTAGTAATTTCATGGTATTTAATGAGCGAATGTGAAAATTAGCGAATTAGCGAATGATTACATAGGCTAATTCAATTTGTTATTTTAAATATTTAATAAGCGAATATAATCATTTAGCAATTATAATTAGCTAATTTTCACTTTCGCTAATTTGCTAATTATAGTCCAGCGATGTGAACTGATAAATCGATTAATTTGCTTGAATATCCGTATTCATTATCATACCATGATATAATTTTAAAGAACGTTGAATTCAATCCGATTCCAGCTTTTGCATCAACAATTGAAGTTCTGGGATCGGAAATAAAATCTTGTGAAACCACATCATCTTCTGTATAACCTAAAATTCCTTTCATTGAAGTTTCGGAAGTATGTTTTAATACTTTCATTATTTCTTCATAGGAAGTCTCTTTAGCTACTTTTACAGTTAAATCGACAACAGAAACGTCGGCAGTTGGAACTCGCATTGACATTCCGGTTAATTTACCATTCAATTCTGGAATTACTTTTCCGACGGCTTTTGCAGCACCAGTAGAAGCAGGAATAATATTTAATAAAGCGGCTCTTCCACCTCTAAAATCTTTTCGTGATGGTCCGTCAACAGTTAATTGTGTTGCAGTTGTAGCATGAATAGTTGTCATTAAAGCTTCTACAATTCCGAAATTATCATTAATTACTTTTGCCAAAGGCGCTAAACAATTGGTTGTACACGATGCGTTTGATACTATGGTATCTGTTGCTAAAGCTTTATCGTGATTTACACCCATTACAAACATTGGTGCGTCGGCTGATGGTGAAGATATTACTACTTTTTTAGCGCCACCATTAATATGAGCTTGAGCAGTTTCGAGAGTAGTGAATATTCCGGTACATTCGGCAACTACGTCTACTCCTACTTCATTCCATTTTAGCATTGCAGGATCTTTTTCGGCTGAAACCCTAATGTGTTTGTCATTTACAAAAAGTTTTCCGTCATTAACTTCTACTTTTCCGTTAAATCTACCGTGAACTGAATCGTATTTTAATAAGTAAGCTAAATGTTCTACATCTAATAAATCGTTTATAGCTACCACTTCAACATTATCTCTATTATAGGTTTCTCTGAAGACAATTCTTCCAATTCTACCGAAACCGTTTATTCCTAATTTTACTTTTGACATTCTTTTTGAAGTTAATTTGTTTATGTGTTAATTTGGTTATTCGTGTTTTGGCTATAAATTACCTAATCAAAACCCGAGCGATAGCGAACAGGCGAAGCAAATAACCGAATCCACTTTTATGTTGACATTATATCAGATACTCGTAATAATTCTCTATCGATTTCAGAATTTCCTTTTATAGCTTGTTCGAGTGGTGTTAAAGCAACTTTATCATTTATAACACCGACCATGAAATTTGTTTTTCCTTCCAAAAGTGATTCTACTGCTTTTACTCCAAGGCGACTAGCAAGAACTCTATCATAACAAGATGGCGAACCACCTCGTTGCATATGTCCGAGAACAGAGACACGAATATCATATTCTGGAAAATGTTCTTCGATATAATCTTTTAGTTCAAATACGTTTTTCCCAATTTTATCACCTTCGGCAATAACAACAATACTTGAAGATTTACCAGCTGCTTTACTCTTTTTTAAAGATTCTAATAAGCGATCTAAACCTAAATCTTCTTCTGGAATAAGAATTTCTTCGGCTCCAGCGCCAATTCCGGCGTTGAGGGCAATATGTCCTGCATCGCGTCCCATAACTTCAACGAGAAATAAACGGTTGTGCGAACTAGCAGTATCTCTAATTTTATCAATACATTCAACAACTGTATTTATTGCAGTATCAAAACCAAGAGTGTGGCTTGTTCCAAAAATATCATTATCAATAGTACCCGGAATTCCCATAATTGGAAAATCAAATTCATTATTAAATATTTCAGCTCCAGTAAAACTTCCATCACCACCAATAACAACTAAAGCATCAATGCCTGATTTCATTAGGTTATTGTGCGCTTTTATTCGACCTTCAGTTGTCATGAAATCTTTAGAACGTGCTGTTTTTAAAATGGTTCCACCTTTATTTACAATATTATTTACAGAGCGAGCGCCCATATCTTTAAAATCGCCTTCAATCATTCCTTGATAACCACGGTAAATCCCTACACAATCAACAGAATGATAGGCACATGTACGAACAACCGAACGAATAGCTGCATTCATTCCTGGAGAATCACCACCAGAAGTTAAAACACCAATTTTTTTAATAGTTTTTGACATTATTTTGCGATTAAAATGTAAAATTAACAAACACGTGGTATAAAAAATGTACTATTATTAGTAATTTAAGAATAGCAGTAAAATTCAATCGTTTTCGTTGATAAGTTTATAAGTTATGAAATAAAAGAGCGACTGCTTTTTGTACTAATCGTCTGAAAGTATGGCATCTTGATTGGGTTTCACTTTTTCAGATTCTTGTTTTTCTTCAGAATCTTTAGTTGGAGCGTTTATTGGGATTTGTTCAGAATCATCAAAATCAGAAGTAACTTTTACTTCTCTATCTAATTTATGTTTTTTAAAAATTTTATTAACCAATTCTTTAAATGTATCAAAATCAACTTCGTAATTAATCCCTATACCTTGAGTATAACCAACACCTTGTCCGATATAATTAATATCATTTTCTCTATTAAATACTCTAAGATTTAATGTTCCGTCTTCGTTTACACGATATTCTACTTCAATATTACCTACAATAGCCGATTCGTTAATTCCGCCTGTTGGAACACCAACTTTTCCGTTAATTGTAATTCGGTCGTTAATTTTTGTCGAAAGAGATACTCCAACTCTTCCGTCAGTTTCTCTTCCTGGTGTTCGGTCGGCTTGAACATAATCGACAATTACATTTAATTTATCGTCACTACCATTAAATAAATCACTAAACAAAGCACCTGCTTTTTCGAAAGCAAAATTAGAATACTGCGATTGTGATAAACCATCGGCACTTAAAAACCCACCTGTTGATAATAAATAAAGTGCTTGTGTTTGTCTTGTATCTTTATCATTTAAACGAGTTTCAATTTCCGATTTTAAAACAGAACTTACATTTGGAAAATTGATGTTAAAATCGGGTTCCGGATTGTTTAAAGTCCCTTTTAAATTTATACTAACTTCAACTGGAATTTTTTTATTAAAAGAAGCGTTGTCTATTAATACCGATGGATTAGCATTAGTTTTATAAATTGCTTCTAAATTTAATATTGCATTTAGAGGATCACCTTCCCATAAAATAGAACTGTATTTTTTTACATCAAATTTTTTATCTACTAAACCGCCATATTTAAAATTATACAAACCTCGATATATTTGATAATCACCATACATTTCAAATTTTCCTAAAGTATTTATTTTAAAAAGTAGTGTTCCTCTTCCATTTCCTTTCATGCCATGACCAGATTCTCTATCTAGAATAACTTCAATATTAGCATCTTCTGTAATATCAAAATCGAAATTCATTTGCAAACCATTATAATTTCGAGAATTCACATTACTTTTTTGGCCAATATTATATTTTTCATTTGCTGTAAAAAAATGAAAATATTCGCTATCATTTATTGCTTCTGCTTCATTTATTGGAATTTTTATGTTAGTTCCTTTTTCAGATTTTGCATTTACATTAATTACTAAACCGGTTGTTGGTCCAAAAATTTTTGCATCACCATCAATGTAAGCTGTACCAAAGTAAGCAGCATCTTCATAATCTACAGTATTCAAAGCTAAAAGTCTTTTCGAATCAATATTTAAATTCAGTTCCCAATTACCAAATTTTTTATGTTTGATAAAGCCTTCTAAATTTCCTTCAGTTTTAAATTTAGTATCGGTAATTTTTGTTTTTTGTATGATAAATTTTTCTCTAGTTACATCAACAATGGAATTTGCTTTTATTTCATAATCTACATTTAAATACGGAATTGTTAATCCGGCTTCATCAATAAATAATCTCCCGTTATAATCGATATCATTTACATTTCCGTCTAAGCGCGCATTACCGGAAACATAACCTCTGATGTTACTTAGTACTTCACCACCGAGATTACTTAAAACACTTAAATTAAATTTTTGAAAGTTTAAATTCAAGTCTAAAATGGTTTGGTCTTGAACAATTTGTAAATCGCCGTCAGCTTTAAAAGACTCGAAATTTTCATTTTCAATAACAGAATTAACATCAAATCTAGAAAAATCTTCATTGCCTTTAATTGCTAAATTCATATTTCCCAGTTCATTTTCATTTACAAAAAGTTTATTTATTGTAATTGATGCTGTTGGTTGATAAATGGCATTGTTTTGTTTTAAAAACACTTTTCCATTTAAATTTCCATCAAATTTAAATTTTTCAACATCGGGAGTAATTTTATTTAAGTTAACATTTGTAAAAGTCAATTCTAAATCTTTATTTTTCTGATCAATAATTTCGCCTTTAAAATTCAACGATTGATTTTCATGCGAAATCAATAAATCTTCAAAAGTGAATTTTTTTAAATCTTTATCAAAAACGATTTTGTTTTTATTGTTTTCATCTTCATTGATATACCATAAAAAATCTTTGAACATCATTTCTGATTTATTAAAACCAACAACATTTTTATTTTCTTTATTGATAGTATGATATAAATTTAAATTGTAAAAATCGTTTCCTTTTTTACCACCTTTAAATTCGGTTCTAAAATTTAAAGTGTCTTTAGATGTTACATTTATTAACGAAAAATCTCTTATTTTATATTGTTTTGTTTTAATACTATCTAATTGAATATAAGTATTGTAAAGCGGATTTTTATTATCAATTTCTATTTGAACTTTATCCAATTCTACATTAAAAGCAGTTAAATTACTACTTGTGAAATTTAATTTAAAATCATTGTCATCGGCATTAATTTTACCACTTAATTTGGAATCATCAGCTAAAGTAATATCAGCATTAATTATTTCAATCAATTCATTAAATTGAGTTAAATTGAATTTAAAATATTGCCCTTTTTTGATTAAATTTGGTTTGTAATTGGTGTACAAACTTCCAACTGAGTTTTGTATCATTTTAAAAATTTGATTGAAATCGAATTTTCCTTCTATAAAACCTTCTATACCATTTAAAGAGTTAAATGAAATTTTGTGAATACTATTTTCATCAAAATTTGAATTAATATCTAATTTGTCAAAGAAATATTGCTTTTTTGAATTTTGATACGAAGCATTAGTTAACGAAACATCACCTTTCATATTGTTTATTGAATTTCCATAAACTTTCATAACAATATCGCCCTTAAAAATAGCAACTGATTCATTAAGAAAATTCAAATTTTTCAAATTGGCATAATCTACTCTTGCATTAAAATCATATTTATTTTCTTTTTTACTGAGGTCAATAATTCCATCAAAATCCATTAATAAATTTGGATCATTACTATTTACTTTTCCTTTAAAAATTGGTTTTTTAAAACTCCCATTTGCGATAATATTTTTGTAATTATAGTTGTTGTATCGAATGTTTTTAATGTTGGTTGCGAATTTTACATCTAAGTATTTTTCTGTAAAACCTTTTCCAACAACATCGGCATCCATAGATAATTTACCAATATCTTTAAGATTTAATAAAGCACCAACATCAAAGTTATCTAAAATTACATTTCCTGAATAGTTTGCATTGTCAATATTATTGATGTTTGTCATCACTAATTGCGATGTTAAATTTCCTAACTTAGTTTGCAATTTAAAATCGGCATCTATTGATTTTGTTGTTATTTCAGCATCACCAACTAAGTTAAATCGGCCTATTTTTTTTAATGACGAAGGCAATTTTTTTCCTAATACATTTGGCAACAAAGAAGTAAGATTCTCATAACTTGAAGAAACTTTTTTAAAGGAACCTTTCATATAAAAATCGCCTTTTCCTTTTTTTGCAAGCAAATTTTTAAAGTTTACATTACCAATAATTTGAGAGTTTTTGGTGTCTTTAAGATTTAAATTTATCGCTGTAAAATCATTTAATGTTCCCTTTATAGATCCTGTAAAGTCAAACTTTTGATCTTTGGCTAATTCAGTATAAAAATGTCGAATATCATTTGTTGCAATTGAAGCAGATTTTGTTTTTATATCGAAAATAACTCTATTATTAAAATCTGAAAAATCATGATTATCCATATCATAATATAATGCAACGTCACCATTAAATTGTGAAGAAGCAGTTTTTAAATCTAATTGGTCTAATCGGATATTTTTTTTAGTGTAAGCAAATTTTGATTTTAGATTTTCAACTACAAGTCCTCGATGATCTTTAAAAGACATTTCCTCAATTTTTGTTGTAACATTAGAGCCTTTGATTTTAAAATCGGTTACAATTGCATTTAGATTCGTAAAATCGACTTCTTTTTGAGTTAAAGTATTTTCATCAATTTTGATAAAATGGCTGTTTATTAATTTAATTTTTTTAGAAGTCATTAAAAACTTCCCGGACGATTTCTTACCGTTATCAAAAGCAGCAACGAATTTATCTAAGTTTGAATTTTTTTCGTTTTTGTAGGTTTTTATTTTTAGTTTTAAATTGTTTGCTACAATATTTCCAAAAATCAATTTGCCATCAATTAGCTTTTTTCCATCAAGTATGTTTGTATTTATTCTGTCGGCGTAAATAAGCGTATCCTTTCGATCGTCTTTTATCATTACTTTTTTTAGTTGAACTCCACCAAAAACAGTTATTTCTACTTGATCAACATAAACATCAGTGCCAAAATCTTTGTTGAATTTTTCAGTATAATAGTGAGCAATTTTTGTTTGCACAACTGGAAATGAAAGTGCAATGCCAAACAATAAAATAAGTAGTATTAGAAAAAGGAATGTAAGAAGAATTATTTTCCTAATTTTTTTGAAACGTGTATTTACTTTTTTTTCTTTCAATTATCAATTTGGAATAGAGTAACTCTACTTGAAAACAATTAGTTTTGTTAACTTTGTAAAAATAATCGTTTTATAATGGTTTATCAAATTTAATTCAATAATTATGCCTAATGCCTATTAAAGATGTTTTTATTTTAGCGATTGAGAGTTCTTGTGATGATACTGCTGCAGCTGTTTTAAAAAACGATGCCGTTATTTCGAATGTTGTTGCTAACCAAAGTATTCATACTGCATTTGGTGGTGTAGTTCCAGAATTAGCATCGAGAGCACATTTACAAAATATAGTTCCTGTTATAGAAGTTGCTTTACAAAAGGCAAAAATTAAAAAAAAGCAACTGTCTGCCATTGCATTTACTCAAGGACCTGGATTAATGGGTTCACTTTTAGTTGGTTCATCCTTTGCAAAATCGTTAGCACTCGGATTAAATATTCCGTTAATAGCTGTAAATCACATGCATGCTCACATTTTGGCACATTTTATTGAAGAAGAAGGATTTGATAAACCAGAGTTTCCGTTTTTGGCATTAACCATTTCTGGTGGACATACACAAATAGTAGTTGTAAAAGGTTTTTTTGATTTGGAAATAATTGGTGAAACTACTGACGATGCTGTTGGTGAAGCTTTTGATAAAACAGCAAAAATTTTAGGATTGCCATATCCTGGAGGTCCATTAGTTGATCAATTAGCAAAAGAAGGTAATCCAACACGATTTTTATTTACCAAACCTAAAATACCAGGATTAGATTTCAGTTTTTCGGGTTTAAAAACACAAATATTATATTTTATTCAGAAAAACGTTGCTGAAAACGTGAATTTTATTGAAGAAAATAAAGCTGATATTTGTGCTTCCGTTCAGTTTACTATTATTGAAATATTGATGGATAAATTGAAATTAGCGGTTGCTCAAACCGGAATAAATCAAATTGCAATTGGTGGAGGAGTTTCGGCTAATTCTGGAATAAGAAAGACATTAAAAGAAGCCGAGATTAAATTAGGATGGAAAACTTTTATACCAAAATTTGAATATACTACCGATAATGCTGCGATGATTGGAATTGTTGGTTATCAAAAATATTTGAATAATAAGTTTAATGATGCTAGCATCGTTTCTAAACCTAGAATTGAATTTTAATATGCAGTTATTTTATTTTAAAGATATATCCGAAATCGATTCTTCATTTTCTTTTGACAAAGAAGAAAGTAAACATATAATTAAAGTTTTACGTAAAAAAGAAGGCGATATATTATTTGTAACTAATGGTTTAGGTGTTTTATTTAAAACCGAAATCTCTTTAGCTTCTGACAGTAAATGTACTGTAAAAATTTTTTCTTTTGAAAAACAAGAAAAGTCAAAATACCACTTGCATTTAGTAGTTGCTCCAACTAAAATGAATGAGCGTTTTGAATGGTTTTTAGAAAAAGCAACTGAAATTGGTGTTCACGAAATAACGCCAATGATATGCGATCATTCTGAAAGAAAAGTTATTAAAAGTGAGCGTTTTGATAAAATTTTACTTTCGGCAATGAAACAATCAAATCAATATTTTTTACCTAAATTTAACGATTCCATTTCGTTTAACAATTTTGTAAAAAGAGAAGTAAAAGGACAAAAATTCATTGCTCATTGTGAAGAATTAAAAAAAAAATCATTTAAAAATTCCGTTGTAGCAAATCAAGATGTTACTATACTAATTGGACCCGAAGGCGATTTTTCTGTTAAAGAAATCCAATTGGCTTTGGAAAATAAATTTATTCCAGTAACTTTGGGTAATACTAGACTTAGAACAGAAACTGCAGCGATTGTTGCTTGTCATAGTGTTGTATTTATTAATGAAAATAACAAATGAGACAACTTTTTTTTATACTTTTTTTGATTACTACAAACTCTTTCTCACAAGAAATTGCTTTGTTAAAATACAGTGGTGGTGGCGATTGGTATGCTAATCCTACTTCTTTACCTAATTTAATTAAATACAGTAATCAAACTATTAATACAACTTTAAAATCGAAAGCAGCAACTGTTGAGCCTAGTAGTCTCGATTTGTTTTCTTATCCATTTGTACATATGACCGGACATGGAAATGTAGTTTTTAATAACGCTGATCAAAATAATCTTAGAAATTATATGTCATCGGGAGGTTTTCTTCACATTGATGATAATTATGGTATGGATGAATACATCCGTAAGGAAATAAAAAAATTGTTTCCAACAAATGATTTAGTTGAAATCCCTGCCAATCATATTATTTTTCAAAAACCCAATTTATTTTCAAATGGTTTGCCAAAAATTCATGAACACGATGGAAAAAGACCACAAGCATTTGGAATTTTTTTAGAAAGTAGATTGGTTTTGTTGTATACTTTTCAGAGTGATTTAGGTGATGGTTGGGAAGATACTGAAGTGCATAATGATCCGAAAGTAGTTAGAGAAAAAGCTTTAAAAATGGGTGCTAATATTTTAAATTATGTATTTAACAATTAAATGATAAACTCTAAAACAATAGCAAATGGAATTCTTAGAGCAATAGGAATTTTAGTTCTAATTGGACTATTGTTGTTCTTTATTTATAAAGTGCAAACCGTTATTGTATATATAATTATTTCTATTATTTTTTCACTTATTGCTAATCCAATTGTAGAGTTTTTAAGACAACGATTAAAATTTTCAAATGCAATTGCAGTAATAACTACATTATTTTTTTTTGTAATGTTAATTGCTGGTTTAGTACTTTTATTTGTTCCATTAATAGTTTCACAAGGAAATAATTTATCATTATTAGATACAAAATCAATTGAAGTTCGTTGTATTGAACTATACAATCAAATAAATTTATACTTAAACAATCATAATATAGATGTTACTCAAATTGTAAAACCAAGCGATGTAACCTCTAAATTAAATTTTAATTTTTTTACCGACTTTTTTAATTCCGTTTTAGGAACTATAAGTAGTATTGGAATTGGTTTGGCAACCACTTTTTTTATTAGTTTCTTTTTTCTTAAAGATAAAGTTCAATTTATTGTTGGTGTAAAAAAAATATTACCTACTGAACATGAAGAAGCGATTTTAAATTCATTAGAAAAAATACGAAATTTATTATCACGCTATTTTATTGGAATAGTAACACAATTAACTATTATTTGTATTTTATATCTTATAGTTCTTCTAATATTTGGTGTTGAAAATGCTTTTGTGATTGCTTTTTTATGTGCAATTTTAAATATTATTCCTTATGTTGGTCCGCTAATAGGTTCTATTATTGCTAGTGTTTTAACAATGTTAAGTAATTTAGGAGCCGATTTTCAAACAGAAACTTTACCAACAACTATTTATGTTTTAATTGGGTTTTTTATTGTTCAACTAATTGATAATAACCTTTCGCAACCAATTATATTTTCTAAAAGTGTTAATTCGCATCCATTAGAAATTTTCTTAGTCATATTAATTGCCGGATTTTTATTTGGAATTACAGGTATGATAATTGGTGTTCCATTATATACCATATTGAAAGTTATTGGAAAAGAATTTATTCCGGAAAATAAAATTATTAAAGTATTAACTAAGAATTTATAATTTTATAAATGATTATTTCTGAACTACTTAATCCTTTAATTCAAAATTACATAATAGAACAAACAGGAGCTGACATCACAAAATTAGCGATGCTGAAAAACCCTTTTCCTGAAATTGATTACAAAATTGTTTTAAATCAAATAGCATCTCGAACTAAAAGTAAAGATAAATTACCTACTTGGTTTAATTCAAAAAACATTATTTATCCAAGTAAAATTTCATTAGAACAAACTTCCTCTGAGTTTACAGCAAATTATAAAGCATCATTAGTTTTTGGTGAATCTATAATTGATTTAACTGGCGGATTTGGTGTTGACGATTATTATTTTTCAAAAAAAATGACTACGGTCTTTCATTGCGAAATAGATTCTGAATTATCTGAAATTGTGAAGCATAATTTTAAAACTCTGGGCATTCAAAATATTCAATTTTTTGTAGAAGACAGTCTCGATGTATTGAAAAATAAAAATATTAAATTCGATTGGATCTATATTGATCCATCAAGAAGAAATAATTTAAAAGGCAAGGTTTTTATGCTTAATGATTGTTCTCCAAATGTACCAGAATTGCTTGACATCTACTTTATATATTCTAATAAAATCTTACTGAAAACAGCACCAATTTTAGATATAAAAGCAGGATTAAGTGAATTGAAAAATGTAAAATCAATACACATTATTGCAGTTGATAATGAGGTAAAAGAATTGCTTTGGGAAATTGAAAATTTTTATAAAGGAACAATCAAAATTAAAACAATCAACACTTCTAAAAATAAGAATGAAACTTTCGAATTTGATTTTAAATCTTCTGAAATTTCAAACTATAGCTTGCCAAAAAAATACCTTTACGAGCCCAATAGTGCCATATTAAAATCGGGAGGATTTTCTGAAATAGGAAATGAATTTTATCTTCAAAAGTTACATCAACATTCTCATCTTTATACTTCGGATAAATTAATTGACTTTCCTGGAAGGATATTTAAAATAAATTCTCATTTTCACTATTCAAACACTAACATGAAGCTTTTTTACACTCATGCAAAGTCAAATATTACTACTAGAAATTTTCCAGAAACAGTAGATTCAATTCGGAAAAAATGGAAAATTAATGATGGAGGAAATCAGTATAGTTTTTTTTCAACCGATATGAATAATGCAAAAATTGTTTTACTTTGCGATAAATTAAAATAATAAATGAAAAAATTGTTTTTGTTCATAATTAGTTTACAATGTTTTTTTGCTTTAGCTCAAAAAAAGTGTGAATATAGTACCAATGTAACCGATAGTATAGGAACTTATAAATCTACAAATGATTATATAATCCACGAAAGAAAATTCGGAAATTCTAATGCAACTCTATTTTTTTCTTTGATTAATGCCGATGGATTACCTTCGCTAAAAGTGCAATTAATTCAAAATAGCAACGATTTTATTTCGGCTAAATGTTTCGATAAAAGTTCGAAAATATATTTTCAATTAGATGATGGGAAAATAATTACTTTAGTTGCAATAGATAATGAAACCTGTGGCGAAACTATTAGAAATGAGATTGGAAATAATAGATTATTAACAGGATATTTTTTGTTTATGGAGACTACTTTTGAAGCTTTACAAAATTCAAAAGCAATTATAATGAGAATAAAGTACACCACAGAAACTGTAGATTATATTTTAAAGGAGGAATTAATTTCAGAAATAGATAAAAAGACTTATTATCCTAACACTTATTTTATGAACTATTTGAAATGTATAATCGATTAATTACATTCCCATTTAAAATTAGAAATTTTTTCAGTTAAACCGGTCGCTAAATTGTAATGCCACCATTCTGAATCAAACGATTTAAAATCGTTTTTAAGCATAATCTCTTTTAACTTTTTTCTGTTTTTCAAAACTTCAATAGAAAGATTTTGGTAATTATGACTTGCCTCTTCTCCAAAAAAGTCAAAAGAGGTTCCCATATCAAGTTCACTTCCATTAAAATCTACTAAAGTAATATCGACAGCTCCACCTCTATTATGAATTGATCCTTTTTTGGGATCTGCAACATAAATCGGATTTGGTACTAATTCCCACATTTTCTTTTGAATATCTAATGGTCGATAACAATCGAATATTTTTATTTTGTAACCTAATTTAATAAAATCTTTATTTGCTTTAATTAAACTTTTAATTGTTTTAAATCTTAAATAACAATCGCCACAATCATAAACAATTTGCTTCAAAAAATTATCTTTTGTAGCATATTTCATGTCAAAAATAAAATTACCACTTATGTCTTTTAAATTAACAAAAGTGGTGTCATTAGTATTTTGAAAAGCTATAGAATTTCCTTTTATGTAATTATTTTGAAGCGTCTCTTTTTTAGAAGATGTATCGACAGATCTGCATCCAATAAAAGCTATAACTAATAAAAGCGAAAAAATGAACTTGAAGCTTTTCATTTAATAAAAATTTGTGAAATATAGTAAGTAGAGAGCGACTTTCTGTGTGTTTGTAATTAAACTTAAGTCACTTTACTTTATCAAAATTTTCTTTTTATCAACTATTTTTTTATCAGAATCAAGTAATTGTACAAAATAAATTCCTGATGAAAATGTGCTTACATCAACATTATTAGCATATTTTTCAGAATAGATTTCCTTTCCTTCAGCACTCAAAATTCTAACAAACTCAAAACTAAAATCCGATTCTATAAAAATTAGGTTGTTACTAGGAACAGGATATAAGATTGTTTTATTTTCTTCTGTAAAATTAGTAACATTTAAAGCGATAGGAGTTAATTCAATAATCCTATCATCTAATGCTATTGGAGTGCCAGTATAATCTCTATTGGAAGTGCAAATAAAAACACGTCCATCTGGAATTACCAAAACATCTCTTAATCTTCCGTAAGTATTTGTTAAATATATATTTTGTTGTATTATTTGTGTTCCTGTGTCATTAAGTTTTAATTGGATTAATTGCTTATTTTTCAAAACTGCCAATAACAGCGAATTATTCCATTCGGGGATTGCTGCGTTTTGATAAAAATCTAAGCCACAAGGAGCAATTGCTGGTGACCAACTCCAAATAGGTTCAACAACATTATTAGCATTACAAAATGTGATTTCAGTAGCGGTATTGCAAATGCCTTCCACATTAGGCCAACCATAATTTCTGTTTTGAGAAATGATGTTGATTTCATCATTTGAACCAGTGCCGTGTTCTGAACTATACATTTTATCATTTGCAAAACATAATCCTTGTGGGTTTCTATGACCAAAGGACCAAATAAAACTATTGGCAATCGGATTATCGCTAGGAATACTTCCATCCAAATTCATACGTAGCATTTTTCCATTGATAGAATTTAAATTTTGAGCAACAGCTGGAGTGGTATAAGCATCTCCCAAACTAATAAATAATTTATCATTTAGAATAATCATTCTAGAACCATTATGAGAAACTCCTGCTGGAATATTTTCCATAATAATTATTGGATTGATTAATGTATTATTTGTTTCATCGTAAACGTATCGTACTATTTTTGAGGTGGTTTGTGAATTGGTATAATGTACATATAAATGAGGAGTTGTATTAAAGTTTGGATGCAATACAATTGAATGTAAACCAACACTAAAGCCAAAAAGCACCACATCATTAATTGCAAAAACCTGTTGTACTTGATAGGTATTTGGATTCATTCTTTTAATATTACCGCTTAATTCAGTAAACCAAATCCATCCATCGGCACCATAAGTCATATCCCACGGAACATTTAAATTTGTTGCAACTACAGTATTTTGAAGTACGGTACTTCCTAGGTTAATCTGAGAATAACAAAGAGAGTTATAAATAGATGTAATCAAAATAATTAATGCGAATGTCTTTTTCATTTTCTATTTTGTTTAAGTAAATGTAATTTTTTTCCTGATAACTTTCATTATTGAAGTGAATATGTTAAAAGGTAAAATAGTTAAAATCAACAAAAACAAATATAAGTAAAATTTAATAATTGAGAACAGACAATTGTTTAAAGCAATTTCGAGAAAAATAGAAAACTAAATTATCTTGACAAGGCTTAAAAAGTTTTATTCAATTGGATTAGAATAAGTTTCGAATTGTTATTTTCATTTATAAACTATCACAATTAAACAAAAAAACCTTCTTTTTCAAGAAGGTAATCTGTGATCTCAGAAGGATTCGAACCTTCGACCTACTGCTTAGAAGGCAGTTGCTCTATCCAGCTGAGCTATGAGACCGAAGTCGGGGTGGCAGGATTCGAACCTGCGGCCTCCTGCTCCCAAAGCAGGCGCGATAACCGGGCTACGCTACACCCCGCAAAAACAAAAAAAGCGGAGAGTAAGGGATTCGAACCCTTGGTACAGTTTCCCATACGCATGTTTAGCAAACATGTCCTTTCGGCCACTCAGGCAACTCTCCAAATTCAATATATAGTATAAGAACTTTTCTCTTTAAGCGGTTGCAAATGTAATGTTTGATTATAATATTTACAACTATTTAGTTTGTTTTTTTTAGATAGTAAATTTTAACAAAAAGAAATACTTAGTAATCAAATATATAGAACTTTAGTTAGTTTTATTTTATGGCAATAATTTAATAAAGACAGATTGTAAAACGAATTTTAGTTAAAAAATACTAAATTTGCATTCAAATAATTTAACAATTAAATTAAAAATGAATAAGAAAGTAGTTATAGTTTCAGCAGTTCGAACACCAATTGGAAGTTTTATGGGATCGTTATCAACCGTTTCTGCGCCACAACTTGGTGCTGCTGCAATAAAAGGAGCTTTAAATAAAATTAATTTAGATCCAAATTTAGTTGATGAAGTATTTATGGGAAATGTAGTTCAAGCAGGAGTTGGTCAGGCGCCAGCCAGACAAGCTGCACTTTTTGCTGGATTATCTAATGAAGTTGCCTGTACAACTGTTAATAAGGTTTGCGCTTCGGGAATGAAAGCAATTATGTTTGGAGCGCAAGCAATAATTGCTGGTGATGCTGAAATTGTTGTTGCAGGTGGAATGGAAAATATGAGTTTGATTCCGCATTATGTTCATTTGAGAAATGGTGTTAAATTTGGACCAACTTCGATGCAAGACGGAATGCAAAAAGATGGATTGGTTGATGCTTACGATAATAATGCTATGGGAGTTTCGGCTGATTTATGTGCATCTGAGTATAAAATATCACGTGAAGAACAAGATGCTTTTGCTATTCAATCTTACGAGCGTTCTGCGAAAGCTTGGGAAACTGGAAAATTTGATGCAGAAATTGTTCCTGTTGTTGTACCTCAAAGAAAAGGTGATCCAATTATAGTAATTAAAGATGAAGAATTTACCAATGTTAAGTTGGATAAGATTCCGAGTCTGAATCCTGCTTTTACAAAAGACGGAACGGTTACAGCTGCAAATGCATCAACTATAAATGATGGCGCTGCTGCAATAATTTTAATGAGTGAAGATAAAGCAATAGCTTTGGGATTAAAACCATTAGCGTATATAAAATCGTATGCAGATGCTGCTCAGGAACCAAAATGGTTTACCACTGCTCCAGCAAAAGCATTACCAAAAGCATTAAAAAAAGCAGGTATAGCAATTTCTGATGTGGACTATTTTGAATTCAATGAGGCTTTTTCGGTAGTTGGTATAGCGAATACAAAAATTTTAGAAATTGAAAATACTAAAGTGAACGTTAATGGTGGCGCGGTTGCATTAGGTCATCCACTTGGATGTTCTGGTGCCAGAATTGTGGTTACCTTAATTAATGTTTTACATCAAAATAATGCAAAAATTGGAGCAGCAGCAATTTGTAATGGTGGTGGCGGTGCTTCGGCAATTGTAATTGAAAGAGTTTAAAAATAATTACGAATTTTAAACTGAATGCCTTAGCCCCGATTGCAGTGAAAATCCTTTTGCGGAGTTTACGAAGCAAAAGATTGCAACGAAAAGCGGGAATAGCTTCTAAAAATAATAAAAGAATTAAATGTTTGGCATTTGTAATTTATCAATAATTCCGTTGCGTTTTGAACCAAATGACAGAAGCGAAATTGTTTCTCAAGTCTTATTTGGTGAACATTTTGAAATAGTTGTAATTGAAAAGCAATGGACAAAAATAAAACTTCAGTTTGATGATTATGAAGGTTGGATAGACAGCAAGCAATACCAAACTATTTCAGAAGAAAATTATATTTTATTATCAAAAGAAGCTATAATTCTGAATTCTGATTTAGTGCAATACATTACTGCACCGAATAATACTTTAATTCCGATTACAATTGGTGCTTCGTTATCGTTTCTAAATCATAATGATATAAATAGTGATAATTATGATTTTGAAGGATTAAAAGTTAGTGGTATCAAGCAAAAAAAGGAACTTGTAACCACTTCGTTTTTGTATTTAAATTCGCCTTATTTGTGGGGAGGAAAAACACCATTTGGAATTGATTGTTCTGGATTTACACAAATGGTTTATAAATTAAATGGCTATAAGTTACTTCGTGATGCTTCGCAACAATCGAGTCAAGGAGAAGTTTTAAGTTTTATTGAAGAAAGTGAGCCCGGAGATTTAGCTTTTTTTGATAATGAGGATGGTAAAATAATTCATGTTGGAATTATATTAGAAAACAATTACATTATTCATGCTAGTGGAAAAGTTAGAATTGACCGATTAGATCATTTAGGAATTTATAATGCAGCGCTTAATAGACATACTCATAGATTAAGAGTTATTAAAAAAATTATATAAAAAATGCTCATCTAAATAGTGAGCATTTTTTACATTGGTAAATTAGATTACATTTTTGCTTTCAACTCTTTTACTTTATCAGACATTTCAAGAGCTTTATAAACACTTAGTAATGTTTTTTTAGCAGGATCATTTGTCGGATCTAATTCAACTGCTTTTTCTAGGATTGGTAATATAGTCATGAAATTTTTGTTTCTTTCTGCTTTTACTACTTCATATTTTTTTAAATCTTTTTCGGATGTTCCTAATTTATTGATTTCATCAACATATTTTTGATCACTTCTCATTTTTAGCTCTGCTAAATTTAAGTAAGCATTAAAATATTTAGGATTAATTTCGATTGCTTTTCTGTAATAAGTTTCGGCGCTTTCTGATTTGTTTGCTTTATCGCTAATTACACCTAAATTAAAAACTAGGTCAGCATTATTTGGCTCTTTCAATAAAGCTTCATTTACCAATTTGGTGTACATATCAAAATCGTTTAATGTCAGATATAAATTAGCTTCATTTAGTAATAAAGACATATCATCTGGATTTGATTTTCGAGCCTCTGTAAAAGCGGCTTTGGCTTCTTCATTTTTACCTTGACTTACTAAAATAAGAGCAATATTTTTATTGATTTCACCTCTTTTTGAAGGTTGTTTTTCGTCATGTGGTTTTTCGTGAGTACCAAGTTTAACATAAGTATCTCTTTGGTCTTTAGCACTAAAATATTCATCTTGTTTGCTTGTTTTGTTTATTGCATAATAAAATGTTCCTTCACCAGAATAATTTATTTTATTTAGTTCTTGATAATATTTTAATGCATTTTCAAAATCGTTACTATTAACTGCATAACTAGCCGCATAAAATAAGTTGTCTGCATCTTTTTTATCCAATTGATATAAAGAATAAAAAAGAGTTGCTGCTTCTATTTCTTTTTTAGCTTTTCCTAAAGCAAAGGCAGTAGAATTTATTTGCGGTTTTAATGTTGTAATTGCTTTATTGATATCATCTGTATATATTTTTTTTCCCGATTTTTTTTCAAAATCTAGAGTAGAAATTATACTCATAGTTAGATCAGTTATTGATTTTGAATTAAATATTTTTGAAATTTGAGCCGGATTTGCTGTTGATCCTAAAGAGTTTACTTCTAACATTGGCAACATTCCTTTAAAGAAATTTAAATACACTTTATCACTTTCTTCAATTGCAAGAGGTTCTAACTTTGAAAGAGTAGCCTTATAATCTGACAAATCAGAAACGGAAGGAACCTCTTTTGAATAAATTTTCTTTAATGATTTTAATTCGTCTTTTTGAGCAAAAGAAATAGCTGATACTAATAATGTAATTGCAATTATTATTTTTTTAATTGTCATAATAGTAGTTTTTAGTTAGTAATTATTTAAATTAAAAAGCCATAGTATCTTAAAAAAATTATTAGGATATATGGCTTTTATTTTATGTTTAGTTAATATTTATTCTTCTTCATCATCTTCATCTTCATCAGTTGAATTTTCGATAGTGTCCGATTCTATTTCAGATTTTGGTTGGTCTTCATCTGAATCTTCAGACAGAATTGAATTTACAATGACGTCTCCATTTTCATCCAATTCAATTTCTGCAACTTCATCTTCTTTCATTACTTTGGTAACTGCGGCAATGGAATCGTTTTCTTTAATATTAATCAAACGAACACCTTGCGTTGCTCTTCCCATTACTCTTAAATTGGCTACATCCATACGAATTGTCAATCCTGATTTGTTTATAATCATCAAGTCATCAGCATCAGTAACACTATTGATAGCAATTAGCTTGCCTGTTTTTTCAGTGATATTCAAGGTTTTTACACCTTTTCCACCACGATTTGTAATACGGTATTCATCAATTGAAGAACGTTTTCCATAACCATTTTCGGCAACGACTAAAATTTCACTTTCCATATCGTTGACAGAAACCATTCCGATTACTTCATCTTGATCGTTTTGCAATGTAATTCCACGAACACCAGAAGCAGTTCTTCCCATTGGACGCGTTTTCCCTTCTTCAAAACGAACCAATTTACCAGATTTAACAGCAATTAAAACTTGGCTTTCACCATTTGTTAATTTTGCTTCTAATAATTCATCATCATCTTTTATAGTAATTGCAGCGACTCCGTTTACTCTTGGACGTGAATATTTTTCTAAGGATGTTTTCTTAACCTGACCTTTTTTAGTCGCCATAATTACATAGTGACTTTTAATGTACTCTTCGTCTTTCAAATCTTTAGTACAAATAAAAGCTTTCACTTTATCATCGCTTTCGATATTGATAAGGTTTTGAAGTGCTCTACCTTTGCTTGATTTACTTCCTTCTGGAATTTCATACACGCGCATCCAGAAACATTTTCCTTTTTGAGTAAAAATCAACAGATAGTTATGATTGGTTGCAACAAATAAATGTTCTAAGAAATCTTGATCACGCGTAGCAGCACTTTTTTGTCCCACTCCGCCTCTATTTTGTGTTTTGTATTCAGATAAAGAGGTACGTTTGATATATCCAGCATGCGATATTGTAATGACTACATTTTCATCAGCAATTAAATCTTCAATACTTACATCGCCACCAGCATATTCAATTATTGAACGACGCGCATCACCATATTTATCTCTTATTTCAACCAATTCATCTTTTATCACTTGCATTCTTAATTCTTTGCTCGCTAATAAATCTTTTAAGTGTTGAATTAATTTCATTATTTCTTCATATTCAGCTCGCAATTTATCTTGTTCAAGACCTGTTAATTGTCTTAAACGCATTTCAACAATGGCGCGCGCTTGAATATCGGATAAAGTAAATCGTTCAATTAATTTAGATTTTGCTTCATCGCTATCTTTAGAGGCACGAATTAAAGCAATAACTTCGTCAATATTATCAGAAGCAATTATTAAACCTTCTAAAATATGAGCTCTTTCTTCGGCTTTTCTTAATTCGTATTGTGTTCTTCTTACAACAACTTCGTGACGGTGCTCTACAAAATAGTGAATTAAATCTTTAAGATTCAACATTTGCGGTCTTCCTTTAACCAATGCAATATTATTGACACTAAACGAAGATTGTAGTTGTGTATATTTATATAAAGTATTTAAAACTACATTAGCAACTGCATCACGCTTTAAAATATAAACGATTCGCATTCCATTTCTATCCGATTCATCACGAATATTGGCAATGCCTTCAATTTTTTTATCGTTAACTAAGTCGGCTGTTTTCTTAATCATCTCCGCTTTATTGACTTGATACGGAATTTCAGTAACGATAATTGATTCTCTTCCGTCAACTTCTTCAAAACCAACTTTCGCTCTCATAACAATTCGACCACGACCAGTTTTGAATGCTTCTCTAACACCTTCATATCCATAAATTACACCTCCAGTTGGAAAATCGGGAGCCTTAATATGATTCATTAACTCATCAATTTCAATTTCTTCATTATCGATGAAAGCTAAAGTTCCGTCAATAACTTCTGTTAAGTTATGCGGAGCCATATTTGTAGCCATTCCGACTGCAATTCCAGATGCTCCATTAATAAGTAAATTTGGAACACGAGTTGGCATTACAGTTGGCTCATAAAGCGTATCGTCAAAATTTAGTTTGAAATCAACAGTTTCTTTGTCAATATCTGCCATAATGTCTTCTGACATTTTTTTCATACGAGCTTCGGTATAACGCATTGCAGCTGGACTATCGCCATCTACAGAACCAAAGTTACCTTGACCATCAATTAATAAATAGCGTAAACTCCATTCTTGCGCCATACGAACCATTGCATCATATACAGATGTATCACCATGTGGATGGTATTTACCCAAAACTTCACCAACAATTCTTGCTGATTTTTTGTGTGCTTTATTAGAAAAAACTCCTAAATCATACATTCCGTA
The DNA here is from genome assembly GCA_031408335.1 of Flavobacteriales bacterium. Classification (GTDB taxonomy): domain Bacteria; phylum Bacteroidota; class Bacteroidia; order Flavobacteriales; family Flavobacteriaceae; genus Flavobacterium. The sequence continues at coordinate 52,482 of JANNWH010000012.1, read as the reverse complement.
TAGTACTCTTCTGTGAACTGGTTTTAAACCATCACGCACATCAGGTAATGCTCTTGATACAATAACAGACATCGAATAATCGATGTAGGCTGATTTCATTTCGTCTTCTATGTTAATAGGAATTAACTTTTCTCCGTCAGACATATGCTTAAATTATTATAAATATTAAATTAAATTCAAAACGTGCAATATACATCTTTTTGTAATTTTTTATAGCATTTTTGTATTGATATTTGAACGATTTATTAACAATATTGTATTGAGAAATGGTTAATAAATAGTAAGAAGGAGTGCTTTTATTTATGATATTTTTTTTGTCTATTTACTGACAACGTTTTTTGTGAGGTACGGTTTTTGTTTATGCAATAGATATTTACTAAATTTACAATTATAATATATAATATATGGATGATAATTTTTCGCCTAGAGTAAAAGATGTTATCACTTACAGTAAAGAAGAAGCCTTGCGTTTAGGTCACGACTTTATTGGGACAGAACACCTAATGCTCGGAATTTTAAGAGACGGCAATGGAAAAGCAATTACAATATTAAACAATCTGTCAGTTGATTTAGAGCATCTGAGAAAGAAAGTGGAAATATTAAGTCCTGCCAATCCAAATATTGAAACCAATAATGAAAAGAAGAATTTGCATCTTACACGTCAAGCAGAAAGAGCATTAAAAACTACTTTTCTTGAGGCTAAAGTATTTCAAAGTACGTCTATAAGTACTGCTCATTTACTTTTATGTATTTTAAGAAATGAAAACGATCCAACTACAAAATTACTCAATAAATTAAAAATTGATTATGATATAGCTAAAGACCAATATATAAATATGACACCAAGTGAAGACGATTTTTTAGAAAATTTACCAAAAAACGAATCTTTTAATGAAGATTCAGGACAAGATGACACATCAAAAGAAGGCAATTTTAATAATCCAGCTAATAAATCCAATAAAAAATCTAAGACTCCAGTTTTAGACAACTTTGGACGTGATTTAACTGAAATGGCAGAAGAAGGTAAACTTGATCCTGTTGTTGGACGTGAAAAAGAAATTGAAAGAGTTTCTCAAATTTTAAGCCGAAGAAAAAAGAACAATCCGCTTTTAATTGGTGAACCTGGAGTTGGTAAATCGGCAATTGCCGAAGGCTTAGCTTTACGAATTATACAAAAAAAGGTATCTCGAATTTTATTTGGAAAACGTGTCGTTACCCTAGATTTAGCCAGTTTGGTTGCCGGAACAAAATACAGAGGACAATTTGAAGAACGTATGAAAGCCGTAATGAATGAACTCGAAAAAAACGATGACATTATACTTTTTATTGATGAAATTCACACTATTGTTGGAGCTGGTGGAGCAACAGGTTCGTTAGATGCTTCCAATATGTTCAAACCTGCTTTAGCGAGAGGCGAAATTCAATGTATTGGTGCAACTACTCTTGATGAATACCGACAATATATTGAAAAAGACGGTGCTTTAGAAAGACGTTTTCAGAAGGTAATTGTAGAACCAACGTCTGTTGAGGAAACAATTATTATCTTAAATAATATTAAAAATAAATATGAAGATCATCATAATGTGACTTATACAGATGAAGCAATTGAAGCTTGTGTGAAGTTAACTAATCGATATATGTCGGAGCGATTTTTACCTGATAAAGCAATTGATGCTTTGGATGAAGCTGGTTCTCGTGTTCATATTACTAATATTGATGTTCCCAAACAAATTTTAGATTTAGAACGTCAGTTGGAAGAAGTTCGAGAATTAAAAAATTCGGTTGTAAAAAGACAAAAATATGAAGAAGCAGCTAAACTTCGTGATGATGAAAAACGTTTGGAAAAAGACTTAGCAATTGCACAAGAATTGTGGGAAGAAGATTCCAAAAGTAACCGTATTCATGTAACTGAAGACAATGTTGCTGATGTTGTTTCTATGATGACAGGAATTCCTGTAAATAGAATTGCTCAAACAGAAAGTAATAAGTTAGCTAACTTGCCTGAACTTATTCAAAATAAGGTAGTTGGTCAAAATGAAGCTGTATTGAAAATTGCACGTTCCATACAACGCAATCGTGCTGGATTGAAAGATCCAAATCGACCAATTGGTTCGTTTATTTTTCTTGGACAAACTGGAGTTGGAAAAACACAGTTAGCAAAAGTATTAGCTAAAGAATTGTTTGACTCAGAAGATGCACTTATCCGAATAGATATGAGTGAATATATGGAAAAATTTGCTATTTCTCGTTTAGTTGGTGCGCCTCCTGGATATGTTGGTTATGAAGAAGGTGGACAATTAACAGAAAAAGTTAGAAGAAAACCCTACTGTGTTGTGCTTTTAGATGAAATTGAAAAAGCACATCCCGACGTTTTTAATATGCTATTACAAGTTTTAGACGATGGTTATTTAACCGATAGTTTAGGTCGTAAAATCGATTTTAAAAACACTATTATTATAATGACATCTAACGTTGGTGCTCGTCAGTTGAAAGATTTTGGACAAGGTGTTGGATTCGGAACCGCTGCTAAAGTGGCACAAGCCGATGACAATTCGAAAAGTATTATCGAAAATGCGCTAAAGAAAACCTTTGCTCCTGAATTTTTAAATCGTATTGATGATGTTATCGTTTTCAATGCATTAGAAAAACACGATATCGATTTGATAATTGAAATCGAATTGAAAAAATTATACGATCGTGTTGCCGAATTGGGTTATACATTAAACCTTTCCGATAAAGCCAAAGCATATATTGCCGAAAAAGGATTTGACAGACAATTTGGTGCTCGACCATTAAAAAGAGCCATACAAAAATATGTTGAAGATACTTTAGCTGAAGAAATTATAACCTCAAAAATCCATTCAGGTGACGAAATATTTATGGATATTGAAGATGATGCTGATGAATTAACAGTGAAAGTTCAAAAAGCGGCTAAGCCAACAAAATAATTATTAACTTTTTTTAACCGCGAATTTCGAATACTATTTAAAAAATAATTCGAAAATTCGCGGTTTTTTTTTAAAATTATGTCACTAAACAAAATAATATTTGGTTCAGAAGAATGGTGTTCATTCCCAGAACTTGGCATTCCTGCAATAAAAGCACGAGTCGATTCTGGTGCTAAAACTTCGGCTTTACACGCTATCAACATTGCTCCTTTTACTAAAGAAGGAATAAATTGGGTAAAATTTGATATTAATCCTATTCAAAATAATCTTAGAACCGTAATTCATTGTGAAGCTTTATTAATTGACAAACGAGTAGTAAAAAGTTCTAGCGGATATAGAGAACAGCGTTTTGTTATTCAAACCAATTTAAAAACAGGTAATGATTCTTGGGAAATTGAAATGACATTAACTAATCGTGATTCTATGGGATTTAGAATGCTTCTCGGACGTGAAGCCATGAGTGGTAGAATTTTAGTTGATCCTGAACAAAAATATTTACTCGGAGAAACTTCATCAGAAAACTTGAAAAAATTGTATGTAGATCATGAAATTAAAAAATCTGGATTGCGAATCGGACTTTTAGCAAGTAATCCAGATTTGTATAGCAACCGCCGAATTATGGAAGCTGGTGAAATGCGTGGACATGAAATGCACTTTCTCAACATCAAAGAATGTTACATGAAATTAGATGCTACCAATCCCGAAATTCATTATAGAGGCGGAAAGGTATTGGATAATTTTGATGCGGTTATTCCAAGAATTCGTCCAAGTATCACTTTCTATGGATGTGCTTTAACAAGACAATTTGAAGCAATGAAAATATATTGTTTAAATTCGGCAGCAGCTATTACACAATCACGCGATAAGTTATTTTCGTTGCAATTATTGTTGCGAAATGGTGTTGATATTCCAACCACTGGATTTGCAAATTCTCCTTTAGATACAGATGATTTAATTAAAATGGTTGGTGGTCCACCATTAATAGTGAAATTATTAGAAGGAACGCAGGGAAAAGGTGTTGTTTTAGCCGAAACTAAAAAAGCAGCCGAATCAGTAATCAATGCTTTTAAAAGTTTAAATGCTAATATTTTAGTTCAGGAATTTATAAAAGAAGCCGATGGAAAAGACCTGCGATTATTTGTCGTTGACGGAAAAGTAGTTGCATCAATGCAACGTGAAGCTGCTCCTGGAGAATTTAGAGCTAATATTCACATGGGTGGAACAGCCTCAGTTATAAAACCAACTTCAGAGGAGAAAAAAATGGCAATAAAAGCTGCAAAAGCAATGGATTTAAGAGTTGCAGGTGTTGATATTATTCGTTCATCAAAAGGTCCGTTATTATTAGAAGTCAATTCCTCTCCAGGTCTAGAAGGAATTGAAGGCGCTACTAATAAAGACATTGCTGGTGAAATGATTATTGCTATTGAACATAATATAAAACGCAAATAAAGTTTAAATTTATGAATACAATTTCACAAGGATTTTTTATAAAATCAACAAAAGTGCAACTATTCGAAGCCATAAGTACTGCTGAAGGTTTTAATAATTGGTGGACTTTAAAATGTAGCGGATTTTCTCAGTTAGGAAACGAATTTAATTTTTATTTTTCGGATGTTTATGATTGGAAAGCTAAAATAACCAAACTAATTCCAAATGAAGAAATAGAATTTTCCATGACGGTTTCTTCAGAAGATTGGGAAAATACAGTATTTGGATTTAAATTAAATGATGATGCTAACGATACTATTTACATCGAATTCTATCACAAAAATTGGAAATCTATAAATAAAGAATTTCTAATCACCAATTATTGCTGGGCAAATTTATTTTTTCAATTGAAAGAATATATTGAAACTGGAGTTGTTTTAGAATTCTCACAAAGAAACAAACACATCGAATTATGCTAATAGTATCTAAAATTATAATCGGATTTGTTGCTTTTATACACGTGTACATTTTATGGTTAGAAATGTTTGCGTGGACAACTCGTGGTCGAAAAGTATTTAAAACTATTCCAGAAGATCAATTTGAAAAAACCAAAGTCATGGCAGCCAATCAAGGTTTATATAATGGATTTTTAGCTTTTGGATTAATTTGGTCGCTGTTTATTACAGATGAAGTTTGGAGTAAAAACGTGGCGATCTTTTTTCTAATTTGTGTTTTAATAGCCGGAATTTACGGTGCTTTAACAGTGTCTAAACGTATTTTCTATGTACAAGGAATTCCTGCAATTTTGGGATTGTTGAGTTTGTATATTTAAGTTCTTTTAATATTTACTCGAAAACGCTTTCATCTAACAAAAAACTATTCAAAAACGCCACTGAATTTTGAATGTCATAATGTAATATTCTATCTTCATTAACAAAAGGAACCACTTCACGAAACGATTTTAAAAACATCTCTATAAATTCACTCGATTGTAATGGTCTTCTGAATTCAATTGCTTGCGAAGCATTCATTAACTCAATAGCTAAAATCCGCTCTAAATTCTCCATTATTTTTAAACATTTCGTCGCTGCATTTGCTCCCATTGAAACATGATCTTCTTGTCCGTTACTCGAAACTATACTATCAACACTCGCTGGATTTGCTAATTGCTTATTTTGACTGACAATGCTTGCAGCGGTGTATTGCGGAATCATAAATCCAGAATTTAAACCAGGATTGTCTACTAAAAACGCTGGTAAACTACGTAAACCTGAAATTAATTGAAACGTTCTTCTTTCCGATATGCTTCCCAATTCTGCTAAAGCGATTCCTAAAAAATCCAAAGCTAACGCTAATGGTTGTCCATGAAAATTTCCTCCTGAAATAATTACATCACTATCAATAAATATATTTGGATTATCGGTTACCGAATTAATTTCTGTTTTAAATACTTTGTTCACATAATCTATTGTATCTTTAGAAGCACCATGCACTTGAGGTATACACCGAAACGAATATGGATCTTGAACATGGAGTTTTTCTTGAATAATAATTTTACTGCCTTTTAAAAATTGTTTAATACGATTTGCAGTCACTATCTGACCTTTGTGCGGACGAATGTAATGTATTAGTTCATCAAAAGGTTCTATTCTACCATCAAAACCTTCTAGTGAAATAGTTGAAATTAAATCGGCTAAATAGGAATATTTTTTTGCTTTTAAAAGGATAAAACATCCATAAGCACTCATGAATTGTGTTCCGTTCAATAATGCCAAACCTTCTTTAGATTGTAAAACAATTGGTTGCCAATTAAAATGTTTCAAAACTTCTGAAGAATGAATTTTTTTACCTTTAAAATGAACTTCACCTTCACCTAAAAGTGGAAGAGATAAATGAGCTAATGGAGCTAAATCTCCACTTGCTCCTAGTGATCCTTGTGAGTAAATTATGGGAATAACATCATTATTATAAAAATCAATCAATCGTTCTACTGTTTGCAATTGCACACCCGAATGACCATAACTCAACGATTGTATTTTTAATAACAACATTATCTTTACAATCTCATCAGGAACTTCATCGCCAGTTCCACATGCATGCGATTTTACTAAATTCTCTTGTAATTGAAATAAATTTTCTTTAGAAATTTTTACATTACACAACGAACCAAACCCAGTATTAATTCCGTAAATAGCCTTATCGTCTTTAGCCATTTTAACATCTAAATAATCCCTACATTTTTGAATATTAATTTTTGCTTCCTCTGATAATGAAAGTGTTTTATGTTGAGAAATTAGTTCTTGTAAAGTTTCTAATTGGAGTACTTCCGAACTTATATAATGTATAGTTTCCATTGAATGGTTGAAATTTGACTTCAAAATTCCGTAAACAAATGTTAATAAGCAACATTTATTGTTATTATTTTATTGAGTAATTGTTAAAAAAAAATGTGTTATTTATAGAATATCATTTTATTGAAAAATTAACGCTAGTAAAAATAAACTATTCACAAAAATGCTTCTTTTTCTTTTTTTATAACTAAAAATGTATAATTTTGAAAATAATGATAGTTAAAAGTCGAAAATACAACTTATTAAAAACAACCAACTCTTTGGTTGTTTCGTCATTTGGCTCTATAACTACAACATCTACAACCCCATTTGGGGTAAAATTTTACATATAATCCATTCTATATGTTCTTTTGAAAGAAAGAGAAAAAATCACTATATTCTATAAAAAAAACTTAAAATGATAGTATTAAAATTTGGCGGAACTTCAGTAGCCAATGCACAAAATATTAAATTAGTTATTGATATTGTTAACCAAAAATCAAGCAAAGAAAAAATTGCTGTTATTGTTTCTGCATTAAGTGGTGTAACAGACATGTTGATTAACGCTTCGCAAAAAGCGGCTTCTAAAGACGAAACCTATAAAAACAGTATTGAACAAATTAAGCAAAAACATTTTGATGCAATTGCTAATTTAGTTGATAATGCCAATCAGAATCAATTGTTGATTAAGATAAACAGTCAAATCAATCAACTCCAAACCTTATTGGATGGTTGTTTTTTATTAGGAGAACTTTCATTAAGAACAGCCGACGCTATTGCTTGTTTTGGTGAATTATTATCATCACAAATTATAGCAACCGCATTACAACAATCCATTCCGAATAGTTCTTTTAAAGACAGTCGTGAAATTATTAAAACAAATTCTAATTTCGGAAAGGCAACTGTTGATTTTGATGTGACTAATTCATTAATCTCGAATTATTTCGAAACAAATAAATCACAAGTAGTTTTATTACCCGGATTTATTGCGTCTTCAGAAGATGGTAACACAACTACTCTTGGACGTGGAGGTTCTGATTATACGGCAGCAATTATTGCCAATGGTATAAATGCTAATTCTTTGGAAATTTGGACAGACGTAAACGGAATGTTTACAGCCAATCCGAAAATAGTTAAACAAGCACAACCAATTGAAACAATTTCGTATCAAGAAGCAATGGAATTATCTCATTTTGGTGCTAAAGTCTTATATCCTCCAACTATTCAACCTGTGTTAAAAGCCAACATTCCAATTTGGATAAAAAACACATTCGAACCAAATGCATACGGAACCTTAATTTCAAGTGCTCCAGATGTAAATGCCAATCCGATTAAGGGAATTTCTCACATTGACGGTATTGCTTTACTAACTCTAGAAGGTTCCGGAATGATTGGTGTTGCTGGTTCTTCAAAGCGTTTGTTTGAGGTGCTTTCACATCAAAATATTAACGTTATTTTTATAACACAAGCGTCTTCAGAACATTCGATTTGTATCGGAATTCAAAATCAAGATGCTGATAAAGCTAAAACAGCTATTGATACTACTTTTGAATTGGAAATTGCGCAAAATAAAATAGATCCTTGTATTGTTGAAAAAGATTTATGTATTGTAGCTTTAGTGGGCGAAAGCATGAAAAACCACCAAGGTTTAAGCGGAAAAATGTTCAGTACTTTAGGAAAAAATAATGTCAATATTCGTGCTATTGCTCAAGGTGCATCTGAACGAAATATTTCGGTAGTAATTAACGAGAAAGATGTCAAAAAAGCATTAAATACCTTACACGAACGTTTTTTTGAAGACAATACAAAACAATTGAATTTATTTGTAATGGGCGTTGGAAATGTTGGCGAAAAATTCATTGATCAAATCAATCAACAAAAGAAATTTTTAAAAGATAATTTAAAAATAAATTTACGAGTTATTGCCATTTCCAATTCTCGTAAAATGCATTTTGATGAAGAAGGAATGTCACTAAAAGATTGGAAATCGCTTTTAGATAAAGGAGAAGTTGCTAATGTAAATGCTTTCATTTCTCGTTCTAAAGAACTTAATTTACGCAACAGTATTTTTGTAGACATTACTGCAAATAGTGACATTGCATCGATTTACAATCAATTTTTAAAACAAAACATTGCTGTAGTTACCTGTAACAAAATCGCTTGTTCATCAAAATATGAGAACTACAAAAATCTTAAAAGTTTATCTCGAAAATACAATGCTCCTTTTCTATTTGAGACCAATGTTGGCGCAGGATTACCAATTATCGACACCTTGAAACATTTAATTGCATCTGGTGATAAAGTCAACAAAATTAATGCTGTATTATCTGGAAGCTTGAATTTTATTTTTAATAATTTTAGTGATTCCTATAATTTTCATGATGTTGTAAAAGAAGCTGGTGTACAAGGATTTACTGAGCCAGATCCAAAAATAGATTTAAGTGGTGTTGACGTAGCTCGAAAAATTCTTATTCTAATCAGAGAAAGCGGAACTGAAATGGAAATGGAAAGCATTGAAAACAATTCATTCCTTCCAAAAGAATGCATGGATACCAATAACAATGAAGATTTCTTTGCTTCATTAATAAAAAATTCAAAACATTTTGAAAATCTTTTAGCAGAAGCTAAATCAAAAGATTGTCGATTAAAATTTGTGGCATCTTTCGATAACGGAAAAGCTGCTGTTGGATTGCAATTTATCCCAAAAGAAAGTCCGTTTTACAATTTAGAAGGAAAAGACAATATTGTAGAATTTTATACCGACAGATACATCGATCAACCTTTAATTATTAAAGGAGCTGGCGCTGGAGCTGCTGTAACTGCATCTGGAATTTTCGCTGATGTAATCCGAATTGGAAATGTTTAAATTAACCACGAAGGCACTAAGAGGCAAAGAATTTTATTTATAGAATCTTCTAAAAAAACTTAGTAACTTAGCGTCTTATTGGCTAAAAATTATGTCTTTACTATGAACGAAATAAAAATATTCTGTCCAGCTACAATCGCCAATCTCAATTGCGGATTTGACGTAATGGGTTTGTGTCTTGAAGGAATTGGTGATGAAATGATTTTCAGAAAATCATCTGAAAAAGGCATACGAATTACCAAAATAACTGGTGCTGATTTACCTTTAGAAACCGAAAAAAATGTTGCTGGTGTTGCCGCTTTAGCTTTATTAAATTCGTATACCATAAATGGCGTAGCTATTGACTACGGTTTCGAAATCGAAATCCATAAAAAAATAAAAACCGGAAGTGGTATTGGAAGTTCTTCTGCAAGTGCTGCTGGAGCCGTTTTTGGAATCAATGAATTGCTCGGTCGTCCGTTCACCAAACATGAATTGGTGAATTTTGCCATGAAAGGCGAAGTAATTGCTAGCGGAAGTGAACATGCTGACAACGTTGCTCCTTGCCTATTGGGCGGATTTACATTAGTTCGTGGTTACAATCCTTTAGAAGTAATACGAATGGATAGTCCTACCGAATTGTATGCTGTGGTTTTACATCCTCACATTGAAGTAAAAACTTCCGATTCAAGAGCAGTACTACAACCACTGATTTCGTTAAAATCTGCCATCACACAATGGGGAAATTTAGGAGGATTAATTTCAGGATTATACACAAATGATTATGAATTAATAGGACGATCATTACAAGATGTCATTATCGAACCAATGCGTAAACAATTAATTCCTAACTTTGATGGAGTAAAAAATGCTGCTTTGCAAAATGGAGCATTAGGTTCTGGAATTTCTGGAGCTGGACCTTCTATTTTTGCTTTGTGCAAAGGACAGGAAATTGCCAAAAAAGTAGCTTATGCTATGAGTGAAAGCTATCAAAACACCGGAATTGAATTTGATATGCATCTATCGAAAATAAATTCAGAAGGAGTGAAAGAAATTACAAATTAAAAAAAATCCGCTGAAATCGGCGTTTGCGAAGCATCCGTTTTATCCGCGTTCCAAAAAAAATGAACTATTACAGCCTAAACAATAAAAACCATCAAGTTTCTTTTCAAGAAGCTGTTATTCAGGGATTAGCACCTGACAAAGGATTGTATTTTCCAACTTCATTAAAACCATTATCCGAAGCTTTTTTTGAAAATATAGAAAATTTATCCCACGAAGAAATTGCTTTTGAAGCCATCAAACAATTTGTGGGTGATGAAATTCCAGAAAACGAATTAAAACAAATTATTGAAGAAACATTGTGTTTTGATTTTCCATTAGTAAAAGTCGAAGATGATTTGTATTCTTTAGAATTATTTCATGGTCCAACTATGGCTTTTAAAGATGTTGGCGCCCGATTTATGTCGAGATGTTTAGCTTATTTCAATCGGAATGATACTAAAGAAGTTACCATTTTAGTTGCAACTTCTGGCGATACTGGCGGCGCAGTTGCAAATGGATTTATTGGCGTAAAAGGTGTTGAAGTAATTATACTTTATCCAACAGGAAAGGTAAGTGATATTCAAGAACGACAGTTAACCACATTAGGACATAACATCAAAGCGTTAGAAGTTGATGGTGTTTTTGACGATTGCCAAGATATCGTAAAAAGAGCATTTTTAGATGAAACTTTAAAACATAAAAATCTGACTTCGGCAAATTCGATAAATATTGCGCGATGGTTGCCTCAAATGTTTTATTTTTTCTTTGCCTATAAAACTCTTAAAAAATTCAATAAACCAATCTTAATCTCTTGTCCGAGCGGAAATTTTGGAAATATTTGTGCTGGAGTACTAGCAAAAAAAATGGGTTTGCCAATTGCTCATTTTGTAGCATCAACTAACGCAAATGATGTTGTTCCTAAATTTTTGATAAATGGAATTTATGAAGCTAAACCTTCTGTTGCAACTATTTCAAATGCTATGGATGTTGGTAATCCAAGTAATTTTATTCGAATTCAAGAAATGTACAACAACGATTTGAACGCCTTCGAAAAAGACTTTACTTCTTATAGTTTCACCGATGAAGAAACACTATTTGAAATGAAAAACATACATACAAATAGCGGTTACATTACCGAACCTCATGGTGCAATTGGTTATTTAGGATTGAAACATGAAATCCAAAATTACCATAATGCTATTGGTGTTTTTTTAGAAACTGCGCATCCTATAAAGTTTTTGGATATAGTTGAACCTACTTTACAAATAAAATTACCAATTCCAACTCAAATTGAAAGTGTACTCAATAAAGAAAAAATATCGACAAAGATTGCCAATTATGAAGATTTTAAATCGTTTTTAATTAATAATTCAGTTTAAATTTAATATAGTGTTAATCTTGCCACATTAGATTTACTCAAATATTGAACAATATGTTTTTTTTTCATTAATATTTGACCCTTTTTTAAATACTTTTCAGTTTTAGAATGCAAAAAATGAAAAATTAAAATTAATTTCTTATTAATTGATTTTTATCCAATTACCAGAGTTTTTTTTACTATAATTGTTAAAATAAAAGTTTTTATGAAAGAAGAACATTTTAAGTGGTATTCGCCAAATTTAGATCGAGAAATTGAGATGCTTGTTTTTGGTCATGCAGGTTATCCTGTTATTTTATTTCCAACATCGATGGGAAGTTATCACGAAAATAAAGACCAAGGTTTAATTGAAAGTGCACGTTGGTATATCGAACAAGGATTAATTCAAATTTTTTGTCCCGGAAGTATAGATAAAGATAGTTTTTATAATAAAAAAATTCATCCTGCACATCGAATTCAAAATCATAATTGGTACGATAAGATGATTTGTCACGAAATAGTTGAACGAGTTAGAAATAACACAAGTGCCGGAAAAGTTGCAGTTGCTGGTTGTAGTTTTGGTGGATATCAAGCATTAAATTTTGCCTTTCGTCATCCAGGCTATGTTGGACATTTATTTTCAATGAGTGGTTCTTTTTCTATAAAAAGTTTTATGGATGGTCACTGGGATAACGATGTGTATTTTAATAGTCCAGAAGATTATATTCAAGGTGCTAACGATCCTGAAATTTGGAAAATGGATATTGTACTTGGAACTTCCAATTGGGATATCTGTTTAGATGCAAATTTAAAACTCGGTTCAATACTTTCGCATAGAAATATTCCGCATTGGTTGGATATTCGTCAAGATAAAAAACACGATTGGCCAGTTTGGAAAGAAATGTTTCCTCACTATTTGTCGAGAATAAAATTTTAAAAATAAATATTAAATATTAAACGAATTTAAAATGAAAAAAATTGGAGTATTGTTTGGAATGGAAGATACCTTTCCATATGCATTTATAGAAAGAGTAAATTCAAAAAATGAAAAGGGAATTATTGCCGAAGCGGTTTCAATAGACAAAGTAGTGCAAAATAAAGGCGGCGAATACGCAGTAATTATTGATAGAATTTCGCAAGACGTTCCTTTTTATAGAGCTTATTTAAAAAATGCAGCTTTAACGGGAACCAATGTCATCAATAATCCGTTTTGGTGGAGTGCTGACGATAAGTTTTTTAACAATGCATTAGCAGATACTTTAGGAGTTCCTTTACCAAATACTGTTTTACTTCCATCGGCTGAACATCCAACAGATACGACTTCAAAATCTTTTCGAAATTTAAAATTTCCAATGGATTGGGAAGGAATTTTCGATTATATCGGATTTCCTGCTTATATGAAACCTTATGCTGGTGGTGGTTGGAAAAGTGTTTATCGATTAGAAAATAAAGAGGAATTTTGGGAAAAACATCAAGAAACAGCTCAACTTGTTATGATGTTGCAAGAAGAAATTGTTTTTACAGAATATTTTAGAGTGTATTGTCTTGGTGGAAAAGATGTGCATATTATGCAATACGAACCTAGAAATCCGCATCATTTGCGTTATGTTTTAGATGGTCCTCCAACTGATAAGAAATTATTAGCAACCGTAAAAGACTATACTATTAGATTATGTAAAGGTTTAGGTTATGATTTTAATACAGTAGAATTTGCTGTTCGCGACGGAATTCCATATGCAATTGATTTTGGAAATCCAGCTCCAGATGCTGAGTTTACATCAGTTGGACCAGAAAATTTTGAATGGGTTGTAGAAGCTGCTGCTAAAATGGCAATTGCCGCTGCTAAAAAACAAAAACCAGGACAAATGAATTTAACTTGGGGAACATTTATTAAAGACGCTGCAAAATAAGTTAGCAGTATTCAGTAATCAGTTCAATGATTGCTAAATTGTAAAATATTTTTCAAATCACAGTATATAAACTGAGCACTGAGTACTGAACACTAAAAAAAAGTATTATGCAAAAAAAATTACCCATATTTACACTTGGTGTAGAAGAAGAATATCAAATTATTGATCCAGAAACTCGAGATTTACGTTCGCATTTGTCTAAAATTGTTGATGGAGCTAAAGTAATTTTAAACGAACAAGTAAAAGCAGAAATGCACCAATCGGTGGTTGAAGTCGGAACCAATATTTGTCAAAATGTCTCAGAAGCAAATAACGAAATTCGTTTTCTACGAACAAAAATTGTGGAATTGGCAGAAAAACAAGGGCTAGTTGTTGGTGGAGCTGGAACGCATCCTTTTTCACGTTGGCAAGATCAACCAATAACAGATGATCCACGTTACCATATGATTGTTAACGAATTACAAGATGCTGCACGTTCTAATTTAATTTTTGGAATGCATTGTCATGTCGGAATTGAAAATCGCGATATTGGATTGCAATTAATGAATCAGGCTTGTTATTTTTTACCTCATATATTTGCTTTATCGTCTAATTCTCCGTTTTGGGAAGGAAGAAATACAGGTTATAAATCGTTTAGAACCAAAGTGTTTGATAAATTTCCAAGAACAGGATTGCCTGAATATTTTGATAGTGTACAATCGTATGACAATTATTTAGATACATTGGTCAAAACCAATTGTATTGATAATCCGAAGAAAATTTGGTGGGATTTGCGACTGCATCCTTTTTATGATACAATTGAATTTCGTATTTGTGATATGAGTTTAACAGTTGATGAAACCATGTGCATAGTAGCAATCATTCAAGCAATTGTAGCTAAATTGTATCGATTAAATACATCAAATACCAGTTATAATATGTATCGAATTGCTCTGATAAAAGAAAATAAATTTAGAGCAGCTCGATACGGAATAGACGGAAATATGATTGATTTTGGTTTGCAAAAAGAAGTAGAAACTAAATCGTTGATATTAGAATTACTTGATTTTGTTGACGATGTTGTTGATGAATTAGGAAGTAGAGATCAAATTAATTATGTTCACACTATTTTAAAAGAAGGAACTGGAGCCGATAAACAATTAGCAGTTTACGAAAAAACAAATGATTTGAAAAAAGTTGTTGATTTAATTACAGGTGAATTTGTAAAAGGTTTGTAAATAAACTTTAACACATAGAATCAAAGAAAAAAATAAAGATTAAGCCGCTTTGCTTCGGCATAGATTTTATAGAACTAGGTGAAAAATGAAATTTCTTAAACCAACTTATTAAGCATAATGATAACTATGTGTCTATGTGTTAAAAAAAATAGATTGAAGTTTACTAAAATTGTTAATGAAATTATTAATAACTGAGATAAGAAAATTTATAGCTAGGTTTTAAAAAAGCTATATTTGCATTACCACCCGAGGCCAATTTTGGACGAATTGAACGGAGTTAAATTAAAAAAAATGAGTGATCAAATTCGAATTGCAATCTTAGATATGTACGATGGCGAACCTAATCAAGGAATGCGTTGTATTTTGGATATTATTAACCGATTCAACCAAATAGTTTCTTTCCAAATTTTTGATGTTAGAGCAAAAAGTCAGTTTCCAAATATTGAAAAATTTGATATTTATATTTCAACTGGAGGACCAGGAAATCCATTGGAAGGAAATGGAAATTGGGATTTAAAATACTATGATTTTATTGATCAATTAACCGACTGGAATTCTAAAAATAAAATAAAAAAACACGTTTTATTTATATGTCATTCCTTTCAAATGGCTTGTTATCACTTTGGTTTAGCTCAAATCACGAAACGGAAATCAACTTCTTTTGGAGTAATGACCATGCATAAAACAGAAGACGGAATGAAAGATCCAATTTTTGAGGGTTTAAACAACCCCTTTTATGCCATAGACAGTCGTGATTATCAAGTTGTTCAGCCAAAACTAAGTATTTTTAAGAAAAAAGGAGCTCAAATTATTTCATTAGAAAAAATAAGAAATCACCGAGGCGATTACGAACGTGCTATAATGGGAGTTCGTTTTAACGACTATTTTGTTGGTGTGCAGTTTCATCCTGAAGCCGATCCAATGAGTTTTATATCCAATCTAAAAAATCAAGAACGTCGCGAAAAAATAATTGAAATGAAAGGCAGGACTAAATTCAGAAACATGCTGGAAGATTTATTGGATGAAGAAAAAATCTTTAAAACCAATGAAACTATTATTCCGAATTTTTTACGAATTGCTATTAATGATCTGATGTTGCACAAAAAAATGTTGTCGAATTAAGATTTTATAGATTATTCAAAATAACAAACAACTAATCAATAGGCACAATAAGAAATTAATTTTGTGCCTTTTGTTGTAAAATTAAAGACTATGAATCAGAAATACAGAGACCTTTTCAACGATAATTTTTCAATAAATAAATACAATAATCTTATTGATGACATAGCCTCTGATTTTAATTATAAAGTTACGTTTAGAATAGGTGAAACTCCTTTTTTTATTACAAATTCTTTAAAAGAACAATTACTTGAAGCGAGTCAAGAAGTTATTGATTTTATAAAAAAAGTTGATTTTTTAAAAATTACTGATAAAGCTTTAGAACTTAACCAAAAAGTTCCAAACGAAGACAGTCATACTACTTTTTTAGCTATCGATTTTGGAATTTGTGAAGAAAACGGACAAATTATTCCGAAACTAATAGAAGTACAAGGTTTTCCTTCTTTGTATAATTTTCAATACAATTTGGCTGAAAAATTTGTCAGTGAATATCCATTTCTTTCTGATTTGACTCCTTTTTTCAACGGAATTACAAAAGAAGAATACCTTCAAATTATGGAAGCTGCCATTTGCAATTATCATCCCAAAGAAAATGTCATTCTTTTAGAAATCGAACCCGAAAAACAAAACACTTATATTGATTTTTTGTATTGCCAGCGTGATATAGGAATAACAACTGTTTGTGTTACTAAAGTAATTAAAAAAGGAAATAAATTATTTTATACCAATACAAATGGTCAAGAAATTCAAATCAAACGCATTTATAATCGTGTTATTTTTGACGAATTGGATTTGCGAACCGATTTAAATCTAAACTTTAATTTTTCTGACGATTTGGATATAGAATGGGCTGGACATCCGAATTGGTTTTTCCGAATTAGTAAATTTATTTTACCTTATTTAAAAGGTAAGTATTTTATTGAAACAACATTATTAAGTGATTTAAAAGAAATTCCCACCGATTTAGAAAATTATGTTTTAAAACCTTTGTTTTCTTTCTCTGGAAGTGGAGTAATTTTTCATGTCAAACGCGAAGATATCGAAGCAGTAACCGAAAAAGAATTGTATATCTTACAGAAGAAGGTCAATTATAAACCTGTAATTCAATCGCCAGATGGAAAAGTAAAAGCGGAAGTTCGCCTTCTTGCCGTGTGGAAAAAAGACGCGCCATCTCCTACTCTAGTCACCAATTTAGTTCGTTTGAGTCGTGGTGAAATGATTGGCGTAAAATTCAATAAAGACAAAGATTGGGTTGGCGGAACTGTTGGAATGTTTGAGAGATAAGTAATTCTAAACTTCAGATGAAATTTAGCTTTTTTTATTACCTTTATCAAAACTATTTATTTCTTTAATTATTAATAATTTTAATTTTTACTTATGAAAAAAAAATACCCTTTTTTAGAAAAATTGACAACCTTTAAACTAACAATACTATTTATTATTTTGAATTGCCTGTTTGTAAATGCAGACAATAGTACTATAGGTAGTAATGTAAATACTAACGGTGGATCTGGTCTTGCATTATCCTATGGTTCTTTATCATCCGCAATAATTGCTTTAAATGCCGCTACTATTAATTCACCAGTAATCATAACTTTAAATGTTGCTGAAACAGCTCCATCTGGTGGTTATGTAATTACAGCTCAAGGCACTGCAATAAACACTATTATTATTAGAGGAAATAATAATACCGTTACTGCTAATGCAAATTTATCACTTGGGCTTTTTATTGATGGCATTATCAAATTAGTAGGAGCAGATTATGTTACTATACAAGATTTTAATATTCAGGAGAATACAGCAAATACAATCGGAATAAACTCTGCCTCAGGTACAGGTAATAACATGACAGAATGGGGAATTGCAATACTATTTGGAACCACAACAAATGGTGCGCAAAACATAACCTTACAGCGTAATACTATTACTTTAAATAGAGCTTACAGAAATACTTTTGGTATTTATTGTAATTCATTGCATTCACCAAATTCTATTTCGGATGGTATTTCTGCTACTTCTGCAACAGGAAATAATAATGGTTTAAAAATTTTTTTAAATGTTATTTCAAATATAAATTTTGGAATAGCTGTTGTTGGTCCTTCTATAGCTACATATCATAATGAGTCAATAACTATAGGAGGTCTTGGATTAGGAAATATTATTACAGATTTTGGGACAAACACATCTGTAGCAGGTTCAGGATTTTCAGGTGTAGCTGCTGGTGGTTTTGGGATTTTAGTTAGACACACAGATAATTTTATAATTTCATATAATACAATAATTAGTTCAAATGGAGGCTATGTTGGCGTTGATAATATATCGGGGATTTATGTGCCTAACACAAATACTCCAATAGGTAACTTAGTACAAGAAATCAATAATAATTCTATTTCATTAAGACCTGGAGGAATAAATACTTCAATTATTGGTATAAGGATTGATCACTCAACTAGTAATAGTAATTCAACTTTATCTATTAGTAATAACGATTTTAATAATACTTCACATACTATTGCATCTCCAGCATCAATTGCTTTTATTTATAATTTAGCCTCAAGCTTGATTACAAATATTAATGGAAATACATTTACAAACTTAACAGTCAACACAAGTGGAATAGTTCAATTTATTTATAATAATGTTACACATCCTGAAAATGCAGTATGTAATGTCAATAATAATGGCATTATTACTTCTTTTAATAAAACAGGTTCTGGAGGCTCTGTCTATTTTTATGTTTCAAGGTCAGTATCGCCTAGTTCTGTTACAGAAAATAATATTGGTAATAATTTTTCTAATATTAATCTTACTGGACCAACTGCTGTTATAGGTTGGTATAGCGAAAACGGCCCGAAATCATATCCATTTGGTGCAAAAAAAATAATTTCTAACAATATTTTTTCTAATATTATTAGTGGGTCATCTTTTGCTGTTCTACTTAGCGTAGGATATAGCAGCGAATCTGTTAATTCAATAGTTTCAAACAATATCATTAATAATATTACAGTTGGAGGTTCTATTGTTGGAATTATTTCAGCAGATGGAAATCAAGAATTTTCTGGCAATGTTGTTTCTAATCTAAGAACAACAGGAATAAGTGAAGCTGATGGATTATCTATTGAAAATGGAATTAATCAAAGAATCATAAAAAATAAAATAATAAATCTAGAAAGTACTGCTGGTGTAGTAAATGGTATTTTAATTAAAGGAGGATTATTAAATACGATTTCTAATAACTTGATTGGTAATTTGACTTGTCCTCAAAAAAACTCAACTAGCGATGGAGTAAGAGGTATTAGTATTAGATCAATAAATCTTGGTGCTTTTCCTACTAATTCTAGAGTAAATATTTATAACAATACAATTCGATTAAATGCAACCTCAACTGGTACAAATTTTAGTACTTCAGGAATATTTCATTCTACAACTACTACACCTACAACAGCTAATCTAGACATAAGAAATAATATTATTGTTAATAATTCTATTGCTAGAGGAACAGGTAATTCAGCAGCATACAGAAGAAGCACAAATATTTTAACTTATATAGAAGCATCGTCTAATAATAATGATATTGTTGCTCCTGTCTTTTTTGATGATGGAACTAATAAAGATTTTACTTTATCATCCTATCAAACAAGAGTTTCACCAAGAGAGTCACTTTCAATTTCATCCGTACCTAATTTTTTAAGCATACTTCCTGACAACATAAATTATTTGCATATAGATGCTACAATTACATCGCCTATAGAAAGTGGAGGAACAGCTATAGCTACAATTACGGATGATTTTGATGGCGATATTCGTTTTGGAGCTGGAGGTTATACTGGTGCTGGAACTGCAATTGATTTAGGTGCAGATGAATTTAATGGACCTTTAAGTACAACTACTTTTGATAATGAAAACTTTAGCATTTATCCAAATCCAACTTCAGGTATTTTGAATATTAGTTATTCTGATGCTATTTCAGAAGTGTCTGTTATTAATTTATTAGGTCAAACCATCATGACTAAAAAAGTAAATGGTTTAGAGGTTCAAATTGATTTGTCTCCACTTTCAAGAGCAATGTATTTAATAAAAGTGGTTGCTGATGGACAAGAAAAATTCATTAAAGTTTTGAAAGAATAATGAAGTAAGTTTTATACAAATAAGGTTTAATGCAACTTTCTAACCTCCACTTGTTGTGCAGTAGTCGCAAAATCCTTAATCAATCGATCTGCATAATCGTCTAACAATTCAATAATTTTTGTGTGATTGTCACTTTTAACAATCAATCCTGCATGATATTCTAATGGCACTCTAAAGCAAACTTCCGTATCGCTAAAACAACTTAAATCTGGATTTTCAAATTTGGATAAGGTTAATACAATTCCGGCAAATTCTTTTTTTGTTTTTGGTAATTTATATTCGATTTGTTTAACCAAACAATCTTCAATGTTTGCCCATTCTTTCCACAAATTAATATTCGATGCTGCTTCAACCATTTCGGCTAAATGGGCTCCACCAACTCTAGATGCTGTTTCTAAAAAATATATTTTTCCGTCATCATTGCATTTGATAAATTCAGTATGAGTAGCTCCGTGTTGCATTCCGAATGCTTTCATGACTTGCTCATTTACTTTCTTAATGGCTTTATCATCTGCTGAATCATACAAAATATTTGCACTTCTGAAAATTCCACCACCTTGTGAAATTTCCATTGGAGTTGCTAAATATTGCGACGTTAAACTAAATAGTACTTTTCCTTGCCAATTAATTCCGTCGCAATGATAAACCGCTCCAGGTTTAAATTGCTCTACTAAATATTTTATACGATTATCTCCTAATTCGTGAATTTTTTCCCAAAGTTCTTCCTTAGAATGTACTTTCATAATTCCGGTTGCTGATGCTTCTGAACGAGGTTTCAAAACCCAAGGCGCAGCAACTGAATCAGCAAAATGATTGATTTCGTCATCATTAAACAACGAACTAAAAGCAGGAATTGGAAGTCCTTCCTCTTTAGCTTTCATTCGCATCGCCAATTTATCTCGAAAATACCTACCTGTTGTTTGTCCCATTCCTGGCATACGAAGATTTTCTCTAAGATAGGTTGCTTTTTCAACGTCAAAATCGTCTAATGCAATAATAGCATCAATTTTTTTGTGACGCATTATACCCGCAACTCCGTTTAATAAATCTTCTAAATTCCAATCGACATCTTGGCCCGGCATAAAAAAAATCTCATCAATATAATCAAATGCCCACGGTTTATCTCGCAATTTTTCAGAAGTAATTAAATACACTCTATTTCCTAATTTTTTTAAGTTAATTAAAAAGTCATTTCCTTTAAAATAATTAGAAATACAGATATAATTTTTGATTTGATTTTCCATAAGTTAAATATTTTCAATAAATTTAGTAATTAAATGCACTCCGAATGCAGAAGCATGTTTTGTTTTTGCAAATTCGTCATCGCCAAAAGCAACACCAGCGATGTCTAAATGTGCCCAAGATGAATGATAATCGGTAAAATATTCTAAGAATTTGGCTGCCGAAATGGCTCCTGCAACTGGTTTTCCTGAATAGTTTTTGACATCTGCAATTTCACTTTCAATATCCGATTTATAAGCATCCCACAAAGGTAATTGCCACAATCGCTCACCTATTTCATCTCCAGATTGTTGTAGTTTTTTAGATAAATCGTCATTATTAGTAAACAATGCAGCACATTCATAACCTAAAGTAGCGACGCAACTTCCTGTTAATGTTGCAATATCAATAATTGTGTCTGGCTTGTAATTTTTAATTAAATACGATAATCCATCAGCCAAGATTAGCCTTCCTTCGGCATCTGTATCAATAATTTCAATGGTGCTTCCATGGTAACTCGAAATAATATCACTTGGCAAAAATGACTTATTGTCAACCGAGTTTTCACACGCTGGAACAATGGCTGTTACTCGATACGGTAATTTCAAATCGGCTATTAATTGCATACTGCCTAAAACAGCTGCACCTCCAGCCATATCGCATTTCATGTGAACCATTCCTGCAGTTTTAATATTCAATCCACCAGTGTCAAAAGTGATTCCTTTTCCAACCAAACCAATGTGTTTTTGAGATTTATTTGGATTGTAATCCATGATTATAAATTGTGGTTCCCGATCACTTCCCTGACCAACAGCTAAGAAAGAATGTAATCCAATTTCTTTTGATTTTTCTTTACCGAAAACTTCAACTGAAAACCCATATTTTTTTCCAGATTCAATCGCCCAATTGGACAAATAGTGTGGTGTAATTTTATTTGGAGGTAAATCCACTAAATTAAGAGTTTCCAATTGCGAGTTAGCAATTTTAATTCCTTTTTCAACCGCATTTTTGACATCGGAATTCGCTACAATATTTAAAATAAATTCTTCTTTGGAAAGAAGGTGCGTTTCTTTTTCCTTTTTGTAATGACCTAATTTATACGTTCCTAAAATCAATCCAGAAATTGCTGCTTCAACAAATTCATTAGAAAAATCTTTTGGAAATACGATTGTTGCTGCGTTTTCAAAATAAGAGTTATTTTTAGACGATATTCTTCTAAAAGAAGTTTTAATCGTCTTATAATCGGGTAATTTTCCCAAACCTAAAAAAAGAAAGCACGCACCATTTTTTTCAATGCTGTAACTTGAATCTTTTTTTCCTGAAAACAACTTTAATGATACAACAATATCTTGAAATTCAACTTCAATTTCGGTTTCGAGAGTTGGGATAATTATTAAACTATCATTTGATGTAAATGTATCTATATACTTTATTTTCATTTATTTATATTTTATATATTTACTCATCTTTAGTGCTAAAAAACAACCACTCTATAGCTTTCGGAAATTCATCGCTCCAATACACTTCGTTGTGTTTCCCTTCCATATTTATACTTAATCTAATTTTCATTTTATCGGTAAAAACATCTTTTTTATGCAATCTTTTTTTAAAGTTTTTAACATGCTCAATCATAGTTGTACTTTCGTCACCACCTGCATATAAATAAACTCTGGTATCTTGTGTTTCTTCAATATCTAAAATGGATAATTTTATTTTTGGTACAACCCACAATGAAGGTGAAAAGATCATTAATTTTCCGAATACTTCAGGATACATAATTCCGGAGAAAATACTAACCAATCCGCCCATCGAACTTCCTCCAATACCAGTGTGTTCCCGCTCAGTTTTGGTTCTAAAATTGGCATCTACAAATGGTTTTAAAGTATCTGTTAAAAAGCGAATGTATTTTTTTCCTTGACCATTTCCCAATACAGTACTTCCAACATTATATTCTTTAATTCGTTCTTTTTCTGCATGTTCAACGGCAATAATTATAATTTCACCAATATTGTATTCTGACATTACAGCTAACTTTTTATCGATTTCCCAATTACCAAATTTTGCTTTTTCATTGAATAAATTCTGCGCATCTTGTAAATATAAAACAGGATACTTTTCAGTCGAAGTATCATAATCATTAGGAAGTAAAGCCCAAACCTTTCTAGTTTTGTTTAACTGAGGAATTTCAAATTCTTCAGAAATCAAATGCACTTTTGGTAAAAAATTAGATTTAAAAGGAAGCCAGTTATGACGCCATTTTGCTACATGCTCTTTAATAACTCCGTTTTGCTGTTTGCAAATTCTGTTTTCAGTTCGATTACCATATTTATCAATTTCAACTTCACTCCAATCACCTTTAGTAAACTTATATTGTAATTCATCGATAAAAATAAAATTAACTTTAAACTTAAAATGGTAAAGACCTTGTCCAATTTTTTCCATTTGAAATTTTTTGTCTTGAGTAACCCAATTATTAAAATTTCCTGAAATAAAAACGGGTCTATCGTCATCTTCATCAGTAGTCAATATTATATTGAGTTGTGGTTCAATAATTTTAATCGATTTATCGGAAGTTGAGGTATTTATTTCTGAATTCATTCTAGTACAATAATCTATTTTAGTAGATTGTAAATATACTTTTTTGACCATTGGAATAAAAGCTTTTTTGCTAAAGAAAAGTAACTTTTATTAAATACTACTAAATGAAACAAATTTATTAGTATAAATCCATTTATAATTCCGATTTTGACTATTATTTTAATATTTTTTAAATAAATTAGCGTCTTTAAATTTTATAAAAAAATAATTAATGAAAAACACAGCTTTATCTCATATTCACGAAAGTTTAGGAGCAAAAATGGTTCCGTTTGCAGGTTATAATATGCCCGTACAATATGAAGGAGTAATTGCAGAACATGAAACAGTTCGAAATAGCGTTGGCGTTTTTGATGTGTCGCATATGGGTGAATTTCTTATTTCTGGACCAACTGCTTTATCATTAATACAAAAAGTGACCTCTAATGATGCATCAACACTTGAAATTGGTAAAGCACAATATTCTTGCCTTCCTAATAATGAAGGAGGAATTGTAGATGATTTGATAGTTTATCAAATAAAAGAAGAGCAATATTTATTAGTGGTAAATGCCTCTAATATTGATAAAGATTGGAATTGGATTTCTTCTCACAATGATGTTGATGCCGAGATGCGTAATCTTTCTGATAATTATTCATTACTCGCGATTCAAGGTCCTAAAGCTGTTGAAGCGATGCAATCGTTAACTTCAATTGATTTATCAGCGATTAAATATTATCATTTTGAAGTAGCCGATTTTGCCGGAATTGAACACGTAATTATTTCTGCAACTGGCTATACTGGTTCTGGTGGTTTTGAAATTTACTGTAAGAATTCGGAAGTAGAACAAGTTTGGAATAAAGTATTTGAAGCTGGAAAATCATTCGGAATTAAACCTGTTGGATTGGCTGCACGCGATACTTTGCGATTGGAAATGGGTTTTTGTTTGTATGGAAATGATATTAACGATACAACTTCTCCGCTTGAAGCAGGGTTAGGTTGGATTACCAAATTTACAAAAGAATTTACCAATTCTGAAAATTTAAAAAAGCAGAAAGAAGTTGGTGTTACTAAAAAATTAGTAGGATTTGAATTGATAGAAAGAGGAATTCCTCGTCACGATTATGAAATTGTAGATGTTGATGGAAATATAATCGGAATTGTGACATCTGGCACTATGGCTCCAACTTTAGGAAAAGGAATCGGAATGGGTTATGTAAAATCCGAATTTGCAGCTGTAGATAGTGAGATTTTTATTCAAATTAGAAATAATAAAGTAGCTGCAAAAGTAGTAAAATTACCTTTTTATAAAAAAGAATAATTTATTTTGAAATTTTATTAGAAAAAATATTTTTGCAATCGGAAATAATAACAAATAAATAAATGTTGAATGTTCAATTTTGAATATAGAATATTGAACTAAAAAAATAGAAATGGGAAGAGCATTTGAATTTAGAAAAGGAAGAAAAATGAAACGTTGGTCGGCGATGGCCAAAGCGTTTACACGTATAGGAAAAGATATTGTAATGGCAGTGAAAGAAGGTGGTCCGAATCCGGAAGCCAACTCACGTTTAAGAGCTGTTATACAAAATGCAAAAGCGGCAAATATGCCAAAAGATAATGTAGAGCGTGCGATTAAAAAAGCAACTGATAAAGATACCGCCAATTATAAAGAAGTTCTTTTTGAAGGTTATGCTCCTCACGGAATTGCACTATTAATTGAAACCGCTACTGATAATAACAACAGAACGGTTGCCAATGTTAGAAGTTATTTTAATAAGTGTAACGGAACAATGGGAACGCAAGGTTCTGTTGAATTTATGTTTGATCATACTTGCAATTTTCGTATTCCTAATAGTGATATTGATATTGAAGAAATGGAATTGGAATTCATCGATTTTGGAGCCGAAGAAATCTTTGCAGATGAAGATGGTATTCTAATCTATGCTCCTTTTGGAAGTTTTGGTGCTATACAAAAAGAATTAGAAAGTCGTAATATTGAGATTTTATCCTCTGGATTTGAACGAATTCCACAAATCACAAAAAAATTAACCGAAGCAGAAATGGCGGATGTTGAAAAGCTAATCGAAAAAATGGAAGAAGATGATGATGTGATGAATGTGTATCATACGATGGAAGAATAATTAGAAAGTGTGTTACTGATAATTAAAATTAAATTTTTTACTCCTAATCCCAACCTTTATTTAAAAAAACACATCTATATAAGAAACTAAATAAAATAAAGATGGAAAAATTTAACATTTTAATCGACAAACCATGCTCTGAGAATTTCAATACTTTTATAAAAAAAGATAAAGGTGGTTTCTGCAATTCATGCAAAAAAACTGTAATAGATTTCACTAAAATGAGTGACCTTGAAATTATGAATTACTTTAGTAGTGAAAAAAATAAAACCTGTGGGTTATTTCTTGAATCGCAATTAAAAAGCTATTCAAATCCTAATAATACATTAAGTAAGCAAAGTTCAAGTACTTTTCTTTCAAGTATTTTTGGTTTTTCACTTTTATCAATTTTATCATTTAATAATGGTTTTTCTCAAGAGAAAACCAATACAAATGAAACCATAAAAGTCGAAAATGGTGCTGCCAAACAAGATTCTGATTCGGCTGATTTGAATGAAGAATTTACTGTTAGTGGAATTATTTCTGATAATAGTGGACCATTACCTGGAGCAAACATTTATTTAAAAAAATATAATATTAGTACACAAACTGATATTGAAGGCAAATTTACTTTTCCAAAACAACTAAAAACTGGAGATGTATTACATGTATCTTTTATTGGTTTAGAAGATAAGGAAATTAAAGTTACAAATGAAAATCATTCAGTTACAATGAGCTATGATGTTAAACTTAAAAACTTTAAAACAGTCATGATGGGAGAAATTTCAACAAATAAGGTATATAAATCTAAACGAACAGTATTTCAGAAAGTAAAATCTTTATTTACAAATGAATAAGTCGATTTTTTTGTTTATTACCTTATTAATTCAATTAACAATTAAGGCACAAATTTCAGATTTTAAAAATATCGATTTTAAAAATGCTGATAAAATTGCCTATTCTTATAAAGGTAATGATATAAATAATCTACCTGAACTTTCTTATAATCTTACCAATAATTTACAATTTGATGTTGAAAAATTTAGAGCTATATATACATGGGTTTGTACCAATATTGAAAGTGATTATAAAGGTTTTAGAAAAAATCATACTAAAAGAAGTAAATTTCAAAATGATAGTTTGGAACTAAACAAATGGAATAAATCATTTAGTATTCAAGTTTTTAAAAAACTAGCTAAAGAAAAAAAAACGATTTGTACTGGTTACGCCTATTTAGTTAAAAACTTAGCCAATTTAGCAAATATCAATTGTGAAATTATTGATGGATATGCACGTAATGAAAATTCAGTAGAATCTGAATTAAAATTTCCTAATCATTCATGGAATGCTGTTCAACTCAATAATAAATGGTATTTGTGTGATGCAACGTGGTCTAGCGGTAATTATGATTTGAATAGCTATACATTTGAATATAAATATAATGATGGTTATTTTTTAGCTGATCCTGAATTGTTTTCAAAAAATCATTTCCCGAATGAAGATTCGTGGTTTTTATTAAATGAAAAACCAATACTTTTTGAATTTTTAAAAGCTCCGTTATTGTATGGTGAAGCGTATAATTATACTATTTTCCCAATCAAACCATCAATAATGCATTTAGAAATTGAAAGAAACAAAGATGTTATATTTATCGTAAAAGACTTAAAAGGAATTGATATTAATGCTATTTTTCTACAAATAGAAACCAAAAACAGTATGCAATTTATTAAACCAAAAGTAGAACGTTTAAAAAATGATATGATAAAAATAACACACTTATTTGACAACCTTGGATTATATGATGTACATATTAAAGTAAATAATGATCCAATCTGTACTTATGTAATAAAAGTAAAAAAGGTTACTTAGCTTCAAACAACATATAGTATCCCAATTTCAAACTCAATAAAAAACTCCGAGATAAATCAGAGTTTTTTATTGAGATATAGATAATTATCAATTATTTTATAAATTCAATTTTCTGAACTTCCTCAGCATTAATGCTATCAAAAAAACCTTGCTCATTCATCCAATCATCACTAAATACTTTACTCATATAACGGGAACCATGATCTGGAAAAATTGCGATAACATTACTGTTTTTATCAAATTCACCTTCCTCAGCATATTGTTTGATGGCTTGCATGACAGCACCTGAAGTGTAACCAACAAACAAACCTTCTTTTCGAACCAATTCTCTCGTAGCGTGTGCGCTTTCCTCATCAGTAACTTTCATAAATTTATCGATGATATCAAAATCGGTAGCAGTAGGAATTAAATTTTTTCCTAAACCTTCAATTCTGTAGGGATAAATTTCTTCATTATCAAATTCTTTTGTCTCATGGTATTTTTTTAGTACCGAACCAAAAGCATCAACACCTAAAATTCTAATTAATGGATTTTGTTCTTTTAAGTATTTTGCAGCTCCAGAAATAGTTCCACCAGTTCCGCTACAACATACTAAATGTGTGATTTTTCCTTGAGTTTGTGACCAAATTTCAGGACCTGTAGTTAAATAATGTGCATCAATATTTAATTGATTAAAATATTGATTGATGTAAACTGATCCTTTTGTTTCTTCATGTAAACGTTTGGCTACATTGTAATAAGATCGTTCATCATCTGCAGAAACGTGAGCTGGACAAACATACACTTTTGCTCCAAGACTACGTAACATATCAATTTTATCTTTTGACGATTTAGAACTAACAGCAAGAATACAATTATATCCTTTTATAATACTAACCATTGCTAAACTAAATCCAGTATTTCCAGATGTAGTTTCGATAATAGTATCTCCAGGTGATAAAATACCATTCTTTTCTGCTTCTTCAATTATATATAAAGCAATTCTGTCTTTAGTAGAATGACCAGGATTAAATGCTTCTACTTTTGCGTAGAAATTTCCTTGTAAATTTTCTGTAACTTTATTAAGTTTAATAATAGGTGTATTTCCTATTAATTCTAAGACATTATTGTACGCTTTTATTTCTTCTTTCATAAAAAAAATAGTTAATCTAGGTAAAAAAACTTCTAATTATTAACCTTAAATCCTTGCAAATTTAAGTAAAAATTTTTAATTAGTTTTCAATTCTTTCTAAATCTAATAAAAAACTGTATTCTTTTGCTAATTCTTTTAGTGCTTCAAACCTTCCAGAAGCTCCTCCGTGACCTGAATCCATATTTGTATCTAAAAACAATTGATTAGAATTTGTTTTCATATCTCGTAATTTTGCAACCCATTTAGCTGGTTCCCAATATTGTACTTGTGAATCATGCAAACCAGTTGAGACATACATATTTGGATATTCTTTTGCGGCAACATTATCGTAAGGAGAATACGATAACATATAGTCATAATATTTTTTTTCATTTGGATTTCCCCATTCGTCATATTCGCCTGTTGTTAGCGGAATCGTTTCATCCAACATTGTTGTTATTACATCAACAAACGGAACTTGAGCAATAATTCCGTTATAAATTTCGGGCGACATATTAGCAATAGCTCCCATTAATAATCCGCCAGCCGAACCACCTTCGGCATACAAATGTGCTGCAGAAGTGTAATTTTCTGAAATTAGAAATTTCGAGCAATCGATAAAGTCAGTAAATGTATTTTTCTTTTTTAATAATTTTCCGTCTTCATACCATTGGCGACCTAGGTCTTCTCCACCGCGAATGTGAGCAATTCCAAATATAAAACCTCTGTCTAATAAACTCAATAAAGTTGAGCTAAAAGATGCGTCCATTGAATAACCATACGAACCATAAGCATAGAGTAAGAATGGATTTTTACCATCTTTTCGAATTCCTTTGCGATGTACAATTGAAATTGGAACTTTTGTTCCATCAGTTGCAGTTGCCCAAATACGTTCTTCAACATAATTATTTTTATCAAACTTACCACCTAATACTTCCTCTTCTTTTAAGATTTTTTTTTCTTTTGTGCGCATATTAAAATCGATTACCGAAGCTGGCGTTGCCATCGATTGATAGGCATAACGTAAAATTTCGGTATCAAAGTCTACATTTGTAGTTGTATTGCACGAATAGGTTTCAATTTCAAAAGGCAAATAAAATTCCTTGCCTTTCCATGGCATAATTCGAATTTTGTTCAAACCATTTGATCGTTCAGAAACTACCAAATAATCTTTAAAAATATCGATATTTTCTATTAAAACGTCTTTACGATGCGGAATCAAATCTTTCCAATTTTCTTTAGCTGTTTTATTTTCAGATGTTTTCATTAATTTGAAATTATCAGCTTTGTCTTTATTTGTAAGGATATAAAAATAATCTTCAAAATGAGAAACCGAATATTCTAATCCACGTGTACGCTTTTGAAAAATTGCAAAAGATTTATCGGGAGTATTGGCTAAAAGAATTTGGTATTCACTTGTCAAAGTACTTTCGGAAACAATAAAAAGATACTTTTTAGATTTTGATTTGGTAACATCAACATTAAAAGTTTCGTCTTTTTCGAAGTAAACCAAGGTATCTTCTTTGCTATCAGTATTTAATTTGTGTTTGAATATCTTGTCGGAACGCAACGTAATTTCATCTTTCTTACTATAAAAAATGGTTTTATTATCGTTTGCCCAAGTTGCACCACCAGTAGTATTTTCAATTTTGGAGGATAAAATTTCTCCAGTTTCCAGATTTTTAAATTGCAATGTATATTGTCGTCTCGAAACTAAATCAACACTAAAAACAGCCCATTTATTATCATCGCTAATACTTAATCCACCCAATTGAAAATAAGAATGTCCTTTTGCCATTTCATTGCAATCGAATAAAATTTCTTCTTTTTCATTTAAAGAACCTTTTTTTCGTGAATAAATTGGATAATCTTTACCCGTTTCAAATCGGGTAATGTAATAATAGCCATTGTATAAATAAGGAACCGATTCGTCGTCTTCCTTAATACGAGATTTCATTTCTTCGAATAATTCTTTTTGAAAATTTTTGGTATGTTGTGTAGCTTTTTGATAGTATTCGTTTTCTTTATTCAAATAATCAATAACTTCGGGATTTTCACGATTGTTTAGCCAATAATAATCATCAATTCGAGTATTTCCATGTTTTTCTAATAGATGTGGATTTTTTTTAGCTAAAGGTGGAAGAGTAATTTCTTGCATTTTTATTTTTTGATTTTGAGTATATCCAGTTGCAAAAATAAGACAGCAATTGAATAAAATAAGGCGATTTTTCATAATTCTTGCTTTACAATAAGCAAGCAATATACCGTTTTAGTAAGATAAAACTGTTAAATAAAAGGTAAAATATTCGCACTCAATAAGGTAACTATTAATATGCTTTTCTGTATTAAAACTTCAAAAGTGTTTCTTTTACATAATCGTGCATCACTTCTTTATAATCTAAATGTGTAACGATGCGCAATTTTCCTTGTCCCATTGAACTAATATGAATTCCTTTTTGTTTTAACTTTTCGATGGTTTCCTTTTCATTTAAATGGGCTTTTATAGTAAAAATTAATATGTTAGTCTCGATAGGTTCTACCTTTTCTATCCATAATAAACCTTGTAATACTTCACCTAATTCTTTAGCTCTGCGATGATCTTCTTCCAACCGATTGATATTGTGTTTTAGTGCGTAAATTCCGGCTGCAGCCAAATAACCTGATTGACGCATATTTCCACCAAATATTTTACGAATACGAACTGCTCGTTTTATTGTTTCAGCATCTGATACCAAAACAGAACCAATTGGCGCTCCTAAACCTTTGGAGAAACAAACCGAAATAGTATCAAATAATTCTCCAAATTGTTTTGGATATTGTTTTTTTACAACTAATGCATTCCACAATCGAGCACCATCTAAATGGTATTTTAATTTATTTTCGATACAAACTTGTTTTATTTTTCTCAATTCTTCCAAATCATAACAAGCTCCTCCTCCTTTATTGGTAGTATTTTCAACACAGACTAATTTTGACAATGGAGCGTGATAAAACTCGGGATCATTGATTCCGTTTTTCACTTGTTCGGCAGTTATCATTCCGCGATTGCCATCCAATAAATTAAAATTTACTCCGCTATTTGCAGATGCTCCACCTGATTCATACAAATGAACGTGTGCCCATTTATCACAAATAATCTGATCACCAGGATTGGTGTGTAACTTTATAGCTGTTTGATTTGCCATTGTTCCAGTTGGAAAAAACAAAGCACTTTCCATACCAAATAAATCGGCAACTAAAGCCTCAAATTCGTTTACTGTTGGATCTTGTTTGAAAACATCGTCGCCTACTTTGGCGTTAAACATAAACTGTAACATTTCGCTACTTGGTTTAGTTACTGTATCACTAATTAAATTTATTTCCATATAATAAATAGATGTCTTACTTTCGCAATTATATTTTATTTGAAGCTATTCCTGCTTTCGCCTTTATCTCGCTCCGTAAACTCCGCGAGGATATCGGCTCTATCAGGGCTAGAGTTTAGTAATAAAACACAAAACTACATTAATTTATGACAAATACCGAACAAATCAAAGGTATTGTAGAGCGTCTTGGTGCGTTGAGGAGGTATCTTTGACATTGATGCCAAGCTTATCGAAATAACCAACGAAGAAGAAAAAACCTTTGCTCCTAATTTTTGGGACAAAGCCAGAGAAGCCCAAATACTGGTTCGAAACCTTCGCTCAAAGAAAAAATGGGTCGACGATTTTGAAAAAGGGAATGCTTTGGCAGAAGAACTTCAAATTACGTACGAATTTTTTAAAGAAGGCGATGTGTCTGAGGAAGAACTAGATGCGCATTATGAATTGACGAACAATCATGTTGAGGATTTAGAATTTAGAAACATGCTTTCAGATGAAGGTGATAATTTAAGTGCTGTTATTCAAATTACAGCTGGTGCTGGAGGAACAGAAAGCTGCGATTGGGCATCAATGTTGATGCGAATGTACATGATGTGGGCAGAAAAGCAAAAGTACAAAATTAAAGAATTGAACTTTCAAGAAGGTGAAGTTGCCGGAATAAAAACAGTTACATTAGAAATTGAAGGTGATTTTGCTTTTGGCTATTTGAAAGGGGAAAATGGTGTACATCGATTGGTGCGGATTTCACCGTTTGATAGCAATGCCAAACGACATACTTCTTTTGCTTCGGTTTATGTGTATCCGTTAGTGGATGATAGTATCGAAATCGACATAAATCCTGCCGATATAGAAATTATTACTTCACGCTCGAGTGGTGCTGGTGGTCAAAACGTAAATAAAGTAGAAACCAAAGTTCAGTTGTTTCACAAACCAACTGGAATCCAGATTCAGTGTTCAGAAACGCGTTCGCAGCAAGACAATCGACAACGAGCTATGCAAATGCTAAAATCACAATTGTATGAAATAGAATTGAAGAAACAAATGGCGCAACGTGCTGATATTGAAGCTGGAAAAATGAAAATTGAATGGGGTTCGCAAATTCGGAATTATGTAATGCAACCTTATAAATTAGTTAAAGATGTTAGAACCGGAAAAGAAACTAGTGATGTTGACGGTGTTATGAATGGTAACATCGATGCGTTTTTGAAAGCGTATTTAATGATGATGGGACAGAAAGAGGAATAGTGTTCAGTGTTCAGTGTTCAGTGTTCAGTGTTCAAAATTAAAAAATTACGAACTAAAAATTAATTTATAATTCGTAATTTATAATTCACAATTTAATGTATATTTGCATCGAGGATTCCGAAAGGAAGTTACACCTCACCACAATAGCCAATCGCTCCAGATTGGCTTTTGTATTTTATAAAGTTTCCTTTAAAAAGTTGAGCATTGCTTCCCAAGAACGTTTTGCAGCTAATTCGTTATATGCTGCTCCTTTGCTGTTATCGTTTCCTGAACTTTTATTAGTGAATGAGTGTACTGCATTAGCATAATACACCATTTGCCAATCGGCTTTTGCTGTTCGCATTTCGTTCTGAAAAGATTCAATTTCTACTTTTGGAACATAAGGATCATCGGCTCCATGTAATACTAAAATTTTTGAGGCAATTGGTTCATTTGGTCTAGTTTCATCTTTACCTAATCCGCCATGAAATGAAACAATTCCTTTTACTTTCATATTACTTCTTGCTGCTTCAATAGCACCAGTTCCGCCAAAACAATAACCAATTACAACAATTTCATTTGGATTTGCACCTTGTTTTACTAATTCATTTAATGCTAATTGGATTCTTTTTTGGTATTCAGAAATATTTTTTTTGTAAAAACCTGCTTGTTGACCAGCTTCTTTAGAATTGGTTGGCTTATTTCCTACTCCGTATATGTCAGCAACAAAGGTATAATATCCAAGTTCAGCTAATTGAGTGGCACTTTCTTTTGCATGGTCATCAATTCCCATCCAAGCAGGCAGAATTAATATACCAGGTTTATTTTTAATTTCTTTTTTAGATTTAGCCGATAAACCACTAAGTTTTTTATCGCCATCAATATAGGTTACTTCTTTCAATTGGGCTACGATGAATAAAGGAAATAAAATAAAAATGAATTGTAAATGTTTAATAGTCATATTTTTTTATTGTAAATGTACTAATATGTGTTTGGAACAGGTGTTAAATTAATACTAAAAAAGTCGATGTTTTCACATCGACTCCTTAAATATTTTATTAAAAAAAATTATTTTTTCTTT
Organism: Flavobacteriales bacterium; assembly: GCA_031408335.1. GTDB lineage: Bacteria > Bacteroidota > Bacteroidia > Flavobacteriales > Flavobacteriaceae > Flavobacterium. The sequence goes on along the minus strand of JANNWH010000012.1, from coordinate 17,591 downwards.
TTAGATTTAGCTTTCTTTTTAGATTTTTCCTTTTTGGCTTTTTCTTTCTTTTTAGCTAACTTTTTCTTTTCTTTATCTTTGGCTTTTTGTTTCTCTTTTTTAGCTTTTTCTTTTTTCTTAGCCTTTTCTTTTTTGTCTTTTTCTTTTGCTTTCGCTTTTTTAGCTTTTTCTTTGTCTGAATCTTTCATAGTTTGCGGTGTTTCTTGATTAGTGGAAACCGTTTTTTCCAAAACTTCTTCCGATTTAACTTCTTTTGGAACAGGAGCTTTTACTGGTCTTCTACTTGGCGTAGCAACAGTTGTTGTTTTTGTTGTTGTTGCTGCTGTTGTTTTTCTAACCGGACTTCTTCTTGGTGTAGCAACGGTAGTTGTTTTTGTTGTTGCTGTTGTTTTTCTAACCGGACTTCTTCTTGGTGTAGCTGTGGTGGTTGTTTTTTTAACTACAACCCTTGTAGGAGTTGGTTTTACAACACTTTTTTCAACTGTTACTTTTGCCTCAATTACTTTAGTTTCTGGTTTAGCAGTTTCTACTTTATCTAGTACTATATTAGTAGTAGGTTCTGTTCTATTAATCATATTAGTTTTTTTGTTAGTTTAAATTTTAAGTAAACACAATGTAAATTTTACGTTAACAAAAATACATTATTAATTAATTCGCCAATGTTAAGTTTTCATTTCTGTTAAAAACTTAACATTAGAATCTTGTTAACTACTACAAACATTGGCTTCAAAAAAGGTAGCAAATAAAAAAGTTAAGTTGTTTACTGCTAAATACTAATGTAATTAATCACATTTTGCAATTCAATTAAAAAAAACAGATAATGTTTAATACTATTTTTATAAAAAAAACTCCTAGAAGAAATTCATCTTTTAGGAGTTATATTTTTAAACCTCTTTATTAAAATAATTTTATTAAATAATAAACTAAAGCTGCTAATACAGCAGAAACTGGAATTGTTAATATCCAAGCCCATAATAATTTAACTGTAACTCCCCAACGAACAGCCGAAACTCTTTTTGTAACGCCAACTCCAATAATTGATCCTGTTATTGTATGTGTTGTGGATACTGGAATCTTGAAATGTTCAGTAGAAAACAAGGTTAATGCTCCAGCCGATTCTGCTACAACACCTTCAAAAGCAGTTACTTTCGTAATTTTAGAACCCATTGTTTTTACAATTTTCCAACCTCCACTTAAGGTTCCTAATGCAATAACTGTATAGCAAGTTAACGGAATCCAATTAGGCATTTGCCCATCAATTTTAACGCCATCAACTTCGGTTGGTAAAATCACATTTAAATCTAACCAACCTCCAGACATATTTATTTTTGGATTGGTTTTAATGTATACAGCAACTGCCGCAGCTATTATTCCCATTACTTTTTGCGAGTCGTTACCTCCATGACCTAAACTAAATGCTGCCGAAGATAATAACTGCATTTTTTTTAGTATTTTTTCTGCTGTGGCTGTTGAAAAGCTACTGAAAACTAGATTAAAAATGGCTAAACTAAAGAAAATAATAGCTACTAAGAACCATTTTATATTAACTGGTTCGGTCATTACACTCCAAAAGTGGTTATCAAATCGTGGCTTTTTAATTTCATCATACGATAATAATACCGAAGACATAAACCAAATTACAAGTAACATTAAAATTAAAGTAACAATTTTTGGATATATATTTTTCTTAGAAGAATACATCATCCAGATAGAAATAAAATAGGAAATAATCATACCTATTAAAGGAGCAAATACAATAAAAAGTATAACAATCATAACACCAGAAGGTAATAATTCACCTTCTTTTGCTGCTTTCAACCAATTGACAATTTTAAATCCAGCATGTTCTGGGTCGGTAACATCACTAAATCCATGAGCTATAGCTGCTCCAGCAAATCCTCCAATTAATGTATGTGATGACGAAGATGGAATTCCTTTCCACCACGTTATTAAATTCCAAATAATAGCTGCAATGACACCAGCTAAAATCACAATTAAATCGATACTGCTTGTATGTGCCGTTTTAGCTACTGTATCTGCAACACCAAAACCAAAAACCCAATAGGCTAAGAAGTTAAAAAAAGCAGCCCAAAGAACAGCTTGAAATGGAGTTAAAACTTTAGTAGCAACAATAGTTGCGATTGAATTAGCAGCATCATGGAAACCATTGATATAATCAAATATCAAGGCTAAAACAATAATTACAATTAAAATAGTAAAATCCATAAATTTGATTTTAAATAAAACTATTTATGAATGTTTAACAGAAATTTGTTCCATTACGTTAGCTACACTTTTACATTTATCAGAAGCCATTTCTAAAGCTGAGAGTACTTCTTTATATTTAATGATATTTTTAGCATCCGTTTCATTTTCAAAAATATCAGCAACCGCTTTATCGAAAACTACATCTGCTTTACTTTCTAATTTGTTTATTTTCTTGCATGTTTCTTTAATCTCTTTATGATTTTTCATGTCTTTCAACAATTTTATACCTTCACCAATTAATTGACATGCTTCTAAATTGATCTCTGTTAATTTTCGAATAGATTTGGTAATTTTATCTACTTGATACAAACGTATTCTACTCGCTGCACCATGCATATTGTCGGCAACATTATCAATAGATTTGATTAATGCATGAATATCTTCTCTATCAAAAGGAGTTATAAAATTTCTACTTAACTCTAAATGTGTTTTATGTGTGATTTCTTCAATAATTCCCTCTAATTCTTCAATTTTCTTAAAATATTCATCCCTTTCTTCTTTAGGTGCATTTACAGCATCATGTAAGGTACTTGATAAAATTATTAGATTTGCCGAAGCTTGTTCAAATAAAGGAAAGAATTTTTTATCCTTTGGAACTAAAAACTGAAAAATACTGTTTAGTGTCATTATGTTTAATTTAACGATACAAATGTACCTATCTAATGTTAAGAGAATATTAAGTAATTAAAAAATGACTCTAAAATTACAATTATTTTTAACTATAATTATAAAAACTAACTATTTTCAATTAAAATCCTTTTTGTACATTAGCCACACTTAAATCAGCATATTTTATGGATATTAACTTCAACAAAAACGAAGATCATAATAAATTATTATCATCTAATTTAAAACAACAATTTGCAAAAATTAGACTTGGCGGAGGTGAAAAACGTATTGAAAAATTACATGCTGAAGGTAAAATGACAGCTCGTGAACGTATTGATTACTTACTTGATGCTAAAGGGAAAAGTATAGAAATTGGTGCTTTTGTAGGCGACGGAATGTATACAGAACATGGCGGTTGTCCTTCTGGTGGTGTTGTAGTTAAAATGGGATACATCAAAGGAAAACAATGTATTGTTGTAGCCAATGATGCCACTGTTAAAGCAGGTGCTTGGTTTCCAATTACTGCAAAAAAGAACCTTCGAGCTCAAGAATTAGCAATGGAAAATAGACTTCCAATAATTTATTTAGTAGATTCAGCTGGAGTTTATTTGCCTTTACAAGATGAGATTTTTCCAGATAAGGAACACTTCGGAAGAATTTTTAGAAACAATGCCATCATGAGTAGCATGGGAATTACACAAATTGCAGCCGTTATGGGAAGTTGTGTAGCTGGTGGAGCCTATCTTCCAATAATGAGTGATGAAGCAATGATTGTTGATAAAACAGGAAGTATTTTTCTAGCTGGAAGTTATTTGGTTAAAGCTGCTATTGGCGAAAATATCGATAATGAAACGCTTGGTGGAGCAACAACTCACTGCGAAATTTCGGGTGTAACCGACTATAAAGCCAAAGATGACAGAAATGCTTTGGACCGAATTAAAAGTATTGTTGGCAAAATTGGTGATTATGATAAAGCGGGATTTAATAGAGAAAAGCCTGAGAAACCAGCTTTAGATGAAAACGAAATCTACGGAATTCTGCCAAAAGCAAGAAACGAACAATATGATATGTATGATATTGTAAAACGGTTAGTCGATAATTCTGAATTTGATGAATACAAAGAAGGTTACGGAAAAACCATTATAACTGCTTATGCTCGAATCGATGGTTGGGCTGTTGGAATAATTGCCAATCAACGAAAAGTGGTTAAAACAGCAAAAGGTGAAATGCAATTTGGTGGCGCTATTTATTCCGATTCAGCCGACAAAGCAACACGATTTATAGCCAATTGTAACCAAAAGAAAATTCCGTTAGTTTTTGTTCAAGACGTGACCGGATTTATGGTCGGTTCTAAAAGTGAACATGGCGGAATTATAAAAGATGGTGCCAAAATGGTAAATGCGGTCTCGAATTCGGTTGTTCCAAAATTCACGGTAATTGTAGGAAATTCGTATGGCGCTGGAAATTACGCTATGTGTGGAAAAGCCTATGATCCGCGATTAATAGTTGCTTGGCCAAGCGCCGAATTGGCTGTAATGGGCGGAACTCAAGCTGCAAAAGTGTTGATGCAAATTGAAGCTTCCTCATTAAAAGCCAAAGGTGAAAAAGTGGATGAAATAGTAGAACAAGAATTGTACGATAAAATTAAAGCGCGTTACGATGCACAAGTCTCTCCTTATTATGCAGCAGCACGATTATGGACAGACGCAATTATTGATCCGTTAGAAACTAGAACATGGATTTCGATGGGAATTGAAGCAGCCAACCATTCTCCTATTGAGAAAAAATTTAATTTGGGTGTTATACAAGTTTAACCACAATTTTATCATTCCGACGAAGGAGGAATCTCTTACTATTTATGAATCAATTGATTAGATTCCTCCTTCGTCGGAATGACAAAAATACTAACAAAATAGTTTAATGAAAAAAACGACATTACTTATTATATTAATGAGTTTACAAACTATAACTGCTCAACAAAACTTCACCCGAAAAGATTCGCTTCAAGGTGGTTTGCGACCTGAACGAACTTGTTTTGATGTATTGCACTATAATTTAAATATCAAAATTGATATTGATAAAAAATCGATAGTTGGTTACAACGAAATTGTATTTAAAGTAATTGAAACTACTTCTAAAATACAAATTGATTTGTTTGAAAATATGAAAGTAGATTCTATTATTTTCAATCGACAAAAATTAAACTTCAAAAGAGAATTTAATGCTGTTTTTATTTTATTTCCTAATCAATTACTACAAAACACATCTGAAAAAATTCGTTTTTACTATTCTGGATATCCTAATATTGCGAAAAATGCTCCTTGGGATGGAGGATTTGTATTCAAAAAAGACAATCAAGGAAAACCTTGGGTTGGTGTTGCTTGTCAAGGAACTGGAGCAAGTTTATGGTTTCCTGTAAAAGATTCGCAAAGCGATGAACCCGATAATGGTGTAACTATAAAAGTGGCAGTTCCAAACGGATTAATGAATGTTTCTAATGGAAAATTTATTGGTAGTCAAGATTTAAATGATGGTTTCACTCGTTGGGATTGGGAAGTTATAAATCCGATAAATACCTACAATATTACTGTTAATATTGCCGATTATGCTCACATTCACGATACCTATAAAGGTTTGGATTTAAATTATTATGTTTTACGTGAAAATGAAGAAAAAGCACAAGTCCATTTTGAAGAAGTAAAACCAATGATGGATTGCTTTCAATCTAAATTTGGCGACTATCCTTTTGTGGAAGATGGTTATAAATTAGTTGAAACTTATTATTTAGGTATGGAACATCAAAGTGCTGTAGCTTACGGAAATAAATACATGAAAGGATATTTAGGAAACGATTTATCTGGAACAGGAATTGGACTTTTATTTGACTATATCACCATCCACGAAAGTGGTCACGAATGGTTCGGAAATAGCATTTCTTCATTAGATATTGCTGATATGTGGATTCACGAAGGTTTTACGCAATATTCCGAAGCTGTTTTTGTTGAATGTCAATATGGCTACGATAAAGCAAAACAATATTTATTTGGTTTACAAAATAATGTTAACAATGACAAACCTATTATTGGAAACTATGGCGTAAATAGTGAAGGTTCAGGCGACATGTATCCAAAAGGTGCTTTATTATTAAATACTATTCGCAATGTAATAAATAACGACAAATTATGGTGGAAAATACTACTGAACTATTCTAAAACATTTCGCCATAAAATTATTGATACTGAAACAGTAATTTCATTTTTTAACAAAGAAAGTAATATAAATCTAACTCCTGTTTTTAATCAATATTTAAGTTACAAAGACATTCCGATTTTAGAATTAAAAAAAGGTTCTAAAAAGTTAGAATACCGATGGAAAACAGATGTTAGCAATTTTAATATGCCAATTGATATTAAAATAAATGGGAAAGAAAGACGAATTACACCCTCAAACCAATGGACAAAATCTAAAATTGAAGTCACTAAAAAATGTAAAATAGAAGTTGTTTTAGATGAGTTTTTTGTAAAAGTTAATTACTAGTTAACAAAAAAATCGAAAAAAGTGCTGTATCTGATTAATAATTAATAACTTAGTATTTAATTTAAACTAAATAAATATGGATACTACAGTAAAAGGTTTGAATAAATGGGCAAATGCTCATACAAGTTATTGGTTGGATGTTGTAAGAGTTCTTTTTGGTTCATTTTTAATTTATAAAGGTGCTTCCTTTATAACAAACAGTGGCGAATTTGATGGTTTATTAGCTTCAACAGATAATTTTTCTGGAGGAATGATTTCTTTTCATTACATAGCAATAGCGCATATTATGGGAGGAATAATGATTATTTTCGGATTAATTACGCGTTGGGCTGTTATAGCACAATTACCAATTTTAATTGGAGCTGTAGCAATAAATTTTATTGGAGAAATGCATGTCAACAATCTCTTAATAGCATCAATTACTTTACTAATAAGTGTTTTCTTTTTGTTTTTTGGAAGTGGAAAACATTCTGCAGATTATTTATTCAAAATGCAGAAGTAACAAACTAACTATTTAAAGATTCTTTTCTTAAAATTTTACTAGTGATTGTATCTTTAAACTTAGATACAAATACTATTTCTTTTGGCTTTTCATACTTATCCAAAACATCAAAAATAATTGGATCAATTTCTTGCTTTTCTCCTTCAATAACTAAAATTAATTTTTCTCCTAAATCTTTATCCGGTTTACCGAAAACATAAAAACGGTTCTCGATTTTACTTGATAATTTTTCTTCAATTTGTTCCGGAATTAATTTTATACCTCCGCTATTTATGACATTATCAAATCGACCTAAAAAAATAAATTGATTTTCATTAATTAATTCAACAATATCGTTGGTTTTAATTACATCATTGGAGATTCTTGGCGCATGAATTACCATACAATTCCTTTCATCATAAGATATTGTTACATTGGGCAAAACGGTAAAAGCATTTTCTCCTGCTCTTTTGGCTGCAATATGAGTTATGGTCTCAGTCATTCCATACGTTTCATATACAATTGTTGCTAATTTTGACAATGCTGTTTCTAAAGTTTTATGCATTTTTGCACCACCAACTATAAGTTTTTTAACTTTTTTTAATTCTTTCAAAGAATGTTTTGCCTGAATTGGTACCATGGCAACAAAATCATAAACGGTGTCATTGTTTTCTAGAGGATGTAAACTTGGTGCAACAAAATCTAAATCCAAGCCTAAAATCATGGCGCGAATTAACATCATTTTTCCTGCAACATATTTTACAGGTAAACAATGTAATGCCTTATTTCCGGGATGTAAATCGAAAAAATCTCCTGTTGCTAATGCCGAATTGACCATAGCTTCTTTATTAATTCGAATTAATTTTGATTCACCAGTAGAACCAGATGTTTGTACTTCTAGGTACGATTTCGAGTTAAACCAATCTAATAAAAAATCGCCTACTGGTTTTTCAAAATCTTCACCTTCTTTTATAAAGCTATAGGCAACACGACAAAGATCTTCACGGTTTAAATGAAAACCATTTAGTTTAAATTGATTGTGAACATTTTCATATGTCGGATTATTCATTATTTTCTATTATTTGAGGTAAATTATTATCGATTAATTTTCCAGTTAATTTATCTTTCCAATTATTCCATTTGTATTTTTTACTAAAAATAAATAATAGTATTGGAAAAACAATAAAAATCGGCAAAATAATATCAAATCTTGCTGATGGTTGAGAAACATCTTTAAAAATTGAATGCGTTTGAAATGCAGACCAATCGGCAGTAATTAGTAAAGCACCAACTAAATTATTTGCAGCATGAAAACCAAGAGCCAATTCTAATCCTTCATCCATAAGCGTCAAAATGCCTAAGAAAAATCCGGTTCCAATGTAATAAACTAGTATAATGTAACCCATTTTTGCAACTTCAGGGTTAGCAATATGCATTATTCCAAATAAAAGAGAAGTCGTAATAAAAGGAATTAATCGGCTTTTGGTTACAACTCCTAGTCCTTGCATTATATAACCACGAAACAAATATTCCTCAAAACTAGTTTGTAAAGGAATTAAAAATACTGCTAAAACTAAAAAGATTAAAAAAGGGATTAACTTAAAGTTGACAACAAAATCTTCCGGTTGAAAATAAAATGCAATTAAAGTCGTTGCTATTGTTATTCCTGACCACAGACTAAAAGAAAATAATATTCGGTTCCAATCGACTTTTTTTCGAGACGTTGTTAAGCTTCTAATACTTTGTTGATGAATGAATTTTACCCATAAAAGTAGTAATATGCAGGCAAATGACAACGGACCAACCAAAAGCACAAAAGCAGTGTTTACTCCTAATTTCTCAATTATTTCATGGAGCATTTTCTCGGTATCCATGTCTTTTGTAGAAAAATAATTAAGTACAATTAATGCCAAAAAACCTAACGGAATTGGTAAATAAAGTATTGAATTAAATTTTTTAGTGTTTATTTGTTCAATATACATTTTTAATAATTTTATTTATTCGTTAGTACAATAAACGGTACATTTGTAACGACCAAAATACCATTTATTTTTTAAATTCTTCAACATATTTTAATTATATTATGATAACTATTTACCACAACTCAAGATGCGGAAAATCAAGAGATTGTATAGCTTTTATTCAAAATTCCAAACACGAATATGAAGTTATTAAATATTTAGAAACTCCTTTAAGATATGATGAGCTTCAAGTTATTATCAAAAAACTTCAAATCAAACCAATCGAATTAATTCGAAAAAAAGAAGTAATTTGGATTGAAAAATTCAAAAATCAGAAGATGTCTGATAAAGAAATAATCCAATCTATGGTAAATTTTCCTATTTTAATGGAAAGACCAATCGCAGTTAATGGTGAAAAAGCCATAATTGTTCGACCTCTTGAAAAAATTTATGCTATACTTTAATCTAGTGAATGTAATTATTATTTATGCTCATTTAACAAAAATTGTCACATTTTCCCGAAGCTTCGGGACTGACTGACATTTGGGTACTAATCAACTTTAAATTTGTATTAATAAATAGAGTTTTAATACATTTTCGTTAATTGCACCCAAAGGGTTATAATTTAGATTTGTTCTATTTTACTTTTAACACTCATTTGTGAATCGCTAATTAACAAACGTTTTAACTTTGCGGCATATTTTTAAACAAAAATCTTATGAGAAAAATACATTATATTGCAAGTTTACTTTTAATTTTGAACACATCCATACATTTTTCGCAAGAAAGACCACAAGGAAAAAAAATAATTGTTTCAGGAAAGATAGTTGAAAAAGATACCAATCAACCATTAGAGTATACATCAATATCTTTATTCAATACAAAAAGTAATAAAGTCACTGCTGGAGGAATAACCGATGCTAAAGGAGATTTTAGTTTTGAAGCAAGTCCAGGAAACTACAACGTAAAAGTGGAGTTTATTTCGTTCAAACCTCTAGAAATTCAAGACAAAACAATTATCGAAAATACTAATCTCGGAACTATTAAACTTCAAAATGATGCTACTCAATTACAACAAGTCGAAATTCGTTCAGATAAAACAACAGTCGAAATTAAGTTAGACAAAAAAGTGTATAACGTTGGTAAAGATTTAATGGTAAAGGGCGGAACAGTGAGTGATGTTTTGGATAATATTCCTTCTGTTTCGGTCGATATTGAAGGAAATATTAGTTTACGAGGAAATGAAAATGTAAGAGTTTTAATTGACGGAAGACCTTCCAATGCCATTAATATTTCTGAAGCGTTAAGATTAATTCCAGCTGATGCCATTGACAAAGTAGAAGTAATTACAAATCCATCAGCTCGTTATGACGCCGAAGGTAGTGGTGGTCTTTTAAACATTATCCTTAAAAAAGGTAAAAATAATGGTTTGAATGGAACTTTTATCGGAACTACAGGTGTTCCCGATAATCATGGTTTGAGTGGAACTCTAAATTTTAAAGATGAAGAATTCAATCTTTTTACCACGCAAGGATACAATTATCGTAACAACCCAGGTAATTCTATTCTTGAAACCGATTACTTAAATCCTGGCGTTAATGCACCAGACTTTATACTAGAAACCAGAGAAAATGATCGTTTGAGTAAAGGATATAACGGAAATTTTGGAATGGAATGGTATTTAGATAAATCAACTTCTTGGACAAATACTTTAAACTACAGAAAAAATAGTGGTGACAATCAAGACAACGTGAATTTTGAAAATAGATTTGCAAATAGTAGTAATAATTTTAATAGAACTCGTGTCAATTTAGAAAATAGCGAAAGTGAAAATGTTGAGTTTGCTTCAAGTTTAGTTAAGAAATTTAAAAAAGACGGACATAAATTAAACATCGATGTGCAATTCTCTATAAATAAAGACGATGCAATTGCAGCCATTGAAGATAGCCGAAACGGAAATGCAGAAACCATAAATGACCAAGATCAAAGTAGAAATTTATTTCAATTGGATTATGTTTTACCAATTGGAAAAGGCGGTCAATTTGAAGCTGGTTATCGTGGCGATTTTTTAAAACAAACTACCGATATTCAAGTTTTTAACAATTCTGTTCTAAATGTAAATTTCACCAATATTCTTGAATACAAAGAAAAAGTAAACGCTCTGTACACCCAATATGGTTTCAAAGTTAAAAAATTCTCTTTCTTATTCGGACTTCGTTGGGAAGATTCTAATATCGATGTAAATCAATATATAACTAACGATTTGAATAACAAAAGATACAACAACTTTTTTCCAAGTGCCTTTTTTACTTATGAAGTATCCGATAAAAGTAGTGCTTCTGTCAGTTATAGTAGAAGAATTCAGCGTCCAAGAGGTCGTCAGTTAAATCCGTTTAGCAACTACTCTAGTAATATTAATATTTTTCAAGGTAATCCCGATATTGATCCTTCAATGACTGACGCGGTTGATTTTGGTTATCTTAAAAGATGGGAAAAACTTACTTTAAGCACCTCTCTTTATGTTAACAAAACTACCGATGTTTTTCAATTTGTAAGAAGAGAATCAGGCGATTTTGTTGATGGTGTTCCCGTAATTATTAGTTCTCCTATTAATCTAGCTACTGATTACAGAATTGGTTTCGAATTTACATTAAACTATTCGCCATACAAATGGTGGAAATTAAATAGCAATTTTAATTTTTTCAGAATCGATACACAAGGTGATTTTACTTATACCGATTTTAATAACATTTCGACTACTCAAAATTTTGATAATATTGCCAATTCATGGTCTACTCGTTTAAATTCTAAAATCACGTTGCCAATTAAAATAGATTGGCAAACAAATTTAAATTACAACGGTCCACAAAAAAATGCTCAAGGAAGAAGTTTGGGAGTTTTTGCTGTTAATTTAGCTTTTAGTAAAGATATTTTAAAAGATAAAGGTACAATTGCATTTAATGTCAGCGATTTATTAAATTCTAGAAAAAGATTAATGGAAACCTTTATTCCTGGCGTAATTAGTTCTTATTCTGAAATGCAGTGGAGAGTTAGACAATTTACTTTATCTTTCACATATCGTTTCAACAAACAGAAAAATGATAAAGAAAGACCAAAACGTAATCAAGAAAATGATGGTGGTGGCGATTATCCTGGTTAAACTCAATAAAAAAGTCCCAATTTAAATTGGGACTTTTTTTATATAAACAAAACGATTACGCTTGTTCTAATGCTTTTTTAGCAGCTTTTCGCTCTCTTAACAATTCTCTTGTGGCACCAAATATCCAATAGCCTACAAAATGAACCAAAAAAATCATCAACCAAAAACCAATGGTTAAAATGGTTAAGAAAAGTAAAAAACCTAGGTATTGTTGAAATTCAAACATATTTTTCAGTATTATTTATTAACACATCACAAAAGTAATTCATATATTTATACTGACCAATAATTTTCAATTTTTTTTATAGAAGTAATTAACAATTTTATTTACATTTTTTTATTGGTAGCTATTTCCAGCTATCCGTTACAATCTGTCATTGCGAGGAACGAAGCAATCTGTCATCACGATTTAGATATTGCAATGACAGGATTTCCACTTCTATCTGGGCTAGGGATTTCGTTCAATATTCAACGCTCGTTAATCAATGTTCAACATTTTTTAAGTTTGAATATCTAACAAGGAACAACAAATTTTGAAGTTGAACACAAAAAACAAAAACTATTATGGAATATCGCATCGAAAAAGACACTATGGGAGAAGTGAAAGTACCTTCCGATAAATTATGGGGAGCGCAAACACAACGTTCCATCAATAATTTTAAAATCGGACCAACAGCTTCCATGCCTTTAGAAATTATCTACGGATTTGCTTATCTCAAAAAAGCAGCTGCTTACACCAATTGTGAATTAGGAATACTAACAATTGAAAAACGTGATGCAATTACTCAAGTTTGTAACGAAATCTTACAACAAAAACTCAATGATCAATTTCCGCTAGTCATTTGGCAAACAGGTTCAGGAACACAAAGTAATATGAATGTCAATGAAGTTATTGCGAATAGAGCGCAACAACTTGCCGGATTGAAAATTGGTGAAGAAAATACAATTCTGAAAGCCAACGACGATGTCAATAAATCGCAATCATCTAACGACACGTTTCCAACTGCAATGCACATTGCAGCCTACAAAATGGTTGTAGAAAATACAATTCCAGCTATTGAAAAACTTCGAGATTCATTACAATCCAAATCAACCGAGTTTATGGATGTTGTGAAAATTGGACGAACACATCTTATGGATGCAACTCCGATTACGCTTGGTCAAGAAATTTCTGGTTATGTTTCGCAACTCGATCACGGATTAAAAGCACTAAAAAACACATTGCCACATTTATCTGAAATTGCACTTGGTGGTACAGCCGTTGGAACAGGTTTGAATGCACCAAAAGAGTATGATGTTAAAGTAGCAAGCTATATTTCTCAATTCACCAATCAACTTTTTATAACAGCCGAAAATAAATTTGAAGCTTTGGCAAGTCACGATGCAATAGTTGAAAGTCATGGTGCTTTAAAACAACTTGCTGTTTCACTAAATAAAATCGCTAACGACATCCGAATGATGGCTTCTGGTCCACGCTCAGGAATTGGCGAAATCTTTATTCCCGAAAACGAACCAGGTTCTTCCATAATGCCCGGAAAAGTCAATCCAACACAGTGCGAAGCCTTAACAATGGTTTGTGCGCAAGTCATGGGAAATGATGTAACAATAACTATTGGAGCTACTCAAGGTCATTACGAATTGAATGTATTTAAACCGTTGTTAGCAACAAATTTTTTGCAATCGGCGCGTTTACTTGGTGATGCTTGTACTTCATTTAACAAACATTGTGTCATTGGAATTAAACCTAATTATCCTCGTATTAAAGAATTGGTCAATAACTCTCTAATGCTAGTTACTGCATTAAATACTAAAATTGGTTATTACAAAGCGGCCGAAATCGCTCAAACAGCTTACAAAAATGGAACTACTTTAAAAGAAGAAGCGATTCGATTGGGTTATGTTTCTGAAGTAGATTTTGATAATTGGGTGAAGCCAGAAGATATGGTGTAATTTTTTTTTACCATATAAGGCATATAAAGTTAGTACAACTCTTAATTCCTTATATGCCTTTAATGGTTTGAAATTTTAATTTTTGTACATTTGACTTTTATCCAAAATGAAAATCTCAAAACTATACAACGACTTTTTTGAAAGTGAAAAATCAGGTGGATTTACACTAATTTTTTGTACATTATTATCATTACTTTTTGCCAATTCTGCAATAGGTGAAAATTATATTTCATTTTGGCATCATCAAATTGGAAATCATTCTATCGAACATTGGATAAATGATGGCTTAATGACTATTTTTTTTCTACTGATTGGTTTAGAATTGGAACGCGAATTGTATAATGGAGAATTAACATCTTTAAAAAGTGCTTTACTACCATTTTCTGCTGCCGTTGGTGGTATGTTAGTTCCTGCAGGATTATTTTTATTGTTAAATTACGAAACGTCAACACAATCTGGTTTTGGAATTCCAATGGCGACAGATATTGCTTTTGCAATCGGAATTTTATCACTTTTAGGAAATAAAGTGCCACTTTCTTTAAAAATATTTTTAACGGCTTTAGCAGTAATTGACGATTTAGGAGCGATTTTAATTATTGCAGTTTTTTATACAAAATCGTTAATTTGGAGTAATCTTTTTATATCACTTTCTATTTTTATATTGCTGTTAGTTTTCAATCGATTGAAAGTTAGAAACTTAATTCCGTATTTAATTGGAGGCGTTGTAATGTGGTATTTTATGCTTAATTCTGGTGTTCATGCCACTATTTCTGGAGTTTTACTTGCTTTTGCAATTCCGTTCGGAAATGGTGATGAAAAATCGACTTCTTATATTATTCAACATTGGTTGCACAAACCTGTTGCATTTTTTATATTGCCTCTTTTTGCTATGGCTAATACTGCAATTATTATACAATCTGGATGGGAAAATGCCATGACAGAAACCTATACACTCGGAATTGCATTCGGATTAATACTAGGAAAACCAATCGGAATATTTATTTTCAGTTATACCGCAACCAAACTAAAAATTTGTAATTTACCTAAAGATATGAACTGGAAATCGGTTATAGGAATTGGTTTTTTAGGCGGAATTGGATTTACCATGTCAATTTTTATTACACTACTCGCCTATTCTGATGTTGAACATATTGACAATACAAAAACTATGATTTTGATTGCTTCTTTATTGGCTGGAATAATTGGTTTCTTTATTTTGAAATCGATTTTCAAAAGATAATGCAATCCTATAGTAGTAACTTCAAACTTCGTACTTTCAACCTATTTCAATACCATTTTTTTCTTTTAAAATAATAAATCATTCCTAAAAGTAAAAGAAACATGCAGCCAATAATAATAAAATACCCATATTTCCAGTGCAATTCAGGCATATTATCAAAGTTCATTCCGTAAACACCAACAATAAAAGTTAATGGCATAAAGAAAACAGATACAACAGTTAATGTTTTCATTATTTCATTCATTTTATGACTTTGAGTCGAAAAATAAAAGTTAGAAACACTGTCAATAGTAACCAAATCGTATTCTATTTGTTCTAAAAGTTCTAATGATTTTTGGTGCAATCGATCAAAAAAAGTGAAGTTTTTATCTTCTATTTCATTAAAAACTTCATCATCTTTTATACTTTTTATGGCATAAAGCGAATCGCGTAGCGGAATAATGGAACGTTTCAAAAAGTTGTAATTGTCTCTGTGCTTTTCAACTTGTTCTAAAACAATAGGATTAGTACTTGTTTTAGCAGTATTGATTAATTCTTCAACCTTATCTTCTTCACTTTCAATAGTGATGTAAAAGTTTTCCATTATTGCATCAAGGAGTAAATACAATAAATAATCCGCTTTTTTTTCTCTTACAATTCCAGAATGACTACGAATACGCTCCCGAATATGTGTGAAAAAATCGCTTCTTTTTTCTTGAAATGATATTAGAATTCCGTTTTTCAACAAAAAACTAATTTGCTCTACTGCTATTGTATTTGTAGCTTCAATGGGCAATAACGATTTAATATTAAAAAATAAAACATTGTGATATTCGTCCAATTTTGTCCGCTTGGTTGTATTTAAAATATCGCCAAGCATAAAATTATCCACATTGAAATTGGCACCAATTGCTTCTATAATTTTTGTATCGTTTAAACCATGAATATTTAACCAATTTACTCTTTCAAAATTAGTTGACTTGTTTAAATCTTGTACTCTAAGATCTTTAAATTCATCCAAACTATCTTTATCATAAACAAATAGTTGTATTTCTGTTTTTATTGCTTTGTGAATTCCTGTATATTCTAAAATACTAGGAACCACTTTACGACCTTTTTTATATTTAATTTTTCGCACCGATTTAAATTTTGTCTAAATTTAGAAATAATTATTTTTTAAAAAGTATTTTTACTAAAAATTAGTACATGATAACCCTAATTACCAATATAAAAGAGCTACTACAAATTAGAGATGAATCTGTAAGAAAAGTATCTGGTACTGAAATGGCGATTTTACCATCACTAAAAAATGCCTATTTACTTATTGAAAATGATTTGATTGCTAGTTTTGGTTTGATGGAGAATTGTCCGAATTACAAAGTTGATAAAACCATCGATGCAACAGGAAAAATAGCGCTTCCTACTTGGTGTGACAGTCATACACATATTGTTTATGCTGGAAATCGGGAACAAGAATTTGTAGATAGAATAAACGGATTAACCTATGAAGAAGTTGCCAATCGCGGTGGCGGAATATTAAATTCTGCTACAAAATTAAATAAAACTTCTGAAGATGAAATCTACAATCAATCGAAACAACGATTAGAGGAAATAATGCAACTTGGTACTGGAGCAGTTGAAATTAAATCGGGTTATGGATTAACTATCGAAGGCGAATTAAAAATGCTTCGTGTAATTAAAAAACTTTCAGAAAATTATCCCATAAAAATAAAAGCTACTTTTCTTGGAGCTCATGCTTTTCCGTCTGAATTTAAAGAAAATCATTCGGCTTACATTGATTTAATTATCAACAAAATGTTGCCGAAAATAGCATTAGAAAACTTAGCCGATTTTATTGATGTTTTTTGCGAAACCGGTTATTTTTCAGTTGAAGAAACCGATAGAATTTTAGTCGCTGCAAAGCAATATGGCTTGATTCCGAAAATACATGTCAACCAATTTAATGCAATTGGCGGAGTTGCAGTTGGTGTTATTCACAACGCACTTTCTGTTGATCATTTAGAAATTGTAACCGATAGCGATATTGAAGTTTTAAAAAACACACAAACAATGCCAGTTGCATTGCCATGTTGTTCGTATTTTTTAAGTATTCCGT
Organism: Flavobacteriales bacterium; assembly: GCA_031408335.1. Lineage (GTDB taxonomy): Bacteria > Bacteroidota > Bacteroidia > Flavobacteriales > Flavobacteriaceae > Flavobacterium. Next base: position 290 of record JANNWH010000012.1, on the reverse strand, counting down.
ATACTCCAGCTCGAAAAATGATAAATGCTGGTTTACCTTTGGCATTAGCAACCGATTTTAATCCCGGTTCATCTCCATCTGGAAATATGAATTTTGTAGTTGCAACTTCATGTATCAAATTAAAAATCACACCAGAAGAAGCCATCAATGCAGCAACAATAAATGGTGCTTTTGCAATGGGAATTGCAGTAACTCATGGAAGTATTTGTATTGGCAAACGAGCCAATTTCATTATTACTAAACCTATTAATTCTTTTTATGATCTCCCCTACTCTTTTGGAAGTAATCTA